>JAKIWI010000005.1 GCA_022750115.1 Thermoplasmata archaeon
CGGCGTACGCCCAGTAGCACTCCATCATCGTGAACTCGGGCGTGTGGGTCGAATCCAGGTCCTCGTTGCGGAACACCGGCCCGACCTCGAACACGCGCTCGAGGCCGCCGACGAGGAGGCGCTTGAGATGGAGTTCGAGCGCGATCCTCAGTCGCAGCTCGTCGTTCAGGTAGTTGGAGCGCGTCACGAACGGTCGGGCCGCGGCGCCGCTCGCGACGGGCGACAACACGCCGGTCTCGACCTCGAGGAAGCCGCGTTCGGTGAGGAACGTCCGGAGCCCGGAGAGGAGCTGCGACCGGGCCCGGAAGCGGGCGCGCGACTCCGACGATGCGAACAGGTCGACGTGGCGATGGCGGATTCGCGCCTCCTCGTCTTGGAGTCCGTGCCATTTCTCGGGCGGGGGGCGGAGCGCCTTCGCGAGGAGTTCGACGCGCGTGACGCGGAGCGACGGTTCCCCGCGCTTCGTCACCATCGGATGACCGACGGCGCCGACGATGTCGCCGGGGTCGAGGTCGTCGATGAGGGAGCGGTATCCGGCCTCCCCGAGCTCGTCAATGCGGGCGAACAGTTGGATCGACCCGTCGCGGTCGCGCAGGTCGAAGAAGGCGCTCTTCCCGTGCTGGCGGATGCTCCCCAGCCGGCCGGCGACCGCGAAGGTACGGCTCGGGTCGTCCGCACCCGGGGCGAGCGGCTTGGCGGCGGCAACGACCTTCGCCGTCGGGACGACGTCGGCGAAGCGGTATGGGTAGGGCGTGCGTCCGGAGGAGCGGACCCGCTCGACCTTTCGCCGTCGCTCCTCGATGAGCGGCGACTCCTCGTCGGCCATCTTCGGCCGCGGGAACGCCGTCGGGGAAAAAGGATGCTGGCGACCCGCTAGTTCGGCACACCGTCGAGGGAAAGGCGCTCGGTGCCGCTCGGGCGCTGGAGGACAAGCTGCTCGGGCTCGCTGGCCGTGGCCGCTTCGTGGAGCACGAGGAAGGTGCCGAAGAAGAACTCCGCCGTCGCGTCGCCGCCGCCGATCCCGTAGCTGACGTAGTCGGCGAAGTAGACGTGGACCTGGCCGGAGTGGGTCTTTCGCAGCGCCGTCAGGAAGTCCTTGAGGACGTTCGGACCCTGGCGGTGCAACTCCTCGACGAGGTCGCGGAGAAGAGGCCGCTGGGAGAGTCCGCCCAAGCCGTCGTAGGCGAGGTAGACCGCGGGGCGCGGTTCGAGCGTGACGACGTCGAGCCGCAGAACGCTCTCGACCTGTTTCGTCCGCATCGGGCCGCGCCTACCTCGGGCGTGTTATCAATTCTTCGGGGGTCGTCGAGAGGGTCGGAAAGGGTTCGCGCGGCGACGACCGGGTACGCCTAGTGGTCGTGGCCGCCCGGTCCGCCGCCGGGGGGCGACGGGGAGGACTTCTTCGACGCGATGATGTCGTCGATTCGGAGCACCATGTTCGCGACCTCGACCGCCGAGCTGAGCGCCTGGCGCTTGACGCGTGAGGGCTCGACGACGTGCATCTTCCACATGTCGGCGGCCTTGCCCGTCGCCATGTTGACGCCCGTGTTGCGGTTCGCGTTGGCGCCGTCGTGCGCGCCGCGGAGCTCGATGAGCGTGTTGATCGCGTCGAAGCCACCGTTCTCGGTGAGCGCCCACGGGACCACCTCGAGCGCCTGAGCGAACGCCTCGACCGCGAGCTGCTCGCGGCCCCCGACGCTCGGCGCCCACTTGCGGAGCTTCACCGCGAGGTCGATCTCGGTCGCGCCGCCGCCGGGGCAGACGACCCCGTCCTCGATGACGCTCGAGACGACCTTGAGCGCGTCCTGGAGCGATCGCTCGACCTCCTGGGTGACGTGCTCGGTGCCGCCGCGGATGAGGATCGAGACGGAGCGGGGGTTCACGGCGCCGGTGATGAACGTCATGTCGTCGTCGCCGACCTTCTTCTCCTCGACGAGCTCGGCCTTGCCGAGGTCCGCCGCGGTCAGGTCCTTGACGCCGGTGACGATCTTCGCGCCGGTCGCACGGGCGAGCTTCTGCAGATCGGACTCCTTGACCTGCTTGACCGCGAAGATGCCCTCCTTCGCGAGGTAGTGGAGGACGACGTCGTCGATCCCCTTCTGGCAGATGACGACGTTCGCTCCGGACGCCTTGACCGACTCCACCATCCGGCGGTAGTTGCGGTCCTCCTCGTCGAGGAAGCTCTGAATCTGGGCCGGGTTCTTGATGTTGATCTTGCTCTCGATCTCGGTCTTCTTGACCTCGAGCGAGGAGTTCAGGAGCGCGATCTTGGCGCCCTTGACCGTTCGCGGCATCCTCGGGTGGCCGCGCTCCTTGTCGACGACGATGCCGTCGATGAGCTCGGTGTCGGCGATGGTGCCGCCGTGCCGCTTCTCGACCTTGATCTGGTCGACGTCCGCGATGGTCCGGTCGCCGCGCTTCTCGACGATCTTGAGGACCGCCTTCACGGCGATCTTGGCAAGGAGGTCGCGCGAACCGAAGACGCCCTTCGAGCCCATCGCGGTCGTGGCGCAGTCGAGGAGGATCGCCTCGTCCTCGGGCTTGACCGTGGTCCCGATCTCGCTCGCGAGGAGCCGGGTGGCCTCCTCGACGGCGATCTGGTAGCCGCGGGTGATGATCGTGGGGTGGATGTTCTGCTCGAGCAGCGCTTCCGCGCGCTTGAGCAACTCGCCGGCGATGACGACGGCCGTCGTCGTTCCGTCGCCGCACTGCTGGTCCTGGGTCTTCGCGACCTCGACCAGCATCTTCGCGGCCGGGTGCTCGACGTCGACTTCCTTGAGGATCGTGACGCCGTCGTTCGTGATGGTGATGTCGCCCATCGAGTCGACGAGCATCTTGTCCATGCCCCGCGGGCCGAGCGTGGTCCGCACGACGTCGGCGATGGCCCGGGCCGCCGCGATGTTGCTCGCCGAGGCGCTCTTGCCACGGTCGCGTTCGGTCCCTTCCTTCAATACCAGAATCGGCGTTCCCTGGAGCACGGTGTCCACCGAGTTTCCCGACTCTGCGCTTCTATATGAACGTGCCTATTGGCCCGCCTCTGTGAAACTATTGTCCTCGGGTGAAAGAATCGCTTCTTGAGTGAAAGGATCGGAGTAACTACGGCGCCTCGCGAAGCGGGCGGGGGGTTCCGTCAGTATTCGAGGGACGGGAAGGGTCTGCGAGTGGTCGTCCAAGTCGTGGTATGCGCGCCTAGCCTGGGCTACCCATGCCGTGTCGCCGTCAGTAGCCGTCCAGCGTTCGAGCGGACGTCGGTGCGGGGGCATCGCCCGGCACGAGCCTGCCGAGCGCTTCGTTCCACGCGCTTCCCTCGTCGAGCCTAACTCGGACCCGCTCCCTGAGCCTCTTTTCTACGGCCCGGATCAACTTTCGCGCAGCCTTTTCGGGTCCGCTGGAGTCCTTGAAGAGGAACGACTCACTCCCGCCTTGGGAGTACGCCAGGAGCGCCGAGGACTGGAACGCTTCTGCCGCCCCCGGGAAGGCCGACGTATGAATCATCGACTGGACTTCCGCGTCCACCGCTTCGTGAAACTCGGCCCGAGCAAACGCATCCGCGCCATTCGAGAGTAAGTCGGCCAGCTCCTCCGGCGCTACCTGCCTGAGGTTCGCCGCGACGAGTGATTGCTTGCCGTACATCCTCGCTCGATAGAGCATTGGCGCCCCGGAGATTGGCGGCTCATCCGCCGCACCGGTCTCGCGGACGGCTGCCCACCGGATTCGGTGTCTGCCACCCGCGTGGTGACTAACCCGCTCGATTCCGGCGAGCCAGCCTCGGAAGAGGGGTAGCATCGCCTCCGGGTGCGACTGGCTGAGCTCCCAAAGTCCATCGACATGTGCGGTGCTCGACTTGTGGACGTCAAGAACGAGGTCACCCGCCCCCTTCCAGTCCCCCGCGCCCGTCGCCCACGCCCGATAGATGTTCAGCTCAAGCGTGGCCAGGAGCGGAGGCAGTCCCGTCGGGTGCAGGAGGCCGGCGACCTCGATCGAGTTGTTCGAGTGCAGTCTAGCCGTCTGCGCCGAATCCGAGAGCGACCCCGCCGCCGGGGACATCGAAGCCAGCAAGGCCGGGCTCACTCCAGTTTTCCGCGAAAGCGCTTCGACTCGGGTCCCTCCGAGGTGCTCCCCGGGAAACGTCTGGAAGACGGTGAAAGTCTTCCCTTTGAACTCCGGCTCGAACGTCTTCCAGAGTTCGGCCGCGACTCGGAGGAACTCGGCGGTCCCGACGTCGCGCTCGTCTGCCGGACCCTCCGAGTCCAAGCCCGCGATGTCGGAGAAACGCACGATCAGCGGCATACTAGTTGCCTCGCTGCTCCACCCAGACCTTGCGGCCGGATACTTCGAAGGGGGTCGCATGTACCTGAGCTTTTGGCATGAGGTACCCGAGTGGGTGGCGCTTCCACGGCTCTACCCCATCGAACCGGTCGAGCGAAATCCCCAACCGGTCCACTCTCTTTCCGAGCTTCAGGAGATTCCCGAGGCCGTCCTCGAGCTGACGGAGCGCCTTCTTGACGTTGTCCCGGCCCTTCTCCTCCCATAGAACCCAAGCGTCTTCGTCTGTCCTGCCGAGCTTATCCGGAAGGCCTATCATCGAGTCAACGGGGTACCCGAGGTCGGTCGTCAACGCGGTGTCGTTGTAGATCTCAATGAACACCACTTGGTGTCCATCCTCCTTGACAAACCGCGGACGATGCCAGCCACGCGGCCATGGCTCGCCGAGCCTCCAGTGAATTCGGGGCTCCTCGGTCAAGCGCGGCGTCCGCCGGATCCCTGATCTCCGTGGTGAATCCACGACCGGGGGAGATCGCCGAGGGTCAGCATCAGGGTCGAGATTCGCTGCCACACGATAAAGGCCCCGAATAGCCTGTTACGGAGCCCTGAGATTTTCGCTGGCCAGGATCGCTCGTGCACCGGCTGGGCCGCGGAGTCTTCGTCGGGGTGGCGACCGGCGGACGAGTCGCGAATCGTTCGGAGCGGTTGGGCTGGCTCACGGAGCCCGCGAGGGGGGCCGACCTCGGCGGATGACGAGGAAGGTCACGGCCGCAACCACCAGTGCGGTCACGGCCGACCCGACGCCGAACTGAAGCCACGTCGGGCCCGGATTCGCCGGTGTTGTGGAAGCCGTCACGGAGGGAGGGGTCACGAACAGCGTCGTCGAGGCCGAGGTAATGGTGCCGGCGCCGTCGGTCACCGTCACCGTCGTCCGGGAGCTCCCGGAAACTCTCGGTGAGCACGACAACTCCGCGACGGTCACGGTCACGCAGCCGGCGGGCAATCCGGTGTAGGCGAAGGTGTCCGGGAGGGTCCCGCCTTGGACGAACACCTCGAAGACGGTCATCGCGCCGACGGTAACGACCGCCGGGGAGGCGAAGAAGGCGACGATGGTGAGCGGTGGGTAGGGTAGGGTCGGGGTCGAGGCCGACACGTTCAGACTCGTGGTCGCCGTCGTGGCTTCAAAGTCGTCGAAGACCAGTACGGTGACGTTGAACTCCCCCGTCTCGGTCGGCGTGCAGGCGAACGCGGCGCTCGTCTCCCCCGCGCAGGCGTTCGGTAGGCCGCCGTAGCTGTATTGGAGGCCGGAACCGCCCCCGGAGGTCGTCACGCGGAACGCCGCCGGACTCCCAAGGGTGACGTTGGACGGGTCGACGGTGAACTCCGCGATCGTCAACATCGGGTAGATGACGACATTCGCCGAGGCGGTCACCGCGCTACCGGTCGCGTTCCGTACGGTCACCGTCACGTAGAACGTCCCAGAGACCGACGGTGTGCAGAACAAGCTCGACAGGTTTCCCGAAATGCAGCCGGCGGGCAATTGGCTGTAGGCGTAGGAGTACGTCTGCGTGGCCCCGAAGACGGCCGTCGTGAACGTGACCGACCCGCCCAGGTCGAAGGAGCTCGGGAGGATCGAAAGCGACGCCGAGAACCCCGAGGCGGCCGTCAGGTTTCTCCAGCTTCCGTTCTGATAGGCCCAGGTGTCCGCGAGTCGACCCCATCCGACCCCGGTGCCGCCGTACATGACGTCGTAGCCGTCCCGGTAGTCGTACGCCAACCCTTCGCCGAACCGGTTCCTCGGAAGGGTCGGCGCGTAGCGCCCGTTCGTGGACGGATTCGTCCAGTTCCCTCCTTGGAATGTCCACCAGATCTCCGCGCCCTCCGAGAAGTTGTCGTCGGTGACCGTGTAGAACGCCCCCTGCGCGGCCGCATCGTAGACGAGGCCGTCGTCGGACGGTTCCGGCGGTACGGCACCGACCGGGGCGAGCTGCGTCCAAATCCCAGCCTGGTAGGCCCACGTGTCGCGGTCCATGCAGTAGAGGGCGTCTTGCTCGGGACCGGTGCAGCCCGCGTAGCTCGAGCCGCCGAACAGGACCACGTAGCCGTCCCACACATCGTAGGCCATCCCGGCCCCCGACCGGTTCGACGGGGAAGTCACCGGGTGGCGCTGCGTCCAGTTCCCCCCGACGAAGGTCCATGTATCGTTGCACGCCGTACCACACGCCGGGCTGATGCCCCCGAAGAGGAGCAGGTAGCCGTCGGCCGAGTCGTTGGTGAGCGCCGCCCCCTGCCGGGCCGAGGGGGAGGAGACCGGGCTGAGTTGGGTCCAAAGCCCGGCCCGGTAGCTCCAGGTCTGCCCGGCCGACGTGCAGTTCGAGCCCGGGGCCAGATTCCCTCCACCGAGGTAGAGAACGTAGTGATCGACGTCGTCGTACGCCATCACCGAGCCCACGCAGCTCTCGGGGGACTGGGGGGAAGCGATCTGCGTCCAGAGCCCGTTGGAGAACGTCCAGGTCTCCGTACCGTTCATTCGGCCGCTGCCCCCGTTCGCGCCCAGTAGGACAACGTACCCGTCGTACGGGTCGTCGGTCATGGCGAGGTTGTAGATTCCGAATCCCTGCGGATATTGGGAGGAGCCCGACGATCCCGTCGGACCGTGTAGGTTGGAGCAGTACACATTCCAGTTTCGCTCCGCGGGCCGCAGTGGGACCAGGTCCGAGGGGGCGATGCGGGAGCAATCGGGATGGGTGCCGGCACCCGACGAACCGCGACGGGTGTCGGACGGAGCCGGCGATGGCACGCCGGCGAACGCGGCTCGCTCTCGTGCCCCCAGGGCCGAGGACCCAGCCGGAGGACCGGCGATGTGCGGGCCCGAGAGCGCCGGCGCGTCGACGAGCAGGACGAGGACGACGACCCCCACGCAGAGACTCAGCCGAACCGCCCGGGACGATCCGGTCGCACTCGAGTTGCCCAAGGGTCGGTGCCTCCAACGGCGCCGACGGGTCGACCGCTAATGAACCCGCGCGCGAAATACTCCCGGACTATGCCGACCTCAGGGAATATTCCCACGATTCATTTCCCGGCGGCTGGATTCCGGCGCGACGGGCCGGTCCCTCCGTGTCGAGGCTGATTCGTTCCAGCGACCCGGACGGGGCGGACTACCGGGGACTTATGGCGCTCTCGGAGGTTCGGTGCGGGCGGACCGTCGAACGGAGTTCGGGAGCGGAATCCGCTCGGAAGCGCGAGGATGAGCGATCGCGGCACCTACGTCGTCATCGAAGGGATTGACGGAACGGGCAAGACCGAGCTCAGCAGCCGGCTCGTCCCCGTGCTCCTCGGCCGCGGGCACTCGGTCTCCTCCTTCCGCGAACCGACCGACAAGTTCCTGCGCCGACAGTTCATGCGCCTGCTGCAGATCGATCCCCTCGCCGCGGCGCTCTGCTTGACGGTGGACCGCTCGCTCCTTCGCCCCCTCGTGGAGCGGGCGCTGGACCACGGCGACCTCGTCATCCAGGACCGCTCGTACTACTCCTCGCTCGCCTACCACTTTCCGGGCCTCCCGGACGAATCGTGGCGGGACCTCGAACGGATCGAGCGCGAGCTCGCCCTCGAACCGGACCTCATCCTGTACCTGGACGCGCCCGTGGACCTCGCCCTGAAGCGGGTCGAAGGCAAGGGTGGGCCGGACCTGTTCGAGGACGAGACGTATCTGACCCGGGTCAAGTGGAAGTTCGACCAGATGTTCCAGCCCCCCAAGTGGGTTCGGATCGACGCATCGGGACCGGTGGAGAGGTCTCTCGAGCAGGCGGTCAACGCCCTCCTCGCGACGGGTCTCTGAGTCCCCGGATTCGGGTCCCTCCCCTCCGTTCCGGTGCCCCCTCGTCGAGGGTCCGGCTCCCGTTGGACAAGGGTACAAATACCCCTCGCGGGGAACCATGATCGAACCGCCCGCGAACGGTCCCTGGGGGGATTTCCCCGAGGGTTCTCGCGCGGAGCCAACAGAAAGGAGGTGAATACCAAAGCATGACCGATCTGACCGAGCAAAAGTTAGGGTGGCTGTTCGGCGTCGCGGGAGCGGCGCTCTTCGCGATCGCCGGGCTCGTCGCCCTCGTGGTCGGCGCCGCCGACCTCGTGGTGGGCCGCATGATCTCCGCCCTGTCCGTGGACACCGAGGCGATCCTGCTGTTCGTCGTCGCCGGGCTGGCGTTCCTCTTCGCCTACCTGGGGCACCGCAGTTGGAGCAACCGACCCCTGACGGTCGGAGTCGCCCTCGTGGTCGTCGCCGCGATTGGATGGACCATACTCGGGTTGGGGGACAACGTGATCGCGCTCGTCGGCGCGATCCTCGTGTTCCTCGCCGGGGTCCTCCAGATGATCGCCCCGACGGTCCAGGGCGTCAAGACCCTCGCCGCGGCGTAGGCGCAGCGCCGGCCGCGCGCGACGAACCTTTTCCCGCTCGCAACGAGCGGTCGACCCCCCTCCCGCCGACTCCGCAGACCTAGGAACTCGGTCGCTCGCCCGTGGAAATGGAGTTCGTGCCCGAGATCGGGCGGCGCGAGACCGCCCACGGAGCAGGGGCCGAGGACGATGCCGTCGCGGGTCACGGTGCCGGTTTCCCGTACCGGGTGAGGATCGTGAGCCCGATCACGATGAGGGCGAACCCGGCGAGCTCCCAGAGCTGAAACGGCTCTCCGAGCAGGAGCGTCCCGATGGAGACCGCCGCGAGCGGGTTCACGTAGGCGACGACGTTCGCGCGCCCCGGTCCGACCCGGTGATGGAGGTAGAAGTAGAGGGTGTAGCCGACGACCGACGGGAGCGCCACCAGGTAGGCGAGCGCCAGCAGGGCTGGGGTCGTCGTTGGTAGCGCGGGGTGGCGCTCGAACAGCGGGAGCATGGCGGCGAGGAAGATCGTCGCCGCCGCGAACTGCACCGTGAGTCCCCAGAGGGTTTCGCCTTCGGGACGCTGACGTCGGAGCAGGACCGTGCCCCCGGCGACGCTGACCGCCGCGGCGAACACGGCGATCGGACCCCAGATGGTCGTGGCCAGGACGACCCCACCCGGAGGGAAGACCAGGACGACCACGCCGACGAACCCGATCGCGAGACCGAGCACGCCGGCGCGCCCGAGCGACTCCCCCGGAAGGAGCGGCAGGGCGAACAAGGCCGTCAGGAACGGCACTCCCCCGATGAGGATCGCCGCCACGCCGCCGGAGGTCCACTGCTCGCCGACATAGAGGAACAGTCCGTAGAGTCCCACGATCGGGAGGCCGAGAAGGGCGGACATCGCGAGGGCGCGGGGCGCGGGTCGAGCGACGCGCGTCGCCGCCGCCAGAATCGCGATCGCGGCGGCGGACAGGGCGTACCGAACGAGGGCGAAGGCGAGCGGGGTCGCGCCGGCGAGCAGCCCGTAGCGGATGACCGGGTACGCGGACCCCCAGACGAGGCCGAGCACGACGAGCAGGGCCACCGTCCTTCGGGCCGAGCCGTCCTCCGCCATCCGACCGCCGCGTCGTCTAGAAATCAGGTCACGTAAGGGCGTCGGAGAGGGCGAAGAACGCCTCCGGAGGCAGCTCCTCGGGGCGCATCCGTCGCCAGCCGACAGGCCATCCGGCGCGTCGGGCGACGTCGTCGGGCGCGGAGGTGACCCGGGGCAAGAGGTTGCCGAGCTGCTTGCGGCGGGAGGAGAACAGCGTTCGCACGGTCTCCTCGAGCCGGGGGACCGAGCGGACCGCGAGCGGGTCGGGGCGCGCCGTGAGCACGATCAGCCGACTGTTCACGGCGGGGCGCGGGTGGAAGCACGCCGGCCCGAGGGTGCGGAATAGTTCGACCGTGGCGAACAGGTGGGTCAGGATGCTCAGCCGGCCGTACACGCCCGACCCGGGGCCGGCGGCGATGCGCTCCGCCACCTCGTTTTGGACAATTGCCACGATGCGGGGAACGCGCGCTTTGAGAAGTCGGATCAGGATCGGTGTGGCGACGGCGAACGGGAGGTTGCCGACGACCGCAGTCGGGCTCCCGAGCGGCGCATCGAGGGCATCGGCCTCCTCCACCTTCACTCTGGCTCCGAAGAGTTCGTCGAGCCGGCGCGCAAGCCGCGCATCCAGCTCGAGCACCCGAAGGTCGGTGTAGCCGCGCCGGAGCAAGGCGGCGGTCAGTATCCCGAGCCCGCCGCCGATCTCCACGATCGGCGCGTCGCGGGGCTGGTCGACGAGCGCGGCCTCGCCATCCGCGATGAACGGGTCGATGAGGAACGACTGGCCGAGCTGGCGGGAGGGGCGCATGCCGAGGGTCTTGAGCGCCTCGGTGACGTCCCGGGCGCTGGCGGGGACGAGGGGCGCGAGGGCCGGCGCCTCCATCCTACGGCGCGACGAACAACCGGTACTTGTCCCCGACGCCCTGGAGCTCGGCTTCGATGCGGCCGACGACGAGCATCTGCGGGCCCTTCAGGTGAAGGCGCGACTCGAGGTCCGCGAACGAGGCGAATGGCCCTCGCTTCCGCTCCTCCAGGATCGATTGCATCGTCTTCTTGCCGACGCCCGGGAGCAGCTCGAGCAGGTGGAAGCGCCGCGACACCGACTCCGATTCGTTGAAGAACCGGAGGAACCGAGCCTGGTCCGAAAGGACGAGCTTCTCGAGCGCGATCGTCAGCTCCGAGCGGGCGGAGGTCGTCAGCTCGTCGTAACCGAGCCGCCGGCGCACGTGGTCGATCGGCGGCGCGACGCCCTGGAGGGGCACCACCGCGATACGGTTCCCCGGGGTGAGCGCGACGCCCGGCTTCGCGAGGATCTCGAGGAGCTTCAGCTCGGACTCGCCGACGGCGAGGGCGACGGGCTCCCTATGGTAGCCGTGCTCGGTCGACCGACCGGACGGCAAGTAATCCAGGACGTAGACGTAGTTCTCCATGGGCCGGCCGACCGATCATCTGTACTGCGCGACCAGCTCGATCAGTTTGGCGAGCTGTTCTTCCTCCAGCACGACCCGCTCCTTCGCGAACAGGAGGCGGATTTCTTCGGGGTACTGCGGGAGGACATCGGCGATCTTGATGGCGAGGTTCGCGTCGACGAACGGAAGGGTCCGGAGCTCGGCGATGAGCTTGTGGATCTCCGCGGGCTCGAGCGTCGCGAACAGTTCGGCGTGCTGCTGGGCGAGGAGCGCCTCCCGAGGCAGCGGGCGGCGCCCGGCCTCCTCGGTGAGCATCTTCCGCACGTCGGCAAGTGGCACCGGGTCGGGCATCTAGGCCCCCGCAGCCGGCACGGCCGCCGGCTTGGGCTCGACGTGGGAGCGCCGGAGGTGGACGGGGTTCGCGATGAGCTGCTTTCGCTTCCCGCCGTCGTAGAACTCGATCCGGTACGCCCGGCCGACCTTCGCCACGACGGTGCAGACCCGGCCCTGGTAGCGCGGATGCGGCTGGCCGTGCGGGTCGGAGGGCTCGAGGTTGACCATCACCTTCTCCCCCAGTGCGAACGCCTGGAGGAACCGGTTGACGGGAGGCATCCCCGCCTCGCGGACCTTCTTGGTCGACCACCCGCGGCTGCGCGCGCGGAATCCCTTGGAACTCTTGACCATCGGTTACGCTCCTTGTGTGTCGTGGATCTCGAGGACGTCCAAGAACTCGACCGTCAAGGGAGTCCCGAGGAGAGCGGAGAGGTTCGGGTCGGTCCGTCCATCGTCCCCTTCCACCCATTCCTTGATGTACGTGCCGGCTTCGGCGCACACGTCGAGCGTGAACCGTCCCTCGGCCGCCTCGACGAGCGACGCAGAGACGATCCGACGCGTGCGCACACGGTCGGCCCGCCGGTGCGCGACGCGCCGCGGAGTCCGCTGGGCGATTGCCCGGCCGACTGCGAACGACAGGGCTTCATTAATCTTTGCCACGGCGACGACCCCCGACACGCCGACGCGGTAGCTCTTCGACGGGCTCGCCTCCTTGACGCGCACGACCTCGGCGGCGTCGGCCGACGCCATCCCGACGACCTCGACCCGGCCCTCGGCGGCCCGGTTCGCCTCGGCGACCGCCCCGGCAACGTCGATCGCGCGCAGCTTCGGCCGCCGGATCTCGAGCACGAACGGCCGGCCACGGCCGAGCATCCGGGCGTCGATGTCCTCGCGTCCCATTCCATGAAACCGAGTTCCCTCGCCGCCGGTCGCGGTGAGGAATGGCGCGGCGACGAGCTCCTCGACGCTCGTCGGGTAGGTCTTGCCGGTGCCCGAGCAGCGGTCGCATCCGCGCCCCTGGCACGCGCGGCACGGCCAGCGGGTCTGTGGAAGCGTCCGGTCGAACTTCCGGTAGCGGCCCAGGAAGTAGAGCGGCATCACGGTGAGGCCGACGGTTCCGACGGGCACGTCCGCGAGGAACACGACATCGGGCCGGTCGGTGGTCGCTTCGCGGCCGCTCGCGGCCTCGAGGCGTTTGCCGAGTTCGCGGTTGAACGAGCTGCGGATGCTCTCGCCGACCGCGGTGCCGAACTCCAGCCAGAGCGACTCCTCGCGGGCGAGCGTCTCGGGGTCCCAGCGGGACCCGCAGGAGAACCGCGGCCACTCGTAGCCCTCGGCGGCGGTCGTGCACCGCTCGATCCAGACCGGGATCCGGTCGAAGGCCCCCTCGCAGACGGGACACGGCGAGGCGGGCACGAGGGCGCCGAGCGCCTCCGAGATCCGGGCCGCTCGCTCCGGGTTGGTCATCCCGTGGCCGGCGCGGCCGAACAGGCGACCGAAGCATTCGGCGCAGAGGCCGCGGCCGAGCGCGCGGCGTGCCGGGTCCAGGATTTCGGGACCGAGAACGAAGCCGGGGTCGGTCACGAGGGCCCGCGAATGCGGGCGCGGCCACTTGACGTTGTGGGGAGCGAAGTCGTCACCGAACCTATTTCTCCCGTCGACGACTGGGTCCTCCGTCCATGACCGAGGTCCTCCGGGAATCGGAGCTCATCCGCGCCATCCAACGGACGCTCGTCGCGCGCGGCAAGATGCCCGCGGAAGAGGCCGAGCCGACGGCCCGGATGATCCTGGGCTACTTCGGCCTCGACGACACGGTACTCGACAACAAGCTCTCGAGCGACGACCGCGACCGGTTCTACCGGCTCGAGGAGGAAGGGCTCCTCACGAGCGAGGAGGAGGACGCGACGGTCTCGCGCGGGAAGACCTGGCGGATCCACTACTGGCTCCTCCGCAAGGACCGGATCCGCGATGTCGGCCGCGACAGCCCGGCCGAGGCGACCGACGAGACCGAGGCGGTCTACCGCGACATCGGCGACTCCGTCTGGAACCGCCGGAGCGGTCCCAAGCAGAGCCCACCCGCCCCCTGACTCACTTGGTGTACTGACGCGGCGGCGGGCCGCTCCGCGGCTTCACACTGGGTGGCCGATAGCGCGGGTGGACCGCGGAGGCGCCGGGGAAGTCCGACTGGGCGATGACCGTGCGTACGTGTTCGATCGCGCCGAAGGCGAACGCGATGGCGGCGAGCAGTCCCAGGACGTCCGCGTACGGCCCGATCCAGTTGGGGAGCCCGGCGGCGAGGAGGATGGCGCCGAGCGAGGCGAGCGCGTTGAACGAGGCGTGCATCCCGACGGCAAGCAGGTAGTACGCCCCCGAGGCGCCGGCCCGGCCCTGGTAGATGTTGGACGCGTAGCCGCGGCCGAACATCGCGGTGGAGCTCCCATGGAGGAGCACCGACGAGATCGACCGCACGAAGATCAGCGTGAGGCCCGCGGCCAGGCCGCCCGCGAGGAAGGCGCCGAGCCCGTAGAGAAGCGTCTCGAAGAATCCGAAGCCGAGGCCGACGGCCGCCCCGAACACCGGGCCATCGG
The DNA here is from genome assembly GCA_022750115.1 of Thermoplasmata archaeon. Taxonomy (GTDB): domain Archaea; phylum Thermoplasmatota; class Thermoplasmata; order Lutacidiplasmatales; family UBA184; genus Lutacidiplasma. Next base: position 14,070 of record JAKIWI010000005.1, read on the forward strand.
CGAGCCGGCGCATCGAGGAGCGGTACTGGACGACCCCGGCGGCCTTCAGTCCCTCCTCGACGAACGGGGCGATGACCAGGACGAGGAAAAATACGCCGAGCGTCGAATTGCCGTTCAGGAACGCGAACTCGGGAGCGGGGTAGGAGAGGGAGATCTTGGTGCCGATGTCGAGGATCACCACCTCGAGGACCCCGGCGATGATCGTGGCACCGAGCGCGCCGAACAGGAACAATCGGAGCAGGAGCCCCCACGGTTCCTGTCCCAGCCGCTCGCTCTGACGGACCCAGACCAGGTAGGCGAGCGCCGGAAGGAGGGCGGCGAGCGTGAGGACGAGGAAGTCCACGAAGCCCGAGGAATCCACCATCGCCGGCTACCCGGTGCTCGCCTTCGGCGGGTAGTCGTAAAAGCCGGCGCCCGATTTGCGCCCGAGCTTGCCCGCGGCGACCATCGAGCGGAGCAACGGACACGTCCGGTACTTCGAGTCGCGAAAGCCGTCCCAGAGGACGTCGAGGATCGCCACCGTCGTGTCGAGGCCGACGAGGTCGAGGAGCGCGAACGGGCCCATCGGGTGGTGAAAGCCGAGCTGGTACGCGGCGTCGATGTCGTCGCGGGTGGCGATCCCCTCGTACAGCATCCACGCCGCCTCGTTGCCCATCACGGCCATCGCCCGCGTGGTCACGAAGCCGGGAGTGTCCTTCGACGTCACGACCGTCTTTCCGAGCGAGCGCGCGAACTCGGCGGCGCGCTCGACGACGTCGGGCCGCGTGTGGACGCCCGGGATCAGCTCGACGAGCTCCATCTGGAGGACCGGATTGAAGAAATGAAGCCCCACGACGCGGCTCGGGTCGGTGGCGGCGGATGCGATCGAGGTGACCGGGAGCGACGAGGTGTTGGTTGCGAGGATCGTCGTGGGGCCGACGACCGCAGACAGCTCCCGGAACAGCTGGCGCTTGAGCTCGAGGTTCTCCGGAGCGGCCTCGATGACGATGTCCGCCCCCTCAGCCCGTCGGAGCCCGATCGCGATGTCGATCCGCCCGATGGTCTCCTCCACGGCGGCGCTCCCGATCGTCCCGCGTTTCGCGGCGTGCTCGAGGGCCCGCCGCGCGTTGTCGAGACCACGTCGGGCGAACTCCTCGCTGACGTCCTCGAGGGTGACGGCGTACCCCTTCGACGCCGCCTGAGCGGCGATGCCGCTCCCCATGATCCCGGCGCCGGCGACGAAGACGCGATGCACGAGCGAGCGCCGCGGGTCGCTCCCCGAGGAGAGGGAACCGTCGGCCACGTCCCTCAGGAGACAGCCGTCCCCATAACGGGTCCGGCGAGTTCCCGACGGTACTCGCACGCCCGGCAGAGAACGCCCGTCGACGGCTCCCCGCACTCCTCACATCGACGCGGTGCTCCCGATGCCTCCGAATTCTCGAGCAGGGCGAGGATCGTCTCGCGGCTTCGCAGGAGCGCTTGGCGCGTCCCGGGGACCGCTTCCTCGAGATTCCAGACGGCTTCGCGAAACACGTTGCGGCTCGCGCGGCCGGCGTAGGGGCACTCCGCGTGGTCGAAGGGCAGACCCGAGGCGCGCGCGAACTGGAACACCTCTCGCTCCGGAACCTCCGAGAGCGGGGCGATCCGCGGCACCAGCCCGTCTTGTCGACGGCCATGCGGGGCCATCCGACCGAGGCGCGCGACGTCGGCCCGCGCGACGTTCATCAGCACCGTCTGGGCGAGGTCGTCGAGGTTGAACCCGAGGACGAGCACGTCCGCCCCGAGGTCGCGCGCGGTCCGGTTCAGCATCTGGCGCCGCCAGACGCCGCAGAACGAGCAGGGCGCGGTCCCCGGAAGTCGCGCAGCGGCGCGGTCGGTCGTCGTCCCGAGGAGCTCGAGCGATTTCACGACCACATGGCGCACGCCGAGTTGCTTCGTCAGAGCCCGCGCGGCTCGGATCGTCTTCGGTCGGTAGCCTCGGATGCCTTCGTCGACCGTCACCGCCACGACGTCGACGCTCGGTCGGCGGCGGAAGTGTTCGTGCGCGAGGAGGAGCGCCGTCGCCGAGTCCTTCCCTCCCGAGAGCGCCACCGCGATGGTACCCGTACGGAAGCGAGGGAGCTGGCGGTGGAGCTGGCGACGGAATCGGTCCCGGATGGTCGCGGCGAGGTGCTCGTCGCACAGATGGTCGCCGGCGTAGGGCCGGTCGATCACCGCGGCCTTCTCGCACCGGTCGCACGTCACGGAGCGTTCGAGAGCGCCGTCGGTACTTGAGGAACGGTCGCGGAGCTTCCGATGGGTGTCAACCATTAATTAGGGTCAACCCGGCCAACGAGCAACCGATGGCCTCTTCGGCGCCGCGGGAGCGCACGCCCGCGCCGCGGCATCGGGCGAGCGCGGCCGACGCCACCGTCGAGGAGCCGGCGTTCTCCGTCGACGAGATGGTCGGGCGGTTCCAGCGGATCCTCCAAGCGCACGAGCGGAGTCCGTGCACCGTGAAGCAGTACGGGCACATCGCGCGCACGTTCCTCGGCTACGTGCACAAGCCGCTCGACGAGGTCACGAAGCGCGACCTCGAGGCGTTCCGGGAGTACCTCGTCCTCGAGCGCCACTACGCAAAGAACTCGGTCTACACCACGGTCCGCGGGCTCACCTGCCTCTTCCGGACCTTCGGCCTCGCGCAGGCGGAAGGCCTCGAGGCGCCGAAGCGGCCCGAGCGACTCCCCCACTACCTCTCCGAGGAAGAGACCCACCGGCTGTTCGACGCGGTGAAGCAGTCGCCGCGGGACTCGGCGATCATCCACGTCCTCGCCTACTGCGGGCTCCGGGTCAGCGAGCTCTGCAACCTCCTGCTCGAGGACATCGAGTTCCCCCGCAACCTTCTCCACGTGCGATCCGGCAAGGGCGACAAGGATCGCGAGGTCGTTCTCGAGGACCGCACCCGCACCGCGCTCGACCGCTACCTCACCGAGCGGACGCTCGCCGGCGAGGCCGCGGTGCGGATGTTTCCCGTGGGGCCGGTCACGGTCGAGAGGATCGTCCGGCGGGCGGCGCGGGACGCCGGGATCCCGCGCCGCGTCACTCCCCACATGCTCCGCCACACCCTCGCGACCGCGCTCCTGTCGCGCGGCTGCGACATCCGGTACATCCAGAAGCTCCTCGGCCACGCCTCGGTCGCGACGACGCAGATCTACACCCACGTCGACACGGCGTCGCTCCGCGACGCCTACAGCCGCGCCAAACCCCAATATTAAGCCGGGAACCGTCCCCATCCGCGTGGTGGAAGCGACTCGGGACGTTGTCGTCCTCGGAGCCGGGATCGCCGGCGCGGCGCTCGCCGAGCACCTCTCCCGTCGGTCGCTGTCGGTCACCGTCGTCGACCCACGGACCCCGGCGGCCGGTGCGAGCGGCCGCGCCGCCGGCATCGTCACCGAGCAGCTCTGGAACGAGTGGGACGTCCGGGTCGCCCGCGAGACGCGGGAGGAGTACCGCGCCCTCGCCGCGGCCAGCGACCCGGACGCCTTCTCGGATGCGCCGTTCGTCCGCCTCACCGCGAACCCCGACGTCGCCGCGGGCCTCCTCGATGCGCTCACCCGGCTCCGTGGCTGGGGCGTGGCGGTCGAGGAGGTCCACGCCGACCAGCTGCGGACCTGGTTCCCGAACGGCCGGTTCGACCGGTTGAAGCGCGCGATCGCGTCGAAATCGGACGCGTGCGTGACCCCGAGCTCGATCACCGCCCTGTACCTCGCCTCCGCGCGGGCGCGCGGCGCCGCGGTCGCCTACGGGGCCGCCGTCGAAACCCCCCATTTCGAGGGGGACCGATGGGTCGTCGAATCGGGCGCGACGACGATCCGATGCCGTGCGCTGGTGGTCGCCGCGGGAGCCTGGTCGAAGCGACTCCTGGCCGAACTCGGGTCGCCGCTCCCGTTGACCCCGTACCGGACTCAGGCCGCGGTCCTCCGTCCCCCGAAACTCGCCCCGACGGGAATCGGAGTCTCCGTCCACGACCTCGACACCGACGTCTACGCCCGACCGGAGGCCAACGGCCGGATCTTGGCCGGCGACGGCACCGAGCGGGTCGAATCCGACCCCGAACGGTTCGTCCAAGGCGCGGACGGCTCCTTCCTCGCCCACATCGCCGAGTCCCTCGGTTCGTGGTTTCCGGACTGGGAGTCGAGCGACGTCGTCGGGGCCTGGGCGGGCGTATGCACCGCCACGCCCGACCGTCGGCCCTGCATCGGGCCGCTCCGTTCGGACCGCGAGTTATACGTCATCACCGGGTTCAACGGATTTGGAGTCATGCGGAGCGGCGGCGCCGCCCGCCGGCTCGCCGAACTGATCGCCGAACCGACCTCCCCGACGGCCCGCGCCGCCCTCGAGCCGGTGCTTCCCGAGCGGTTCCACGGGCGCGCCGACCCGTTCCCCCCGCGTCCCGGGTTCACGCTGGAGGGAGGCGATGTCCCACGCTTCTGAGGCGTTGGCGATCGCCCGCGCTGGGATCCGCGCCGTTGATCCGGCGCTTGCGGTCCGCGCTGGGTTCCGCTCGGGAGCGGTCGACCGGTGGCTCGGCCGGCGCGAGAACGCGGTCCACGTCGTCGCGATCGGGAAGGCGGCTGGTCCCATGGCGATTGCCGCCGCGGCGGAGCTGGGACCTCGGCTCGCCGGGGGGATCGCGGTCGTTCGCGAAGCCGGGACGGCGGTGCCCCCCTCGATGGAGCGCCTCGTCGGCAGTCATCCGCTCCCGACCGGCGCGAGTTTCCGCGCCGGGGCGGCCCTCCTCGCCTACGTCGGCCGGCGGACTCCCCTCGACCGGGTGCTGTTCCTGATCTCCGGGGGCGGCTCGTCGCTCGCCGAGTCGCCGGCCGACGGGGTCGGCCTGAGCGCCGTTCGACGAACCACGGAAGCTCTCCTCGCCTCGGGGGCTCCGATCCAGGCGATGAACTCGATCCGGCGCCATCTGTCGGCGCTCAAGGGCGGGCGACTGGCCGCCGCCACGCGGGCCGCCCGGTGGACCACGCTGGCGATCTCGGACGTCGTCGGCGACGCTCCCGAGGAGGTCGCGAGCGGTCCCACGGTGGAGGACCCCACGACCTTCGCCGACGCGCAGACCGCGGTCGAGAGGTACGGGCTCAACGACCGGCTGCCGCCCGCGATCCTTCGTCACCTCGAGGAAGGGGCCGCCGGGCGCCATCCCGAGACGATCAAGCCCGGGGACCCGCGGCTCGCCGGGGGCCGGTTCCAGTTCGTTGCCACGAACCGCGTGGCCCTCCGGGGGGCGGCCGCCGAGGCCGCGCGCCGCGGGTTCCGGGTGGTCGTCACCTCCGGGCACCTGACCGGCGAGACCATTCCAGTGGGCACCTCGTTCGCGCGCAGGGTCTCGCGAATCCGACCGGGCCAACGGGTCGCTCTCCTCGCGGGGGGCGAGACCACGGTCACGCTCACCGAACACTCCGGGACCGGCGGTCGGAACCAGGAGTTCGCCCTGACGGCGGCACCCGTTCTCGACGGACAGATGGGACGGCTCGTCCTGTCGATCGGGACCGACGGCGTCGACGGCCCAACGGACGCGGCCGGGGGCTGGGCCGATGGGGAGACGATGAAAAAGGCACGGGCGCTCGGCATCGACGTGATCGCCCGTCTGGCGCGGCACGATGCCTACCCGACCCTGGATGCGCTCGGCCGACTGGTCCGAACCGGCCCGACCGGGACGAACGTGATGGACCTGCACGTGGGGCTGGCGGTCCCGACCGAGAGGAGGCGCTCGGTGCCGCGCCGAGCCTCCCGGAACCCCCGGGCCGAGAGGGCCCGCTGATCACGACGAGTTGGGCGCTCGCCGGTCGTGATAGGGCAGGAAGTAGTCCGAGGAGTGCGGTTCGCGCCAGTCGACGTAGACGCTCTTCAGTTGCATGTAGTCGTAAAGCCCCCAACGGCTCCCTTCCCCGCCGAGCCCGCTCTGGCGGAATCCCGCGTGGTAGCCTTGGGGGGTCTCGGGGCCGACGCGGTTGATGTAGGTCTCGCCGAACTGGAGCTCGCGCGCCGCCTTCTCGGCGAGGGCGCCGCTCCGTGTGAACAGGTAGCTCGAGAGGCCATACACGCTCGCGTTCGCGCGCCGGATCACGTCGTCGAAGTCCTCGTACTCGAGGATTGGCAGCACGGGGCCGAACAGCTCCTCGCGGGCGGTCGGGTTGTCGTCCGCGACGTCCACGAGGATCGTGGGGGACCAGTAGGCGCCCGAGGCGAGCTCTTTCGCCTTCGGACGCTCTCCACCGAGGAGCAGCTTCGCCCCTCCGGCGAGCCCTGTCGCCACATCCTTCTCGATCTTGTCGCGAGCTCCGGCGGAGTACAGAGGACCGATGTCGGTCGTACCGCGGAGGGGAGGTCCGACGACGAGCTGCTCGGTCAGCGCGCGGACCCGCTCGACGAACCGGCTGCGGACCTCGCGGTGGACGTAGCACCGCTCGGCCGCGATGCAGGATTGACCGTTGTTCCAAAACCGGGCCCAGACGGTTGCGCGGGCCGCCCAGTCGAGGTCGGCATCCTGGGCGACGATGACCGGCGCCTTCCCGCCCAGTTCGAGGAGGCACTTCGTGACCCCCGACGCGGCGAGCTTCAGGATCTCGACGCCGCTCTCGGTCGAACCCGTCAGGGTGACCGTCGAGCAGGCGGGGTGCTGGATGAGCGCCGGGCCGATCGAACCACCGGGACCGGGAACGACGTTGAGAACGCCGGGAGGAAGTCCCGCGCTTCGGAACGCCTCGCCGATCATCACCGACGACAGCGGCGTCGCGCTCGACGGCTTCAGGACCATCGTGTTGCCGATGACGATCGCCGGGCCGATCTTCCGCGTGACCGTCGCGGCGGGGAAGTTCCAGGGCGTGATGCCGACCACGACCCCCCGCGGTCGCCAGATCAAGCGGAGCGAGTCACCGGTGGGGAGCCCCGCGACGTCGTCTCCGTGGAGCGTCCGACCGTGGGAGGCGTAGTACTCCAGGTTGTCGATCGCGCCGTCGACCTCCGATCGCGCCTCGAACGCGACCTTGCCCATCTCTTGGGTCAAGAGCAGCGCGAGCTCGTCGCGCCGGGCGCGGAGCCGCTCCGCGGCCGCGATCAGGTACTTCCCCCGGGCGTGGGCTCCGAGCGCCTCCCACGCCGGTTGGGCGTCGCGGGCCGAGTCCATCGCGGCGCGGGCATCGTCGGCGGAGGCAGCCGCCACGCGGCCCACGAGTTTCCCGTTCGACGGGTCGATCACGTCGAACGTCGACCGCCCCTTCGCCGGGAGCGACTCGTTGTCGATCAGAGGGCCGACGGTGCGCACGGTCGCCATGCGGGGGCGATGCGGCGCGGGTCTATACCGTGCGCCGCCCGGGCTAGTCGGCCGCGCGTAACCGTTCGAGCTTCTCGAGGAACTCGACGCCCTCGCCGGTGCTCATCCGTCGGCCGTCCTCGCGTTTGAGCGGAAGTCCGGCGAGGTCGCATGCCGCTTCGGCCGTCGCGCCTCCGAGGAGCGCGCGCACCGCCTTCAGTTCGCGTCGGCTGAGCGAGAGGCCCCCGAGCTGGAACTCCTCAAACGCCTCGGTGGCGACCGGAGCGATCGCCTTTGCGATCTCGGCCATGACGACGGCGTAACGTCGGATCTCCTCCTGGGCGTGCGGGTCGAGTCGGAGCGACAGAAAGTGGAAGAGATTGTGAAGGTCCGTTTTCCAATACCACTCGGTGTAGTAGGCGAGGGGCAGCACCAGGCGCGCCGTCTCGCGCGCGACCCCCGCTTCGAGCGCCGTGGAGTACGCCCGGTAGGCATCGGCCGAGATCCGGCTCACATCCGAGCGGAAGCGCTCGGTGACGTCGTCCGGCAGGGGCTCGCCCCTCCCCTGTCGATTGCGGGTGGATTGCCGACGGACGTCCGCAGGCGGTGGTAGGTCGAACTCGTCCGGAACAACAGAATATCTCGCCGAATATTCATTCAGATTGGCCGTTCTGTGCCGCACGAATTGGCGCGCGACATAGATCGGAAGTCGGACGAGCAGCTTCAGCTCGACCATCTCGAACGGCGTCGTGTGGCGGTGTCGCATCAGGTAGCGAATGAGTCCGCGGTCGTCGCGGACGGTCTTCGTCCCGGCTCCGTAGGAGACGCGCGCCGCCTGGACGATCGCAGCGTCTCCGCCCATGTAATCGACGAGGACGACGTAGCCGTGGGTGAGGACCGGGTGCTTCACCCCGATGAGGCGGTCCGCCGCCTCGATGCTCGGGCGCGTCATGGGCGCCTCCGCGTCCTCCATCGGGCCCGGGAGCGGCCGGCCCCGATAAAGCTCGTCCAACTGGTTTGAGAAACACTATACGGAACGCCCGGCTCGATACGCTCGGGAGGAGCATTGGCGCGAATCTTCGTCGGCGTCGCCTGGCCGTATGCGAACGGCCCGTTCCACCTCGGTCACCTCGCCGGGGCCTACCTGCCCGGCGACATCTTCGCGCGCTTCCACCGGCTCCGCGGCGACGAGGTCCTGATGGTCTCCGGGTCGGACATGCACGGCACTCCGACGCTCGTGACCGCCGAGAAGGAGGGGACCACCCCGGAGGTTGTCGCGAACCGAAACGATGCGATCAATCGGGCCGCCTTCCAACAGCTCGGGTTCTCGTTCGACCTGTACACGAACACCCGCACCCTGATCCATCAGAAGACCGTCCAGGAGCTGTTCCTGGCGCTCCTCGAGAATGGGTTCATCGCCCGGCGGACCGAGGAGAATCCGTTCTGCCCGAAGCACCAGCGGTTCCTCCCGGACCGTTACGTCTACGGGACGTGCCCGCACTGCGGGTTTGCGGAGGCGCGCGGCGACGAGTGCGACAACTGCGGCCGCGTGCTCGAGCCGAAACAACTGATCGAGCCGAAGTGCCGGCTCTGCTCGACGCCGGCCGAGTTCCGACTGAGCGAACACTTCTATCTCCTCCTCGACAAGCTCGCTCCGCACCTCACCGAGTGGCTCTCCGGCAAAGCCCACTTCCGCGCGAACGTCGCGAAGGTCACGCAGAACTTCGTCGACGGCGGACTCCATCCGACCCCGATCACCCGGGACCTCGAGTGGGGTGTTCCGATCCCGCTCGAGGGCTACGATGCGAAACGATTCTACGTCTGGTTCGACGCCGTCACCGGCTACCTCTCCGCGTCCAAGGAATGGGCGATCCGGGCGGGCCGGCCCGAGGCGTGGCGCTCCTACTGGGACCCGGTCCACCGGGCCCGCCATTTCTACTTCATCGGGAAGGACAACATCTTCTTCCACACCCTCGTCTGGCCGTCGATCCTCCTCGGCGCCGGCGGACTCCAGCTGCCGTTCGACGTACCCGCGAACGAGTGGCTCGTCATCGACGGGAAGAAGATGGCGAAGGGTCGGGGCACGGTCGGCGACGCCTCCGTGCAGAGCCTGCTCGCGCACCACACCCCGGACAAGATCCGATTCTACGCAGCGCTGCTCGCCCCCCAGAACCACGACACGGAGCTCGACTGGGAGGAGTTCGACCGCGTCCACGACGAGATCCTCGCCAACCAGTACGGCAACCTCGCCCAGCGCCTGCTCGTCCTGGTCCGGGACCGGTATGGAGGGAGGGTTCCCCCGCCGCCGGACGGCTGGACGCCGGAGGACTCCGAGGTTGGCGCGCGCCTTCGTGGCGCCCACCGACGGATCACCGACGAGCTCGAGGCGGTTCACCTGAAGGAGGCTCTCGAGGTCGCTCTCACCGAGGTCCGGGAGGGGAACCGCCGGTTCCACGAGGCGAAGCCCTGGGCGTCCGAGGAACCCGAGCGCCGACGCGCGATCGTCGAGGGTTTGTGGCTGTTGAAGTCGGCGGCGATCTGGCTCGCGCCGTACCTGCCGTTCTCCTCCGACGCGCTGTTCCGGATGCTCGGCTACCCGGAGGGTCCGAAGGCCGGAGATTGGGACGGAGTTCTCACCCCCGTGCCCACGGGTCAGCCGCTGGGGGATGTCCGCCCGCTGTTCCCCAAGCCCGAGCGCAAGCCGGCCCCGTCCCTCGCGCCGCCGACCGCGTTGACCTCCGCCCCCGGGGAATTGCCCCCGCTCGAGATCCGAGCGGCGCGGGTCACCGAGGTCGAGAACCACCCGTCGGCGGACCGGCTCTACGTGCTGACCGTGGACGCGGGGGAGGCCCGACCCCGAACGGTCGTTGCGGGCCTTCGGGAGTCGTACACGCCGGAACAATTGCGCGGTCGGCTGGTGGCGCTCTTGGCGAACCTGGAGCCCCGCACCATCCGGAGGATCACGAGTCAGGGGATGATCCTGGCCGCGGACATTGAAGGGAAGGCGGCGTTGCTGGAGGTTCCGTCGGACGTGGAACCCGGTCGCCCGATCTTCGGTGTACCGGTCCCGGCCCCCTCAATCGCCTACAGCCAGTTCGAGCAGACGCCGCTCTTGGTCGGTCGCGTCGACCCCACCGCGGGTTCCCCGAGTGAGATCTCCCTGGGGGATCGCAACGTCCGAGCCCCGGGTAGCTGGCCGCCCGGCGCAGCGGTCGTCGTACGGCTCGGCGGCGATGGTGCCACCGAAGGGACTGTCCTCGCGTTCGACGACCAGCATCCCGTGGCGGCGCCGGCCGGAGTCCGACCCGGTACGAGGGTGAAGTGACCGGCGGTCTTCGCCTCGACCTCCACCTGCACAGTACCTACTCGCCCGATTCGCGCCTCCGCCTCGAGCAGGCGATCGCGCAGCTCGGCGTTCAAGGCCTCTCCGGGTTCGCTCTCACGGATCACAACACCGTCGCCGGCCACGCCGTTCTGCGCGAGATGGCGGCGCGGTACCCGCAGTACCGGTTCGTTCCCGGCATCGAGATCTCCACGCGCGAAGGTCATCTGCTCGCATTCGGCGTCGGGGAGGTCCCCCCGCTCCACCAGCCGGTCGCCGAGACCATCGAATGGGTCGAGGCCCACGGAGGCGTGGCGGTCCCCGCTCATCCCGCGCGCCACGCGCACGGCATCGGGCGACGGATCGCGGAACGACTGCGGGTCCCCGCGTTGGAGACCCTCAACGGGCACAACACCGAGGTGGCGAACGCGCGCGCGGCGCTCATCGCCGCCCGGCGGGGCCTCGGCGAGACCGGGGGGAGCGACGCCCACGACCCGGAGAGCGTCGGACGCGGCTACACGGTCTTCCCGGAGGGGGTCGAGTCCCTGGACGCGATCTTGGAAGAGTTGCGGCGCCGCCACACCCAGTCGCGGGGTGTCTCGTTGCGCTATTCGGAGATGGTCCGCCTCGCAGTCCGGACCGTCGCACTTCGCGTCGCCCGAGGCTTCCAGCCGATCTGAGCGCCCAGCCGACGCTTTTAATCCGGTGCCTCTCTCCGAGCCGCCGCGCTGAGGTGGCAGAATGGTTAATGCGTCGGACTGCAGATCCGATTCCTGGGGGTTCGATTCCCTCCCTCAGCTCTCTCGCCGAGACCCACGAACCGGACCGGCGCCCTCGTAGAACGTCATCGCGTCCCGAGCCCGACCGCCGGCGGCCCGCCGTAGGGACCGAAACCCCGTCGCGAAAGCGGAGAGCCGCCGGGGTCTCCGGGAGGAGGACCACCGGTCGGAAGGGGTTGTCTTGAGCTTCGGGGGCCGAGCGGAGTCCCTCACTCCGGACGGATCGCGAGCGGACCCGTCGACCCGGACACGTGCGTTCCCGTCCCGTGGAACGGCGCGTGGTTGCCGCCCGTATCGTTGCCGGCGTCCGAGTCCCACAGGATCGCATAGATCGTCCCGGCCGAGTGCACGGTCAGCGTGACGGGGTTCGTGTTCAAGCCGGACAGCCTCGTTCCCGGGGTCGACCTCCAGTCGCGGAGGGCGTCCTCACTGAACAGGCGGACGGTGTGGGACCCCCACGTCAGCGTCGTCGTGTCCCCCGAATGCAGGGCCTGGCCGTCGACGAAGGCCACGGCCCCCGGCAGGGGGTTCCCCTCGGGGTTGTACGCCACGAACGTGACGGCGAACGTCGTCGGCGCGAACTGCGCCTGCAGCGAGCCGTTGCCGAAGACCATCATCACGGTGGTGGCGCCCGCGCCCGCCGGAACAGTGACGTGCCCTCCGGAGCCTCTCCAGCCCTGGAACGTCCAGCCGAGCGCTGCGGTCGCGGTGACCGCGTGTTGACCGACGGTGACCGCCGAGTTCGTGCTACCGCTCGTGTAGGTGGTCTGCAGGTCGAACGCGATCGTCCCGCCCGACCCCGAGGTCGTCAGGAAAGTGACCCGGGCGACGCTGCTCGTCGCCAGGAAGTGCGCTGTGACCGCGCCCGAGCCCGACAGACCGAGGCCGCTCACGATCGACGAGGGCGAGGCGATCGTCACGGACCCCGGCGTCCCGGTCGACCACCCGACGAAGGTGTAGCCGGTGGACGGGACGGCCTCGACGACGTAATTCCCGTCCACCAGGGTCGCCGTCGCCCCGTTTCCGAGGACGGCGCCCGGGGGCCCGCCCGGACCCTCCACTGAGATCCCGCCGCCCGCGCTGGGGCTGTCGTGGAACGATAGCGTCGCCGCGGCGACGAAGATCGCTTCGATGATCGCCGTCCCGTTCTGCAAGGTCGCGTGGCTCCGGTGCGCGAAGTCCGACAGGACCACCGACGTGCCGTACAGGACCTGGACCTGGCTCGTGGTCGCGGTGGGAGTGAGGGCGAGCGGGTAGGTACCAACGGGGACCGTGGCGAACCCCTCGGTGAATCCGGGCCTGGAGTTCGAGACCGTCAGGTTCCCGAGCCGCACGGTCCCGGAACCGATCGCGACCAGGATCGCCGTGGAGGTGACCGGGCTCGCGGTGGTGTGGGCCGTGACCGTCGCCGTCGTCGATTGACCCGTGACGGTGAGCCATGTCGAAATGAACGCCGGCGCGGCGAGCTGGATCCCCAGGCCCGTGCCGCTCCACGACGTGAAGTTGTACCCCTGCGCCGGGTACGATTGGATCGCGTAGATGCCGGGGGGCAGCGCGAGGGAGCCGCCGTTGACGACCATCCTCTGCGTCCCGCCGTTTCCCTGGAGGAACATCGACGCGTCCACGCCGACGAAGCCGAGCGGCGCGTCGCGGAACGTCACCATCGTCGTCGTCGGAACGGTCGTGAACACGGCGGTCACCGAACCGTTGCCCGACACGGTCAGCGTCGTGTAGGGATCCGTCGAGATCGCGACCGCGACGCTGCCCGTGGTGGTCCAGTGGCGGAAGCCGGCGCCCGAGAGCCCGATGGCGTGCAACGAGTAGGCCCCGCCCGAGACTCCGCCGACGGTCGTGAGCGCGCCGTACTGGTGGGAGAGGAAGTCGACGACGCCGAACGCCGGGGCGCTGCTCGCGACGCCGACCTGGAACCCCGCGCGGGCGCACGACGGCACGGAGAAGTTAGACGGCGGGAAGAACGGGATACCGAGGGCGTTGGTCTGCGAGGTGCGGGCGAACTGCGTGTACTTGCCGAAGTCGGCGGACGTCCCGTTGTAGTCGGTCGCTCCGAACTCGAAGGTGTGGTCCGGGCACGAGTAGCTGTACCAAGGGTAGCTGCACCATGACGAGCCTTCGAGGGCGTTGCACACTCCGTTGCTGGTTTGATCGACGAGGTCCATGCCGCCCTCGGGTTGGGTGAAGGCGACCTGGGAGGGTGTCTGGGTCCCGTGGCTGTTGAAGAACGTCGGGGTGTCGATGTGCCACGGCTGGAGCGTGTCGGCCGCCCACGAGGCGGGGTCGTAGCTCGGGCACGGGGCGCCGGGGTCGGTCGGGGTCGACGTGGGTCCGCCGCTGCATCCACCGAAGCTGTTGTTCGACGGCCAGTTCGGGTTGCCGGCGTGTCCAGTCTCATAGGCGAACGCGACCGGGTACTCGCCGCCCGGCGTCCATTGGAAGGCGGCCGGGTAGGAGTTGGTCGAGTAGGCAGGGTTCAACGGGAAGTTCCCGACGGGGTCGAACAACGTCAAGTTGGAGCGCTGCCCGTTGGTCCCGTCGACGACCGACACCTGTTCGCCGGTGGTGCTGGTCTGCGAGCCGGTCATCACGATCGAGACGTGGTCTCCCTGCGTCATGTTGAGGAACGCCGGGCCCGGCATTCCGTTGAGGTAGAGCGGGGAGTAGAAGCAGGGGTTCTCGGCCCCCGAGCTCGCCTCGATCTGCCACGCGACCGCGGCCCCAATCCAGGCCCCGTTCACGGTCGCGTTGGGGAACATCGGGCCGGGGTTGTAGAACGTCTGGTCCGGGTAGAACTGGAGCTCGAGGAAACACTGGCCGAGCCAACCGAGCGGGTCGGTCAACGCCATCCCGAACCAGATCGCCGAGTAGAGGTTGGATTGGTTGAGGGTCGGGCTCCGGTCGATGGGCAGCGTCACGTTCCACGAGACGTTGCCGCCGCTGCCCGGAAGGTTCGAGTAGAACTGGATCCCCGGCTCGTCGTGCCCGTAGCAGTCGGCCGCATACCGCTGCTGAGCGCCGACCCCGTTGATCGTCGGGGTTCCCGGCCAGAGGCCCGCGCAGAATCGGTTGTCCCAACTCGAGCCGGTCGGCGATCCATCCCAACTGCCGGCGGTGGAGTGGGTCCGCTGGTTCGGCGCCATCGCCTCCCATCCGGGTGGGACCCCCGAACTTCCCCAGGACGACGGGTGTGGGCCATGGAGGGCGAAGTTTCCGAGATGGAAGTTGGGCAGAAGGGCCGGAGAGCCGCCGAACGAGGCCGGCGTGAACGGCGCCCCCCCACCGGGGAGAGCGCCGGCGACGGAAGTACTCGCAGCCGACGGAGCAGCCGCCGTCGCCGGGGCCGGTGCGCCCAGCGCGACCGACGGCACGATCGCAAGGAGGAACACGAGCGAAACCAACGGCACCCAGAGGCCGCGAGCCGACAGGCGGGCGTTCGGACGGAGGAGAGACGTCGCCGACCGATGCGCGATCTGTTCCGTCATGCGAGACTACCCCGACGACGTTCGGGATGTCGTCCCGACAAATAAGCACCGGTGATGCGAGGTTTGGCCGGAGGGCGACCGGTCCTCGGGATCGGGCTCGCGGTCGGGCTCGGACCTCCCTGAGGGTCTCGCCGACCGCGACCCTCGGGGGCCGCCGATTCGTTCTGCCGGGTTCTAATAGGGCGTCCGAAGGAGATTCTACACCCATGAGCGACTCCATCCGCGCCACCTGGGTCCGTCCCGCCGGGGTGCTCACCTTCCCCCGCCTCCCGCCCGTTCTCGCTCGAAACCTTCCCTGGTTGGTCCTCATCCTCCTCTCGATCACGTTCGCCGAGTTCCTCACCGGGTCGACGTTCGTGCTCCTGCCCCTCCTGAACCCCCTGAGCGCCGTGTTCCTCGTGGGGCTCTACGGGGCCGGCGTCCTCCTGATCCGGGAAGCGAAGGTCCGCTGGCAGACGGGGTGGCCGACCGTGTTGCTCCTGGGAGCCGCCTATGGGATCGCCGAGGAAGGTCTCGGCACGAAGACGTTCTTCGGACCGGCCGGCGTCGGGCATCTGGCGGTGTACGGCCATTGGATCGGCGTCAACTGGGTCTGGGCCGCCGAGCTGGCCACGTTCCATGCGATCTTCAGCATCGCGCTCCCGATCGCGGTCATCGCGCTCCTGTTCCCGGACACCGAGGGCCGGTCGTTCCTCCCGAGACGCCGCGCGCTCGGATTCGTGCTGGCGACGTTCGTGGTGACGGTGGCGGCGATGTTCGTGTTGTTCAACCGAACCGAGATCCCCTCCGTGGGACTCGTGGTCGCCTCCGTCGCCGCCATCGCGGTGCTGATCGTCGTCGCGCGCCGCGCTCCGCGGGGCCTCGGGAATCTCGGCGTCGGCCGGGCCGCCGCGCCGTCGGTGCTGGGTCCGTTCTCCCTCGGAGCCGCTTTCGTCTGGGGATTCTTTGCGCTCTCCTGGATCGGTCCCGCGCTCCTCCCCGTGCCGGCGGTCGCCGCCGTCGCCATCCTCGCCTGGTGCGTCGGGTTCGGGGTCCACCTCGCGCGCCACCGGGAGGAGTACGGACGTCCCGCGGCCCGCCTGGACTTCGTGCTCGGGAGCCTCACGTTCTCCCTCGTCCTGGCCTCCATCTACACGGTGTTCGGCGATTTCGGCGCCCCCCTCGCGGTCGCTGGCGTCCTCCTCCTGGGACTGCGGCTCCGCGCGCACCTCCGTGATCCCATGGGAGCCGCGCGGCCTCGCGACACCATCGAGTCCGCCGCGGCGACCTAGGTCCTCGCCGACCCAGGGGCACGGCGGAGCTCTCGGTCCACGAGCTCGGGGATCTCCTCGAGCCGCTTCGTCCGGTAGGTCGGGGTGAGCTCGACCAACGAGGCGGGCGTGAACAGCGCCCGGTATTCCGGAGCGTAGTCGACGCTCCCCTCGAACAGGATCGTCGCCCGATAGCCGACCGACTGGGCGCCGAGAATGTCGGCCGGTCCGTCGCCGATGTGCACCGCGTCGGACGGTTTCGCGCGGAGCGCGCGCAGAGCGAACTGGAACAGCTGCGGGCTCGGCTTCGCCCACGGGTGCTCGTCCGACCAGGCGAACGCGTCGAACGCGCGCGAGAGCCCGTGGCGCTCGAGAACCTTCGCGAGGAAGCGGCCGGGCTCGCCGACGGTGTTCGAGATCAACGCGAGCCGGTAGCCGGCCACCCGGAGCGCCTCCAGCATCGCTCGCGCCTTCGGAACGGGACGGAACGGAGTGGCGGCCACGAGGCGCTCGAGGCGTTCCTCGTACGCCGCGGGGCGGGCCACCCGGCCCGCGAGCGCGGCGGCCCGTCGGATCTGGTCCGCGGGAGAGATCGTCGAGCCATCGCGGGCGGCGGACACCGCCTCCTCGTAGGCTCGCCGGAACGCCGCCCACGGGTCCATCGCCTCGCTCTCTCCGGCCGCGAGCGGTCCGGGACCGGCCTCGGCGACTGTCTCTCCGCCGAGGGCCCACTGCCGTCGCATGTAGTCGCTCTCCGCGTACGGCGGGAGGTCGATCAGCGTGTGCCACAGGTCGAACGTCGCGACCCCGACTCCGCGGGCGTGCAACCCACGTGAGGGGAGGCGCGGCACGTCAGGGCCGAGGCCCCGGCAAAGATGAAGCCGTAGCCCGGAGTCGCTCGCCTCGATGACCGACGCTCCGTCCCCGGACGCCCCCGCCGTGGTCCTGGGGGCGGGGTATGCCGGACTTCGGGTCGCGCACGAGATCCGTCGGCGAAGCCACAAGGAGATCCCGGTGGTCCTCGTCGACCGAAGCCCCGTGCATGTCCTGCGGACCCAACTCTACGAGATCGGGACGATCGCCGACAGCGAACGAACGCAGCGCAAGTTCGCGGTCCCGCTCGAGGAGCTCGTCCGTCGTGACGGAATCACCCTTCGCCAGGGAACGGTGCAGTCGATCGACCTCGACGCCCGCCAGGTCGACCTCGGGACGGAGCGCCTCGCGTACCGGAGCCTCGCCGTCTGCCTCGGGAACGTCGTGGCATTCTACGGGGTTCCGGGCGCGGACCAGCACACGTTCCAGGTCTACCGATACAGTGGCGCGATGCAGCTCGCCGAGGCGATGCGCGAGCTCGAGGCGCGCTCGCCCGAGATGCCCCCGGGCCGCCGACCCCGAGTCCTGGTCATCGGCGGCGGCTCGACCGGGACCGAGGTCGCGGCAGAGATCGCCACCGCGGACTGGCGGAGGATCACGCGCCGGGACGCCCGGCCCCCTGAGGTGATCCTCGTGTGCGGAGCGCTTCCGTTCCTCGCCGGTTTTTCGGCGGGGCTCGTCCGCCACGCGCGCGCGATGCTCTACGAGGCGGGGGTCGTGCTCCACGAGGGGGCGAACGTGCGCGAGGTCCAGCCGGAGAAGGTGGTGCTCGACACCGGCACGGAGTTCGGGTTCGACGTCGCGGTGTGGGCCGCCGGCATCCAGGCACCCGAGTTCGTGCGCGCCCTCCCGGTGCCGCACGGCAAGGGCGGTCGGATCAAGGTCAACGCGTTCCTTCAGGTCGATGGACGGCCCGGAGTGTTCGGAGTCGGCGACGTCGTCGAGTTCGAGGACCCCGAGACGCACATGATCGTGCCGAGCACGGCGCAGGCGGCCCTCGCCGAAGCCCCCGTCGCGGCCGCGAACCTCGTGGCCGACTGGTTCGGGCGGCCCCTGAAGCCGTTCCAGTACCGGGAGCGCGGCGTCGTGGTCGCGCTCGGCGTCGGCCGCGGGGTCGCGAAGTTCAGCCGGGTGACGATCTGGGGAAGCCCGGCCCGACTTCTGAAAACGCTGGTCGAGAAGGAGTACGCGACCGCGACCGAGCACGGCCGCAAACCGCCGGGACTCTGAGAACCCGACTCCGCCGCCCCTCGCACTCGCCCGCCGGCGCACCACCCGTTCGGCCACCATCGCCGCGCCGGAACCGTTAACCTGCCGCCCGCCTCCGGCGCCCCAAGTCGCGATGCAGGCGCTCGTTCTCATCGGGGGGTTCGGGACCCGCCTTCGCCCCGTGACCTACGATCTGCCGAAGCAATTGATCCCGATCGCCGGGAAGCCGATGCTCTACCACGCGCTCGACCTCCTCCCGCGCGAGGTCGACCGGGCCGTCTTCGCGACGGGGTACAAGGCCGATGTCATCGCGGAGTACGTCCGAGCCCACCCGCACCCTCGGCTCGCGATCCGGACGGTTCCCGAGGCGGAGCCGCTCGGAACCGGCGGGGGGATGCGGAATGCGGGCGACGGCATCGGCGACCCGTTCGTGCTCCTGAACTCCGACGTGATCTCCGACGTGAACGTGACGGCGCTGCTCGCCTTTCACCGGGAGCGCCAGGCGTACGGCACGATGTACCTGCACGAGGTCGAGGACGTGCGCCCGTACGGCGTCGCGGCGCTCGATGCCCGGGACCGGATCGAACGGTTCGTCGAGAAACCCGAGCCGGCCGACGCGCCCTCGCGGTGGATCAACGCGGGCGTCCACGTCTGGGCGGAGTCGGTGCTCGAGCAGATCCCGAGGGGCCGACCGGTCAGCTTCGAGCGGGAGATCGTCCCGGGGATCCTCGACCGCGGCGTCTACGGATTCCGCTCGCACGGATACTGGGAGGACGCCGGCACGCCCGAACGGCTTCTGCATGCGCAGCGATTGTTGTTCGATGGAGGACGCGGAGGCGCGAGCCCGCTCCCGAGTGGAGCCAGCGGGACGGGACCCGTCGCCGTCGGACGTGGCGTGTCCGCCGACGGGGGGTCGTTCGGACCGTACGTCACGCTCAGCGACGGTGTCTCGGTGCGCGCCGGGGCCCACGTCGAGAACTCGGTCCTCCTCGAGGGAGCGGTCGTCGGCGCCGGGGCCACAGTACGGAACTCGATCATCGGCCCGAACTTCGAGATCCCGCCGGGCCGGCACGTGCTCGATGCGGTGCTGGCGAACGCCCGCCCGCCCTAGTGGGCCGCGGGTGGCCGAGGCGGGATCCGGCGGGCGATCAGGAAAATCGCCTCCACGCCGGCGAGCGCACCCAGGCCGACCGCCAGCCAGAATGTCGTGTCGCTTCCCGTCGACCCGCCGTGGGGGCTCGGCCCGGTTCCGTTCGACCGAGCGGCGTGGACCACCACCGAGAGCGGCGGGCTCGAGGCCGACGCGCCCGCCGCGTCGGTGGCGCGGACCGAGATCGTGAGGTTCCCGGCCGTCGTGGGGACGAGCGTCTCGGACGTGCCGTTGAGGCCGCTCAGCGCAGAGCTGCCCTCGAACCAGGTCAGGACGAACGGGGCAGTCCCTCCGTCGACCGCGAGGGAGTAGTTCGCAGCGACCCCGACGGTCGCGGTCCCGTTCGCAGGATCCCAGGCGAGGAGGAGCGGGGTGTGGACGACGACCGAGCCGCTGGAGGCGTTCGCGACCGCGCCCGCCGCATCGGTGACGGAGACGGAGGCGATGATCGAACCGGGGACGGAGGTGTCCGCCGGCACGGAAGCGTTGCACGGGTCCGTGGCGGCGACGCCGGCGATCGTCCAACTGCACGCGAAGGGCGGGGTGCCGCCGGTGATCGCCGTCGAGAAGGAGAGAGGGCGACCGACGTCGGAGCCGGGCGTGGAGGTCCCGACGGTCGCGTTCAGGGCCGGCGCGACGACGAGCACGCTCGGGGCGGTCACGATCGAGTTGCCGCTCGAGTCCACGACCGCGACCGAGGGGAGGAACGTGCCCGCCGCGGTCGGGGCGCAGGCGATGATGGCCGAGCTGCTCGCCGCGCAGCCGCTCGGAAGGTTCGTCCAGGCGTAGGAGTAGACTCCCGCGCCGCCGGTGACGGACGCCAAGATCGTGACCGACTGGCCGACGTCGAGCGGGTTGGGGGTCGCCCGAACGGTGGCGGTGAGAGGGAGTGGAACCGAGTCGTACCGATTTTCGAGGACCGTTTCCGAGAGGTTGGGATCCGTCGGTTGGTAGTCGGATCCCGACATGATGTGCGAGTAGGCCGACGATCCCGCTGGACCGGTGGTCCGTTCGGCCGTGTATTTCGGCGTCGCGGCCTGCACGAACCCAAATTGGAGGAACGTCGGAGACGCAGTCGCGGAAGTGAGCTTGTCCTCCGAGTTGAAGATCCCGTTGGCGCCGGTCACTTCGTTGTCAAGGGCGTCAGAGGTCGAGGAGCGGCCGCCGGCGATCGCGAATGAGGTGATAGTGGCGATCTCGGTCCAAGCTTGCTGGAACTGGAGCATGTACGACGAGACGTTCCCGAAGATCGGATACCCGCCCCCCGTGCTGGACGACTCGACGAACGGACCGGTCCCGAGGTCCGTTCCAAAGGTGAAGGCGCGCGTGGCGTTCGCGAACGCGGTGCCGTTCGGCCCGACGACCGTCGTTTGGGTCGCCAGCGCGGAAGTCTGGGTGAAGTTCGACCAGCTCGACCCGTTGGTTCCCCCGTTGAACTGGGTCTGCGTCTCGCGGAAGGATCCGCTCCCCGTCGTCGACACGTTCACCGGGCCGGCCGCGGTCGTGAGGGTCGACTGGTAGTGGAACGACGTGGTCGACGTGACCGTGCCTCCGACCGTGTTGGGAGACGGCCAGGTTGCGGCCGAGCCGGTGAGGGTCGCACGCGTCACCGAAGGGTCGGTCCAAACGAGCAAGGAGGCGGCGGTCCACCACGGGTCGGGCGCATGCCGGCCCCCGATCGTGACGTTGTAGGTATGGGTCCCGTCCAGCTCCCCAAGGGCTCCGGTGAGGTTCACCGAGTAGGGTCGGTCGGAGAGGGTGTACGCCGCGGGGATCGGGCGCCACAGGAACAGGTCGATGCCCCCCGTGTTGAGGTAGGGGAACGGGTAGACCGCGGCGAGAGGGTTCCCATCCAGGCTCAGCTCGACCGCGCGCTCGGGCGTGGTGGACGCCCACCAGAACTCGTCGCCGTTGTTGGGCCCCATCCCGTACGCCCAAAGCTCCAGCGACACGGCGGAGGCGTCCGACGGCACGGTCCCGGTGGCGGAGACAACCGGCAACGATGCCTGGACATACTTGGTCCAGAGCGAAATCACCTGGGACGGTTCGCGCGGAGTCGGGGCGCCACCCGGTGGTGGGTAGAACGAGAGCGTGAGGGACGTTTCGAAATAGCCGCTGACCACGGCGGCGCTGAGCAGGAAGGTGAAGTTCGCGCCGGGCTCGAGAAGGCTCTCGTACTCCGTCACGTTCTGGAGGACGGTCCACGTCCCGTACTCCGGTGTGGTCCCGTAGAGCACCTCCGCCGCGCCGATGTAGGCCCGGTAGGAGGAGTCGTAAACTCCGCCCACGACGGTGCCCGTGTAGTTCAGCACGACCGAGTCCCACGGTCCGCCCGCCGGTGTCTGGTTGACGTAGTAGCAGCAGCCTTGGCCGTTCGTCACCACCCGGACGACGGTCGGCATGGTGTTGGGAACCGGCGGGGGAGGGGTCTCCTGGTAGGCGGAGACTGGCGTGGGACCGGCGGACGGGATCGACAGATTGTGCTGCAGCAGGCCCCGGAGGAGCTGCGACCCCGTGGGGGGCGGTGCGAGGAGCGGAGCGTGCGCCGCGGCCGGCCGCGACGCCTCGGTGGTCGGGTGGGTCCCCGTGGCCATGGCGGATGGGAGGGCCATCAGCACGACCGCAAGGACCGCCGCCGCGACTCCGACCCAGCGCATTCAATTTGGGAGGCCGCGCGGCCGTATGTACCTTTATTCGGCATCCGGGAGGCCGACCCGCTCGGCGCAGACGCGCCATAATCGGGCCGCGGCCGCCCCGTCGTACGAAACCGCGGACGAGCGAACCGCGCGCCCCCGGACGAAGTAGGCACCCGACGTCCCCTCGACTTGGGGGGAGGCCGCGACGTGGACGGAGGTCACCGCGCCCCGCCGCGGAGAGATCCCGAACGCACCGGCGAGGGCGCGGATCGCTAGGGCGGTTACGCCCCGGTTGTCGTGGGCGAACCGGGTGCGCACGAACCCCGGGTGCAGAGCATTCACGGCGATCCGGTCCTCCGACCATCGCCGCGCGAACTCGTGGGTCAGCAGGATGAGGGCGAGCTTCGACCGTCCGTAGGTCCGGAACCCCGAATAGCGACCGGCCGCCTCGAGGTCCTCGAAGTCGAGCTTCGCCCCCACGTGCGCGGCGGATGCCACATTCACCACGCGCGACGGGGCCGCGGCCCGGAGCGGACCGTGGAGGAGTCGCGTCAGGAGGTACGGCGCGAGCACGTTGAGCGCCCAGGTTCGTTCGATGCCTTCCGCGGTACGTTCTCGCTGGGCGAAGTACGCGCCCGCGTTGTTGACCAGCACATCGATCGTCGGGTAGGCGGCGGCGAGCTCCGCGGCGAGCCGTCGGACGTCGGCGATCCGCGCAAGGTCGGCCACGTGGGTCCGGATCGCCGCGCCGGACTCCCCCGAGGAGAGCGATCGCGACACCGCGGCGAGCTGCGCCGGGTCCCGGCCCACCAGGACGAGGGTCTCGACCCGGGGACGGAGCGCGACGGCCGTCGCGAGGCCGATCCCCGAGGTCGCGCCGGTGATCACGACGGTGCGAGGCGCGAACCCCCTCACCGCGTCCGACCGGACCGAGCCATCTGGTTCGCCCATGCGACGTCCGATTGCCGAGCAGGGGAGCGCGGAAGGGGCTTGCGCACCCGGGGCGGCCCTAGCCGGAGTACGCCGGTCCGGTGACCACGACCTTGACGGCCTCGTCCGGCCGGCCCGCCAGCGCGAACGCCTCGGCGAGACGGGGCAGCGGGATGCGGTGGCTGACCAGCGCTCCGAGATCGAGCCGCCGCTCGACGAGGAGCGCGTGCACGTCCGCGATGTCGCGCTCGGTGGTCGCGTAGGTAGGGATCACTCGCACACCGCGCAGGTAGAGTTCCTGCAGGTCGGCCTCCAAGGGACGACCGGCCTCGGGAAGTCCGAAGACGTTCAGCGTACCGGCCCGGCGCGCCAACCGCGCGGCCAGGGCGAGCGCCGGTGGCACCCCGGTCGCGGCGACCGCGAGGTCCACGCCCGCATCCCCCGTGGCTCCGAGCACCTCGCGCTCGACGCTGGCGGCGTCGCGTGGGTCGACCGCCGCGGAGAAGCCGGCCCTCACTGCGGTGGCGCGTCGCAGCGGAGCGATCTCCGCGCCCCCGACCCAGGAGGCACCCAGCGCCCGCGCCACGAGACCGTAGAGGATTCCGACCGGGCCGAGCCCGACGACGAACACCGAATCCCCGGACCGGAAGCCCACCCGTCGCAAGGCTGTGAGCGCGCAACCGGCCGGTTCGAGGAGGGTGCCGGCGTCCCAACCGACCGAGGCATGGAGCGGGAGGATGGCGCCGCGCGCGACGTTCTCGGCGGGAACGAGGATGCGGTCGGAGAACCCACCGGGTTCGATGTTGGTCGAGGAGTAGCGGGGACAGAAGGTGAGGTCCCCCCGTCGGCAGACCGCGCACTCGTAGCACGGGACGTGGTGATGGACGAACACCCGTTCGCCGGGCGAGAGGCCCGAGACTCCCGGGCCGACTCGGTCGACAACGCCGACCGGCTCGTGACCGATCTTCCCGGCGGTGCGGTAGTTGCCCCGCAGCTTCTCGAGGTCCGTGCCGCAGATCCCGCAGGCGGCGAGCCGAAGGACGACCTCCCCGGGGCCGGGGGTCGGGTCCGGCTCGGCTGTGACGACGATCGCGCCGTCCTTCAGGCGGCCGACGTTCATCCGCGGCGCCGCGCCGCCGTGATCGACTCGTCGAGGACCTCGACGCCCTCGTCGATCTCCTCGCGCCGCACGATCAACGGCGGGATGTAGCGGATCGACGACTTCCCGCAGGGGAGCAGGAGGAGCCCGCGCTTGTACGTCTCCTCGACCACGCGGTCCTTGAGGCGGACGTTGGGGGTCTTGTCGGAGGCGCTCACGACGAACTCGGTCGCGACCATGAGCCCGAGGCCCCGCACGTCGCCGATCTCCTCGTGCTTCGCCTGGAGCTCCTTCAGTCGCTTCTTCAGGTGGTCGCCCTGGATCCGAGCGTTGTCGAGCAGCTTCTCGCGCTCGATGACGTCGAGGGTCGCGAGCGCACCGGCGACCGCGACCAGGTTCCCGCCGAACGTGTTCGAGTGGGCGCCCTGGTGCGGGTAGTCGAGGTCCTTGCGGGCGATCATCGCCCCGATCGGAAGGCCGCTCCCCAACGCCTTCGCGGTCGCGACGATGTCCGGCACCACGCCGTGGTGCTCGATGGCGAACCACTTGCCGGTCCGGCCGATGCCGGCCTGGACCTCGTCGTCGATCAGCAGGATGTCGTGCTCCTTGCAGATCGACTGGATCGTCTTGTGCCAGCCGGGCGGCGGCACGATGTAGCCGCCCTCGCCCATCACCGGCTCGGCGATGAAGGCGGCGACGTCCTCGGGCGGGATCGACGTCTCGAAGTACAGCTCCTTGAGGATCTTGGCGCAGTAGAGGTCGCAGCTGGGATACTCGAGTTGGTAGGGGCACCGGTAACAGTTCGGCGCCGGGATGTGGTGCCCACCACCCGCGAACGGCTGGAACCGGGCGCGCTGCGTCGTCTTCGAGGCGGTCATGGTGAGCGACCCCATCGTGCGGCCGTGGAACGCGCCAAGGAGCCCGATCGTGAGCGGACGCTGGCGGTGCCAGCGGGCGAGCTTCAGCGCCGCCTCGACGCTCTCGGTCCCGCTGTTGGTGTAGAACACCTTCTTCGGGAAGTCGCCGGGCACGAGCGCCGTCAATCGCTCGGCGAGCCGGACTTGGCTCTCGTAGTAGAAGTCGGTCCCGGCGAAGTGCATCAACTCGCCGGCCTGCTTCTGGATCGCCCGGACGACGTCCGGGTGGCAGTGACCGGTGTTGACGACGCCGACGCCGCTCGTGAAGTCGAGGATCCGGTTCCCGTCGACGTCCGTGACCCAGACCCCCGAGGCGCTCGCCGCGGCAACGGGGGAGGTTTTCGTGCTGGTGAATATGTAGCGGTCGTCGCCCGCGATGATCTTCTTCGCCTTCGGGCCCGGGATCGGCGTGACGATGCGGACGCCCCGCGCGGGGTCCGGCGCGTCTCGGGGGACGGCTGGGGGAACGGACCCTTTGGCGCTCGTGGCGGGCATGGCGGCCCTCGGAGCGCTCGTGAGACCAAAAGGATTGGCGGCCGGGACCGTCGGCCGCCGACCCGATGGAGCATTCGGGTTTAAGGTGGGAACTCCCGCTCGACGCCGATAGATGTCGTCGGGCGAACGGCCGCCGGGCCGGCGGGAGCTTTGGACGACGCTCCCCCTCGACGACGTTGTACCCCCCCGCGCCGTCCTGACCGAGCTCGCCCGCGGGTTCCTGATGTCCCAGCAGACGGATCCGGAGGGGGCGCGTCGGTTCGCGCAGACGTTCCTGCGCGAGCGCTCCGGCGTCGCGCCCGAGCCGCCCCGCGTCGTTCCGGCGGAGCGCCTCGCCTCCGTCCGGCGGGGGATTTCGAACGTCCTCCGCGACACGGGCCCCCCCAGCTTCGAGAAGTAGCCGGGCCGGTGGCCCGCCGTGGGCTAGGTGGCCGACCGACGCACCGTGAGGTAGGCGGCGAGCGCGGCCGGAAAGCTCCGGCGCGTGAGGCCGAGGCGCACTCCGCGGCGAACTCCAAAGTACGAGCCGGGACAGACGAGCACGCTCGCCCGCAGGGCGCGCCGCGCAAGCCGGTCCCCGTCGGCGACCCGGTCGAACCAGACGGGCGCGGCGAGCTCCGGAAGGTCCGGGAACTGTTCGCGGAGCGCCCGTTCGTTCGCGCGCAGGATCTGGCGGCTCTCCGAGAGCACCTCGTCCCGGTCCCTCAGGAGGGCGAGCGCGCAGGCGACGGAGTGCGGCGGTACGCGGTCGGTCACCATCGGATGGTAGGTCGCGAACCGGGCGACCTCTTCCGGCGGCGCGGCCACGAAGCCGACCCGAACGGCATCGGCGCCGTAGACCTTCGTGAACGTTCCGGTGCACCAGCGACCGGGCGCCCGGGTCCGCGCGGCCGACGGCCGGTCGGTGAACTCGCGGAACGTTTCATCGACCAGAACCGAGCGGGTTCCGCGCGAGAACGCTTCCCGCTCCGTTTCTCCCACGGCCGTTCCGCGGGGGTTCCTCGGCGCGGCGAGCACGCTGAGGTCCGCGGGCTGGCGTTCGCCGACCACGTCCATCCCCGCGGCTCGCCCGGCCGCGGCGAGGGGAGGGTACTCCGGGGACCCGACCCGGAATCGCGGCGTCCGGCCGAGCCGGCGGCGGTGGCCGACGGCCAGATAGTGCAGCACGAGACCGTTCGCTTCGGTGGCGCCGTGCGTCATAAACAGCGCGTCCGTCGGCACGCCGACCAGCCGCGCGAGCGAAGCCTGAAGTCGCTCCGCGTTCGGTTCGGGCAGTCGTCGGATCGCCCGGTCGTACGCCCGCAGCGAGCCGATCATGCCGCTTTGGCCGAGGTTGAAGCGCACGTCGGAGTGCGCGTCGATCCAGTCCCCGAGCGGAAATCCCATGCTTCGTACCGACCGGAGCTCCGGCGAAGAAAGCGGTTGCCCGCGCGGTGGGGGTCGTCGGACACGGGTCCCGGTCGCCGATCGGTCGATTGCGGTCGGGGTTCGGTCGGTCCGTCGGGACCGTCCCGTCGGAACAGAACCGGAGGTCGGAGAACGTCCGCAGTCGTCCCGCGGACCTTGGATTCCGGCCAGGGGCCTAGGACTACGTCAGATCGGGCCGAGCCTTCATCGCCCGCCCAGAAGCTCGCTCCCGGTGGGTTCGAGCCCGGCGGCCCCGCCCCGCCGAGACCGACGGGACCTCCGAACGCCCGGGTCCCCCTCGGGCGAGGGCTCGACCGAGACCACGAAGAGGCGTCGCGACGAAGGGTCGGATGGCTCCTCCCCCTGCAGGGGGATGAAGGCGAGCCCGGAGAGGGAGTTCGGGAGCTCTCGCCGAACGGTCTCCTTCTGCTCCTCGGTAAGGACCGTGGGGCGCAGCCCGAGGACGGTGCGCCACGACATCATCGCGATGGCGGCCAGGAACAGGAGCACGAAGGCCAGCAACCCGAGGTCGAGCGGCCAGCCGGTGAGCAGGAACACCCCGAGGACGATGCCGCTGAGCACGAACAGGCTGCCCTCGACGGACATGATCCAGAGGTACGCGCGCCGCTTCTCCGGCAGGAAGACGAGCTGGACCATCCCGTCCATCACGGACTCGCCCGACCGGCCGCGCTGGAGGAGCAGCACGCTCGCGGCCGAGAAGCCGATCGTCGCGAGCAGGAGGGCAATCCCGACCGCCTCGTCGAGACCGGAGGTCATGCGCGCCTCGCCGCGAGATGTCCCGAGGCGGGCGAATTCGATCGCCCCCGACGCTGTAACCTACGGTCATGGGGCGCCTCGGAGCTTCGCGAATCCATTCGACCGTCCTCTCGGCGTCGATTCCGGGGGGGACCTCGTCCCGGTAAGGGGGCGGGGTGCTAATGAACCGAGGCCCCGACGCGTCGTCCCCGATTCCTCTGGAAGCGTTGGGTTCATCGGGGCGTGGGATGCCCCGACGGACGGTGACGGCCGCACCCCCGCCCCTTCCCGCCCGCCTGCTGAGGGATTCGGCGCGGTGGTTCACCGAAGGGGCCCGACGGAAGCGGGAGGCGCGGCACGCCCAGCGATGCGTGAGCTGCGGCTCGCAGCTTCGCTCCCGTCGAACCCCCTACTGCTCCCGCTTGTGCCAGTGGAGGTTCCAGGGCGGCTATTTCTGGGATGCGGCGAGAACCTACGCGATCCACCGCGACCGGTTCACCTGTCGGAGTTGCGGCCACCGATTCCGGGTGCGGGCCCTCGAGGTCGACCACATTGTCGAGATCGCGCGGGGCGGCCCGCCCCTCGACCCCGCGAACCTCCAGACCCTGTGCCGCGACTGCCATCGGGAGAAGACGCGGGCCTTCCTGCGAGGTCGCTCCCGCACGAGATCCTCCCCCGAGCTCACGCCAACTCCGCCCCCCGCGACGGCGGACGACGGGGACGAGTGGTTTCCCGCCTAGCCGCGAGCCAGCGCCGGACGAACGCTCAGATGGCGTTCACGAGGAATCCTACCACGAAGCCGGTGAGGACCCCGAAGTAGACGAGCCGCTCGCGAAGGTGGGAGGGGTCCGGCGAGGACGCCGGGCGCAGCGCCGCCTTGGTCATCGGGAGCAGCACGTAGGCGATCGCTCCGATCGCCAGTCCGTCGAACAGCAGGTCGACCGTGGTCGAGCTCGCGAAGTAGCCGAGCCCTCCCCCGAGGATGGTCGGGAGTCCGGCCAGGAGGAACAGGACCACGACGAGCCGGACGGGGGGCTTCCCCGAGCCGAAGAACGGAGCGGCGATCGGGAGACCCTCGGTCACGTTCTGGAGCACGAAACCAACGAAGATCACGGCGAGGAGGCCGGTCGCCTGCGCGGGCCAGACGGCGCCGAACACCAGTCCCTCGGTGAAGTTCTGAAGGCCGATGCCGATGGCGACGACGAGCGCCATCCGAACCGGCGTGGTGAGCCCCGGCGCGCGGTGCGGGCTGGTGAGGACCATCAAGGCGAGAAAGGCGCCGACGACGCCCACCAGGAACACGGCGTCGGGCACCGACTGAGTTTGGAACGCGGAGTTCGGGCTCGCGATCAGGGGCAGCACGTTGCCGAAGATGTCGGCGAGGAGGAACAGGAGGATGCCGATCGCGCCCGCGTTGAGGAACACGGCCCCGCGACCCTGGGCGCGGGGGTGGAGCACCAGCGGCAGCGCGAGGAAAATCGACAGCCCCATCACCGCGAGCAGGGCGATGAACAGCGGGAGGGGCAGCATCCGACGGGCGCCGCCTACCTCGGTCGGGGCATAAACTCTGCTCTCCTGTGACGCTGAGGCACGTATTTATCACACTGTGAACGTCCGTCCGCCTCGAGGCGGGGAGGCCCGGACCAGCATGCCGCGAACCAACGCCGCCGGCGAGCCGGCCCCGTCGGCCGGCGTCTGGGTCCAGGTCGCGCAGGGTCTCGTGGCTCGCGAGCTCGTCGAGGGGTTCGGGCTCTCCGAGCGGCAGGCCGGCGTCACCCTCGGGCTCGTCCCGTCGGCGATCTCCCAGTACCTCACGGGAAAGCGCCTGCGAGCGCCGCTCGAGCGGTGGGAGACGGACGAGACGACCCGCGCGGTCGTCCGCCGGACCGCGCAACGTCTGCTCACGGCCCGGGGGCAGGAACGAGCGACCGAGGTTCTGCTCGCGGCGGCGGCCGAGCTGGCGCGTGGTCCCGGCGGAACCGCCGGCTCGGGGTCCGGCGCGACACGCCGCCCCGATCACCCGTCGCGGGCCGACAGCCGCTGGATCCGCCGCCGCATCGCGGGCGAGCAGGCGGCGGTATCCGAGTGCATGCGGCTGGCCCAGCGTTCGCGCGACGAGCTCACGCGCGCCGTGTTCCGCCAGATCGCGTCCGATAGTCTCCGCCACGCCGAGATCGTCGCCGCCCTCGCCCCGTACCTCGACCGGGGCATCTCCTCCACGGTCGCCTCAGGCATCACGCGGGCCGACGTCGAACGGCTCATCGACCGGGAGCACGCCGCCGAAGGGAGCCCTTCGGAGAGCCCCGGCCCGCGGCTCGGGGGCGTCATGCGGATCCTCTGGGAGAGCATGGAATCGGACGAGCGCAAGCACGACCACCTGCTCGCCCTCCTGCTCCGGACCGAGTTCCCCTCCGACCCGCGAGGGGCGGGTCGTCGCGCCGCGCCGGCCCACCCGCGGCGGGCGTGAACGACCGGCACCCCGGCTCGCCGTGGGCCCTCGGACGCCGTCGGCGATTCGGGCCAGGTTCCGGGACGGGGAACTCGGCGACTCGCCCGTTCCGGCACCGGCAACCGTCATGAGGGGTGGCGAAGATGTCGCCACGGTCCCACGAGGGGCCGGCTCGATGGGGCTACCGAAACCGTCGCTGGAGGAGTTGGTCCAATCGACCGACTCCGGCCGCTCGAAGGGGTCCGCGAAGGCGGTCCGCGTCGTCGCGGTCGCCGACCTACCGACCCGCTTCGGCGAGTTCGACGTCGCGGCGTTCCACAGCCCCGCCGACGGAAAGGACCACGCCGCGCTCGTTCTCGGCGAGGTCGCCGACAAGGAGCGAGTGCCGGTGCGCCTCCATTCGGAGTGTCTCACGGGCGATGCGTTCGGGTCGCTGCGGTGCGACTGCCGCGAGCAGCTCGAGCTCGCGATGTCCGAGATCCAGCGCCGCGGGACCGGCGTCCTCCTCTACCTCCGACAGGAGGGACGTGGCATCGGCCTCGAGGCGAAGATCAAGGCCTACCGGCTCCAGGAGCTCGGCCTCGACACGATCGAGGCGAACGAGGCGCTTGGGTTCCGTGCCGACGAGCGGGACTACGCCGTCGCGGCCGCGATGCTGCGCGTGCTGAAGGTCCGCTCCATCCTCTTGATGTCGAACAACCCGGCGAAGATCGCCGACCTCAAGGTCCACGGGACCCGGATCGCCGGGCGGATCCCGCTCGAGGTCTCTCCGAACCCGTTCAACGCTCGCTACCTCGAGACCAAGCGGGTGAGGGCCGGCCACCTCCTGACGAAGCCCCCCTGGCCCCCGATCATGGAGCAGCTCGACTGCCTGCACGCGGCCCCCTCGTCCGGCGGGGAGCCGTCGGAAGAATGACCGTGCTGGGGACCCCGACCCGGGTCTCCCTGCCGTTCACGTTACCCCCGAGAGCGCTTGCTGGGCCCCGCCGCACCGGGTAGCGTGCCCGATTCGGCCGCCTCGTACTGGGATTCCATGCCGCCGTCCCCGCACCGCGGTGTCGTCTGGGGCGTCCTCGCGCCCAACGCACCCAACCTGATCGACCCGGCGGTGCTGGGAGTGGGCGGCGAGGAGACGGTGGCCTCGCTGCGCGGGCTCGACCTGGAACATCGCATTCGACCCGACGTTCTCGTCGTAGCCTCTCCCCATTGGCGGACCCGCGGCTCGTTCCTGGTCGACACGAGCCCCCGCCCGCGTTTCATCGAGGATTTCACGGGGTTTCCGCCCGCGATGTACGGTCACCGGTACGAGCCGCCGGGCGAGCCCGAGTTCGGACGTGCGTTGGTCGCGGCCGGCCGCGCGGCGGGGGTCGCCGTGCAGGAGAGCCAGGAGTGGGGCCTCGACCACGGCGCTTGGTCCGCCCTCCACCCGCTGGCGCCTTCCGCTCGCATCCCGGTGGTCGCCCTTTCGACCACGGACGCCAGCGCCGCCGACCACGTGCGGTGGGGCGAGCAGGTCGCTCGGGCGAGCGAGGCCTCGGGGAAATCGGTCGGAATCGTCGCGACCGGCCAGATCCTCCACAACTTCTCGAAGTTCTCGTTCGGCCCCGAGGGAGCGCGTTGGCCCGAGGGGGAAGCGATCGAGGCCGAGGTCATCGAGCGGATGCTCCGCTCCGACTGGGAGTCGGTCGCCGGACTGGACCGGAAGAAGTGGCGGGAGGCGCAGCCCGAGGGGGAGCTCGGAACCTATTTCGTGCTCGCGGGAGCGGTCGGACGGCGACTTCGCCCGCACCTCGTCAGCAACGAGCGCTGCTTCGGAAGCGCTGGCATGACCGTCATCGAGTTCTCCGGCTGAGGGAGCCCCGGCCGGGGCCGTCAGGGTGAACCCGGTGGGTCGCGACATGCGCCGTCGCCCGGACCCGCCGGGAGGATCGAGGCGGGTCCGCAGGGCCGGCGCGCGGGACCGGCCCGTGGGCTGAGGTGTATGTAGCCGGGTGCCTTCGCGGGACCGCCGCCCCTGGCGGTATGGGAGAACCGAGATGCGCGAATTGGTCCGAGATTCGATTCCGAACACGATGCGTCGACACCAAGGCCACTGGCTGGGCGCAATGGCCCTGGGAACCTTCGGGCTTGTGGCGCTGATGGCGCTCATCCTGCCCGTGAGCGCGGCCGTTGCCCCGATGACGGTCATGCAGACGATCAAGATCACCGCTCCCTACACCGGCGCGGTCGTGAGCACGAGCTCGTCGGTCTCGGCGAGCGGCTGCGGCACCTCGTCGCTCGTCACCCCTGCGTTCTTCCACTGGCGCACCGGTGACGGCGGCTTCTCGGGCTCCGCGTCGTCGCACACCTGCGCGACGAGCGCTTCGGGCTACTCCTCCACCTACCAGTCGATCTACGCCGAGGTCCCCCTGGTCGTCCTCTCGGGCATGAACCACATCACCGCGAGCTGGTCGATCAAGGCCGACGGCGGGAGCTCGCTTCATGTCGGCGCCTGCGCGATGCCTTCGGGGAACAACTCGTCGTTCTCGGAGTGCTACGCGAGCGCCTCCAGCAGCCTGTATGCCTACAGCTACGTCATCGACGCCACCAACGGGTCGTACTTCCTCCCGACGGGGAACGGCTCGTGGGGCGTGTCGAGCGGCGCGAGTTACACGCAGTACTGCTACTCGGGCAACTGTTCGACGTACTCCTCCGGCGCGCCGGGAACGTTCTCGGTCCACGCGCCAGCGGTCTGGCACTTCAAGGCGCCCGGGCTCGTGCCCAGCCACTCGTACTTCCTCGAGTTCTCGTTCTACGGACAGGAGTACGCTGACGAGGGAGCCTACGGTGCGACGCTCGGCCACTCGTACGGCAGCGCGTGGCTCAACTTCGGGACCTTCGGGAACGGAGCGAAGCTCAACTCGATCGTGATCACCTAGGTCCGGCGCGTCGGACCACTCGCCCCCGAGGACCGTTCGGGTCTCCGGGGGTCGACAACCCTTTCCCAGCGTGGGCCGGGGTGCAGCGGTTTCGAGGCAACCGACGAGCGGGGGCGGTGTCCGAGGGGCGACACGAACGTCGCACGGAGAACCCTCGCGTCCACCGCCGACCGCGGTTGGAAGCGTATCTAGGCGGTTGCCTTCGCGAGACTGCCGCCTCGGGCGGTGAGGGAGAACTGAGATGCCCGCATCGCGCAGCGAACCGATTCCGAGAACGATGCGGCGGCGCCGGGCGCACTGGCTCAGCGCGATGGCCACGGGGAGCGTCGGGCTCGTGACGTTGATTGCGCTCCTTCTGCCCGTGACAGCGGCGGTCTCCCCGTTGACCGTGGTGCAGACGATCCGAATCACGGCGCCCTACACGGGTGCCACGACGTACGTCATGTCGTCCGTTTACAAGAACGGCTGCAGTACCTCCACCATCGTGACCCCTCCGTTCTTCCACTGGCGGACCGGTGTCGCGGGATACTCCGGTACTGCCTCTTCCCACACCTGCGCGACGAACTCATCGGGGTCGGCCTCGACGTTCGAGTCGATCTACACGGTGATCCCGCTGGTCGTCCTCCCGGGCACGGACCACATCACGCTGAGCTGGTCGATCCAGGTCGATGGCGGGAACTCCCTCCACGTCGGCCGCTGCTCGGTCCCGTCGGGGAACAACTCGTTCTTCTACTGCTCCGCGACCGCGTCCGTCAGCGTTGGCGTCCTCGCAGACGTCTTCGACGGCACGAACGGCTCGGTCTTTTTCCCGAGCGGGAACGGCTCGTGGATGGGAGTAACGAGCGCCACGTCCGACTTCGAGGTCTGCAACTCGGGGAACTGCTCGATGTCGACCTCGGGCGCGCCGGGAACGTTCTCGTTCCACGGGCCCGCGGTCTGGCACATCAAGGCACCCGGGCTCGTGACGAGCCACACGTACTACCTGTCCTTCGGATTCTACTCGTACGAGTTCGTCAGCGAGGGAGGCTACCAGGCGACGATCAGCCACTCGGGCGGGAACGCTTGGCTCAACTTCGGCACGTTTGGCGACGGAGCGATGCTCCACTCGATCCTGATCACCTAAGTCGCACGAGGTTGCCCAGCGCCCCCGAAGCCCCGTCGGCGCTTCGGGGGCGGATTGCCCTTACCCGTTGAGGGCGAGAGGGGCGGGTTCGCGTCGGCCGAATTCGAGATTTCAATCCCGCCCGAGCGAGGTCTCTCGCGGTGCCCATCGGCCAGGCAGGGTCGCCTGCCACGTCCGGCGGTTCAGGGATTGGAGGTCGATTCCTCTTCGGTCCAGGCTTCTGGCGCCGCCTTCGCGGGCTTCGCCGCCGGGGGCTTCCGACGCATCAGGAGGAAGGCGATCGCGGCGACGACCACGATCGCGAGCACCGCGAGCGCTCCGTACAGCTCGAGCGGGGCGAGCCCCAGGACCGAGGTCGACGCCTTCGAGGTCACGTTGACGTAGGTGTCGCCCGAGACGGAGACCCCGAGGACGTCCTTCACGACGACGTGGACGACGAAGTGACCGGTGCCGGTCGCCGTGCAACTGAGCGAGGACTGGTTGGCCGACACGCATCCCGTCGGCAGTCCGGAGTAGGTGAACGTGTACGGCTTCGTGCCGTTGGTCGCGTTCGCCTGGATCTGGAACGTGTCCCCGATCGTCGCTGGGTTCGCCGTCGCCTGGAAGCTGGAGAGCGTCGGGTCGGGGTGGACCACCATCGTGCCGGCGCTCGTGACTAGCACCCCCGACGCGTCCTTGACGCTGACCGAGACCTGGTAGCTGGCAGGAGTCCGGGGCGAGCAGGCGAGCGTCCCATCGATCGTCGAGGCAGCGCACCCGGCGGGCAGGCCGCGGTACGTGTAGGTGAACGGCGCCGTGCCACCGGACGGCGTGGCGTTGATCATGACCGTCCCGCCGACGTCGATCGTCCCGGGCGTCATCGTGACCGCGTTGAGCGTCTCGGCCGGGTTGACGGTGAACGAGAGCGTCGCGTTGACGATGAAACCCACGTTGTCGGTCACTTGGGCGGTCACGGAGAACGACCCCGCCACCTGCGGGGTGCACGACGTCGCCGAGGTGTTCGAGGGCGTGCAGCCGGCCGGGAGGTTCAGGTACTGGTAGGTCAGCGTGCCGGTACCCCCCGTGGCGTTCGCCCAGAGGTGGACGAGGGTGCCCACGTCGAAGGCGCCCGGGGAGGCGGCCGTCGAGGCGAACGTCGGGTCGGCGTTGACGACCAACGGCACCGAGGCCGCCGAGTACCATCCGAACCGGTCGGTGGCGTTCACGACCACGAGGCTGTTGTAGATAGCACTGGGAGCGCACGTGAGCGTCGAGCTGTTCGTCGTGGCGCAGCCGGCCGGGAGTCCCGAGTAGAAGTAGGTGATCGGGTCCGTCCCCCCGGTGAGGGTCGCGCGGATCGTCACCGACTGGCCGACATCGAGCGCGGTCGGGAGCGCCACGATCGAGGTGACGTTCGGCTTCGGGTTGACGGTGACCGAGAGGTTGTCGTAGACGTGGAACGCGGCCGTGTCCGTGACGGTCACTTGGACGGTGAACACGCCCGCGGTCGTCGGCACGCAGGTGAGGTTCGCGGTGTTGACCGTGCCACAGCCCGTCGGGAGACCCGCGTAGTGGTACGAGTAGGTGCCGGTCCCACCCGTGGCGACGGTGCGCAGCGTCGCCGCCGAGCCGACGGTGACGTTCGGGTAGTTGACGGAGTACTGCGTGATTCCCGGGTCCGCGCTCACGACCACCGTCGTGTTCTCGAACACCGGCGACCCGGAGGAATCGTTCAATTTCACGACGACCGGGAACGTTCCGGTCGTGGTCGGCGTGCACGCGACGGTCGAGACGTTGCCGGCCGAACAGCCGGTCGGCAGCGAGGTGTAGTTGTACGACACGTAGCTCGCGTAGGCGATCGGGGTCGCGTTGATGTTCGTGCTCTGGCCGAGGTCGATCGCGCTGGGCGATGCCGAGACCTTACCGAGGATGGAAGGCCCGAGAACGTAGGTCCGGTTGCTGTAGGAGAGGTTCGCCCACTGCCCGCCGAACATCAGGACGTAGCCGTCGCCCGCGTCGAAGGTCATTTCGAGGTAGGCGACGGCCGTCGGCGAGTGGGCCAGCGACGTGGTGAGGGAGGTCCACGACGCGTTGGTGAAGTTCCACGTGTCGGCGAGCGGGACGTTCGAGGCCGACGACGACGAGCCGCCGAACAGCAGGAGCGTCTTCGCGATTGGTGAGTAGGTGATCCCGTAGTAGACGCGGGCCGCCGGATGCGAGGTGGGGGCCAACGCGGCCCAGGTCAGGTTTTGGTACTTCCAGGTCGTTGAGTCCGGGCAGGTGGACGTGCAGCCGCCGAACAGGACGGTGTAGTTGTCAACCGGGTCGTACGCCATCGAGGCGCGGAAGCGCCCCGGCGGGCTGCCGGTGACGTTCAACTTGGTCCAGAACCCGCCCTTGAACTCCCACGTATCGGAGTAGGTGACCGAGAGTGCGTTGGTCCCGCCGAACATGACAACGTAGCCGTCGCCGGCGTCGTAGGCCATCGAGGCCCGCCACCGGGCCCCGGGGGTCTGGTTCGTCGAGCCCGAGATGTTCGCCCAGTTGCCGTGGGTGTAGGTCCACGTGTCGTTGTAGTAGATCCCGGTTCCGGAGTAGCCGCCGAACAGGACCCCTTCATGGTCCGCCGGGTCCCAGACGAAGGTGGCGGCGTAGCGACCCGCCGGCCCGGAGCTCGAGGAGAGCGCCCACTGGCCGTTGGCGAACGTCCAGGTGTCGGAGTCGACGCCGCTGCTGCCGTACCCGCCGAACAGGACGACGTAGTTGTCCTCCGGGTCGTAGGTCATCGCGGAGAGCCAGCGTCCCGACGGGCCGGCTCCCGCCACGCTCGTGATGTCCGTCCACGATTTCGGGTTGACTCCGCCGACAGCAGGGCGGGCGAGCGGTGCCTTTGCTGCGCCACCGTAGTGCCCGCCCGACAAGCTCGCGGCGGCTACGGTCAGAGGCGAGGCGGCGTGCGGGCTCGGGGCCACGCCGCCGGATCGAGCGGTGGGAACGGCGGCGGAACCCCGTCCGAACGCGAGGTTGGAAGGTACGAGGAAGATCACCACGATCGCGAGGACGGCGAGGAGTCGAACGATCGATCGGGTGGGAATTCGTCGGGCAGTCCAGCAGTTCTCGACGGGGCCCATCCGGTCGAGTAACGAGCGCCCTATCTTGTACCTTTGCTCCGCCGGTCCGTCCGAGAATCGCTCCCGAGCGACAATCGAGAAGCCGCGAGGTTAGGTGGCCGGGGGCATCGGTTTCCCGCAGCGATTGCAAAACGCGGCGGCCGCGATGTTCGACTGCCCGCACGCCGGGCAGTACCGCACAGGAGCTGTCGAGGCCGGCGTCGAGGTCGAAGCGACCGGCGCCTGGGCCCGCTGGGCCGCCATCATCTGGGCGAGGATCTCCGGCGGAAACCCACCCCCCATCATGCCCCGCTGCATCATCGCCGCGGGGTCGGGCGCCGTGAGGCCGCGCAGGACCATCGGCAGGCCGGCGAGGAGGACGACGCCGCCGACGCTGAAGCTCGCGAATCCCGGGCAGAACGTCTGGTTCCCCCCGCCGCTACAGGGTAGCCCGACCGCCTGCGGGATGTTGATGCCGAGCACGACGCCATGGGTCGCGATCAGCACCACCCCGGCGAAGACGACGAGCAACCCGACGAGGAGCGTCGCGCGATGCATCGTGATCCCTCCCTACCCCTGCGAGCGTCGCGTCGGCTCGGATGGCCTACGCGACGGACACGAGCCTCGTGTCAAGAAGCCTCGCCCGTGCTTCGCAGCCCGACTCCCTGGGCGAGAACCGGGCGGATGCGTCACGCGACCTACCGCCGGTCGGCGCGTCGAAGGGAGCGATGCGTCCGAACTCCGTCGCGAGCGCCGGGGGCGCGATCCGCGACTAGATGGTCGCGATCTTGCCGGACCGGCCCATCGAGACTTGGAGCTTGCCGCGGAAGTCCTTGACCCAACCGTCGGTGATCCGGACCTTCTGGCCAACGGAGTACTTCGCGATGTCGTCGCCCCAGAGCGTGAGCGTGATCGTTCCGGTCTCGTCTTGCAGCGTGGCGTCGGCGACGCGGGACGGTCCGCGGGAGGTCGAGACCTCGCGGGGAGCGGAGATCTCCGTGATCGTCGCGTCGATGTTCGCGTTCGAGTTCGCCTTCAGTGTCGCTATGCCGGGCATGGGTCCGACCCCACCCACGTGGGGGTTATGGCCTCTTGCCATCGGGATTCCGGGCATCTGGGAGACGCTCGCGACCGGCGAGGGCACGTCGGCCGGCCCATGCCCCGCGCGCCAGGAACTCCCTGCCTTGGCCGGTGGGGATTCGGACGTCGGGGCGACGCCATGGCCTCCCCTCGCGTTGGAGGACGAAATGCACGCGATTGTCTGTCCCCGCTACGGGTCGGCCGACGTCCTGCGGGTCGTGGACCTCGAGAAGCCCGCGGCCGCGGAGAACGAGGTCCTCGTGAAAGTCCACGCGGCATCGGTCAATGCGCTCGATTGGCGGCGCGTGCGGGGAGCTCCGTTCCTGGTGCGCCTCGTCAACGGACTCACCAAGCCGAAGCGACCGAGGCTCGGTGTGGACATGGCGGGAACGGTCGAGGCCCTCGGCCAGGTGCGACGGAGTTCTACGTCGGGGACGAGGTGTTCGGAGTCGCCGAGGGCGCCTTCGCCGAGTACGTCTCGGCGGCCGAGAAGGAGATCGCGTTGAAGCCGGCGAACGTCTCGTTCGAGGCCGCGGCGACCTGCGGGATCGCGGCGTTCACCGCGCTCCAGGGACTCCGCGACACGGGTCAGGTGGGAGCGGGTCGGACCGTCCTCATCAACGGGGCGGGGGGCGGCGTCGGAACGTTCGCCGTCCAGATCGCCAAGTCGATGGGCGCGGAGGTCACGGCATCGACCAGCCAGGAGAACCTCTCGATGGTGCGCGGGATCGGCGCCGACCACGCCCTCGACTACGCGAAGGAGGACTTCGGCGCGGGGGGGCGAACGTTCGACGTGATCCTCGACACCCACCCTCGGCGCTCCATCTCCCAGTACCAGAAGGCGCTCAACCCCGGAGGGGTCGCCATCCTGGTCGGTTTCAGCGGCATGTTCCGGCTGCTCGGGATCATGGTGCGATCGAAGCTGACGTCCAAGACCACGGGTCGAAGGGTGGCGTTCCTGGTCGCGAAACCGAACAAGAAGGACATCGAGGCCATCGGGGGGCTCCTGCGGGACGGCAAACTCCTCCCCGTGATCGACCGACGGTACAGCCTCGACCAGGTCGCCGACGCCGTTCGATACCTGGAGAGCGAGCGCGCCCGCGGAAAGATCGTCATCACCGTTGTCGGCGAGAGCCCCTCGGCCTAGCCAGCGCCGAAAGGTGCCGGAGCCGCGAGGCTCGCGGCCGAAGCTTCCGGTCCGGGCCGTCGGAGCGCCTCACGGAGGTCGAAGAGGGTCCCGGAAGCTCCGGGATTCCGCGAGGATCGATCGAACGGAGTCGAGCCGATCGACCGGGATTCCCCCCCGCCGCGACTCCGGCGCACCTTCCTTCTCTTCGAGAATGGTCCAGGCGTCCGGGGTCCCACTTCCGCCCGGGACGAGGCGGAACACGTGGCCGAAGGCGAATCGGTCGTTGCGCCCGGGGCCGCAGAACGAGGCGACGAGCTTCACCGACTGGTCCTTCGTCGCGCGGTGGAACCGCCGGGTCATCTCCGTGTCCTCCGGGTAGAGGTGGACGATCCGGTCGACGTTGGTGGACAGCAGGACCATCGGCGCCGCGGGGGACGCAGGCCCCTCCAGGATCGACTCGAACATCCGCGGCAACCGAAGGAAGTCGAGCAGCGGCGCGACCGTGGCCGACGGCTCGTCGTGCCGGATGACGGTCCACAGGGCCGGGTTCGACTCCGGATCGACCGGCGCGAGGTCGGTGGCCGTGCGCGTCGAGAACCGGGGGGCGTTCGCGACCAATCGCTCGAGGATTGGTTGACAGTCGTCCGTGCCACCGGCGGGGTCTCGGATGTCGAGCCACGTGAGCGGCCCGACGGAATGGCGCGTGACGGCGAGGGCGCAGAGGGCCGCCATCGTCCGGTCCGGGCCCCAGAATAGGACGGAGTCCAGGCTGGAGCGGACCTCCTCCGCGAAGTCCATCCTCAGCCTCCTCCGGATTCGTCGACCGTGCGGGACTCGGTCGGGCCGGCGAGGAACGGTCCCACTTCATCGACGGACCGAAGGGGGGTCGGAAGGCGGCCGGCGGATCCCGCAGCGAGCTCGCCCTTCTCGACCTTCAGGATCGAGTTCGCCCACCCATCCGCCGCACCGGGGGACACCTGGAACACCACGTCGTACGCGAACCGGTCCTTCCGATCGAGACCCGCGAGCGAGGCGACGAGTTTGACCGACTGGCGGGTGATCGCCTGGACGAAGGCTCGCGTCGACGCGACGTCCTCAGGGTAGAGGGGCGACAGGCGGTCGGAGTTCGTGACGAGGAGCGTCGACCCGTCCTCCGGAGTCGAGCCCTCACTGACCAGCGTCTGGACCGATTGGGGCAGCCGAAGGAAATCGATGAGGGAGACGACGGCCTCGTTCGGCTCGCTCTCCCGGATCAGGCTCCAGACAGCGACGTTCGAGACGGCGATCTCGGGCGCGAGGTCATCCGGACTGCTCGTCACAATGCGTTGCTCGAGCGGGACGAACGGCGCCAACAGCGAGACGTACGGGTCGGGGGGCCGGTAGGGGCTCCGAACGTCCAACCACGTCACGGTCCGCCCGCCGTGCGCCGCCAGCGCGTACGCCGCCACGGCGACCGCGGTCCGGTCGGGTCCGCAGAACATCACCGAGTCCGAAGCGCTGCAGAGGCGCCGGTCGAATGTCGACACGTCTCGAGGGTATCCCAGTGCTCCGTCCGCTCATATTCTCTGCGCGAGCCCGGAACCGGGGTACTGGAGGGGAGAGCCGCCGGCGGCTCCCAACCTCAGGTCGGGACCGCGCCCGGCGAGCGGCTATCGTTCGACCCCGGTTTCGGCGGGGTCCGTCACCGGCGGAATCGTCGAACCATCGTCGGCCGGCCTGCGGGGTCGAGCGTGCGAGGCAAGGAAGACGGCGAGACCGCCGGCGATCGCTCCGACTAGGGCGGCCGCGAGGAGCGAGGCAGGACCCAGCCAACCGACGGACGCTCCATTCGGCGGTGGGGGGCTTGTCGAGGAGGGAGAACTGACGTTCAGCACGACGGAGGTCGCGGCCGAATCGTGGTGGGAGTCGAGCACGGATACGGTCACGTTGAACAGACCGGGCGTCGTGGGTGTGCACCGAACCGTCAGCCCCGCCGACGTCGCGCACCCCGGAGGCAGGTCCCCCCAGGTGATCGTGGGAGATCCCGAACCCCCCAGGACGCTGGCCGTCAAGGTGGTGGTCGCGTCCACCAGGACTTCGGAGGGACTTGCGGACGCCGACACATGGAGGGGGGCGAAGACGTCGACGCTGAGGTTTCGATGTACGACCTCGCCGAGCCTATCGGAGACCGTGAAGTTCACCACGTACGACTGTACGGCGGTGTACCGATGCGTCGCGTTGGCCGACGTGCCGCTCCCTCCGTCCCCGAACGACCACGAGTACTGCGCGGGCAGGAGCCCTCCGGTCAGCGAGGAGACGAACGCGACGGAGATCGGCCCGACCCCGAAGGTAACGTTCGCCAAAATGGAGGCCGCGAGGGGCTCCACGACGTCGATCCGAACGGTGGATACGGTGCGCCCTCCGCCGGCATCGGTGGTCGTCAGGGTCGCGACGTACTGCCCCGCTGCGGTGTAGATGTGGGTGGGGGAGGCCCCGGTGGCGTTGGCCGATCCGTCCCCGAACGACCAGGCGAACTGGTAGGGCGCCGTTCCGTTGGCGGCGGCCGCCGAGAACGAAGCGTTGAGCGGAGCGAGTCCCGCCGTCCGAACCGCGCCGGCACGGACATCGAGGGGAGCGGCGACCCCCACGATGGCCGAGCCGTTCGCGGTGTGGCCGTCGCCGTCGGTCACGGTGACCACGGCCTCGAACGTTCCCGAGTTCGGATACACGTGGGAGACCACGAGTCCAGACGCCGTCGGTGAGCCGTCCCCGAACGACCAACGGGCGGAGAACGGGCTGGCATTCCCGGACGGGAGGGCGGTGAAATTGACCTGGAACGGCGCATCCCCCGCTCCGATGAGCGGGACCGTGAGGACGGCGACGCTCAGCGGGGCGAAGACGTCCACGATCACCGTGGCGCGGCTCGACTGTCGGGAGGCATCGCGCAGCGTCACCGTCGCCGAGAAGTTCCCCATCGTGCGGTAGACGTGGGTCGCGTTCGCCCCCGTCGCGGTTCCCCCATCCCCGAAGGTCCACGAGTACACGAACGGTCCGGCACCACCGGACCCGTTCGCCGAGAAATTCACTCGGAGCGGGGCTTCTCCCGAGAGCGGGGTCCCGCCGGCTCCCGCGGAGAGGGCACGGGCGACGGGGAACGGGACGGAACCGTTGATGGCCCGTCCCACCGAATCTCGGGCGGTGAAGTTGACGCGATACGTCCCGGGCGCGACGAACGCGTGGCTCGTCAGGGCGGTCGTGGCGTTGGGGGACCCATCGCCAAAGCTCCAGTTGAACGAGAGCGGCCCGCTCCCGCCGGTGACGTTCGCCGAAAAGTTCACGGGGGTCGAGGGCGCCCCGACTCCCGCCGAGCGATTCAGCGTCAGCCGAAGGGGTGCGGCGGGGAACGTCCAGGTGTCGCCGGTGTACGCCTGGGAGGTCTCCGCGCCCCCGACCAGCAGCACG
This sequence comes from Thermoplasmata archaeon, assembly GCA_022750115.1. Taxonomy (GTDB): domain Archaea; phylum Thermoplasmatota; class Thermoplasmata; order Lutacidiplasmatales; family UBA184; genus Lutacidiplasma. The sequence goes on from JAKIWI010000005.1 coordinate 56,901, forward strand.
ACCTTTTGGGTGGCGTCGTAGGCGATCGATTCGCAACACCGGGCGAACGGTTCGGCCCTGAGGTTCGAAGTCTCGTTCGTCCAGGTCCCGTTCGCGTACGTCCAGGTGTTCGATTTGAACGCACAGATCGAGCCGGTCGGGTAGCCGCCGCCGTACAGGAGCATCGCGGAATCGAGGGCGTCGTAGACGAAGCCTCCTCCCTGAGGCACCGGTCCGGGGGGGCTCGTTGCGTTCAGGACGCTCCAAGCGCTCCCGTTGAAGGCCAGGGTGGAGCTCGAACCCGAGCAATTCGTCGCGGTCGAGCTGTATCCCACGATTCCGCCGCTCTGGGGGTCCCACGCCCCGTAGTCGAGGATGGCCGGGCTCCCGGTGACGCCGACGGTGATGTTGCGCCAGGTTCCGTTCACGAACGTCCAGCTGTCGTTGTCGATGGTGCCGCCGGCTCCGCACTGGTAGCACGACCCGCCGCCGAGGTAGACCGCCCGCAGCGTCGGGTCGGCGGCGAACACCGAGAACTGGGATTGGCGGGGGGACGGCGCCGTGCCCGCCGCCAGTTGCGTCCATCCCGAGGCGTTGAACTCCCAGGTATCGTTGAAGGTCGAGCTCGAGTCACGTCCCCCGAACAGTACCATCTCGCTGTTCCAGGGGTCCCACGTCAACATCGCCGCCCACCGTGCGGACGGGACGGTCGACAGGTTCGGGGTCAGGGCCGTCCAAGTTCCGTTCGCGAAGAGCCAGGTGTCGCCGAGGGGTCCGTACACCGAATGGTCGAATCCTCCGAACAGGAGGGTCCCGTTCAGCGCCGGGTCATAGGCGAGGGCCGCGAAGGTCCGGTTGCCAGGGACCCCCGAGGGAAACCCCAGGGAGAGATTGAACCAGTTGGCCGACCGGCCCGCCAGCGGCGCGGTCGACGCCAACGGGATCGGGCGGGCGCTGAAGGAAGAGTGAGCCGACGCATGGGCGGGCGGGGCCCCGACCGAACTGCCGTCGACGGGCCCCGTGACCAGGCCCGAGGCGAGCACCAGGCCGACCGTGAACCACGATAGGGCCCCGGCCCAGCGGAGTAGGGGGCCGTGCGAGCGCAGCGCGCGCCTCCGCACACCGAAACCGAGGGGTCGCGACTCCAAGTACTTTTCCGAACGCCGCTCCCCGTCGACCGCGCGAAGGGCCGGAGGTCGGCGCGGACTACGGTCCGGCCGAGTCCCAACGAACAGAGAATCCCTTGTTGTTCGGGGTGATCACGCTGACATCCGCCTTGAAGGCCGTGGTCCCCTTGTTGTACATCTCGACCGCGGTGGTGCTGTAGTGTCCGAGGGTGTGGAGCGTCGTTCCGTTGACCGCGGCGAGGCAGTCGGAGAACACCACCTTCCCGAAGTCCACGAGCGGCAACATCTTTCCGGTGCTGGCGGCGTACCCCACCTCGTCGACCCAAGCCGCATCGGTGTGCTTCCCGACGAACACGTATCCATAATTGGTGGTGGAGGTCCCTTTCGTGAGGTCCTGGAGGAAGGTGTGCAAATACCCGCTCAAGGGGCTGTACACCAGGGCCGCGTGCATCCGGTTGCCCGGCGCGATGGCCAGCGTTCCGGCCGCTCCGCTCCGGCCGATCGAGATGAAACTGTAGTAGTGCGCGTGGCCCAGGTAGCAGTAGGTCTCGGTCCCGATCAAGCCAGCGCTCGGGGTCTTGTAGCCCCCGAGGCTGATCCCCACGAACGTCATCTCGAGCTTGGAGGGACAGCTTCCATTGACGCGCGGGACGTTCCAATTGCCCTCGATCGTGTAGACGCTCTTCGCATCGGCGATGGCGTAGCCGGCGAAGGTGTGCGTGATGGCGAGGGCCACTGTCGTCATCGGCTGAGGACCGGCAGGAGCGGTGGACGACGCCAGGGGAGCCGCCCGGCTCGTGGTCGCTCCGAGGGTGAACGCCGAGACGGCAAGCAGTCCGACCGCGAGCAGCGCAAAAACGACGGGGCGGGCGCGCATCGAGGCGTTGGATGAACTCCCGGGTGAGGAATCCCGCCGAGTCCATCTCGGTCGACGAGGGTCCGACGGAGCCCGCGTTGGAGGCAATCGACCGACTCCCCGGTCCTCCCCGTCGCCCGGCGAGTTCGGTTTCGGATAGTCGACGATTGAGACGAAGGAGTTCACCGGTTCGGCGTGGGTGGATCGCGTGGAGAGCCAGAACTCCTTGTTCTCGGCGTCGCCCGGGTCGAACAGGTGGTCGCACCGCACTCGATCCACCCCCGCCGTGAGCCGTTCCACGCTCCGCACGGCGAGCTCGCGAAGCTGGCGCGGGGTGGCGATCTGGGGATTGCTGACGACATAGAAGAGCGCCAGCCGCTCGATCTCGCGGACGACTCGATGGTGCTCCTCGGCCGCGCGCCCCAGTTCGGAGACGACCACCGCGATCTTGTCCTCGGTGGCGAGGGGAGGGATCGAGAACTCATGGGCCGACGGGACCCGGCTCAGCCGGTCGGCCCCCTTCGGGCGCGCGAGCATCCGTTGCTTCATTTCGGCGAGGCCGGACGCCGAGCTGCCCGCCAGAACGAAGGACTTACGAGCCGGTGGGGCGGGCGGCGGGTCGAGGCTCGGGACCAGGACCTCGTACGGCCAGGATTCCGCCGCCCGGGCATCGACCTCGTCCACGAGGCACCGGCACGGCCTCGTCTCCGAGGTCACGCGCGCGATCCCCGACCGGAAGGCGTCCTCGCCGAGCTTCGCGACGTCCGGTGTGACGAACTCGACCTCGGGTCCCAACGACGTCGCGATCTGTTCGACGAGGTTCGTCTTGCCGCTCCCGGGACGGCCCCACAGAAGGTAGCTCTCCCGCCCCTGCGACGGGACCCGGACTCCGGTGACGACTTTCCGGCGGAGCTCCTTGAGGCGATTGCGGACTTCCGGGTCGAACCGCACGTAGCTCCCGACGATCTGGAACTCCGAGAGCGAGGCATCGACCCGAATTCAGGCCCGGGGGTTAAGGACGGTAGGTTCTCGCAGCCCCGGGCGGCCGTCGAACGCGGGACGACCGGGGTTGGCCGCGTCCGCCCGGGTCGTGGCGGCATCGAGGAATGGGCTCGGCCGGATTCGAACCGGCGGTCTTCGCTGTGTGAGAGCGACGTCTTAACCGCTGGACTACGAGCCCACCGATCCGGCGAGGGCAGCGGGCCGATAAGCCTCGCGCCCGTCCGTCCAATCCGGCGCGGCGAGAGGGCGATTTTCGCCGCGTAGGTCCCCGGCGCAGGGCGGCCGACTCGAGGGGGCGCTTAGACGTCGACCTTGGCCGGTACCCGGCCGCGGCGGATCGCGCGGAGCAGCGCGCGATGGTCCACCTGGGTCTGGTCGGCGTAGGCGACCGCGAACCGGGCCACGGCCTCCTCAAAGGACGACTTCTCCCCGAGATAGCCGTCGATCGCGGCGGGGTCGCCGGTTCGCGCATGGGCCCGCGCGAGCGACGCGCCGCACAGCTCGGCCTCGCCGAGAAGGGCCTTCGCGCCCATCGTCGCCACGTCCGAGGAGAATTTCATGTCCCGGAGTTGCCGGACGTAGTAGTCTCGCCCGCCGGCGGAGCTCCATCCGAGAGCGATGTCGCTCGCCTCCTGGATCAGGCGTTGGCCGACCACGACGCGCTCGCCGTGGCTCGCGAACCGGCTCGCGCCGGCGTACGGCTCGTAGACCGAGGCGACCGCCTCCTTCAACTGTAAGAAGACCGGGTCGGCGTGGTCCGAGTCTCCGAACATCAGGACGATCGAGCAGTCCGTCCCCACGCTCCCGACCCCCACGACCTTCTGGGCGACGTCGACCACTTGGTAGCGGTCGAGGAGCGCGCGCCGTTCCACCGGCAGGGTGCGGAGGTAGGTCCGCACGGTTCGCTCGGCTCTGGACTTCGCGGAGGTTCCCCGGTAGTGAACGATCAGCGGAGGGTCGTCGCGGATCCGGAACTCGCCGTGGACCCGCTCGGTGAGTCGGGGGAACGCGTAGAGCCCCGTCTCTCGCCGGGCCCGGCGGGACGCCTCGCCCAGGAGCCGACGCCCGCTCCGGTCGACGGCGTCCGGTACGTTCGCCCGGTCGATGTGGGAGTACCAGATGTCGAAGTAGCTCTCGCCCGCGAGGGTTCGCAGGCTGACGCGGTAGGCGCGCGCCGCGGCGAGGGCCGCGTTGGGCCCCGCGGCGGGGGACAGCCGGTTCTGCCGGGCCGCGACGACGAGGCTCGTCGCGAGGCGCTTGACGTCCCACTCGAACGGCCCCGGCAGGGTCTCGTCGAAGTCGTTCGAGTCGAACACTCGGTCCCGCTCGGGAGTGGCGAAGACCCCGAAGTTGCCGAGGTGGGCGTCGCCGCTGAGTTGGACCCCGAGCCCCGTCGTGGGGGTCGAAGCGAGGTCATGCGCCATCACGCTCGCCGAGCCGCGCAGGAAGGCGAACGGAGAGAGGGACATGCGGCCGTAGCGGATCGGCACGAGTCCCGGGATCCGGTGCCGGCTCGAGCTCTCCAGCAGGTCGACGGGGTCGGGCCGGTCTGGGGGAGCGGTCCAGATTCCGTGCGCGGACCGGGGGATGCGGCGACGGAGCGCTCGGCCCGCTTCTGCGCGCACCGCCCGGCTCTGGCCGAATCCCGTGCGGTGTGGGGGGGAGCGTCGCGCGGTCATGGAGAAGAGATCCGAGGTCAGCGGTAGGCCAGGAACCAGACCCAGACGATCACGAGAACCGAACTCCACACGCCCAAGAACGTCAGGGGCAGGCTCTCGGTCAATCGCTCGGGATTCACCCGGTCGAGCCAGGAGATCGGGTTCGAGGGAGAGAATCGCTCCTGGTGCATCGCAAACGGTCGGAGCAGATTCAGCTCAAGCGTCGCGCCGGAGCGGAGCGTGGTGGCGGCGCGCAGCTCCCCGGCGATCGGCGCGCGCAACATCTCCAACCGGAGCGCGGACTCCCGCCACATCTGCTGCGCGTCGTTGGTCCGATGGAGAAGGACGACCCAGACGAACGAGACGAGCACGCCGAGGCCGGCGAGGAACGACACGGCGGCGACCAGCAGCAACGGCTGACTCAACAGGTCGGCGACGGTGACGATGGCCCCGGTGATCAGGATGGTGCCGATCGCCGCGAAGTACGAGGTCCGAGCGCCGGACAACTGAACCTCTTCGGACGCGAGCCGCTCGAACTTGTCGTGCAGCCATCGCGCCTCCTCCGAGGTCAACGTGGCGGACGAGGCCCCCCCTGCGCCGGTCGCCGGCGGAACCGCCACGCCGGGGGATTCGGGTGCGGGCCTAAAGGTGTCGGCTCCCGGTCCGATCCTCGGCGGCGCCTGCGGACCCGCGAACTAGGGAAGAAGGAGGAGGACCGGCACGACGAGGCCGGCAACGAGGGTGAGCACGATCCCCGTCGCGAGCGCGATCGTGCCGGCCCCCTCTCCGCCGTATCGAGTGGCGAAATAGAGCGTCGTGTCCATCGATGTCGCTCCGCCCATCGCCGCCAATCCCGCTCCGCTGACCCGTGGCCCGGCCCAGGGGGCCGCGAGCATCGTGAGGTTCTCCCGGAGGAAATTCGCCAGGAACGCGAACAGCCCCAGCGAGGCGCCGAGCCGTCCGGCGACGAGCGGCCCGGCGAGGGAGTACCATCCGAAGGCGCCGGCCGTCGCGAGAGACGCGCCCGCGGGGACGAGCCCGAGTCCCACGAACATCGCGGCGACCGCGAAGCCGCCGACGACAGCGGACGCAATCGGTGCCCAGGCCGCCCGGAGGCGCTTGGGATCGAGCGTGAGGTCGAACCCGACGAGGGCGAGGAGCGCGTAGAGGACGTACTCGGTCGTCGTTCCCGGGTTCACGTTCGCGGTGTGGCCGACGATTACGCCCGCGACGACGGCGAGCACGTACACGAGCGGTGGGAGGAGATTGGCTCGGCCCGGCGCGGGAGAAGTTCGGGAACTGGGGGCCGGCGGCGCCAGGATCCGAACGAGCAGGATCGTGACCGCGAGCGTTAGGACCGCGAAGGCGGCCGCAAGCGGAACCTCGCTCTGGACCGCGGAGAGGTCGAGCCGGCCGAGGCTGACGCCGAGGAGGAACAGGAGCACGCCCACGGTGGCGGCCGCCGCGCGCCCGACCCAGGGGGACCGCCAGCGGGTCAGGCGACCCGCCGCGAACCCCGCGGCGAATGCTCCGTAGAGAACGAGGTCGAGGGCCACGAGCGGACCGTCAGGCCGCCCACGCCGAGACGCTACCCGCCGGCGCCGACCCGTGCGGCTTGCCCAGCCAGACCGTCTGCTCCCGGCGTGGGCCGTAGCTGACCCACTCCACGGGCACGCGCGTCTCGCGGCCGACGAACTCGATGAACTGCTTCAGCTCCGTCGGAAGGGCGCGCGCCCCCTCCTCGCGGATCCGTCGTTCGAGGTTGGCGGTGAACTTCGGCCATGCGGGGAGCTTTTCGTACACCGGGGTCACGTGCGCGAGCTCGTCTGCGTCGGCGGGTGGGTAGTCGGTGAGCGTCTCACCGGTCGGGGTGACGTACTGGACGGCGACGGGCACGTCGTCCAGCCCGCCGAGGACGTCGACCTTCGTGAGCGCGAAGGAGGTGAATCCGTTCAGGCGGGCCGCGTAGCGGAGCAGCACGAGGTCGAGCCAGCCGACCTGACGGACCCGGCCGGTCGTGGCGCCGCGCTCGCCTCCTTCGCGCTGCAAATAGGCGCCCATATCCCCCTCGACCTGGGTCGGGAACGGTCCGGCGCCCACGCGGGTCGCGTACGCCTTCGTGACCCCCACGACCTCGGTGACCTCCGCCGGAGGCAGTCCGCTCCCCACGAGCGCCCCCGCGGACGTCGGATGGTGGCTGGTGACGTAGGGGTACGTCCCGAAGTCGACGTCGAGCAGCGCGCTCTGCGCCCCCTCGAGGATGATCGTGTCACCGCGTTCCACCGCCGACCAGAGCAGCGGCTCGGTCGGCTGGACGAACGGCGCGAGCCGGGCCGCGACCTCGCCGAGCTCCGTGCGAACCCGCTCGCGATCCTGCAGGGTTGTGGCGAGGTGCGGCTTGGTCGCGTACAGAAGTTCGAGCCGGTCCGCGAGCCGCGCGGGCCGGATCAGGTCGCCGAACCGTACGCCCCAGCGTCCGTACCGGTCCGCGTAGGCGGGGCCGATGCCGCGCATCGTGGTGCCGATCGCGGCGCCGGGTCGGGTCGCGACCCGCCGCTCCTCCTCCCACGCGTCCTCGGCGATGTGGATCGGGAGGATCGCGTGCGCCCGCTCGCTGATCGCGAGGGAGCCCTTGAACAGTCTCCGCTCCTGGAGCGTGCGGATCTCCTCGTCGAGGCCGCGCGGGTCGAGAACCATCCCCGGGCCGCAGACGCCGAGGACGCCGGAACGAAGGACCCCGACGGGCACTTGGTGGAGGACGACGGATCCCTCGGCGAGATGGATGGAGTGACCGGCGTTGGGGCCGCCGCCGGTGCGCACGACGATCCGAGCATCGGCCGCCAGGTAGTCGGTGATCTTGCCTTTCGCCTCGTCGCCGAACTGCGCGCCGACCACGACGATGACGCCCATTGGGTCCGCTCCCCGGCGCGACGGAGCCGTTCGGGTAGATGGCTCTTCGGTCGCCGAAGCGGCGCGCGGGCGTCTCGTCCGGAGAGCGTTTGGCGTGCTACGCCGTCGTGTCCGGGGCCCGGTTCCACCGACGGTAAGGGCCGGCTCCCACCAAGGCTATGAAGGGTGCGCCCGTCGCGCGGCCCCGTGGTATCCGAGCGGGCCCGGCGCGTCGAAATCTCGGGCATCCGGAAGATGTTCGAGGCCGCGCCGCCGAACGCGATCAACCTCGGTCTGGGCGAGCCGGACTTCGAGCCCCCGAAGGTCGTCCTCGACGCTCTGTGCGCGGCGGTCCAGGGCCGAATGAACCACTACGGCCCGTCGGCCGGTCTCCCGGCGCTCCGCGAGAAGATCGCCGAGCGATACCGCGAGCTCGACTCCGAGACCGGCCGAGAGAACGTTATCGTGACCGGCTCCGGGTCCGAGGGGTTGATGGCCGTCGCCCTGACCCTCTACGACCCCGGGGACGAGGTCCTCGTCCCGAACCCGGGATTCGTCCTCTATCCCCCCCACGCGAAACTGTGCGGCGCGAACCCGGTGTTCTACGACCTCATCGAGAAGAAGGGGTTCCAGCCGGACTTCGACCAGCTCGAGCGGCTCGTCACGCCGAAGACCCGGGCCATCGTGGTGAACAGCCCATCGAACCCGACCGGCGCGGTGTTCCCCCGCGCGACCGTCGAGCGCGTGATCTCCTTCGCGGAGGAGCACGACCTCACGATCGTCTCCGACGAGGTGTACGAGGAGATGGTCTACGAGGGGAAGTTCCAGTCGTTCTGGGGCCGCACCGACCGCGCGGTGATCGTCAACTCCTTCTCCAAGACGCTCGCGATGACCGGCTGGCGGATCGGATTCCTCGTCGCGCCGCGCGCGCTCGCCGTCGAGATCAACAAGCTCCACTACCATCTCATGGCGTGCCCCTCGACCCCCGCGCAGGCGGCGGTGCTCGCGGGACTCGAGCACGGGGGTGCCGAGACGAGGGCGATGGTCGCCGAGTTCCGGGTGCGGCGCGGCCTGATCTCCCGCGCCCTCGCGAAGATCCCGGGAGTTTCGCTCGTCCCGCCGGCCGGCGCCTTCTACACGTTCCCCAAGCTCGATTGGCCCGGCACGGCCCAGGAGATCGCGGGCACGCTGCTGCAGCGCGGGCTCATCACCACGCCCGGCGACGCGTTCGGGTCGCTCGGGGCGAACCATCTCCGTCTCTCGTTCGCGGCGTCGCGGGAGAACCTCCGCAAGGGGCTCGCGATCCTACGCACCGTCGGGGCCGAACTGAGGGCGTCATGATGCTGTTCCTCGCGATCGCGTTGCTCCGCACCGGAGCGATCGCCGAGGGGGAGCCGGAGCGCGCCGCGACCGTCGCGCTCGCGGACGAGCTGGACCGGCTCCGTCGATCCTAGCCGACCGTCAACTCACGATACAGCGCCCGGTGGTGCTCGACCGCCTTCGCCCACGTGAGCTCCTGGACGCGACTACGTCCGGCCGCGATGAGACGGGCGCGCTCGCCCTCGTCCGCGAGGAGTCCTTGGATCGCCCGCGTGAGCGCGGCCGCGTCCCCGTACGGGACGAGCCGACCGGCCTTGCCCTCGCACACAACCTCGGGAACCCCGCCGACGGCGCTCGCCACCACGGGCACTCCGGCGGCCATCGCCTCGAGGAGCACGAGGCCGAACGCCTCCCATTCGGACGGCAGGACGAACAGCATGGCTCCCCGCACCACGGCCCGATACTCGGCGGGCGACTCGACGTGGCCCAGCCAGACGACGCTCGCCCCGATCCCGAGCTCGGCGGCGAGGCGTTCGAGCGACGCTCGCTCCCCCCAGTCGCGGCCCATGACGACGAGCGCGGGCCGATCGGCGGGGGGGATCCCCGCGAAGGCGGCGAACAAGGTCGGGAGACCCTTGTTCCGAGCGACCCGGCCGCTGTAGAGCAGGTAACGCGCCGGGAGTCCGACCGGCGGAGATTCCGGCCCCGGTCGTTCCCACAGGTCGAGGTCGACGCCGGGAGGAATGACGCGAATCGCCGCCGCCGGTGCGAACTCGCGCACGAGCTCCGCTTCCAAGGCCGTCTCGACGACGAGCGCCGAGGCGATCCGGTAGGCGGTCATCCCGAACAGCACGTCCTGGCACCGGAGGAGCCCTCGTTTGAGCGCGGGCTCCCCGCGGTCCGCCGGGTGATAATGCGTGGACACCACGAGGGGGATGTGGCGTCGTCGCGCGACCGCCGCGGTCTCGAGGACGTGGCCGTACCGGTGGGAGTGCGCGTGGAGGACGTCGAACCGCCCCCCCGACAGAGCGTCGATCAGGCCGCCCATCAACGGCATCGTGACGAACGGGACGACCCGCCGTTCGACGGGGAACCGCCGCACGGGCAGGCCGTCGACGGTGGGGCTCCAGTTGGTCCGACGTTCCCATCGGCCCTCGTCGTAGAGGTCGGACGCAAACACGGTGACGTCGTCGCCCGCCGCCCGCAGGCCCTTCGCGACCTCGCGGACGTTCGTCTCGACGCCACCGGGCGCGTCGAAGCGGAGGGAGACCTGGGCGACCTTCATCGGCCGTTCGCGACCTCGCGAAAGATCCGCTCGAGCTCGTCGGCCACACGGTCCCAACTGTAGCGGGGCACGACCACGTCCCGGCCGTAGCGACCGAAGCGCAGCCGTGTCTCCTCGTCGTCCCAGAGCTGCCCGATCGCGGCGGCCAGGGCCGTCGGGTCGTTCGGGGGGACGAGGCGGCCGGCCTTCCCATCCTCGAGGAACTCGGGGATGCCTCCCACCCGCGACGCCACGACCGGCGTTCCCTGCGCGAGGGCCTCGAGGAGGACGAGGCCGAACGCCTCGTACTCGCTCGGCAGCACGAACAGTCGCGCCTCACAGAAGGCCGAGGCGAGGCGTCGCTCATCCTCGACGTAGCCCGGAATTCGAACCCGTTCGCCGAGGCCGAGCTGGGCGACCTTCCGCTCGATGGCCGCCCGCATCCCGCCGTCCGCGCCGACGAGAACGAGCGACGCCCGGGGGTCGCGCGCGGCGAGCGTCGAGAAGGCGTCCACGAGTCCGAGCAAGCCTTTGTTCGAGGCGAGCCGGCCGACGAACAACAGGAACGGACCCTCGACCCCGATCGACCGCGCGAACGGTCGGTCCCCGTCCGACGGCGGTGGGAGCGGAGTGTAGCCGGGGGGAACGATCTCGACCTTCGGCAGCTGCAGTCCCGGGCTGCGCAACAGGCGCTCCTCTTCGCGGGTCTGGACAACGACCACGCGGGCGGAGGCGACGATCGGCGCCGCCAGCTGACGGTCGTAGAATCCTCGGATCCGATGCCGCAGCCAGCCGCCCTCGATCGACCAGATCGGATGGTAGTGGGCGGTGAGTACGAACGGCCGGCCCGTTGACCGAGCGTAGCGCCGGGCGACGGCCGCGTGGTTCGTGCCGTAGGTGTGCGCGTGGACGACATCGGGAGACATGCGCACCAGCGCCCGGTCCAATCCGCGAAAGAACGGGTAGTGGAGTTCGCCCGGCAGCGACCAGACCGGAAGTCGGTGGATGGAAACTCCGTCCAGAACCTGCTCCCGCGGGACGCGGGCCGGAAGTCGCTCCATCGGATACTCGCGGACGAGGTCGCTCGCGAACGCGTCGACCTGGTGGCCGCGCGCGGCGAGGCGCACGGCGAGCTCGCGGACATGGCGTTCGACGCCGCCGGGGCCCGGTGGATAGCGGGTCGACAGTTCCGCGATCTTCACGGGCCGTCGGGGCTAGCCCGCCCGGCCACCGGCGAGCCGCTGCGCGTACTTCTTGTAAACCTCGGAGGCCCGCGCGACCGCCTCGACCTTCACGTACTCGTTCGCCTGGTGGGAGAGTTCCTCCTCGCCGGCGCCGAAGATGACGACGTTCGGGTTCACCTGGGTGTAGTGGACGGCCTCGCTCGCGTGCACCAGCACGGTCGTCTCGGCGCTCGAGACCTCGCGGAGGATCCGCACGTGCTCGGAGTTCGGGTCGATCTGGACCGAGCGCATGCTGAGGATGCGGCGCAGCGTGAACGGGGTCTTGATCCGACGGAGGTGCTCTTCGATCTCCCGGTAAAGCTGGTCGGGAGAGTACGGGGGCGGGAACCGGATGTCGACCTCGGCGGTCGCCTTGTTCGGAACGACGTTGAGTCGCGTTCCCCCGCTCAGCGTTCCGATGTTCATCGTGACACTGCCGAGCTCGGGGTGCGCGATGCGTCCCTTGAAGCTCTCGAGGCCCCGGAGGATCCGCATCATCTTCGAGATCGCATTCTCGCCGAGGTGCGGCATCGCGCCGTGCGCGGCCTTGCCGCGGGTCTCGATGGCGAGGTCGAGGACGCCCTTCTCGGCGTAGGCGACGCGGAGCCCGGTCGGCTCGCCGACGACGATCGCCTTCGCGCGGCGCATCGGAAGCGTCTTCGCGAGCGCCTGCGCGCCCTGCATGTTCGTCTCCTCGTCGGTCGTGAGCGCCAGCACGACCGGCACCTTGCGGGCGACGAGGTCCTGCGCCGCCTGGAGCATCGCGATCGCCGTGCCCTTCATGTCGGCCGCGCCGCGGCCGTACATCCGGCCCCCGGCCAACTGGCTTTGCGAGAAGCTCCAGTAGTCGCCGATCGGCGGCGTGTCGAGGTGGCCGGACAGCACCACGCCGCCCTGACCGTACTCGGCGAGCAGCGCCGGCGCAGCGGGTTCGCCGAACAGCGTGTTCCGCATGTGGATCTGGTCGGTGAACGATTGGACGTAGTCGAGCACCTCCTGCTTGTCGGAGAACGGGTCGCTCGCGATCTTGATCAGGTCGGCGAGCATGTCGACCATCTGACGCTTCATGGGGTCGGACCGACCCTCCCCGCCTTCGGCGAGGTCCAGGACGCGGTAATGCCGAGGGGTAGGCCGGGGTCGACTTAATTCCTCCCCCGGCGGAAAATTCGACGATCGCCGTTCGCGATTGCGGCGCCCCGACGGCGTCGCTACGCCGCGTTCTTCGGGGTCGCGAGCGCGCGGCGTCGCGTCCGCTCGAGGGCCCGCTGGAATCCTTCCGGAGAGCCGACGCTGCGCCATTCGCCGGCCTTCGGGGAGAGAACGAGCGCCGCGACGCGGCCTTCCGGGATCAACGGTCGGATCGCGTCCGTGAGCTCGATCTCGCCGGTCGGGCCGGTCCCGTCGAGGGAGCGGAGCGAGTCGAAGATCCGGTGGCCGAACGCATAGACCGCAGTGGCGGCCCACTGCGACCGCGGCTTCGGTGGCTTCTCCTCCATGCCCGTCACGAGGAGTTTCTGGAGACCCCCCTCGCGGCCGTCGAGCCGTCCTTCGACGACGCCGTACCGGCGAGGGTCCGCGACCTTGCGGACGAGGAGGACGACGTCGAGGTGGTCCCGCTCCTGGAGCGCCATCATCGTTCGGATCATTCGGCCCCGCTCGGGCTCGAGGAGGACGGCGTCACCGGCGTGGAGAACGAACGGCCCCTCCCCGACGTACTCCTCCGCATGGGCGACGGCGTCGCCGAACCCCCGCGGCGCAGGCTGGACGGCGAACCGGAGGCGGAGCCCCCGCAGGGTGTCGTAGAACCTCTCGGTCTCCGCGAGCCGCTCGGCGTGCCGAGCGTGCCGTTGGACGAGCTCGCGATCGATGGTGAAATAGTTCTGGACGAAGGCGAGATCCTTCGCTCCGACGACGAGCGTGACGTCGTCGACGCCGGCGGCGACCAGCGATTCGAGCACGACGTGCGCGACCGGTTTCAGGACATGTTCGCCGGATTCGGTCCGGTCGTAGAGCGGCAGGAACTCCTTGCGGAGCCCCCGCGTCCACGGGAGCATCCGGGTCCCTTCGCCGGCGATCGTCACCACGCCGCGCATCGACGGCTACGCCGGAGTGTGGGAGGTGTCCACGGCGGGCTCTGGCGCCGTTGCGGGAGTGGCCGCGGCCGAAGCTGGGGCCGGAGCGTGACGCGTGTTGAGGCGCCCGACGTTGTCGGCGTGCCGCCACTCGACGGTCGGCATCACGACGTGGCGACGCTTCTCGAGCCGGCGTCGGAATCGGATGAGGTCGCGGAAGATCTCGCGCAGCACATCCTCGAGATTTCGCGACCGCTGGTACCCGAGCGCCGGGAGGAGCTCGTGGATTGGGTTGTAGTAGTGCTGCTCCGCCTCGACCCGTGGGTCGGGCATGTGCTCGATCCGCGGGCTGAGCCCCAGGTCGGTCGCGATCCGGTGCGTGAGCTCGGCCAGCTCGTTGATCGAGTAGGCGGCGTCGAACTGGTTGAGCACGCGGTACTCGCCGCGCTTCGGCGGGTTCTCGATCGCGATGCGGAGGGATTGCACCGAGTCCTCGAGCGCGATGAACCCGCGCACCTGGCCCCCGCGGCCGTACGGTGTGATCGGAAGACCGAGGACCGCTTCGACCGCGAACCGGTTGAGCGCAGTTCCCCAGGTCTCATCGAAATCGAACCGCGTCAGGAGCGCGTCGTCCGTGATCTCGGGCGTCCGGGTCCCGTAGATGACCCCCTGCATCACGTCGGTCGACTTGAGGTCCCAGATCTTGGTGGCGAACATCACGTCGCCGGAATCGAACACCTTGCTCCAATGGTACCACGAACCGGCCTGGCGGGGGAATGGCAGCCGGTCGTGCCGGCCACGGTAGTCGACCTCGAAGAATCCCTCCGGGATGTCCACGTCGGGCGTCCCGTACTCGCCCATCGTCCCCATCTTGACGAGGTGCGTCTCGGGCGACGCCTCCCGGATCGCGTAGAGGAGGTGGAGCGTGCCGGTGAGGTTCTCGACCTGGGTGCGCACCGCGTGGTCGACATCGATCATGGAGTACGGCGCACTCCGCTGTTCGGCGAGGTGGACGATCGCGTCCGGCTTCTCCCGTCGGACGACGTCGACGACGAAGGGGTAGCGCGTGACGTCGCCCTTGTAGAACTGGATCGACTTCCCGAGGAGGCGCTGGACGGCCTCCTGACGCTGGGGGAATGTGCCGATCGGAGTCCCCGACCAGCTGCCCACTTCCTTGACTCGCTTTCGCGTGACGAAATTGTCGATCCCGACGACCTCGTGGCCGCGTCCGAGAAGGTGCAACGCGAGCGGCCAGCCCGAGTAGCCGTCGATCCCCGTGATGAGGACCTTCATCGCCGGTACCCGGGGACCGGGTCTATTTAGGCTGTTCTCGGGCGCGTCGCCGGTCCCACCATCGAACGAACCCGACCGCGACGAGGGCCGCCACCGGAGGGGCGACGAAGTAGACCCAGAGGTCGGTGTAGACTCCGGAAAGGACCGCCGGGGCGAGGGTCCGGGCCGGATTCAGCGAGCTCCCCGTCCAGGGACCGATCAGGTACGTGGACGCGGCCACGGCCAGCCCGGGCCATGTCAATCGCCACCGCACTCGCCCGGCGCCGAACCGCACCAGGGCGAGCACCGACGCGAGGAGTAGGAACGTGAAGGCGAACTCGAGGAGGAGGGCGCGGGGGACGTCGCCTCCGGACGGCACGGTTGCCCCCAGCCCGTGGGAGTTCCCAAACATCGCAAGGACCGTCGCGCTCCCCAAGAACGCTCCCGCGACCTGGGCCGCGACGTGGGGCGCGATCTCGGAAGTGGGGAGTCGTCGGTCGGCCACGAGTGCCAGCGTCACCACCGGATTGAGGTGGGCGCCCGAAATCGAGGCGAACAGCGCCACCGGAATCGTCACGGCGAGGAACCATGCGACGGCCAGGAGGAAGTACCTCCCGCCGACGACGGAGGAGGTCGCAACGATCGCGCCGGTGCCGATTCCCACGAGGAGCGCGGTCCCGACAGCCTCGGCCAGGAGGCGCTTGGCCAGGGGGTCGCTCACGGGGATTGGTCGCTCGTCCGGACGGTGGCGTCCAGGCGAATCTCCTCGATCAGGGAAGCGATCCGGCGGGCAATCTCATCGCGCACCTTCCGAAACCCGTCGTCATCGAGCTGGGCCGGGTCGGCGAGTCTCCAGTCCCGCAGCGGTCGAGCCTTCAGTCGGGCGGGACAGCTCGCGTCGTCCAGGCAGCCCATGGTGATCACGAGGGCCGCGCCATCCATCGATTCGGGAGTGAGCTCTCGCGGAGCGTGGCCGGGAAGCGAAAGGCCCACCTCCCGAAGGAACCGTTCCGTCCGTGGGTTCGGGCGGGCCGCCGGCCGCGTTCCCGCGGACTCGGCGACCCAACCCGCGGGCGCCTTCGCGGCGAAGATCGCCTCGGCCATCAGGGACCGACACGCGTTCTCCACACAGACGAACAGCACCCGTCGGTCGTCCATCAGCCCTTTCCGCAGCAGCCCGCGCGTCCGTCGGACGCCGCGCTCGTGCTCCCGCCACTGCAGCAACAGCAGCAGCAGCAGCACGAGTTCGCGCAGCATTCGCTCATGGGCACCTCCGTCACTTCAAGGACTGAAGTGGTTATCAACCGCCGCTACGTACGCCCGAAGTGGCCTCCGAGTGCTGTGAAGCGGAGTTTGAGTGTCCCTGTCCGCCCATCGGGCTCGTGGATGTCGTCGGGAAGAAGTGGGCGATGTGCGTCGTGACGCTCCTCGGCCGCAACGGCACGCTCCGGTTCGGCCCGATTCAGCGGTCGCTCCCGAGGGTGAGCCCCGCGACTCTCACCGCAACCCTTCGTGCCCTCGAGCGCGAACGATTGCTTCGGCGGACCGCGGAGTCCAAGGTCCGGGGCGCCGCCGTCGAGTACGACCTCACGCCACGCGGCGTGAAGCTCTACGAGAGCCTGCTCCCACTCGCCGCGTGGCTACGGGCGGGAGAAGCGCCCCGGGGCGCGATCCGCGCGGCGTAGTCGAGCGGGCGGATGTGCCCGAATCGGCCACTCCGTACGGTACACGACGGTTTAAGTCCGGGAGCGCATCGTACAGTCGAGGTCACGGTGGAGGCGGCGGCGGACGACATGAAGATCGTCGACACCCGCGACGAGTCGCTCAAGGGCGCGATGATGGTCATCGGCTTCCCGACGCACGGGCTCGTCGGCTCCGTCGCGGCGTCCTACCTGGTCCACGCCCTCGACATGTCGAACATCGCCTACATGGTGAGCGAAGGGTTCCCGCCGACCGTCATCATGGAGGAGGGCGTCGTCAGCGCCCCGGTCCGGTTCTACGCCTCCAAGGTCGTTTGCGGCGTCGACCGAAAGTGCGAGCAGCTCGTGGTGGCGATCTCCGACATCCAGCCACCGCCAGAGATGCTCAACCGGCTCTCGCGCCACCTCCTCGACTGGGTCGAGGCGAAGGGGATCGAGCTCCTCGTCGCCGTCGAGGGCCAGCCGATGGACGAGGAAGTGCGGGGGGACGCGCGCGTCGTCGCGATGGCGAACCGGGCCGCGGCGCCCTTGCTCGGCAAATACAAGTTCGAGCCCGCGAACGGCGTCGTCACGGGGTTCGCAGGGGGGCTGCTCCTGAGCGCGATCGGCCGCCAGGTCCCCGTACTGTGCCTCGTCGCCCAGGCCCACAAGGACTACCCCGACGCCCGCGCCGCGGCGAAGGTGATCGAGACGATCAATCCGCTCGTTCCGATGCTCGTTCTCGACACGAAGCCGCTGCGCGAGAAGGCGCAGGAGATCGAGGGCGAGGTCCGCCACACCCTCACGCAGCAGCAACAATCGATGGAGCGGCTACGGCCGTCCGAGCCGTCGGGGCCGGGTGAGATGTATCGCTGAGTCGGTCGACCGGATCCGGGAGGCGCCGCCGACCCCCGCGCCGCCCGGATTCTCTCTGCGCGGATTCCGTCCGCGGGATGTTCCCGCCGTCGCGGGGATTGTCGCCGATGCGCTCCACGAGCACTACGACACGTCGCTCTACCACTCCCTGAGCCAGCAGTGGCCGTCCGGGTTCCTGGTCGCGGCCGACCGCTCCGACACGCCGATCGGCTTCCTCCTCGGCGTGACCCAGGTCGAGGGCGAAGCCCGCATCCTGATGTTCGCCGTCGAGCGCGATTGGCGGACGCGCGGCGTCGGGACGACGCTGATGACGGAGTTCCTCGCGCGGTGCCGCGCCCGCGGCATGCGTCGCTCTACGCTCGAGGTGCGTCTCTCGAACGTCCCGGCGATCCGGTTCTACGCTCGGTTCCGCTTCGGAGTCACGGACCTTCTCCGCGGCTACTACTCGGACGGAGAGAACGGCTACCAGATGACGCGCGACCTGCCCTAGCGTCGCCTGCCAAGCGCTATCCCTCGAACGGTACATCCCGGGCTCGTACATGCCCGTCGAAGGTCCGAACGCTCGCGAGCTGATGACCCCCAAGCCGATCACGCTCTCGACGGACGCCCAGCTGTCCCGCGCGCTCGGCGTGATGCGGGAGCACTCGATCCACGAGATCCCGGTCCTCCGCAACAACCGGCTGGCCGGGATGGTGACCTTCGAGTCGATTGCCCGCCGGGTGAACCTTCCGCTCACCACGAAGGTCGAGCACATCGTCATCCTGCCCCCGCTCATCTCGCCGAACACGACCTACAGCGAGGTCGCCGAGCAGCTGCTCGCGACCGGACTGCGGGCGGCCCCCGTCGTCGGCAAGAAGGGAGAACTTCTCGGCATCATCTCGCGCACCGACCTCGTTCGTGCGTTCCCCGACCTCCTCGAGGCGCCCGACCATCTCGTCGAAGAGGTGTCGAGCGCTCCGGGGCTCCTGGTCCGGGAAAACGCCACGTGCGGTTCGCTGGTCCATCAGATCCGACTCCTCGAAGAGCACCCGCTACCGGTCGTCGACCGCAAGGGGAAGCTCGTCGGGGCCGTCGGGGTCGAGGACCTCGCGCGGGTCCTCTGGCACCCGGTCGCCGGCGGCAAAAAGGACGCGCCCCGCGGCGGGAGCGCGCTCGACATCGAGGTCGGCTCGATCATGAACTCGCCGGCGATCGTCGTGGTCCACGGGACGAAGACCGGCGCGGCGGCCCGCCTCATGACCCGCGCCAAGGTCTCGAGCGTCTTCGTCGTCGAGGCGGACGGCACCCCGACCGGGGTCGTCTCGCAGGCGGACCTGCTCGGCCTCGTCATCGGCACCCCGATGGAGGGGTCGCATTCGGTCGAGGACGTCTACGTCCAGATCCACGGGCTCCGGGGCTCGGGCGACCCGTCGACGCTCACCGAGATCGACCGCCTGGTGGCCAAGGCGCTCCGGCACATCGCGCGCAACTCGAGGCCGGTCCTCCTCAGCATCCACATCACGCCCCAGGGAACCCACCGCGCGGGGGACGCAACGGTCCAGGCGCGCCTCCACACCGACAACGGAATGTTCCACGCGAGCGAGACCGGCTGGAACTTCTTCGCGGCGGTCCAGCAAACGCTCGACGACCTCGTCGCCCAGACGCGGCGCGAGCGGGACGACCGGCGGAGCACGCGCCGACAGAACCGCAAGGGTCTCGCCGACGCCGACGAGACCGCGGCCGACGGGGAGCTCGAAGCGAAGCTCCGCGCGGTCCGGGGCGACGACTAGGCGCTCGCGGCCAACCGAGGAGGTCCAGCGATGATCCCGGGCGGGGCGCGAAACCAACGCCAGATGCAGATGGCGATGCGCCGCCTCGGGATGACGACCGAGGAGATCCCCGGCGTCGAGGAGGTCGTGATCCGGACCAAGGACAAGGAGCACGTCTTCAAGGCGCCCGAGGTCACGATCCTCCAAGTTCAAGGGGTCCGCACCTACCAAGTCGTCGGCGAACCCGAGGTCCGCGCCCGCACCACCGGTTCGCTTGCGGGCCCGGCGATGGCCGCGGCGCCCGAGCCTCCCGCCGGTCCACCCGAGGAGGACGTCCGCCTCGTGATGGAGCAGGCGAACGTCGACCACGAGGAGGCGCTTGCGGCCCTCGCCGCCTGCGACGGCCAGCCGGCCGAGGCGATCCTGATGCTGCTCTCCCGTCGGAGTCCTGGTGGCCGCTGAGCCGGCGGTCGACCAGGAGTGCGTCGAAGGCTACCTCTTCACGCGCGGCCCCCCCCGGGTCCTCCTCGTTCGCCGACCTCCGCGCCGCGGACGCATCTGGGTCCCGGTGTCGGGCAAGGTGGATGCGACGGATCCCTCGTTCGCGGAAGCGCTGCGCCGCGAGATCGCCGAGGAGACCGGATTCACGGAGCTGGCCTCCGTCGAGCCGCTCGACTGGGAGGTACGCTTCGAGGGCCCGGACGGCCGACGCTGGCGGCTGCACTCCTTCCGAGTCGAGCTGGCAGACGCCGCGACCCCCCGGTTGAGCCGCGAACACGACTCGTTCGCGTGGTTCACGCTCCCTGAGGCGCGGGCCCGACTGTATTATCCGGACAATCAGGAGGCGCTCGACCGACTCGCGGAGTGCATTGCGAGCGCCCTGCCGGCGCCTCCGAGGGCGGACGCGACCCCAGGACCACGTGCCGTGGTGGTGCCCCGCGTCGGACCGGATCTGTTCGCGGCGCTTCGCGCTGGGAACCATCGCAAGCTCGCCCTCCAGGTCCCGGCGGGGCTCGTCCGCAACGCCCACGACCTGGCAGCGCAGATCCGGGAAGCGGTCGGAGTTCCGGTGGTGATCGCGGCGCGGGCGTGCTTCGGCGCCTGCGATTTTCCTTCGACGTCGGAGACGCCGGGCGTCGATGGGCTCATCGTGCTCGGACACGCCCAGATCCCGAACGTACCCCTGGAGCGAACGACGTACTTCGTCGAGATGCGCGACCCGGGCGGGGACCCCGAGCATCTCGCCGAGCTCACCGAGGCCGCCCACGTGCCGCGCCGCCTCGGTCTCGTGGCGTCGGTCCAGCACCTGGACCTCGTTCCGTCGTTCGTTGCGGCGCTGACCCGCCGCGGCTACGCCGTGTCGCTCGGCTCGGGGGACCGGCGCCTCCAGTACCCGGCCCAAGCGCTCGGCTGCAACTACACGAGCGCGGAAGCGGTCGAGGCCGATGTCGACGCGTTCCTGTTCCTCGGCACGGGGCGATTCCACCCCCTCGGTCTCGCCTTCGCGGTCGACAAGCCCGTCTGGTCGCTCGACCCGCTGCAGGGCGCTGTGGAGCCGCCGATCGACCGCGGCGCCCTCGTGCGCCGAAGGCAGCTCCGTGTCGCCGGCTGCCGGGATGCGCGGCGCTGGGGAATCCTCGTTTCCACGTTCGCCGGGCAGAACCGGAACGGGACGGCCCTCTCGCTGCAGGCGCGTGCGCGCAATCGCGGGCTCGAGGCGGAGCTGTTCGTGGCCGACCGCATCGACCCCCGCGACCTCGAGGGCCGCGACGTCCAAGCGTTCGTCAATACCGCCTGTCCGCGCATCGCCCTCGACGACGCCGAGCTCTACGCGAAACCGATCCTGACCGTGCCGGAGTTCCTGATGGCGATCGGGGAGCTCCCGCTGGAACCGTACCGATTCGACACCTACCACTAGTCCCGCGTCCTCACGCCCCTCGATCGGGGGTGGCGGACCGACCCGGAAGTCAGCCGAAACCTCGATAGGCGGCCTCCTGCCATGGTTCGAGGATCATGGGCGCGACTCGCTGGCTCGGGCCCGGGCTCATCGTCCTGGGGCTCGTCCTCATCGGGGCCGCGGTCGCGACGGGCGCCGCCCGGTTCGCCGTCGTCGTCGTGTTCCCGGTGTTCTTCGGAGGGGCCTCCGCGCTCTTCCTGGGCGGTGTGCTGTCCGTGTTCCTCGGGGTTTTCTTCCTCCCCCTCGCGTTCGATCCGGGCCGGAGGGAGAGCGAACCGCTCGCATCCCCCCTGGCGGACGAGTCGACTCCCGGCTCCGGCGGATTCCTCCTGATCGGTCCGGTCCCGATCTTTTTCGGGGCGTGGAAACACCCACGACGCCGGACGTACTGGCTCGCGGTCGCGGTGGGAGCCGTGCTGCTGGTCGCGGTGCTCGTCGCCGCCCTGTGGCTCGGCTAGTCGGATGCCCCGGTCTCGCGGAGGAACGCCTCGGCGAGCCGGGGGTCCCCGGAGAGCTCGGGGTGGAACGTCAGGCCCCAGATCTTCGGAGACCGCACTCCCACGACCTCGTCGCCCCGCCAAGCGAACGGCTTCGCCGATCGTCCGACCTCGAGGATCCGCGGGGCCCGGATGAAGACGCCCGGGAACCGGTCTCCCTGGAGTCCCGTGACGCGGACCCCGTCCTCGAACGACTCGCGCTGTCGGCCGAACTCGTTGCGTCGGACGCTGACGTCGAGGACGCGCAGCCCCGTCGGGTCCCGCCCGCCCCGGCTCGGTTCGAGTCGCTCGGCGAGCAAGATCAGCCCGGCGCAGGTGCCGAGCACGGGCAATCCGCGGCCAATCCGCTCCTGCAGCGGGAGGCGGAGGCCGTTGCGGTCGATGAGCTCGCTGATCGCGGTGCTCTCCCCGCCGGGGATGACGAGCGCGTCGACCCCGGCGAGCTCGTGCGGTGTCCGGACCAAGCGGACCCCTTGCGGGCCGACGACGCCCGCGAACGCGGCGCGATGCTCGGGCACGTCGCCCTGGAGAGCGAGGACGCCGACGGTCGTCACGACGCGCCGCCGCGCCGGAGCTCCTCGAGGATCTCCTTGGCGCGGTCGATCCGGATGGCGTGCTCCGCGATGAGCCGCTCGACGACGCGGTCGATCTCGTCCGGCCGGGCGCCGGCGGTCGTGGCGATGTTGCGCGCGTGGAGCCCCATGTGCCCGCGCTGGATCCCCTCGGTCGCGAGCGCACGCAACGCGCCGAAGTTCTGAGCGAGGCCGACGGACGCGAGGATCTCGGCGAGTTCGCTCGCGTGCTTCACGCCGAGGAGCTTGACGTTCGCCTTCGCGGTGGGATGCACGGCGGTCGCGCCCCCGATGAGGCCCACCGCGATGGGCAGCTCGATCGTGCCGACGAGGTCGCCCTCGGAGTTCTTCTCATACGTCGAGAGCGGTTTCACGACGCCGCCGTCGTCCTTTGCGAGGAACGCGGCATAGGTGTGCGCGCCGCTTTCGATGGCGCGGGAGTCGTTCCCGGTGGCGACGACGACCGCCGAGATGCCGTTCATGATCCCCTTGTTGTGGGTCGCGCACCGGAACGGGTCGACGGCGGCGAGGGTCGACGCATCGAGGATCGCCTCGACGACCTCGGCGCCGGTCGCGTGTTCCGTCGCGAGCTTCGCGGCCGGGAACGTCGCTGTGGCGCGGGCGAGCCGGTAGACGGCGAGGTTGGAGATGATCCGGAGGACGACGCGGCCGTGGGCGAGCTCGGCGACCTGGGGCGCGAGCGCCTCGCACATGGTGTTGACGGCGTTCATGCCACCGGCATCGCGGGCGTCGACGAGCAGGTGCAGCACGAGCATGGTGCCCCGCGGGGACGGGACGATGCGGACCTCGAGGTCGCGGGCCCCGCCGCCGAACTTGACCAGCATCGGGTCCCGCTCGTTCGCCGACTTCAGGAGCCGCTCCTTCGCGTCGAGGATCCGGTGGCGGCCGCCCGACGGGTCAGCGACGTCGACGACCTGGATCTGGCCGATCATGACCGGTAGGGTCGTGGAGGCGCGGAATCCGCCCGTCCCGCGCGCGACCTTTGCGGAGTTCGAGGCGGCGGCGACGACGCTCGGCTCCTCGATCGCCATCGGGACGAGGACGTCGCGCCCGTTGACCTGGAAGTTCGTCGCGACGCCGAGCGGCAGGGCAAACGAACCGATGACGTTCTCGATCATCCGGCCGAACAGCCCGGGGTCGATCCCGGGCGGGAACTCGTAGGCGGTGGCCTCCTCGTCCGTGAGGCCGGCCCACTCCTGGACGAACCGGCGGCGCTCGGCGGTCGACAGCTTGTAGAATCCCGAGATCTCGGAAGATTTCGTCATGGATCGTACTCGCGCCGTCTGCTAGAGCAGGAACGGGAGGTCATCCGACTCTTCGTCCGCCGGCGGGGTCTTGACGAGGGCCTGCGTCTCGACGGTCCGCTGGCGGGCCACCACGACCTTGGCGGGCCGGAGCAGTCCCCCCGGAAACGCGTACCCCTGCTGGACGACGGCGGCGATTGTGCCGTCGGGCGCGACTTCCGTCGGCTTCGCCTCGCCGACCGCCTCGTGCTCGTCGGAGCGAAACGTCTCGCCCGGCTTCGCCACCACGCGGACCCCCTGCTGGTCGAGGAAGGTCGCGAGCGATTTCTGCAGCATCTCGACGCCCCGCCGGACCGGGTCGGACGGCGGCAGCTTCTGGACGGCCTCGACGGCGCGCTCCGAGGCTTCGACCGTCGGCAGCACCGCGCGGAGCACGTCGGCCTGACTCTGACGGCGCAGCGCCTCGCGTTCCCGATCAGTCCGGCGGCGGTAGTTCTCGAAATCGGAGTAGAGGTAGGTGAACCGCTTCGCCCATTCCTCCGCCGTCGGCTCGGTCGCCCCCGGGGCGGTCGGTTCCACCGCCGCCGGCTCGGCAGGGTCGGGGGCAGCGCCGTCCGGCATCGTCTTCGTCGCGTCCACGAGAGCGGTTTATTTGGGGTTTGGGTCGCGGCCTACAGCCCGGGCTGGAGCGCGAGCGTCACGAGCAGCACGGCGGCGGCGGTGCCGAAGCCGATTCCGACGATCTCGAGGATTCCGCGGTACCACGGGCGACCCGAGTAGATCGCCGAGATCAGTCCGACGCCCGCCAGCTCCGCCGCACCGATCGCGACGGAGAGCTCAAGGTTCTGGAACACGGACATCGAGGTGACGAGGTACGGAATCGCCGGTAAGAGACCGCCCAGCAGGTAGAACACGCCGATCGTGCCCGCGTGCGAGATCGGCTCCGACTCCGGCTGGGGGGGGAGCCCGAGCTCGTCGATCATCATCGTATCGACCCAGAATTTCTTGTCCGCCGTCAGGCGGCGCAGAAGGATCGCGATCTCCTCGTCGTTGAACCCTCGGGCCCGATAGATCGTCTCCATCTCCCGACGCTCCTCGTCGGGCTTCTCTTCGACCTCGCGCTCCTCCCTCGCTCGCTCGCGGAGGATGAGGTCGGCCTTCGCGCGGGCCCCGAGGAGGGCTCCCGTGAACATCGAGAGGCTGCCCGCGACGGCGGCGGCCACGATCGTGAGGAAGACGCCGGCGTGGTCGAGTCGCACCACGGCGGCGGTCGCCACGGACAACGAGATCGCCGTGATCACGCCATCGAGGACACCGAAGACGGAGTCCTCCAGGCGGTTCGCGCCGGCCGCCTTGTGACCTTCCTGCAACGCGCGAGCCTGCGCGTCGGGATGGCTCGCGGAGGCGCCCGCCGTTTGGATCCCCGACACCGCACGGGCCAACCGATTGCCCCCATAACTTGAGCGGGACGCGCACCTCCGGAAGCGCCGGAAAATCGCCGCCCGGGGCCCGCTCCGGGCCACCGTTCTGGGGTCCCGGATTTCAGTTCCGAGCCAACCGTTATAATCGCCGTCCGACTCGGTTTTTTCGCCGAGAAATCGGCGGTAGCGCTCGATGGCAGAGTTGGCGGTCCCGGGGGCCGCCTACACCGCGAGTTCCATCCAGATCCTGGAGGGTCTTTCGGCGGTCCGCAAGCGCCCCGGAATGTACATCGGCTCGACCGATTCGCGCGGGCTTCACCAGTTGGTCGAGGAGGTCCTCGACAACTCGATCGACGAAGTGCTCGCCGGCGCGTGCACCGAGATCACGCTCGTTCTCCACTCGGACGGCACGTGCACCGTCCGCGACAACGGCCGCGGG
Organism: Thermoplasmata archaeon; assembly: GCA_022750115.1. Classification (GTDB taxonomy): domain Archaea; phylum Thermoplasmatota; class Thermoplasmata; order Lutacidiplasmatales; family UBA184; genus Lutacidiplasma. The sequence continues at coordinate 82,017 of JAKIWI010000005.1, forward strand.
ATCCCGGTGGAGATCCACCCGAAGTACAACCGCCCTACGCTCGAGATCGTCCTCACGGTCCTGCACGCCGGCTCGAAGTTCGACCGGAACACCTACAAGGTATCCGGAGGGCTCCACGGCGTCGGCATCCACGTCGTCAACGCCCTCTCCGAGTGGTTCGACGTCCAGGTCCGCCGCGACGGCCAGATCTACTTCCAGCGCTACGAGCGCGGCGCCCCGGTCTCGCCGTTGAAAGTGATCGGGAAGGCCGACGGGACGGGCACGGAACAGCGGTTCAAGCCCGACCCGACCGTCTTCGAGACGGTCGTCTTCGACAAGGGGATCGTCGCCCGCCGTCTCAAAGAGCTCTCCTTCCTCAACCCGCAAGTCGCGATCCACTTCGAGGACGAACGGGACGGCACGAAGGAGACGTTCCACCACGTCGGCGGGATCACCGAGTTCGTGCTCGACCTGAACTCGGGCAAGACGACGCTGTTCCCGCAGCCGATCTACCTCCACGCGAAGCGCGACCAGACCGATGTCGAGATCGCGCTCCAGTACAACGACGGCTACAACGAGGCGACGCTCGCGTTCGTCAACAACATCAACACCATCGACGGCGGGAGCCACGTCGTCGGCTTCCGCGCCGGCCTCACGCGGACGCTGAACGACTACGCGCGCAAGCGCTCGTTCGTCAAGGGCGACCGCGAGGGTCTCACGGGCGAGGACGTCCGCGAGGGCCTCGCCTGCGTGCTCTCGATCAAGGTCCTCGAACCGCAGTTCGAGGGCCAGACGAAGGGGCGGCTCGGGAACTCCGAGGTGAAGGGCCAGGTCGAGAGCGTCGTCAACGACAAGCTCGCCGAGTTCCTCGAAGAGCACCCGGCGGTCGCCCAGGCGCTGATCGTCAAGGCCGTCCAGGCGTCGCAGGCCCGGGAGGCGGCCCGCAAGGCCCGCGAGCTCACCCGGCGCAAGGGGCTCCTCGAGGGGGGCGGACTACCGGGAAAGCTCGCCGACTGCCACTCCCGGGACCCGGAGGAGTGCGAACTGTTCCTCGTCGAGGGGGACTCGGCCGGCGGCACCGCGAAGCAGGGGCGCGACCGCGAGTTCCAGGCGGTGCTCCCGCTCCGCGGCAAGATCCTGAACGTCGAGAAGGCGCGGCTCGACGCGATGCTGCAGAACGAGCGGATCCGCGACCTGATCACGGCGATCGGGATCGGGATCGGCGACGAGCTCGACCTGACGAAGCTCCGCTACCACAAGATCATCATGATGACGGATGCGGACGTCGACGGCTCGCACATCCGCACGCTCCTGCTCACGCTGTTCTACCGCAAGATGCCGGAACTGATCCAGACCGGCCACGTGTACATCGCCCAAGCCCCGCTCTACCAGGTCTCGAAGGGCGCGAAGTCGGTCTACGCCTACACGGACGAGGAGCGCGACAAGGCGATCCAGGAGTTCGGGACGAAGGGCACGACGATCCAGCGCTACAAGGGTCTCGGCGAGATGAACGCGGAGCAGCTCGCGGTCACCACGATGCACCCCGGCTCGCGGACGCTCCTCAAGGTCACCGTCGAGGACGCCCAGCTCGCCGACCAGTTGTTCTCGGTGTTGATGGGCGAGGACGTGGAGCCGCGCCGGCTCTACATCCAAGCGCACGCGGTCGAGGTCACGAACCTCGACATCTGACCCGCCGCTCCGACCGATGGTTTAAGCCCCGTCCGCAAAACTCCCCACCGAGGATCCGCCTCGGACGATGGCCGGCAGCGTCACACTCGCCGAGGTGCTGAAGTCGCTCGGCGACCGCCCCGATCGACCTCCCCCGCATCCGGTCGTCCATGGCGCGTCCGGAACGCTCCTGACGTTGTCCGTCCCGGGGACCCCGTCGTCCTCGTGGCGCGGCATCTGGGTTCGACCGGATGGCGTCGACTTCCTCGGCGACCCCCCCCCCCCGACGGGCATCAGCCGCTCCTTCCGTCTCCAGGGCGACTCGGCGAAGGTCGTCGACCTGATCGCGGACACCACCCGTCGCTACCTCGAGGCGGTCGAGGCGGTGGACGAGAAGCTCGCGGGTCTTCAGACGCGGGGGAGGGAGGTGCCGGCGGGCGAGGTCTGGGTCCTTCACCGCGAGGTCGCGGGGCTCCGCGCGATGGTCGGCCGAGCGACCGTCGTCCTCGCCGAGCTGGGCGGTCCGTCGCTCCCGCGGTTCCCCGGCATCGAGCGGGCGCTCGGCGCCGTCGAGCGGGAGGTCGACCGCGCGCGGGACCTCACCCTCGGGGTGCAGCAGTCGCTGTCGGACCTGATCCTGCTGCGCAACGCCGAAGAATCCAACCGGATCGCCGAGGCCGCGAACCAGCTGTCGCGAACCTCCAACCGCATCGCCGAGCTCGCGAACATCTCGAACATTCGCATGCTGGGCATCACGTACATCGCGCTCGTCCTCGGGCTGGTGAGCGCCGTCGTCCTGATCCCGAACACGGGGGCCACCATCCTCGGCATGCCGTCCGCCGCGTGGGTCCCGGGGTACTGGGTGGATGGGATCTTGGTCGTCCTCGCCATCGTCCCGATCGTCGGGGTGTTCTCCCTCCGCTGGGTGCAACGGATCCTCCGGGACCTCCACGAGTCGGAAACGCGGGCCGGCGAGGGTCTCGCGGACCTGCCCGAGCTCCAGGCGAGCGGTGGGGCGGGCCGACCCCTCGGGCGAAACCACATCTAGCGGCCGGCGTGTCGGCCGCCCCGGCATGGCGTCGACTCCCACCGTGTTCCGCGACGCCCTCGTCGTCACGCAGGACGCCGAGCGGCGGGTCGTTCGCGCCGACGTCCGGGTCGAGAACGGCCGGTTCGTCCACGTGGGCGAGCGGGCCCCCTCCGAAGGGGCGGAGGTCGTCGACGCCCGCACGTTCGCGATCGTCCCCGGGTTCGTCAACGCCCACACGCATGTCGCGATGGCCCCGCTGCGGGGCCTCGCCGACGACCGTGACCTCGGCGGGTTCCTCGAGCGGCTGTTCGCGGTCGACGCGAAGCGCACCGAGGCGGACGTCGAGGCCGGCGCGCTCGCGGGGGTCGCGGAGATGCTGCTGTCCGGGACGACCTCGTTCCTCGACCTCTACTACTTCGAGGACGGCGTGGCGCGCGCGGTCGACGCGCTCGGCGCGCGCGGCTTCCTCGGCTGGGCCGTGCTCGATCCCGAGCTCACGACGCAGAAGGGCGCCCCGCTCGACAACGCGAAAGCGTTCATCCAGCGGTGGTCCGGAAACGCCCGCGTCCAGCCGCTCGTCGCCCCCCAGGGCGTCTACGTCTGCAACGAGGCGACGTGGCTCGGGGCGAAGGCGATCGCGGAGACGAACCACACGCTCGTCCACTACCACCTCTCCGAAACGCGCCGCGAGGTCCACGAGCACGAGAAGAAGACCGGACTCCGGCCTCCGCTCTGGCTCGATAAGATCGGGTTTCTCGGGCCCGGCCAGGTGGCGGCGCACGGTGTGTGGATGATGCGGCGCGAGATCGAGACCCTCGCTCGCCGGTCGGTGGGGGTCGCCCACTGTCCCAGTTCGAACATGAAGCTCGCGACCGGCGGCGTGGCCCCGGTCCGGGAGATGCGCGAGTGCGGCATCGCGGTCGGCCTGGGGACCGACTCCGTCGCGAGCAACAATTCGCTTTCCATGCTGCGCGAGATGCACATCGCCGGGCTGTTGCAGAAGCACCAGACCTGGGATACTTCGGTCCTCCCCGCGCAGGTGCTCCTCGACATGGCGACCATCGAGGGGGCTCGCCTGCTCGGTCGGGCCGCCGACCTCGGCTCGGTCGAGGTGGGCAAACGGGCCGATTTCTCGCTGGTCCGACTCGACCATCCGACGCTCCTCCCGGCGCGGCCCGCGGCGATCGTCTCGCACCTCGCCTACTCGGCGAGCGAAGAGGCGTTTGACTCGGTGTTCGTGGCCGGGGAACCGGTCGTGCGCGGCCGGGAACTGGTCCGCGGTTCGTGGCCCGAAATCCGATCGGCCGCGGAGGCCGCGGCGGACGCTCTCTGGCGCGCCGTCCCGTGACGGACCATCGCCGGACCTCGCCAAGCACCCGCGATCCCCCCGCCCATAGTCCGGCGGCGCCTGAGACGGCGGAGCGAAGGTAGAAACCCCTCCTCCCGTCCCCCGACGCGGCGACGGCGCGTCGGCCGTCCCGACGGGAAGGAGACAGATGAGCGGGCGATCGAGACGGTTCGGCATGGGCCTGGGGACGATTGGGGCGATCGCCGCGGTCCTCCTGCTGTTGCCGGTGTCGGCGGTGGGTTCGCTCCACGCGAACACGGGTGCGACAGTCGGTGAAAAGCGCGGAGCCCTCTCCGAGGTCGGGCGAGCGGTCCTCGACACCGGGCGCGCTCCCGGCGGCTACCGCGCCGGGCTCTTGGGCACCGCGTCGATCTCGGCGAACGGCGCGACGGGTCCCTCGCCGGCGGTCATACCCTCGTCCGGCCTCGTCGCCGCGATCGGGCGCAACCCCACCAGCCCCCGCGTGCTCGGGAGCTTTGCCGGCGTGAACCAAGCGACCGCGGGGTTCGCCCCACCGGACCCCCAGGTCGGACAAGGGGGAGCCTACGTGTTCGAGTTGGTCGACGAGTTCGGGAAGATCACCTCGACCAACGGCGCGACCGTCTTTGCGAACTTCACGACCCCGTCGTTCTTCGGCCTCCCGTCGACGGACAACGTCAACACGGGTCAGGTGATGTACGACACCCTGTCGCACCGGTGGATCGTGGCGGCCGATGACACGACCACGAACGTGGAGTATTACGACGTCTCGAAGGGCTCCTCGCCCGTCGGAGCCTGGTGGGCGTACTACGTCATCGCCTACTTTTCCGGCGGAGCGGCCCAGTACATGAACCAACCAATCTGGGGCGTCAGCCAAACGATGCTCGCGATGGGGACGAACCAGTACAACACCACGACCTCTGCGGGCTATGGGGCGCTGCTGACGGTGGTCAACAAGGTCAAGGCCGAGAACGGGCACGTCGCCATCCAGGTTCTGGGCTACAGCGGGCTTTACTCGATCTACCCGGCGCGGGACACCTCGAACAACGGTTCCGGGCCCGACGTGCTCTACGCGGCCAACACGGGCGGGGGAACGACCGCCTTGACGGTCTACGGGGTCAGTGGAACGGTCGGTTCGCTCTCCGTTTCCACGATCGCGTACGCGATCGCATTCACCGGCACCCCTCCCGCCGCCAAACAAGCCGGGACCACGACGCGGATCAGCACCGGAGACGGTCGCGTCCTGAGCCTCAGCTGGTCGGGACTGGGGGTTCTCTGGGTGGCGTCCCAGAGCGCCTGTCGGCCCCACGGGGACGCCACGATCCGCTCGTGCATTCGCGTCGACGCCGTCGACACGGGCGTGAACCGGCTGTTGCAGGACAACGACACCGCCGTCGCCGGGTTGTACCTCTACTTCGGCGCGCTCACCGCACTGAGGGCCATCGGGTCCGGCTATCTGATGGTCGTCGGATACTCGGGATCGCTCACCTATCCGAGCATCGCCGTCACCGGGCAGAACTCCTCGGACCCGTTCGGAGGCTTCCGCGGCCCGATCCCGGCGTTCAATGGCGCGTCGTACGATACGCTCGGGCGGTACGGATATTTCTCCGGGGCCCAGCTAACGATGATCGGCGCGAAGGCCACGGCCTGGGGCGCCTCGGAATCCGACGACTCTTCGGGATGGACGACGGAGGTCGTCCACTTCTCGTTTTACTGAGCTCGCCGCTCCACGAACGCGGAACCGTTTCTGCTCGTCCTGGGGGGCACCCGAGAGTCCCAGCAGGGCGGCGCCTCCCTTGCGCGGCGAATCTAGGCGGGGGAACTCTCGTCCGCCAGGCCGTCGCCGATCAGGTCGCCCAGCCTGGCCGCGAAGGAGATCGGGTTCACTTGCGGCACGAGCTCGACCAACGTCGTGAGCATCGGTTCGGAGAACGCCGGAGCGAGCCCGAACAACGCCTCGAGGCGCTGGCGGTCGAGAGTGAGCGGAACGACCCCGTGGTGGAGGACCGCCTTCTGGGTCGCGTGTTGGGCCGCGCCGCCGAGGACTTTTCCATGGCTCACCAGCGCGAGACCGCGGGCGCCGAGGAAGCAGAACTCCTCCGACAACCCGAGCGCCGGCCCCCACGCCGCCTCAACGCCGAACGTCGCGAGCGTCCGGACGATGCCCGCGCCGAGTCGCGCATAGGCATGGACGAAGTCCCGGCCGACCCGCGGGTCGTCGCGGGGGAGCACGATCGACCAGACGACGTCGCCGTCGCCGAGCAGGACACCGCTGCCGCCCGTATTCCGCCGCAGGACCGGGAGGCCGAGCGCCCGCGCCTTGCGGGCTGGAGCCACGTTCGACGACTGACCCACGCCCAGCGAGAGGGCCGGCGACGAAAGTCGGGCGACGCGGACGAGGGGCGTGCCCTCGGCGAGGGCGGCCTCGTCGCGCGCGATCGTCTCCGCGGGCTCCAGAAGGCCGTCGTCGACCAGCTCGACGGCGGGGATTCCCACGACGATGCTACCCCGTCCCGGCGGAAAAGCGCGACCCCCGCAAACGAAAAGGCACGACGGCCGCTGCCCACGTCGTGGCCGAACTCGGGACGTTCTCGTTGCGACCGGGCGATGCCGCTCCGGACTTCGCGCTCCCGGGCGTCGACGGTCGGACCTACTCTCTTGCGGACTTCCGCGAGGCCCGGCTCCTCGTGGTCACGTTCTGGTGCAACCATTGCCCGTACGTCCAGGCGTGGGAGACCCGCGCCATCGCGCTCGCCCAGGAGTACGCTCCGAAGGGCGTGCGCTTCGTGATGGTCAACGCGAACGACGACCGGGCGTACCCCGATGACTCGTTCGACCGGATGAAGGCCCGCGCCGTCCAGAAGCACTACCCGTTCCCCTACCTCCGAGACGAGAGCCAAGCCACGGCCCGGTCGTACGGGGCGCTCGTGACACCGCACCCGATGCTGTTCGGCCCCGACCGACGACTTCTGTTCCAGGGTCGGATCGACGACCATCACGAAGACCCGTCCCGAGTCCACGCCCACTACCTGGCCGACGCGATCGATGCCGCGCTCGCGGGTCGCCCCGTTCGGCCGGCCGAGCGCCCCGTGCTGGGCTGCTCGGTCAAGTGGAAGGCGTAGGGTCGCGGCCGCCGCGCGGACGGCGGTGCTCCCGCGACGGGATCTTGCGGACGTCCGCCGCCCGCGAGGCGTAGGCGGCCGCGAGCGCCGGCAGGTTCGGAGAGCCCTGGACGTCCCGGCGGGCGGCGATGGCCGCCTTCCCCGCGAGGGCGCGCGCGAGCTTCCCTCGGAGCCGCTTCGGCGCGCCCTGGATGGTGGGATGGAGGAACAGGAGCCCGTGGCGCGGCGGCGGCGCCCGTCCGCGGAGGTGCTCGAAGAACGCCCGCTCGGCCCCGAGGACCTGGATGGTGCTCGCGGGGAGCCGACCGAGCCGCTCCAGTCCCCCGGCCTGCGCGATCATTCGAGCGGCGAGTAGCGGTCCGAGGAGGGCGGCCAGGTTCGGCGCGCGGCGGGGCACCGCGGCCTCGAGCGATCGCTCGAGGGCGCCCCGGTTCTCCTCGGCCGCCAGGTAGAGCGCCGCGAGGCCCCGTCGGCTCGCCTCCAGCGCGGGGTCGAGACCGGGCAATCGGTCGACGGGTTCGGCCGAGTCCTCGGCCTCCCCGGCCAACTCGCGGGCGATCGCCCGAACCCGCTCCGTCGGCACCTCGGGGAGCCGGGGGGAATCGCGTCCCGCCCAGCTGACGAGCCGCTCGCCGATCAGGTTGATCGTCCGGTCGAGGTCCTCCATCGCCCGGACCGCCTCCTCGAGGTGGACCGCCGGGTCCCACGCGTCCCGCAGCGCGCGGTCGGCCGCATCGAGAAGAGCCTCGCGGAGCAGACGGCCGGCCACCGCCGGGCGGAAGGTCGAGAGGTCGGGGTACGGACCCGGGTGATCATCGATCGCGACCCCGAGCGCCTCGAGGCGTCGGTCGGTCGAGACGAGGTGACCGACCGCGTCGGTGCGGACGATCTCCTCCTCCTCGCTCGAGGTGGAGCCCGTCCGCCGGAGCCGAAGTCGGTTCGCGAGACCCTCCGGGTCGTCGGGGAAGATCGCACTGCGGACGACGGCGCCGTCCTCCACGATGAACGCCCCGAACCAGGTCGTCACGACCTCGCGCTTCGCTCCCCCCGCTGGCATCAATCGCTCCGTAGGCCGCCGTTGACGTGGAGGGTGGCGCCGGTCACGTACGAGGCCGCCGGCGAGGCGAGGAACGCGATCGCCTCGGCCACTTCGGATGCGCTGCCGACGCGGCCCAGGGGGACCGAGCGAGCGCGTTCGATCCGTTTCGCGGGCGAGTCCGAAGCGAGGATCGAGGTGTCGATCGAGCCCGGCGCGACGACATTGACGGTGATCGTCGGAGCGAGCTCCTTCGCGAGCGACCGGGCCAGGCCCAGCACCGCGGACTTCGCGCTGGCGTAGTGCGCCCCATGCGAGGACCCGGCGAACGCGAGGACGCTCGACACGAACACCACGCGGCCCGCCGGCGAGCGCTGCAGCAACGGCAGGAGCTCGCGTGTGAGGGCGAACGGCGCGAACACGTGGAGTTGGAAGCATTCCTGAAGCGCCGCATCGGTGACCGACCGGAACGGGATCCGGTCGTACGTCCCGGCATTGAGGACGAGGACGTCGAGCGAATCCCACCGTTCGCGGAGCGCCTCGGCGACCGCGCGGACCCCATCGGCCTCGCTCAGGTCCCCCATCACGACGAACCCCTCTCGGTTGGCGCTGCGTCCGCCGGCCGCGACGCGCTCGGCGAGCGCGCGGTGGCGGTGCGCGTGGACGGCCACGTCCATTCCCGCCGAGAACAACGCGTGGGCCGTGGCCGCTCCGATGCCCCGGCTCCCCCCGGTGACGAGGGCCCGCACAACGCTGCGGACGCGAGGCGCCGCATAACCCCGCCGACCGGACCCCTCTCGCCGCGCGTCGTAAATATCGGGGACCCGGTCGGCGCACCATGTCGGAGACCCCTCCCCCCCTGGTCCGTCTCGAGCGCCGTGGCGCGGTGGCCCTACTGACCCTCGACTCGCCCCCGGTGAACGTCCTCAGCGCGCCGGTGCTCGACGCACTCGTTCGGCGTCTCGAGGAGGTCCGCGTCGACGGCTCGGTTAGGGCGGTCGTCCTCGCGAGCGCTTCCCCGAAGGCGTTCGCCGCTGGGGCGAACATCCGGGAGATGGCGCCGCTCACGCCCGCCGAGGCCCGGGCCCATGGCGCTCGCGGCCAGGGTGCGACCACGGCGATCGAACGGCTACCGATGCCGGTGATCGCGGCGGTGCACGGAGTGTGCCTCGGCGGCGGGTGCGAGATCGTGCTCGCCTGCGACTTCATCCTCGCGAGCGCCGACGCCACGTTCGGCCAGCCGGAAGTGAACCTCGGTGTCATGCCCGGATGGGGCGGCACCCAACGACTTCCACGGCGGGTCGGGGCCGCTCAGGCCCGGTACTGGATCTACACCGGCCGGGCGGTGACGGCGCAGGAGGCGGCGGATCAGGGCCTCGTCCTGCGGGTCGTGCCGCGCGAGGCGTTGCTCGACCAAGCGCTCGCGCTCGCCGAAGAGCTCGCGGGGAAGCCGGCCGACGCGCTCGCGGCCGCGAAGTACTCCGTCCAGCTCGCAATCGACCGCGGACTCCCTCTCGGGCTCGCCTACGAGCTGCGGCGCTGGGAGGCGCTGTTCGCGACCGCGGACCAGAAGGAGGGGATGCGTGCGTTCCTGGAGAAGCGCGCGTGGACCCCGTCGCCGCGAGACCCGTCCTCCCCTACCGCGACGGTCGGCGAAGCCGACCCGCCTCCCTCGGCGAGCGGAAGACGGAAAAGCTGAGGCGACTCCCCCGCCCTCAGTGCCGCGGTGGCTCAGCTGGCAGAGCGGCTCCTTGGTAAGGAGCAGGTCGAGGGTTCGAACCCCTCCCGCGGCTTCGGATCCCGGCGGGGGCGCGGGGGCCGGCCCGTGGCTGAGCCCGCCGACCCCCCCCGCAGGGCGATAGGTCCCTGAACTCCTTACCTATTGGTAAGGAGTTGGCAGGATGGCAAGCGGTGGCGGGACGATCGGTCGGAAGGGGCAGGTCACCGTGCACAAGGATGTCCGCGACGCCCCCGGCTCCACCCGGGGGACCGGCTCTTGTTCGACGTCGCGGCGGAAGACCGCGCGGTCATTCGGAAGGCGCGCCCGTCCCGGCTGACCGAGATCCTGGCCGCGTGGGGCCCCTCGTCGGAGACCGGTATCGAGTATCTGCGGAGAGTTCGCGACGACTGGGGAGTGCGTGAGCGGCGCCCGCGTACTCGTCGACACTAACGTCTTTCTGGCCCCGGGGCCCCACGCGAATCCGGGCATGCGGCTGCGAGACGATTGCTGGACGCGGTGGACAACGGCCGGTTGAAGGCGTTGGTTTCCGTGATTTCGCTGTCCGAGTGGCGCGCGCGGGGTTCACCGTCGCCCAGCTCCCGGCCCTGTGGCCGCCGTTCCTCAGCCCTCTCCGGCCCTCTCGATCGTATTCGATCGAGCCCGCGGACGAGGCGATCGCGCTGCTCGGGGGCGAGCTCCGAGAATCGACCGACCTCACACTGCCGGACGCCGTAATCCTCGCCACGGCGCAACTGCGGGAGGCGTACGTCGTGGCCACGCGGGACCTCTCCATTCTTCGGACGAAGTCGGCGGTGCCGTCGAAACGGCCGGACGACATCGTGCCGAAGTGAGCTGACGCGGTCGGAATGATCCGTCCGGGGAGGGTGGGTCCCGGCGGTCCCGACCCGCGATTACGGCCCCGCAGCGCGGTCGCGACCTGGGGGAGCCGGTCAGCCCGGTCCGCCCGTCGGACGGCGGAAGAAACCCGACCTCAGCCGCATTTCCCCGGTCGAGCGGTCGATCGTGCCGCGAACGCCCAGGGTACGGCCGAAGCCGGCGACTTCGACGATGTACCACCGGACCTCGAACACGTTTCCCTGCTCCACCGCCTCGCCGGCGTGGGCGCGCATCGCCATCCAGCCGTTGTGTTCCATCGCCGCGGCGTACGTGCGTTCGAGTGCCTCCTGCGGGGTCCGTACCGGTCCCGACGTGCGAGCGACTTTCGCCACTTCCATCGAGCGAGCGGGGCTTGGCACACTCTCCCCGAACCGGTAGCGCCGGTAGCGGATCCGGTATCGTTCCGGTGAGTCGTCTTGGTCGAGGAGCATCCAGACCCTCGGGTTCGTCGTCGGAGCGACGTGGGAGTATCCCTCTCGCTTCCGGGCCACGTCGGCCCGCCACCGGGCCACGCCGCGCATGAGCAGGTACGCCCCGTAGATGGCGCTCAGCAGCCAGGCGGTCTCCACCCAGAGTGTGAACGGCACGGTCCCCCGCTCGAGGCTGAGCGTGACGAGGGTGACCGAGGTGAGGGTCAGCATCGCGATGTTGATGGCGACGTCAGCATCGAGGCGGAGCTGGCGGAGCGAGAGCGGCAAGAATGGGGTCACCGCGAAGTGGGTGAACCCGTCGAGGAAGACGTGCGAGAGGCCGCCGATCTCCATCGCGACGAAATAGAGGAACGTCGAGGCGTGGGGAAAGTACGGCAGGAACGGGAGGAGAAAGCTCCCGGCGACCGCCACGAGCGTCACGCCCAGGATCGAGTGGGTGATGCCGTGGTGCTCGAGCAGGGGGAATCGTCGGGCGAGCGGGAACAGCAACGCGTCGGCGTCCGGGAGTCCCCCGGCCAACGCCCCGGCGGCGATGTACTGGGGGGAGGCCGGTCCCCAGATCACGAACGAGAGGAGGTAGGCGAATACGACGTGCGTGAACAGGTCCATTCTGTCGTGGCCCTCCCGGGCCGACCGAAGCGCTCCTCCTCGTCACAGAGTCGACTAGAATAGCGAGGCGGTGCCGAGCGGCGCACGCGCGCCGCGGAGGGATCGGCGGCCGCTGCGAGCGAGTCGATCGCCGTTAGAGCCGAATGCGCCGGACCGCTTCCTTCCGGCTCAGCGGGCTCAGTCGCGGGGCGTTCCGGGAGACGTAGTCCGCCACGATCGATGGCTCGACACGCGCATACTGACGGAGCGCCCAACCTATCGCCTTGCGGAGAAAGAACTCCCGACGCTCGAGCGAGGGCTCCAGGCAATCGAACAGGAGATGCCGGTCGGTCGCGGTTCCCGACCCCACCTGGCAGATGATGCTGGTCCGTCGTTTCCAGAGATCATCGCCGACGGCCCACGCGCGCATCTCGGCCGCCATCGGACTGGGGAAGCGGCGCAGGATCGGACCCACGAGATGGATCGCGACCTGGTCCACGTAATCCCACCACGCTCCGGTTCGGATCATCTCTTCGTAGACCGGCAGCGAAGCGGGTACCTGGAACTCTCGTGCGGCCCGGGAGGCGGCGAGGGCGATGGCCGCATAGCGCTCCTCGCGGAACTCGGCGTTTCGCCAGAGGAACTGAGTCGACGTCGCCCAGTCGCTTGCGGACCGGAACGAGATCCCCTCGAACCGGCGGCGACAGACCTCGGCCAGCTTCGGCGCCGGGACCCCATAGTACGGCATCGAGGACCGCATGTACCGCTGCATGGCGGGCGCCCGGTCGGGGTCCCCCGCTTTCCGGAGATCGGCGCGCAACGCGGGGAGGAGCCCGCGCGGACTCGGTGACCGGGAGAGCGGGGTCATCCTCGTACTCGGGAGTCGGCTCGACGGGGGCGCTCGATTTCGGCCCATGCGAGTCGTGGGCTCCCGATCGGCGGGTCGCGACGAAGTCCTAGACGGTGAGGGACGGGCGCGCCGTGGCGACGAGACGTCGGGCGCGAAGGGCGGTCAGCGTCAGCCAGCGACTCGGTTGACCGGCCGGTTCCACGATCATGGGCGTGGGTTTCTTCCGGAGGGAATAGCCGGCCCCCGTCCCGATATCGGGGTGAGGCCGGTCGATCGCCCAGGTACCGTCGCTCCTCCGCTGGGATTCGAGCATCGACAGGGCGGGGTCCAAGCGAGGGTCACCGCCCTTCCCTAGGCTGGTCAGCAGGTCGAGGCCGACGAGATAGTCGTAGTAGTAGTGGTTCGGGAAGTGCAGTCGCCGCCAGGGAGCGTACGGCGGGCGTCCCTGTTCCAGGAGCCGACGGCGAAGATAGAACTCGGCGCCCCCCTCGATGGCCCGACGCACGGCCGGGGAACGGCGGGCGGGGAGAAGGGCGGCGAGGGCGCTCAACCCTTCCCACCCGTCGAGCGTGCCACGGCCAAACGCGATCCGCGGCCAGCAGTGCCAGCCCCCGTCGGACAGCTGAGCCCGGACAATCCAATCGACCGCGGCCCGGACCCGGTCGTCGTCGCCGTACCCTGCGAGGAGCAACGTGCGGGTCAAGTTCCCCGTGACGCAGAGCTCGCTCGGTTCGTGGGGATCCGGGGCGTTGTCGAACCCTCCGTCGAGGCGCGCAAACTGATCGAGGAACAGCTCGCACGCGGCGGCCATCCGCGGGTCGTCCCGCGTGACGCCGAAGAGGGCGAGAACCTGGACGTTCCAGATCGTCGACCGGTACTTCGGGGTGTAGAGCTGGTCCGCCGATTCCCAGTGGCCGCCCGCCTTTTGCTTCGCGAACAGCAGACGTGCCCACCCCGTCGTCGGGATCTTCTGTTTGGTCGCTCGGACCTCGCGGTCGGTCTCGGGTCGGTCCAGCAGATCGACGAGCGCCCGATAGCGGACGGACGGCTCGGTCGGCCCGAGGAGCCACTGCAACGCCGCCTCGTCGCGACCGGAGTTTGCGCGGCGCCGACCGACGGCCGGGGAGGGGTTTCGCGGCGGAGGGCGGCTCGTCACGCTGACGGATTCGTCAACGCTCATATACCGTGCGCGAGTCCCCCGCCGCGTAGCGGGGTGGGGTAGTCAGGAAAGTCGACGGGGCGCTCCCCCGTCGGTACTGAAATCCCGGCGGGCTCATAACCCGTAGATCCATGGTTCAAATCCATGCCCCGCTACTTCTCCTGATTCGAGCCAGTTCCTCCGGGCGCACCGAGCCCGGTCGTCGGACCGGATGACGCTCGGCCACCGGCTGCTCGCACCCCACCGCGGGGTCCGATTGTCGCGCGATGCCGAAGTCTGGCCTCACCGAGTCCGAGTCCCGGCGGCGGCGAAGCCTGAGCGGGCCGCCAGCACGGCGAGAGAGCGTCGCCGAGCTCCCCCGTCGGCTCGAGCCCCGGGCAGATCCGCGACGGTTCGGTCGTTGTTGAAACCCCCTTTTATCCCCGCTTCCGTCCCCGGATGGATGCCCCGCCGGCCCGTCCGACCTCCCGTGGACCGATCCCTCTCGTGTATGATCCGCCTCGACGGTCGGGAGTACTGCCTCGACCCCGTCGGGGGCGTGACGGACACGCTCGGAAAGAAGTGGACCCTCCCGCTGATGGGCGTGCTCGGCAACCGACCGGGCAACCGGTTCAACGAACTCGTCGAAGCGCTCGACGGGGTCGGAGGAAAAGCGCTCTCGGGGCGCCTCCACGACCTGGAACGTCTCGGGCTCGTACGTCGCGAACTGGTCCCCGGTTCGCCCGGACGGGCCCTCTATCGCTTGACCGACCGCGGAGTCGAGCTTCGGCGCGCGCTCGTTCCGCTCTTGCAGTGGGCGGCGGCCGACTCAGCGGCCGATCGGAAAGCTACGGCGCATCCGTAGCTTTCGACTTGGTGCTGCGCTTCTTGGTCGATCGGGGCTTGGTCGGGGACGCCCGGGGCTCCGGATCGGGTTCCGGGTCGGGGGGTGGGACCCGATCGGAGGTCGGTTCCGGTGGGGAGTACATCGACGGGAGCTGGTCCGGCCTCGCTGGGGCCAGCGGAGGAGCGGGATCCGGTTCTTGGCTCGATTCCGCCGAGGCGGTCGTCGATCCGGAGACCGCGGGCGCCGCCGCGAGGGGAGCCGAGGGAGGCGCCGCGAGCGGGTTGACCGGAGGGGGATCGGGAGCCGGAGGCGGCGGAGGTGGCGGCACGGCGGCGTGGGCGTGCGGGTGGGATGGCGGAGTCGGTTTCGGCGCGGCGGGTTTCGGAGTGATCGGGACGAATTCGCCGGGTCGCCACGTGTGCGGTTGATGGAGGATCGCGAGGTCGCGGAGGAAGAGGTCCGCGTGGCCGCAGATCCGGCAGATCCGCGTCCCGAGCGGGATCTCGCCGCGCGAACGCAGGGACAGCGTTCCGCCGCCGACTGAGCCGGTCTTGAGCTCGTTCGCCCAAACAAAGTCGCTCGCGCCGCAGTTGCTGCACGTCGGGGCCACGATGGCGCCTCGGGCTGACGATGGGTTGGCCCCGGGCTTAAGGGTTCCGACGTCGACGACGACACCTCGACCCGACACAACTCCCATGTAGCGGGGGCCGCTCGGCCCGCCGATGGGTCTGCCGCCGTTCGCTCGCATCACCGTCGCGATCGACGGGTCCCGGATGGGCCAGCTCGCCCTCGATCTCGCGACCGACCTCGCGCGCCGCTACCAGAGCGACCTCGCGATCATCGCCGTCGCGCCGCTCCAGCCGGTCTACGTCTCCTCGGCCGAGCCGTGGGTCCCGACCGAAGCGCCGGAGGCGGAGACGAACTTCTACCGGGGCATTGTCGACAAGGCGGTGCGGGACGCGGTCGCGGGGGGAGTCACCAGCGCGACGGGGACCTGCCTCGAGGGTGTCGTGGTCGACGAGATCATCGCACACGTCGAGAAGCACCCGACCGACCTGCTCGTGCTCGGCTCGCGTGGCCTTTCGACCGCGAAGCGTCTGTTGCTCGGCAGCGTCTCGGACGCGGTGAGCCACCACGTGACGTGCCCGGTGCTAATCGCAAGGGCCCCTCGAACCTCGACCGACTGAGCCCACCCCCAACGGGCGGGTGGCGAGCGCGGCGGACCTACGCTGGCGGGAGCGGAACGTGGCGGACGATGACGCGCGTGGGGACCCCGATCTTATGGGAGGCCTTTCGGAGTGCTTCCTTGGCGGCTTCGAGGTGTTCCTCGGTCGTGGAGACGGTGATGAGCTCGGCCCCGATCTGAGCTCGGACGGCGTGCCACACCGGCTTTCCGAACGCACCCCGCATCCCCGAGGAGATACGGTCGGCCCCAGCGCCCATCGCCATCTTGTGTTCGCGCAGGATCTGATGCGGGTACTTGCGAACCTTGAGGTGGTACTGGTTGGGGGCGGCCTTTTCGAGAACCCGAACGGCGCTGACGCGCGCCGCCTCGAGGGACGTGTCCCGGACCTGGGCGGCCTCCTCGCCGGCGAGGCTCAGGCGGAGCGGAAAATGCTCGCGCAAGTTCCCGGTGTCGAACTGGGTGACGCGGCAGACCGGAATGCCGCCCATGTACTCGGTGCGGGTGTACACCTGCCCCTCGATCTCCCGCCACATCCGGGCCGGCTTGCGAGTCATGGGGTCGCGCCGAGCTGGGCCCGGGTTATAAGATTAGGCGGTCGGCGGACGCACTCCGACCTCGACGGCGGCGGCCCCCGCGCGTTGGAGCGCAAGGATCAGCCGGCGGCGTGACGCCGGGTCGGTCGCGACCGCGAACCACGAACGGCCGAGCATCGCCTGCGAGACGGAGGCCCCCGTTCGACGCAGCGCGACGATGGTCCGCCGCAGGGTCGGCGAAGCCAGTCGCAGGTTGTGAGTGAACTCCTCCGACGTAGCGAGGAACTCCAGCGCGGTCGGGTGCGAGCCCAAACGCGCCAATCCGTCGTTCGCGGCGGCCTCGACGCGGGCCAGGAAGTCCGGGTCCCGCAGCAGCGCCGGCGACGCCAACGGCCTCCCGGCCGCGGAGACGAACACACGATACGGGAACCTCCGGCGGCGGATCTCGCCCCACGGTGGGATCCCGGGCGACCGGCGAAGCTCGAGGCCACCTCCCAAGATCGCCGCGACGCCGCCCAATCCGCCGCCGCCAAACAGGTCCGCGAGGTGGGCCGTCGCGACCGCCCGGGACTTCGGTTCTCCGAGGGTTCTCGCGACGGCGAGACCGGTCGCGAGCGCGCCGGCGGCGCTCATCCCGAACCCCTGCCCGACGGGAAGCTCATGGCGCAACTCGACGCGAAGCGTTCCCTTCCGGTCCCCCTTGAGTCGGCGCGCGACTTCGGTGGAGATTGGCGCTCGAAAGGAAGGCTCGGTCCGAACGCGAACCTGGTCCCGCGCGCCGGCGCGCCACGAGGCGGTCGCGTGCACTCCAAGGTCGAGCACGAGTCCCGCGCCGACGGAGCCGCGCGCCCGCGGGTCGCGGGCGCCGAGCCGGGGAGCGAAGATGCCGGTCAGGTGCCCGGGAGCGAACGAGGTCGCCGTAACCTCGGTCGCGTCTCGTGTCGACGGCATCCCCGCGAGTCGAACTGTGACCTCTTATAAGCGGCGGCGGTCATGGGATTTCGTGCAATCGCCACCGGGATTCCGGGGACGAGGAACGGTCCGATACTGATGGCGGATTCCGAGACGGCGCCCTCGACCGGGGAAGGCTTCGACCGCGTCAGCTTCCTCGAACTTCGGAACAGTCAGCTGGCCGAGGCGATCAAGCGCGTCGAGAGCGAACGCCACTACATGGAGGCCGAGATCCTCCGCCTCCAGCGCGAGGTCAAGCGCCTCAAGACGGAGCTCGACCGCCTTCGCTACCCGCCGCTGATCGTCGGCAGCGTCCGCGACGTCCTCACCGACGGGCGTGTCGTGGTGAAGTCGTCGACAGGCCCCGACTTCGTCGTCAACTCCGCCGAGACCGTCGAGCACGAGAAGATCACCGTGGGTTCGCGCGTCGCGCTCAACAAGCAGACGCTCGCCGTCATGGGCGTCCTGCCCGCCTCGCTCGACCCGCTCGTCGCGGCGAGCGAGATCGTCGACAAGCCTTCGGTCACCTACACGGAGATCGGCGGGCTGTCCGACCAGATCCGCGAGATCCGCGAGGCCGTCGAATACCCGCTCCTGCGCTCCGAGCTCTACCGGAAGATCGGCGTCGACCCGCCGAAGGGCGTCCTGTTGATCGGATCGCCCGGCACCGGCAAGACGATGATCGCGAAGGCGGTCGCGCACCACACGCACGCCACGTTCGTGCGTCTCGTCGGGAGCGAGCTGGTCCAGAAGTACATCGGGGAGGGCGCGCGGTTGGTCCGGGAACTGTTCCAGCTGGCCCGGGAGAAGGCCCCGACGATCATCTTCATCGACGAGGTCGACTCCATCGGCGCGAAGCGGCTCGAGGTCGCGACGAGCGGCGACCGCGAGGTCCAGCGCACCCTGATGCAACTGCTCGCCGAGATGGACGGCTTCGAGCCGCTCTCCAACGTCAAGATTATCGCGGCGACCAATCGCCCCGACATCCTCGACGAGGCGCTGCTGCGTCCCGGCCGCTTCGACCGGATCATCGAGGTGCCGGTCCCGAGCTACCAGGGTCGGGTCGAGATCTTCAAGATCCACTCCCACGGCATGGCCCTCAAGGAGACGATCGACTTCGAGTCGCTCGCCTCGCGCTGCGAGGGCGCGACCGGCGCCGACATCCGCGCGATCTGCACGGAGGCCGGCATGTGGGCGATCCGCGAGGAGCGGGAATCGGTCAGCGCGGTCGACTTCGACCGGGCGATCGAGAAGGTCGTCGGTGAGGAAGACTCCGGAAAGGAGTCGGTCACCATGTTCGCCTGAACGGCGAACGTTCCCCGACCGAGCCAGCGCGCTTCGCTACGGGCCGTCGATCAGCAGTCGCGCAGCGACGCGAGGCCCGGAAGTGGCCGACAGGTCGGCGAAGATGGCCGGGTCGCCCGGCGAAAACACCACGGGCCGGTCCGTCTCGACCGTGAGCGGACCACCGACGGCGCCTTGCGTGATCCGGGCCGGCACGAACTGGAGCCCCACCAGCAGGTTCCCGACGAGGCCTTCCGAGACCGAGCCGCGGTAGTAGCGGCACATCCGATCCACGTGGACGGACAGCTCCGTCGCCGTGTGGAGCGCTCCGTTGGGGGCGAGCACCTCGCCGCGCGACAGCTCGTCGGCCTCCACCCCTTTGAGGGCGACCCCGACCCGCTCCGCGGTGCCCGCCGTCGGCACGTCGATGTCGTGGACCTGGATGGACCGGACCTCGACGATTGTCTCGCTCGGGTAGAGGCGGAGCTTGTCGTGCGCCTTCAGGGTCCCGCGTCGCACGACACCGAGGGCCACCGCCCCGACGCCCTTGACGGGGAACGCGTGGTCGAGGCGAACGACGACGTCCCCGCCGGCCGGCGGCACGGCCCATCCGTCGAGCGTCGCGCGCAGCTTCGGGTAATCGAGAGCGTGGGCGGGTGCGGACTCGAGCCGCATCCCCTTGAAGGCGCGGCGGACCTCGGCTTCGCCGACCGCCGGGCCGAGCCCGAGGTCGACGGGGCTATCGAACAGGTCGACGGTCGCCGCGGTCTCCGCGACCTCGCGGCTGAGGGCGTCGACGACGACCAGCGTCCGGTCGGCCATGCCGAGGGCGATGAGCAGCGGCGCGAACTTCTCCGGGTACTGGTTCGGTTCGATGACGGTCAGCGCGTGGCCATCCCGGACGGCGTGGTAGAGCGTCACGTCCGAGGCGGTGCCCTTGCTGCCGAACTCCTTCGCCTGGTCGCGGGCGCCGACGATGGCGACGGTGACGGCGGTCGCCACGGCTAGCTCGCCTCGCGGACCTTGCCGACGGTGAGTCGGATCTCACCGTTCCGCGCCTCGACGGTGACCTGGCTACCGTCCGGGATCTCCCCGCTCAGCAGTCGAACGGTGAGCGGGTCGAGGACCAACCGCTGGATCGTCCGCTTGAGCGGCCGCGCCCCGAACTGGGCGTCGAACCCTTCGGACGCGAGCAGCTTGCGTCCGCCCTCGGTCGTCCGGATCTCGATGCGGCGATCCCGCAGACGTGTCTGGACCAGCGCGATCTGCAGGTCCACGATCTTCTCGATCTCCTCCTCGGCCAGCGGCCGGAACGCGACAACGTCGTCGAGCCGGTTGAGGAACTCCGGCCGGAAGTACGCCCGGAGCGCGTCGTCGATCACTTTCGCGCGCTCGGCCTCGGTCTGCTTGTCGGTGAGCAGGTCCGTGCCGAGGTTGCTCGTCATGATGATGAGGGCGTTGCGGAAGTCGACGGTCCGGCCCTGGCCATCGGTCAGCCGGCCGTCGTCGAGCATCTGCAAGAGGACGTTCACGACATCGTGGTGCGCCTTCTCGACTTCGTCGAACAGGATGACGGAGTAGGGGTGGAGGCGGACCGCCTCGGTGAGCTGGCCGCCCTCTTCGTAGCCGACGTACCCCGGGGGCGCACCGATCAGGCGGGCGACGGTGTGCTTCTCCATGTACTCGCTCATGTCGATCCGGATGAGCGCGCGTTCGGTGTGGAATAGGAACTCCGCGAGCGCCTTCGCGAGCTCGGTCTTGCCGACGCCGGTCGGGCCGACGAACAAGAACGCGCCCATCGGACGGTTCGGGTCGGCGAGCCCGCTGCGCGACCTTCGGACGGCGGCGGAGACGGCGCGGATCGCCGCCTCCTGCCCGATGACTCGGTTGCGCAGCGCCTCCTCCATCTTGAGGAGCCGCTGGGTTTCCCCCAGGAGCATCCGTGAGACCGGGATCCCGGTCCACTTCGCGACGACCGAGGCGACGTCCTCCTCGTTGACCTCCTCCCGGAGGAGCGGCTCGCCGCCGCCGACCTTGACCTCGGCGACCTTCTCGTCGAGCTCGCGCTGGAGCGCCGGGATCGTCCCGTAGCGGAGCCGGCCCGCGATCTCGAGGTTGCCGGAGCGCTCGGCTTCCTCCTCCTCGGCCTTCATGACCTCGAGCCGCTGGCGGAGGGTCCGCACGCCCTCGACCGCCTCCTTCTCGCGTCGCCAGCGGCTGTTCAGCGCCGCCTCCTGCTCCTTCAAGTTCGCGAGCTCCTTGTCGAGCCTCCGCAGGCGCTCCTGCGACGCCGGGTCCTTCTCTTTCGCGAGCGCGGAGCGCTCGATCTCGAGCTGTCGGGTCCTCCGGGAAAGCTGGTCGAGCTCAGGGGGTCGGGAGTCGAGCGCGAGCCGGACCATCGAGGCGGCCTCGTCGACCGCGTCGATCGCCTTGTCGGGGAGGTGACGGTCGGAGATGTAGCGGGCGGTCAGCGTCGCCGCCGCGACGAGGGCGGCGTCGTGGATGACGACCCCGTGGTGGAGCTCGTAGCGCTCCTTCAACCCCCGCAGGATCGAGATCGTGTCCTCGACCGACGGCTCGGCGACGACGACGGGTTGGAACCGCCGTTCGAGCGCCGCGTCCTTCTCGATGTACTTCCGGTACTCCTGGATGGTGGTGGCGCCGATGCAGTGCAGGGTCCCGCGCGCGAGCGCCGGCTTGAGCAGGTTCGACGCGTCGAGCGCGCCCCCCTCGGTCGCGCCGGCGTGGACGACCGTGTGGAGCTCGTCGATGAACAGGACGACCTTTCCTTCGGCTTTCTCCACCTCGGCGAGGACCGCCTTCAGTCGCTCCTCGAATTCGCCACGGAACTTTGCCCCCGCGAGGAGGCCACCGAGGTCGAGGGAGAGGATCCGCTTCTCCTTCAGCGAATCCGGGACGTCCTTGGTCGCGATCCGCAGCGCGAGGCCCTCCACGATCGCGGTCTTGCCGACGCCCGGGTCGCCAATCAGGACCGGGTTGTTCTTGGTGCGCCGCGAGAGGATCTGGATGACCCGGCGGATCTCGTCGTCGCGGCCGATCACCGGGTCCAGCTTGCGGGCCCGAGCCAGCGCGGTGAGGTCGCGCGAGTACTTTTCGAGCGCCTGGAACCGGGCCTCGTCCTGGCGGCTTTCGACGGGCTTCGCCGGTCCGCGCAGCGCCTTCATCGCCTCGAGGATGCCGGCTTTCCGGACGCCGGCGTCCGCCAGCATCTCCCGCGCCTCGGACTTCGTCGCGGCGATCCCGACGAGAAGCTGTTCGAGGCTCGTGTAGCGGTCCTTCCGCTTCGCCGCCTCCTCCTCGGCCGCCTCGATCGCGGCGGTGAGGGGTCGGGAGACGTACTGGTCGGACGGCGCAACGTGGTCGGCGGTGGGGAGGGTTCCGAGGTGGGTCTCGAGCTTCTCGCGGAGCTTCTTGGGGTCGCCCTGGAGCTGCCGGACGATCTCGGCCGCGGGTCCGTTCTCGTCCTCCAGCAGCGCGAGGAGGAGATGCTCCGGCTCGACCGCGGTATGGCGGAGCTCGGCGGCGCGCGCAAAGCCGCGCTCGAGGGCGCCGCGCGCCGCGTCCGTCAGTTTGTCGAGGTGCATCGGAGACCACCGGGAGGGGGGCGAGCGAGATTACAAGGAGCCGCTATATGCGCTCCCCCCGTCGAACGACGACCGTGGCGGCCGTCGAAGCCAACCTCGCCGGAATTCGCCTGCGGAACCCGTTCTTGCTCGCCTCGGGCATCTGGGGGGAGAGCGGGGAATCGCTCCGCGGCGCGTACGAGGCGGGTGCCGGGGGCGTCGTCACGAAGTCGATCGGGGCGGTTCCGCGCGACGGCTACCCGAACCCGACCGTGGAGACGTTCGAGTCGTGGGGCATGCTGAACGCGATGGGGCTCCCGAACCCCGGGATCGTGGAATACCCCCAGGAAGTCGCGCGTGCTCGGGCGGCGGGCGTCCCGGTCATCGGGTCCGTTTTCGCGGGCGACGCCGACGGATTCGCCGACGTCGGGCGCCGGATGGAGTCGACGGGCGTCCTGGCGCTCGAGCTGAACCTGAGCTGCCCGCATGCGAAAGGTCTGGGGTCCGAGGTCGGGTCCGACCCGGGCGAGGTCGAGAGGGTCGTCCGCGCCGTCGTGCGAGCGGTCAAGATCCCCGTCCTGGCGAAGCTCACACCGAACACGGCGGACGTCGTCGCGCTCGGCCTCGCGGCGGAGCGCGGCGGAGCGGCGGGAGTGAGCGCGATCAACACGCTCCGCGCCATGTCGATCGACGTCACATTGCGCCGTCCAGTCCTCGCCAACGGCCTCGGCGGTCTGAGCGGCGCGGCGGTCAAGCCGGTCGGTCTCGCCGTCGTCTGGCAACTGTTCGACGCGCTGACGGTGCCGATCGTCGGCATCGGCGGCATTCGGACCGTCGATGACTCCATCGCGTACGCCCTCGCCGGAGCGCGGGCGGTCGAGGTGGGAACCGCGGTCGCGTTCGGAGGGGTTGGTGTGTTCGGCGAACTCTCTCGGGGCCTCCCGGGCCGGCTCGACGAGCTCGGCTTCCGATCTTGGGAGGACGCCGTAGGGGCTGCGCACGCGGGTCGCTCGCGCCCGACCTCGTCGGTGCCGAGCTAGGAGAACTCGTGCGCCAGATCGTCCGCGTCACCGAGCGCGTGCAAGAGACGCCGAGCACCGTGACCCTGAGATTCGATCATGCCGGCGCCGCCGCGCCCGGCCAGTTCGTGATGCTCTGGCTGCCCGGGGACGACGAACTCCCGATGTCGCTCTCGTGGGTGGGAGACCGGAAGGGCGTGACGGTGAAGGCGATGGGCGACACGAGTCGCCGGATCCTCGACATTCCGGTCGGTACCCGCCTTGGCGTGCGCGGTCCGTACGGCACGAAATTCGACCTCTCCCGACAGCGGGTGCTCCTCGTCGGGGGCGGCTCGGGCACCGCGGTGCTGGCCCCTGCCGCCGAGGCGGCGCTGGCTCAGGGCGCCCACGTCACCGCCGCCCTCGGTGCCACGACCGCGAACGAGCTCCTCTTCGAGGATCGCTTACGGTCGGCGGGAGCGAAGATCGCGGTGGCGACCGACGATGGAACCGTGGGTCACCATGGGTTCGTGACCGAGCTCGCCGACCGGCTGCTCCACGAAGCCACGTTCGACGTCGTCTGGACGTGCGGGCCAGAGAAGATGATGCGCAAGGTCGCCGACAGCGGTCGGTCGGTCGGCGCCCCCGTCGTTTTCTCGGTCGAACGCCACATGAAATGCGCGCTCGGGATGTGCGACGCCTGCTCGCTCGGTCCGTTCCATGTCTGCGTGGACGGGCCGGTCTTTCCGGCCGAGCAGATCGCCCGGCTCGACGAGTTCGGGCGGTTCAAGCGCGACCCATCGGGCCGCTTGGTCGCTGCGTGACTGTCGGTCTTCCGTCGAAATTCGGCGTCCACGAAGGCTCATAACGACCCGAACCTAGCGCGCGCCATGCGAATCGGCCTCGTCATCGTCGGCGTAATCCTGCTGGTCGTCGGATTGCTCGCCGCGGGATTGACCTACCAGCAGACGCAGACGCTCTCGCCGCTCCCCGAATACCCGAACGCCTACGAGGCGACCCTCGGGTCGGTGACGGCCGGCACGATGACCATCGCGTGGTCGGGGGGGAACGCGAACTCGACCGTCTTCGTGTACCAATGTTCGTCGTCGAGCTGCCAGAGCTTGGGCAGCCCCGTTGCGAAAGGGACCGGCGACTCGGGGACGTTGAAGTTCTCCGTCACGGGCGGCACCACGATCGCGATCGATGCGACCGGGGGCTCCACGATCTCCGCGACGGTCACGACCGACGGGTTCGTCCCCTTCACCTTCATCGGCGTCGGCCTCGCCGCCGCCGGGGCGTTCCTGCTCGTGATCGGAATCATGGCGAACCGGCGGATTCGCGCCGCTCCCGAGTCTTACGCCGACGCCGCACCGGTCCAGGATGCCCCGCCGGCGCCGCTCATGCCGGGCGAGGTGGACCAGGGACACATCATGCAGGCCGCTCCCGCCCCCGCCGCCGCGCCGGCCCCGGGTCCGGGACAGATGATCAAATGTGCGTCCTGCGGCACGCTCAACGAGATGTGGCTCCACAACTGTCGCTGGTGCCAGCGCCCGCTCACGACGACCGCCGAGTCGGGCTAGCCGCGGCGGGCACCACCGCGACTCGCGGGGCGCTGCGGCGTCCCGCGGCGACGACCGTTTCCCACACTTGCTTGACAGGCTTTATGCCGCGACCCCGCTCCCCCCCGCGGTGCCGGCCATGAAAGTCATCGTGGTCAGCGGAGGCGTGATCTCCGGCCTCGGGAAGGGGATCACCACTTCTTCGCTCGGCCGCCTCCTCAAAGCCCGCGGAATCGCGGTCACGATCCTGAAGGTCGACCCGTACCTCAACGTCGACGCGGGCACGATGAACCCGTACCAGCACGGCGAGGTGTTCGTGCTGGACGACGGCACGGAGGCCGACCTCGACCTCGGCAACTACGAGCGCTTCCTGGGCCAGAGCCTCTCCGGAACGCACAACCTCACGACCGGGAAGGTCTACCGGACGGTCATCGAGAAGGAGCGGCGCGGCGACTACCTCGGCAACACCGTCCAGATCATCCCCCACGTGACCGGGGAGATCAAACGGACGATCCGCGAGGTGTTCCAAGCAACGGGGGCCGACGTGGTCCTGGTCGAGGTCGGGGGGACCGTGGGCGACATCGAGTCGATGCCGTTCCTCGAGGCCCTGCGGGAACTCTCCTACGAGCTGGGCGAGGGAAAGACCGCGTTCGTCCACACGACGCTCGTCCCCGTCGTCGGACCCGTGGGCGAGGCGAAGACGAAGCCGACCCAACACTCGGTGCGCGAACTCCGGGCGATCGGCATCCGGCCGACGATGATCGTCGCGCGCGGGCCCGCGCCGCTGGCGCCCGACATCAAGGCCAAGATCTCGCTGTTCTGCGACGTTCCGCCGGAGGCGGTGATCTCGGTTCCGGACCAGTCGACGATCTACGAGGTTCCTCTCGTCCTGGAGGCCCAAGGCGTAGGCCGTCAACTGACGACCCTTCTCGGCCTCCCCGACCGGGAGCCCGACTTTACCGCGTGGAAGGAGTTCCTCGCGACGTACCGCCGGGGCGACCACGAGATCGAGGTCTCGGTCGTCGGGAAGTACACCGAGCTCCGCGATGCCTACCTCTCCCATATCGAGGCGTTCCACCACGTCCAGGGCCGGCTCGGGGCGACCATCAACTTGAGTTGGTACGATGCGGAGGACCTCCCGCGCGACGCCGCCGCCCTCGCGCGGATCGAACGCTCCGACGCCGTGCTCGTACCGGGTGGGTTCGGCGCGCGCGGGGTCGAGGGCAAGATGCTGGCGATCTCGGCGGCCCGCCGGAACGGCATCCCGTTCCTCGGCGTTTGCTACGGCTTCCAGATGGCGGCGATCGAGTTCGCCCGAAACGTCCTCGCGCTCCCGCAGGCGAACACGACCGAGGTGGAGCCCCATACGCCCGACCCCGTCGTCTGCCTCCTCGAGGACCAGAAGACGCTCGCGACGCTCGGCGGAACGATGCGACTCGGAGCCCAGAAGGTCACGCTGACCGAGGAATCGCGCGTCGCCCAGATCTACGGCCGGACCGAGATCGTCGAGCGGCACCGCCACCGCTACGAGATCAACCCCGCCTACATCGACCGCTTCCGCGAACACGGACTCCGCGTGACGGGGCGGTCGTGGGATGGTCGCGTCGAGGTCTTCGAGCTCGCCGACCATCCGTTCTTCTTGGGGGTCCAGTACCACCCCGAGTTCCTCTCCCGCCCCGAGGCCCCCCACCCGCTCTACCTCGAGCTCGTGAAGGCGGCGCTCGCGCGCAAGGGGGTGCCGGCCGATGTCTCCCCCACGCCGGCTCGCGCGTGAGCTCCGGTCCCTGGACGGCGTGACCGTCCGGATCGGCGGCCATCTCGAGGATTATCGCGCCCTGGGCGGCGTGGCGTTCGCGCTCGTCCGCGACGGCTCCGGCACCACCCAGGTGACCCTCAAGAAGGGGGTCGCCGACCCGTCGTTGTTCGAGCTGTTCCAGTCGACACCGCGGGAATCCGTCGTCGAGGTCGAAGGGGAGGCGCGGAAGTCGGAGAAGTCGAACCGCGGCGTCGAACTGTTCCCGACCTCGGCCCGGGTCCTGACCGTCGCGGAGGTCCCGCTCCCGCTCGGCGTCGTCGACAAGGTCGGCGCCGACCTCGACACCCGCCTCAACCACCGGGTCCTCGACCTTCGGAAACCGGCGAACCGAGCGATCTTCGAGCTGCGCGGGGCCTTGCTCGAGGGATTCCGGGCCGCCTTCCGGGACCTCGGGTTTGTCGAGGTGGAGACGCCCAAGATCCTCCGCCAGGGCGCGGAAGGGGGCGCGACGCTGTTCTCGGTCGATTACTTCGGCGAACGGGCCTACCTCGCGCAGAGCCCGCAGCTGTACAAGCAGATGCTGATGGCCGCGGACTTCGAGCGGGTCCTCGAGATCGGCCCGGTGTTCCGCGCCGAGCCGTCGGACACGATCCGGCACATCACCGAGATCGCCATGCTCGATGGCGAGATGGCGTTCATCGAGTCGGGCGAGGACCTCCGCGTGACCCTCGAGGAAGCGGTCGCCCGCACGATCGCCCACGCCCGCGCGCGGCTCACCGAGACGGGGAACCCGCTCGTCGCGCGGCTGTCGGACCCTCCGCGCCCCTTCCCCCGCATCCCGTTCGCGACCGTCTCCGAATGGCTCGGCCGACCGGGAACGGAGCAGGACCTCGGTACGGAGGACGAAAAGCGGCTGGGCGAGATCGTCCAGGAGAAGCTCGGCGTCCCGCTCTACTACATCACCGATTTTCCGACCTCGATCAAGGCGTCGACGTTCTATGCCCGACGAAAGGATGAGAACCCCGCGCTGACCGAGTACTTCGACCTCGGCTTCTCCGGCATCGAGATCGCGAGCGGGGGCCCCCGCGAACACCGGCTCGACCGCCTGCTCGCGAACATGGCGTCCGCCGGGGTCGATCCGGCGGCCTTCCCAGGGTACCTCGAGGCGTTCCGGTTCGGGATGCCCCCGCACGGCGGCTGGGGGTTCGGCATCGACCGGTTCACCTGGGTGCTCGCGGGCGTCCCCAATATCCGTGAGACCCGCCTCTTCCCCCGCGACCGCTACCGGCTGGAGCCGTAGGAGGTCCGATGGTCAGCGCTGCTCGTACGCTCGTGGAACGCGTCGACCTCGTCGCACGCTGGTCGAACGTCCTCGAGGAGGGCGACTTCCGCCCCCGGATCCTCGAGCTCGCGGACCGATTCCCCGAGGAGCGTTCGCTCGAGGTTCCATTCTCCCAGGTCGAGTCGACCGATACGGGCCTCGCGGACCTTCTGCTCGAGCGCCCCGAGGAGGTCCTCTCGGCGGGCGTCCGTGCGGTCCGCGAGCTGATCCCGGCGGCCAGTCCCGAGACCGAGGGGCTGAGGCTGCGCGTCGTCGGCCTTCCCTCGACGGCGCGGCGGCTCATCCGGATGATCCGGGAGAGCGACCTCAACCAGTTCCTCGCCCTCGACGGCATCGTCCGCAAGGCGACGGAGGTCCGCCCCCAGATCCGGGAGGCCGTCTTCTCCTGCCTCGCCTGTCGCACCGAGATTCACGAGCCGCAGGACGACGGCACGACCGTCTTCCGAGAGCCGCTCGAATGCCCCACCTCCCAGGGAGGGTGCGGGAAGCCGGCCGGCCGCACTCGGTTCCGACTCCTTCCCGAGAAGTCGACCTACGTCGACTCCCAGCGGATCGAGATCCAGGAGAATCCCGAGAGCCTGAAGGGCGGCGCGCACCCGCAGGGCCTCTCCGTCCTCCTCACCGAGGACCTCACCGGCCGCGTCATCCCCGGGAACCGGGTCGTCCTCAGCGGGGTCCTGAAGAGCCAGCAGCGAGCGACCGCCTCGCGCTCGGGCATCGTCCGGAGCACCACGTTCGACCTGATCCTGCTCGGGACCTCGATCGAGTACAAGCAGGTCGAGTACGAGGAGATCGAGATCTCCGAGGAGGAGGAGCGGACGATCCTCGCCTTCCGAGGCGACCCGACGGTCGTGGACAAGGTAGTGCTGTCACTCGCGCCGACGATCAAGGGGATGGAGGAGGAGAAGGAGGCCATCGCCCTCCAGCTGTTCGGCGGCGTCGAGAAGCGCCACGCCGACGGGGTGCGGGTCCGCGGCGACATCCATGTCCTCCTGGTCGGGGACCCGGGAACTGCGAAGAGCCAACTCCTCCGCTACATCGCCGACGTCGCGCCGCGGGGCATCTACACCAGCGGCAAGGGCGCGACCGCCGCGGGGCTGACCGCCGCCGCCGTGAAGGACGACTTCGGCGGGGGCCGCTGGATGCTCGAGGCAGGAATGCTCGTCCTCGCCGACGGTGGGATGGCCATCGTCGATGAGCTCGACAAGATGACCCCCGAGGACCGCTCGGCCATGCACGAGGCGCTCGAGCAGCAGACGGTCAGCATCGCGAAGGCGGGGATCACCGCGACTCTGAACGCGCGATGCCCCGTCCTCGCCGCGGCGAACCCGAAGTGGGGGCGCTTCAATGCCGACAAGACGATCGCGGAACAGCTCGACCTGCCCCCGACGCTCTTGTCGCGGTTCGATGTCATCTACTCGATCCAGGACCACCCCGAGGAGAAGCGCGACCGCTTCCTCGCCAACCGGATCCTCCACTCCCACCAGGAGGGTGCGGCCCGGGCGGCGTCGCCCGCGGGCGCCCCGCCGCCGCCATGGGAAGGCGCGCCGTTCCCGCCGGACCTGTTGCGGAAGTACATCGCCTACGCCCGGCGGAACGTGCGGCCGGTGCTCTCGAACGAGGCGCTTCAGGTCCTCGAGGACTTCTACGTCCGGATCCGCAAGCAGGGGGAGGAGCCCGACGCCCCGGTCCCGATCACGGCTCGGCAGCTCGAGGCCCTGGTCCGCCTGAGCGAAGCCGCGGCGCGCGCCCGACTCTCTCCCGTCGTCGCGATCGAGGACGCGGAGCGAGCGACGCGCATCGTCGAGGGCTTCCTGAACCGCGTGACCCGGACCGAGGGCAAGATGGATATCGATGCCATCGCGACCGGCGTCACCCATACCCAGCGCGAGCGCGTCGAGCGCTTGCAGGAGCTGATGCGCGAGCTCCAGGAGTCGGGCGGTGGAACGTTCGACCTGACGGCGCTGAAGGCCGAGGCGGAGAAGCGGGGGATCCCGGCGGCCAAGGTCGATGCCCTGTTCTCGATGCTCCGCAACCAGGGCGAGCTCGCCGAGACCCGCCCCGGCCGCTGGCAGCTCATCCGATTCTGACCCGCTTCCTCCGAGGAAGCGACACCTCGAAATCCCTCGGGCGACCGCCTACGTTAGCCGCCCGGCAGTCCTGATATCCTCCCCCGGACCTCGATTCGGTAGCGAGGCCGTCCGATGGGGGGCGAGATCGTGATGCGCGTGCACCGGGTCCGGGCCGAGGTCGTCGTCGCGGCCTGCGACGCCGACCTCATCGGCAAGGAGCTCCCCGTCGGGAGTTCGGGCCGGACCGTGAAGGTGACCTCGTACTTCTACGGCGAGCGGCAGGTCTCCGAGGAGGAGCTCGTCTGGGCGCTCAAGCGAGCCACGACGGCGAACTTGCTCGGCGAGAAGGTCCTCGCGATCGCGAAGGACGCCGGGTTCGTCGCGCCGGGCGGGACCGGCAGGTTGGGCGGCGTGCCGCACGCCGAGATCTTCGCCATGGCCACCGAGTGATCGCGCCGCCAGAGTGGGGTCCGTGCCGGGAGAGTTCTGCGTGGTCTGCGGTCGGGAGGACCTCCCGACGACCGACGGCGTGTGCGCCGACTGCTTCGCGAAGCGAACGCCGCTGATCCGGGTCGAGGGGCGGCCGACCATCGTCCTGTGCCCGACCTGCGGGGCTCGTCAAATCGGTTCGATGTGGGAGCGCCGCGGGGCCCCGACTGTGTTGACGCCGGAGGACCTGATGCCGCTGCTCGTCGTTCATCCCGAGGCCGGCGTCCGACGGGTCCGCTGGTCCGAAGGCGGGAAGACCGTGCTGCTCCGAGACCTGGCGGCGTCGGCCGACGTGGCGATTCGCGGCCAGCTCCGGACGGAGACGGTCAAGTTCGAGGTGAAGATCGAGCACCACACCTGTCCCGAATGCAGCCGCCGGTCCGGCCACTTCTTCACCGCCGTGATTCAACTTCGGGGAGTCGAGGACGGAACCCGAGAGACCGCGCGGGAGCTCCGGGCGCGGCTCGACGACCAGTGGGACTTGCTCATGCCCCACGCGCGCGGCTCGTGGAAGGAGGCGATCTCCTGGAAGGAGGAGAAGCCGGAAGGGTGGGATTTCTACATGACCGACACCCTCGCGGCCCGATCGATCGTCCGCCTCGGGAAGGTGCGGCTCGCTGGGACCCTGAAGGAATCCGCGACGTTGTGGGGCCGAAAAAATGGGCGCGATGTCTATCGCGTCACGTTCTGTCTCCGACTTCCGACCCCGCCGGGACTGTCCCGGTCGACGGAGCGAGACCCGCTCGAACGGCAGGCTTAAAAGCCGACCCACCCTCGGAATCGTCGGACAGGGCGGACCCGGTCGATGATGAAGAAAAGCGGCATCCTACGGCGTCACCACGGCAACGACACCCTCGAGGAGGGCACATTCCTCGACCTCGGCTCGATGGGATTCGAGGAGGAGGGCGGCGTCGGAGTGAAGTCGACGATCCGCCTCGCCGAGATCCTGCGCTACGACGACCTGCGCGCGGCGAGCAAGCTCGCCTACCAGGGCGACATCGTGATCGTGGACTACACGTCCATCGCGAACGACCAGAACACGATGCGCCGCCTCAGCATTGACCTCAAGAACGTCGCCAAGGACGTCGGCGGCGACGTCGCGGGCATCGCGAAGAACCTGGTGGCGCTGACGCCCGCCGGGGTCCGCATCGACCGGCAGAAGATTCGCTCGTCTCTCTCGTAGGGCGGGCTCCTGCCATGAAGCTCGCCCTCGACCGGCGAGACGCCACCGTCGGCTCCATCGACGCAGCCGTCAGCGGTGTCTTCCAGCGCGGAGAGAAGGACGAACCGTTGCCGCGAACGCTCCAGAAGGAGAACGCGGTTTCCGGCGGACTCGTCGGCGGCGCCTGGGACCGCCGGGAGATCCGGGGTCGCCGCAAGGAGATCACGGTCGTTCATCGCCCGGACGGGAAAGGTCGAATCGTACTCGTGGGCCTCGGCGCTCGCAGCGAGGCGACGGCCGAGACCGTGCGTCGTGCGGCCGCGGAGGTCGTGAAGGCGCTTCGCGGGAAAGGGGCCCGGACCATCGGCTTCCGGCTCGCGTCCTTCGTCGGCGAGCGGGTCGCTCCCGACGCGGCGGCCGAGTCCCTCTACGAAGGGGCGGCACTTGGCGGCTACGAATTCTTACGCTACAAGACCACCACCGACGGCGGGGTCGAGGAGGCCACGGTCTTCCTCGGCGAGGAGCATTCGCGCGACGAGGCCGCGCTGCGGCGGCGGATGGACCGCGCCGCGACGTTGACCGAGACGATCGCCTGGACTCGCGATATCGCGAACCTCCCGGCCGACACGGCGTCGCCCCAGCGGCTTGCCGAGGAGGCGCTGCGGCTCGGGAAGGAGGTCGGGCTCAAGGTCCAAGTGTTTGACGAGAAGAAGCTCGCCGAGCTGAAGTGCGGCGGCATCCTCGCCGTCGGCGGCGGGTCGGTCAGCCATCCCCCCCGGATGGTCGTGCTCGAATATTCGGGCGCGGGCCGATCGGGAAAGACGGTTGCGGTCGTCGGCAAAGGGATCACCTTCGACTCCGGCGGCATCTCGATCAAGCCGGCGGCCGCGATGGCCGAAATGAAGTTCGACAAGTCCGGGGCCGTCGCGGTCCTCGGCATCCTGCGAGCGGCCGCGCTCCTCAAGGTCGCGCCCCGGGTCATCGGGATCATGGCGTGCGCCGAGAACGTCCCGAGCGGCACCGCGTACCGACCGGGCGACGTCGTCCGCGCCTACAGCGGGCAGACGATGGAGATCCTGAACACCGACGCGGAGGGACGGGTCGTCCTCTCCGACGCGCTGGGCTACGCCGTCGACAAGTACCATCCCGACGAGCTCATCGACCTTGCGACCCTCACGGGAGCTCAGGTCGTGGCGCTCGGCGACGACACGGGCGGACTCGTGTCGAACGACGACAAGCTCGCCGACGGGATCCTCGAGGCGTCGCGCCGGACCGGCGAACCGTTCTGGCGGATGCCGCTCACCGACTATCACCGCGAGCTCGTGAAGAGCGACGTCGCGGACGTGCGCAACCACACCGAACTCACCGTCGCCGGAATGCTCACGGCGAGCGCATTCCTCGAGACGTTCGTCGGGAAGACCGCGTGGGCTCACCTCGACATCGCGGGGGCGTCCTACACGACGCCGTCCACGCGGAAATGGCAGCCCGCGTACCAGAACATCGGCGCGACGGCGTTCGGCGTGCGAACGATCGCGACGTACCTCGAGAGCCGCTAGCCGCGTCCTCTCGAGCGACCCGCCGTCCCGGCGACCGCCGCGCTTAGGAGTCTTCGCGGAATCCCCTTCCTCACTGCCGTGACGCTCCCCGTCGCCGATCCGTACGACCGTCGATGGCTGGTCCTAGGTCTCGCCGCCGGTCTGGTGTTCGTCGCGAGCCTCGCCTTGTTCGTGCTGGGTTGGTCGGCTCCGCCGGTGGCGCACTGTCCGACTTGCTCGCAGGGAGTCTGCCCGCTCTACTGCTACACGACGATCGGCGATACCGCGGTACGGGAACTCCAGCTTGGCGTGGTGCTGCTCGTCTCGTCCTTCCTGGTCGGCGCCGCCGCGTGGATCGTGCGTTGGCTCTACCCGTCCCCCCTCTTGTGAACTCGTGGCGCCACCGCCGACCAAGGGGCACTCCGGCGGATCGCTCCCTCGATTGAGTTCGGTCGCGCCAGGTCCTCGGCGGGTCGATGGCGGACGCCGGGTCCAGAGAAAAATTTGCAGCGATCTCGATGAAAGAGGGCGGGAGGGAATCCGTGGACGTCCCCCGCCCCTGTGGGCGGGCCGATAGATCCACGCAAGCAATTCCCCCCGGCGACCACGGGGAACGGCCCTACGGGGCCGCTTACCGCTTCTTCTTCTTCCCCTTGGCTGGCTTCTTCGCCATGACGGAATTCCGCACGGCACCGACCTACTTCAAGGGGCCGAAGTACGATCGCGAGCGTTCGAACGCGTCAAATTCGCGATGCGCGCGCAGGTGGATGCGCCCGATTTCGCTCAATTGTTCTCGACGATGGTGACCGATTCGCCACCGTGCCGGGTCGCGCGCGGGCGGACCTCGCAGAACAGTGGAGTGTGGTACCCGCCGCCGGTCACGAGCGCGACGCCGACGGGCAAGGACTGGATCATGTCGGTCATTCCCTCGGTGAGTCCCTCGATCGATTGCGCGATCGCCTTGAGATCGAGCGGGTTCGTGACCTGCAAGATCAGCTGCGTGTTGCACTGCGAGAGCACCGACTTGTCGATGCGCGCGGCGCGTTGCGTGACGACGCAGAGCCCAAGTCCGAACTTCCGGCCCTCGCTCGCGATGTTCTTCAGGATCCGCGAACAGGTTGCCGTCCCCTGCTGCGGCGCGTAGTTGTGCGCCTCCTCAATGACGAAGAACAGCGGCGGGATCTTGCCCTTCTTGCGGTTGTCGAAGAGCGTCGTGGCGATACGCGCGACGACCAGTTCCTGGACGTCGGGCGCCACGCCGCGCAGATTGATCAGCGTCGCCTTCCCTTTCTGGACGAGCTCGGTCAGGCTCGTCCCCTGCGAGCCGAGCAGCTTCGTCTGCTCCAGGTACTCGAGCCGCTCGTGGAGCGTCTCGGCGACCGCTCCCTCGCCTCCTTGGGCCGCGTGGACGAGATCTTTCACCGTGTAGTCGGGGTGCGTCGCGGCGACCGCCTCGACGATCGATTTCAGCGGCGCGAGGAACGATTTCACGTTCGTGAGGCCCATGAACACGAGGAGGTCGCGGACGTCGATGTGGCGCAGCCCGAACGTGAGGGGCTTCGCGCTTGGGTTCAAGCTGACGTCGGGGGAGTACTCCTGGACTTGGGGGGCGAATCCCTGCGCCTCGACATGGAAGCGCGCGTGGACGCCGTTCGACTCCGCGGCCTTCCGGAGCGAACCGTACTCGCCGTGTGGGTCGATGATGACGCACGTGACCTTGTGGCGGAGCAGCTCTTCGATGAGCACGCCCAAAAGGTAGCTCTTCCCGCCGCCCGTCTTCGCGAGAACAGAGACGTGGCGCTGGACGAGCTGGTTGATGTCGAGCTCGATCCGGAGCGAGTGATTCCGGAGCAGGCCGACGTATGCCCCGACATTGCCGCGGTGCTTGAGCCCCAGGACATCGGCGATGAGCGGCTCTTCGGCGCGGAACACCTTCTGGCCCGGGCGGAACGGGACCGTCGGCAGCTTCACGACGCCCTGGCCATCTCGGTAGCCGACGACGCGCGCCAGCCCGAGGAGGTTCGTGTGGATCGGTGTGTCGGCGCCGTGACCGAGTCCGTCCGCATGCTCGAGGTCGAGGTCGCTCTTCCTCCGGAGGTCGTCGAGCTGGCAGAGGACCGAGCCGTGCGCTTCGTCCTCGACGGCGAGGTAATCGCCCCGCTCGACCGGCAGGCTGAGGCTCATGTGGAACCGGCCGAGGCCGACGTCGCCGTAGATCCGCCCGACCTCCTCCACGGCGGTTTCATCCGGCCCTTCGGTTATTAGCGTGACGCGGGACGAGAAGCCCCGGCCCGCCGAAGGAGCGCGGTCTCCGTCGTCCGGACCGCTCGTCGTCGGAGAAGCGCTTATATCCGTCCCATTTGTCGAACGCTCGTTCTCTGGCCGCGCCGAGTTCTCGGCGGGCGGTGCCTTGTTTGACCGACGCCACCGATGAGTTGGAACGGAAGCGCGCGGAAGCCAACGCGCGCGCGGACGACCATCGGGCCCGGCGCGACAAACTGAACGGCGAAGCGAGGACGCAGGCCGAGGAGCGCTCGCGGATCATCGATGAGCTCCACGGCCGCAGCTCCGACGCGCAGGAGCACCGCCACCACCGCGACGACCTGAACGAGCAGGTTCGCGAGGCGAAACGGCTCCGCGAGGAGTGGAACGGCAAATTGCAGGTCCTCGCCGACAAGGTCGCCGAGATGAAGCGGACCCGGGCGCCGCGCGCCCAGGGCGCCGTCCCCGTCTGGCGCCTCCGAAAGGACCTCAAAGAGCTCGAGTTCCGCCACATGACCACCGCCCTCACCCCCGACGCCGAGAAGCGGCTCATCGAGGAGATGAAGCGCCTCGAGGCGGCGATCCGGGAGCAGGACGAGCAGTTCCGCGCCGACCCCGAGGTCGACACGGCGATCGCCGAGCTCGCCATCGCCCGCGACGAGGCGGAGAAGCATCACCGCGCCGTCGGCGAGCTCGCCGAGGCGGCCCAGTCGGAGCACGAGTCGATGGTCAAGCTGTACGAATCGGTCGACGAGCTCCGTCGTCAGGCCGACGATGTCCAGGCGAAACTGATCGAGGTCAAGACCGCGGCCGACGACGCGCACAAGTCGCACATCGCCGCGATCGAGGAGGTCCGCGATTACGAGAAGATGCTCTACGGGGCCCGCGGCGGCCGCGCACCGTCGAGTTGGGCCGACTCCGAGCCTCCGAAGGAGGAGGACTTCCTCGCCCGCCTGAAGAAGGGCGAGAAGGTCTCCACCGCCGACCTTCTGGAACTCCAGAAGACGGGACGCGGGTAGGGGTCACGACCTCCATGACCGACCCCGCCGAGGGGGCGCCGCGTGCGGTGCTGTTCGACCTCGATGACACGCTCGTCCCATTCCAGACCGTCGCGCACTGGCAGTGGGCCTGGAAACCGCAAGGACCGATCCTGAGCGATCGCCACGCGCGCGCGGCGATCCGTCGGTCCGTCCGCGCCTGGGACCGGCGCCGTTGGCAAGGCCTCGTCGGCACGGCCCCGCCGGTCGGTCCCGCCGAGCTCCGCCTCCACCTCCACGACACGCTCGTCGCCGTCGCGGGTCGGCCACTCGCCGACTCCGAGATCGAGAGCGTCGTCGACCGATTCCTGAGGCCGTCGCCCCACAGCGAGACCTACACGGACGTTTCCGGTGCGATCGCTTGGCTCCGGGCCGAGGGGATCCCGTTCGGTGTGGTCACGCCGCTCGCGGAGGATGTGGCCCGTGCCTTCCTCTCGCGGACGGCCGCGGGCGCCGGCGCCCGATTGTTCGCCGATTCGGCCACGCCGGACTCGCCCCGACTTCCCTCCGCGGGGGCCTTCCGAGCCGCGCGGTCCGCGATCGCGGACCGGGGAGCCCGGGTCGTCTACGTGGGCAACCTGTACTGGAGTGACGTGCGCGCCGCGACGCGGGCGGGGCTCGAGGCGGTCCTGCTTGACCGGCTCGACATGTTCGATGGCCTGGGCGGGGCCCGCATCGAGGACCTCGGCGGGGTACGCGCCCTCTTCGAGTTGCCACCCGCCGCGCCGGCTCCCACGGAGCCGTCCGTGGCGCCCTAGTGCATTGGGCTGGTTCCGCCGGCGCCCGGGGGGTCCGAGGGCCAGCGCGCCGTCACCACCTTGGTTCGACTGAAGAATCGAACCGCCTCCGCCCCCGTGGCCGCTAGGGCGCCGTAGGAGGAGCCCTTCCACCCGACGAACGGGAGCGCGGCGGGTGGGGCGGGCACGCCGATGTTGACCCCGACCATTCCGGCCTGGATTCGCTCGCGGAACATGCGGGCGGTCCCGCCGCTTCTCGTATAGATCGAGGCCGAGTTCCCGAACTCCGAGGCGTTCGCGACCGCGATCGCCTCGTCGAGCGAGCCGACGCGCACGACCGCCAGCACGGGTCCGAAGATCTCCTCCCGCGCGATTCGCATCGTCGGATGCACCCGGTCGAACAGCGTCGGCGGGACGTAGAATCCCGGAGACCGGTCGGGGATCGTTCCCCGGGCCGCGACGGTCGCACCCTCCTCCTCGCCGACCCGGATATACGACATCACACGGTCTCGGTGCTCCGCGCGCACCACCGGCCCTACGTCGGTGCCCGGGGCATCGCCCGGTCCGACTCGGAGGGAACGGACTCGCGCCGCGAGCTGGGCGACCAGGGCGTCGGCGACCGGCTCGACCGCGACGACAACGCTCCCGGCCAAGCAGCGCTCGCCCGCCGAGCCGAACGCACTCGAGACGATCGAGTCGACCGTGGCATCGAGGTCGGCATCGGGGGCGACGACGAGGTGATTCTTCGCGCCCGCCAGGGCGAGCACGCGCTTGCCGGCGGCGGCCGCGGTGGCGTAGACGTGCCGGGCGACCGGGGCCGAGCCGACGAAGGCGACGGCGTCGATCCCTGGCGCGGTCAAGATCGCGTTGACGGCCTCCTTGGCGCCGTGCACGAGGTTGACGACGCCCGGTGGGAATCCGGCTTCGTGGACCAATCGGACGAGATGGTCCGCCGTGAGCGGGACCCGCTCCGAGGGCTTCAGGACGAACGTGTTCCCGAGGACGACCGCCGTCGGAAACATCCAGAGCGGGACCATCGCGGGAAAGTTGAACGGCGTGATTCCGGCGACCACCCCGAGTGGCTCGGAGAACAGTTCGGCATCGACGCCGCGCGAGACGTTCGCCATCGTCGACCCTGGGAGGAGCGCCGGAGCGCCCTCCGCGAACTCGACGGATTCGACCCCCCGTCGGAGCGATCCCTGCGCGTCGTCGAGCGTTTTGCCGTGTTCCCGCACGATCGACCGGGCGATGGCGTCCCGGTCGCGGGCGAGTAGCTCGCGGAATCGACGGACCGCGCGCGCACGCTCGCCGACCGGCGTCGACGACCAACCCGCGAAGGCGGCTCGTGCCGCGACGACGGCGGCGGCCACGTCCTCCGGTCCGGACAGCGGAACCTGGGCGATCGTCTCGGCGGTGGCGGGGTCGAGGACGGGCAGGGTCCCGGTCGCGCGGGCCGGAGTTTCCACCCCCCCGATCCAGTTGGGAAGAACACGGACCGGAGGCACGAATTTCGGCAGCCGCAGCCGGGATATGGAAGCTCGCGACCCCCGCGCGCGACGTCGCAGCCGACGGTCCCGGAATCCGCCGCGTCGTCGGACAATAGATATATGATTCACTGCTCGGTGGGCGGGATTACCATGCGCTACGTGAAGCTCAACCAGTCCGAGCTCCACCGGGTCAAGGAGCTCTACGAGGGGGTGATGTCGCACGCGTGCCACGGTTTGTTCTTCAAGGAAGGGTCGGTGGTCGGCGCCGACATGGCCGAGGAGGCCCTCAAGGACCGGGGCAAGTACTTTCAGCGGGCGGCCGAGATTCTCAAGGAGCGGGGGTGGGTCGAGGAGATCCATTTCAAGGACGGAGAGGTCACCGTCAAGGGGTCGATCGAGGCCTCTCCCAGCGAGATCCCGACGTGCCACCGGCTCCGGGGGATCCTCCGCGAGTTCTACGAACGTTTTAAGGGGTCGCGCGTCAAATGCACGGAAGAGATGTGTGCCTCCACCGGGTCGCCCGAATGCCGATTCCGCATCGAAGAGATGTAACTAGGATTCTCCGGGTATGATGGCGACTGGCAACGTCGGGGCCGTGATCAAGGACCTCAAAGGACGCATTGGCGGGATCGCCGCCGCGCTCGTCTCCCGGGACGGACTGGTGCTCTACGCCGATGTCCCCGCGGGAGTCTACACCGAAACTTTCGCCATCATGTGCGCCACGATCCTCGGGGCGGCCGCGACCGCCAATACGGAACTCAACCGCGCTCCGCCCGAGAAGATCGTCATCGAGGGCAACGACTCCAAGACGATCATCGTCGGGAGCGGTAAGAAGGCCCTCCTCGTCGCCGTCGTCGACCAGTCGGCGGACGCGACCCGCGTCCTCGCCGAGGTCGGAAAAGTCGCCGAGCTGCTCAAGACCAGCTGAGCCGGCACCCTCCGCGGGCCGCTCGGCCGCCACCGTCGCACGTCGTGGGAGTCGATTCTCGCGTCCGGGAGCGGGTTTCGCACTCGGGGTTGGGGAGCGAGGCCGCCCCTGGGATGGAGGACCTCGGGGGCCTATTCCGGGAGCGTCGGGGTGGGGTTCGCCATCGGCTCGTCCGACCCCGAGCCATCGTGCCCCCCCGAATCGGGTTCGCCGGAGCTCGCTTCCGCCGGGGGCCGTCGCGGCGGACGACCGACGAGGAGCCCCACGACGATGCCGACGACGAGTAGGGCGGCGAGGAGGCCCAACGCCGGCCCCTCGCCGGTGGTCGTGCTCGCGTTCGCATGGCTGGCGGGAACCGGGGCGAACGTCGCCGACTCGTTGACGGGCGCGTCCATCGAGAACTTCCCACTCGGGTCCGAGCCGGTGTAGCCCGACGGTTGGCTCCCGTTCCATCCGACGAACGCGAACCCCGCGGAAGGGTGGGCGCTCAGCGCGATGCCGGCGCCCGAATTCTGCCAAGTCGTGCCGTTCGGGGCCACCGCCCCGCCGGCGCCCGCGAGCACGGTCAGGAGGAACTGTTCGCCGAACGCCACGCTCATCGACCCGTTCGCCGTGAGGTTCGTCAGGGCGGGGGGGCCGGGGAGCTCTACGAAGCGCGTGCCGGCGCCCACGAACACCGCGGGGACCGTCAACGAATACGACCCGTTCAAGCCGCCCAGCAACAGGGTGTTCCCCGAACCGGACGCGCTCGCGGAGCCGGTCGACGTCGCGACGCTCCAGGTCGTCCCGCTGGGGAGGCCGTGCTCGACCACCCGCAGGGTGAACACCGCGGGCGGCGGGAACACCCGGTAGGCGAAGGTCGCGGTCTCCCACGTCGGGGCGTCCACCGTCACCGAGATCGCCGGGCTGGCACCGCGGACCGCGCTCGCGCCGGTTCCGTTCCACCCCGTGAACTCGTAGTGGTAGGACGGGGAGGCGGTCAGCGCGACGACGGCACCGGCGGAGTCCCACAGGCTCCCCACCGCGGTCGCCGGGGTCACGGTCCCGCCGGCGCCGGCCGCCACCGTCAGCGTGTACTCCGTCGTGAAGTTCACCACGATGGCGCCGTCGGAGTGGATCGCGAGCGGGCTCGACCTCGCCGGGCCGAACGGCGAGCTCCACGTCGTCGGCACCCACCGTGTGCCGTTGGAGGCGTTCGCGTACGCGAGGAGCGGCGTGAACGCGTACGACCCATTCGGGAGCTCCCCCACGGTCACCCCGGCCGAGAGTCCCGAGTAGCTGGTGTTCCCGAGCGTGAACGCCAGCGCGGCGGCGGACGGGAGCCCGTTCGCCGAGACTGTGACGTTCCACGTCGGTTCCGGGACCTTGCGGAACGTCGCGAGCTCGGTCACCGCCCCCGTGGGGGCGATGGTCGTCGTCGGCGAGTGCGCCTGGAGCGCGGTCGATGAGCCCGCGCCCGCGCCCGCCCAGTCGAGGAAGAAGTACCCGGGGTCCGGTGTCGCGGTGATCACGACCGAGCTGCCGGATTCGACCCAGCGGCTCGCCGGGGTGATGGTCCCGCCGACGCTGGCCGAGACGGTGAGGCGGAACATCGGCAGGTAGGAGACGACGACCCGGGCGGAGGCGTTGAACCAGATTGGCGTCGTGAGGTTCGACGTGTTCAGGACGGTCGCGTTCATCGCGTACGGCTCGACGAGGACCGAGGCGGCGTAGAACGCCACCCCGGCCTCGGTGTAGACGTCGGAGCCGTTGACGACGAGCGGCGTGCCGCCGGCCACGGGGACCGTGAGGTTGCCGGCGGTCACGGCGTAGGACGTGGGGCCGACCTCGGCGGACCAGGCGGTGCGGTTCGGGAGTCCCGCGGCGGTGAAGTTCGCGAGGAAGGTGGCGGAGGTCGTGTTGACCAGCGAGAAGGTGACGTTCACGAGGGATTGTCCGGGTTCCTGGACCGTGGGCCCGGGCGAAGCGTTCGCGACCCAGGCGTGGCCCGAGATCGCCGGGACGGTCCAGACGGTGTAGCTCGCGGGGGTCTGGCCGATCGTCGCATTCGCCCACGGCGTCGTCGACGTGACGCTGAACGTTGCGGAGGCGTTCGCCACGACGGTGACGCCCCAACCGGTGCCCGACGGAAGCCCGGTCTCGACGAACTCGAGCGGGTAGCCGTACGGTCCAGTGCACGTGGCGGAGCCGCTCGCTCCGACGCACGGTCCGTTGTCGAGGAAGTTCGCGGTCTCGTTGACGGGCGAGGTCGCGACGTGCAGCGTCGCGTTCAGCGCGCTCGTGCTGACCGAGCCCGGGCCCGTGCCGGTCCACGACGTCCAGGTCAGGTTCTCGTAGTTGCAGACCGACACGCACGAGATCCCTTGGGAGCTGACGGAGAGCGGCAGCGTCGCGTTCACCGCGACCCAGGTCGTCCCGGGGAGGGGGGACATCGCGTAGGTCGCGCCGAGCGAGCCGGCCGTCAGCTCGGCGGAGGGAAGGGCGGGGCGCACGCTGACCCCAACTCGGACGAGCTCCTGGTAGGTGAAGTTCAGCGTCGCGCTCGCGGCGAACGTGGCGGGAGGCCGAGGGTTCGACGGCGCCGCGAGCGGCTGCCAGGCGACCCCGTAGGAGATGTTGGCCCACGAGACGGCCCACGTCAGCGGCTCGGTCGGGGGAGCCCCCGCGACCACGAGGTTGGTCCCGGCGAGCGCCGAACGCACGTTGCCGACCACGTCTACGGACCAGGGGTCACCGGCCGTCAGGTTCGCTTCGTGGAACGTGAGCGTCACGCCCGGGGAGGTGTACGGCGAAGAGACGACCACGGTCGTGTTCGGTTCGGCCCCGAGCGGGCTCGCGAACCGACAGACGGGCGCGGTCGAGCCGCGGCAGGTGGAGTCGGTCCAGGCGAAGTACGTCGCTCCCGAGGGCGCGGTCGCGGCGGTCGTGGACTCGCCCGTGAACGCCCGGTTCGGCGCGACCCACCCGAACGCCGACAGCACGGACGGCCCGGTCCAGGACGTACCGTTGTTCGTCGTGTTGAGCTCGACCTGCTCGTACGCGCCGCAATAGGCGGTCCCGGCGATCGCGCCGCAGACCGAATCGTTGAAGAACTGCTCGGTCACGAACGCCGTCCCGTTCGGTCCGACGGAGATCGCGGGCGAGTAGGCCGAGTTTGCGCCCCCGCCGTACGGGTCGACGAGCGTGCCGACCAGGGTCGGGGCCGACCAGTTCGCGCCGCCGTTCGAGGAGTTCTGGAAGACGGACGCATTCGCGGTCGTCCCGTTGACGCACGTGGGGGCGCCGGCGGTGACCGAGAAGCAGAACCTTCCGACCGACTCCGAGTTGTAGACGAGGTCAAGCTGGCCGTGGCGGCCGTCGTAGGCGAGCTGGGGGTGGAGGCCGGAGAACGGAGTCGCCCCGAACGCGGCCGATCCGGCCGAGGCGTTGAACGGCGCGTTCGCGGCGGCGAAATGCACCGTCCAGGTCCCGTTCCCCCCGCTCGAGTTCGCGACGGCGATGTCCGCGGTCTCGGTGCCGGAGGTCGTGCATCCGGACGCCTCGCAGAACGTCGCCGGTCCTTCGAGTCCGGTGGCGTAGGCGACGTACACCTGGCCGTTCGGCGCCGCGAGGACGACCGGGTTCACGGAGAGGTTGGTCGGGAACCCCGACACCGGCACCCCGCCGTCCCCGACCGTGGGGAAATTGACGGGCGCTCCCCAGGTGCGGCCGCCGTCGTTCGACGCGATCAGGTGGACGCCGGCCGAGTACGGGTGCGTCAGCGAGCAGCCGTTCGCGTCGGAGAGGTTCTCGTACGCCAGGAATAGGTGGGCGCCGGACGCGGAGATCCAGGGGTGGTACAGGGGAGAACCGGAGTCGAGCCCGCAGAGGTCCTGCTCGGCGGTGGCGTTGAACGTCTGGTTCAGGACCGCGGGGGCGGTCCAGCTGGCCCCGCCGTTGTAGCTTTCCTGCACCACGAGCGCCGAGTTCGGCATCTGGTAGGGGAAGACGTCGGGCGGGACCGGCGCGTCGCAGAAGAAGAACAGCGCGTTGCACGCCGAGATGTTGAACTCGATGTAGGTGAGGACGAACGTGCCGTTGGCAAGGCTCGTCAACGACGGTTGCCAGGCGTCGGCGAGCGAGACCCCCGCGGTGCAGTTCTCGTTCCCCAGGTAGGCGATCGGCGACCAGCTCGCGCCCCCGTTCGTGGACGACTGGAAGGCGACATCGACGAGGGTGTGGCTGGAGACGTTGACCGTCGTAGCGCAGTGGCTCGCGTTGGTGAACGCGGTGAACGCCACGCCGACCGTACCGTTCGCGGTCACGTTGACGGACGGGTCGAACGTCGTGTTCGGGCACGTGACCCCCGGGAAGAACGACGAGGGCGAGAAGCACGAACGGTTGTTCGGGCCGGGCTGCGTCAGGTTGGCGTTCGTGAAGAACGTCCCGCGGCCGGAGGCGACCTGGGGCGTCGCGAACGGTGCCGGAACGCTCGCTCCTCCCGAACGGCCTGCGGCGGGCGCGGACGCGAGGATCGTCGAAGCGGAACCGCCGGGGGTAGACGCGACGAGGAGGGCGGGATGGGAGCCGCCCGGGCCCGATGGGGCGGCGAGGACCAGGGCCCCGAGCAGGAGCAGTCCGACGACGGAAGCCGCGCCCAACGCGGAACTCCAGCCGAATCGGGTGACCGCCCCCGGTCGGAGGCGGATGGGCGCGCTCATGCCCGGCCTCCGGGCGAGGGACGGGCCAACGTCCGTCCGATCCGCGTGCACGCGGACGCCCTCAAGCGGCGGATCGCGAGCCCCGCGACGAGCCCCGCAACGCCCCCGAGCACGCCCAGGAGGACCCAGGTCCCGGTGTTGGCCCAAACGCTGGTGGACGTGGCCACCGCCCCCACGACCGGGTGGAACGAGGCGAACTCGGTCAGAGGGGCTCGTACGGTGAGGTTCGTCGCCGAGAGGTTTCCCGTATAGCTGCCGGTCCCAGAACCGGACCAGTTCGCGAACACCTGGCCCGCCGACGGGACGGCCTCGAGGCTCACGGTCG
This sequence comes from Thermoplasmata archaeon, assembly GCA_022750115.1. GTDB lineage: Archaea > Thermoplasmatota > Thermoplasmata > Lutacidiplasmatales > UBA184 > Lutacidiplasma. The sequence continues at coordinate 126,577 of JAKIWI010000005.1, forward strand.
CCCCGAACGCGTACCATCCGGAGCCCGGGGTCTCAGTCCCGCCCGCCGAACCAGCGATCGTGACCCAGTCGGACGGCGGGCCGAAGTCGACGACCTTGGTGACGTTCCCGGTGACGTCGACGGTGAACGATGTCGGGGTCGGCCCCCAGCGAGAGAGGCCGTCGGGCGAAGCGGCGCGCGAGACGTTCGCGGTGTACGAGTTCGGCGGGAGGCCGGTCACGTTGAGCGAAGAGCCGATGGCGGCGTAGCTCGTGGACCCGAGGGTCACGCTCCACGTGGTCCCGGCCGGGAACGCGACGGACGAGGCGAACGCGACCGAGTACATCGGATGCGGCGTCGGGGCGGGAAGCTCGAACATCGCGAGCTCGCTCACCGGTCCGCCCGCTTGGATCCCCGTGACCGCGAGCGCCCCGCTGTAGGCACCCGGCCCGACCCCCGTCCAACCCGCGAACGAGTAGCCTGCGTCCGGTTGGGCCACGATCCGGACGACCTCCGTCGGGCTCGCCCACACCGAGGTCTGCGAGACGGCAAGCGTGTCGGAAAGGTAGACCTGGCCGCCGAGCGTGGCGGCGGCGGTGACCTCGTACTGCGGCGCGAACGTCAGCGGCTGGATCGTGCCGCCCGACGTGCAGAACTGGGTCGGCGGGTTGACCGGGACGTAGCGGGTCGCTCCGCTGGCGGTCGCGTAGGCGACCCCGACCGATTCTTGGTACTGCCCGGCGATACCGGCGCCGCACGACAGGAGGTTGGGGACCGTGAGGGAGGTCGAATTCGACGAGTACCCGACCCCGTTCAAGTCGACCGTCCACCACGTCCCCGCCGGGATACCGGTCTCGTCGAAGGTGACGTTGAACCGGGCGTTGGGCAGCGGGTAGAAGCTCGCCGTCTCGAGGATCGCTCCGCCGACGGTCACGTTCGCGGTGGGGTTCGTCCCGGTGTAGGACCCCGTGCCGGTTCCGGTCCATCCGAGAAAGCCGTATCCGGGATCCGGGCCCGCGGTGAAGCTCGCGGTGGACCCCGGCGACAGCCACTCCGAACCGGCGCCGGTCGCAAACCCACCGAGCCCGGCGACGACCTGCACCTGGTAGGCCGCGGTGTAGGTGATGTTCACCGTCTGCCCCGGGACGACCGCGATCGGGCTCGCCGCGGCGGCCGGGACGAACCCGGTGGAGCCGTTCGACGCGACGGCCGGACCGGCGAGCCAAGGGAACGTTCCGGGGTGGGTGGTGATGTTCAGCCACGGCGTCGAGGAGCTATAGTCGGTGCCGTTGAACGCGACCGACCAGACGGTTCCGGTCCCGACACCGAGGGCGTGGAACGTCACGGGCCCCGAGGCGGCCGCCAGGTCCACGAGCGCGAAGTCGAACGTCACGCTCGGCTGGGCGGGGACGACGACGGTGTTCGAGCCGCCCGCGACCCAGCCGAAGTACTCCCAGCCGGGCGTCGAGGAGTTCGCCCGGATGTCCGAGACGGTGTACCCGCCCGTGGCGACGTCCGGCACGTAGGTCCAGTTCGGCGCGGGCCCGCCGTAGCCGGTCCCATCGAAGGTGAACGAATAGCGTGAGGTCGCCGGCAACCCGGTCGCCTGGAACCCTTCGGTGTAGACGCCGTAGGTCCCCGCCCAACCGGTCTCGTTCACCGCGCTGCCCAGCGTCAGGTTCAGGCCGCTCGGGGCGCCCGTGACGCTCCCGACTCCGGAGCCGTTCCAGTAGCTGAACGGCGGGCTGGAATCCAACTGGAACGACAGCGTGACGTTCGCCGGGAAGTACCAGGGGAACGACGGTCCCGAGTAGACGTTGCCGAAGAACGTCTCGATGAAGTAGAACGTCCCCCGGAAGAACATGCTGATCTCGGGGTTCGCCCCCGAGAACGATGTGAGCGTTGGTTCGATCCAGAGCTGAAGCCCGTACTCGGCCGTAAAGTTCACGTCGACGGTGGACGGCCCGGTGAACTCGGCGGGCGACCGGATCGAGAGGCCGGTCACGTACTCCATCCGGTAGCCGGTCGGGGCCTCGGGGAGGACAGCGATCGGGAACGCGAGGTGCTCGGGGACGTTCGCGAGCACGATCGACGACTGGTTGCTGGTGATCGTCCGAGCGTCGAACGAGATTCCCCAGGTCGTTCCCGCCGTGAGGTTGTGCTCGACGAACGTCACATTCGTCGTTGGGCCCGTGTACTGGTAGGCGATCGAGACGTTCGTCCAGAAGTCCTCGGTGAGCACGAACGGGGGTCCGCCCGCGCCGAACGACACGCTGTAGGCGCCCGGGAGCACCGTCGCGGCGACCGGGAGGCCGCCGGGGGAGATGGTCACCGACGATTGCCACCCCTGGAAGTCGCTCGCGATGTACGGCGAGCTCCCGTAGGAGGCGATGCCGGCGAAGGTCGAGCTCCACGTCGACCCGTTCGTGGCGCTCGCCACCCAGGAGCTCGCCGTCCCGTCGAAGCCGGCGCAGCCGCTCGACGAGAAACAGAAGGTGCCGTTCAGCCAGACGTAGGCCACGTAGGCGATGGACCCGGAGAGGGCGATCCCGGGGGAGTAGAAGTTGTCGTCGTTGCCGAGGCTCGTGTCCGACGCGATCGAAGTGTTGACCCACGTCGTCCCGCCGTTCGAGGAGTACGCGGCGAAGACGCCCGTGTACTGCCAGTTCAGGTACGCGTACCCCGCGAGCGACGTCTTCGCGAAGGTTCCGGCGTAGACGACGTAGAGGGAGTTGCTCGGCCCGAAGGCGACCGCGGTCTCCGGGGTCGCCATCCACGGGTAGGCGTAGCTGCTGTTGTAGCTGTCCGCGTAGTCGGAGAACGTGTACGACTCGCCCGTCCAATTGCCCGCGACGACCGGGCGCGTCCAGGAGCTTCCGTTGGTCGTCGAGCGGGCGACGACGATCTGCTCGCCGTAGACCGGAAACGTGAAGAAACCGCCGGAGCACATGTCGAGGCAGGTGCGGTTCGTCGCGTAGGCGACGGCGATCGTGCCCCCCGGTCCGACCGCGATGCTCGGCGCCGTCGACCAGTTCGCCATGCTGGCGTTCCATCCCGGGAGCACCACCGGCACGGCCCAGTGGACGCCGCCGTCCTTCGAGGCGACGAGGTCGACCGACAACGCGTGGAAGGAGCCGAGGCCAAACCCACCGGGGTACGTCGCCGTGCTGTTGTTCGTGTCGATGTACACGACGTAGATCGAGCTTCCGAACACGGCCATCTGCGGCCGCACGGCGGAGGTGACGTTGGGAATGACGCCGACGGCGCTCCAGTTCGTCCCGTTGTTCGTCGAGCTCACGAACGCCAGACGATCCCCCCCCGGCCGGCTCCAGTCCGGAGGGAACAACGGTTGGATCCCGGAGAGGGGCGTCGCGTTGACGGTCTGGTTGGAGAGGACGAACGCGCCGTACACCGAACCCCCGGATCCCGCGGCGAACGTCGGCTCGGACGCCGCCGGCCACCGGCAGGACGGGGTGCCGAGGAGGACTGGGGAACCCCAGACGGACGCGTTCGCGAGCGACTCCGACCAGGCGATGTTCGTCACGGTCCACGACGTAAGGTTCGTCGAGTTTGCGGTGGCGTTGCAGAGCGGTCCGACTGTGGTGTACATCGACTCGGCGACGCCAAGGTGACCGCTCGCGAGCGTGACGAGGGACGGATTCTGGGTCTGCGGGTAGCAGGTCGCCTGCACGAAGAAGGAACTGCCCGCGGACTGACACGGCGCACTCGTGGCGTTGGCGGGTGGGAGTTCCGTCGATCCGTAGACGGTCCCGAGGGTGAGGTTGGTCGACCCCGCCGGCCGAGGAGCGGAAGCCAGGCCTGGCCCGACCGCCCCCCGGGGAACGAATCCGGGGCTCGAGGCGCGTTCGTGATGAGTCGGTGCGCCGGCCGCTCCGGTCCACGGCGCGGCCGTGGCGAGAACCCCGAGGGCGATCAGGACCGGCCACCAGGTTCGGCGGTTCGAGTCGCGCGGGTGGGCGAGGCGGAAGGCCATGCGGCGGCATGGCAAGCGCTCGTTAAGCTCCTCTGGTGGCGGCGCGCTGTGAACTCGTTCGTTCGCGGCGGGACCCCGCGGGAACAAGATCCGGCCGGGCCGCCCCGCGCGAGGGGTCGAGGCTAGGCGCGACGGGCCGCCCCGTCCGTCGGGCCGCTGGCGGCGTCGGGCTCCCGAGTCGTGTCCGACTCCGCCGCGGCGGTCAACCGCACGCCGAAGCCGGTCAGCACGCGGGAGAAGTAGCCCACGAGGGCCGCAACGAGCCGGATCCACGAGATCACGGACTTCTGGTTCGACATCAATCGACGCACCCGGTAGTGTCCCCACAGGGCGCCATGTTTCTCGGTGAGCTGTTTGCGGCCGTAGCCGTTCCAGTACGCCTGGAACAGGAAACGGACGAACGTCGACCGCATCTGGTGATAGACGACCGCGTTCGGGACGAATCGGATCGTGGCGCCCCGCTCGACCGCGCGCAGGTTCAGGTCGATGTCCTCGGCGGTGATGAACCGCGGGTCGAACCCGCGCAGGGACTGAAACAGGTTCCGTCGGTATCCGAGGTTGCAGCTCGGGTAGGTGACGTCGTTCCCCCGCTCGAACAGCTCGACGCGCTCGAGAACGCCGTACGCCGCCGAGCCGAGCGCCTTGGTCGTCCCCGCGGCCACGGGGGCTTCTTGGAGCCCAACGCGGAGTTCGGCGAGCCAGCGCGAGTCGGCGATGCAGTCACCATCGATGAAAGCGACGCAGTCGCCCTTCGCGAGGTCGACCGCCGCGTTGCGGCCGATCCCCCGGGACCCGTACTTCTGCGCGACCCGGATTCGATCCGGGTGCGTCGCCGCGTAGCGGGTCAGGATCTCCCAGGTGCCATCGTGGGAGAGGGCATCGACAACGACGACCTCGAACGGACCCTCCTGGACGAGGAGGGAGTCGAGCAGCTGGGCGACGTGACGGCGCTCGTTCTTGACGGTGACGACGACTGAGATGAGTGTCGGGGCGGGACTACTTCCCAAGTTCCATCACGACGACATCCTTGACCGCCCGCATGCTCTTGAAGGGGAGCACGAGACGGCCGGACGCATCGTTCGGGAACAGGCGCGCTTCGACGTCCTCGCCCGGCGTGACGAGCACGTGGGCGATGGCGCCGGTCTGGGTGTCGACGACGAAGTTCTCGATGAGACCGAGGATTTGGCCGTCGTTGGTCATCACGGTCTTGCCTCGGAGCTCGGTCAGAAACTTGCGCATGTCGTCCTCGGCGGTCGATTCCCGGGCTCGCTATTTAACCGTTGTCGGAGACAGGAACCGTCGGAGCCGTGAAACCGCCGGCCCGGAGCGCGCTGACCTGCGCCCTCACCGCCAGCCCATGGCGGCAGGGCGAGTTCTCGGAGACCGCCATCGATCCGACCAGAATGGCGAGACCAAGGTCCGGCCACGAGGTCAAGGGCCGGTCCGAGAGCGCCGAGCTTCGCAAGTCCGACACGCCCACGTCGAGCTTGTAAAGATCGGCGGCTTGGCCGGGCGGATGCGTCGTGGGAGCCTGACACTCCTCGTCGGAGTGATCCCGATCGTGGCGGGAGTAGCTCAGTTGTGGTACTACGCGACGGTCACCTACCCTGGCGAGGAAGCCCAGTCGCGGTCGTGGTGCGACGCCCAACGAGCCCCGTGTGCGACCTTGGCTCCTGCCTCCGACCAGGGTGCCTACGTCCTCGGAGAATTCGCGGCCGGGGTGGGCGTAGTCCTCGGATTCCTTGGGGGGGTTCGATTCCTATGGGCCACCGTCCGACCCCCTCCACGCCGTCGCAGCCTGCGTCAGCCAGAGAGGACGGAGAGGTCTCCGGTCGTCTGATTCGCCACCTCGTCGGCTCGTTCGACCGCGCTTGCCTACAGCATCCACCCCGCGAGCTCCGACTCGCTCCCGGGGGACGGAAGCCAGACGAACCAGGGACCCGAAAATGGGCGGCTCAGTCTTGAGTTGCCCTCGAGTCCCGCGGACTTCAGCGCCTGTTTGCCGGTCGGGGTCAGTTGCTCGAATTCGGTGACGAGCCGGCTTCCGGCCTGACTGGCCGCCCAGAGCACTCGGACTGACTCGTCCCTCCGGATGGTCACAACCATCCCGAACCCCAGGCTGGGGTCACCGCTTCCGCCCGAAGGAAGGAACCCCTCGGACAGTTGCCAGCCCCCCATCCCAATCGGAAGTTGGGCCCGGTTCAAGGACAGGAACGAGGTGTTCTGGGTCGGGCCCCCCCGAGTCCTTGGGGCGGTGACGATGAGCAGCTTCCATGGGATCTGATTCGGGGCGGGGATCCGGACCCGGACGAACTTGAACCACGGAGACCGGATGACCACCGCTCCCCCCTCAGGTTGGTACGCGGAGAACGGGTAGAACGGGCCCTCAACGCCGCGCTCGGTCAGGTAGACCACGGGGGACGGAGTTTCGGACCAGAGCCCCGGGATCGGCTGTTGGACGTCGGCGAACAGAAGGAACACCGGCACAAACGCTGCGAAGAGGACGAGGAACAGGGCCGCGGGCTCCGACCGGTGGGACGGCTGAATGACCAAGTCGATCGCTCCAACGGCCACTCCGATCGACAGCAGTACAGCAAGCGCCAGGGAGAGGGCGAACATCCCCCCGGTGACACGGCCGACGCTGGGGGGGCGGAGCACGCGACCGACGATTTCCCCGCCGGACGAAGAGCTGAGGATCTGAGCCGCGGCGTCGGGAGGTCGCAGGGCTCGGGCGACATCACGTGTGTCCCGAACCCGGTTGACGAGGTGTTGAATCAAGAGCGAGAGCCCGACCCCCATCAGACCAAGGCCCACGAGGGCGAGGAGGTCGGCGAGGACCCACTCGCTCGGGATCGACGGATAGAGTGTGATTCCGGTGGCGGCCACCGCCCCGCCCAGGAAGAAGAACAGGACCGCCCGGCCGACGCCGCGGGACGCCGTTTCCTGGAAACGAGCGAAGGCCCGCGGATCGCTCGCGGTCATGCGGGTCTCTCGGCGAACGCCGTCGTCGTATATGGGGCCGTTTGTCGAGGAACGGGAACACCTCGATCCGACCCCCATTCCCGCCGGTTTTCTCGACGGCGGAAACGTCGCTCCTCCGTCGGCGGCAAGCCTTATATCGGGCACCCGGGTCGAGCCGACCTCGCCGTATGCTTCGGACTATTCGCAAAGAGAATGCGGAGCTCGCGCACGTCCTGGTCGCGCTTCGCAAGGCGGCCAAGGCCAACGACGCACCCCTCTGGGGCGCCGTGGCCGAGAAGCTCTGCCGGCCCCGCCGTCAGTCAAAGCCCGTCAACGTCGGTCATCTCGAGCGGCTCGCCAAGCCCAAGGAGACCGTCGTGATTCCCGGAAAGCTCCTCGCCCACGGGCACCTCTCGAAACCGATCACCGTGGCCGCCTTCCACTACTCCGAGGACGCCCGCACGAAGATCCATGCGGCCGGCGGGACCGCGCTCAGTATCCACGACCTCCTGAAGGCGAATCCCGATGGGACGGGGGTCCGCCTCCTTGCCTGACGAACCGACCCCCACGACCCCTCCGGCGGCGGAGAAGAAGCCCGCCCGCGCCCCTAAGATCTCGAAGCCGAAGCCGGCGGGCGGCGTCCCGGCGGGCCTCCTGAAGGCTCCCGCTTCCCCCGCCTCCAAGGCACCAACAGTAGCCGCTGCTCCCAAGATTACGAAACCCAAGCCCGCCGCGGCGGTCCCGACCCCGAACGCGACCGTCGTGGATGCGAGCGACCTCATCCTGGGTCGCGCCGCGAGCCACATCGCGAAGCGGCTCCTCAAGGGCGAGACGATCGTCGTGGTGAACGCCGAAAAGAGCGTGGTCACCGGCGAGCGCCACATGGTCCTCGACTTCTACATCGCAAACCGCGCGCGCGGCTCCAAGCGAAGCGGTCCCCACTACCCCCGCTACCCCGACCGGATCTTCCGGCGCACCGTGCGCGGCATGCTCCCCCATCTGAAGACCCGCGGCAAGGTCGCCTACGGCCGCCTCGAAGTCTTCATCGGCATTCCCTCCGAATACTCCGGCTCGGCCCGGCAGACGATCGAGAACGCCCGGGCGCGACCGGCCCTTCGACCGCCCACCTCGCTCGAAGAGATTTCCCGCCTCCTGGGGGCCCGCCTGTGAAGACCCCGCAGATCGTCCAGACGACGGGCAAGCGCAAGGAGGCGATCGCCCGCGCCACGGTCCGCAAAGGCACGGGTCAGGTTCGCATCAACCAGCAACCGCTCGAGATCCTCGAGCCCGACATCGTCCGTCAGAAGATCCAGGAGCCGCTCCTCATGGTCGGCGAGAAGTGGAAGAACCTCAACATCTCGGTCGACGTCTCCGGGGGCGGCATCATGGGCCAGGCCTCCGCCGCCCGCACGGCCGTCGCCCGCGGACTCCTCCAGTGGCTGAAGGACCCCGCGCTCACCGACATGTTCCGCAAGTACGACCGCTCGCTCATCGTCAACGACCCGCGCCGAAAGCTCCCGAAGCGCCCCGGCGGCCGCGGAGCGCGAAAGCGCCGCCAGAAGTCGTACCGCTGAGTACCGGAGGGAACCGACATGACGATGATGATCCCCGTGCGCTGCTTCACGTGCGGCGCCGTCGTGGGGCAGCACTGGGACGAGTTCCGCGAGCGGACGACCCGTGGCGAGCCCGCGGGTGAGGTCCTCACGAACCTCGGGCTCAGCCGCTACTGCTGCCGGCGGATGCTCCTGACCCATGTCGACCTCTTGGACGAGGTCGGCCCGTATGGGTAGCGCCCCCCCTCGCCGCTGCTAGTCGCGACGAGCGCTCAAGATTCACTTCGAACGAGCCTGTAGGCTCGCTCGAAGACGCTCGACGACCGAAGGTGGAATGGGTTGGTGACGGCGGGCGCCGAGCCCGCTACGGCTCGTCGTCCTCGTCGTCGTCCTTGTCCTTCTTGGACGAGGAGCCGCCGCGCTCCAGACCGGACTTGCCGGAAGACTTCGCGCTGGGCTTGACCCCGCCGCGGCGCCGGTACCAGAACACGATCGCCACGATGATGACCACCGCGACGACCAGGATGAGGCCGTACTCCTCGATCTGGACGATCGGGTTCTGCTTCAGGTCGACCGACACGTGGGCGAGGTTGACGCCCGACGCGTAGTTGCCCGCGAACTCGTTCGAGGCCGTCGCATTGACCCACAGGCCCCAGGTGCCCGTCCGAGCCGGGTTCCACTGGATGACCGCTCGGAACGTCTGGTTGTAGGGGATCTTGATCGTCCCCGTCCCCGCCGAGGTCGTGTTGACCGTTCCGTTGGTGTAGCCGTACCAGGTCACCGACCCTGGCGAGCCGCCGATCGCGATCGGGTTCCCGGACCCCGAGGAGGGCAGGAGGTAGAACAGGACCGACACGTCGTTCGCGGTCGAGTTCTTGCCGATCGTGTTGGTGACGTTGACCCAGACCGTGGAGGATGTGCCGTCCGTCAGCGAGCTCGGCGCCGTCAGGTTGCCGACCGAGAGGACCGGGCGCGTCGAGGTGTTCACCGCGACCGTCAGGGTGACCACGGTCCATGCCTTGTTGCCGGCGCGGTCGGTCACCGTCAGGTTGACGGAGTAGGCCTTCGACTGCGGGTCGAGCCAGAGCGGGCGGTTCGCGGGCACCCCTCCCCCGACGGGGGCCGGGATCGCGATCGTCCGGTTCGCGGTGGTGTTCCCCTTCGAGGAAAGCGACCAGTTGAACCAGGTGATCGAGCCGTTGTGGGGGTCCGTCGAGTTCGTCGCCGAGAGCTGGACGTAGGCGGTGTGGTTCGCCGCCTCCGTGATGGAGGTGATCGACTTGCCCGCCGAGTTCAGCACCGTCGCGACGGGCGTCGGCTTCTCGGTGTCCCGGACGAGGACCGCGAGCTTGTCGGTCGCCTTGTGGCCCGCCGCGTCCCAGATCGTCAGCGTCAGGTTGTACTGCCAGCCGCTGAACGGCGTGATCGGCGAGCCGCCGACGATGCCGGCCGTCAGGTAGTGTCCCGCACCGAGCAGAGGCTTCGAGAAGTTTCCGAGCGGGTTCGCGCCGGCCGCCTGCGAGAGGTTCGTGAGCCAACTGCTCTTGAACGCCGTCAGGTTGTAGGCCGCGACGCTCAGCACACCCGGAATGGTGGTCGTGCCGTAGAGCGGAATCGTGCTCGCCGTGGCGTTGAAGTGGAGCGTCGTTGACCAGTTGACGATCACGTAGTTCTCGCCTCCCTGGCTCTTGACGGTCGTGTTGACCGAGATGTGCGCCGTGGGGAGCGCGTCCGAAGCGTACACGTGGAACGCGGTCGTGTTCTTCTGTCCGCCCGAGCTCGTCACCGTCAGAGAGCCCGTGTAGAACCCGTGCGTTGTGTACGTGTGGTTCGTGGTCGGCGTGGTGACGCTCGAACTGCCCGAGTCACCGAACGACCAGTTGTACCGCGTCCCGTTCGTCCCCGCGGGGAACGTCGAATTCGCGCCCGAGAACGTCGCGTTCTCCCCGAGGCCCACGATGACCGTGTAGTTCCCGGAGCTCTGGTTCAGCACGTTCTTCTGGGAGAACGTGAAGTTCGCGACCGTGACGTTGACGCGCGCCGAGACGTTGCCGCTCTTCACGATCGTGAGCGAGGCGGTCCCGGACGGGCTCGTCGACGGCTTGGACACGAGCGTGAACTGCGTGTAGGCGCCGCTGCCCGAGGGAACGATCGTCGTCTGGGCGGGGGCGGTCGTGCCTGCGCTCAGGACGTAGCCGGCGGGAAGGACCACGGTGTAGTTGAACAGCTCCGCGTGGGTCGGGTGGCGGAAGTTGAACGAGAGCGAATAGGACTTCGCGCTCGTCGCGACCTTCGCCGTCGCGTTGTACGCCTGGCCGTAGGCGAGCTGGATCTGCGCGTTGCTGTTGAGGCCGCAGAACGACGCGCACGTCGTGGAGTTCGTCACGGTGAAGTTCGTCGGCTGACCGAACCCGGTGCCGTTGACCGTGAGCTGAGACTGGCCCGCGGGGAAGAACGGTCCGGCGCTCTGCACCCACGCCATCAGCGTCGGGTAGTTCGCCATCGCGAACGTCACGTTCCCCTGCCAGTCGAGCGCCAACTGCGCCCAGAGCTGACCGACCGACGCGTTCGCGAGGTCGGGGAACGTCGAGTCGTTCTTCAGCGTCGCGCTCGTGTTGACCTGGACCTTGCCGAACCCCTTCGAGAAGTTCAGGGTGGTCTGGTAGACGGCGGGCGGAGAGATCGACGGGACGAGCACGTTGTGGGGGTTGGGGCCGCCGCGGCTCGCGCTCGAGACCGTCAGGGGGTACCACGCGGTCTGGTAGCCGACGTTCGACAGGACGACGTCGAACGTCTGCGCTCCCGGACCGACGAAGCCCGCCGGGTAGGAGCCGACCGAGTAGAATCCGCCCGCGGGCGTCGGGGCGCTGTAGATCAGCCCGTTCGTCGGGTCGATAAGCGTGACGTTGCCGCCGGTGGGCACGTGGGTGCCCGGGTGCGCGGTCTGGTTCACGTAGCCCCACGTCAGGTAGGAGCTCGCCGCGCCCAAGACCGGGTTCACGGTCATCGTGGGGTTGACGACCGTGACCTCGGAGTAGTTGACGTAGCTCGGAGAGCCCGGGACGGTCGTCTGGAGGACCCACGTGCCGAGGGGCACGCTCAGGGAGTACTCCCCAATGACCGTCGTGTTCGTCTTCACCGAGTTGGTCGTGTTGTTCGCCAGCACGAAGCCGTTGAACACCGGGTCGAGCAGTTGGACGGCGGCTCCACCTGCGGCGCGGCCGTTGTAGGTGACATTCCCCCAGATGGTGGAGGTGTACGGGACGACCTGGACCCCGCTGAGGGTGACCTGGTAGTTCGGAGTCGTCAGGTCGGTGACGTTCTCGTACTGGTAGGTCGGGCTCTGCCCCGCCGGCAGGATCGCGTCGGGGGTCGAGCTACCGCCGACCTTGACGTGCGCCTGCGGAGGGACCCACGTGCCCCACCAGCCGGGCTGGAGGCCTGGGGCGTTCCCGGCCGAGCTGAAGTTGAACTGTCCGCTCGACGCCGGGAGGATGGTCGACTGGAAGACCTGGTGGGTGGCGGAGCTGATCAGGTCCACGGTGACGCCGCTGGGCACCGGCGGCGCGCTCGCGCCTCCGGGCTGCTGCACATACCCCGTTAGGGTATAGGTCGGCGTCGAAGTCGCAAGCGCCCCGGGAATCGATGCCAGCGCACCCGCCAGCACCAAGACCACAAGGCTCCAAATTGCGACCCGCGGTAGTCGCTCACCCATCGTGTTTCACGTCTCCTTCGTTCGCCTCCCGAGGGGGAAGGCGCGGGCGCGAACCTAGCCTTGCTACATATAGCTTGCCCGGCGGAAATCCCGTCGACGGGCTGCGCTAACCGTAGATGCCCTGCGGACCGGCGTCCTTCCGACGCCCGAGGCGCTCGCGGCTGAGCTGTTTCGCGAAGTCCTCGTAGAACTTAAGGGCCTCCGGGTCGCAGGACGGGTGGGAGCCCCGGAGCGCCTCCTCAAAGTGCGCCATCGTGACCTTGCTCGCCTTCGCGTTTTCCCGGATCGCGACCAGGGCGGCCTCGCGGCACAGCGCGGCGAGGTCGCTCCCGACGTAGCCCTCGGTCTTATCCGCGAGCTCGGGGAGCCGCACCCCGTCGATCGGCATCTTGCGCGTGTGGACTTTCAGGATCTCGAGCCGACCCTCCTTCGTGGGGGGCTCGACGTACAGGAGCCGGTCGAATCGGCCGGTGCGGAGCAGGGCCTCGTCCAGGATGTCGGGTCGGTTCGTGGCGGCAAGCACCACCACGCGGTCGAGGCCCTCGAGACCATCGATGGACGTGAGGAGCTGGTTGACGATGCGCTCGGTGACTCCGCTCGAGGTCTGCATCCCCCGCTTCGGGGCGATCGAGTCGATCTCGTCGATGAAGACGATCGACGGCGCCGCCTGGCGGGCCTTCTTGAAGATCACGCGGACGGCTTTCTCCGACTCGCCGACCCACTTGCTCATGATTTCCGGGCCTTTCACCGAGATGAAGTTCGCCTGCGACTCGGTCGCCGCCGCCTTCGCGAGCAGCGTTTTCCCGACGCCGGGTGGGCCGTAGAGCAGGATGCCCCGCGGGGGCTCGATGCCGAGGTGCTCGTAGGCGCCCGGGTTCTTGAACGGCATCTCGACCGTCTCCTGGAGCGAGCGGCGGACCCGGTCGAGCCCTCCGACCTCCTCCCAGCGCGTCGTCGGGATCTCGATCGTCACGTCGCGCAGGCTCGACGGCTCGACCTGCTTGAGCGCCTCCTTGAAGTCGCGCTCGGTGACCTTCATTCGCTCGAGCAAGGTGAGCGGGATCGGCTTGTCGAAGTCGATCTCGGGAAGATAGCGACGCAGCGCCCGCATCGCGGCCTCGCGCCCGAGCGCGGCGAGGTCGGCCCCGACGAACCCGTGGCTCGCGGCCGCGAGCTCCTTCAGGAGGCGCTCGCGGTCCTTGTCGGTGCCTTCGATCGGCATGCCGCGGGTGTGAATCTGGAGAATCTCGAGGCGGCCGGCGACGGTCGGGACGCCAATCTCGATCTCGCGGTCGAACCGTCCGGGACGGCGGAGCGCCGGGTCGATGGCCTCTTCCCGGTTCGTGGCCGCGATGACGATGACGTTCCCTCGGCCGGAAAGGCCGTCCATGAGGGTGAGGAGCTGGGCGACGACGCGGCGCTCGACCTCACCGACGACCTCATCGCGGCGCGGGGCGATCGAGTCGAGCTCGTCGATGAAGATGACCGAGGGGGCGTTCTTCTCCGCCTCCTCGAACTTCTCCCGGAGCTCCTTCTCGCTTTCTCCGTAGTACTTGCTAATGATCTCGGGACCTTGGATCCCGATGAAGTGCGCGCCCGCCTCGTTGGCGACCGCCTTCGCGATCAGGGTCTTGCCGGTTCCCGGGGGCCCGTAGAGGAGCACTCCCTTCGGCGGGGAGATAGCCAGCCGGTCGAACAGCTCCGGGTGCTTGAGCGGGAGTTCGATCATCTCGCGGACGCGGCCGAGCTTCTCCTTCAGGCCGCCGATGTCCTCGTAGGAGACCCGGGGCGCCGAGACCTCGGTCTCGGTGACGGTCTCGTCCTTGATCGTGATGAGCGTCGTCGGACCGACCTGGACGGTCCCTTTCGGCGACGTCGAGACGACCATGAACGGGAGCGACCCGCCCATCAGGAACACGCCGGGGATCACGAACACGTCGCCGCGGACGAACGGGCGCCGCGCGAGCGCCTTCGAGACGAACTGCTCGAGGCCCGGTCCCAGGTCCATCTTCGCCGACCCCGAGTAGATCGGTGCGATCGTGATCGATTCGGCGATCGGGCAGTCGATCCGCTGCACGAGGACTCGGTCGCCGATCGAGACGCCGGCGTTCCGCCGGACGACGGCTTCGACCCGGAGGAGGTTCTTCCCCTCGTCGTCGGCCTGCGCCCGGTTCACGACGGCGGCCGTCGTCTTGCGGCCGCGGATCTCGACGACGTCCCCGACGCCGACCTTCAAGCGCTGGCGGGTCCCGACGTCGAGTCGGGCGGTGCCGAGGCCGATGTCCTGCTGGAACGCCTCCGCGACCCGGAGGGTGATCGCTTCCACCATTCGCTGTCGTCGGGGAGCCGTCGGTCGAAATAAGTGCGCGGTTGGGCGGGAACCACCCAGAGGTCGTCCGAGCGCTCGATAGCAAGATAACCCCCCCTCCGCGTCCTTCCCTCCGATGACCGGGGCCACCGCAGCGTCGCTCTCGCTGCGGCGCCTTTTGGAAGCGGCCGGCTACCGGATCGACGACCGTCCCGCCGGGGTGCGGGCGTACCGACCCCGGGACCGTCGGGCGATCCTCGTCGTTCGGGGGACCCCGGCGCCGACGGACATCGAGCCCGAGTTCCCGAACGACGCGATCCATCGGATCATCATCTACGACGATGACCCGGGCGAGCCGGCCAAATCGCTCGGCGCCGAGCACGGGATCGAGGTGCTCGGACCCACGAACCTCGGCCCGGCCCTGGGCGAACTCCTGCTGCCGCCCCCCGACACGCCGCCTCCCGACGAGAGCACGGACAGCGAACCTCTCGAAGCGCCTGCCCACGCGATCCCCGAGGGCGAGCGGACGGTCCGACCGCGCCTCGAGCGGCGGGATGCCGAGGCGCTCGCCGGGCTCGACGGTGTCCGGTTCACCCTTCGCCTCATTCCGTTCTATGTCGCCCCCTACCGCGTTCGCGTACCGACCCCCCATGGCCGCCCGGGACCCGCGAGCGACCACCTGGTCGCGGTGAACGCGCTCAACGGGCAGGTCGAGATCTGGGAGGCCGGGGAGCGCGAGCTCGTCGGGGCGATCGACGAGCCGCATCAGCGCCTCGACCCGGCGCTCACGGAGCTGGAGTCCCGCAAGGTCGCCGAGGCGGCGATCCGCCGCCGGCACACCGTCAGTGTCGACCACACCGAGCAGCACGGCGGGACGATCGTGATCGAACGTCGCAAGGTGCCCCCCGCGGTCGAGGATATCCGGATCGGGGTCTCCGTGCTCGTCCACGTGCCGTACTGGTACGCCGAGGGACCCGACGGTCGCCTCGTCCTCGACGCCGTTACCGGAACTCGGACGGTCCCCGACGCCTCGGGGATCGACGGCGTTCCGCTCTAGTCGCGCCCGAGCGCCCCGCAGCTGGCGGGGGAAGGAACGCAAATACACCGGGCCGGTGGCCCGCTCGTGCTCCTCGAGACGTTCAACATCGGGCCGTACCAGAACTTCACCTACCTCGTCGCGGAGAAAGAGGGCGGAGAGGGCGTCGTCATCGACCCCTCGTACGGGATCGAGCCCGTGCTCGAGGCGATCGATGAGCACTCGGTCAAGGTCCGATTGATTCTGAACACGCACAGCCACAAGGACCACACCGCCGGCAACGACGAGGTCCGGGCTCGGACCGGTGCGAAGGTCGTGGCCCACAAGGTCGCCCCGCTCCACCAGGACGTCTCGGTCGAGGACGGGAGCGTCGTCCACGCCGGTCGCCTCGCGATCTCGGTCGCCCACACGCCCGGCCACACGAAGGACAGCGTGCTCTACCTCTTCGAGGGGAACGTCGCTACCGGCGACACCCTGTTCGTCGGCGAGTGCGGCCGCACCGACCTCCCGGGTGGCGACCCGTCGGAGATGTACGATAGCCTTCTCACCCGCGTCGTGCGGCTCGACGACGCCCTCGTCGTCCTCCCGGGCCACGATTACGGAGTGACGCCGACCTCGACCATCGGGCGGGAAAAGAAGGAAAACTACACGCTGAAGCCACGGACCCGCGAAGAGTTCCTTCGCTTCCTGAAGGAGTAGGCCGAGGATGGCACCGATCCCCGCTGCCGAAGGTCGTACGGTTTGGATCCTCGGCGCGAAGCGACCGGAGCCCGGTCGCCCGAAGCGCGGCGAGCTCATCGAACGGCTGCGGGGCCTCGGCAAGGCGGCGCCGCAGCTCGTCGCGGTGTTCGACGCGCGCTCGATCGCCGGCGAGCGCCACGTCCTGTCCGCCTGGGCCCACCTGGGCCGGGCCCGCGCGCGCGGCGAAGAGCGCCTTCGCGACCGCGCCGCCGAGCTCGCACTGTTCGTCAGCGGGGATGACCAGCTCCCGAGGGCGCTCCAGAAGGTCGGGTTCGGAGACGATAGCGTGCAGTTCGTGGTCGTCGGCGAGCGGCCTCGCGAACCGGCCGAAGTCCTGGCCGCGCTGGGACTCGAGGCGGATGCCACAGCGTACCCCCGGCCCGTCGACGAGGGTCTCCTCGACCGGCTCGGGATCACCGCCGACGACCGGCGCGTCGTTCCTTCGTCCGGCTGGGAAGGGCTCGTCCTCGAGCGAGTGGCTCTGCTCGAGCTCAGCGCCCCGACCGTCGCGCCCGCGAAGGCGAGGCAAAGCCCATAGACCGGGCCTCGCTCGCCGCCCTCGGGCCCGGCGCGGCCGTGCAGGCGTAATCTAGCGGTAGGATGTCAGCCTTCCAAGCTGACTACCCGGGTTCGAACCGTCGGTGGGCCGACCCCGCCGACGCGAGGTTCCCGGCGCCTGCATGGGCTCGCCCGGCCCCGTCACCGGGCGCGACGTTTATCGGACCGGGGGAGCGTGGACTCCGGGCGTGCTGAGGTAGCCTAGCCTGGGAAGGCGCCAGCCTTGAAAGCTGGTGGCGGCGACGCCTCGGGAGTTCAAATCTCCCCCTCAGCGCCCTCGATCTCGCCCCGCCGGTCGGCCAGGTGGGACGAGCGGCGACCCGCCGGACGCCGCGGATGCGCGAGGCTCCCGAGAACGGTTATGAGTCGCGCGCCGCTCGCTCGCGTTCCGATGAGCGACGCGGCGATTTCGACGTCGCTCATGGAGCAGTACGAAGGGGTGAAGGCCCGGTATCCGGGCCACCTCGTCCTGATCCGCGTCGGGGACTTCTACGAGTCGTTCGGCGACGAGGCGAAGCTCCTGTCGAAGGAGCTCGAGATCACCCTCACCGCCCGCGCTGCCGACACGAGCGGCCAGCGGATGCCGATGGCCGGCGTGCCACACCACGCGGTCGAGGGGTATCTCGGCCGCCTGATCCGGAAGGGGTACAAGGTCGCGGTTTGCGACCAGGTGGAGGACGCGAAGGCCGCGAAGGGGCTCCTCCGCCGCGAGGTGACCCGGGTCGTCACCCCCGGAACGGTGCTCGAGGACCGGATCCTCGGCGGGCCCGAGCACAACTTCCTCGCCGCGGTCGCGCTGCCGCCAGATGGCCCGGCGGCGTACGCGGTCGTCGATGTGACGACCGGCGAATGGTTCCGGGGTCAAGCGCCGTTCGACGGCGTGGACGGGGCGACCGCCGCGCTGGCGCCATTCGCCCCGCGGGAGATTCTCTTCACCCCGTCCGAGGAGAGCCGTCTCGGCCACACGCTCCGGGCCGCCCTCGCCGCCGAGTTCCGGGGGAGCCATCTCGAGGCCGCGCCCCCGGCCATGGTGGAGTCCGAGATCCCGCGGGGGATCGCCGCCACGCCCTCGGAGGCCGACCTGCGGCTCGCCGCCTATCTTCGGACGGCGCAGCCCCGCCTCCTCCCCTTGCTGGTCCCGGTGGAGGGTTTCGAGTCGGTGCGGCGGCTTCGCCTCGACGCGAAGACGCTCCGCCACCTCGAGATCACGCGTCCGATGAACCCGGACGACCCGGACGGTCCAACGCTCCTCTCCGCGTGGGACCTGACCGGGACCGCGAGCGGGCGCCGCACGCTCGCGTTCTGGTTGAAACAGCCACTCGCCGACGTGGGAGCGATCGCTGCGCGGCAGGACGCCGTCGCCTGGCTCGTCGAGCGGGGCGCCGCGCTCGACCGGATCCGCCGCGAGCTGAGCACCGTCGGAGACCTCGCGCGCGTCGCCTCGCGTCTCGTCGGACGGCGGCTCCGCCCGCCGGAGCTGGCCGCGTTGAAGAGCGGGCTCGCGGCGGTGCGCGTCGTGCGGTCGCGCCTCGCCGCCGAGGAGGGTCGGCCGGCGCGGATCGACGCGCTGCTCCCGCCGCTGGACGCCCCCCGGGAATTGACCGACCTCCTCGAGCGAGCGGTCCCGGAGATGCCTCCCCTGACCGTCGACGCCGGCGGTACGCTCTTCCGCGCGGGGTTCGCGGTCGCGGTCGACCGAGCCCGCACTTCGGAATCCGAGGCGCTCGCCGCTCTCTCGCGTCTCGAGCTCGCCGAACAGGAGGCGAGCGGGATCCGGAGCCTGAAGGTCGGCTACAACCAGGTGTTCGGCTACTACTTCGAAGTCTCGCGGCCGAACCTCGCCCGGGTGCCCCCGCACTTCCGGCGGAAGCAGACGCTCGCCGGGGGCGAGCGGTTCACGTCCGACCGCCTCCAGGAGCTGGAGTCCCGGATCCTCGCCGCGCGATCGGACGCCGCCGGGGCCGAGCGCGTGGCTTGGGAGGAGTTCCTCCTCTCGGTCGAGACTCATGTGCCGGCCGTCCACCGGCTCTCGCGGGCCGTGGGGGAACTCGACGCGCTCCTCTCGTTCGCCGCGGTGGCCCAATCCGGCGGTCACGTGAGACCGATCGTCGACGACGGCCCCGAGCTCGTCATCCGGGAGGGCCGCCACCCGGTCCTCGACCGCACGCTCTCGGGCCGATTCGTTCCGAACGACACCGACCTCGATGCGGAGAGCGCACGACTGCTCGTCCTCACGGGACCGAACATGTCCGGGAAGTCGACCTACATGCGCCAGGTCGGACTCCTCGTCGTCCTCGCGCAGGCCGGGGCCTTCGTGCCCGCGAAGTTCGCCCGCATCGGGCTCGTCACCGGCCTCGCGACCCGCATGGGGTTCACCGACGAGATCGGGCGCGGCAAGTCGAGCTTCATGGTCGAGATGACCGAGGTCGCGGAGATCCTCGCGTCGGCGGACGAGCGCACGCTGGTGCTGCTCGACGAGGTCGGCCGAGGAACCAGCACGTTCGACGGGCTCTCGATCGCGTGGGCGACCCTCCGCCACCTTCACGACCGGGTGCGCTGCCGCACCGTCCTCGCGACTCACTACCATCAGTTGACCGAACTGATCGGGCGACTGCCCTCCGCGAAGAACGCGCACCTCGCCGTGCGCGAACAGCGCGAGGGGATCGTGTTCCTGCACCGCCTCGTCCCGGGGAGCACGGACCGCAGCTACGGGATCCATGTCGCTCGGCTCGCCGGTCTCCCCGTCGAGCTCGTCGTCGAAGCCGAGCGATTGCTCGCGCGCCTGGAGAGCGAGGGGGTCGAGCTCGAGGGGGGATCGCCCCGCGCCGTACGAACCCGCTACACCCAGGCGATGCTCCTCGCGTCCGACGCCCCCGCGGCTCCCCAGCCTCCCGTGCTCGAGGAGTTGCGGCGGCTGGACCCCGACCGCATGACGCCGGTCGAAGCCCTCCACTGGATCCTCGAACAACGAAAGAAGCTCGTCGAGCCGCGATCGGACTCGCCATGATGGTCGTCCCCGAACGATCGCCCATCCGGCGGCTCTCCCCCGACGTCGTGCACCGCATCGCGGCGGGCGAGGTCGTCGAGCGCCCCGCTTCGGTCGTGAAGGAGCTCATCGAGAACTCGCTCGATGCCGGAGCGACCGAGGTCGCGGTCGAGCTGCGGGAGGGGGGCCTCGCTCTCATCGAGGTTCGGGACGACGGGTCGGGCATCCCCGAAAGCGAGCTTCCGCTCGCGGTCGAACGGTACGCCACGAGCAAGCTCGCGGGCTCGGAGGAGCTCGAGTCGGTCACGACGCTCGGCTTCCGGGGCGAAGCGCTGGCCGCGATCGGGGCGGTCTCCCGGCTCTCTCTGGTCTCCCGGACGTCGGCTTCGGCCGACGCCGCCACACTGAGCGTCGAGGGCGGCGCTGTCGGGCCGGTCGCTCCGGCCGCCCGGGCACCGGGGACGACGGTGAGCGTTCGGGACCTGTTCTTCAACGTGCCCGCCCGGCAGAAATTCCTCCGGGGCGCGGCCTCCGAGCAGCTCGCCGTCGGCGACGTGGTCGACCGCCTGTACCTCGCGCGACCGGACGTCCGGTTCTCCCTCACCTCCGAGGGCCGCGAGGTGCGACGATATCCCCGGTCGGACAGCCGACGGGACGCCGCCGCCCGAGTCCTGGGCGAAGAACTGCTCGACCACGCGGTGGAGGTCTCGGATGGCCCGTCCGACGGGGTCGCCATCGCCGGCGTCGTCGGGCGTCCGTCGATCCACCGCGGTACCTCGCAGGGAATCTTCCTCGCGGTCAACGGGCGGACGATCGAGTCGCGGCCGCTCGCCCAGGCCGTTCGCCTCGCGTTCCAGGACTACCTGCCGCCCAGCCGGTTCCCGGTGGCGGTCGTCCACCTGATGGTCGACCCGTCCCGGGTCGACGTCAACGTCCACCCGACGAAGCGCGAGGTGCGCATCGCGCGCGAGCGGGACCTCGCCGAGCGGCTGCGCGTCGCGGTCCGACGGGCGATCCGGGAGGGAGCGCACACGGTCGACCGCGACCTCCCCGAGCCCGCGATCCCGGACCCGGACGCGTTCGGCGAGGCGAGTCCGTCGGCCGAGGCGGCCGTGGGGGAGTTCGACCGTGGCGTTCCGCTGGCGGCGATGCCCGCCTCTCGCCAGAGGACCCTGTCCGAGCCGACGGTCGTCGCCCGGGTCGCCGGCACGTCGCGTCACCCGTCGATCCGTCTGGTCGGCCCATTGTTCGACCTGTATTGGGTGGGGGAGAGCGAGGGCGCCGCAGTGTGGATCGACCAGCACGCGGCGAGCGAACGGGTCGTCTACGAGATGCTCCGCCGGGAAGGGGGACTCGCCCGCCAGGAGTTGGTCGAGCCCCCCACGCTGCGACTCACCGCGCGACGCGCCGAGGCGCTCCGCGCCCACGCGGCGGCGGTCGACGCCGCCGGGTTCGCGGTCGAGCCGTTCGGGGGCGACGCGTTCCGGCTCCGGTCGATCCCGACGTATCGGGGCCGCCGACCGCGGCCCGACGCCATCCTCGCGCTCCTCGACGAACTCGCCGACGGCGCCCGACCGACGGTCCCCGACGGACTTGCCGAGCGGGTGACCGCCTCCATCGCGTGCCACAGCGCCGTCCGCGGAGGCGATGCGATCGAAGCGGCGGAGATGGGACGGATCCTCGAGGCGCTGTTCGCGCTGGGCGATGCCGCGTTCGCGTGCCCGCATGGTCGGCCGATCCTCGTCCAGATCCCCCGGTCCCGGCTCGACCGGTGGTTCCTGCGTCCGAGCGCCTAGTCGTGGAAATGCTCGAGACCGAGCTCGTCCCGCCCGTCCGCTCCTACCTCGAGGGGTTGGGCTACCAGGTCTACGTGAATCCGGACGGCGCCGATTTCTTCGACATCATCGCGCGGCGCGGCGCGGAGGTCGGGCTCGTCGAGCTCAAGGTGGCGGATTGGAAGAAGGTCGTCCACCAGGCCCTCCGGCGCCGAGGGTGGGGCGACTGGGTGGCGGTGGTCCTGCCCCGCCGCTCGCTCGCCGAAAAGGTGGTGCAACGACCCGTCGCGCCGCGGGGAAAACGCGTGGGGGTCTGGTTCGTGGACGACGGGAAAGTCGTCGTCCATCGAACGGCCGAGCCGTTCGTGGCGCCCGGGGAGGTCGACCCGTTCCCGGAGCCGAAGGCGTGGCTCGTCGAGCGCCTCGACATCACGGACGGGTTGGCTTCGACGGGGCCGGCTTCCTGGTCGGTGCCCGACGCGGGTCGCGTGGGCGGTCGGCGCCGGTCGTCGCGCGACTGGAGGCTCGAGGAGTTCCCCGAGCCGGATCCCCCGGTCTGACGGCGCCCCCGCGGGCCAGTTCGACCCGTCGAAGCACGCGGAGCGCGGTCAGCGTCACGAGCTTGCTCGGTTGCCCGGGCACCTCGAGGCCCCACGGGATCGGCGCGTCCTTCGGATGCTCCGCGATCCACTCGGCGAGCGAACCCTCGATATCCGGATGCAGAGCGTCCAGGTTCCATCGCCCGTCCGGTCGGCGACGGCCGCGCAGCCAGTCGAGGGCGTGGTCGAGGCGGGCGTCCGCGCCGTGCCCGAGCGCCGTGAGGGCGTCGAGCCCCACGAGCATGTCGTAGTAGTAGTGCACGGGGTAGTGGGTTCGCGACCAGGGAGCGTACTCCCCGCCCTGGCGGTGCAGCTCCCGTTCGAGGAAGAACTCCGCGCCGAGCCGCGCGACCTCGGACATGCCGGGGGTCCATTTCTCCCGAGGCTGCGCCGCGAGGGCCGTGAGCGGCTCCCAACTGTCGAGGAGTCGTCCGCTCCCGTAGCAGGACCATCCGCCCTTCGTGTCGGCGTGCGAGACGAGCCACTCGAATCCCTCCCGGACCCAGTGGCTGTCCCCGTACCCGAACTGCACCAGCGCCCGGACCGAGTTGCCGGCCACGCACAGGTGACTCGACTTCCCTCCGTCGCCTCCGAAGCCGCCGTCGGACTTCCGGGTCCGCTCGACCCACCACCCGCAGGCTCGGGCGATCGCCGGGTGTTCCCTCGTCATCCCGAGGTCGGCGAGGACGAGGAGCCGCCAGTTCGTCCCGCGGTACTTCGGCACGTAGCTCCGACGGTCGCTTTCCCACCACCCACCCGGGTCCTGCTCCGCCAGGATGTCGGCGGCCCACCCGGTCGCCGGGATCTGCGCTCGGGCGCGCCGAACCTCCGGGTCGGAGTCGGGCCGGCCGAGCAGGTCGGTGAGGGCTTTCGCTCGAACCGCGGGCTGGTCCGCCTCGAGGAGCCATTCGAGGGCCGCCTCCGCGGTCATCGGCACCGCCGACCCGGCGACGCTCGATATAGACGCTCGGGTCCGGCCCGCGGCGCGGGAGCCGTTCCTCAGCCCGAGCGGACCCGGGGGGCGAAGAACCCCTCGAATCGCTCGGCCATGCGCTCGTAGGAAAGCGTGTCGGCGTACGCCTTCCCGTGCTGACCGAGCGCGCGGCGCGTCGCCGGGTCCGCGAGCAGTTCGGCGAGCTCGCTCGCGAACGTTCCCGGGTCGTCGTCCGCGGCGACGCGGACGTCGGTCCCTGCGACGGCGCCGTCCATCGGCACGTGGCGGCTCACGACCGTCGCCGCGCCGTAGCGCATCGCTTCGCGGGGGGCGAGCCCGAACCCCTCGTACCGGGCCGGGAACAGGAAAACGTCGGCCGCGCGGAACACCCGAGCCTTGGTGGGCTCGTCGACCACGCCGAGGCTCGCGACCCCGGGTTCGACCTTCGGGGAGCTTCCGGCGACGAGGAACCGCGCTCCGGGGAAGAACACCCGGATGCGTCGGAACGCCTCGAGCGCGATGTCGAGGCCCTGGCGGTCCGGCGTCTTGCCCACGAACGCGACGACGGGGACGTCGATCGGGATCTTCAGGGCCGCGCGGGCCTCGGCTGCGGTCCCGACCTCGAGCGGGGCCGGGATACCGAGCGGCAGGAGCGCGACGCGCTCCTTGGGTACCCCGTAATACTTCGCGAGCAGGTCGCGGTTCTTCTCGCTCGCGACGAGGACGACGTCGGCCCGATTGAGCGCGGCTCGTTCCAGCCGCTCGAGCGCGCGCCGGTCGAGCCAGTTCCCGACCCGTTGGCGCACCCCCTTGTCGGCCTCGAGCGGACGCAGCGTGTCGAACGTGTGGAGCGCAACGTCGTGGAAGAACATCCCGAACACCGCGCGTGGGCCGGCCCGGGCCGGAACGTCGAGGGCGCCGGCTTTCTCGTCGTTCCCCACCACGACATCGGCATCCGGGCGGAGCAGCGACGACGCGGCTTTTCCGATCGCGATGTCGCGGGCGAACGGGCGGCGGGACACGCCGATCACCGGCACGGAGACCGACTCCACGCCCGCAGGACCCGGCGTCGACGGGCGCCCGTCGGACGGATAGAGGACGCGGACCGAGTGGCCGCGCTCGGAGAGCGCTCGGGCGAGCTCCCAGACGGTCCGGCTCAGGCCGCTCGTCGGGTCGTCGGGGGCCGCGGTCGCGAGGAGTTCGACCCGCCATCCCGCCATCGGCCGGGCCCGGCTACGCCGCCGCGCCGTCGAGAAGGGAAGCGAAGGAGCGACCGTGCATCCCCGGCGGCACCGGGACGTCCATCGTCTCGAGGATCGTCGGCGCGACGTCGAGAAGCGAGCGGGGCACGGTCTCCGACTGGGGGCTGACCCCGTCGCCCGAGGCGATCAGGATGCCGTTCATCCGGTGGACGCCGCTCCCGTAGAAGAATCCCGGCCGATCGCGGAGCATCGGTTCGGGGTAGCTGAAGTCCATCCGGGGCTCGGTCCCGAGGTCGTCGATCTTCAGGAGGAGCGCGGGCGCCAGGTCGAGATGCGTCCCCTCGTAGATCTCGGTCGGGTCGAACACCTCGATGTGCGCCGCGCGGTAGCTCTCGAGGCGTTGGCGGATCTCGCCGACGATCGCCCGCCGCCGCTCCGGGGTGATCGACCGATTGTACGGGTTGGTGTAGATCCCCTCCGGGACCGGGTAGGAGAACGCCGTCGTCCGGTCCCAGTCGATCCGGTTGGCCATCGCCTCGAAGCTCGACTCGCCGGTGAGGTACTTGGTGAACCGTTCGCGCCGCGCCCGGCCGCGGAGTCGGTCGGCGAGGAATCCGACGAACCTCCGGGTGGGGCCGAACTTCTCGCTCGCGAGCAGCGCTTGCGAGAGCAGTCGGCGGCGGCCGCCGGCGCCGCCGTTCTTGAAGACCAGGTAGCCCTCCTGGGCGAGCCATCGGTTCGTGAAGAAATCCGCCTCGGCGGGACCATGACCGTGGTCGGAGATCACGAGCGTGACAGCGGGACCACCGGCCTCCCGGAACGCCGTGTCGATCCGAGCGCATGCCGCGTCGACGCCGCGCCAGAATTCGGTCAGGTCGTGGCCGACCTTCCCGGCCGCTCCGGCCAGCTCCGTCCAGTGCTGGTGCTGGATCCGGTCGGTCTCCCGGAAGAGGACGAAGAGGAAGTCGGGCTTGTACTCCTTGCAGAGGATCTCGGCCGAGCGTCCGCGTTGTTCGACCCCGCGCGCGGCGAGCGTCATCCACGCTTCCCGGTCGGGCTGTCGGTACGCCGGTAGCTCGGGGAGGAGGGGCTCCCCCAAGCTGGCTTCGAGGGACGCCCGGAGACCGACCGGATAGGTCGACGGCTGGTCGCTCAGCATTCCGGGAACGACGAACCCGTGGATCGGGTAGGCCGACCGGAGAGGGAAGTTCAAGACCCCGACGGAGACTCCGCGACGGGAGAGATGGTCCCAGACCGCCTCGGCGGGGCGGAACGACTGGACGATCCGGCTCTTTCCGGGGCCTCCGTCGGGCTCCGTGAACCCGAAGATCCCGAGGCTCCCGGGGTCAAGACCGGTGGCGAAGGAGTACCACGCGGGGATCGTCTTAGGGGGGTAGACCGAGGCGAGCGGGGCCCGGAGCCCCCGCTCCACGAGCGAGCTCAGGAACGGGAGCGTCCCCGCCTTCATGAGCGGGTCGAGGAGGTCGAACGTTCCCCCGTCCAGCCCGAGGACGAGAACCCGTCTGCGGGCGTGTGGCATCGGTGGGCTCCTAACCTTTTGGGGGACGAGGTCGGAGGACCCGTTTTGGGTAATAAGCCGTGCGGAGCAAAATGGCCGGTCTCAGGCCATCCGGATGGCTTCGAGGTTGAACGGGACCCGGGTCTCGATGTTGAACCGCTTGTGGAGACCGGTCGCCAGGTCGAGCGACTTTGACTCTTCCCCGTGGTTCAGCAGGATGCGGTTCGGCCGCGGGTCGAGGGTTGCGACGTAGTTCATCAACTGCACGCGGTCGGAGTGGCCGCTGAACCCCTCGATGGTGGCGACCTCGAGGCGGATCGGGACCGCGCCCTGGCGGCCCCCGTCCATGAATGTCGCCTCGTTGAGACCCCGCTGCAGGCGCCGGCCGAACGTCCCGTCGGCCTGGTAGCCGACGAACAGGATGCCGTTCTTCTCCTCGGGCGCCCAGGCCTTGAAGTATTCCATGACCGGGCCGCCGCTCATCATGCCGCTCGTCGCGAGGATGATGCACGGCTCCTTCGAGTCGAGGACGGAGTAGCGCATCTGGGACGAATCGATCCGGTGGAAGATGTCGGAGAGGAACGGGTTGTCCCCCTGCTGGAAGATCTGCGTCCTCAGCTGACTGTTGAGGTACTCCGGGTAGGCGGTGTGGATCGCCGTCGCCTCGAAGATCATCCCGTCGAGGTAGACCGGGACCTTCGGGATCCGGCCCTCGCGCATCCGCTCCTCGAGGACGAGCATGACCTCCTGCGAGCGGCCGACGGCGAACACCGGCACGATCAGCTTCCCGCCGCGCCCCACGACCTTGGAGGCGAGGCTCGCGAACTCGTCGGTCGCCTGTTGCCGGCTCGGCTGGACGTCACGGTAGCCGCCGTAGGTCGATTCGAGGATCAGCGTCTCGAGGCGGGGGAACCGGTTCGCCGCGGGGTTGAACAGCCAGCTCCGCTCGAACTTGATGTCCCCCGAATAGGCGAGGTTGTGGTCGCCGTCGCCGAGGTGGAAGTGGCAGATCGACGAGCCGAGGATGTGGCCCGCGTTGTGCATCGTGAGGCGCATGTCGGGCGCGATGTCGGTCGTCTCGCCCCATCGGAGTGGGATCGTGCGGGCCACCATGTCGCGGACGTGGGAGGAGTCGTAGAGGCCGCGTCGGGCCTCCTGGTTGGTCACCCGGATCGCGTCGAGCAGCATGAGCGCCATCAGGTCGCGTGTCGGGGCGGTGCAGTAGATCGGCCCGTTGTAACCGTACTTCAGAAGGACCGGCACGAGGCCGCAGTGGTCGAGGTGAGCGTGGGTGACCACGACGGCATCGAGCGAGTCGAGCGGGAGAAGTTCGGGAGCGTTGAAGAACGGAGTGCGGTCGGATCCCGGGTCGATCCCGCAATCGATCAGGACCTTCGAGTTCTGGGTGGTGAGCAGGTGGGCGCTGCGACCGACCTCGCGATACCCCCCGAGCGCCGTGTTCCGCGCCCAGATCTTCTCCGGAAGGCGGTCGCGCGCGATCTTGATGCCGACGTTCCGGAGGAACTTGCGGCGTTGGTCGAAGACGTTGCGGAGGTGCACCCGCACCTCCTCGACGGTCTTGGAGGGGATCGGGGGGGTCCGGACGACGGTCGGCACCCAACCGATGCGTCGTTTGAGCTCGTTCAGCACCGAGCCCTGGCGGCCGATCGCCGCTCCTGGGTTCGCGGCCTCGATCGTCACCTCGCCGGTCTCCGGCTCGAAGAACAGCGCCGAGATCTCGGCCTCGCGGGGAATCAGCTCCCGGATCGCCGCCTCGGCCTCCTTCGGGTCGATGAGGCTCGCCGGGTCGGTGCGGACGAGCACACGGCGGCGAA
This sequence comes from Thermoplasmata archaeon, assembly GCA_022750115.1. Lineage (GTDB taxonomy): Archaea > Thermoplasmatota > Thermoplasmata > Lutacidiplasmatales > UBA184 > Lutacidiplasma. The sequence continues at coordinate 154,272 of JAKIWI010000005.1, forward strand.
GGCGCTGCGCGACCTGGCGGAGGAGGTCGCCGCCGGAGAGGAACGAGTCGAGTTGTTTCGTGTAAAGGACGATGTGCGGGCCTTCGAGCTCGATGTCGGTAACCTCGATGCCTTCCGGCAAGACCTCCTTCAGGGCTTCGCGGGTTTGCTCAATGAGCGAGTCGAAACTCATCCGTCTACATCGAAAGGGTTCGGGCGGAAGGGGTTGGCCCGGAAATCGCGGAACGACTTAGGGGAGCACGGGCGGTAGCGGTATCTTGAGTGCCTTCAAGCGCTTATTGATTTCGTCGTCGGAGAACTCCCGATACTCCTTCGACGTGATCGTGTGGACGATGTAGCCGTCGCCGCTCGCGCTGTCGCGCTTCATCGCGACCGTGAGGCCGCGGAGCGCGATGTCGACGCCGTCGGAGACCGAGACGTCGCGCGTGTATGTCTCCTCCAGGATGCCGTAGGCGAACGTGGAGCCGCTGCCCACGGAGACGTAGCGGTCTTCGATCGAGCCGCCCGCGGGGTCCACGGAGTAGACGTGACCGCCCTTCTGGTCGACCCCGCCGAGGATCAACCAGGCGTAGTAGGGCATGTAGCGATTGCCGCTGAGGATGTTGGCGAGAAGGGTGGCCGCGCCGTCGACGCTGAGCTGCGCGCTGCGCCGCAGCCGGTAGAGCGCGACCTCCGCCCGGAGGTAGCGGCCCAGAACCTGCGCGTCGCCGACCAAGCCGGCGACCGTCATGCCGATGTTCTGGTCGATCTTGAACAACTTGTTCGTGGATTTGTTGGCGATGAGGGTACCGGCCGTCGCTCGGCGCTCGGTCGCGAGGACGACGCCGTCCTTCGCGACGAGTCCGATGGTCGTGGTACCTTTCAGGAGGCGCTCCTCGTCCTTCGTGGTGACTGCGTGCATCGAACCCTCCGACGTGTACTCGGAAAATCGGTCGGGTGACCGATGGTCGATATATAAGGCCGCGCGGGGCGATTACGCCGTCGAAACCGTCCCCGACGAGATCCGACCCCCATGAGGGTTGCCAAGCCGATTCGATAACTAGAAACGACAACGAACCCGTGGGGCGTTCCCGATGTTCCGAGTAGGAACCCGCCTCGTCGCTGTGTGCGTCCTCTCGGCACTCACGCTGGTGGTTTCGCTCAGCGCGCCTGCGGTGGCGAGCGGGAGCGGCTACGACCAGAGCTACTCCCGGCCCCCGGGAAGTGTCGCCAATGGCGCGATCGACCTCGTGGCCGTTTCGACGAACGACCCGGGAGGGAGCAATCTCACGGTCAGTTTCTCCGTCAGCGGGACGCCCGACGTGACGGACCCGAGCTACCTCTACCACATCGGCTTCTCCGGGTGCAATAAGTCTCTCACCGGGGGAATCTGGATCACGAACAATTCCACCCTCGCGTTCTTCCAGTCATTCGCCGATGGCGGACCGCTCGGCCACGCTCCCTTTCATCTCAGCGGCTCGACGATCACCTTGTCCGTGCCCAAAGGGGTCGCGGGGCCCCCGTTGGGATTGGGGGTGATTGCGAACGCGTCCCGGAACGCGACCCCGACCGGCGGCTTCCCGGACAGCACCCTTGGCGAGAACTGCTCCCACACGAACGACCCCGCCTCCTGCCCGTCCGCGGTGGCCTGTCCGCGGACCGGCGGAACCGACACCGGCGGCCCCGGCCCGAGCGGGTACTTGGGTTACGGCCCCCTCTTCGTCACCTCCGTCGTGCTCGGGGCGCTGGTGACGTTCGTCGTCGGCGTCCTCGGAATCCGGCTCCTCGTCCGTCGGCTTCGACCTCCCCCGTCCCCCCCAATCCCGCCGGTGGAGCCATAGCCCCGGGACCCGCGTCCTCGCACCGGCCCACGTCGGCGACGGTCGGAGAACTCCGTTTCGCACCGAACCGCTAAATGGCCCAACGGCTCGGTCCGCCGGTTGTAGTTTCATGCACCGTCACGACGTCGTGGTCGTCGGCGCCGGACTCGCCGGCCAGCGGGCCGCCCTCGCCGCGATCGAGGCGAAGAGCGACGTTGCGATCGTCTCGAAGCTCCACCCGCTCCGCTCCCATTCGGGCGCGGCGCAGGGCGGCATCAACGCCGCGATCGGGAAGGAAGACTCCGTCGACACCCACATCTACGACACGGTGAAGGGCTCCGACTACCTCGGAGACCAGGACGCGATCGAATTCTTCTGCCGCGAGGCCGGCCCAACGGTCATCGAGATGGAGCACTTCGGCACCATCTTCAGCCGGGCGCCCGACGGGAGCCTCGCGCGCCGTCCGTTCGGGGGTGCGGCGTTCCCCCGGACGATCTACGCCGCGGACCGGACCGGTCTCGCGCTTCTCCAAGGCCTGTACGAGCGGCTCGGCACCGAGTCGTTCACGATGTACGACGAGTGGGACCTCACCTCGGTCGTGGTCCATGAAGGGCGCTGCCAGGGCATCGTCGCGTTCGACCGTCGACGCGGGTCGTTCGAGGAGATCGCGGCGAAGAGCGTCGTGCTGGCGACCGGCCCCTGCGGTCGCGTCTACGGGCGAACTACCAACTCGCACACCTCGACCGGAGACGGCATCGCGGCGGCGTACCGCGCCGGCGCGGCGCTGAAGGATATGGAGTTCGTCCAGTTCCACCCCACGGCCCTGCTCGAATCCTCGATCCTCATCACCGAGGGGGCGCGCGGGGAGGGCGGGATCCTCAAGAACGTCAATGGTGAGCGATTCATGGCTCGCTACGCCCCGCACGTGCTCGACCTCGCCAGCCGCGACGTCGTCAGTCGGGCGATCATCACCGAGGTCCGCGAGGGCCGCGGTTTCCCGGGACCCTACGTCCATCTCGAGCTGATGCACCTCGGGAAGGAGAAGATCGAGTCGCGGCTCCAGGAGATCTGCGACTTCTGCCGGACGTTCGCGGGGATCGACCCGGTGACGCAGCCAATCCCCGTGATGCCCGCCCAGCACTACATGATGGGCGGCATCGGCACCAACATCCGGGGCGAGACGAACATCCCAGGACTCCTCGCGGCCGGGGAGGCGGCCTGCGTCTCGATCCACGGCGCGAACCGACTCGGCGGTAACTCGCTCCTCGAGACGCTGGTGTTCGGCAAACAGGCCGGGATTGCCGCCGCCGAACACGCTGCGAGGGCCCCCGCGCCCTCCGTGGACCCCGCCGACGTGGCGAAGGATGCCGCGACGGTCGATGCGATGATGCGCCGTTCGGACGGGGAAGAGCCCCAGCACCTCCGCATCGCGATGCAAGCCGCCATGGACTCGAAGGTCGGGGTTTTCCGGCTGCCCGAGGAGCTGACCGCGGCGCTCGCCGACGTTCGGGCTCTCCAGACCCGCTACGAGCGCGTGCGCGTGGTCGACAGCTCGAAGTCCTACAACCTCAACTTGACCGATGCCCTCGAGACCGGGCACATGCTCGACCTCGCCGAGGCGATCGTCGTCGGGGCGATTGCGCGGACCGAGAGCCGCGGCGCTCACTCTCGCGTCGATTTCCCCAAGCGCGACGACGCGAACTGGATGCGCCACACGCTCGCGACCCGGGGCCCGAGCGGCCCCGTCCTCTCCTACGCGCCGGTCACCTACACGCGGTGGGAGCCGAAGGAGCGGGTGTACTGATGGCGGCGAGCACGACGTCGACGCCGTTCGAGGTGTACCGGTTCGACCCGTCCAAGGACTCGGCGCCCCGATACGACCGGTTCACGCTCGACCTCCCCGCCCACACGCCGGTGCTGACCGCACTCCTCAAGATTCGGACGGAGAACGACCCGTCCCTCACGCTGCGCTACTCCTGCCGGAGCGCGATCTGCGGCTCCTGCGCGATGCTGATCAACTCGAAGAGCCGACTCGCCTGCCAGACCCCCGTCGGGCCGGAGCTCGCCCGTCACGGCAAGATCGTGATCGAGCCGATGCGCAACCAGCCGGTGGTCCGCGACCTCGTCGTCGACCAGAAGCCGTTCTGGGACCGGTACCGGAAGATCGAGCCGTTCCTGAAGACCGACGCGCGCGACCCGATGCCGGTCGGGCGGGAGAACCCGATGACGCCGGAGCAGGTCGACCGATTCCACGAGACTCCTCGCTGCATCGCCTGCGCCGCCTGCTACTCCGCCTGCCCCGCCGTCGAGGCCGACCCGGAGTTCCCCGGGCCGATGGCGCTCGCCAAGCTCTACCGGTTCGTCGTCGACCCGCGCGACAAGGACTCGAAGAACCGCCTCGTTCGCATCCAGCCCGAGGGACTCTGGCTCTGCCTCCGCTGCCACCTGTGCACCGAGGCGTGCCCGAAGGATGTCCGGCCGTCGGAGCGGATCCGCGACCTCAAGGAGATGGCCATCGCGGCCGCCGGGGTCTCCGAGCCCGGGAGCCGCCACGCCGTCGGCTTCAAGGACAACATCGCCGAGGCGGGCATCCTCAACGAGTTCAAGCTCGTCCGGCAGACCTACGGGCCCATGGACCTGCTCCGCCAGCTTCCGCAGGGGATCAAGGTCGCGCGCAAGAAGCCGGAGATCCTGAAGAAGCCCGACCCGATCGAGGGACTCGACGAGGTCCGCGCGATCTACAAGGCCCTCGACCCCGACGCGGAGGACCGGTGAAGCTGGCCTACTACCCCGGCTGCGTCGCCCAGGAGTCGGGCAAGGAGCTCGACATGGCGACCCGATGGGTCTGCCGTCACCTCGGCATCGAGCTCGTCGATTTCCCGAACTTCTCCTGCTGCGGGTCCGGGTTCATCGACGAGGCGAACTCGATCCTGAACGTCGCATTGAACGCGCGCAACCTCGCGATCGCCGAGCGGGCCGGTCTCGACCTCCTCACGGTGTGCTCGACCTGCCAGGGGATGCTGACCCTCGCCAACCGGCGGCTGGAGGAGCCGGCCACCAAGGCGCGCGTGGACGGCGTCCTCGCGCCGCTGCGGCTCTCCTACAGCGGGAAGACCAAGGTAACCCACCTCCTCGGCGTGCTCGTCGACACGATCGGCGTCGACGCGCTCCGCTCGCGCGTGGTGCGGCCGCTCCAGGGCCTGAAGGTCGGGGCGTTCTACGGCTGCCATCTTCTCCGCCCGCAGTCCGAGATGAACTCGGAGAGCGCGGAGGAACCGCACTCCTTCGAGGACCTGATCAGCGCGCTCGGCGCGACGCCCGTGCTCTATCGAGGGCGCGTGATGTGCTGCGGCTTCCCGATCCTGTTCGTCAAGGAGCCGACGGCGAACCGGATCGCCGGCCGACAGATCGACGACGCGAAGGCCCACGGGGCCGATGCGATGGCGACGCCGTGCCCGCTCTGCCACATCTCCCTCGACAGTTTCCAGAACAAGGCCGAGCACGAGGTCGGCCACTCGCTCGATATGCCGGTGTTCCACCTCCCGCAGCTGGTGGGGCTCGCGTTGGGTGCCTCGGCCGAGGAGCTCGGCCTCCCGCGCCACCTCGTCGCCACCGACGCCGCCCTCGCGAAGGTCGCCCGGGTCGCGGTACCGACATGACCGCCCACGAGCGCTTCTCCGACGGAAGCCCGTGGGAACCGCGCGTCGGCTACGTGCGCGCGGTCCGCGCGGGCGAATGCGTCTACGTGTCCGGCACGACCGCCGTCGACGACTCGGGGGAGGTCGTCGGCGAAGGGAGCAGCTACGACCAAGCCCGGTACGCTCTCTCGAAGGCGGTCCGGGCCCTCGAGGCGCTCGGCGCCTCCCCCGGGGACGTCGTGCGGACCCGCTGGTTCGTCACTCGCATCGACGACTGGGAGGAGGTCGGCCGCGCCCACCGGGAGGTGTTCGGAGCCATCCCACCGGCATCGACCATGGTCGGGGTCCCCCGCCTCATCGACCCCCGACTCCTCGTCGAGGTCGAGATGGACGCGGTCGTCGACCCCGCCAGCCCGCCACGCGTGTAGTCCGGCGCGCACGAGGTGGGAGGGTCATGAACCTCTCGAGCGCGGACACCACGACCATCGTCATCGTCGGGATCTTCGTCCTCCTGATCGGGCGACGCATCGTCCTGATGATCCGGGGCGCCCCCGTTCGCCCGGCCCAGATGGTGGCGTTCGCGGTGTTGTTCGCAGTCCTGTTCGTCGTCGCCCTGTTGGGCTCGTTCTCCGTGCTGCCGCTCTGGACCTACGCGGTGGACGCCGCCGTCCTGGTGGCCTCCACCGTCGGGACCGCCGAATACGTCCGCCGTCACGTCGTGCTCGACCTCCGAGATGGAGTTTGGTACTACCGTCTCCACATCGCGATCCCCGTCGTCTACCTGGTCCTCTTTGCGGCCCGCCTCGCCCTCGATTCGGCGGTCCTCGGCATCGACCCGTTCGCTCCGCCACCGGCGAATGCGCCGATGCTCTCGACGAACGCCATTGCCCTGGTCGCGGTCGTCGACGCGCTGTTCGCCTTGTCGACCGGTCTCCTGGTGGGGCGCACGGTCGGAGTGCTGGTCGCCCACCGGGCCAAGCTTCGGGAAAGCTCGGCCCTCTCGACTCCTTCCGGATCGCGCTGAACCCCACGGGGCGCGGGGCCCTTCGTTGGAGCCAGCCGCCCGCGCCTAGCTGGGGCCGCTCGGCGCAGGGTCTGGGCTGGCCGGTTGGGCCGGTCGACCGGCTCGACCCGTCAGGCGGTCCCCTCCCGCACCCGCCGTCACGTAGAGGTGGAGGCGATCGCACATCTTTCGGAAGTACGGGCCGCCTCCGCCGGGAGACGTCTCGTCGAGCCGACGCTGCGCCTCCTCCTCGGAGAGCGAGGCGTCCAACTCAGGTGTGAACACGCAAGGAAAGACGACGAACCGACGGCCCTCAATCTCGATGCGGTCGGATTCGGGGGCGCCGCAGAACGGGCAGTGGAGCACGGCCAGGTCGAGAGGAGTTGCGAAGATAGGGATGGCGGGGCCCTGGACCCAGGGCCGTCCGAGGGGGAGGCCAGCGCCAGGAATGGCGGGCGAGGTCAGTCGATGTAGCCGAGGGAGCGCAGCCGCTCCTTGAGCCGCTTCTCGTCCTCCTCGCTGAACGGGATCTCCCCCGGCGTCTCGAGGAGGCGCGCGAGGACGAACTCAACGAATGCGTCGGCCGAGGCGAAGCCGGTCCCGCGGATCCGGGCGTCGATCGCCGCCGCCATCTCCTCGGGGATCGCGATCGACCGCGACTTCGGTTGCGAGACCGCCCGGCCCCGACCAGTTCCCGAAGGGTCCTCTTTGGCCGTCGTCGTACCTCACTCCCACTCGATGGTGGCCGGCGGCTTGTCCGTGATGTCGTAGAGCACCCGGGTGACCGTTCCGGACAGGCTCCGCGTGATCCGCTCGGCGATCCGGCGGCGCACATCGAGGGGAAGGTCGGTCGCCGTCCCAGTCATCGCGTCGTTGCTGTCGACGACGCGGACGCTCACAGCTTCGCCGTAGACGCGGTTGTCGCCCATCACGCCGACCGTCCGGACGGGGAGGAGGACGGCGAAGTACTGCCAGGGTCGCGAGATGGTGCCGGCGGCGATCGCCCGCTCGACCTCCTCCTCGACGATCGCGTTCGCGGCGCGCGCGGTCTCGACCCGCTCCGCCGTGACCGGCCCGGCCACACGGACCGCCAGACCCGGACCGGGGAACGGCTGGCGTTCGGGATGGGGGATCGCGAGGTGGGCCGCCAGCATCCGCACCTCGTCCTTGTAGAGGTCCCGGAGCGGTTCGACGATCCCGATGCGGACGTCCTTCGGGACGCCCCCGACGTTGTGGTGGGTCTTGATCGTGTCGCGGAGCGCGCCGCCGCTCTCGATCCAATCCGGAGCGATCGTCCCCTGGATCAACTGGCTCGCCCCGAACCGGTCGGCCTCCTCCTCGAACAGGCGGACGAACGCGGTCCCGATCCGACGGCGCTTCTCCTCGGGGTCGGCGACGCCCTCGAGCGTGGAGAGGAATCGGCTCGCGGCCGGAACGACGGTCACGGGGAGCTGGCTTTCGCGGAAGAACTCCTCGACGTGCTCGACCTCGTGGGCGCGGAGCAGCCCCGTGTCGACGAACAACGCCTTGGCTCGGTCGCCGAGAGCGCGGTGCGCGAGAACGGCGGCGGCGGTGCTGTCGATGCCCCCGCTCGCGGCGACGATCGCCTTCCCCGGAACCTGCTCGCGAAGGCGGCGAATCGCGGTGGCGGCGAACTGAGCGGGGTCCTTCACGGAGTCCCCGGCGGGGGAGACGTCGGCTCTTCGCGCCACTTCGCTCGGTAGCGCTGCAGGGCCGCGGTCACCTCGGGATACTTGAGAGCCAGAATCTCGGCGGCGAGCAACGCCGCGTTCTCGGACGCGTCGAGGCCAACCGACGCGACGGGGACTCCGGGAGGCATTTGGACCACGGAGAGGAGACTGTCGAGGCCGAGGCCGCGGTTCAGCGGGACGCCGATGACGGGCTTCAGGGTGCGCGCCGCGACCGTGCCGGGGAGCGCCGCCGAGAGCCCCGCCATCGCGATGAACACGTCCGTCGAGGGGTCCGCGACGATCCGGTCGACCTTCTCGGGCGTCCGGTGGGCGGACGCGACGTGCACCTCGCAGGGGATGCCCAGGTCGGTGAGTCGGAAGCGGACCTTCTCCGCCTGTTCGAGGTCCGACTTGCTTCCGACGAGGACGGTGACCTTCATGGAGCCTCCGAGGGGACGCGGAAGAAAAGGCTGACGAGGGCGGAGGCGTCGAGCCACAACCGCTTTGTCGTCGGCAGGCCCCCCGGCTCGTTCGGTGCGGCTCCACACGGGCGGGCGCTTGCGTCGCTGGCTGGGGGCCCGCTTCGGCGGCGACTTCGAGGTCGGGGACCGGATCTACCGAAGGATCCTCCACGCCGCCGGCGCGTTCGCGATCGTCTACCTGCTCGTCCCGGCGAACGTCCTCGTCGTCGTCTCGACGTCGACCGTGCTGCTGCTCGCGCTCGCCGTGATCCTGCTCCTCGAGGGGCTGCGCCACTGGGCGGGATGGGAACTCCCCACGATCCGCTCCTACGAGCAGCGCCGCGTCGGCAGCTACGTCTATTACGCGGTGGCCCTCACGCTCGCGCTTCTCCTCTTCCCGAGGCCGATCGCAGCCGCGGTGGTGCTGGGAACCGCACTCGTGGACCCGCTTCTCGGGGAGCTCCGCCTTCGGACCCGAGACGTTCTCCGCGTCACCACTCCCGGATTCCTCGTCTACTTCCTGCTCGCCTTCGTCGCCCTCCAGACGTTCGGGGGCGGGCGCGAGCCGGCGACCGCGGGGCTCGCACTGCTGGCCGGCGCACTCGCGGTGGCCGCCGAGTGGCCGTCCTGGGGGATGGTCGACGATGACCTCGCGATGACCCTGGTTCCGGGGGCGGTCCTCACGGCGATCGTCCTCACCTGGCCAGGAATCCTCTAGCGCCGATGGACCCCACGCCGACGCGTCGCCCCGCGAGAGCCTCTGGTCGGGCTGGCCCGGTCGAGGGGACTACCCGCGCGCGATGCGGCGCGAGACGAACCAAAGCACAAAGACGAGGAGCCAGACCCCCTGGGCCACGACCACGTTGTAGAACGCGAACGGGATCGAGGCCGCAAACACGACGGGCATGAACAGGCTGGTCCGGCGAAGGTAGCGATTCCATTCGGGGGGGAAGTTCGGGCGGATCAGGTGCCCCGGACCCGAGGAGTACCACCAGAGCGCCGAGAGGCAGAGCCCCGCCGCGATCTGGGTGACCGCGAAGAACACGACCCCCGTCGGTGTGCTCTGGGCCGCGTTGAGCACGACGACGGTGAACGGCAGGATTGCGATGCAGATCAGAAAGATCGTGTTGAGGCGGATCAGGACTCGGTCGAAGCGCTCGATGTAGCCGAAGATCAGGTGGTGGCCCTGCCACCACATCCCGATGACGAAGAACGTCAGGACGTAGGCATACAACGCCGTCTGGAACGCCGACTGCTGGAGGTACCACCCCACTTGGCCGCCGAGCGTGCCGAAGGGAAGGACGAGGCCGAGGACGAGGAGCGTCATCGCGAAGGCGAAGACGCCGTCGCTGAGGGCGAGAATCCGGCTCATGTCCCGTCCTCCGAACGTCCAAGGAGGTTCGAGGCGGTCGTCCGAGAGCGGGCGCTCGTCGTCTTCCAAGAGTATCGATCGCCGTCCGACCGGTCCAGCGAGCCGGCGTCCAAGTAGCTTGCGAATCGTCGACGGTTTCGGAACGGTACGCCGTGGTCGGGGTTTGCCGGCTCAGGTTCGCACGTTTTGGACGGCCAGTGAGACTCCGCGTCGTCGCGGTGGACCGACGTTCATAACCCGGGAGCCAGTCGGGGGGCCGTAGGGCCCATGGCGAAACTCGATTCCCGAACGACCGGGCGAATTCGACGCGGCGATGCGCTGCCGCTCGCCGCGATGCTCGTGTGTCTCGTGGTCGTGGTCGAGCTTCTGAGCATGCTCCCGATCCCCCCGCTCGCGGGCCCCCGCGAGGCGTCTCTGGCCCATGCCGGCTTGGTTCCCCGAGTCGGCTCCCCCCCGGCGCCGGGGTCCGCGTTGGTCCAGGCCGCGTCCGCATCGCTCCGCGAAGGGGCGGGTCCGGCGGGCGGCGTTCCCTGGAATTGTACCTCCGCCGCCTCCCCGACCGGCGTCCACTGCGGAACCGGGTCGTCCTCTTCCGCGCGTCCGTCGATCACACCCACGACTCCCTCGTGGACCGAGATCGCGCCGCCGGCCCCGTCCGGCCGGACCTACGGATCGATGGTGTACGACGCGAAGGATGGCTACGTCCTCCTGTTCGGCGGCCTCGTCAGCGGACCCGCACTCCAGGATACCTGGACGTTCGTCGGCGGGACGTGGACCCAGCTCACGCCCGCGTCCTCGCCTTCTGCGCGAGGTGCCGCCGCGATCTGCTTCGACAGCGCGGACCACTACGTCGTGCTGTTCGGCGGGTTCTCGGGCACCTCGTACCTCGCCGACACGTGGAAGTTCTCCGGCGGACTCTGGACCGTCCTCAGTCCGACGTCCCATCCGTCGGCTCGCGCCGATGCGGCGATGTCGTACGACACCAAGGACGGGTACGCGGTCCTGTTCGGGGGTTTCGACGCGGCGCTGACGGGGCGGCAGGACACGTGGGAATTCTCCGCGGGTCAGTGGACCCCCCTTACGCTGGCGACCCACCCCGCCGGCCGATCCCAGGCCGCCATGGCCTACGATAGCGCCGACGGCTACGTGGTCCTCTTCGGCGGAACCAACACGACGACCCTGGGGGATACCTGGAACTTCACCGGTGGGCTCTGGACCCAGCTCACGCCGCTGTTGGTCGCCCCGGGAGCTCGATACCTGGCCGGCCTCGCGAACAGCGCGAAGGACGGAAAGCTGATCCTGTTCGGGGGGCATACCAGCGTCGGCCGCGTCTCGGACGCGTGGACCTTCTCCGGTGGGTCGTGGACGAAGGTCAGTTCCTCGGTCCATCCGACCTCGCGCGATGGGCCTATGGTCGCGGATGGCCCCGCCACGGGGAACATCGTGCTGTTCGGTGGCGTCTCTCCCGCGAACGCGGTGCTCAACGACACCTGGACGTTCCACGGCTTGGTCTGGACGCACGTGCTCCCGCACCTCCCGGCGCCCCGGAGCTTCGACGCCCTGACGTACGACGAGGCCGACGGCTACGTCCTCCTCTTCGGGGGCGGGGGCCTTGCGAACAACCAGTTCGGAGACACGTGGAAGTACTTCCACGGGGCCTGGACGCAGCTCCACCCCGCGCAGTCGCCGTCGGCCCGGGTCCTCCCGGGGATGACGTACGATCAGGCCGACGGGTACGTGATCTTGTTCGGCGGCACGTCCCCGGCCGGTGCCACCGACTTCTCGGACACGTGGACGTTCCTCGCCGGGGCCTGGCACGCCGACGTCGCGGCGGTCGGCCCCCCGTCGCGCTACGCCCCGGGGCTGACCTACGACGCCGCGGACGGCTACGTCCTCATGTTTGGCGGAGAGAACGTCTCGAACGTCGACATGTCGGACACCTGGGCGTTCCAGGGCGGCGTGTGGTGGGACCCGGTCCCCGCGCTGTCCCCGAATCCGGACCCTCGGGGAGGCCCGGAAATGACGTACGACTCCGAGGACGGCTACGTCGTGCTGTTCAGCGGAGCCGGCACGGGATCCTCGCCGCCCCCGGCCACGACCTGGACCTACGTCGGGGGGAGTTGGACGAACATCACCTCTCGAGTCTCGACGCAGCCGCCCGCGGGGGCCGCGGCGGGCTTCGTCGATGACACCTACGACGGGTACCTGCTCCTCTACGGGGAGTTCGAGGGCGGCACGAAGTACGGGAACCAGACCTGGGAGTACCTCGGCGGGGTCTGGACCCAGCTCGCGCCGGCGGTCGACCCCGGCCACCGCGGGTTCACCGGGATGGCGTTCGACCCGAACGACAACGTCGCGGTCGTGTTCGGCGGAGCCACCGCGACCGGGATCGCGAGCGGTACCTGGACCTACTGACCGCGCCGACGCCCCCCCGGGCGCCCGGCGCGGCTCACGCCTACACGATGGGCGTCAGCTTCGCGTGCGGCGCGCCCTTCTCCGGGTCCGGAGAGATCGCGTAGATCGTCGTGCGCGGCCGGATGCCGTAGATGCACGGCGCGTTGTCGATGTTGATGATCCGGAAGTACGTGTCCATCATGTTCAGGATCTCGCTCGATACGAGGAGGCCCGGCTTTAGGAGCCCGATCCCGAGGTTGCCGACCAGCTTCGTGCGGCGGACGCCGTGGAAGTACATCCGGATGGCGACCTGGTCGCCCATCAGGCTCTCGAGCGTGTCGAACGCGGTGTACTCGAGGAACGGCTTCTGCTCGGGCCCGCGCGCGGCCTTCTCGGCCGTGACCATCGCGCGCATCGCCTCGTCGCGGCCGTAGCGCGCCATCGGCACGATGTAGCTCTCCTCGGTCTCGTTCGCCGTGTAGTCGGCGATCCGCACGCGCGTGTCGAAGATGTTCGGCGGCGTGTGGCGCACCAGCGTCTCCCGGAGCTTCTCGTGCGACTCGCCGGCGGCGAGCACCGCGATGATCCCGCGCGACTGCGTGAGGAAGTTCAGGAACGTCGGCGTGAACAGCATGTAGTAGTCGTCGATTCCGACGTTCACGTCGACCTCGAACGCATTGAAGCTGCCGCGCTTGAACCCGCCGCCCAGGAGGGCGTCGAAGTCCGGGATCCCCGTCGAGTAGTGCTTGTCCGGGTCGGCGACCGGGTGCCAGACCGGCGAGGACTGCAGCGCTCCCGGCGCCGAGGAGAACCCGAGCGCCTCGAACCGGCCGTTGGAGAGGGTCACGGCGTACCGGGGCCGCTGGATGTTCGTCGCGCGCAGCTTCTCGAGCCGCATGTGGCGGACGCGCCGCTCATCGAGCTCCTCGCGCTGGATCGAGATGAGGCCGTCGACCAGGTACTCGATACCGCCCGCCTCGGGCTTCTCGAGGATCATGACGACGTTCGTGTTGGAGCTCTCGACGAGATCCTTCTGGAGCGCCATCACGAACTCTTCCATCTCGAGTCCGTACTTGTGGGTCACACCCTCGAGGGAGTCGATGACGAGCAGCGACTTCTCCGGGAGCGCCTTCTCGACCCGGTTGTAGACGTTCTCGACCTCGGGCATCGGGTTGCGCTTCATCAGCGCGGTGAGGTGCGTGCGGTCCACACGGGTCGGGGCGCCCCGCTCCTCGTCGAACGTCCGCATCACGTCGCGGGCGGCGCGAATCTTCTTCTGCTCGGACTCGGGAAGCTCGGCGACCGCGCCCTTCGGGGCGGCGTTGATCGCATCGAGGAACAGCTTGCCGGCGTCGAGGATACGCGCGCGCATCTCGGTCGCCTTCAGCCAGGGGAACTGGCGGTAGAGCGCCTCGTCCCCGACTCGGGTCGAGAGGTAGTAGGACTGCTGCGGCTTCCCGACGCGCTCGAGCAGCTCGAGGCCGAACGTCGTCTTTCCCGTACCCGCGCCACCCTTGACGATCAGGGAACGGCCGCCGCGGCCGGAGAGGAAGGCGAGAACTTCGGGCGGAACGCCCCCCGTCCGCTTCGGCTCCTCCGCCATCAGCACGCCTCGGGTACTGCGGAAGGTGACCGCTTGCGCTCGTTCATTCGTTCCAACCGAGACGAAATGGTCGTGTCCGGAAGGTAAAGGTTTCGCCGGGCCGGGCCTACCGCGGCGGCCGCGAGAGCCGTTCGCCGATGGAAGCTCGCGGTTCGCGTCGGAGGGGAGAATATTTCTCCCCGCGCGAAGGCGCGCGTCGTTCTGGGCGCGCGCCAGCGCCGCCGGGCGGGGCGACTACGAGGCGATCCCGGCATCGCCACCGTCGGGCGGCGGTGGCGGTGGGGGCGGGGGTGGAGGCGGAGGTGGCGGAGGGGGGGGCGGAGGCGGAGGGGGAGGGGGCGGCTGGACGGCCGGCGCCGCGGCGGCCAAGGCGGACGCCGATGCCGTCGCGGCCGCGAGCGCGGACGCGAGCGGCGCCCCCGGTTCGCCGACGGCGGTGGCCGCCGATGGATTCCCGCCACCCCGGCCCTCGAACGTGGACCGCGCGGATTCGAGGACGCTCAACGCCGAGACGCTCTCGGCCGAAGAACCGACGAACAATGTTCCGCGTCCCTCGACCTCGGCGGCCAGGATGGCGACGCGATCCGGGGCTTTCGTGATCAATCGGGACAGCTCCATGAGTTCGGAGCGCGGAAGGTCGACCTTCGCGGTCGCGATGGTGACGGAGCCCGACTTCACCGTCGCGTCGGCATTGAGGAGGAGCTTCTCCGCGCGGCTCCCGAGCGACTCGCGCTCCTCGAGGCGGCCGCGTTTGCGCCACGCCTCGACCTCGAGCTGGAGCCGTTCGATCCCCTGCGCGACCTGGTCCGGCGCGACGTTCAGCGCGCGCGCCGCCCTCGTCAGCGCCTCGGACCGGTGGTCCACGATGTCGAGGGCGCGCTCGCCCGCGGCGTACGTGAGGCGGACGACGCCGTCCTGGATCCGCTCGGTGGCGAGGATGGTCACATAGCCGACCTCGCTCGTGTGCGTGCAGTGCGTCCCTCCGCACGCTTCGACGTCGAAATCGGGGATCTCGATGAGGCGGAGCTCGCGGCCCGGGACCGCGCCGCCCTGGTAGAGCGTGAATCCGAACCGCTTCTCCGCCTCGGTCCGGATCTCGAAGTAGCTCTTCACCGGCCGGTCCTCGCGGACGACGGCGTTGACGAGCCGTTCGACCTCGCGGATCTCCTCGGGGGACAGCGAACGGAAGTGGGTGATGTCGATGCGGGCCGACTCGACGCCCTTGTACGCTCCCGCCTGCCAAACGTGCGGACCGAGGACGTGGCGCAGCGCCCCGTTCAACAGGTGCGTCGCCGTGTGGTGCTGCATCAGCTGGGTCCGCCGGTGCTGGTTGATCTCGCCGCGCACCCGGTCGCCGACGTGGAACGGACCGGGGACCTGCAGCTTGTGAACGACCCACGGGCCGCGGCGAAGCACCTCGACGACGGCGCTATCTCCGAGATGTCCCGTGTCGGTGATCTGGCCGCCGCCGGTCGGGTAGAAGTAGGTTCGGTCGAGGACGACGGTGGAGCCCGCGGCGAACACGACGTGCGCCTCGAACGAGAGCGTGTACGGGTCGAGGTAGTACCGGACGTCGGTCGGGGGCGTCTCCGGAGGGATCTCCGGACCGGTCGTCGGCGTTTCGACGTAATCGGTGCGGGCCACGCCGGACTCGTGGCGCTTCGCGACCCGCGCGTAGAAGTCCTCGGGGACGGGGATCGGGGTCTTCAGCGACTCGACGGCGAGCTCCGGGGGAAGCCCGAGTGAATCGTACCACGCGACGAGGTCGTCGACGGTGATGGCCTTCCCTCCGGCGACCGCGCGCTCCTCCTGTCGGCGGACCTGCTCGCGGGCGCGGTCGATCGCCTCGCGGTAGCGCTCGACCTCCGCCTCGACGACGAGATGGAGGTCGTCACGGTGCTCCCCGAGCTCGGGGAAGTCGACCGCCTGGTCGCGGCCCGCGCGGTCGAGGACGGCCGTGATCTCCGGCGCCTCGGGGGTCTTGTCGAGGATGCGGAGCATCCGCCGGATGAGGAGGCGGGCGAAGTAGCCCTCCTTGCTGTTGGACGGCACCACGCCGTCGGTGATCAGGAAGTTGAGCGCGCGGGCGTGGTCGAGGAGGATCGCGGACTCCTCGGGGTTGAACGTCCGTCGGACCTCCTCGAACGCCTCACCGAACACGGCCTCGTAGGCGCTCCGAGTTCCCTGCGACATCCAGACGAATCGCTCGAGGCCGTAGCCGGTGTCCACGACGGTGAGCGGCATCGGCTTGACCGCACCGCCCTCCCGGATGTACTCCATGAACACGAGGGTCGCGAGCTCCATGCCCAGCAGGCCCACCGAGAGCGACGGGCCGAGGTTGCCCCCACCCTCCCACTCCTCTTCCTTGTACGTGATTCCCTTCGGGTCGGCGCCGAGCTCCACCGTGAGGAGCTCGTGGCACAGTTCGACCGTTCGGTCCTTGAAGTAGACATCGTGGTCGGGTCGGTTGAAGGCGTGGTGCGCCATCATCTCGAACTCGGTGAAGTGGCGGCCGGAGCGGCCGACCTCGTCGAGGTCGATGAACCGCAGCGACGGCTGCGAGATCG
Organism: Thermoplasmata archaeon; assembly: GCA_022750115.1. Lineage (GTDB taxonomy): Archaea > Thermoplasmatota > Thermoplasmata > Lutacidiplasmatales > UBA184 > Lutacidiplasma. Next base: position 170,800 of record JAKIWI010000005.1, read on the forward strand.
TCAGCGGGTTCGCGGGGGGCGGGATCGCCCCGCTGGTCACCCACGGCTGGAAGTCGTAGATGCTCGCCTGCGTGAAGAACACGTCGTTCCGCCACCGCGCGACCGTCGGGTAGCGGCGGAGGCGCGTGTGGCCGCGACGCTCGAAGAACCCGAGGTACAGCTCGCGCATCTCGCGGAGCGAGTAGGGCTGCTTGAATCCGGGGTGGCCGATGAACGCGTAGGGGACGCAGGGAGCCTCCTGACAGGCCGTGTGGTCCCCGAGCGTCCAGAACCACGAGCCGCAGCTGGTGCACGTCCGGCGCTGGAACCCCTCGCGACGAAAGAACGCGAGGTCGTACTCGGAGGGGTCCATCTGGCGAGCCGAGTCGTCACGGAGGAAAACCCTTCCCGTACCTCCGAGCCGCCGCGCGCGGCGATGGTCGCGGGGTAGGGCGGCAGCGGGCCGCCCCGCCGACCAAGTCGGAGGGCGGCGGCGACTCCGCCGCCCCGGCGCCGATGCGCCTCAGCCGGGATCCGATCGCGCTCGGTTCAGACCCACTGCACGGTCACCGCGCCCGTCGGCATCGCGAGGGTCGCGAGGCTGAGGCTGTCCAGGTGGAACGTGTTCGACCAGAGCGTCACGTTCGTGGGGCCCCCGTTGCCCTCGGAGACCGCCTGCACGGCGGCGGTGGGGATCGTCAAGGTCGTCGCGCAGACGAGGTAGCTCCCCGTCCCGCACACGACCTGGCTCGCCCCGTTCGTCCCCGAGCTGCGGACGTGGGTGATCAGGTTGTGGCTGATGTTGAACGTACCGTTGTCGACGAGGATCCCCGGCGCACCCGTGGCCGCGGCGTTGATCGTGTTGTTCGCGATGTACGCCGTCGTGCCCGGAGCGCCGTTCACGACGATCCCGTAGCCCTCGGCCGCCGTGATCGTGTTGCCGGTGATGTGGACCGAGGTGGCGGTCGTCTCGAACTCCGCGATCGCGGTCGGGCACTTCGTGACCGTGGAGTGCGCCACGGTCGTTCCAGTGCCGGGATTGTAGAGCAGGATCCCCGTCGCCTGGAAGCCGGTCCCGAACCAGTCGAGGGTCGAGCCTGCTCCCGTGTAGTTGTCCGCCGAGACCTTGTTGCTCTGGAGGTGGCCGACGGCGCCGTAGGCGATCTGGATCCCGTTCTGCGCGGTCGCCGACGTCCCGCCGATCCCGACGGTGGTGTCCAACGTCAGGATGCAGCGAAGGCCCGGGTCGTCGCAGGTGATGCCGTTCTTGCCGTAGACGGTGACGCTCGTCCGCGCGACCGTGACCTGGAGCGGTGAGAGGGGGACGTAGCCCGTTGTGAACCAACCGGTGTACGCGTAGACCGCGAACTGGTTCTGGCATCCGAGCAACGACGGAGCGAGCTGAATGCCCGTGACCGCGGCCCGCAGGAGCGACCCCGAGGAGTTCTGGAAGTCGACCCCGACGAAGTCCGTGCCGCAACCGCCGATCGAACTTGCGGCCGCGGAGCCGTTCACGGTGAGGTCGGAGATGGTGACTCCGGTCGTGTTGTCGACCAGGATCACGGCCGCGAGCGGGGCCTGGGGAGCGTTGGAGTCCCAGTCCACCGTCGTCGTGTTCACCGAGGCCGGGTTGATGATGGTCAGGCCGACGCCGGCACCGGCGAGGGTGATCCCAGACGTCGAGATGCTCAGTTGCTCCGGGAAGCTCCCAGCGCCCACGCAGACCCTCCACCCGGGGTTGGCACTGTTGATGGCCGACTGAACGGCGTTGTTGCCGAGGTTCTCCGAATTGACGGTGAGGTTGCACGTCGGCGTCGCGCTCGCGACGCGGCTGGTCGCGACGAGGAGCGTCGCGCCCCCCACGGCGATCAGCACGACGAGCGCGGTCGCCCAGATCTTTCGAGTGGCGCTGCGGTTTCTGCTCATGGTTTGGATTCCCGTTCGTGAATCCCCCTGCCCCTCGCTCGCCGGGGTTCCGGCGATGCTGCGGGTCGCGGCCGGGATTCGATCGCGGCAACCGGGTCGGGGGTATTACCTCTCTGCGTCGGCCACCCGCTCCCCGCCGCGGCTGTGGGGCGGCCACTCCGGCCAGATGGGACTCGGCCGTCCCCGCGGCTCGCGTCGACCCACGTGTCGTGGCGGGCCGCCCGGCTCAGCGCGATCGGCGTTCGACCCGATTCGGACCGGACGCTCGGGCCGGGGGTTTCGGTCGAGCGCTCGACCGGGGAACCCGGCGCGAGGGGTCGTCCTCCGGACGCGGCGGCGCTCGGCCCGACGCCAGAGCAATCCCGGTCGCGCAGAGCTCCGAGATCGGGCACTCCGGGCATTTCGGCCGGTACGGTCCACAGAGATTCTGCCCGTGCTGCACCAACAGCGGATTGACCGGGATCCAGTACCGCTCGGGGACCGACTCGCGGAGCGCGGCCTCCGTCTCTTCCGGGGTCTTGGTCCGGACGACACCGAGCCGGTTCGCGATCCGGTGGACGTGCGTGTCGACGGGCATTCCCGGAAGCCCGTAGCCGAACACGAGCACGCAGTTCGCCGTCTTCGGTCCGACCCCCGGGAGGCTGGTGAGCTCCGGAAGAGTCCGGGGAACGACGCCGCCGAACCGCGTCAGGATCTCCCGGGAGGTGGCGCGGATCGCGCGCGCCTTCGTGTGGTAGAACCCCGTTTCGTGGATCAGCGATTCGATCTGCTTCTGCGTCGCCTTGGTGAGCGACTTCGGAGTGGGATATTTCGCGAAGAGCCGGGCGGACGCCCGGTCGGTGTTCTCGTCGCGCGTCCGCTGCGAGAGGATCGTCCCGATCAGCACCTGGAACGGATCCTCCGCGTGGTCACGGAGGTACGGGACCCGCCAATCGCCCGCGTGGTAGAACGCGCCCAGACGATCGAGGAGGGACTCCCAGTCGAGGTTCCCAACGGACTTCACGGACTCGCCGCCTCCGGGGAACGGGCAACCCCGGGATCGGACAGGTCCGGCTCATCCTCCGGGCGCCCCTCGACCGATGCGATGAGGTCCCCGACGAGGTAGTCGGAACCGGTGACCAGCACGAACCCTTCGGGATCGGCCGCGATGCGCGCGAGCCGCCAAGCGGTCGCGACGTCCGGGGCGACGACCACGCGCGGAAACCGGCCCGCCGCACTGCGCTGGATCGCAGCCACCTCGAGGGCGCGCGCCGAGCGGACGGGAGCGATGACGAGGGTCGCGGCGAGGGGAGCGAGCGCCTCCAGGATCTCGTCGACTCGTTTTTCCGCAAGGCACCCGAAGACGACTGCGTTGCCCTCCGGGTCGGCGAGCGGGTTGATCTCCGCGAGCGAGCGCGCGAGCGCGAGCGCGCTCTCCGGCGTGTGCGCCACGTCGAGCCACCCTTCGGGCGAGCGACCGAACCGCTCGAGGCGACCGCGCCATCTCACCTTGGCCAGACCGCGCCGGACCTGGGCCTCCGAGAGGCGCCCATCGAGGGCTTCCTGGAATCGCTCGACCGCGGCGACCGCGAGCGCCGCGTTCCCCGACTGGGCGACGCCGTGGAGGGGCAGGCGAAGCTTCGGGTACGCGGCGTGGGGGGTCGTGAGGTCGAACGTCTGACCGTGCTCGTCGAGGCTCCGGTTCTCGACCGCGATTTCGCGGCCGAGGTGGAGCACCGGCACGCCGAGGCTCCCCGCGATCCGGTGGATCTCGGCAAGCGGCTCGGCCTTCGTTTCGCCCACGAACGCCGCCATCCCGCGATGGAGGATGCCGGCCTTCTCCCGGGCGATGGCGGTGAGCGTGGGGCCGAGAATTTCCACGTGCTCGAGCTCGATGGTCGTGATGACCCCGACCGGGCTATCGAGGACGTTCGTGGAATCGAGCCGCCCTCCGAGGCCTACCTCGATGACCGCGGCGTCGACCTTCTGCTCTCGGAACCAGTCGAACGCCAGGGCGGTCGTGGCCTCGAAGAACGTTGGTTCGCGCTCGAGCGCCCCCGAGCGGAGGAGTCGCGCGGTCGTTGACTCGATCCGTGCGACGCCGGCGACGACCGCGGCGGGAGGGATCGGCCTCGCGTTGACCGCGATCCGTTCGCGGTAGCTGAGAAGGTGGGGGGAGGTGAATCGCCCGACGCGGCCCCCGACCGCCTGGAGTACGCTCGCGGCGATGGCGGTGACCGAGCCCTTCCCCTTGCTTCCCGCGACGTGGATCGTCCGGAAGGCCAGTTCGGGATGGTCGAGAGCACCGAGGAGCGCGCGGATCGTCTCCAACCCGGGACGGATCCCGAACCGCCGCCGTTGCGCGAGGGCCTCCAAGCATGCGGCGTATTCGCTGGAGAGGCGGGTCGCTCCACCCGCGCGACGTTTCGTCGGCTTGGAAGGTGCCATCGAACGGGGGGTCCAGCGACCCCTCGGCCGCGGAGCGCTCCGCGGGGGTTTGACGCTTTGGTCCGTTCACGGACCCGACCCGCCCATCGAAGGCCGTCGCCGAGAACCGGGAGACGCCTCCCCCTGGTGTCGAATCGCAGGCGCTACACCGGAGTCTTGCAGCTCGAGCAGTAGAACCCGCCCAATTCGCTGGAGAATCCAGCGGCGGTCCCGCAGCGCGGACAGATGACCAGTCCTTGGCCGAGGCGGGAACCCGCCGCGACCGGGCGGGAGGCGACCGGGCCGCCCGCGAGACTTTGAGGGATCGGAGTTCCCGCTTCTCGGAAGGCGGTCGCCATCTGGCGGTAGTCTGCCTCCCTCATCGTCTGACGAGCCCCCTCGCTCATCTCGTGCACTTGGCGGCGGACCTCGAGCGGATCCGGAACGCCGAACCACGCGATCCCGCGGCCCTGTCGCTCGGTTCGGAATCCGGAGGCGCTGTCGCCGCCCCCGGCCGCCGTGGACATGATCAGGTCGCCGCAGCCGAGGGCGCGGCTGATGGCGCCCTGGTTCATGGTGACGTCCTGGATCTTGTCGAGGGCCGCGTCCCGACTGAACCGGCCGAGGATTCCGGTGACCTTCAACGCCCTTCGGTCGGTCATCGCGTACACCGTGTTCCTCCAGATCAAGATCGAAAGGACCATCGGGATCACGATGGCGAACACCGCGAGGAGACCGGCCGTCTCCGCAAACGAGAGCCAGAAGACGCCGTTGATAGTCGAGGCCGCCTGCGAGGGCGTTAGGGCGCCGGCGGGTGAGGCGCTGAGGGCGTTGTCGAGCAGCAGGGTGAACCAGGCATACGGGACGAACAGGCCGACCGTGAGCCCGAGGAGGGCGCGGATCCATCGAGCGACCTGCCCCCACAGCACGACGGCGACGATCGCGAGGATGAGACCGATGAGGAACGTGAGCGCGATCGCCTGGATGGCGCTTCCCACTTCTGCATCCGTGAGTCCGCCCGTGATCCCCGAGTCGATGATCGACGTCGCCGCGAAGACGCCCGCCGCGTAGACGGCGAGCGAGGCCACCAGGCAGATGATCGCGGGAATGCTGACGAACGCCCAGACTTTCGGGCGGCCGGTGAGCAGAACCCGCTCGCCTTGCGTCAGGTACGGGCGCAGATGTTCCGGCGAAACCGGTGGCCCGAACTGGGTCGGGGGTGTCGCGGGCGATGAATCGCTCGTCGTCAGCACTGTGGCACGGAACGATGTATGGTACTTCAACCAGTGGGAGCGCCCGCGAGCACCTCGGCACGGCGCGCGGGGCTCGCGGGCCCCACGTCAACCCTCGTGGTCGTCGTGCGCAAGTCGACCGACCCGAACGGTGGGCGAATCCTACGGTCCGTAGCCCCTCGCGTACACCACGACGTGCCACAGGTGCAGGGTGTTCCAGAGCGCGAAGAACGCGAGTAGGAGCAACACCAGCGTGACGCAGCGAAACCCGATCCAGACGAGGAGCGTCGGGAGGGGCCCTCGAGGATAGTCGAATCGGGTCTTGATCTGGATCGCTCGCGAGTCCGCGGTCGGTCGGTCCAACATGGAGCCCACCCCCGAACCAGCATGGAGGCAGAGCCCGAAGAACGTGCCGACAGAACCCTACGGTCGGACCGGTTCCGGAATGCGGCGACTCGCGGGCCGTTCAGAACATCGACCGCTCGCGATACGAACCGAACACGTCCTGGAACGCGTGGACGATCTCACCCAGGGTCGCTTCGGCTTCGAGCGCCGCGAGAACGGACGGCATGGTGTTCGCCGACTCGTCCCGCGCCGACCTGCGGACGGCTTCGAGGGCCGCGGTGTGCCGCGCGGAAGGCCGCCGCGACCGGAGCGACTTGAGCCGCGCGGACTGCGCCGTCCGCGCCTGCTCGCTGATCCGGAGTCGAGGGACCTTGATCGGGGCGTTGAGCGAGTAGGCGTTCACGCCCACGACCTTCTGCTCGCCGGACTCGACGGCGCGCTGGTAGCGGAACGAGGCCTCCTGAATCTCACGCTGGAAGAAGCCCCGCTCGATGCCCGCGACGACGCCGCCCATCTCGTCGATACGGTCGAAGTAGCGTCGCGCCTGCTCGGCCATCGTGTCCGTGAGCCACTCGACGTAGTACGAGCCGCCGAACGGGTCGACCGCGTCGGCGACGCCGCTCTCGTGCGCGAGGATCTGCTGCGTCCGCAGCGCGATGCGCACGGCGTCCTCGGTGGGGAGTTGCAACGCCTCGTCGTAGGAGTTCGTGTGGAGCGACTGCGTCCCGCCAATGACGCCTGCCAGAGCCTGGATCGTGGTCCGCACCACGTTCAGCTCCGGTTGCTGCGCGGTGCACGAGCACCCGGCGGTCTGTGTGTGGAACCGCATCCAGAGCGAGCGCTCTTTCTTCGCGCCGAACCGCTCGCGCATCGCCTCGGCCCAGAGCCGCCGGGCGGCGCGGAACTTCGCGATCTCCTCGAAGAAATCGTTGTGGCTGTTGAAGAAGAACGAGAGGCGCGGCGCGAAGTCGTCGACGTCCAGGCCGCGTTTCTTCGACTCCTCGACGTAGGACATCCCGTCGGCGAGGGTGAACGCGAGCTCCTGGACGGCGGTCGAGCCGGCCTCGCGGATGTGGTAGCCCGATATCGAAACGGGGTTCCACTTCGGCATCGACTTCGTCGCCATCTCGATCGTGTCGATCACCAAGCGGAGGGCGGGGCGCGGCGGGTAGAGGAATTCTTTCTGGGCGATGTACTCCTTCAGGATGTCGTTCTGCGTCGTCCCGCCAAGGTTCGCGCGAGGGACCTTCGCGTGCTCGGCCGCGAGGATGTACATCGCCCAAACGATGTTCGCGGGTCCGTTGATCGTCATCGATGTCGTGACGTCGGCGAGCGGGATCCCCTTCAGGAGCCGCCGCATGTCGGGGAGCGAGGAGACGTTCACCCCGCACTTCCCGACCTCCCCGAGCGCCTCCGGGTCGTCGGCGTCGATCCCGTAGAGCGTCGGGTCGTCGAACGCGATCGAGAGCCCGGACTCGCCGTGGGCGAGCAGGTAGTGGAACCGGCGGTTGGTGTCCTCGGGCGTGCCGAAGCCCGAGAACATCCGCATCGACCAGACGCGGCCACGATACATCGTCGGGTGGATGCCGCGCGTGTACGGAAATTGACCCGGGTAGCCGACGCGGTCGAAATCGTCGTCGGGTCGGGGAAGGTAGAGTCGCTCGACAGGGATTCCGCCGAGCGTCTCGAACCGCTCTTTCCGTTCGGGCGTTCTCGCGAGCGAGGGTTGGAGGACCTCTGCTTCCCACCGCCGTCGGGCCTGGTCAGGACCGCCACCGGGACCAGGCTGGATGGGATCGGGATGCGACGCCCGGCGCGACGCCGCACGACTCCCCGCCATTGGGGTCTCCACGTATCGGCGGGTTATTAGCGGCGTCGCGTGCCATTCGAGACCGCACACATCCATCCCTCAGTCCTCGCTGCGGCTCGGCGATCCGGGGCAGTCCAGATTCCCCCGGCTCGATGAGACCCACCGACCTCCGTGACGAGACCTACGCCGAACTGGGCCGGTGAAACGTCCAAGTATCCCTCGCCCATCCTCCGTATCGGCGCAAGTAGCTCATGGGGTCTACTCGGCGGAGCCGCCGATGCGGTGAGGTGCCGGCGATCGTGCTCGCTGTCCTGTTTCTGCTCTCGCCGTTGATGGCGCCGAGCGCCGGACCCCCCCCGACTCCGGCCAGGACGGGAGTCGTTTCGCCCGCCGAAACCGCCCGGATCGCGCTGGCTACCGCCCGATCCGCCCTTTCTCACGGCGCGGGCCCTCGCGCGGCTGCCGACACTTCGCCGAGATGGAATGAGACCGGGGCCGTCACGGAGGGGGCCCCACTCATGGTGTTTGATCAAGCGGAAGGCCGGGTGATCTTGTTTCAAGGACTTGCCGGAGCCCAATTCAACGCAACCTGGACGTTTGCAAATGGCAGCTGGGTCCAGCTTCACGTCCTCCATTCACCCCCGCCCCTTTGGGGTGCCTCGATGGTCTACGATGCTGCCGACCGGGAGGTCGTCCTGTTCGGAGGGGGAGCGTTGGGGGAAGGTCCCTACTCGAACGATACCTGGGTGTTCTCGGGGGCCGATTGGTCGGTCTTGAACGCGTCCGCCGCGGGCGCCCCGCCGGCGCGAGGAAACCCGTCGATGAGCTACGACCCGACCATCGGGAAGGTCGTACTGTTCGGCGGGACCAACCGCTCCTGGAACTACCGGACCTGCCTCGGATGGACATTCCGCGATACCTGGGGGTTCTCTGCCGGGCACTGGGGCCGGGTGGGCGGAGCGAATCCCCCCGAGGCGAGGTTCGGTGCGTCCTTGGCATTCGACCCGGCGACCGGGGGACTGCTCCTGTTCGGAGGGGGGTTCTTGTTCTGCAACCGGAATTATACCACGGCCTGGAACGATACCTGGACCTACCTCCACGGGCGCTGGAGCCAGACCAATACGTCGGGCGCCCCCCCCGGCCGATGGGGCGCCGCGTTCACGTACGACCCCTCAGACTCCGAGTTCGTTCTCTTTGGAGGCGGGACCTTCTCGCAGCTGAACGACTCTTGGATGTACGCCAACGCGAGCTGGCGTCCGATTCTCGGGCCCCAGCCCCCGGGGAGCGACGGGGCGAGTCCGCTGATCAGCGGCCTCTTGAGCGGCGCTCTTTTCCTGTTCGGGATTCCCGCTTGGGCCCTCTCTCGCGGCAACTGGACCTCGCTCGATCCCCGACCGGTCCCACCGACCTACAACGGCGGCCTCCTGATGGCGTACGACGCGAAGGACGGCTACATTCTATTCGTCATTTCGGGACCGACCTACGACACCCATCCGGTGGCGACCTGGAAGTTTCAGAATGGAGCGTGGACGGAGCTGTCCGCGGGCCGGTCGGGCGACCCCCTCACCGGAAACGGCGCCACCATGGCGTACGACCCCGTCGACCAGTATGTTGTCCTGTTCGGCGGGAACTTCAACGTCACGTGGACGTTTCAGGGCGGCTCGTGGACCCGCCTCAATCTGACGACCGAGCCCCCGGCGAGATGGGGGACCGCCCTCGCCTTCGATCCCATCGACGGCTACCTCCTGATGTTCGGCGGCTCCGACTGTTATCCGGGGTACTGGTGGATCGGATGCACCTGGTCCTCGGCCAGCTGGGGATTCGTCGATGGTGCGTGGTTCCAAATCCAACTGCGGTCCGGAGATGTGCCTCCCGCGCGGGCCTACGCTGCGCTGGTCTTCGACTCCGCGGAGGGGTACATGCTCATGTTCGGCGGGGTGGAGTGCGCCCCGCCCGCGAACTGCACGGTGGCCAATGACTCGTTGGCGTTCGCCCACGGCACCTGGACGAGCCTCCGGACCGTGGCGAGCCCACGCGCCCGCGCGTTCGCAGGGATCGCCTACGACGCGGAGAACGAGAGCGTCGTCCTGACCGGCGGATCCGGCGTCGACTCTAGTGGGGGCTACAACGGCGCGACGAAGGACACCTGGTCGTTCTCCAACGGTGCTTGGCACAACGTGTCGTTCGGGAGCACCTTCGTCCCCACGGCCGCCTTCTCGCCGGGGTTCGGATACATTCCCGAGCTCCGACTGGACCTGTTGGTGCTGACCAGCGGGCAGACCTGGCAGCTGCAACTGGCGGCAACGACATCGGGTCCGCCCGGCGCGCTTCGCGCTTCCGCCCAAGAGGCACCGGCCGCCGGAGACGCCGCCGTCACGATCCACGTGGTCGGCTCGGCGGCCGGGGGAGTCCCCCCGGACTACTACCTCTGGAACTTCGGTGACGGTGCGTCCGGTGAAGGAGCGACGACCAATCACACCTACAACACCTCGGGGGCCTTCCTCGTCTCGATGGTGGTTGTCGACGCCGCCGGGGAGCAGGCGAACGCGTGGCTGAACGTCACAGTCTTTGCGGCACTGAACGTCAGTGCCTCGTTGACGCCCTGGTCCGGCGTCGCGCCGCTTCCCATCACCTATCGCGCGGCCGTCCAAGGTGGGGGGGCCCCCTTCCTCATCCGTTGGGATTTCGGCGACGGAGCGAACGGTGTCTTGCTGGATGGATCGCACACGTTCACGAACGCGGGAACGTTCACCGTATCCCTACTCGTCTCCGATCGTTTCGGGACCACAGCCTCGGGCGGGCCGTGGATCGTCCACGTGAGCCGCCCGCCGCCCCTGGTGGTCTCCTTGAACTCGAGCTCGAACTCGGTGACGTTGGGCCAGAGCGTCGAGCTGAATGCGAGGGTCCAGGGAGGGAGCGGCGCGATCAGCTACTCATGGCAGGGCCTGCCAAACGGATGTGCGTCCGCGATCGGTCCATCGCTGAACTGCACCCCCACGGCCGTCGGAACCTACGCGCCGTCGCTGACGGCGAGCGACTCCGCGGGGCAGTTCTCGAGTTCGAGCACCATCGTCTCGGTCGTCCCGCCGAAGCTGAACTTTGCGCTCACTGCTTCGCCGTCCGTGAGCTCGCTCGGGACACCGGTCGTCATCGCCAGCCAGTATTCGGGCGGTGCCCCTCCCATTTCGCTGCGGTGGGGACCTCTCCCAGGCGGGTGTCGGGCCGTTGGCTCGACCTCCGTCAATTGCGACGTGCCAGCCGCCGGGGTGTTCTCGGTCGAAGCGGAGGTCTCGGACAAATCGGGACAGTCGGCGAACGCGACCGTCTCCATCATCGTCGAAGCCCCCGCGGTCACCGCCCGCGGCCCCAGTCTGGGTCCGTTCGGGTTGAGTGGTGGGCAAGAACTGGCCCTGGGGTTCGGCATCGGGGTCGTGGCGGCGGCGCTCGTCACCTGGTTTTCGGTCCGCCGACGCGCGGGTCCGCGATAGCGCCCTACCACCGCCGCGCCCTGTCGGTCCATTTTCTATGATCCGTACCATGGGCGAACACGGGTCGCCCGCCCTGAGCCTGCCTTCGGGACGATCTCGATGAGCGTCGATCCGTTCGACGTGGCGGTCATCGGAGCTGGGGTGGTCGGGCTCTCGATCGCTCGGGCGTTCGCGGCGACGAACGCGAGGACGGTCGTCGTAGAACGGCGCCCGGGCCCCGGGCGGGAGCAGTCCACCCACAACAGCGGCGTCGTCCACTCGGGCGTGTTCGCCCGCCCCGGCACGCTGCGTGCCCGCCTGAACGTCGAGGGGAACCGGAGGATGTACGAGGAGGCCGCCTCGCTCGGCGTCCCCGTAGAGCCCTGCGGGACCCTCGTCGTCGCCCGAAGTCCGGTCCACATCGCGGAGCTCGAGAAGTACGGTCGCTGGGGTCGCGAGAACGGCGTGCCGGGATTGAGTTTCGCCTCCCCCGAGGAGGCCCGGCAGATCGAACCCCGCCTCGGGCCGTGCGAACGCTGTCTTCTCGCGCCCACCGGCGGGCGCGTGGACGCCGCAGGGCTCGTTCGGGCGCTCGACACTGATCTTGCCCGGCGGGGCGTCGAGCGGCGTTACAACGTCGGGCTCCGGTCGGCCGAGCGGTCCGAGTCCGGCTGGACGCTGTTTGGCTCGGCCGGGGAATCGGTCGCAGCACGGCGCTGCATCAATGCGGCGGGCGTCGGCGCAGGTCGCGTCGCAACGACCTTCGGCGCTCCGGGCCGGAGGATCTACCCCTGCCTCGGCGAGTACGCTCGAGTGGTCGGCGAGCGCTCCGCCTGGGTGCGGACCATGGTCTACGGCTTCCCACCGCCGCGGTATCCCGGCATCGGCGTCCATCTGACCCGGACCGCGGGGGGCGAGCTGCTGATCGGGCCGACGGCATCGTACATCGACTCGGACGAACCGCCTCCGCTGCCGGTGACGCCGCTCGCCGAATTCGCCGAGCTCGCGAACGCCTACGTGCCGGGAATCACCGAACTCGACCTCGTCCCGGCTTCCTCGGGAGTCCGGGCGAAGACCGTGCCGCCCGGATCGGCCGAGCCGTTTGGCGAGTTCCAGATCTTCGAGGAGCCCCCAGGCTCCGGGGTCGTCCACTGCTTCGGGATCGAGTCGCCGGGGCTCACCGCTTGCTTCGCGATCGGCTCGTACGTCGCGGAGCGCTGGCCCGCATCGCCTCCGTAGGGATCCGAACTCCCACAAGGCCGGACCGCCCGCGCCGCACGAGCGGCACACCGAGCGAGCGCGCGAACCGGTCGAACGCTTGTCCCGTCCACTCGGTGTTGTCGGCCAGGACGACCGCGCCCGGGAGGAGGTGGGGCCGCACGGTCTCGAGCTCGAAGGTGAGATGGCGCGGCGTGTGGAGGCTGTCGTGGAGGAAGAGGCCGATCTTTCCCGCCCGGTCGGCCACCGCGGGAAGCAGCTCCTGGCTTGGGCCCAGAGATAGGTCCCAGCGCTCGCGGAGCCCGTCGGGGACCGCCCACCCGGTTTTCCGCCCGGGGGGAAGCGAAACGGGAGACTCGTTCGCCTGAAGCTCGTCGCCTTGCTGGGGCGTCGGCAGGTCCACCGAGTACAGGCGGCCATGACGATTGTCTTGGAGGCCGAAGAGGAAGTGGGAGGAGGAGACCCCCGACGAGACTCCGGTCTCGACGACGGCGTCGGGCCGGATCAATCGGACGAGTGCATACAGGTCCAGTGGAGCCCGGATCTGAGCGTAGAAGTCTCTCCCCCCTTCCACGTGGGAACGCCGGATCTCCGCGATTGCCGCCCGATGACGGAGGATTCCATCGAAAGCGCGGGTCACTTCCGGCTCGGATCGTCCGGTCAGTTGGGCGACCCACCGAAGGTTGGGTGCCGCCCGGCGGTCGCCCAACGCCGTCACAACGGCCTTCCATCGATCGCGAGCTATGCCTGGCGCCATCGGCTCGGATTCCCCCACGGCCCTAAATCGGCTGTGCCTTCGCCTCGAGGTGCGCGCCGTGCACCTGGAGCCGGGCCGCCGACCCGCGAAGTTGGAGCGACTCTCCCTCGAGGGCGAGGCGAGAGTGGAAGAACGGAGCGTCGACGACGATCGTCTCGTACTCGCCGCCCTCCCCCGCGACCTGGATGGCGCGGACGGTCCGACTCCGACGCTCCAACTCCGCGAGGAGGGCCAGGTCGAGGCGCTGGCCGACCAGCTCGGGGCCGAGCGGTTCGGCCGCGACCTGGGCGATCCGTATGTCGAGGCCCGCGGCGATCTCCTCACGGACCACGAGGCCCGCCTCCTTCCCCCAGAGTGGTGTGTACAGCGGCCGCCCCAATTGCTCCGTGAGCCGGTGAAGTCGCGTCCACTGGTACGAGGAAGCGATCGCGCCCGCGACGACGGGTTCGTGGGAGCCCGCGAGCGCCGCCCGGAGCGCTTCGGTCTCCACCTCCTCGCCGGTTCCTCGCACCGGGACGATCCGATGCGCTTTCCCCCACGCTTCGGCGATCCAGCGCACGAGGTCGACGTTCGGTGTGTGGAAGAGGAACGAATCGGGGTCCTCCGGAGCGATGGTCAGGAGTTCGTCGACGCCGAACCCTTGGCTGTCTGCCAGGTAGGCGGAGTAGACGGAGTCCTTCCCGCCCGAGACGAGGGCGGTCGTCATCGCGCCGGGACCGCGTCGAGCCCCGCCCGCCAGCGCGGGTAGAGCTCGTCCAGCGGGAGGTGGACGACGGTCTTTGACCGCCAGGCGAACTCGCCGCCCTGCTCCGTGACCTCCCCGAGACGCTCGAGAGGGAGGCCCCGCATCGCCTGCTCGAATGAGCCGGCCGCATCGGGTGCGACCTCGACGACCCAGCGCGACGCGCCCTCCGCCACGAGCGCGACCCCCGGCGCCGGGAGTCCCGTCGCCTCGAGCGAGACTCGGAACCCCACACTGCCCCCGAACGCCATTTCGGGCAGTGCCACTGCCAAGCCGCCGTCCGAGATGTCGTGAGCCGCGCGAACCCACCCCTCGCCGACGGCTCCCAACAGCTTCTCGCCGAGGCGGCGGACGGCGGCCGGGTCGGTCGGAGGGATCGTGATGCCGGTCAGTCCGCGCCGTCGGGCGAACAGCGAGCCCCCGACCGCCCCCGAGGACCGGCCCAGAAGGTACAGCGGGTCGCCGATCCGTTTCAGGTCGGAGGTGACCGCCTTGCGGAGGTCGGGCAGGAGACCCGCGGCGAACAGGACGGGCGTCGGAGGGATGGCGACACCGAGCCCTTCGTTGTAGAAACTGACGTTCCCGCTCGGGACGGCGATTCCGAGCGCCTTCGCCGCGTCGGCCAGACCGTCCAGCGCCGAGACGAAATCGCCCATGACGAGCGGGTCCTCCGGGTTTCCGAAGTTGAGGCAATCGGTCAGAGCGTCGGGCCGTGCGCCGACGGCGTACAGGTTCCGCGCCGCCTCCTCCACGGTCCACTCCGCGCCGCGGCGGGGATCCTCGCGGCACGCCCAAGGCTGCGCGGCGACAGTGACCGCGATGCCTTTCCAACTCTCCGCGCGGGGGCGCAGAACGCTCGCATCGCCATGGCTCGGCGAGCTCACCAGGCCCTGGAGAGGTGGGACGACGGTCCGGCCCTGGACCGTGTGGTCGTACACGCGGAGGATCGACTCGCGCGAGACCGAGTCGGGCGCGAGCAGCATCTCCTCGACGAGCGCTCCCAGCTCGGAGTCCGGGATCTTCGGGGTCCGTCGCGTCCGCTTCGGTCGCGCTCGGCGCGGTCGCGTGAGGAGGGGAGGGTCCACGCGGAACGCGAGACGGAGCCGGCCCGCCGGCTTCCCGTGCCATCGGAGATCCTCGAACGGTTCGGCGGTGACGGTGCCGACGACCGTGGCCGGGACGTCGTAGCGCCGGAAGATCGCGAGGAGGGGTTCCACGTCGTCCGGGCGCACGTCGAGGATCATCCGCTCCTGCGACTCCGAGACCCAGATCTCCCAGGGTCGGAGCGCGGGCTCCCGAAGGGGCACGAGGTCGAGGTCGATCGTGAGCCCGAACCCTCCCGCATGCGCGAGCTCGCCGGCGGCGGTCGCGAGGCCGCCCCCGCCGAGGTCCTTCACGCCGCGGACCAGCTCGCGGTCGAACGCCTCGAGGCAGGCGTGGATGAGCGGCTCCTTCATGATCGGGTTGCCGAGCTGGACCGCCCCGCGCGATTCGTCCTCGCTCCGCGCCGTCAGCTTCCGGCTCGCGAACGAAACTCCCCCAATTCCGTCGCGCCCGGTGTGACCGCCGACCAAGACGAGGCGGTCCCCGGCGCGGAACGCCTTGTTCGGCTGGAGGCGCTCCCTCGGGAGGAATCCGAGGCAGGCGACATTGACGAGCGGGTTGACCGAGTACGACGGGTCGAACGCGATGCTGCCGGTGACCGTCGGAACCCCGACCCGGTTCCCGTAGTCCCGGATGCCCGCGACCACGCCCGCCAGATGCCACTTCGCCGGGTGGACTCCGGCGCGGGCCGGGCCACCGGTGCCGTCGATCGGCCCGAAGAACAGGGGGTCGGCGAGGGCGATCGGCTTTCCCCCGACGGCGAGCACATCCCGGAGGATCCCGCCGATTCCGGTCGCGGCACCGCCGTACGGCTCGATCGCCGAGGGGTGATTGTGGGACTCGGCCCGGATCGCGTAGGCGAACCCTTCATCGAACGCCAGGACGCCCGCGTCTCCCATCCCGAGGACGCGGTCGGAATCGTTCACGCCGCGGAAGGCGCGCTTCAGCCAGATTTTGGAACTCTTGTAGGAGCAGTGCTCGCTCCAGCTCTGGGCGATCCCGGCCAGCTCGACGTCGGTCGGGTCTCGTCGCTCCGCGGTGAAGTACGTGCGCAGTCGTTTCCACTCGTCGGAGGAAAAGGCGAGACCGTGACGGAGCCCCGCCCGAGCCACCGCGGGGAGGCTACCGCTCCGGAGCGGGAACGTCGCGACCCCCTCCGCCCACTCGGCGGCCGGGCTCGCACGGGCTCGCGCCATCGGTTCAGGAAGGACGGGCCGGCGAGATCGTCACGCGATGAATGACCGGATTCGCGAGCAGTCGGTCGACGGCGCGCGACGCGAGGCGTTCCGCCTCATGGGCCGAGACGCCCGTAAACCCGAGGATGTACAGTCGGGCCGTGCCCACGCTGGAGACCTCGGGAACCCCGAGGAGCGCGAGGGACTTCGCGATGCTCTCCGCCTCCGGATCGAGGATCCCCGGCTTCAGTTCGACCCGGACCTCGAGGGTGACCGAACTGCTCGGCTCCGACACGGGCCCCGCCGAACCGTTGGTACCGGACGTGACGGATAACCCTGATGCCCTGCGGCCCACGGGAGCGGAACCGCTCGGCGAAATCGGCTCGTAGATCGACCCCCGCCGCCGAACTCAAACGGGCCTCGCCCTCGCCCGTCTTCCACCGACATACTCCCGGGCTGCCTCGCCACCGCACGCCCGGACATGACGTCATATCCTCGCGGATTCGTCGGGCTCGCGAATTCCCATGCCATCGCTATTCGAAGCGGCGCACTCCCACCTCGTCCCAACGTCTCCTGGGATCGCGACGCGGCAGCTCAAGGTCCCGCACCGGGGGCGTCACCGATGAGCCCGCCGAGCATCGAAACCCGTCACCTCACGAAGACGTTCGGCAAGTTCACCGCCGTCAACAGCCTCGACCTCAAGATCGAGGGCGCGAAGTGTGTCGGCTTCCTCGGGCCGAACGGCGCCGGCAAGACGACGACGCTGAAGATGCTCACCGACATGATCTTCCCGACGGGCGGGGAGTGCCTCATTGACGGGCTCTCGGTCCGGGCGGACCGCAAGAAGGCGCTCGAGGTCTGCGGGGTCCTCATCGAGACGCCGGAGATCTATCCGTCGCTCACGCCGTACCAGGCGCTCGAGATGGTCGCCGACCTCCGCGACATGCCGGTCGCCGAGCAGAAGATTCGGATCCCGGCCGCCCTCGAGGAGGTCAAGATGAGCGACTGGACCCACAAGAAGGTCGGCCGCTTCTCGAAGGGGATGAAGCAGCGGATCAACATCGCCTCGACCCTGGTCCACGACCCCGAAATCCTGATCCTCGATGAGCCCGCGACCGGCCTCGACCCGCGCGGGATGGCCGAGGTGCGCGACATCGTCCGCGGCCTGAAGCGCCGCGACCGCCTGATCTTCATGAGCAGCCACATCCTCCCCGAGGTCACCGACGTCTGCGACGAGGTCGCGCTGATCGACAAGGGCAAACTGCTGTTCTACGACACCCTCGACAACGTCACGTCCCGGTTTTCCCGCGGGCAGAGCGCGACCGACGCGACGTT
>JAKIWI010000017.1 GCA_022750115.1 Thermoplasmata archaeon
GGACTTGGAGGACTCGAGACTCGCTTGGATTCTCGGCCCGACCCTCTGGTGAAGCGTCCGGGCCAGCTCGCCCTTCTCCTTCGGGGTAAGACCGTGCCGGAGCGGGTTCGCAACGAGGGAAATGTCCGCCTCGCTCATGTGGCCGCCCCGACGCCCACCGCCGGGGAGTCCACGGACCGGAATTCCGCGTCGGCGACGTTCTTCTTCTTCGCCGCCGCCTCCTTCTTCTTCAGCTTCATGCTCGCCAGCTTCGGCGACTCGCTGATCGCCACCCGGTAGTGCGCCACCATCACGTACGCGAGCGCCCCGAAGAGCATCAGGAAGTTCATCCCGTCAATGAGGCCGTGCGCCTGGGCCCGGGTCTTGCACCCGACCATCTTGCAGAAGCGCGTTCCGAGGCCGGTGTAGGGATTCCCCTCGGGGTCCCCGTCGATAGTACTCAGGTCGTTCGGGGTGAGCCGGAAGAAGCCCTCCGGAATGTGCCGGGTAAAGCCCTCCTTGTGAATCTTGTCGGTCTGAAGCCAGTCGTCCACGGAATACAGCACGCCCTTCAGGCCACGGTAGCCGTTGTTCCAAAGGGTCCGGGTGTGGGGAACGTCGATCTTGTAGTCCACCGGCTCGGGCGGCGGAGTCGGGACGGTCGAGCCCTTCCGAGTCTCGGCGGTTCCGCCGGTGAAGGAGAGTCCGCCGCTTCCCGAGGGAGCGACCGGAGGCACGACCTTCGGTTGGGGAGCCTTCGGGTCGGGCGGAGCGGCGGTCGCGCTGGACTTCTCGCCCTGCTTTCTACGCTCGGCGGCGGCCTCCTGCTGGTACACCGGGCACTCGGCCACGCGCCAGTGGTTCTTCGGCGAGCCGTCGGGGTTCTTGCACCCCCGGGCGCATCCCTTCGTCAAGGAGTCACCGTCGAGACGACCCCGGGAACGTTGGGCCGGGCCTTCAGCTCGGCGAGGATCGCCCGGGAAACGTCGAGCTGGGCTTGCTGAAGGAGTAGGGCCTTCTCCGCAATGATGAGCCCCTGTTTCGCCATGTCCTTGACCCCGAGAGGGTCCTGCATCTTCGCGCGGAGGTCACGGGGTTCCGGGTTCGGCACGCTTCTCCGCCTCCTTCCAAAGCTCAATCAGGGTGTCGAGCCGTTCCAAGATGAGCTTCAGTACCGAATAGGTGCGGTCCGCATCCTGACGATACAGCTTCGTTCGGGTCAGCACCGCGACGTACTCTGCTCGGCTGATTGGTTTCTTCGGCATCACTCCTCCAACGTTCCGCTCGCCTTCTTCACAACGTATTCCCGGGTGTACTTGTCCATCATCCGGCGACCCCACCACGCCAGGGCCTCCCGCTGAATCTCCGTCAGCTCCGCCGGAAGAAGCTCCGACATGGCCGACGCCCGGCGCGCGCTCTTCCGCGTCGTCCAAATGAGCCAGATCACCACCGACTCGACCGGCGAAAGCGCCACGAGGTTCGCGAGGACGTTGTAGCCGAACGTAGAAAGGTCGGGCATCAACCGAACGCCTCCACGAATTGAACCGGCGTGAAGAATTCCCAGCCTTCCCAGCCCTGCTCGTACTGATGCGGCATGTCGTCCACGACGATGTACCGGTCGTGCTTCGGGCGCTCGGCCTTCCAACGTTTCAGGGTGGCCGATTTTCCTCCAACCTGGTCCGGGACGATGCCCGGCAAGTGCTGCGCCAGCCACGGGTTGCCGATGATGAAGAGCGTGTGCCTTTCGGACAGCTTCTTCAGGAGTTCCAAGGGAACGGGGCCGCCGGACACGTCAACCGTTCCGTCGCAATCCACGGCAATCAGCATCAATCCAACGGGCCCGGAAGACCCGCCTCCTCGTCCTCGAGCGCCTTCTTTCGGCGGTTCCTCAGAATCTGGATCGCCGCGTTCTTCTGGTTCCCGTACCACCCGGGGTCCATCACCTGCTTCTGAACCTTGTCGTGGCTCACGATGATGCGCGGGTCGCAGCATACCCGAAACCCGCTGTCCTGGACGTTCTTGAACAGCGAGATGTCCTCGCCGCTCGTCTTGTCGTTGAAACAGTAGTAGGTCATTTCCTTCCCGTCGCCCATCGTCAGGGAACCGAGCGCCTTCAGGCCGAGGGCGCACTGCCGGGTCATACTGAAGAACCCGGCGGCGGCGTTGGCGATCTCGAACGGGTTGTCGGAAGAGGCCACGGCCCATTGCTCGGGGCTCGCCCACACCTGGGGCTGACTGTTCGGACCCATCGTCGTGCCAACCACCACGTCAAAGCCGAGTTCCCGGTCCTCCTCGATGTACCGCTGAAGCTTGTCGAGGGGCATCGGCGGAGGCATACCCTCGATTCGGATGGTGTGAGGCGTTACGTCGGTGTCCCAGGAGTGGGAGTACAGGAATTGTTCGTTCTCCCGAAGCCGTTGAATCAGGACGGATCGGGCCATGTCCACGCGCCCCGGGTGCGTCAGGGGCTGGGGCATTGAGGTGATGTGGCGGGTCCGGTCGTAGTAGTCGCACATCTCCCCGAGCCATCGGGAAGGGACGTGCGGGCCTGTGGGAAACCCCCAGAGTATGGAGGTACGGTCGGTTTCGGGCACTTGCCCTTAAGGACTTACGCGAATTCTCGACGGAGGGTCTTACCGGTAGGGGGTTTCAGATTTTCCGGGCATACCGCAGAAAAGAGGGCCTAAACAGGGGACTTTCCACGGTCTTAGGAGTGTGCCCTATGGAGGAAGGGGACTACCACCCCTTCTCTTTCAGTAAGGCCGCTACCTGCCCGGATGGCCTCGAACAGTAGGTCGCCAGTGTTTGAATCGAGCATCCGATTCGGTAGGCGATCTCCCCGTCCGTCAGCCCGGCCCGCTTCAGGTCGAGAGCCGCCGTGTGCCGGAACCTTCGCGGGTTCACCTTGAACGTGAAGCCCCGCTTTCGGATGCGAAGTTCAATCCTCTTGAGCCGCTTGTTCCAAGCGAACCGGCCCCTCGCCCGGGGCACCGCAAGGAAGCCTTCAATCCACGGCTCCATTTCCGACGAGAGCTCGACGTTGCAGGTCCGCGAGTTCTTGACCCGCTTCCACCGGAGGTAGAGCTGGGACCCGCCCGGGATCGGGGTTCGCGTCAGCGCCTCAGGGCCTACGTCACCCAGGTCCGACGGGTGGATGGCCGTCTTGAGGAAGAACGTGACAACCTCGCCGTCGTACCACGACTTGGCAAAGGCTTCCTCATAGACCAGCCGCCGCTCTTCGTCGGTGAACGGCTCCGAGGACTCGCCCACCTACTTCGGCTCCGTCGGCCGTACGATCGCGGGCCCCTGGTGCCACTCCGACCCCGCCTTGAGGGACTCCTCGGAACGCTTGCGGCTGACTTCCCGTTCCTTCCGGCGAAGCTCCGCCTCCCGGTCCGGGTCGAGAGTGAGCCCCAGCTCCATGCGCTTCGCCTCCAAGTCTTGATGGGTCGTCGGGATCCCGGCGTCGGCGCGGATGCGTTGCCAATCGAGGACGTGGCGGAGGGCGAGCTCGCGCGTCATGCGGCAACCGCAGCCGGTCGGAGGTTCCCCGCACCCAAAGCATCGCCCCGCGGGACCCGCCTTCGTCTCCCGCGGCCGGAGCATCCTCCCGCAAGAACAGCCGCCCACCTCGAGCGCCTCCGACAGCTTGGTGAATTGCTCGACCTTCGCCTCGATCTCCTTGCCCCGCTGCTCGTGAACCCAGATGTCCAGAGACCTACCCACCACGAATTCCTTGTGGTCCCGGAAGAAGGCGTGGGTTTCCGGGTCAACCGTGGTCGTGATCACGATGCGCTTGCCGAGTCCGGGGCTCGTTTCCTGAGAACCTGTCATGGGCTGTACAACCGTTACGTACGAGTACAGAAATAAACTTATTGTTGTACCAGTACGTAAGTGCTGCTGCTCTATGCACTCTTCCCGGCCAGGAGGGTCGTGAGGGTCGCGTTTTCGTTCTCCAAAACGCGAATCCGGTCCAAGAGTCGCCTCTCCTGGGGGCTCATGCTCCGGTGAGGGTCGGTTCCCGGGATCCCGTGGACGTTCCTCCGGTGCCAGCCGAGCCCTTGAGGGGTGCGGTACTGTCGGAAGCACTCGGGGCAAACCTCGGTCATGGTACGGGCTCCCTATCCGCCGCTTGGTGGAGGCTCATCAGGTTCGTCATGGCGGCCTGGAGAGAGGCCTGGGCCTGCCCGATCGACGCACGGGCCTCCACGACGTCGCCGGGGACTACGTCCTCCGGCGAGTCCAAGTGCCGGAATGCCGATCGGAGCGCGATCTGGGCGGTGCGGATGTCGTCCTCGGCGATCGCGAGGTCTTGCGCGAGCGTCACGCCTTGCCACACTTCCCGCCGAACTCGCAGGGGCCGGCGTGGCCTCGGGAAAACACGCAGCGGTGCTCGCCCGGCAGGTCGCGGTTGTCCTTGTTCACGGTCACGTCGAGATCGTGGAGCCCGCACTGTTTCGGACACCGCCATCCCGGAGATCGGCCGGCAACGGCCTCGGTGACGGTGTAGGTCACGACCCGGCCGTCGACCGAGAGGGTGCGGACTTCAGGTCGCATCGGGCTTCTCCGCGACCCCCGGCAGTCGGAACCGAATCGACGCCGAGACGCTATGCTCGGGAATCCGAATCTCGTAGGCGTGGTCCGCCCCTCGGTGGTCCTTCCCGAGGACTCCGCAGACCGGGCACGGGACATTGGAGAAGTCGATTCGTAGGCCGCTCACCGCCCACCCCCCTCCATCCGTCGGTGCGGCGTCAAAAGTGCCCCGGGCATTGGTGAAACGTTCCGTTAAGGACGAACTGCCCGCAGGTCGCGCAGGTGTAACCGTTCGACGTAATCGTAATCTGACCGAGTGTTTGCTGGTGGAATTGCCCGCAGATCGGGCAATGGTGTCCGGTTATCACGTCCCCCCCTTTCCCTTCGCGAGGGCGGCTCGGATGAGTCGGCGGAATTCCTCGAAGATGGCCGGGTCACCGATAGGACCGTCGAGAACCTTCTTGATGGCCTCGAACGTCCCCTTGTACATGTCCCGCTCCTCTTCGAGGGCGCGGATGAGGGCGTGATGGGCGTCGATACCCATCTGGACCATCGGCGAGGGCCACGGCATCAGTTCTTGGGTTCCGCACGCCTCGCACGTCGCCGTTCCTTCGGCGGTCACGGCTTCCCCTTCTCGGATCGGGCCAGCGCGGCTTCCGCTCGCGTCTTCCATTCCCAGTACCATCCGCCAGTTTCACGTTGGGTCTTCCAAAGGACTTCCCCTACCAATCCCACCAGTTCGCGGATTCGCGCGTCCTTCGAGGCGAGTTGGAGGTGGACATGAGCGAATTGCAAACGATTCGCGCTGTCGATGTGAATTGCGGCACAAGCCTCGCACTCCGTCGGCGTCTCGGCGGGCGTTGGGTTCGGCAGGAGACAAGGACGAACGTGACGACCCGCCTTCGCGCACGATAGATTGTGCGGAGGAGCGAGAGTTGGGTCGCTCATGCCCCACCCCCCTCCTTCGGCGCGACGTAGGCGTGGTCGGGCGGATGAATCCAACCGTTGATAGGGTCAGGGTCGCTTTCGGGGACTCCGCACCTCGCGCACCGAGTCTCGGAGGCCGTCACGGCTTCCACCTTGCCACGAAGGCCGGCGTCCATTCCGAGTTCCGATGGTAGTAGGGCCAACTCTTCAAGAACCGCTCCAAGGAGGCTTCGGTCCTCCAGTTGATACGGTCCTGAGCCCCGGTGCCGTCCTGTCGAATCCACGTCCAGCCGCTCACGTCCCCCCCTCCCCCTTCTCGGCGAGGCGGCGGACGGCCCATACGAATCGGAGCTTGGCCCCGGTGAATCGGACCTTGCGGGGCCGATTGCCCCAGTCCCCCGGCTTCGACGAACCGTCTGGTCGGAAGTTCGCGGCGAGGTAGAGCCTCCCGGTGTGTCCCACGGACGGGTCGGCGTAGGTCACGACCCGAGAGTACCCGAGGGCCTTCGCCTTCCGGGTCGCCCATCCGAGGAGCTGGGACCCTGAGTTCTTCGGGGCGCCGTGTCGAAGGGCGAGGCGCGTTACCTCAGCCGTGCCTTTGGGGGCCATGCGAGCGACCGGACGAGAAAGGACGACCACGCCGTCCCAACCGATCCCGGACTCGCTCACAAGCGCACCGGCGGCTTTCCAACCGGCAACAGGGCCGAGGTAATGCGTCCCTCGGAGAAATCCGTTGACCTCGGTTCGGGAATGGACCTCGACAATCACGCCTTCTTCCCCTCCCCGTCGATGGCGGCTCGGTCCAAATCGGGGAATAGCTGTATGGCCTGCTTGTACCAATCGCACGAGAATCGGCGAGCCTTCGTTGACAGGCAGGAGCCTTCGTTCCCCTGATGGGCCACGGCTTCATGGAGAAGCGCCAGTAGCCCCTTCTCCCGCGATTCGGCAGAGAGGAGTTTCTGCCGTAGGTCGTGAACCAGGAACGCGACGTAGGCTTCGTTGTCGTCGCTCACGCCTTCCCCCCCAACGCGCGTTCGGCTCGGCGAATCAGGTCGGCTGAATCCTGAGGCTTGTCGCGCATTTCCAACCGAAGGTTCTCGACCGCCTCCGCGAGCAAAAGCGCGAGCTCCTCCTCACGCCGCTCCATAATCACGGCAGAGTACTGGTCGTGAACCCGGTCGATATCCAGCGTCGAATGGAACGGGTATTTGGAGACCTTGTACCGGAGAATCGTGGTGCCGTCCACGGAAATGTGGACGTCCACTAACCCCGAAAGGATCGGCGGGCGCGGAACGCCGCTCACCGCATTCTCCGAACGCCCATGCCGACCATTCCGGGGCAACCGACCGGCGTTAGGTCGGCGACGTACGTCACGTCGAGTTCGATGGTTGCCCCGGAGTACTGGCTCGTGCTCGGATACCATTCGCGAAGGCGGAGCGAGTCGTGAACCCGGTAGTCTCGGTCGTTCTTCCGGACCTCGAATGTCTTGTCGCCGCGCTGGAGGTCGAGGAAGAATCCGGGCCAGCACTTGAGCTCGTGAACCGTCACGTCCCCCCCTTCCCCTTCGGCGCGGGAGGGACGAAGGCGGGGCAGTCGCATGGCCCCACTACGCAGTCGTGAACCATCGGCCCGAAAACGCTCTGCCATGTAACGTGGGCCGCTGTATCGTGCCCGCACCTCGCGCACCTCTCGCTTTCCGACGACGCGGGGGGGGTCATACGTACTCCTTCAGAATCATCCGGGCCATCTTCAGCGCGAGCTTCTTGGGGAGCCGGATGTAGACGGTTTCCACGTCGTACGGTCCGTCCCGTTCCCGCACGACGTAGAACTTCCGGTCGTTGACGACGAAGGTGAAATCGACTTTCTCGCTCACGCTCGCCCTCCCTCGGACGGGTGGTCGGGGGTCATGGGGACCCCGATGATTCGAGGGGGAAGCCGGCGCGTCGGGCCTTTCGCCGGTACGTGTCCCACGCCTCGTACTCGGCCTCGAACTGCGCATCCCAAGATGCGGACACGGCCTTGCGGTAATTCGCCCATGCCTCCGCCTCGGCGGTGAAGTCGGGGTCGCTCACGGCTGAATCTCCGAGGGCTCGTAGATGCTGCTCACGGGCTAACCGCCGCGAGGGTGAACGCGCGGAACTCTTCCAGCTCGGCCTTCGACGGCGGAGCGTTTCGCAGGAAGGCGCGCCGAACGAGGAGCGATCCTTGGGTGAACTCCAACGTCCAAGAGCCCGGCCCTGTCTCCTCCCGAACCTGTCCAAGTGGGCTCGGAGGGAGAGGCGGTGAAACGGTCGCGGAGGGGCACGTTTCATGGGCCAAGTCTTTCGAGTCCTTGTACGGATAGAGGACCATCTCCCCGATCTTGATGTCGCCGTGGCACCTGGCGCACGCGCCCTTGTTCTCGTACTTGGACGGGAAAGGTCGGCTCATTCTCGGTCCCCCACGAGCAGGAGAAGAAGCTCCTTGTTCGTCAGCGATTGCCCGCTCTTTCGTTCGGCGTTGCGTCGCACGTCCTCGACCCGGTTCCACTCCTTCGGAGTGAGCCCGGGCGCTTTGAAGTCCTTCGCGGACTGTTCGGCCATGTGGACCACATGGACCTGTCGGGACTTAAACCTTCACCCAAGGAATCTTAGTCCCCCTCCGCGTCCGTGGGAGTGAAGGAGTTTGCCATCTCGAGCAATTCGTCAGCAGTGGGCTCCCGCCGCTTCACCGGCTTCGGCCGGGAGAGTGCCATCTTCTGTTCCCGGAGGGTCGGTTGCTCCCCCAGAATGTCCTCTTTCTCGGCTTCCGTGGCCGGAACAGGCGCCTCCGGAGGCGGCGGTGGTTCTGGGACCGTTGCCGGCGTCTCCGGAGGACTATCCGACTGAGGGAGAATCGACGCTGGAGCGTCCGGGAGGCTCGGAGGTGGGATTTCCTGTGGGAGAGGCCCCGGAGGGCTTGGCGGGGCCTCCGGTGAAGTCTCGGCCGGCGCTGGCGGGAGGAGGAGCGCCGAAGTCTCCGCTTCGACCGGCTCCGCCAGAGCGTTCGTCTGCGCGATGAGGGTTTCCGTCGCCGCGAGGGTCTTGACCTCCTTCACAGCCGGTTTGATGCCGAGCTTGCGGTCCACCCGGTTCCAGAACCGCGCCGACCGAGCGTTGACCAGAAGCTCGATGCGCGGGGCGAGGCGAGGGTAAACGCCCTTGATGGCCATGCCCGCCACGATCAGGCCGATTCCGAGGAACAGCAGGAGCGGCGCGAGGTCCCCGAAGAGCGTATGCGTTCCCCAGGTGACTCCGTAGCCGAGCCCATCCCACAGAAGGATGGGGAAGTTCAGGATCACCCGGACGCCGTAGGCGATGGCCTTGCCGACGTCTCCGGAGAATTGCTGAATGTCGTTGGAAACTCCCTGAAAGAATTGGCCCACGTCGGTCACGCCCTGAATCGCATCCTGCCCGAGCGTCGTCACGGCTCCGACCACGAGGGTCGTAAACCCATTGAGCCAACCGAACGTCGTGTTGGTGGCCGGCTTCGGCGGCGGCGGAGCTCCCGGGGCCGAGGTGGGGACGTTGAAGGGGACGGGAAGGTTCAGGGCTTGCGCGACCTGATTCGTCGCGTTGGAAGCGACCCAGATCCAATCCTCGGCCTGGCCCCAATAGGGGCCGAACCCGGTGAGCCCTCCCGCAACGTAAATCCAAGAGGTCGTTGTGCTTCCGTTGGCCGGAAGCGGCAGGTTCGGATTCTGCGGGAAGTCCGTTACCGGAGTCCCGGGCGGAGCCCAATCGAATTGCTGGGCGGCGAGCCCGAAGTACTCGATCCCGAGGACGCACCCGGCGATGGCGTCCTTGGAACCTCCCTGAGAAACGAGGTTGTCGAGAAGGGTTTGGAGCTGGCCGGCGGCGTCGATGCATTTCTGCCCCGACACATAGGCGTTCGTGAGGTCGAGGTTGTACACCGACCCGGCACAGATCGCCATCGTCGTTTGCCCGAGCGTCGGGACCGGGGGTGGGGGGGTTTGCGACGGCTTCGGAGGGGTGGGTGAAACAGTAAGGGGAAGACCGAGACGGGTTTGCATGTCGTTGAGATACGCCTGTTCCTGCCGGGCCGAGGCGGTCGAGATCGCCCAGGACACGGCTCCCCCGATGGCCGCGACGAATCCGAATTTGACCATCTTGTCGGCGGCCCACATGATGGGGTCGGCGGAGAAGTCGCGCCAAATCTCCTTGCCGGTCTCGATCACCTCGGCAGCGATAGCCGAGCCTTCCTGAGAGGCCAGTCCGGCGGCCACCATCAGAGGAACGGTTGGTCCCACATATGGACCCGGCAATCCACCGAGTCGCCCGCGTTCAGCTTGTATTGGACGTGCAGCTCCATGCCGAACGTCAGGAGAATGTCCGACGTGGAGATTCGATTTCCGTCCCCGTCGCCGTCACTTCCCGGTGCCGTGGAGGCCGCCTTGTAGGTGACCGTTCCCGCCTGCTTGTATCCTGAGACCACGCCGGCATTGAAGTTCGACCCAGAAGGCATGGCCGGCGGAGAAGAGTACGCGAGCCACATGCCATCGCCGTGTCCGTGGTCGGCGGCGGTGACTTGCTTGGAGTACAGCCACGTCGTCAGCGGGTCCGCGACGTACGACCCGCCGGGGTGGGTGTTGATCATGGAGGCCGCGACCTTCCGAATCCGGGGGCCGGCCGGCATGGTCGTTTGCGTCGTTTGGAGATTGCCGTCGATCATGAAGCCGCCTCCCGGCATCAGGAGAGAAAGCTCGGTGTCGTGAAGGGCTCCGTCGAGGGTGAGATTCAGGGGAGAGCCCGCGAGGATCGTGTCCCAGATGTACGAGTGCCCCACCTGATTCGCGGTCATGGTGGCGAGGTTTCCCCCGGCCTCGAGCGCGAGTCCGCTTCCCAGGAGCGCGCCTGCCGTTGAACCGACGATGGTGGCATTGACCGTCCCCGCTACGGCGGTGAGGTACGAGGGGTCCTCAAACTCTCCCTCGGAGGAAATGTCGAAGAGGAGTTCCGCCCCGTTTCCGGTGGCGGTGAAGTACCACACCCGCTTATTCCGCCGCCACCGTTGCCCGAGGGCGGCCACGTCGAGTCTCGTTTGACCGTCGGGACCGTACAGAGTGACGGTGGCCGCCGTTCCATTCAGCTCCCGAATGGCAACGGAGCAGACGGGAGCCTCCTGAATGTTGCCGGAGAATTTCGTCGGAGTGATGTAGCCGGTCGAGCCGGGAAACACCGTATCCGAGAAAATCTGGGCCACGGGAGCCTATTCCGTAGGAGCGGTGGGTTCCTCGGCGGGGGTGGGTGGGGCGGCCGCCTCTTCCGGGACCGAAACCGGAGGCGCGGCCGCCTGTTCATCGGGAGCGGGAGAGAGACGGCCCAGGAGAGCCTTCAATTCCTCTTCGACTCGGCTCACCTCCGACACGGAGATGGCCTCAATTCGGCTTGCTGTGGCATGGAGATCACGCACGAGGGCGGCTTGGTCCATGTGATACGGGAGGGAAGGGGTTGTACTTAGGCGTTCGGCCCTACGGGTGCGGGGCGGCCGGGGGCGCTGGCGTGGCGACGTTCCCGGCAACGACGTGGTACCCGAGGGTCGCGAGGGCGGCGACGGCTCCGACTTCCGCGCCCCCGGTCAGATTCACGTTCGAGAACACGAATCCGACGGAGACGAGGTAGCCCAGGAGCGACGTGAAGAACGCCGCTGCGGCTGTCTCGAGTTCGGTTGCGGTGATTGGCATAGATCACCCCCCGTCTATGGGAGCCAGAAGGCTCCGTTGACCGTGAAGCCGAGCATGTGCCCGGTGACGATGGCCCCGATGTACATCAGGGCGGCGGTGTTGAAGGTGGTGAGGACTTCCAACCGGGTGAAGCGGTGTTCGTTGGCAACGTGCATCTCCTCCTTGCTGAGAGGCATGACCTATGCCAGAATCTCGATGGTAGCGCTCGCCTTCGACGCCGTGAGAGCCCCGCCCGTCGTTGTCTTGATGATGATGGGGGTAGCCGAGTTGTCGATGTTGATGACCGCTTGGCCGTAGTAGTCCTGATGCCCGGCGGCGGCGGAGGTGGTAATCGTCTTCGCCGTTGCCGCCGAACCGGCCTCCGAAACGTCGAGGTTCGTCGGAGCTTGGGCATTCCCCTCGGCATCGGTCCAAGTCGCCGTCCAACCGATAACGGCGGCGGTGGCGGTCTTGACGTTGTGCGAAAACGTCAGCCGGTACGTCCCGGCGACCGCCGGCGGGATGACGGTAAGAAGGTTGTTGTCGGCTCCCGTCTCGGCGCGTTGGAGGGTCACTCCGAGGAGGACTTCCCCGCCGTAGCCGGCCGGCGCGTTCACCAAGAGACCGGCCAACGTCGCCGTTCCGCCGGGCCCGAGCCCGTTCGGGCCGGCGTAGATGTTGAGGGCTCCGATGCTGGAGCCGACGATGCTCGGCGTTCCGCTCGTGGACTTGTTGAACGTCTGCGAACCGAGGAGGTTGACGATGGTCGTGGTCCGGGTCGTGATGAATGCGGCGGCGGTCCCGGCCGTTTCGCGCCAGTTCCCTCCGGCGACGTTGAATACCGTCGGCTGGCCGGTCGCATTCGCATCGACGATACACGCGACGCACGCCCCTCCGGTCGCCGAGCCGTTGAAGTACGCCGGCTGGAGGTTGATGACGGAGTCGTTGTTGAGGTTCTGACCTTGGGCAACGTCGCCGGAGAGGGAGGGACAAGCTCCGTTGACCGTCAGGCCAATGTCCCCGGTCGTTGTCGAGGCCGACTGAAACGCCGTGCCCGTAACCGCTCCCTGCTGGCAAACGACCGTCGCCTTGGTGATGCTGCCGGCGACGATGTTGAATTGGCCTTTGGGAACGCACCACGAAAGCCCGCCGAGGATTTGGCAGGTGTCGATCTTCCCCGCTTCGCAACCGTCCATCACAAGGGCGTTGTCGACAAACTCCGCGCCGCCGAAGAAGCACGATTCCACGATGAAGTGCTTGGAGGTTTCCGCGTACGCGAGGCCGTTGTTCGGGTCCGAGGCGTAGTCGAGCGCTCGAGCCCAAAGAACCGGGCTCGTCGGAGCGGAGTACTCGATGTTCTTCGTATGGCACCCCTGGGCAGAGGGGTCCGCGTTGAACATCTCCATCGCGAGGTATTGAACGAGCGTCGGGGTGCCGGACGAATAGAGGAGCGTAATCGTCTGGGCGATGCCAACGCAAACGTACACCGTCCCGTTGAATGTCGTCCACGTCGCTCCGGACCGGGCCGCCGCCAACGTAGCCGCTCCTCCCGGGACAAGGAGGCCGACGTTGACTCCGCCCACGCTCACCTGAACCGGAGAGGTAGCGGCGCTCGCGCCGGTCCCCGTCATGGTCGCACCGTTCACGCCGATGGCGACGATGACCGGGAAGGCGTTGGGATTCGTCCACGCGACCGTTGTCGCCGGAGTCGTGATGGCGGC
The DNA here is from genome assembly GCA_022750115.1 of Thermoplasmata archaeon. GTDB lineage: Archaea > Thermoplasmatota > Thermoplasmata > Lutacidiplasmatales > UBA184 > Lutacidiplasma. The sequence goes on from JAKIWI010000017.1 coordinate 12,862, forward strand.
GAGAGCCGTGTTGTACGTATCGACGATGCGGGAACCTCGGAAGCCGGAGCCGGTAACCTGTTGCCGTCCCGACATCCGGAGTACCGGCAGCGGGTTCCCCGAGGCCCAAGCCCGCGTGAACACCCCCGGAAGGAATTGGACGACGGCCGGGTTGTTGATGGAGAACGGAGACTTGACCGCCGCGTCGTAGGCCATCTGTTGCGTGGCCGCGATGGGATCGGTGTAGGTAAATCCGAGCGTCGAGACGTACCCCGCCGCCGGAACCTTGCCGGGGTCGAAGTCCGCTCCGGAACCGGCCTTCGCTCCGACGGTGATGGACGGCCTTGACTGCGCCGGCAGCGTCCCGTACGTCGGGCGCTGTTGGTAGCGCGAACCGGCCACCATGCGTTACCCCTGCGGAGTCTTGGCCGAAACCGGGACCGTCGTGAAGGGGCCCGGAGGCATCCCCAGGTCCCCCGGGTCGAGCGGACCGGAGTCGTCCACGTAGATCAGAAGCCCGGCGGTCCCCAGGTCGTTGAGGTACAGGTTGACCAACCGCGCAAAGTCGAACGACACCGAGTCGCCCGGAAGGACCACCTCTACGGCCGTCCCCCGGCCGACCTTGATGTTCGCTCCGTTCGCCGGGTCCGATCGTACTCGGACCGACCAGGAGCGCCGGGTGAACGGATCGCCGTTCACCCCGAGCCAAGTCTGGAACGACTTGTTGCTGTTCGACCCGTCCGTTGCGAACGAGTGGCTTACCCCTTCCGGCATGGCATAGACCTACTCCGGCCTACGCCAACCGCCGGGGAGTCGGCCCTCGAGCCGCCACCGACCGCCCGGTCGCCTTCGGGGTGACTCCGGTTCCGCCGGGGCCCGTGTCCGCGATCTGGTTCGCAATCGCGGGGGCCGCCGTCGCCGCCGGGTTCTCCGTCTCGACAAGGGAAACCCCACCGTCGAGTTCGCAGAACAGCATGTCCAACGACGCCGACCACGAGGTTCCCGTGGTGATGTACAGGTGGTCCGCGCGCTGCTTGTGCATGTTGAAGAGCGCGTTGGTCTGGTTGGCCGCCGAGGTCGGCGGGTACAACGTCTGCAGAGCGTTGCCGACGTACTGGTCCTCGAAGTCCACGGATCGACCCGCGCCTCCCTGGGCGTCCACGACGATCTTCGACACGGTGGTCGAGGAAGAGCCCCAGCCGGTTCCAACGAGTTCCACGAGGTCGGGAGCCATTCCCGCCGGAAGGTCCGATTGGACGTCCTGTTGCCCGGCACCGAGGACTCGGGTCTGCACCTCTTGGAAGGCCGTCCGGAACGTCGAGAGGGTCGGAACGGCGTAGAGGTTGTACGTGCAGGTCATGGCCGAGATGTTGGCCGTGGTCGTGAACGTCGAGGCCGACCCGGGCCAGTAGATTCGGACGTTCGCCGCCGACCCTCCCGCGCTCGGGATGATGAACACGAGCTGGTAGGTCGTCGTTCCGCCTCCCGCCGTGAAGGTCGTTGCGCTGGCCCGGGGGTAGATGAAGTTCGTTGTGGTCGGAGGCTGGACAAACAGCCGTTCCGCCTCTTCCGAACCCTTCCGGGTGATCGTCTTGCAGCGGATTCCGCCGCCGACCTGGTTCGACACCTCGTAGTTCAGGAGCGCGAGGTCGAGCGTGTCCGAGCCGGCGACCGTGGTCGTCGCTCCGGTGCCCGTAACCGACACGAGGGCTTCCACCACAACCGCGTGGAGGTTCATGCCCATCGTGGTCGTGACGGGCATGTAGTTCGTGTTGCCCGCCGCAATCACGTTGTACGAGGCCGAGGTGTAGCTCAGGGTCGCGCCCTGGGACGCCTCCCCGAGCTCGATGGCGTAAACCCCGTACGCTCCGCCGGGCATGTTCAGGTCTCCGAAGCGAGGGTTTGGAAGTTCCCGACCAGCTTGTCCACCAGGCCGTTCGGAACGTTGCTCGGCTGGGTCCACGCCTGCGCGAGGTACGAAGCCGCTCCGCCGAGGAAGAACGCGCCGACACCACGGCCGACGATCTTCAGGATCATCCCGTCGGTGTGGCCCAAGCGCCAGAAGCCGAAGCCGATGGCCGCCGAGATCCCGGACATCACGAGGTCGGCGAGCCGACCCGCGTTGCCGGAGATGCCGGCCTTCAGGAGGACGTTGTACATCGCATTGACGCCTCCGAAGACGGCCGTGCAGGTGAAGAATCCCGCGATCCCGGCACCGACCGGGATGAGAATGTCCACCACGACCTTCAGGGATTCATGCCACGTTCCTTTCACGGCGCTCTTGACAGCGGGGCCGTCCGACATATCGAAGGGTTCGCTTTTACGCAACCCTCCGGCGAGGGCTTCCCCTACCGCAAGTCTTCCGGCTTCACCCGCGCGTGGGGCGGTTGCAGGGCGTATCCCTGCTTCGCGGCGCGGCGGGCGGAGTACCGATTCATCCGGAGTCGGGCGAGCTCGGCGGTATGGGCGGGCTTGTGTTCGTCACAGTATCCGGAGCGGTATCGGTCGGGGATGGTTCGGGTGCATCCGGGGAACTGGCACTTTCGTCGGGCGAGGTTGCTTCCTCGTCCGGCTCGGTAGGTGGCGATTCTTCCTCCGGCTGCTCTTCCTCTTCCGTCGTAGGTTCCCGACATTCGATCTGCCCCGTGGTGGGATTGTACTTGGCGAAGCCCCTCAGCTTGGGAGACATGTTAGGGGCATAGACCATGAAGACGTGGGGAGGAAGGTTCGCAATGATTCGCTCCACGTCTGGGATATCGCGCATGTATTTTCGGGCGTAGTCCAACAGATTGGGTTCCACCGTTCGGGCAATGAAGACCGCTGTACTGTTGGAGATGACGTCCTTGGAAATCGAAGAGGAACCCTGGCCGACGAAGACTTGGGAGAATCCCGCTTCGCGGCCCAGCTTGACAATAGAGGCCAGTCCGTTGGACCCATAGGTTCGTCCGGCGGCGCTGAAGTAGAAATCCGCATCGTCAAGAGCAAGTCCAATGTCCATTCCTCCCTCGTTGTAGGGCTTGGTCCCCTCCTCAAAGAGGCGGCTGAAGTACGCTTCCTGCGCTTCCCGGTCATTGATGTCAAGTCCGACGTTGGGAACCCCGAGACCCTCCGCGAGTTTGGTCTTTGTGGGTGGTGCGACGACCCGTATGTGGCGCTTCGGCCAGCCGAGGGATCGGATGAAGGCAATCGCAAGGGTCGTTTTCCCCGACCCGGACGGCCCGAGGAAGAGGGCGCGGCCGACACGGACTCCTTCAGGGGACGGCGGGAAGTCGAGTTCCATCGGGAGGTTCCTCCGGAGCCTCGTCGAGTCGTCGCACCTGCATCCAACCGAGCGAAGCCCCCATCAAGTCCTTCAGGCCCTCAATGAGAGCGAAGGCAATCGCCTTGATGTAGGGACTGTCGAGTTCCCCCAGCGCCTGGGCGCGGGAGAGCCCGAAGAATACCGGCGCGGCCTTGTCCCGCTGCGCCTTTGCAACGCTGGGCGTGAAGGGGTAGTGCCCGCATTGTCCGCACGGCTTCGGCCCTTCGTCGTTCCTGTGGTGCGTTAGGGAGTGCCCGCACGCCTTGCAGGGACCGAATTGCACCATGTCAGAAACGTCGGAGAGAAGCCAGGTGATCAGGACGTCCCAACGGTCGTCGTTCCATTCCAAGTACCCGGACTTGGAGGACTCGAGACTCGCTTGGATTCTCGGCCCGACCCTCTGGTGAAGGGTCCGCGCCAGCTCGCCCTTCTCCTTCGGCGTAAGGCCGTGCCGGAGCGGGTTCGCAACGAGGGAGATGTCCGCCTCGCTCATGTCTCTTTACTCCTCCATACATGGAGGTGCCCGAGGCATTCGATACCGGGCGCAACCTCTTCGATAGAATGGAGATCGTCAATCTCGCGAAGCCGAAGGTGTAGGTGCCCCCCACCGGCGAGGGGGACTATCAATTCCTCGGTCACGTCACCGCCCCCACTCCAACCGCCGGAGAGTCCACGGACCGGAATTCCGCGTCGGCGACGTTCTTCTTCTTCGCCGCCGCCT
>JAKIWI010000010.1 GCA_022750115.1 Thermoplasmata archaeon
CCCCCGGCCTCTGCTTTGCGAAAGCAGCGATCTTCCGCTGATCTACGTGCCCGCGGTCCGCCGGAGGGAGGCGGCCGCTTAAGGGTTGCCGGAAAGAGGCTTTCCGTAGAGCGCGAGGCTAAGCGAACGCCACCGAGAGCGACGAGAACCGCTCCGAATCGCCGGGGGATTTCGAGCTCCTCGTGGCCGGCGCGGCGCCTTGGGTTGCCATCGATCCCCCCGAGCTCGGAGGGCGCGCCGTGCCGGCGGTCCGGCTCACGGGGCGAGGTCGGGCGGGAAGGAGCACCCGCCGGTCGGAGTCGTAGCGGAACAGCTCCGTGAAGCGGCCCCAGTTGACGATGTTCTGGACGAACTCATCGGCCGGAGCCGTGGTGAAGTCGATCAGCCGCACCATCTCCTCTTCGGTGAGCATCCGCTCGGGCGAGCTCTCGAGGGCGCGGACCAGCGCCTTGAACAACGTCGTATGTTTGAGGTGCTCGCGGAGCATCGCCTTCCGGTCGCGGATCGTCGCCGCGAGCACCTTCTTTCCCTGTTCGGTGAGCGTGGCGCGGCCGTCCTTGACTCCAACCAGACCGAGGAGTTCCGCGAACTCCAAAGCGGGGAGGATCTCGTCGATCTCGAGGTCCAAGTCGCCGGCGAGGCGGGCGACGTCCTCCGCCCCCTTATGGTCGCTCAGAAGGACGAGGAGCCCGACCATCTCGCTCGGGCTGCATTTCGGGTATGGCGTTGGCATGCGGCTCCCTTCCCTTAGCTCGGAACGCCGAGTCCTCCGGCATCCATAATGGTTCTCCCGGGGGTGGAACGATGGCGAAGCCCGACACCTCGCTTCACGGCCGCGCGCCCCCCTGCGGCAGGGGCTTTCCCCCGTCGAGAGCCGCCTCCGCCGCAGGAGGGCCGGCCGGGGGGCTCGCGCCGCCCTCGGTGATGAGCGAGTAGACGTAGTCCGTGAGCTGGTAGAACGCCTCCGATTTCCGGTCGCGGGGTCGGGGGAGATTGACGAGGACACCGGACAGGACCCGGCCCGGCCGGCGCGAAAGGACGATCACTCGGTCGGCCATCTGGAGCGCTTCCTCGATGTTGTGCGTCACGAGCACGACCGCTTCCGGCGGCAGTTGCGGGTCGCGCCAGAGCTGGAGCACCTCCTCGCGAAGGCTCTCCGCGGTCAGCGGGTCGAGCGCGCTGAACGGCTCGTCCATCAGCAGGACGGCGGGCTCGACGGCGAGGGCCCGCGCGAGGCCGACGCGTTGGCGCATCCCCCCGGACAGCTCGCGGGGGTACGCCTCCTCGAATCCAACGAGGCCGGTCACCGAGATGTACCGCTCGACGGCCGAGGCGGTCCGCTCCTTCGACCACCCGCGCGCTTCGAGGCCGAAGGCGACGTTCTGCTGGACGGTGAGCCAGGGATAGAGGGCGAAGCTCTGGAACACCATCGCCATCTCCGTGATGACCCGGTCCACCGGTTTTCCGCGGAACCGGATCGACCCCGCGCTCGGGTGATCGAGCCCGATCATCAGCCGAAGCAGGGTCGACTTCCCGCAACCCGACGGTCCGACGATCGCGAGGAAATCGTTGTCGGCGACCGAGAACGAAACGTCCTTCATGATGTTGATCGAGCCGTGGCGGCTCGCGAACGACTTGTCGACGGAGTCGACCTCGATCAGCGTCATCGTTCCCTCCGACCGGCTCCCTCAATCGATCCGGTATTTCTCGACGGCGACGCGGTAGCGGGGCTTCCAGAAGAGCTCGTTCAAGGCGACGACCGAGCCGACCATGGCGAACAGCGCCCCGACCATGAGGGGGAGCCCGGCCTTCCCCGCGGCGTTGCCCACGTCGATGAGCTCGCCAATCCCGAGCAACTGGAACGTGTGGCTGCGGGCGGTGAAGTACTCGGCGACGATGAGGGTGTTCCAGCCCCCGCCGAACGCCGTGATCGAGCCGGTGATGAACGCCGGGAGGATCGCGGGCAGCACGAGCCGACGGTAGTACTGCCACTTGCTGAGGCCGAAGGCGCGCGCCGCTTCCTCCAGGTCGGGCGGAATCCCTCGTAAGCCCGAGAGGATGTTGAAGAACAGATACCACTCCATCCCCGTCAGGAGCATGAACACCGCCGCCCCCTCGAACCCGACGACCGGCACGAGGGCGAGAATGAAGACGGGGAACAGCGCCGTCGCCGGGAAGCTCGCGATCACCTCGACGAGCGGCAACCCGACCCGGTAGGCCCGTGGTCGCCGTACGAGGGCGATCGCCAGCGGGAGCGCGATGGCGACCGAGATCGCGTAGGCCGCCAGCAGTCGGACCGAGGACAATCCGAGGGCGAGCGGGACCTGGAGGAGTTGCCCGCGCACGGTCGTGGAGATCGGACCGGTCACCACCTCGAAGACGCGGACGCCCAACGTGATCAGGATGAGCCAGCCGATGACGAGGACCACCCCGATCACCACGTGCCGGAGCGCGGAGCGCGTGCGCGGCCCTGCCTTGGGGGCCACGCTCGCCGTTCGGCTCGCGAACGTCGCGAGCGGCGTGCTGATCCGCGTGACCGAGCTCACGACCCCGCGGGTGACGAACCCGGCCGCCCGGCGAAGCGGCCTCGGCGTGCCGACTTCGCCGGCTCCGGTCGTCTCGCCCGACGGCGAACTGTCGTAGCGGAACCGTTCGGCCCGGTGCCCGAGGGGGCGCCAGACCAGGAAGTCCATCGCCGCGATCAGGGCGATCAGCGCGAGGAACCCCGCGAAGAACGCGCTTCCATCCCCGGATTGGGCCGCCGTATCGAGGTAGCTCCCGATCCCTGGGAGCGTCAGCGAGTTGGAGCCCGTCGAGACGATCTCGGCGAGGACGAGGAAGTACCAGCCCCCCGTCCACGAAAGGACCGAGTTGTAGACGAGGCGGTTGACGGTCGCTGGGAAGACGACCTGGCGGAGCCTCTGCAGGCCGTGGACGCCGAATGCATCGGCCGATTCCTTGAGCTCGGCCGGGAACGACTTCAGCGATTCGTAGACGCCGAAGACCATGTTCCACGACATCGAGGTGAAGATCAGGAAGATCGACGCGAGGTTCGGGCCGATCCAGGAGTTCGGCGTGAGGGCGACGAAGAACACGAGCGCGATCGGGAAGAACCCGAGGATCGGGACCGACTGGAGGATGTCGAGGATCGGGATCATCACCTTCTCGCCGACCCGGTTCGAGGCCGCGACGTAGCCGTAGAGGAGCGCGAAGCTGAGGGAGAGGAGGTACGCGGCGAGCATCCGCGTGAACGACAGGCCGAGGTCGACGACGGCGGTCGGGAGGTCGACGCTCACCCCGTGGAAACCGGCCGCGGAGCTCCCGAGGACGAGCGGGAGACCGAACGCGGCCACCCCGGCCGAACCGTAGAACGCGGCGCGAGTCCACGGAACGGACGACGACCGACCGGGGCGGGCCTGGCCTGCTTGCCCCATCTTCCGAACCCCGGCGAGCGAACGGAACCCGCGACCGATGCGGAGTATATCTGGGTTGGCGCGCGCGGGCGACGACGGGCCGCTCCGACACGTCGGACTTCTCGTCCGATTCGGCAACGTTTATGAACGGCCCCTCGCTCGCCCGGCCGTAGCCCCGTAGTGTAGTGGCCAATCATGCGAGACTCTGGATCTCGCGACGCAGGTTCGAACGCCAACCGGCGTCACATCGCCGGGGGCCGGAACTCCTGCCGGGGCTACTCTTCCTTCCGCCGGTTCGGCGGTCTCACGATGCGGGGGTGCTCCAGCTCGGCCAATCCGGTCCGGTATCGGGCCGGGGCCTTCGAGGCAGGGCTTAGAACCCTGTTGCCAAGGGCATGCGCCGGTTCAAAGGGCGATGGGCGGAGCGCCCACCGCCGGGAACTCCGGCCCCCCGCATCCCCCGCCCCCGGGGGGAGCTCTGGCTAGCTCGCCCCTCGGGCCGCGGTCCCCACCCCCGACCCCGACGGAAATCCTCCGGCTCTCGACCACGGACCTCGACGGGCTGCTCGACCGCCTCGAGCGGGAGGTGCCGTCGGCCCCGCCGCTCGTCCGTCTCCCGACCGCGCCGTTCCACGAAGCGGTCGTGTTCGGCGACACCCACGGCGACTACCGTTCGACCGAACGCGTCGCCTCCCACTTCCTCGAGGCTCCCGAGGAGAGGATGCTGATCGGTCTCGGCGACTACGTCGACCGGGCGCCCGCCGACTGCCCCGGCGGCTCCGTCGCGAACGCGCTCTACCTCCTGGGGCTGTCCGCCCGCTACCCCGACCGCGTCGTCCTGGTGAAGGGAAATCACGAGCTCGACCGGTGGGTCGGCGTGCTCCCCCACGACCTTCCGGAGGAGGTCGAGCGGTTGTGGGGCGCCGGGGGGAGTCGATACCTTCGGATCCGATCCCTCCTCGAGCGGGGGCCGTTCGCCGCGGTGTCCCCGAGCGGGTGCTACCTCGCGCACGGAGGGTTCCCGCGCACGGAGACCGAGGGCCGATGGGAGTCGATGTTCGACGCCTCGGAAGAGGAGCTCACACTCGAGGTCGGATGGGGCGAGTGCGGGGCTTCGCGCTCTCGGCGCTTGGTCGTTCGGCCGTTCACGGAGCCCGACCTGGAGACGTTTCTCCGCGTGAGCGGGACACGTTTGTTTCTCCGGGGTCACGACCCGGATCTTGCCGGGCAGTGGGTGTTCGGGGCGAGGTGCCTCACGCTCCACACGAGTCGGACCTACGAGCGGTTCGGCGGGGTGCTGTTTGCCATGGTCCCCTTGGACCGGGCGCTCGATTCGGCCGCCGATGTGGTGCTCGAGCGAATTGTCGCGAAGCGCCCCTGAGGACGGAGATCCCGACTTACCGGGTCGTACCCGGCCAGGGTCCGGTCTCCGGCCACGCGGCGGGTCGGAACGGGCTCGACCGAAGGGTGAGGGCCTGCTCGGCCGTCACGAAGTAGAGGCCGACCGACCGCCCGGGGGCCGCGCGATACTGGAACGGCTCGAACCGGGAGTTCGTGCTCGAGTTCGGGATGCGGACGAGCGACCAGGGGATCAACCGCGGTGCGCCGAACTGCGGACGGAGTTCCACCCCATCGGGCGCGGCGCGCACCGCGTTCGGGCGGAACTGGTTGGTGAAGTAGAGCGCCGACGCGACGTTGGCGATGCCGAGGGCGACCAGAGCCCCGACCGCCACCGTCTGGCTGATCGTCGACGCGATCGAGGAGTCGTAGAACACGAGCAGCGCGAGAACGACCTCGGCGACGACGTCGCCGCCGAACATCATCAGGAGCAGCGGAGGCAGGCCGACGGTGGGAACCCACTCGGACGGCGACGCGCGGGACTGCACGGGTCTCCGGTAGCGTCCTCGGTCCAATGAAGGAGTCGGTCGGGACGTCGCCCGACGTTACGCCGAGTCGGAGGCGCTCCAGCCACCGGCCTCGGCCGCCAGTACTCCCGCGGCGCCTGCCGCGTTCGCGTAGGACTGGAGCGGCGCCGCGTTGAGGTCGAAGAACGAAGCTCCGCCGGCGAACGGCGCCAGGAGCCTCCGAGCGCGCGCGGACTCGCCGAGCACGACCAATGACGCCGCCAGCGCTTCGGCGGTGTTCAGCTCGGCCAGCCGGCCGTGATGCTGGGGGTTCGCGGCGACGAGCCACGGCAAGCGACGGCGGACGGGCATCCGGGCGAGCCAGGGAATCTCGGCCGGGTAACGCCCGTGCTTCCCGATCCGGTTCCACGAGCAGTCCACGACCACCACTCCGGAGCGGAGCGCGGCCGGGCGGTCCTCCCGGCTCAGGGGCACGGTGGCATGCGGGTCGAGAACGACCGCCGAGGACGGCGGGGCACGGGAGATCGGGACCTCCTCCGCGAAGCCGGCGCGCAGCAACCGGCGGCCGGAGCACTTCCTCGGGTCGTCCTCCTCGGCGAGGACGATCAGGAGCGGGACCTCGGTCCTAGGAGGGGGGTTCGGCGTACTCGCGGAAGATCCCATGCAGCTCCCGGGTCAGGGCGAGGGCGTCGGCGTACGGCCGTTGCCAGAGGTTGCGGCCGAAGATGATCCCGGTCGCGCCGGCGTCGAGGGACGAGCGGACCTTGGCGAGCAGCTCCGGATCGCCGACCTTCTCCCCTCCCGAGACGAGTACGAGCGAGCGGCCGGCGGAGACGACGACCTTGCGGAACGACGCATCCGGGCCGAGGGCGAGGGTGTTGTAGGGCGGAGGGCTCTCCTTGTCCTTCTCGGACGCGACGGGATAGTTCAGCTTCACGATGTCCGCGCCGAGCTCGAGCGCCACGCGGGCAGCGTAGTCGATCGCGTAGAGGCTCTCCTTGCCTCCCTTCTTCCCGACGAACTCGCCGCGCGGGTACGCCCACACGATGACGGGCATGCCGAAGCGGTCGGCCTCGGTGCGCACCTGGCGGAACTGCTCAAGATCCCGGTCCTGGGCGGGGGACCCGACGTAGACGGTGTAACCGACGGCGTCGGCGCCGAGCCGGACGGCGTCCTCGACGCTGCCCGTGAGAGGGCTGAACGCCTGGCCGTCGGGCGGAATCGCGGTCTTCCCGTTCAGCTTCAGGATGAGCGGGACATCGCCCGCGTACTCGTGGAAGTACTTCTCGGCGAGGCCGATGTGGAGCGCGATGGCGCTGAAACGACCCTCCCGGGCCAGCCGGAACTGGTAGCTCGGGTCGGCGGCGTCGGGGTTGACGAAGAAGTCGACCGGCCCGTGCTCGAGCCCCTGGTCGATCGGAAGGACGAGGAGCGTGCCACCGCCGGGACCGTGGCCGTAGAGGAGGCGCTTCAACCGACCGAGCTTGCCGGGCGACAGACCCAGGGAACTCAGGGCGGGGCGGCGCGCTCGGGGGGGTGGTGAGGCGCCGCCCGACGACATTGACGGCACACCCGAACGGCCGGCGGACTCCGACATGGACCCGACACTCCAAACACCGAGCCCGCCGATTTAATGGTTCGGCCGTCGGCGGTCCGCGTGCGACAGTGACCCACTCAACGAGTAAAATGACCGCCCCAGGAAGGAGAGGCCGCGGGCGCGGCCTCTCCCGGGGTTGGTCAGAGGGATGGAAAGGGTTGGTCGACCCGGCCGGGAGGGTGGCCTACCGCACGACCACCGTGTCCACGATCGTCGTCGCGGTGTTTTGCGCGAGGACGGTCGTCAGGACGTGGAAGGTTCCCGCCATCATCGGGATGCACGCGAAGTTCTGGGTCGTCTGGGGCGCGCAGCCACCGGGGAGCCCGACGACCGAGATGTGCATCGAGGCGGAGCACGCGGACTGGATCGCACTGGGGAACGCGATGCCGATGTGGCCCGCCATCGGGCTGTAGGCGCGGAGCACCGTCGGGGTGAACGACGCCGTCAGCGTCGCCGGGCAGGCCGTATGGAGCGCCGGCGCGAGGGCGGCGTTCGACGTCCCGCTGGACGTCGCCGCCCCGCCGATCCCAGCGAGAGCGAAGCAGACCAGGAGGCCCGCCACGCCCGCGAGCGCGATCCCGCCGCCGAAGCGCGAGCCCAGCATTACGCGCTCACCCCCGTCGGGTAGCGGCGCCGCGTGACGGCCGCCGCGAATCGCCCACGGTCCTCCGACCACCGGTACGCCGCCACTGCGGTCCGGATCTCCTCCGCGTCGTCGCGGAAGAACTGTCCCTCATGGCAGAGGGACATCCCCTCGCAGAGACACACCGCGCAGCTGCGCAGGTGGTACTCGAACGAGTCCGCGGTGGACGCAAGGTCCTGCTCGAGGACCAGGAGATTCACCACGGTGCCTCCGGGCGCGGAAAGTCGACGATCGGCTCTGGGGCGTTCGGGTTTCGGAGTCGCGGGGTATCCATTGGGCCCACCAGATACTCTGTATGTGTCGACGTTTCGGCATTCTTGTCGCACCGAGGGGGGTCTCAACGTCAGAGATTGGTCTAAGTAGTTTGTCGCGCGATACTGCGACAGGTGTCGCAGGTCTGACGATGACGCGACAGCATAGGGCCGAACTCGAACGCGCCGTCCAGTCGCTGGAGCGCGAGGACTCGAAGCGGAGCGCCGCCACCGTCGAGAAAGAGCTCTCCGAGCGAAGCCCGATCGCCTACGGGGAGTGGAAGGAGGAGACCCCGACGCTCCGCTCCCGGTTGCGGGCCATCCAGCGGTGGCGCTCGGGGGGACGGGGGCGGAGCGGAGGGACGGTCGCTCACCTGTTCCCCTACCTGTGGCCCGTCGGAGAACGCCAGCGCAAGGAGGTCGAGCCCGAGTTCGCCGCGTCGCCGGTCATGGCGACCGGTTCGTGGCGGATCTACCTCTACAACTGCTCGCCGGAGGTCGTCCGGGACGTCCGGCTCAGCCTCGACCAAACCGAGGTCGACTACGCCCCCTCCATCCTGGTCGGACGGTTCCTCGAGGTCCATTGGCAGCGGATCGACGCGGTGCGGGGTGTGGTGATGTCCGGGGGGAGTGACCCGCTCTCGAAGCACAGGCTGCAGGCGGAGTTCGTCATCGCGAAGGGCACCAAGCTGGCCCGGGTGGCGGGGGACCTCGTCCTCGACAGCAACCAGGGCTGGGTCCATTTCGCGTCCGAGGACGGCCGCAAGCGCGAGATCGAGTGAAATCAGGGGAGGGGGCATCCCCCACCGACATCCGAACGGTTAACCGCCGGAGCCCGTAGTCTGGGGGAGGTCAGTTCCCGACGCGATGCGTCCCCAGGTGATCATCTACGCCACCGTCGCCCTGTCGGCGGTCCTGTTCGTCGTGAACCTGGACGTGGCCCTCCAGGGGGGAAGCCACGCCGTCCTCTCCCAGGCGATCTACACGATCACCGACCTCGTGGGAGGGGCGCTGATCCTCTGGGGGTTCGTCGCCTCCCAGAAGCCCCCGACCTACGACCACCCGTTCGGCTACGGGAAGGAGCGGTTCTTCTGGTCGTTCACGGGCTCCCTCGTGACGTTCACGATCGCGGGCCTGCTCGTCATCGTCGACTCGGTCGGTCAGATCCTCGACCCGGCGCCCGTGACCCACCTTCCGGAATCGCTCGCCGTCGTCGGGATCACCCTCCTGTTCAGCCTGATCGGGATCCTGGTCACCCTCCGGGAACTCCGCCGGGGGAAGGAGACGCTCACCAACCTCCTCGAATCGGCCCACCAGGGGCTCAAGACGATCTTCTACCAGGACGTGGTCTCGGTGTTCGGCTCGATCGTCGCCTTCGCGGGAATCGCGATCGTCTACGTCACGCACCAGACCAAGATCGACGGGATTGCGGCCTTCGGGATGGGGATCCTCCTCGTCCTGACCGGGCTCCTCCTGGCCGCCGAGAGCCGGCCGCTCCTCGTCGGGAAGGCGGTCTCGCCCGAACAGGCGAGGACGATCCTCCAGATCGTGGAGCGGGACACCCGGGTCCGCAAGGTGCGCGGGTTCCAGTCGATGATGCTCGGCCCCGAGGACGTCCTCGTGGCGCTCCGGGTCAACTTCCAGGACGGCCTCAACACCGACCAGATCGAGAGCGCCATCGACCAGGTGTCGCTGGCCCTCCGCCAGACGTTCCCCGCGATCCGGCACCTGGTGATCGAGCCGGAGTCGTAGGTCGGACGGCCGTCAGGAGAGGGGTGCCGACCCGACCGTCGGCGGAGTGGGCGGCGCTTGGGCAGCCGCCCGAAGGTCGCGGTATCGGACGATCGTCAGGACGACCAGCGCCGCCGCGATCGTCGTGAAGAAAACGTCGAGGCCCTCTGCGCCGTAGTGCGCGTACAGGGCGGTCGACGCCAGGAGCCCGATGAGCATCCCGAGGGAGATGGTGAGCGAGTAGATCGCCATCGTCGTCGCCCGCGAGAGCGTCCGGCTGAGGTCGGCGAGCGCGGCGAGGGCAGCCGGCCCGTACGCGAGGGCGGGGAGGGCGCTCGCGCCGAGCAGTACGAGAGCGGGGATCGAAAGTCCGTACGTCGCGAGCAGACCGGCGCTCGCGAGCACGCCCACGAATCCGACGGTGCCGATCGACATGAGACGGAATCGTCCGTACCTGTCGGCGGCGCGCCCGAACAGCGGCTGCGTGACGAGCAGCAGCGATCCACCGATCCCGATGGCGGCGGACAGCTCGAGCGCGGGCACGCCGTTGCCGGTCGCCGCGGCTCCCAAGAACACGAACAGTGTACCGAGCAGGAGGTAGATCACGAGCCACGGGAGCGTGACGACGAGCACGTCGCGACGTACCGCGGTTCGCAGGAGGAACGAGACGTCCACGACCGACTGTCGGATCGTACCTTCGCGGTCCGCCCGCGTGGTCCAGCGCGCGAAGACGAACCCGGCGGCCAGGAGGATGGTGGCACCGAGGAAGACGAGCGGGAGTCGGTCGTTGGGGAGGGTACCAAGAGCGGCGAACCCGAGCGCGAACCCCGCGATCCAACCGAGGAGATTCACCGCGTCGAACTGACCCATCGCGTAGCCGCGATGGCCGACGTCGGCGCGGTCTCCGACGACCGCCAAGCTCGCGGCGAGGATCGCTCCGCTCGAGACGCCGAAGATCAGGTTGGCCCCGCCCAAGGCCCACGGGTTCCGGGTCGCCGCGACGACCGACATCACGACCGCCGCGCCGGCCGTGCCCGCGAGCAGGACCGGAAAGCGCCCGTACCGGTCGGCGAGGATTCCCGACAGCAGCACGGTCGAGAACTCTCCGATCGGCGCGAGCGCGCTCACGATGCCGATCGTGCCGACCGCGCTCGCGTCGAGCCCGACGGAGCGGCTCGCGATGTAGGAGGCGAAGACGGCGAGCGTCAGCCCGAAGGAGAGCCGCACGAAGAACGTCGCGCCGAAGACGGCGCGCATCGCCCGTCCCGAGGCGAGCGGGTCCGCGGCCGGGGCCACTTCGAGGGGGGCGAGCGCTCCGCTCACCAGGACAGCCTCACTCGGGATGGCGCTCGATGAGCTCGATCCAAACGTCGTTCGGGTCGAGCAGGAATGCGATGCGGCTCGTCCCGCCGGCGAGCGAGTACGGCTCCTTCGCGACGCGCGCGCCCTTCGCCTTCGCCGAAGCGACGGCCTCCGCCACGTCCGGAACGTCGAACGCCAGGTGGTCCAGCTGCTCGCCAACCTCGAACACCGGCTTGTCGTCCCAGTGGGTCAGTTCGACCCGGGCTCCGGTCTCGGGGTCGCGGACGAAGGCGATCTCGGCCTTGTTCTCCTCGATCCGCCGTCGCCGCTCGAACTCGAGGCCGAGGACCTCGGTGTAGAACCGGATCGTCGCGTCCATGTCGCGGACGGTGATGGAGGTGTGCGAGAATCGCATGGTCGTCCCTTCCACCGAACGACCGGGGTCCCTCCCCAAAGCGTTTCGCTTCGGGGCGCGGCGCTACGGGTGGCCGTAGCAGACGCGGACGGGCGAACTGCGCGGCGTCCAGTCGTCCTCGGTGCGGACGAAGCCGAACCGCTCGAACTGGAGCACCTCGCCCGGCGCGGCGTCCCGGAGCGCGGCCTCCGCCACGCCGACCAGATGCTGCCCTTGGAGGTCGAGGAGGTCCACGCTCACCGAATGACCCTCGGGGATCCACTGCAATCTCGGAACTCGGCGGTTCTCTCGCCCCGCGAAGGTCCCGGCGACCGGCCCCGAATCCGGGATGGTCGCCGGGAGCTCGACGTTCGCGAGGTCCTTGAGGCGGATCGTCTCGCCCGCGTGGGCGACCACATCCGACCTCGCGAGCAGGAAGCTCCCGCTGAGCGGAAGGGTACGGTCCCCCAATTCCTGCCGCTCGGGGTGGTTCGGTAGCGTCACCGAGATCAGGTCGGCCGGGAAACCCTCGACCTGCAGAGTGACGGGGTCGGCGGCGAACATGCGGCGCCGAGCGATCGGGTCGATCCGGGTGCGGTTCTCCGCGTAGAGTGTCTCGGCCGGCACCTCGATGTCGGCGAGGGAGAGCCCGAACGACATCGTGAACGACCGCATGGAATCGACCGTGATCCCCCGGCGGACGAGGGAGGCGAGCGACCAGGTGCGCGGGTCGGCCCAGCCGTCGTACACCCCGCTCTTGACCTCGACGTAGGACTTGCTCTTCGAGATCTTCGCCTCGCGGACCCGCAGCAGCCCCCAGTGGAGGAACGGGGGGCCCCGGATCCCCAATAGATCCCAGACGTGGCGCTCCATCCGGTCCTCCATCACGAGGTCCTTGCCGCGGAGCACGTGGGTGATCCCGAGCTCGATGTCGTCGACGGCCCACGAGAACTCGAGCAACGGCCAGACGCGCCATCGGTGGCCAACGCGAGGGTGGTCGAGGTCGCTGATGCGAAACAACACCCGGTCGCGGAACGCCGGGTCGGGGCCCTGGAGGTCGGTCTTGAGACGCAGGACCGCCTCGCCCGGAGCGAACTCCCCGGAGAGCATCCGCTTCCAGAGCGCCTGGGTCTCCTCGATGGTCTCGGTGCGCTCGGGACAGGCGACCCCGGCGCGACGATTCGCCTGGAGAAGCTCGGATGGACAGACGCAGACGTAGGTCGCTCCGAGAGCGATCACTCGCTCGGCCCACTGGTAGTGGGTCGCGAGGCGGTCCGACTTGT
This sequence comes from Thermoplasmata archaeon, assembly GCA_022750115.1. Lineage (GTDB taxonomy): Archaea > Thermoplasmatota > Thermoplasmata > Lutacidiplasmatales > UBA184 > Lutacidiplasma. Next base: position 12,480 of record JAKIWI010000010.1, read on the forward strand.
ACAGGACTCCGTCCACATCGACGCCGCAGCGTCGGAGATCCTCCTGGATCACTCCGAACAGTTCGGAGTCCACCCGCTTCTCCTCCGAGCCGACCGTGTCGTCGAACACGAGGAGGAGGCGGCCGTCGTAGCGCCGCCGGTAGTAGTCGTTCAAGAACACCATGCGGGCGTTGCCGATGTGCAGCGCCCCGGAAGGGAACGGGGCGAGCCGCAGGACGACCTTCCCCTTCGTCGCCTCCGGGAGTTCGGGGAGCTCGTCCGCCGCCCGAACCGGGCGGGCGGCGACCGTCTCGGGACCCCCCAACCGACCGAGCTCGACCGCTTGGTCGGCGGGGGAGATGCCCGAGACCGCCGCGATCGTCGACTCGACCAGTCCTCGCACCTCGGCGGCCCGAGGGCGCAGCGTTGGGTCCGTCGCGAGAAGTCGGGCGAGGATCGGACCGGACTGGGGCGCCCCGCTGTGCGCCGAGGCGTTCTCGAGCACGAGCCGCCGGACTCGTTGGGAGAGGTCGAGGGGCGACGCCATCGGTCGCCGAGCCGGGGCCGCTTTAAGACGGTTCGGCCCGCGAGCGTCGACGGAGCCCCGCGACCGGCGGGGGGAGGGCGTAGCGGGCCCGCTCGGCCGCAATCGCCTCCGCGAGCGTGAGTTCGCCGTGGAGCACCCGGCTCGCGACGGTCTTCGAGATCGTGAAGGAGCCCCCACTGCCCTCCCGGCTCATGCGTTGGACGTTCGTGATCTCGCCCGCCGTGACGGCGAGCCGAGGTTCGCCGTGGACCACCGGGCCGCTGCCCCCCGCGATCGCCCGCGCCGCCGTCGCGTCGCGGAGGCGCCGCTTCCCCTTGGGGGTGGTCCCTCGTTCGTCGATGAGCTCGACCGGGCGGTGCAGCGGGGCCAGGGAGGTCACGATCCGGTCGCGGGCGACTGGGTCGCCCCGCCCGACGCGGAATCGGATCGGGTGGCCGGGGAACCGCCGGCGGAGCAGCGAGCCGAATCGTCCGACGGCCTCGGGATTTTCCATGTTCCCCTCGGCGATCGGAAGCCCCGCGGCGAGCACCGCGTAGCCGGGGCGAGGGCCGGGGTCGATCCCGACGATGAGTTCGTCCGCAGATCCCCCGAGAGCGAGCGCGTGGCGAACGGCCGCGAGGAGCGCGGTCTTGTCCGACTCATCGACGACGGCGAGCACCCGCGGATGCCGAATCAGAGCGACTTCCTCCGGCGAGGTCAGGACCGCGGCGACCGCGGAAGGCAGTCGGTCCCCCGGCCAGACCGAGATGCTGGGAACCCGAATCTCGCGCATCCACGCCACGAGATCGGCGTACAGCGCCGGGTTTCTCGTAGCGATGGCGACGCGCCGGTTCGGCAACGCACCGTCGACGGAGATATACGGCATATACTTTGGGGGGTCGTGGCGACTTGTCCTCAGTGCGCCCGCCCCGTCGACGACGGTGCGCTGTTCTGCGGGGAGTGCGGGCACACGATCCCCCAGGGTTCGGATCCAGCGCCGGCGCTTCCCGCAGTTTCCCCCCCGGTCCCGACGTACCTCACGCTTCCCCCGCCGCCCCCCGATTGGATCCCGCCCTCGATGCGCGGAGTTGCCCGCCACTGTGTCCGCTGCAACACCCTGATATCGGCGGTCGCGGTCGTTTGCCCGGTATGCCAGGCGCCGCAGCCGGGGGCCGCCGGGGCCGGCGGGGCCGCCGCACCGGTCGGATGATCCGGGTCGCCGGCGAGCGGGTCTCCGCGCTCTTCGCCCTCGCCGAGTCCGAGGCGCGCCGGCGACCGACGGGTCTCGCCGACCGGTACGTGCGACTCGCCCGGAAGGTCGGCATGCGCTACAACGTGCGACTCCTCCCCGAGTACCGCGAGCTGTACTGCCGAGGATGCTCGGCGTACTGGGTCGAGGGGCGGACCGTCCGAACGCGCCTTCGCAGCGGCCATCGGGTCCGAACGTGCCTCGTGTGCGGGCGCGTTCGCCGCGCGTCGATCGCGTCCGGGTCGACGGCCGCTCCGGACCTACCGACGTCCGCCGACCCGCCCATCGCCGAAGCCGTCTCCGCCGAGGTCGAGCTCGACTCCGACGAGGACGAGGCTTCGGGCGCGGGCGAAGAGGAATAACCCCGGAGGTGCACCCGGGGTCGAACGCCGGGGTGGCCGAGTGGCCAAAGGCGGCAGACTCAAGATCTGCTCTCGCAGGAGTTCCCAGGTTCAAATCCTGGCCCCGGCACCTCCGCCCGACGCGAACTGCCCGTCGATTCGCTAGTACACGCTCGACCGGTGAGCGAACCGAGTGAGGGTGATGACCGCGGCGTCGACTTGGTAGATTCCCCGGAAATCACCGACGCGCAGCCGCCACATCCCTCGGAGGCCACGAAGGGGGCGGGTATCGAGCCCGGGCCGCGCGCGTCGAGGATCCCTCGCCAATTCCGCAATCGCCGCGGCGAATCGCTCTTGGACGGGCCGCTCCCAGCCCCGGAACTCTTTCTCGGCGCTGCGGGTGAGCAGGATCCGTGCGGACGGCACGGGTTAGAGCTTGAGCTGCGCCTTGACACGGTCCCAGTCGACGGTCTCCTCCTCGCGGAGGCGGCGGAGGTGCTCCTGGATGAATCCCGCAGGGGGAATCTCGTCCATGAGGTCGTTGAGGACCTGGTCGAAGCTCGCCCCGCCGGCTTTGTATCCCCGCAACCGGCGGAGGGTGTCGGCCTTCACGGGGACCGTCGTCACCGCGCTCGCCATCAATGGTCTCAACGCTTTGCGTTAACTTAACGGTAGCGGGGGCGGTGGTAGCGGAGCGCGTGGCTCCTGCGGGAGCGGGCCGAGCCGGCGCCGGGCGAACCCCGAGCCCGAAATCGGGGGCGGCTCAACCGGGCCTAGGGCCGGATCCGAGCCGTTTTCGAACGATCGGCGCCACCCCGGTCCCCAGGAGTTCGATCGAGTGCATCATCTTCGCGTGCGCGACGGTCGATACGCCCATCTGGAATGTGATCCGGGAGATCCCGCCCAGGTCGGAGTTCACCGTGAGGATCTTTTTCGCCACGGACTCGACGTCGCCGACGAGGAGCGCCCCGTCGGGGCCGGTCTCCGCATCGAACCGCGCGCGGGTCGTAGGGGACCAGCCGCGCTCCTTCCCAATCTCCGTGAAGGTGTGCGCATAGCCCGGGAAGAAATCGTCGGCCGCCTTCTCGGCCGTGTCGCCGAGGAATCCGATCATGTGGAGCCCGACGCGCAGCGACTGGGGCGGGTGCCCGGCCCGTCGCCCGGCCTCCCGATACAGGTCGACGAGCTGGCGAAACCGCACCGGCGCGCCGCCGATGATGGCCACCATCAGGGGGAGTCCGAGCGTGCCGGCGCGAACGAACGAGGCGGGAGTCCCACCGACTCCGACCCAGATCGGCAGCGGGTCCTGGACCGGTCGCGGGTAGATCGCCTGGTCCCTCAGGGCCGGGCGGTGCTTACCGGACCAGGTCACGCGGGGATTCGCGCGAATCGCGAGCAAGAGGTCGAGCTTTGAGGCGAACAGCGAGTCGTAGTCGTCGAGGTCCAGGCCGAACAACGGGTAGGACTCGACGAACGAACCTCGGCCCGCGACAATCTCGGCCCGCCCGTTCGATATGAGGTCGAGGGTGGCGAACTCCTCGAAGACGCGGACCGGGTCCGCGGCGCTGAGGACCGTGACCGCGCTCGTGAGCCGGATGCGCTGGGTCCGTGCGGCGGCCGCCGCGAGGATCACCGACTGCGCGGAATCGAGGAACTCCGGGCGATGATGCTCGCCGATCCCGAAGACATCGAGGCCCACTCGGTCGGCGAACTCGATCTCCTCGAGGAGCTCGTGCATCCGCTCGACTGGCTTCGGCGGGCTGGTGCTCGACGGGTCCGCTATCGCCGCCGCGAAGCTGTCGACGCCGAGTTCCATCGCGAGTCGGATCGGGCACTCGACGATTTGAGCACCGCGACTGGGGTAACGTCACGTTCACCGGCGGGCCCCCGACGGGGTCACGGCGTGGCCCGGCAAGGACGGATTCTTATATCGGCGAGTTCACCAGTCGGGCGATGCCGCACTCAAAGGGCGTCGGCAAGACCGACCCGATTCTCCCCGCTGGGACGAGGGCACCCGCATTCACCCTCCATACCACGCCCGATCAGTCGGTGTCGCTCCGCGACTTTCGTGGGCAGCCCGTCGTGATGGCGTTCTATCCGGCCGATTGGAGCCCAGTGTGCAGCGACCAGATGGCGCTCTACGCCCAGGTCATGCCCGAGTTCAAGAAGTTCCACGCTGAGGTCCTCGGGATCTCCGTTGACGGCATCTGGTCGCACCTGGCCTTCGCCAAGGACCGGAAATTGAACTTCCCGCTCCTGTCCGATTTCGAGCCGAAGGGGGCCGTGTCGCAGTTGTACGGGGCGTACAACCCCCGCATCGGCGAGTCCGAGCGCGCCTTGTTCGTCATCGATGCCGACGGCGTGATCCGGTGGAGCTTGCTCTCTCCCGATGGGATCAATCCCGGGGCCGACGGCATCCTCGCGGCGCTCGAGTCCCTCTAGCCGGGTCGACGGACGGAGGGAGCCGACTTGCCCGCCAACTACCAACCTCCCCGTCTCTCGATTCCCGTCCGGGCCGAGGACCACTCCGAGGGCCCGGTCGATGCCCCGATCGTGCTGGTGGAGTTCGGGGACTACCAGTGCCCTCACTGTGGCGCCGCCTATCCGGTCGTTCAGAAGGTCCAGAAGAAGCTCGGGTCCGAACTTCGGTTTGTGTTCCGCAACTTCCCCCTCACCTACGCGCATCCGCAGGCGCTCTGGGCGGCGGAGACCGTCGAGGCGGCCGGAGCGCAGGGCAAGTACTGGGAGATGCACGATTTCGTCTTCGAGCACCAGCCGTCCCTCGGGCAGCCAACGATCTTCCTCGACGAGGCGAAGCGGTGGGGGCTCGACGCGAAGCGTATCGAGAAGGAGGTCGCCGCTCACGTCCACCTGGCCCGGATCCAGGAGGACTACTCCGGCGGCATCCGAAGCGGAGTGAACGGGACGCCGACGTTCTTCATTCAGGGCGTTCGGTACGACGGACCGCCCGATGTCACCCCGCTCGTCGCCGCCCTCAAATCGTCGGCGAAGCCGACACGGCGCAAGTAGCGGCGCCGGCCCATCGACCGCTGGGCGGTCGACCGGCTCACTTCGGGACGGTGCTCTTGAGCGCCTCGAGGAGCGGCAGGAACTCGTACTTCCCAACGTGGAGCGTCCCGTTCACGAAGAAGGTCGGCGTGTCCCCCACTCCGTCGTCCTCCGCGAGGTCAATGTCGTCCGCGACGCGCCGGGCGGCGTCGCCGTTCGCGAGGTCCCGCTCGTAGTGCGCCATCTCCACCGGGAGGCCGCGCGCGATCTCCCGGATCTCGGCGTCGCCGAGCTCGTCCTGATGGTCGAACAGTCGGTCGTGCATGAGCCAGAACTTCCCTTGCATGCCGGCGGCCTCCGCCGCCTCGGCGGCCGGCCGGGAGCGGGGGTGGAGGTGGGGCTGGGGGAAGTTCCGGAACGCGAAACACAGGTCGTCGCCGAGCTCCCGCACCAGTTCGCGCACGGTGCCAACGACGTGCCGGCAGTGGGGGGCATCGTACTCGCCGTATTCGACCAGTTTGTAGCGGGCGCTGAGCGGGCCGAGGACGTGGTCCCGCTCCTCGATTGGCAGGGACAACTCAGGAAGTTCTTCGGGCATGGTCGGTCATCTGCGGAGCGCGCCGTGGGATGACACTTTCGGATTCGCGGAACGCGCGCGTCCGAAGGATAGTTCAACCGGGGAGCCCCATGTGAACCCCGGCATGACCCAAGGTGGACCCGTCGGAGGGCGAGAAGCGCCCGCCCAGCGTCGAATTCGTCGGCGGACCCTGGTCGTAGTGCTCGCGGTGATTGGCCTGATCGCGGTTGCCGGCAGCTGGGAACTCTACATCCAACTGAGCAGACCTTCGGGAGGGTGCGGTGCTCCGCCGGGCGGAAACACACCGTTGGGCGGCTCCTCGTTCGCCATCGGTAGCGCAACTCCAGCGGGCGGGCCCGGGAACCATTCCTACACCATGGCGGTCAATCCGAGCGATCGAGACCAGTGGGTCTACCTCGCCTTCCAGGTCGTTGACTCGCGGGGATCGAACCTCACGCCAGGATCGGGTTGGAGTGTGGTGGCGTTCGGGGTGTCGGGCCAGCTCATCGCCAACTACTCATTCCAGACGCAGACCTGGAGTTCGGGCGCGACGGTTCTGATGACGAGCGGCGAGTCCATGTCGCTCCGCCTGGGGAGTTCGGACCTTCACGGCCTGGGGGACAAATTGGTCGTGGAAATCTCGAATCCCAACCCGTGTACGTTCAGCGGCGGATCGGTCTCCGCCCCCCTCCCATAGTCGACCGATGGATACCCTCCAGGGCTGCTCGATCGCGGCGCGAGTCAGGCTATCGGGGTCGCGAACGTGGGGATGTATCCCGCTGGGAGTGTGCCCACGATGGGGATGGAGTGCCCGCACGAGCGGCAGCGATTTCCGGGTCCCAGAGCCCAGTCCTGGATCGTGAAGCCGTAGCGCCGGACCGCCATCACGCCGCACGCGGGACAGTACGTGTGTTCCAGCTTGTGCCCCCACACGTTCCCGAGGTACACGTACTCGAGCTCCTCCTCCTTCGCGATCGCATGCAGCGCCTCGAGCGTCTTGATCGGGGTGACCGGCAGGTCGAGCATCCGGTAGTCGGGATGCCATCGGAGAAGATGGAACGGCGTCGATGGACCGAGCTGGTCTCGGACGAAGCGAGCTAGCTTGCGAAGCGCCTCCTTGTCGTCCCCGACCTCGGGAACGATCAGGTTGGTGACCTCCACGTGGACGCCCTTTTCCTGGAGTCGAATCGCGGAGTCGAAGATCGGCTCGGGTCCCTTTGCCGAGATGTACTTCCGGAGGAACCCCGGTTCTCCGCTCCCCTTGAAATCCACGCTGACGGCGTCGAGGTGGGGGCCGATCAGCTCGACCGCCTCGGGGGTCATGTAGCCGTTCGTGACGAAGTTCGCGAACAGCCCCGCCGCCTTCGCCTCCCGGATGATGTCGAGGGCGAACTCCGCGAAGATCGTCGGCTCGTTGTAGGTGAAGGTCACGCCGTCGCACTCGAACCGCTGCGCCATCGCGACCGCGGCGGACGGCGACAGCGCCCGCCCCTGGACCACGTGCTCTTGGGAGATCTCCGCGTTTTGGCAGTACTGGCAGCGCCAATTGCAGCCGACCGTCCCGATCGAGAACACCCGGCTGCCGGGATGGAAGTGGGAGAGCGGTTTCTTCTCGACCGGGTCGACCTGCGTCGCCGCGGCGCGACCGTAGGTGAGCAGGACGAGCTTCCCGCTCTCGTTCTTCCGAACGTAGCAGAATCCGTGCGAACCGGACGGTATCACGCAGTACCGCGCGCACGCCGTGCAGCGCACCTTCCCGCCGGGGAGTGGTTCGGAGAGCATCGGCGTGCGGCCGATCGCAACGGACGAAGCGGACACCCGGAGAGCTCCCCCAATAGGAGGGCGTCGTCTCCGATAACGACTCGGTCTCGGGGCCAGCGGACGTCGGAAGGTTTCATCGTTCGCAGCGCATCGCGCCGCCTATGACGGACGACGTGGCGGCCGCCGCCGACATCGAGCGGCGAGTCCTCGCCCGCATCTCCCCTACTCCCGAGATGCTCGCTCGCGTCGCGAACATCCGTGACCAATTGGTCCAGGCTGCCCAGAATGCCGCACAAGAGCGGAAGAGTCCGCTCGAGCGCGCGCTGGTCGCTGGAAGCGCGGCCCGGGGGACATTCTTGGTCGACCGATTCGACTTCGACCTGTTCTTGCTCTTCCCCACGACCCTCGACCGGGCCGGACTGGAGGCGCAAGGCATGGCGATCGGGCGCGCGATTCTGTCGAACCCGGAGGTCCGCTACGCGCAGCACCCCTACCTCCGCGGCCGGTTCGAGGAGTTCTCCGTCGAGGCCGTTCCGGGCTACGCCGTTCCGGACGGGGCTCACCCGATCACCGCGGTGGACCGCACTCCGTTCCACCAGCAGTGGCTCTCGGTCCGTGAGACGCCCGAGCTCGTGGGGCAGGTGCGACTCGCCAAGCAGTTCCTGCGCGCGCACGGCATCTACGGCTCGGAGGCGAAGACCGGCGGGTTCTCCGGTTACCTCGTCGAACTGCTGGTGATCAAGTTCGGAGGACTGCGGCCCCTACTGGAGGCGGCGCGCAACTGGACGATCCCGACCAAGATCGCGCACGACGCGGCATCGAAGCCGCGGGTCCCAGACGAGGTGGCGCTCGTCGTCGACGACCCCGTCGACCCCGCCCGAAATGTCTCCACCGCCCTCACCCGTCGGAACATGGCGGCGTTCATCCTCGCCGCCGACCGGTATCTCCAGTCGCCGACCGAGGGGGCGTTCGAGGCGGCGTCCCCCGCTCCGCTGTCCCTCGACGACGGGATCGCGCAGTCGTCGCGGCGCGGAACCCACGTCGCGGTGATGCGGTTCGTCCGCCCGAAACTCGTCGACGACATTCTCTACCCCCAGCTGCAGAAGGCCGAGCGCGCGGCGTCCACCGAGGCGGAGCGTCTCGGATTCACCGTCCTCGGGACCGCGAGCGCGGCGGCCGACGAGGAGCTCGTTGTGTTGGTCGAGGTCGACCACCGAACGTTGCCGGCGGTCCAGGTCCGCCGCGGCCCGCCCGTGGGACTCGCGCGCGCCGACGACTTCCTCGCCAAGTGGCTCGACCCGGGCGCGAACGTCGTCCAGGGGCCCTACCTCACCGAGGAAGGCCAGCTCGCCGTCGATACGATCCGCGCCGAGCGCCATCTCGAGGCCTTGCTCGCGGAAGCGTGGCCACGACTCCCCGTGGGGAAGGACCTGCGCGCCGGGCCGCCCCCGACGGTCGGGCCTCTCAACGAAACACCGAGCTCGACGGCCCTTTCCCAGGCGCTGGTCGGATTGTTCGGCAAGCGACTCGCGGGGCTTCGGACCGCTTCGCGGCCGACCCAGCGTTAGAGCCGCAGAACGTCCAGGAGCAGGAACCAGATCCCAAGCCAGCCGAACGCTTCCGTCAGGATCAGCCCGACCCAGTCGCCCTTCGTGTACTCCTCGGCGGCGGGGCGGAGCCGCTGGATCAGGAACGGGGAGAAGGCGATCACCGCGACCCCGATCGCGGCCGGGACGACGTAGGGAAGTCCGGCTCGGTCGAGGGCCCACGAGACCACCGCGAGGGCGACGGCGAGCCCGATGGCGAGCATGGTCGCGAACGTCTGCTCGAACTCATGGCGGAGGAATTTCTCGACCTCGAAATCGGGGAACTGGAAGCGGGTCTCCGGAGTGTCCTCGTCGAGCTTGCGGCGGGCCTTCTTCGCCATGATCAGCCCGACCGGGCGCGCGCGGCGCGGTAGAGCTGTTCCGCGTGGTAGGAGCTGCGGACGAGCGGCCCCGACTCGACGCCCGCGAACCCGGCGCGGGTCGCGAGGCCCACGAACCGCTCGAACTCCTCGGGCGGAACATACCGGGCGACGGGGAGGTGGTCGGGGGACGGCCTCAGGTACTGACCCAAGGTGAGGAGGTCGACGCCCGCGTCGCGCAGCTCGTCAAACGCTCCCGTGAGCTGCTCCTCGGTTTCGCCGAGACCGAGCATGACCGAACTCTTCGTGACGAGCGTCGGGGGCCCGAGCCGCCGCGCCGCTCGCAGGACCTCGAGGGAGCGGTCATGCCCCGCGCGCCGGTCGCGGACGCTCGGCGAGAGCGACCGGACCGTCTCGAGGTTGTGAGCGAGGACATCGGGATGACTGTCGAGGACCGTCGCGAGACTCGATTCATCGCCCGCCAGATCCCCGATCAGGAGTTCGACCAGGGTCGAGGGCGAGCGAGCCCGAATCTCTCGGACCGTCTCCGCGAGGATCGCAGCGCCCCCGTCGGAAAGGTCGTCCCGGCAGACCTGCGTGAGGACCGCGTAGCGGAGTCCCCACTCGGCGATGCCCTGGGCGACGCGAGCGGGTTCCGACGCGTCGACCTTGCCGCGGGGCCAGTGTGTCGTGACGGCGCAGAATCCGCACCTCCGTGTGCAGTCCGTTCCGAGGAGCATGATCGTCGCCGTGCCGGCGGACCAGCACTCGGGAAGGTTCGGGCAGCGTGCTTCCCGACAGACGGTCCCGAGCCCAAGGCGGGCCACCGTGTCCCGAACGCTCTGGTAGTCGGCCCCATGCGGCGGGCGGACGCGGATCCACTCCGGGAGCCGCGGCCCGACGAGGGACGTCGACTCCGCCGTCGACGCGCTCGCCACGGACGATTCCGAACCCGGGAGGCCCATTAGGGTTTGCCAGCGACGACGCGTTTCGCGACCTTCTCGCGGAGGAGCGTCTCCAGAAAGCTCGCCGGCACCTCGTCCATGCCGAGCCGCGAGGACTGTCCGGAGCCCGTTGGCTCGACCTGCACGATCCCTTCGCGCTCGAGCTCCTTCACCGCGCGCCAGAACGTCACCCGACTCACCGGAGCGGCGCCGAACTCCTCGGCCACGGCGGAGTACGCCGTGCGGACCCGCTCGGTCGGGATGCGCGCCTTCGGCCCGCGAAGCGAGCGGGCGAGTGCCAGGAGGATGAGCAGGGGCGCCTCGGGCAACTCCTCGAGCTTGCTTTCGGTGAGCGTCGGGTACCCGGAGCCTTTCGCCGCGCGGACATGTTCGGGTTCGATGGACGACGCACCAGCCTCCTCGGCGATGCGGGCGGCGTTCGTGAGCAGCTCGAGAGCGAACCGAGCGTCGCCCGACCCGCTCGCGAGCGCGGAGATCTGTTCGACCACCTCGTCGGGAAACGTGCCGGGCGCGAGCGCGAGCGACGCGCGATATCGGACGATCTCGGTCAGGTCCGCGCGGTCGTAGCCTTTCAGCTGGAGCCGGTGCGTCACGCCGAAGCTCGACCGGCTCGCGGGGTCGAGGTAGGGAAGCACGTCCTCGGAGGCCACGAGGAACAGGGAGATCGACCCGAGGTTGACCTCGGGGGAGCGCGTCAGCAGGTAGACGAGCTTCGTCTCTTGGCGGACGAGGGCGCTCACCTCGTCGAGAACGACCAGGAGGTGGCGGGGCGACTTGCGGATCCCCTGCTCGAAGACGTCCAACATCTCGGCGAGCGCGTAGCCGCGGTCCGGTAGGGAGACCCCCACCGCGCGCAGCAGATGGTGGAGGACCGTCCGGTCGCTCGACCGGCGCCAGCAGTTGACGTAGACGCGCTGCACCCCGATCCCGCCGAGCTTCCCGCCCTTCTCGAGGTCGGAACCGAGGCGGTGGGCGATGGCGGTCTTGCCCGAACCGATCCCCCCGGTCACGAGCTGGTGGTACGCCCCTCCCTTCGTCAGCGCGTCGCGGTAGCGCTTGCGCAGGAGGTCGAGTTCCCCATCCCGCCGGACGAGCCGCGGGGGGGCGAAGCTCGAGTCGAGCGTCTCCTCGGCGCGCAGGATCTTGCCCACGATGATACCGGCGCGGCCGACGCGCGGGGGGTAAATCAGCTTCCCGTTCGGCGGCGGCGCGTGGCGCCCTCGGTCAGTGCCCGGTCGGCCAGCTCGACGAGCTCCCGGGGGGATTTCTCCGCGTCGAGCACGAGCCAGCCACCGCGGTCCGCCATCGACCGGTAGGCCCGCGAGACCCGTCGAAGTGTCGCGAGTCGCTCCAAGGGCGAGCGCGACCCTCCCCGCCGGTGCACCCGCTTCAGGGCCTTCGCGGGGGGTAGGTCCAACCAAACGACGACATCCGGCTCGAGCGCCACCGCGCGCTGCATCTCTTCGAGCGCCCGTCGCGCGCGCGGCTCGAGAGCGCTTCCCTGGTAGGCGAGGGTCGAATAGAATGTCCGGTCGGCGACGACGTCCGACTTCGCGAGCAGCGCCTCGAGCTGGGGGCGGTGGAGCGCCCGGTCGAGCGTGAAGAGGGCGGAGGAGAGTCGCGGGTCGTCGTCGTTCGCGCTCGCGGCTCGGGCGCCGAGCGCGCGGTCGGTCGGCTCGCGCCAGAGCGCGACGCGGCGTCCGCGGCGGCGCCACCGGGCGACGAGACTCTTGGCGAGCGTCGACTTGCCGCTCCCGTCGATCCCCTCGAGGGCGATCAGCCTCCCGCGCGCCCGCGTCAATCCGGCACCGCCTCGGCGGGGTCCGGTCGGAACCCGTAGACGCTCTCGACCGACTTCACGAACGGGATTTGTAGCCGTTCGATGAGGTCGGGGGTGCGCTCGGCGACGGCTCGAGCGCGCCTCGGCACGGTCTCGATGTCCAGGACCGCGCCGGGTCGCCGCGGGTCGTCGAGGAAGTCGGTCTCCCAGAACCACGACCCTGGGGAGCCGAGGGACTCGTCGCACAGCTCCCGCCGGGCGAGGTAGGACGGCACCGCGGTACCGACGAGGTCGGGCGGGAAGAGGCGACGCTGGTAGTGCTTCACGAGACGGCCCGCGGGAAACTCGACCGACCGGGCGAGGCGCGCCAGTTCTCGGACCGCCTCCGGATCCAGGTCCTCCGAATGGATCACGACCGGGCAACCGACGTCGCGGCCGACCTCGAGGGCGTGGACGAACACCTCGTCCGCCGCGGCGCGGACCTCGGGGCTTGTCGGGAAGTGCGGGCGACCGACCTCGCCGAGGGCCACCGCGCGACCCTCCCGGACCCAATGGCCGGCGAGGTCGAGGGCGGCCCGGTGGAGGTCGCGGGCCGCGGGAACCCCAATCAGCTCGCCGGCGGCGATGAGGTCGACGGGATAGGGCGCGACGACGTTGTAGACGACGACGCCCGCCTCTCGGAGAATCGTTTGGGACAGGCGCTCCGTGGTCTCGAACTGGGACTCGTAGCCGGCGAGCGTCGTGATGGGGCCAGGGGCGTAGGCCTGGGTCGCGAGGAAGAGGTGGGTCCCGCCTGCCTTACGAAACCGTCGCGCCGCCGCCACCCCCTCGCCGTTCGGCGAGAGGTGGCAGTGGTGGTCGACGACGGGGAGGTCGGGAGGGAGCGTCACGCGGGCCGACCGAGGGTCGGCCTCAGCGGAGGAGGCTCGCCCCGCGAAGCTCCTTGGTGATCTTCTTGACCGCGACCTCGACGTCCGAAGGCTTTCGGGCGCCGGTGCAGACGAGCTTTCCCGAGCCGAACAGGAGCACGACCACACGAGGTTCTTCGATGCGGCAGACGAGACCGGGGAACTGCTCGGGCTCGTACTCGACCCGGTCGAGACCCAGCGTGACGGCGATCGCGTTCAGGTTGATCTCCGACTCGAGGTCGGAGCTCGCGACGATGTTCTGCACCTCGATCTTCGGGTGCATGTTGATCTTCTGCCCGCCCTTGCGGATCTGGGCGGAGACCTTCGCGATCGACAGTTCAACCTCGCGCATGCTCTTCGCGCCGGTGCAGACGACCTTGCCGGACCGGAACAGCAGGATCGCGGTCTTCGGCTCCTTCAATCGGTAAATGAGGCCGGGAAACTGCTCGGGCTCGTACTCGGCGCCGTCCAGGCCGAGCGCGATCGACTGGAGGTCGAGCTGGTCTCCGAGGGAGGTTGAGGCGACTACGTTCTCGATTCGAATCTTCGCCATGCGGGCCCACTCGCCGAACGGTATATAAGGCGGTTTATAAGCGCGCGCGCCCACAATTCGGTGGGTCCACCGAAGGCCACCGGGGGGCATCCGAAGGAGCGCTCCCCTCCGGATCGGGGGCGAGTGCGGGCGCTAGGACCGCGATTGGATCGGTGCGACGCCGAGCCGGTTCCGGATGGCCATCGGAGGGTAGTAGGCGAGTAGGATGACGAGCGCCGCGATGTCTCCGATCGACCGTCCGAACACCTCCGCCGCCAAGCCCCCACCCAGAGCGGCCCCGATGTTCGCAGAGCCGATGCTGAACCAGGCGATGAGGCTCCAGCTGACCAGGGCGACGCGGTAGCGAATCGTCCGGTCCTTGGTCCGGAACACCAGCGTGAAGTAGGCGAACGAGGCGAGGAACTCCGGCACGATCAGCAGGATCGCAAGGACGCCGAGGATGGGCCCGCCGACGGGAGTGGTGTACGTGACGCCCACGGTGCCGGCGGTGACCACGACCGACGTCGCGTCCCCGGCCGTGAGATAGTACAGGAGCAGAACGTAGAGCGTCCCGTACAGCACCGCGAGTGGGACGACGAACCCGCGGCCCGTGTAGAGATAGACGAGGTAGCCGACGAGGCCCCAGAGGAGCGCGCAGGCCAGGAGGATGTTCAGGTCCGTGATCGTGACCGCGAGCGCGAGCGCTGGGGTCGTGAACGCGGCGACGAGGCTCAGGAGTCCCCCGATGGCGGTCGCGCCGGAGAGCGCAATCCAGAACAAAGTGAACTGGGACGCGGCGAAGCGGGATTCCGGCGACACGGCCCGTCGGGAGATCCGCCATCCGACGAACAGATAGAGCGCGGCGCCGACCAGCGACGCGATCCCGGCGCCCAATGCCGTGTTATCCATGCGCCATCGACCTCACACCAACTCTCGGAGACGGTTCGCCATCAGAAGTTCCGCGAGCGTGTACGCTCCCTTCTCCGCGCCCGCCGGCGAGGGCGCGACACGTAGGTCGCGGAGGACGGCCCCGAACTCCGCCTCCTTCCGACTGGGAAGTCGCACGATGGTGAGCTCCATCGGCCAGCCTTTCCCGGCCGCCGATGCGCTTTCCGCGGTCACAGAGTCGGAGAGGGGCGGTTCCCGGGAGGCGGAACGGAACGCGTCGTCGACTCGGGCCTGGGACGGGCCGCTGAGGAGGCTCGAGAACGGCCGCCCACCCAGTTCGGGACCGAACGCCGCAAACGTACGGAGTGCCGCGGCGTTCGCCCGACGGATCCGCCGTTCCCGGTCGAGCACGAAGAATGGAATCGGCGCCACGTCGAAGAACGCGCGGAACGTCGCTCCGTCGTCCGTCGGCGCGCTCACGCGCCGCCCTCGGGACCGGCCCCAGCGATGGCCGGCTGCGAAGTCAGGTCGGACACCTAGACGACCCGGAGCAGGTCGTAGGGGACCTGCCCCGACCCTTCCGCGAGAACGAGGCCCGAGGTCCACGGTCGCGAGCCGTAGACGAACACGCGCCCCTGCCGCACGCGAAGGTGCAGGTGGGTCGACGCCAGAGGCCGGAGCGACTCGAGGAGCGGAGCGCCGCTCCGTCCGAGGGCGACGAGGTGCATCGGGGAGCTGCCGATCATGGATTGGACCATCGCGGGGAAGTTGTCGACCTGTTCGGGGGTGATGGGCGCGCGGAGCGCGGCGGCGAGCGAGGCAAACCCACTGAGGTAGGCGATCGCGAGGATCGGAGCGCCCGTCACCCCGCCTCCCGAGAGGAAGCGTCGGACCTCGGTGTCGGGTGGCTCGGTCGAGCCGGGGTGCGGGGGCGACGAGGGAAGAAGTCCCCGAACCGGGAGGAGGAGCGGTTCCAGCTCCGGCGCTCCCTCTTGGGCGGCGCCGGCGAGCTGGCCCGTCACGTCGATGACCCGGATCCCCTGCTCGAGCCGGGCCGGGGCGGCGGTGCCTTTCAGAGAGTCCCACACCTCTTTCGCCGACAGGGAGGGGGAGGGAATGATCAGGGTCCGCCCCCGGGAGTTGGTGACGGCGGCGACCATCGGGGCGATCAGCATCTGGAGGACCTGGTCCGGTAGGTCGGCGTCGGTCTCGAACAGGGTCGTCTTGCCGATGGGGAGCCGACCAAAGTTTTCGGCGAAGGAGCGCGAACCCGGCCAGAGATGGCCCGGCATCGTGTCGGGCTCGGGCTCGTACTTGCCCTTGTGAAGCTCCGAGTAGGGCTTCATCGGCTCGATGCACTGGAACCGCGCGCCCTCGACGGTGTACGGGTAGTAGCCGTTCGCGATCCGGATCCCCCGCAGCTTCGGGAGGTGGAGCCAGCGCTCGAGGCGGTCGTTCCCGACCTCCCGCTGGGTCACGATGACCCCGTTGACGAGGTAGTCGAGCTGCGTCTCGTCGCGGCGTTCGAGGACGATGACAACGTGCGAGCGGCCCTTCGAGAGCTGGCGGAGGAGGATCCGCTCGACTTCCGCGCGGTCCGGCAGGTCGATGGGAGCGGGTCCGAACCCGCCGAGGTACTGCTCGACGAGGGCGTCCCAGGAATCGATGACGATGATCGAGGCGGCGTCGGCCGGGAGTCGGCTCCACGCTTCCTGGATGGGGGAGGGCAGCCAGAGGAACTCGGCGAGGTCGTCGTGCTCCTTCGAGTCGCCCTGGACGAGCTCGTTGGTCTTCGCCGCCGTTCGCGCGACGTCGCGGAGCTTTCCCTCGAGCGAGCCGGTGTCGACGATCTGGATGCTCGATGTCCCGTTGTCGCCGAGCCACGGGAAGCCCCGCAGGAGCTCGGCCTGGGTGACCCGGCTCGTGAGCAGCATCCGATGTCCCGCCGCCGCTTCCAGGAGCGCGAGGCAGAGCGTCGTCTTACCGGAGCCCGGCGGTCCCCGAACCAGGAGCGACTGGGGTCCGGGCAGCGCGAGGAATTCGCGGAGCTCGGCCGGCAGGCGTTGCGCGTGGCTCACGGAAACCAACGGGCAGCGGGGCTGTCCCCGTCGCCCGTGACAGAAATGCGAGTGACAGGATTAAGAACTCTTCGTCGGAAGGTCGTCGGGAAATCTCGGAAACCGAGTCGAACTCTGCGCCAATCCGGCGGGGTATCTCTCCCGATGCGCGCGAATTGACGCGGGGGGCTCAGGACCCAGGGGAGGGGGGCGGCCGGAGGTAGGTCCGAAGGATCCGCAGCGTGAATCCCCAGAGGACGCGACCGTTGTCGACGACCGCCGCCACCTTCCGAGGACCCATCGGCGTCGTGCGCTCGACCGATTCGACCTCCGCGAGTCGGGGGAGGGGCAGCCAAAAGATGTGAGCGACCTCGGCCGGGCTCGGTACGAGTTGCGCGGGTCGGGAACCGAGGCGGGCCGCGAAGACCGCGACATCCAGCCCGAACAGGTCCGCCCGTTCGACCCCGAGCAGGCGCAGCGGCAGGTCGACGTCGTGGCTCCCGAGTCCGACTTCTTCCGTGAGCTCTCGGATCGCCGTCGCCGCGAGCGTGGCGTCCTCGGGGTCCGTGTGACCCCCTGGAAGGGCGACATGGCCCGACGCGAGGTCGTCCGTCCGGACGGTCCGTTCAATGAGGAGCACCTCGACGTCTCGATTCCCGTCCCGAAGGACCATGGTCACGGCCGCGCCGGCCCTTCCTTTCGGGAGGTCGTCCGCCGGCCAGCGTTCCACAACGGCTCGGGCGGTCCCGTCCGACGAGCCGTCCGAGCGACCTAACTCTGCCAATCGAACCGCACCTTCTCCTTCACGACCTCGGAGTCGAGAGGGTGCTCGTTCCGCGGTTGGAGAAAGCGGGCCTCGATCGCTTGCAGACGGCGCCGAAGGTCGGCGACCTGTCGCTCGAGCTCTTCGAGCCGCGCCGTCGTTCGGTCGGGAGCGGGCGAGGCCATCGGCACTCGGAGACCCCGCGGGTAGAAAAGCCGCCCCGCTCCGTCTAGGTCGGTGGCCGGGAGTCGGCTCGCTCCGTCCACGTCTGGATGGCTTCCAAAGTCTCGTCGGGACGCTCCACGGGCACCATGTGACCGGTCTGCGCCAGCAGCCGGACCTGGGTCCCGGTGATCGTCTGCCGAAGGAGTCGGGCGTGCGACGGGTCGACGACGTGGTCGTCCATGCCCTGCACGACCAAGGTCGGGGCGCGAAGCGCCGTTAGGCGGCCCCGGAGGTCGAACGACCGGACCGATTCCCCCCATCGCAGCATGCCCGTGAGGTCGCGGTCGCGCAGCGAGTCCCGAACGCGGTCCGCCACGTCCAGGTGGGCCTCGATCCAGTCGGGGTAGTAAATGTCCTTCAGCATCCGGAGCGCGAACGCCTCGAACCCCTCCTCCCGATAGGTGTCCGCCCAGCGCTGCCCGATGCTGCGCGTGTGCGCGTCGCAGTGCCCGGCGCTTCCGATCAACACCAGGGAGCGGACCCGGTTCGGATGGGAGAGGGCGAGAGTGAGGGCGAGGAACCCACCCGCGCTCATCCCGACGACGTGGGCGCGGTCGATGTTCTCCCGGTCGAGGAGCGCCACCAGGTCCCCCGCAAGCTCGGCAAATCCCATCGTCGAATCCGCGGGGTACGGGGACTGTCCGTGGCCGCGGAGGTCGGGCGCGAGCACGCGGTGCCCCACCGCGAGGCGGGGGAGGATCGCGTTCCAGACCGCGTGGTCGCCGCCGATCCCGTGCACGAGGAGGATCGCCGAGCCCTCGCCTTCCTTCCGGACGAACAGCTCCACCGGAGCGGCTTTCTCCATCGCGTCGGCGGCGCACTTAGGCCCGGTATTTTAGCGGACTCGCCGGAGCACGCTCAAATACGCCGGACGGGCTCCTTCGGTCGTCGGGGGTCCATGTCGCGTGGCGTGATGCTGATGAGCGGCGGGATCGATTCGCCCGTCGCTCTCCACTTCATGCTCCGTCAGGGCCACGAGATGACGTGCGTCCACATGGACAACCGTCCGTTCACGGACGATTCGCCGCTCGCCAAGGTCGTCGACCACCTGGAGCTCCTCCGGGTCCGGTACAACCAGAAGATCCCGCTCGTCCTCCTGCCGCACGGCCCGACCCAGATCAAGCTCATGCGGGAGACCGACCGGCACGTCGGCTGCGTACTCTGCCGCCGGTTCATGTGGCGCTCCGCCGAGCGGCTGGCGGTCCGGGAGGGGGCCACGTTCCTCGCGACGGGCGAATCTCTCGGCCAGGTCGCGAGCCAGACGCTCAGCAACATGCGAACGGCGACCGCCTCGGTGTCGCTCCCGATCGTCCGGCCGTTGATCGGCTTCGACAAGAGCGAGATCGAGACGGTCGCGAAGTCGATCGGCACCTACGGGATCTCCACGCGCCCGGGGCTGTGCTGCCAAGCCGTGCCCTCCAAGCCGGCGACGCGCTCCAACCTCGTCCAGATCGCTGCCGAAGAGGAGCGCATCGACGTCGACCAGATGCTCGACGACGTCCTCCGGCACGCGACGGTCCTGTGAGTTACTACACCCTCGCGCTCTGCGCCTCGAAGGGCGCCTTCGAGGCGATCCCGCTGCCGAAGCTCTCCCTCGACCTCGCCGACGCGAAACGTCGACTCGAGACCGCGGGCATCGGCGTGACGGACGCGCGGGTCATGCTCATCGCCGCCATGGAGCGCGAGGTCACCCTGAGCCGCGACGGGCGCGTCCTCATCAAGAGCCTGGACGCCGACGAGGCCGCCCGGGTCTTCGACAAGCTCCGCCGGGTGATCGGGCTTCCGGATGTGTCGTCCGCCCCCGCCGCACCCGGCTAATCGTTATCGCCGTCGCGAGGCTCGCTCCCGGTGGGACGACCGTGCGCGAGACGTGGGTCGTTGGCGCGGCGTCGACGCGCTACGGGCGCCTGCCGGACAGCGGACGCGAAGCGGCGACCCGCGTCGCGCTGGAAGCGATGGACCGGTCTGGGATTGACCCGAAGCGGATCGGACAGACCTACGTGTCGAATGCGTTCGGGGTCGCGGAACGCCAGGCGCACATCGGCCCCCTGATCAACACCGCCCTCGGGATTCCCGACGTTCCCTCCGCGACGATCGAGTCGGCGTGCTCCTCGTCGAGCGCCGGGCTCCACGAGGCGTTCGTGCATGTGGCCTCCGGGTTCGCGGACGCCGTCCTCGTGGTCGGGGTCGAGAAGCTCTCCCACCTCGACACGCTGACCGCGACGAGCTACTTCGCGATGGGGGCCGATTATCCGTTCGAGACCCGCAATGGCGCAACCTTCCCCGGGCTCTACGCGACGCTCGCCAACGTCCACGCGCGGAAGTACGGCACCCGCAGCGAGGAGCTCGGGGCGATCGCGGTCAAGAATCACGCGAACGCGGCCCGCAATCCCCACGCGCATTTTCAGAAGGAGATCTCGATGGACACCTACCTCGGTTCGCCCATCATCGCCTCCCCGCTCCGTCTCTACGACTGCTGCCCGTTCTCCGACGGGGCCGCCGCAGTCGTCGTCGCTGCGCGGGAGGTCGTCGGCGCCCCGTCCGCCGAGCCTCTCGTGATCCGGGCGTCGGCAAGAGCCGGCTCCATCGCGGACATGCAGGACCGCCCGGAGCTCACGGGGTTGGCCGCCACACAGACCGCCGCTGTCGCGGCGTTTCGACAAGCCGGGATTGGGCCGGAGAAGGTCGATTTTCTCGAGGTGCACGACTGCTTCACGATCGCCGAGGTGATGGCACTCGAAGACCTCGGATTCTACGCCAAGGGGTCGGCGGCGAAGGCGTCCGCCGACGGGGAGACCGCCCGGGACGGAAAGCTCCCCGTGAATCCTTCTGGGGGGCTGAAGGCGAAGGGTCACCCGGTCAGCGCCACGGGGGCCGGACAGGTCGTCGAGATCTTCGAGCAGTTCAACCACGAAGCCGGCGCCCGGCAGGTCCCGCGCACCGAGTGGGCGCTCGCCCACAACGTCGGCGCGACGGGAGGCTCGTGCTCGGTGCACCTGTTCCAGCACCGATGACGCTGGAGGAGGCGAAGACGGCCGGGCACACGATCGCGGCCTTCCGACACGCGTACGAGGAGGAGAATCGCCTCCTCGGATTCCGCTCGGGCTGCGGCTTCGTCACGGCCACGTGGGGGTTGGTTTGCCCGAGCTGCGGTCAGCGGGACCTCGCGGAAGTCGAGCTCTCGCACGGCGGCCAGATCCTCGCGTTCAGCGTGCAGACCGTCCCCTCGGACGAGTTCCTCAACGAGGCGCCGTACGCCTACGTCGTTGTGGAGCTCGACGGTGGCGGCCGGGTCACGGGCTGGATCGCCTCGATCGCGAAGGAGTCGGAGCTCTCCGTAGGAGAGCGGGTCGAGTTCGTTTCGAGTTACAAGCCGGGCGTGCAGTTCCGGCGCGTCGCGTCGGCCGGGGGAACCCGATAGTGGTGGGGTCGGAGTCCCCCGTCCCCGCCGACGCGCCGTGGTTTTCGCACTACCCCTCCAACGTTCCTCACCGGATCGACGTCCCCAACGTCCGGCTCCCCGACCTGATCGAGCCGAACGCCGAACGGTGGGCCGATCGTGCGGCGCTCGTCTACTACGGGAGCCGCTGGAGCTACCGGAAGTTCTGGGAGCTGACGGGGAAGGTCGCCTCCCAGCTCGCCGCCGACGGGTTCGGGCCGGGCGATCGGCTGGCGCTCTACCTGCCGAACACGCCCGCGCACCCGATCGCGTTCTTCGGGGCGCTCCGGCTCGGAGTCACGATCGTCCACGTGAGCCCGCTGTACATCGGCCAGGACCTCACGAAGGTTCTGACCGACTCGCGGCCGAAGGGGATCGTCACGCTCGAGATCCTCTACCCCAACCTCGCCAAGGTCGCCTCCGAGGTCTCGGTCCCCCTCGCCTACGTCGCCCAGACCCGCGAGTTCTACCCGTGGCCGAAGCGGGCGTTCGTCAACCTGGTCCTCCGCCGCCAGGGGCGGACCACCACCGTGCCCGTCGGGTCGAACATCCGACCTTGGTCGCACCTCGTCGGGGGATCCGGGTCCTTCGTCCGCCCGAAGACGGATCCCGCGACGGAGGTCGCCGTCTACCAGTACACGGGAGGCACCACGGGTCGCCCGAAGGCGGCGATGCTGTCCCATCGCAACCTCGTCGCGAACGCGCTGCAGTGCCAAGCCTGGTTCTCGGCGCAGCCGCCGGGAACGTCGGTCGTTCTCGCCTCCATCCCATTCTTCCACGTCTACGGAATGACGGTCGCGCTGAACTACCCGCTCTCGCACGGCGCGACGATCGTCCTCCAGAACCGGCCCGACCCCGATGAGATCCTCAAACTGATCGGGAAGTACCATCCCAGCGAACTCCCCGGAGTCCCCGCCCTCTACGCCGCGATCTCGAACCATCCGAAGGTCGGGCGCTACGATGTGCGGTCGATCAAGGTCTGCGTGAGCGGCTCCGCTCCGCTACCGGCCGAAGTCGCGAAGCGGTTCGAGGCGCTCACGGGGGGGAGCCTGATCGAGGGGTATGGCCTGACGGAGGCGTCGCCGGTCACCCACGCCAATCCGATCGGGGGCGAACGGAGAGCCGGCTCGATCGGACTCCCGCTGCCGCTCACCGACCAGCGCGTGTTCGATCTGGTTGACCGGGCGATGCCGATGGCGGCCGACGAAGTGGGTGAGCTCGCCGTCCGGGGTCCCCAGGTGATGCTGGGTTATGCGAACGCCCCCGAGGAGACGAAGGAAGTGATGCTCGGCGACTGGCTCCTCACGGGGGACATCGCGCGCATCGACGCCGACGGCTACGCGTTCATCGTGGACCGCAAGAAAGACCTCGTCGACGTCGGCGGGTTCAAAGTCTACCCTCGCGAGGTCGAGGAGGTGCTCTACCAGCACCCGGCGGTCGCCGAGGCCGCGGTGATCGGGGTCCCCGATGCGCGGCTCGGTGAGGTCGTCAAGGCGTTCGTCGTGCTCCGGGCCGGTCAGCGAGCGACGGAGCCCGAGCTGATCGAGTTCGTCCGCGCGCGCATCGCCCACTACAAGGCGCCGCGCGCGATCGAGTTCCGAACGGAACTCCCGAAGAGCGGGATCCAAAAGGTGCTGCGCCGGATGCTGCGCGACGAGGCGCTGGCCGCTACAGCCCCCGTCCGAGAAGGTCCCGCGCGATGACCACGCGCTGAATCTCGTTCGTACCCTCGAAGATCTCGCTGATCCGGGCGTCGCGGTACGCCCGCTCGATCGGCGTCCCCCGGATGTAGCCGAGACCGCCGTGGATCTGCAGCGCCTCGTCGATGACGTCGGCCGCCCACTCCGAGGCGAGGCACTTCACGATCGCCGCCTCGCGGGTCTTCGTCGCGCGGTCAAGCCGCGACCATTTGGATGGGTCGTTCCCGAGCCGGTCCAGGTTCGCCGCGGCGTGGTAGACCATCAGGCGCAGCGCGTGGATCCCCATCGCCATGTCGGCGAGCTTGAACTGGATCGCCTCGAACTCGCTGATCGGCAGCCCGAACTGCGTGCGGTTCTGGGAGAAGGAGAGCGCCTCTTGGCACGCCGCCTGCATCCCGCCCAAGCTTGCCGCGCCGAGGGAGACGCGACCCACATCGAGCGCGGTCATCGCGACGTGGAACCCTTTCCCCACTTGATGGAGGACGCGGTCCGGACCGACGGCGACGTGGTCGAGGATCAGCTCGGCCGTCGATGTACCGTGGAGGCCCATCTTCTTCTCGCAGCGGCCGACGGAAAAGCCGGCCATCCCCTTGTCGAGGACGAACGCACTGACGCCGCCCGATGGGCCCAACTTGGCGTCGTTCGCGGCCATCACGATCACCGAGTCGGCCTCCTTGCCATTCGTGACGTAGATCTTGGTGCCGGTGAGCTTCCAGCCGTCCCCGTCCTTCTCGGCCACGGTGCTGACCGCGCCGGAGTCGCTGCCGGAGCCGGGCTCGGTGATGGAGAACGCGAGGAGTTTCTCGCCCCGCGCCGCTGGCGCGAGCCAGCGCTGCTTCTGCTCCTCCGTTCCGTAGCAAAGCAGGGACGTCGAGCCGAGCGAGGTGTGGGCGGCGACGATTGTCGCATGGGACGCGTCGACGCGCGCGAGCTCCTCCAAGAGGATGCAGTACCCGACCTTTCCGAGACCGAGTCCACCGTACTCTTCGGGGATGGGGACGCCGAAGTACCCCTCCGAGCGCATCTTCCGAATGCTCGATTCGGGAAACGTCTCGGACTCGTCCATCGCCGCGACGATCGGCCGGACCTCGGCCTCGACGAACGCTCGGACGGCCTGCCGGAAGGCGTCTTGGTCCGGCGTGAACGAGAACTCGAACGGCATCGCTACTTTCCCGTGAACTTCGGGGGCCGGTGTTCCACGAACGCGAGGATCCCTTCGCCGAGGTCCTCGCTTCCGAGGACCTCCGTCTCGAACTGCTCGGCCTCGACCCGCATGCCTTCGTGAAGCGGGAGCTCGAGACCGAGGCGGATCGCCCGCTTCGCCCCGGCAACCGCACGCGGCGCCTTCTGGGCGATCGTGTGCGCGAGGTCGCGCGTGGCCCGGAGTTCTTGGCCGGCCGGAACGACCTTGTTGACGAGCCCGATCCGGCCGGCTTCAGCGGCCGGCAGCAGGGTGCCGGTGAACACCATTTCCATCGCCTTCGCCCGACCGAGCACCCGGGCGAGGCGCTGGGTCCCCCCGTACGCCGGGAGGAGGCCATAGTTCACCTCGGGAGCCCCGAGCTTCGCCGATTCGCCGGCCACGCGGAGGTCGCAGGCGAGGGCGAGCTCGAGACCACCGCCGAGCGCGAGGCCGTTGATCGCCGCCAGGACCGGTGGGCGGAGCGCGCTCAGCCGCTCGAAGAGTTCCCGACCCCGTTGGGCAATCTTGGGAGCGTCGTCCATGCCCAACGTCGCGATCTCCTTCAGGTCGGCCCCGGCGCTGAAGTACGCGCCATCGCCGGTGACGATGACGGCCCGCACGGCCGGGTCCGCCTCGATCCTCGTCACGTGCTCGGCGAGTTGAGCGAGAAGCGCGGTGCTGAGCGCGTTGACCTTGGGATTTCGGAGGACCAAGACCTCGACGTGGTCCCCATCGTCTTTCCGACCGACGAGTTCGGTTTCGGTCACGGCGCCGCTCCATCGAGCGAACCCGTTGACCTCCATAAGCCGGCCGTGAACCGGCCGCGGGCGCCGACGACGGGCGGCGCGCGAGCAGGCTGATATATCCGGCCGAGGTCCGCGCGACGTGCAGCGCCCGAACGGGTTCGCCGACGCTTTGGCGACGTTCGAGGACGCCAAGTTCGTCATCGCGGGAGTGCCGTTCGACCGGACGACCTCGTTCCGACCGGGCGCTCGGTTCGGTCCCGACTCGATCCGCCAGCACTCTTGGAACTTCGAGGCGTACGACCTCGAGACCGGGATCGACCTCTCGGAGGTTCCGATCCACGACCTTGGGAACGTCGAGGAATTCGGGTTCGCGAAGGACATGGTCGACTCGGTCCGCGAGGAGATCCGACCGATCTATGCGGCCGACAAGATCCCGATCGTGCTCGGCGGCGACCACGCATGTTCGCCGCCGTGCGTGGAATCGTATCCGACGGGAAAGTCGCTGGGCGTTCTCTACCTCGACGCCCACATGGACTTCCGGTCGAGCTACCTGGGCGACGCGCGGAGCCACGCCTGCTCCTCGCGACGCATCGTGGAACGCGTCGGGGCCGAGAACGTCGTGGTCCTCGGCGTGCGGTCGGTCTCCAAGGAGGAGGTCGACGACAACAAGTCGATCGGCATGGCGTCGATCACGGCGCACGAGGTCTTTCGCGACGGGATCGAGTCGTCCGTCCGCAAGGCGCTCTCCCTCCTGAAGACGGAGCGAATCTACGTGTCACTCGACATCGACGTGATCGACCCTGCCTACGCAGGAGGGACGGGGACGCCGGAGCCGTTTGGGCTCACCCCGCGCGATGTGAAGCAGGTGCTCGGCGCGGTCGCTCCCCGCCTCGCTGGGTTCGACATCATGGAGGTCTCCCCGCACTACGACAGCGGGAACACGAGCCTCCTCGCCGCCCGCCTGGCCCGTGAGGCGATCGTCCGCTGCGTCGCTGCGGGTCGCGCGCACTAGGAGCCGCGCCGTGGCGGAGACGACCGAAGGGCGGCCGGTCGCGCGCGGCGCGGAAGCCTCGATCCGGGCCGTCGAGTGGCTCGGTTGGCCGGCGTATCTGAAGGACCGGGAGTCGAAGACCTACCGACCCAAGTCGCTCGACGACCGTCTGCGGAAGGAGCGGACGCGAACCGAGGCGCGGCTGCTCATCGAGGCGCGGCGGCTCGGGGTCCGAACGCCGATCCTGTACGACCTCGACCTGGTCAAGCACCGGATCGTCCTCGAAGCGCTCGCCGGCTCGACCCTCAAGGAATTGATCAGCGCGCACCCGGAGGACGCCGCACCGCTCCTCGAACCGATCCAGGCGTTCGGTCGAACCTTGGGACGACTGCACGCAGGAGGCATCTCGCACGGCGACCTCACGAGCTCGAACGTCATGTTCCCCGACGGTCCGGCGGGAGAGCCGGCCTTCATCGACCTCTCGATGGGATCGCGAAGCGCGGGCGTCGAGGAGCTGGCCATTGACCTCCACCTCGTCGAAGAGGACCTCCAGGCCCTCCATCCGCAGGGGGACGCGCTCCTCCGCCGCTTCTACGAGGGGTACGAAGCCGGCAACGCGACCGGGGCCGCCGCGGTCCGCGCCCGCGCCAAAGAGATCCGGGGCCGCGTCCGGTACGCCTGAACGCCCGCTCGGTCGGGCGCTAGCCGAGGGGAGCCGCGCGGCGGCCGTGGACGAGCGCCCTCGGAAGGCTGTCGATCAAGTCGGTGGCGAGGAGACCATCCCCGAGGCGAGCCGAAGCATGACGGCCGGCGTCGTCCACGATCTGGGTCGCGAGGCGCGCCGCGAGGATGGGGGGAAGACCAGCTCCCAGCAGCCGACCGATCACGCCCGCGAGAACGTCGCCCGAGCCACCCACGTTGACCGACGGACCGTGAGGGCCGGAATGGGCCGTGCGGTCGCCGCCCGCGATGACGTCCTCGCGTCCCTTGAGAACCACGGTGATCCCGCGTTCGCGGGCGACCGAGGCCACGCGGGAGACCCGCATCGCAGGGTCGGTTTCGGGGCGACCGCCAAAGACCCGCGCGAACTCGCCCTCGTTCGGCGTCGCCACGATCGGAGAGTCCCCGCGCACCCGCCCCGCCGAAGGCAGGGCATCGAGGGCGTCCGCGTCGACGACCAGGGCGACGGTACCGGCGAGTTCCGTGAGGAGGAGCTTCGCGGCTTCGATGGTCTCCGCAGCGCGACCCAGGCCCATTCCGACGACGACCGCGCCCACGCGGGCCTCTCGGACGGCCACGAGAATCGCCGGGACGTCGTCGGCCCGCAGCCGCTCGGAGCCGCACGCGACCACGACAAGGTCCGGAGAGGTCGCTCGAATCGCCGTGGCCGCCGGCTCCGGCGCGTACACCGTCGCCCGCTCCGCGCCGGCTCGGAGGGCCGCCAGAGCCGCGAGCGCCGGGGCGCCCGAGTACGGACCACCCCCGATGACGGCGATTCGGGTGGAGCGGCCCCGCGCCGTCGGTGCGGGGTACGCGAGATAATCCCCCGGTCCGGTCCGGCCAAACGCGGTGTCCGGGATTCCGATCGAGCGGACCCGGATCGAGCCCGCGTTCTCCGGGGTGAGCCCGACCTTCGGCGCGGAAAACGTCACGGTCCATTTCGGTCGAACCGCGTTCGGGCCGCCGAGACCTGTCGGCAGGTCGACCGAGAGGATCGGCATGCCCGCCGCCGCGAGCGCCTCGGCCGCGCCGAGGATCGTGCCCCGAAGCGTTCCCGACTGGCCCGTGCCGAGCATCGCATCGACGACCAGAGCCGACCCGCGGAGGTCGGCCGCGCTCGGCGCTCCATCGTGAACCGAGACCACGGTCGCGATCTTCTCGAACCAACGTCGAGCGGCGATCGAACGAGTCGCGGCCGCTCCGGAGACGAGCCATAGTTCTGGTGCCCGACCCGCCACGACGAGATAGTGCGCGAGCGCGAAGCCGTCGCCCCCATTGTTGCCGGCTCCGGCGACGATCGAGATCCGCGCGCTCCGATCCGGGACAATCTCCTCGACGGCCTCGGCGAGCACGCGTCCCGCCTCGCCCATCAGCTGTTCGAGCGATGCGCCGAGGGCGACGGCGTTCCGTTCGGCGATGGCAAACTCGAGGGTTGTCCTCGGTGGGCCGTCGGCGGCCGCCATGGGCGCTACGCGGGAGGCGGCGTGTCGGGGGTGACTTCCGGGGTCGAGAAGACGTCGATCGAGGCGGGCAGGAGGCCGCGGCGCGCGAGGTAGGTCGCCTGCGTGCGGCTGTACCGGAACAGGATGTCGGACTTCCCTTCCTGAAAGCCCCAGGGACGAAGGATGAGGAGGTCGCCCTCGCGGATCCACATCTTCTTCTTCATTTTCCCGGTGATCCGGCCCATCCGCGGGATGTTGTCCTCGCACATCACGCGAATGCGGGCGGCACCGAGCAATTGGCTCGCGACACCGAAGATCTCGCCGCGGGCGCGCCGCGGCATCGGAAGTCGACCGACCTCCTCCCCACCCTCCGCGACGACGACGACGCTCGCCGGAGCATCCGGGATCTCCGGGGCGGCCGCCGGGGTCGCCGGATCGGGGGATTCGGGCACTGCCACGTCACAACTACCGACGGAGCGTATATCACGTACCGGTGGTCGGTGGCCAGACTCTCCGCGGGTTCTCGTCGAGAATCCGAGTCTTCGATTCGGGGGGGATCGGGAGCTCGCGGAACGCCCGCAGATTCTCCCCGATGTCCCGCACCCCGGGACCGGGCCAGTCGCTGCCGAACAGCGCCTTGTCGGCGAGCTTGGCGAGGTTCGGGAAGTACGACAGCAGCTTGCTCGGAGGGACGCTCGAGAGCTCGAGGTACACCCTCTCGAAGCGTCGCGCGAGGAAGACCGCCTGCTCCATCCAGAGCGGCCGGCCGCCGTGGGCGAGCACGATGGTGAGCTTGGGGAAATCGATCGCGACGTCTTCCAGGAGGAGGGGCTCCGCGAACCGGTTGCGCGCCCCCGGGAACACCGACGTCCCCGTGTGGACGATCACCGGAATGCCGAACCGTTCGCACCGCTCGTAGATCTCCCGCAGCCTCGGATGCGGGCCGCCGGCGTACGCGTTCGGTGCGAACAACTGGTGCGACGGGTGGATCTTGAGCCCGCGGATATGGAGGTCGTGCACGAGCCGGTCGACCTCGGCGCCGGGCTCCCGATGCGTGGGGAGCACCGAGCCGATCGCGATCAGCCTCCGCGGGTCGGCGCGGCAGTACTCCGACACGAACTCGTTGACCTTCTCGGTGTAGCCGACGATCTCGGGCGCGACGTAGTTGACGAGGACCGCCCGCTCGATTCCCGAGCGATCCATGTACTCGAGGAACTTCGATGGAGATCGGGCGTAGGCCTCGAGTTCCGCGCCGGCCCCGGAGTGGCCGACGAGCGCCCGCGCGTTGGGCAGCATCTCCCAGATCGGGTTGATGTGCACGTGGCAGTCCGTGACGCCCATCCGGCGTCGCGACACGGAACCGAGTATTTGGCCCGGGCCGTTCGTGGACCACGCCGCCCCGGTTCGCAGCGCGTCGCGGATCCGGCCGAGGTGCTCGAGAACCGTGAGATTGCCCCCTTCGACGGACGCGACCGCCGAGAACGAGGGTTTATTGGGGAGGAATCCAACGCCGGACCGTGGCTGCGTCCTCTCCCGCGAAATCCTTGCCCAAGTTGCTCAAGGCGACCTACCTCGCCGACGGAGAACAACTCCTGCGCGAGACCCGCGCGACGCGACTCTACTACTTCCCCGGCCCGGTGTTCTGGTTCGTCCTCGTCCTCATCTTCGACTATGTGGCCTTGAGCGTTCGATACCCCAGCTGGCCGCAGCTAGGCGGGTTGTCGTCCGCCTTCGCGAAGCTGCCCACCATCGGCGGAAGCAGCCCGGGGTCGTACCTCGTGATCCTCGGCCTCCTCCTGACGATTTTCGTCCTTCTGTGGATCCTGGTCCGGTTCCTCCGCTGGGCGACGAACGTCTACGCGGTCACCACGAGCCGCGTGATCCTCCAACGCGGCATCCTCGGCCGCGACTTCGATGAGATCCCGATCGCGCAAGTGCGCGGCGTCGACGTCCACCAAAGCGTCGGGCAGAGGATCCTGCGGTTCGGCAGTGTGACGGTGTCCGCCGAGGGGGGAACCGGTCGGTCGATCGGCAACGAGATCTGGCACGGAATCCCGAAGCCGTTCGAGTTCCAGCGGCTCGTCGAGAACGCCACGCAGGGACTCTCCCGCAACGTCGGTTCGGGCAACGTGGGCGGCCCATCGACGAGCGGCCGGTAGCGCCTTTAAGCGCGGCCCCCGTTCCGCCGCCGGTTCTCCGGATGGCGGACGACTTCGACGTCATCGTGGTCGGCGCCGGGATGGCCGGCTCCGCCGCGGCGATCCGGCTCGCGCAGGGCGGCGCCAATGTCCTCCTCATCGAGCGCGGGTCGGAGCCGGGCGTCAAGAACCTCTCCGGCGGCATCCTCTGGGGCCACGACCTCGACGCGATCCTCCCGAACTGGTGGGAGTCGATGCCCGTCGAGCGGCACATCGTTCGCAAGCGGTTCGGCTTCCTGACCCCCGACGGCGCGGTCTCGTTCTCGCTTTCGGACCATTCCTGGGGAAAGCCTCCCTACGTCGCGCACGCGGTGCTCCGCGCCCGGACCGACAAGTGGCTCGCCGAGCGCGCGGAGGCGGCCGGGGTGACGGTGGTCCCCTCGGTGCCCGTCGAACGGCTGAACTGGGAGGGGACGCGGGTCCACGGGATCGTCCAGGCCGGCGAGACCATGACCGCCCCGGTCACGATCGTCGCGGACGGGGCGAACTCCCGCGTCTCGCTCGGCAGCCCGATCCGTCCGAACCCGAGGCTCTCCGGCGAGGCGACGGAGCTCGGGATCAAGGAGGTGTACAAGCTCCCGAAGGGCGTCATCGAGGACCGGTTCAACGTCCGCGACGGCGAGGGCCACGCCGAGGAGTGGGTCGCCGGCATCTTTCCGCCCGGCGTCATGGGCGGCGGATTCTTCTACACGAACCGGGACACCGTCTCGCTCGGGATCATCCTGAACATCGCCTCGATGTTCGGCAAGAACGTCCAGTCCCACGAGCTCCTGGAGCGGTTCAAGCTCCACCCCGAAATCGCGGGCCGCCTCGATGGCGCCGAGCTCGTGGAGTACGGGGCGAAGTTGATCTCGGGCGGCTGGGCGAGCCGACCGGCGTCGTTCCACGGCGACGGCTGGATGATCGCCGGCGACGCGGCGGGCTTCGTCTACTCGAACGGCCTCGTCATCCAGGGGATGAACTACGCGGTGCGGACCGGGCTCCTCGCCGCGGAGACGGCCCTCGACGCCAAGAAAGCGAACGACCCGAGCGCCCGGACCCTCGCGGGCTACACCCGGCGGCTCGAAGCGACGGGAGTCCTCGGAGACTTCCGGGACTTCGAGGGCCTCGACCGCGTGAAGTGGAACCCGAGGTTCTACCGGGAGTACCCGGACCTCGCCTACCGGCTCCTCCACGACCTGATGACGGAGACCGGGGCGCCGAAGGAGCACGCCCGAAGGACCGCGTGGAAAGCGCTCCGCCGCTCGAAACTGCCGATGGTCCGAGCCGCCCGGGACCTGCTCGAGCTCACCCGGGAACTCTGAGCCGGCCGGGTCTCAGAGTCCGCGCGCCTTGCGAACTTCGCGCGTGAGGGCGGGGACGATCTGGAGCGCGTCCCCGACGATCCCGTAGTCCGCGACCTGGAAAATCGGGGCGTGGGGGTCGGAGTTCACCGCGACGATGACGCGCGAGGAGACCATGCCGACGATGTGCTGGATCGCTCCCGAGATCCCGAGGGCGATGTACAGTTGCGGCGAGACCGCCCGTCCGGTCTGGCCGACCTGGTAGGAGCCCGGTCGCCATCCCGCGTCGGTCACCGCCCTCGAGGCGCCGACCGCCGCGCCCAGGGATTCGGCCAGCTCCTCGACGAGCCCGAAGTTCTCCGGAGACCGAAGGCCCCGTCCGCCCGAGACGACGATGGACGCGTCCCCGAGCTCGGGACCCTTCCCCCCGGCCGTCGGAGTGAAACCGGTGACCTCCACGGGCCGGGAGGACTTCGGCGAGTCCGGGATGGCGAGCGGCTCCGACGACGCCGGGGGGCTCCGTGCGGGGGGCAGTGGGAACGCATGGGGCTTGAGGGAGAGGACATGCCGGGGACCGGGGAGTTCGAGCTCCTCGGTCGCCCGACCGCCGAACACGGGCCGTCGGACGTGGAGGGACCCCGACTCGTCGCGTGTGACTTCGGTGACGCTCGTCGCTGCGGAGGCCCCCCAGCGGATCGCCGTCCGACCGACTCCGTCGCGACCGCGGGCCGTACCGGGGAACAGGATGGTGGTGGCGGGCGCCGCGTCGGCCGCCGCCGCCGCCAAGGCGCCGAGCTGGGCGGTGGACGGGTGCTCGAACTCCGGGCCATCGGCCGTCAGGACCTTGTCGACGGCGAGCTCGGTCGCCGCCGTTGAGTCCCCCGGGCCAACGAGGAGACCGACGACCGGCCCACCCCCCGCGAGCGCGCGGGCGGCCCCGGCGGCCTCGCCACAGACCGACGCAATGCCCCCGGGCACGCGCTCGAGGACGACGACGACCCCGCTCACGGGAACACTTTCGCCTCCTCGCGGAGGATTCGGACGAGCTTTTGAGCGGCGTCGTCCGGACTCGAGTACTCGATCATCTTCGCCCCCGTGCGAGGCGGGGGGAGCCGGAACGCGACCCGCCGAGCGAGCAGCGACGCCGAGGGGGCGATCGCGGCCGCGACGTCGGCGACCGGGATTCGCTCGATCGGGGCCTTGCGGGACTTGAGGATGTTCGGAAGCTTCGCTGTCCTGGGGTCGTTCCATGCCTGCTGGAGGGACACCAGGGCGGGCAAGGTCACCCGGACCCCCTCGAGCCCCCCCTCCACGGACCGTTGGATCGAGAGCCGCTCGATTCCTCCCTCCCACCGAACGTTGACCGCGACGCCGAAATCGGGGAGGCCGAGGAGTTCCGCGACCGCCGGGCCGACGATACCGGACTCGTCATCGCCCGCCTGTTTCCCACACAGGACGAGGCTCGCCGGGTGGCGGGCGACGGCCAAGCCGAGGGCACGAGCGACCGCGAGGCCGTCGGGGGGCGTCCCGGGAGGGGCCTCCACGGACGTGGCGGCGTCGCACCCGAGCGCGATGGCCGAGCGAAGAACCTCCTCGGCGCGCGCGATCGGCCCGTAGGAGAACGCGCGCACCGTCGTCCCGGGCGCGGATTCGCGCAGCAACAGGGCCTGCTCGATGGCGGACTCGTCGTAGCCCGCGGCGACCCACTTGACCCCCTCCGGGTCGAGCTCC
Source organism: Thermoplasmata archaeon (assembly GCA_022750115.1). GTDB lineage: Archaea > Thermoplasmatota > Thermoplasmata > Lutacidiplasmatales > UBA184 > Lutacidiplasma. The sequence goes on from JAKIWI010000010.1 coordinate 45,379, forward strand.
TGGCCGGAGGCGTCGGGACGGAGGCGCGTCTCGGCGTCCGGGACCGGTTTGACGAGGACCGCGATCTCCACAGGACGCCCCGCTCTAGCTGAGGCGCTGGAGAAGTTCGCGCGCGATCACGATCCGCTGGATCTCGTTCGACCCCTCGTAGATCTGGGTGAGCTTCGCGTCGCGGAGCAGCTTTTCAACCGGGTACTCCTTCATGTAGCCGTACCCGCCGAACACCTGGATCGCCTCGTCGGCGACCATCATGGCGGCGTCGGAGGCGAAGCATTTCGCCATCGACGACTCGAGCGAGCCCCGCTCGCCCTGGTCGATCGTCCATGCCGCCTGCCAGGTGAGAAGTCGCGCGGCGTTCAGCGCCTGCGCCATGTCGGCGAGCTTGATCTGGATCGCCTGGTGTTCGGAGATCGGCTTCCCGAACGTCACCCGGCGCTGCGAGTACTCGGCGGCGTGGTCGAGCGCGGCCTGGGCGATGCCGGTCGCGAGCGCGCCGATCGGGGTCCGCGTCTGGTCGAGCGTCCGCATCGCGACGGAGAACCCTTCGTCCTCCTTCCCCAGCCGGTTGGCCACGGGAACGCGCGCACCCTCAAACCGGACGGTGGAGGTGGCGGAGGCGCGGTGGCCCATCTTCTCCTCTTCCTTCCCGGGGGTGACGCCCTCCGTGTCGCGCGGCACCGCGAAGGCTACGATCCCCTTGTGCCGGAGCGACGGGTCGAGCGTGGCGAAGACGGTGTAGAGCGAAGCGAACGGGGCGTTCGTGATGAAGCACTTCTCGCCATCGAGGACGTAGTGGTCTCCATCCCGTCGCGCCCGTGTCTTCAGCGAGCCCGCATCGCTCCCCCCGCTGGGTTCGGTGAGGCAGAACGAGGCGAGGTTGTAGGAGGCGCAGAACGACCCCAGAAGTCGGGTCTTCTGCTCCTCGGTTCCGCCCAGGATGATCGGCTCGAGCGCCAGGCAGTTCGCGATGATCGAGGTGGTCATCCCCGCACAGGCCCGGCCGAGCTCCTCGACGATGAGGCACTGGTCAAACAGCGAGAGCCCGGTCCCGCCGTACTCGGTCGGGACATTGAGGTTCATGAGGCCGAGCTCCCAGGCCTTTCGGTAGATCTCTTCCGGGAACCGGTTGGTCCGGTCGCACTCGGCGGCGTGGGGGGCCATCTCGGTCCGCGCGAACTTGCGGGCCATGTCGCGGAGGCTCGCCTGCTCCCCGGTGAGAGAGAAGTCGACCATCGACGGCCGCGCCCAGCGGGACTCGCTATAAGGCATTTCGCGGATAGACGGCGCGTGCCGCGTTCTCGACGTGCCGGACCCGTCGCGATGCGCACCGAAACCAGGGTCGGACGGTTCGCCCGGATCGACGTGGGCAGGGCGCGGCGAACCGGTGCCCCGGAGGTCATCCTGGGCGAGGGGAAGCAGGACGGACACCTGCTCGCGATTCTCGCGGCGCTCCAATCGGAGGGACGCGCTGCCGTGGTCTCCCGGCCCACCGAGTCCCAAACCCTCCGGCTCCGGACGGCGGCCCGGTCCGGGGAGCTCCACGTTTCCCCGCTGGCCGGTGGCCGCGTGTGGCGCCTGACCGGGAAGCCCGACGTACCCCCTCCCGCTGGAACGATCGGCCTCGTCACGGCGGGGACGGCGGACGTCCCAATCGCGGAGGAGGCCCGGGCCGTCCTTTCCACGGCCGGAGTGGCGACCGTCGAAGCCTACGACGTCGGGGTGGCGGGTCTGCACCGAGTGACGCGGGCCGCTCGACGGCTCGAGAAGCGCTCGCCCCACGCCTACCTGGTCTTCGCGGGCCGCGAGGGGGCTCTCCCGACGGTCTGGGCCGGCCTGGTCCGCGCTCCGGTCGTCGGAGTCCCGACGTCGGTCGGCTATGGCCGGGGAGGCAAGGGGGAGGCCGCCCTCGGCGCGATGCTGCAGTCTTGCGCCCCGATCGCCGTCATGAACATCGACGCCGCCGTCCCCGCCGCGCTGTTCGCCCTGCAGCTTCTCGCCGGGGCCGCCCGAAACGGGTCGTCCCGACCTCCCGGGTAGCCTTTTGATGGGTGGCGGTCCTCCCCGGCCCGATGCCTCGGCCCGTTCTCACGGAGGACGCCGAACAGCTCGACCGGGACGACCGCGAGCAGATTCGGCACACGGAAGGAAAGCTCCGTGAGCTCTACGGACGGCGCGCCGCGCTGATCGACCTCGTTCACCAGCATTCGGACGCCCAGAAGGACCTCTACGACGAGCGCCAGCGTCGACAGGCGGCGGTCGAGGACCTCTACCAGTCCCACCAGGAGATGGGGCGGCGGCTCACCGACCTCCGGCGAGCCCGCGACCAGGGCCGGGGCAAACTGGAGGAGGCGATCGTCGCCACTCGCATGATCCGCTCGGAGATGCCCAAAGGGGACCACGCCACTCCGGATCAGATCCGCCGGGAGATGGCGGATCTCGAGCACCGCCAGCAGACCACGGCCCTACCGATCAAGGAGGAGAATTCTCTCATCGACCGACTGCGGAGCCTCAAGACGCAGTTGACCGCGGCCGAGCGAGACCGCGCGCTCATTGACGGCGTCGTGGCAAAGCGGAAGGCGCTCGAGGACGCGGTCCGGCTCCGCAAGGTCGAGCTCGACCAGATCCAGGGCGAGTTCGAGCAGGTCCGCGTCGAGAGGGACCGTGCGATGACCGGGATCCGGACTCGCCTGGTCGATGTCGGGGGCCTACTGGCCCAGCTCCGGGAGAAGGCGAAGGCTCGGGGCGAGGCGATGGCCAAGGTCGACGCGATGTCCGAGGAGATCCGCAATCTCGAGCGCGACGTCAACGCCCGCATCCGCGCGACGCGGGACCGCCGCGTCGAGGCGAAGCGCACGATCGGCGACTACAACCGCCAGGTCCGGGACTCCGTCTCGGGCGAGCGCGGGTACGCCCAGGCGGCCGACGCGCAGCTCGAGGAATTGATGAAGCGCGGCCGGGTCACCCTGCGGGGCTAGTCGGCTCGATCAGGCCGCGGTCGTCGCGGCGACCGTTGGCGGGAACAGGTCGACGACCTTCACGAGGAAGATGAGCGTCTGGCCGGCGACTTCCTGGTTGAAGTCCTCGGTGTAGGTCCCCGCGGTCACGTTGACGTCCGTGAGGATGTAGCGGGTTGCCGCCTGTCCGCCGCAGGTCGGCCCCGTGGAACTCGTCCCCTGGATGTGGCCGGCGTCGGCGGACGAGAGCTCGTTCTCGACCGTGATCTGGCCCGACCCGTTCGGGGTGGAGGTCACATTGGTGACCATGGCGGGCCAGCCGTTCGGGTGCGAGACCTGACCGACCTGGGCGAGATTCTGGACGCTCACCGAGGTCGAGTTGGCACTGAGGATCTGGACCGTCCAGCCATAATGGGGGTCGGCAAACGTCGCTCCGGTGGTGGCGAGGATTCCCGGATAGACCTTCTGGAACTGGGTTCCGAGGTAAGTGGCGAACACCGGGACCTTGATCTCGAGGGGCTGGACGACCGAGCAGGCGTAGTGGGCGTACCCGAGGGCGGGCGGCACCACGACGGTGTGGGTGACGTTGGTCTGGATGCCGACCAGTCCTTGCCAGAAGCCCGGGACGACCTGGACGAAGCTGTAGTTGTTCAGCGTGTAGTTGGCCTGGTTGATATGCCCGACGTGGACGCCGAGCTCGGTGTAGGACGAGGGACCGCCCCGGAACCCGAATTGGAGCGCCTTCGGCCACGTCGCGTTGTTGGTGGCGACTTGGTAGACCGAGGTGTCGAACACCTTGCCCTGCTCCGGACCGGAACCAAGGATTCCGATGTAGGTCACCGTCGCGTTGTCGCCGATCTGAACCAGTCGCGGGGGAGAGCTCGCCGCGGGGTGATTCTTGTAGTACAGGTAGCCCGCGCCAGTGCCGGCGCCAACGACGACGACGACGATGAGGATGACGAGGGGCCAATAGGAGGGCTCGTTCGCCATCGTCGATTTCCGTTCGGACCGGGCTTAGAGGAGGGGGGTCAGCTTGTCGCGTGTCTCGTCACGGAGATCGGAGAGACAGGTGTTCCTCATTCCCCCGCCCCCGAACCGGGGGGCCATATAAATGCCCGCCCCGGGGCTACCGTCGACGGAATCGCCTAGTTGGGAAAGCGCGCGCGGAGCCAGCGCCACGCACGGCCGCCGGGCGAACCGGCGTCCACGGCCCAGCACGGAAACGTCAGCCCGGCGGGGCCGACGAGGGCGAGGAGACTGAAGAACGGTACCGCGAACGAGCCCATGACGGTCGGCGCCGCAGGGAGCATCGCGACGAAGTTCGGCGCTCCCCCCCGCACGACGATGGCGGCGGCCCCGGCAATGCCGGAGCCGACCCCGATCAGGACGGGGCGCGTGAGGGGAGATTGGGTGTCGGATGCCATCGGAGAGAATACGTATTCGTACGCACTGCTATAAGAATCCACCGCGACCGTCGGCTCCGTATCTAAACGTCCGAAGTGTTTCAAAAGCCGGGTGGTCTGTTTCTAAACTGGCTGCGGTCGTCGTCAGCGCTCGGAGATCGAATCCGCGGGATCGGCAGCTTGCACTACGGCCGAGAAAGGCGCACGCTGACGGACCGCCGGCACCAATTCGGCGGCCTACGGACGTTCGGGCCGACCCCTTGATCGACGCGCGAGGGGAGCAGTAACAACGGGGGCTTGGTACCCCCGGGTTCATCTCGGGCGGCCATGTCCGGGTCGAATGTTGAGAGAGCGTGATTCCGCCTATCTTTTCAGTCCGGAGTTTGGGCAGCGGTGGTCCGAGGAGATTCTCGCGGGGCTTGATCCGGTCCCCCTCCCGTGCACTCGACGCGGGTGTTACCGATACGCCCTGTGCCACTACTATCACGTGCCTCCCGTCGAGGGGTACCTCGGTTACTGCGATTGCAGTGAACAGGTGTGGTATCCCGTCGACGATCCAGAGGTCCAGAAGACGTGAATCCGAGTCACGAATCGGATAGGGGCAACCTTGGCGACTCCGCCTGGCGCCGGGGGAGGGCTCTAAATCCCCGAGCGCGGTCGTGCGTGAACGATGCCCGAAGAGACCGACGAACCATTTGGGGTCGCAATCATGCAGTCCCTCGCACCGGCGATTCGGAACGGGCGAGCCCTGATTACGGAGGGGCTCGCGCAGATGGAAGCGCAGGGCAAGACTTGGAATCCGGAAGAAGATCCGCTGGTCAAGCCACTCACCGCGCTCGCAAAGGAGTGCCGAGATCAGGCTGCGTTCGCTAGGAGGGCGGCAACTATGGGCGGAGTCCTAACCCTCGCCGGGGCGATCGTTCCTGGCGGTGGTCACTTGTCGGACGCCGGGGAGGCCGCCGCGGAACTGTCGAGGCTCGCGAGCGCGTGGGACGACTCGGCGAAGGCTGCGGAGGATCTTCTCCGGGATGTCACCAGCACAATGGTCGAAAGGCGCGATTCCTCGGTCAAGGCCGTCCGGGCGTTCAAGGCGTTTTTCGACGAGCAGGCCGGCCTTCTCGCTCCAAGCCCTTCTCCGACCTAGTAGCCGCAACCAGTCTCGCGGCGACCCAGAGGGGGCCGGTACCTCGTCCGACTTACCTCGGGGCATGGTACCGCCGAGCGTGGTACCCCCGACAGCTCCTCGCCCGCCTCGCGCGCTTGGTTGCATCCGACACCTAAGAGTGATTCCGATGCGAGTTCGGATCCCTACCATTCCCGATTGTGGCACCGTCCGTGAGGCTTCTACTGCGGACAAAGTGCGCGAAAGGGTTGGCGCGGCGATCCAAGCATCTACAGTTTGAACCCGCCGTCGACGAACTTCTCGCCGGTGTTCGTGACGTACCACGCCTTGCTGCCGGCCTTCTTCTCCTTCGACGTGGCCATGTACCCGCGACGGCCGTTCTGGTAGAGTAGGTCGGCGGGGTTCGTCGGCAGGGGCTCTTTCGCCTGCCCGAATCCCTCTACGAGGTCGTCAGTGGTGATCTGGCCGACGTTCCCATTCCGCTCCATCCAGACGGCCACCGCGAGGGCGATGTCCACGGCAGACTTCGGCGAGCCCTTGTTCAGGAACTCCCTGATCGACTCCGGCTTGGCACGCGCGGCGGGTGAGATCGGCGCTGCTCCCACGGTGAACTTCGCCTCGAGGGCGGTCACGCGGCCCTCCAGCGCGGTCAGACGCAGATCCGTCAAGTCGGCGCTCACGCGAGCACCTCCGCCGGTCGCCCTGCGATGCCGGCGAGCTCTGCCGCGAGTCGTCGAGCCTCAACGCGACCGGCCTCCGAGAGCGTATACGTCCGCCCGCGTTTGATTCCACCGACGAGAACAAGGCCCTTCTTGACCAGTGTGTCAAGGTAGGTGTCGACCCGCAGGAGCGAGTATCCGGTCTGCCGCAGCGCCTTAACGAGGAAGAAACCCGTCGTGCCCTGCTGGTCGACCACGTCGAACGCCCCGAGCAAGACGACGGCCGCGTCGCTCACACGTTCCGAGCCGGAGGCGTCGGGGGGAAACTTGGGGCTGAGGACGAAGACATCTCCGATCCGCTTTGTCACGGATTTGAAGATAGATGACTCGGGAATCGGGGCCACGTCCCCAGTCCCACCCCCAAACGTGTCAAGTTGTCCGACGGAGACTCCGGCGGGTCCATCCGAGGCATGTGCTCCACCAGCCGGCGTGACAGGCATAGCATCCTGCAATGGACCCCCCACCGCGTTCGATCCCAGCTGCGGGGACAGGCCCCGCTCCTCCAACACCTTCAACAGGCGGTCGACCTCTTCACTTGTTTCGCCTTCAACGGAGAGGTCGAACCTCCGTGTCAGGACTCGCACGCGAGCTACCATTGCATCGCGGAGTGCGGCCGGCTATATGAACGACACCCCGGCCGGCTGGGTCATGAAACACGTTTGACGGGCGTTAAGCGCTCCAGCTCTGGCAGGATTCGGCGCTTCCGAAGGACTGTGTCGTCGGGAAAATATGGGCCGTTCCGAAAAGAAGGCGATGGTCCGTCACGCTGTGAACCGTCTATGGGGTGTTTCAAGCAATGCGCCCGCCGACTAGCCCACCCTGCGAGCGGGGCCGACGGAGCTGGCGACCATCCTCGAGGAGTAGCGTTCCCGATCGACACCGGACCCGCGACCCCGGTCGACGTGAGGGGCTCGGGGGCCACACCCGGCAGACCAAGTCAGTTTACGGAGATCAGAACTGTTTCAGATTGGGCCGCCGGTCCCGAGTTTTCCGCTTCGAGGAGGAAAGAGACCTCGGCCTGGGCTTGAGCCCCGCCTTCGGCACAGAATGGAACTTGCATCGGGAACCTCACCCCGCCGAGCCCGGAGTAGTAAGGGGCTACTGACCCGACGGTGAACCCCCCGAGCGAGGAACCGCTTACTCCTTCGATCTCGTGGTACGGGCCAGCGCAGGGGGTTGGCTCCGCCGTATCAATTGGGATTGAAATCTCCTCTCCCGCCCCATAGGGAAGGAGTTCGGGGCACCCCGAGCAGGTAAAGTTAGTCGAGAGGCCGCTGGATCCGTTCCCTACGAAGACGACTGCGACCTGCTCGAGAGTCACCCCATTCGACGGGGGATGCTTCGATAGGCCGAATGCGGCGGGGTCGAACACCACCGTACTGAGGACGATAATCGCGACGACGACGACTACTGCCGCAACTGCGAAGATCCTCTTCCCACGAGCCGGAGTCCCCATTCCCGACATCCTATCGTCGACAAGATCGCCCTACTTAGACCTACGCGAGTACCTACTCTATGCCCGTTTCAAAGACCTGCTGTCGCGTCGAGTTCGGATGCCCGCGCGAACTCTCGAAGCTGTCTCGACCTGCCAAAAGACCATCCCGAGTCGGGCGAACTCCAAGTCGCTGCGGGCGACGATCCCTGCAATCGTCGTTCAGATTCTCCAGCTCGAACCTGGCGAGAAGATCCGGTGGGTCGTCGAGACCTCGACTGGTGGCGTGACGGTGCGCCGCGAACGCCGCTAGGGTTGCGCCAACTTTGAGCCCGCCACGTCCCTGACCGCCCCCGTAGAGAGCTTTGTCGGTACAAATGTAGGGCAACATTCGCATTGTTGATATAGCTACAACGTTTGCCGACGTTTGCTGAGGGACCCATGTCCGAGCAAAGCGCCACAAAGCAGATCGTCCGCATCCCCGTCCGCCTGAAGGACGGCAAAATCGAGATCGTCGAACTCGAGAACCCGAGTGAAGCGTCAATTCGCGCAGTACTGGCGTTCTCCCTTGAGCCCGCCAATCCCGAGGTGCCCTCCTCGCGGTTGTCTCAGGCGTCCGCCTCAGGAACCATTCGCCGCGCGCGTTCTCGAGGGGGCAGGGGCGGACCCAGGGTGCCTCACTGGCGAGAAATCCGCGACTGGATCCTCGCGAAAGCTGGACCGGGAGACTTCCGACACACGACGGCTCAGATTCACGAGGAGTTCATTGGACGAGGGCTCTCGTTCGACCAGACGGATCTCGCACAGGTGCGCCTCGCCAGAGCGGTCGGATCGAGCCATCGCAGGGCTCGGAAGGAAATCGCACGGGCAGAGCGCGGCCAGTGGGTTGGTCGGCCGGATGGCGTCCGCAATCAGGGAGCGACAACGATCTGGACGTTCATCCGTGAAGGGCCCGGCCGCGTCGCGAATCTGCCCGAGAACCGCTAGAACGCACGAACGCGGAACGACGAGGGAGGACTTCCGAAAATGGTGAGAGACGCGGACCGATTCCGGGGGGTCTTGCTGAGGGACCTTCCGAGCCGGATCCGCGTCGATACCCGATCAACGCGGCACAACTTAGATGCGCAGCACGGCGGTCGGAAGGCCGTCGGGCTACTGCGACTTTCCCCTCGGCTTGGACTTGCGTACGCTGAGGACGCCAGCCCGTACGGAGAAATCGAGCGGCTCCTTGTCCCTCCACCCGAGCCGTTCGATCTCTTCCGGCGGGATCTGGATCGTCCAGCGGTAGTACACTTTGCCGTCAACCTCGCGGTTGCGGCCTCGCTTGAGCTGCACGATATAACCACGTCGGGGAAGTATTAGTAATTAGGGGTCTAACGCGACGTTCAATTAGAGGTCTAAGTGATTATGTACTCCCACCGCAATAGAGGTCTAAGGACGTACCGGGGGTGGGCAAGATTGTACGAGGACGGCCTCGATGATGATCGGGTTGAGCGCGGGAGGGCGCTCTCGCAGATTCCGGGGGCCGTCACCGAGACGGAACTGAATGTCTTCGCAGTCAAAGCCCAGAGCAAGGGCGGGTACTATCGGGTCGAGATTGAGGGCTACTTCGGTCAGTGCGAATGCGAAGACTTCACCTCACGCGGTGGGAAGACGTGTAAACACCTCCTCGCGGTCCGGTTTTTCCTCGAGAAGCGAGCGACAGGCAAGCACGCGGACACCCCCGCCGAGATTCCGAAGCGGCGCTACTCGGAGCAGTGGAGGGCATCCGACCAAGCCCAGACGAACGAGTATCCGCTATTCGGAAAGCTAGCCGCGGGACTCGCCGCCACAGTCCCAGAGCCGCCTTATCGCACAGGCAGGCCGCCAATCTCTATCCGCGACGGACTCTTCTGTGCGCTGCAGCGGGAGTACCTCGGGAAGTCACTCCGACGTGCGGGGAGCCACTACGAGATCTCCCTCGAGAGGGACCTGATTCGGCGCGTACCGGGGTACTGCCACGTCTCGAAGCTCCTGAATCGTCCGGAGTTAACCCCGATCCTTCAAGAGCTGATCACGAAGTCCGCCCTACCGTTCATCTCGATCGACCGTGGTTTCGCTCCCGACTCGACGGGGATCCGGACGACATCGTTCGGGGAGTGGATGGCAGAAAAGCACGACGACGACCGAGAACACCACTGGCTCAAACTCCACGCGATCATCGGGACGAAGTCCCACATCGTTGCCTCCGTCGTCATCGGCGAGAAGAACAGCGCAGACTCGCCGCAGTTCGACGCGCTCGTCCGCGGACTGCTGACCGGGGGATTCCACCCCGACGAGATCTACGCAGACAAGGGCTACCTCGCTCACTCGAACTTTGAACTCGCTGAGGAACTCGGAATCGAACTTTTCGTCCCCTTCAAATCGAACTCGAAGCCGCGTTCCACCACGAGGGTCGCGAACAGTGCCGGCCAAAAGTCTCACTCGAAGCTTTGGACGAGGTCGTACTGGTTCTATCAGGAGCACCGGACCGAGTGGGAAGGGAAGTACCATCAACGATCGAACGTCGAGGCGGTGTTCTCATCCATCAAGCGGAAGTTCGGGGAGACACTCCGATCCCGAACTCCGACGGCTCAGGTCAACGAGCTTCTCTGCAAGGTACTCGCCTACAACATCACTCGGGTGATTCAGGGCAGCTTTGAATTCGGCTCGAAGATCGATTTCGGTCCGAGCGTTGCCGCACTGGGGGAAGATGGGCGAGGGGCATCCGCCTCCCCATGAGTCTTTTTGAGGCACGCCGCCGCTCGGTCATCTGGGCGGCGGGAACCTGAAGCAATCCGAAGTTCCCGAGCTGCACTACATCGTCGCGCGGATCCGAGAGCATTCCGATCTCGCATATCAGGCTCAAATCGTCACCGGGGCGGAGGGGTCGCCGATGTTAGTGGAGCTAGGGGGCAAGTCACATAACCCGGCAGTTGAGTACGGAATACTGTCGTGCCCGAGCTCTATCGCAACATCTACTTCTACCACGTTCACGCGGAGTTGGACGACGGCGGAGATGCTAGCGCGGTCGCCCTCGCACCGCTCCTGAGAAAGGCAGCTGCGATCCCGTTCGATGGAACTCCGAGCCGTTACCTTGTAAGTGGGGACGGCGACGCCACCGCGCTTTGGCTGAAGGACGGCCACGGTACCTCGGTTGCAGGACGCCTGACTAAGACTCGGAGATCCGGACTTCCAGGCGCAGAGCGAGGAGGCCAGGAACGCGATATACCGCTCGACGACGGTGAGGGTCTGCTCGAGCCCTGCCACTTCGAGTTGTTCGACGGCCAGTTCTTGGCTTACGAGTACAACCACTACGGCCCTCGGGCGAGCGTCCTCCCATTCTATATCGAACGGAAGCTTCCGGAGGACGTCTCTCGAATCTTCATTCATCCGATCCTCCGCCCAAACGTGGCGGGTCGACTGCGAGAGATTGGCGAAGTCAAGCTGCTCCGACTCGCAGTGGCTAGAGATCGAATCGAGGAAACTCGCCGGCTCTCCCCCTCTTTGCACACCGCATTCGAGGCCGCTGCGAATACGACCACGGCGGAGGTCGTAGAGCTCACCCTGCGTGGAGAAAAGCACTCTCGGGCAAAATGGTCGCTCCCATTTGGAGTCAGGAAAATTGCTGCCTACCTGAGGGTCCCTGAGGCTATGGAGGGGACTCAGGAGTTCGTGATCGAGGCTGACAACACAAGGACGGGCGAGGCGGACACCTTCGATCTCTTGCGTGAAGCTCTCGTGCTGAACAAGGCCGTTCAGTACCAGCAGGACGGAAAGTCTCGGAGGGTAGTATCAGCGAGTGCTTACCGGGCGATCGAAGCCGCTCGGGACGAGGTTGCCGGTGCCTTGGCCTCTTATAGACACTCCCTGTCCTGCCCCTCGGTGAGACCAAGTGGTCGAGCCGAAGGAGCATCCTAGGCCAAAGTCGCTCTATCTGGTCTCAACGATTGTCAGCCTCGCACTCGTTACCTGGGCGCATTACTACCCGGGTTCCGCGGCCAGTCTCATTCGAGGGAGCGAGACCCAAGTTTACTCGGCTCTGGCGACAATTGGCGCCACGCTTCTCGGGTTCGTGATCGTTGCCCTCACCGTCCTGCTGGCGCTACCGGAAACTCCAGCCCTGAAGACACTCCGAAGGAGCCCATGGTTTCCCCGGGTTTATGGCACCTTCATCGACACGATTGGATGGCTCGCACTCACGACGGCTGCTTTCGTCGTCGCACTCGTTCTAGCTCCGACGGCGCCCTGGATCCTGCCGGTAAACGGAATCCTCCTCTGGGTCGGATTGATGGCGGCAATTTGGCTCGTGCAGTCAGTCTGGATCCTGAGCTGGATGGTCAGGCTCGCCCTCCCCCCAAGCCCACCGCCTAGTGTGGACCTTTCGGGCCGGTCAGGTTAGTTGGTGATTCTGTGCGCGCCGTTCTTGAACGAGGCCCCGCCGGTCCCAATGTCGCGTTTTTCTTATCCCACGGCTTGTGAGCCCGCGCGGGTAGGGCCTTCGGCGGGACCTGGCCCACAAGCACCGCGGCCTCTCGACCGCCCCGGCTTTATAACCAAACCAACGGCTAGGGATCCTGGAGGGACCATGCCGACGGATCTGGAGATGGCGGCTTCGATCGAGACTGAGCTTTCCCCGCGGTTCAGAGCCATTCTATCGCAGCTTCCGGGTTGGCTCGATCCGGGTGGGCTGTCCGTCTCGCAACTCTGGCGGATGGTTGACCAAGCAGCTTGGGATTCCCAAAACCGGTTCGGGGTCAGCAGCCACGCGCAAAGCGATGCGGCCATACTGCTCGGCTTTGTCGAGAGGGTCCGACAGGCGGGGTACTACCCCCGGGGACCCGCCTCGCCGCCGAAGGATTCGTTTCACCGCTGGCTCTGGAAGCTAACCCTGAATCTCAGCGCGGAGATGACGAGTCTGCTCGAGATTTGGAGGCCGCCGGCGGCAGTCTACCGCCAGCCCCCCTACTATGTCGTGTTCTACGCGGCTATTCTTGTGACGTCTGTGGGAGCACTGGCTCTTACCGGCTATCGAGGCGCTGCGGGGCTCCTCGCAATTGCTGGGGTCGTGATGGTGTATCTCACCCTAGGGGATCGGTTTTGGGTCTTTGTCCGCCGGCCTTCGATTGGAAGGCGTCGGGGAGACTCGGACTAGGCGCCTTCGCGGGGCGGAACTCGACTTGGCTCGCCCTTCCTAAGAGCAGGGAGTGTCCCCGCGTTTCCCGACTGGAGCAACTCGCCCTCGCAGCTCCCCGAGGCCGCCGCGCCGACTCCCGCGTGACGGCGAGGCGAGATGACAACAGGACCCGAGCGCAGGCTTCGGTGCTGGTCCGCCACCTTACCCCTTTATCGCGGGGTTAACGTAAGCCCCTGTCCAGAATGGAAGAGTCGAGGGCACGGAGCGTTCGGACTTGGGCAACGGTCGGCTTGCTTGCCATCGCGGCGGTCTCGTTCGTCGCCTCGTATGTGGTCCCCGCGGTCCGGGGCGGGAACTCGCCCGCACTCACTGACCTGGTTCTGGCGGCTGTGCTGCTCCTCGCGATATTGTTGGGCCTGGTAACCTTTCCGACGAAACAAGTCTCAGTCTACCTTGCGAAGCGATCGCTCCGAAAAAGCGTGCCGGCGCCGGCCGACATCTCTCGAGATCTGTTGGCTCACCTAAAGACGGCTCGGAGGATATGGGAGGTCGGCGGCCCTCACCAGTACTCGGACTCGTTCGAGTATTGCGCTGAAGCGGTGCTCAACCGTCTCCCGACTGATTCCCGCATAGTTGGAGACGATCGCAAACAGATCTTCCGAGAGCAAGCGTACTCCCTACTGACGGGCTGGCGAATTGCCGGCGAGCTCCAAGAACACCTATTGTCCGAAGTCGACGGCTTGGTTCAGGAGTATGCACCCAAACTCGACACGAACACAGTGGTGGCGCTCCTCTTCGATCTCTACACCTTGGCGCTATCTGGGACCAAACTGGCGAACCAGTTCGTGCAATCGGTCGCGAATGCCGGGCCTGACGCGCTCGACAAAAGCACCCGAGACCAATGGCGAGAATTTGCCGACAAGGCAAACCGACTGGGCCAAGACATCACGACGTTGGGCGACAAGGTCAACACCGTGACGCGAGCCAACGACAGCTTCTACCTACCCCAAGTGAAGCACCTCTAGATCGATCCGGAGCGGGCTCTGATGGGTGACCCGAAGTCTTTCTTCGGAAACGCGACGGTGGTCGGAGCCGACGGAAAGCCGGCGGTATTCGAGGAGCGACCAGCACCCGCGCCGCCACCCACTGGCCAGAACTCGGCTCGACGAACTCAGGGGCTCGTCCTTGTGGCGGACCGGCTCGGAACAGTCGCAGATCGATCTCCTGCAGAGTGGATGCACTTTCTCGACCTGAGGCGGAAGCTGTTGAACAAGGCAAAGGCAACTGCAGCTTCAGATGTAACGGTGATTCACGGCGGAACATCCGGGACGATTCAGTACTCGACGAGCAAAGTCGTGCCATGGGGATTCGGCTTCTCCGACACGGTCGCAATCTGTTTTGAGGTCAGCATGGACCCCCCAGACGTCCTTCGAGCCGTCGGTCAGGAAGTACAAGCGCTGTTCCTGGCCGCCCTAGGACAAGGAGACTTGCTCAGAGGCGCCGCCGCGTGTGGGGAATTTTACGCGGATGGGGAGATAGTCTGTGGCCCCGCAGTGAACGAGGCGGGGAAACTATTCGACCTAGCCGACTGGGCCGGGATCGTTCTGGGACCATCGACGGGGAAGTCGCTCGATCCGGGCTTGAATCTCGAACCCACCTTTCCGTTTCGACGTTGGAGCGTGCCACTCCATGTGAGACATTCGGCTGAAATCGAGTGGCAGGAGCTGTGGGCCCTTGACTGGGCCACGGGGAACGGGAAGTTGTTCCTCGACGCGGGACTCTGGGCCCCAACGATTGAAGACACTGTGCTACCGCTCTTCGGGGCGAATCCCCACCCGCCTGAGGATCAGAAACGACGCAACACCCTCGCGTTCATTCGCGGGATGCAGCGTGCGCAATCCGAGAGAACTCTCGAGGCGATGGCGAGATTCGAGCAGCGGCGGGGGTGACGCCGGAGTTCTCTCGATTATGGATGTTTCTAAACCCGCGCCCTTGTTTCTAAACCAGCCCGTTTTGTCGAGTTTAGATACGGAGCCGCGACCGTCGGCACGGATTCTTCGACGTTAGGGCGGGACGTCCGAGGGTGGTTGATGGCTGGTTGGGAAACGGGCTCAGGCCAGGGGGCCCCGCAGCAGCCCGTCCGGGGCAGGGTGAGCTCTCAACGAATCGGCGCGTCTCGGATCGTTTGTCGGAACAGTCGAATTCG
>JAKIWI010000020.1 GCA_022750115.1 Thermoplasmata archaeon
CCGGTGCGACTGCCCGCCGATGAACTGCAAGCACGACTCGTTCGTCGTCGTCGAGGACGGCATCCTGAAAGCCGGGACGATCGATGCGAAGGCGATCGCGTTCCAGAAGGGAGCGATCCTCGACGCCATCGCCCGGAACAACGGCATGGGCCGCGCGCGCGTGTTCCTCGACGAGATGAGCCGACTCTCGATCACCGCGATGGGCCTCAAGGGTCTCTCGACGGGGATCGACGACGAGGACGTCCCCGAGAGCGCCCGCAAGGAGATCTCCAAGGCGCTCGAGGAGGTCCGGCTCGCCGTCGGCGAGCTCGTCGAACAGTACCGGGTCGGCAAGCTCGAGCAGATGCCGGGCCGCTCCGTCGCCGAAACGCTCGAAGTGATGGTGCGCCGCGAGCTCGGAAAGGCGCGGGACTTGGCGGGCGACATCGCCGGCCGCTACCTCGGTCTCGAGAACCCCGCCGTCATTCTCGCGAAGTCCGGGGCGCGGGGCTCGATGCTCAACCTCACCCAGATGGCCGGCGCCGTCGGTCAGCAGTCGGTTCGAGGCGAACGCCTGCTCCGCGGCTACTACGACCGGACACTGCCGCACTTTGCCCGCGGCGACCTGGGCGCGGACGCGCGCGGGTTCGTCTCGTCGAGCTACAAGCGCGGACTTTCGCCCACGGAGTACTTCTTCCACTCGATGGGAGGGCGCGAGGGTCTCGTCGACACGGCCGTGCGAACGAGCCGGTCCGGTTACATGCAGCGCCGACTCATCAATGCCCTCGAGGACCTCAAGGTCACCGAGGACGGCACCGTCCGCAACACGGCGGGCACGATCATCGAGTACCGGTACGGGGAGGACGGGATCGACCCCACGCGCTCGTTCCAGGGCGCCGCGGTCCCGCTCGACGAGGTCATCCAGGGCGTCCTCGGACGCCGTGTGAAGGCGCTCGTCGACATGAAGGGCGACCTCATCGGAACGCCGACCGTCGCCGAAGAGGAGCTGGACCTCCTCGCCGAGGCGCAGGCCGAGGAAGAGGGAGAGGACGAGGAAGGCGACGACGCGGCCAGCCCCGAAGAGGGCGCCGGCGGCGAGTTCGGAGGCGAGTGAAGATGGCCGAGAAGAAGGAACCGACCGCCCCGAAGAAGGAGCCGACCGCCCGCGAGGCGTTCGTTACGAAGATCCACCAGGCGACGAAGGACGCGGGCGTCATCATGCCCGAGACGCTCACCAACGACCTCGCGAGCCGACTGAAGTCGGTCAGCGCGACGCCGTCGGAGGCGACGAAGGTGATCCACGAGGTCGTCGACCGATTCCGCCGCGCCCAGGTCGACGCCCACGAGTCGGTCGGCATCCTGGCCGCGCAGTCGATCGGCGAACCCGGGACCCAGATGACGCTGCGAACGTTCCACTACGCCGGTGTCGCGGAGATGAACGTCACGCTCGGCCTCCCGCGCTTGATCGAGCTCGTCGACGCCCGGCGCGTCCCGTCGACCCCGATGATGACCGTCTTCGTGGAGAAGAAGTTCCGCGCCGACCGCGAAGCCGTCCAGAAGATCGCGCTCCAGATCGAGGTCACCACGCTCCCCGACGTCGCCGCCGTGGGGACCGTCGTCGAGGACCTGAAGGTCGTCATCTCGCCTCAGACGGAGATGATGGAGGCGCGCGGCGTCACCCGCGCCGACATCGAGGCCGGCCTCACCGAGAACCTCGACGCGCGCTCGTTCACGCTCTCGAACGGACACGGTTCGAGCGAGGGTCGTTCGTTCGAGATCCACCTCGCCGACCCGGCGACGAAGTCGACGCGCACGAAGAAGGACGACGTCGCCGACGAGCGGCCGTTCAAGAAGCTCCTCGAAGCCTCCGAAGAGGCGAAGGCGATCCGGATCAAGGGCGTCGTCGGCATCAAGCGGGCGCTGATCAAGAAGGAGAAGGACGAGTACGTGATCTACACCGAGGGGAGCGCGCTCGACGGCGTCCTCGAGGTCGTCGGCGTCGACGCGGCCCGCACGACCACGAACTCGGTGTTCGAGATCTACAAGGTGTTCGGAGTCGAAGCGGCGCGCGCGGCCCTCATCCAGGAGGCGTCGCGAACGCTCTCGGAGCAGGGACTCGGTGTCGACATCCGCCACCTGATGCTGGTCTCCGATGTCATGACCAACGAGGGCGACATCCGCGCCATCGGCCGCCACGGGATCTCCGGCAAGAAGTCGAGCGTGCTCGCGCGCGCCGCCTTCGAGATCACCGCCGCCCACCTGCTGCGGGCTGCCATCATCGGCGAGGCGGACGAGCTCAAGGGAGTCGCCGAGAACATCATCGTCGGCCAGCCGATCACCCTCGGCACGGGCGCCGTCAACCTCGTGTACCGTCCACCACCCGTCCCTACGGGGGAGTAGGAAGATGGACCTCGCTCACGCCCTGAAGGTCGCGCTCCAGACCGGGAAGGTCCGCTTGGGCCTCACCGAGACGCTCGACAGCGCGAAGGCGAAACAGGCGAAGATCCTCATCGTCGCCAAGACCTGCCCGGACGCGACGCTCACCGGCCAGCGGCGGTTCGACCGGATCCCGATCTACCACTTCGAGGGCTCGGCGGTCGACCTCGGCGCGGCGTGCGGGAAGCCATTCCCAGTCTCCGCGCTCGCGGTGCTCGACCCGGGCTCTTCGGCGATCCTGTCGCTCGAAACCGGATAGGTCGCCCGAAGGTCCCGGGAGAACCTGTTCGATGCCTGAGATCACCCTCGATACCGAGACGATCGCCTACATCCGACTCTTCGAGGAGAGGACCGGAGCGACGGTCAAGGACTGCCTGGAGGCGGAGGACAAGCTGATCTTCCTCGTCTCGCCCGGCGACATCCACAAGGCGGTCGGGCCGGGCGGCGTCCTTGTCGAGCGCCTCAAGGGGCTCCTCCACAAGGAGATCATCGTCGCCGAGTTCTCCGACGACCCCGAGACGCTGATCCGCAACATCTTCTTCTTCTA
>JAKIWI010000001.1 GCA_022750115.1 Thermoplasmata archaeon
TACCAGCCCACGCCCGGGCGGCCGAGGACGGGCCGGGGATTAGTCTTTCGCCCGGCGGCGCGTTCGACGAATCAGCGGGCTCGCTGCCCAGACCCACCCAGACCCACATTCAGAATGGACCCAGACCCTCCTCACGAACCGAACGATAACCGCGGGAATCAAGTCGTCTCGAGCGGACGCAACGGAGCTCCTTCGCGCTTCGGGCGAAACGTTCATGGAGGTGTAGACCGTGGGCGGCGCCGGGTGTACCGAGTGAAGGTTTGGTGGCGCAAGGGGATTCCCTCGGTGGGTCTCGTGGTCATGGCCGTGGCTACCGTAGTCCTGATGGTGGGATCTTCCACCGCTGTCGCCGGATACATCGGTGAAGGAACGCCCTTGGTCTCGGACGTGACGTCCCACAAAGGGTCGCTCGGCTGCGCGGGCTCGGACTCATGGAACATTGGGGGAATCAGTCTGACGACCGGAACTGGCGGAATGTACTCCCATCTTCATGAGATCAATTTTAAGCTGGGGTGCACGCCCCCTCCGGGTGCGGACACGGGTCTGAACAATGGTGCCAAGCTCACACGATTCGAGTGGAACCACGCGTCGGGAACCTACAATGTCTCGGTCGTCTGGACGATTTCCGCGCGCCTCGCAATCAACGCCACCCTCGCGGTCGGCTGCGGTCGCGGCGCTCTGGCAACTCAGTTCAACGTGCTGGACGAGCAGACGGGAGGCAACCTTTGGTCCAGCGACCCCAGCAATGCAATTTTCAACAGCACATTCTGCGGCACGGGTGGCTCGGGGCACTATTCGAACACCTTCTACAACACCTACAATTTCACCTACGCGGGGGGAATCTCACTGGCGCGTGGAGTCTTCTACGACCCATTCTCCTACACACATCTCTGGACCTACGTTAGCGGCGGCGCGGACGTTCTGGTGGACTGCCAGTCCTCCGGGTACTACGTGACCGTCGACTCATTCAACGTCTGGTAGCCGCGCGGGCGTCCGCGACCGGGGATTGCCTACGATTGCGGCCGCGCTCCCTGACCGGACGATGCGGGCGAGCGCTTCGGGACCGTAGTTTCAGCTCCGCGAGCCCCTCTCGCGTTCGGCAATTGTGGCGCTCGACCGCGACACTCCGCTGTTCGTGCGGTGTGGGAACCGCGGAACCGGGGCAAAGATTCGACCGGCTCGATCGGTCAGCGAATCATTCGGACGAGCAGGCCTTTCAGCCAGATCGACGAGAGGGTTCGAACTTTAGAGTCGGATTCATCGGGACCCCACCTCAGGTTGCGCCGATACGGACCCCTGACGACGACAACGCTTATGGCTCGCCCGCGGCTCGGAGGGCCTCGATGAGTGAAGGGCCGGGCGCCGGCGAACCCATCGATATTCTTCTCAAGAGTACGCGCGACCTGCTCCGCCCGGAGGAGATCGTCCAAGAGGCAACCCGCGACATCGTCAAGGACGAGATCCGAGCGCATCTCGAATCGACGTTGAAGAAGGACCCGAAGCTCGCGCAGGACCTGAAGGACGCCGTCCGGTCGCTGCTCGAGGCCCGAGCGCTCGAGTACGCGGCGCTCCTGCGCGTCGGCACCTGCACCGCCCGGCTCGGCCTCGCCGCGATGCCCCCCGAGATCCGGCAGGCACTGACGAAGGACGTCGTGGAGCTGATCGCCCGCGAACTTGGGCAGATCGCCGAGAGGTCCCTCTAGCCCCATGACGATCCCGGCGGACGGGGTCCGGATCTACGAGATCAAGCGCGTCGACGTCGAGGGCGCGATTGTCATCGACGGGTTCCCCTCGGTCGGGCTCGTGAGCTCGATCGTCGCGAACTACCTCATCGACACCCTCGAGATGGAGCAGATCGGCATCGTCGAGTCTCCGGCCTTCCCGACGGTGTCGCTCGTGCGGAACGGGAGCCCGCAGCACCCGGTGCGGATCTACGCCGGCACTCCCCCGAGCGACAAGACCGGCCGCGTCGCCGACAAGATCGTCGCCTTCGTCTCCGAATTCCATCCCGCTCCCGCGATCATCCATCCCCTCGCGACGACGATCCTCGACTGGGTCCAGGAGCAGCGGTGCGGCATGCTCGTCTCGCCCGAGGGTCTCGTGGTCGACCGACCGGGAGGCGAGGCCAACGCCCACCGGCCGATGAAGCTCGCCGACGTGAAGATCTACGGCGTCGCGAGCACCCGCAAGGCGCGCGAACTGTACATCGAGCCGAACATGAGCCCCTTCATGGAAGGCGTGATCACCGGCATCGCCGGTGTGCTCCTCAACGAAGGGCGACGGCGCGGCTTCGACGTCCTGACGTTCCTCGCCGAGGCCCAGGCCGACTATCCCGACGCGCGCGCCGCGGCGAAGGTCATCGAGGCCATCAACCGGATCTTGCTGAGGACCCCGCTCGACCCCGTCCCGCTGTACCACGAGGCGGAGCGGATCGAGCAGCAGCTGTTGACGATCCAGCGGCGCGCCGCCGAGAAGGGACACTTGGAGCGGCCCGTTTCGGCGTCGACGCCGATGTACCGCTAGGCCGGTCCGGCATCCGCTCGAGCAGCTCGCGGACGCCCGCGATCAATCGGTCGGCGTCCGAGCGGTTGGTGTACAGGTAGAACGAGGCCCGCACGTTTCCGTCGAGGTCGCGCTCGGCGTACCACGAGTGGACGCAGTGCCGGCCCGATCGGACCATGACGCCGTGGCCCTCGTCGAGGAACAGCGCGGCGTCATGAGGGTCGACGCCGCGGAGGGCAAACGCGAAGACGCTGGGCCGGTCCGCCGGGTCGGCGGGTCCGAGCAGGCGGAGGCGCGGCTCGTCGACGAGTTCCCGCGTGACGTGGGCGTTGAGCTCCCGGTCGTGGGCCTCGATCGCATCGAGCCCGGCTCGTTCCAGGAATCGGAGCCCCGCCGCGGCGCCGAGGACGCCGGCGTAGTTCTGGAGACCGGCCTCGAACCGATGCGGCGGGGGCCGGAGCGCGTGGTCCGTGAGCGTGGACCACTCGACCGTCTCGCCGCCCGCGAGCAACGGGCGGAGCTGCGCGAGGGACTCCGGCCGTCCGGCGAGGACGCCGGTCCCCGTCGGTCCGAGCATTTTGTGCGAGGAGACCGCGAAGAAGTCCACCCCGAGCTTGTCCAGGTGGACGGCGCGGTGCGGGGCCGCCTGGCATCCGTCGATCAGGACGAGGGCCCCGTGGTCGTGCGCCCGCTCGACGATCTCGCGCACGGGGAGCGAACGCCCGTCGAGGTTGGACGTCTGGAACAGGCTCACGAGCCGGACGCCCGTCGAGAGCGCCGCCTCGAACGCCTCGGCGTCGAACACGCCGTCGTCGCGCAACCTCAGGATCTCGAGCTTCACGCCGCGCTCGGGGCCGAGGCGCTGCCAGAGGATGAGGTTCGAGTTGTGCTCCTGATCGGAGACGAGGACCCGGTCGCCCCTCTTCCAGGCGATCCCCTGGCCGACGATGTTGATCGCCTCCGTCGAGTTGCGGACGAACACGATCCCCGACGCCGATGGCGCCTCCAGGAATTTCGCGAACGTCTCCCGCGCGCCCTCGAACCTCCGCGAGACCTCTTCGGCGAACCGATGGAGCGAGCGGCCCGCGCAGCCGGGGAAGTCGCGGTAGTACTCGGTCATCGCATCGAGGACCTCCTGCGGGACGAGCGACATGCACGCGGAGTCGAGGTAGGCCGGTGCGAACCCGTCGGCCCGAGCGCGCAGCGCCGGGAACTTCTCGCGGAGGCCGTCGATCCCGTCGGTCATCGCGCTTGGAGCCCCATGGTGGCGGCGGCGAGGGTTGCCGCGCCCGTGACCAGGGATTCGTCGGGAGGCAGGAACGTCGGGCTGTGGAGAGAACCCGAGAGGCCCGGTGTGCCGGCCCCGAGCTTCAGGAAAGTACCCGGGACGCGCTCGAGGTAGCGCGAGAAATCCTCGGCCCCCATCACGACCGACGGCAACTCGACGAGCCAGTCCTCCCCGAGCTCCTCGCCGAGGATCCCGACCACGCGCTCCGTCACGGCCGGCGAATTCACCAGCACCGGATAACCACGGTGGTACTCGACCTTCGCCGTCGCGCCGAGGCTGGCGACGATGTGACGGACCCGCTTGCGGATCACGCGCTCGATCGTGTCGCGGGTCTCGGGCCGGAAGGTGCGCACGGTGCCGTCGAGGACCACCTCGGGCGGCAGGATGTTCGGGACCGTCCCGCCGTGGATCATCCCGACGGACACAACGACCGGATCGACCGGGTCTCGGGCCCGGCTCACGACGGCCTGCAAACCTTGGACGACCTCGGCGGCGGCGAGGACGGAGTCGGGGCCGCGATGGGGGTACGCGGCGTGCCCGCCACGTCCGCGAACACGGATCCGAAACCGGTCCGCCGCGGCCATCATCGGGCCCTTGCGCCAACCGACCATGCCGGTCGGAACGTCCGGTGTGACGTGCTGGCCGAGCACGAAATCGGCCTTGGGTGCCTCGAGGCAGCCCCGCTCGAGGAACGGACCGGCCCCGCCGGTCTCCCCCTCCTCCTCGGCCGGCTGGAACAGGAGGCGGACGGGTCCCCGGAGCTTCGGACCCGCGCGCGACAGCATCGCCGCGGCTCCGAGGAGGCAGCTCATGTGGACATCGTGGCCGCACGCGTGCATCTTCCCCGAGGTCCGGGAAGCGTACGGAGCGCCGGTGCGCTCGTCGACGGGGAGAGCATCCATGTCGGCGCGCAGCGCCACGACGCGACCGGAACGGGCCGTCCCGATCGTGGCGAGGACGCCCGTGAATCCATCGTAGACCGTCGGCTCGAGCCCGAGGCCCCGGAGCGCCGTCACCAGCTTTTCCCGCGTCCGGAACTCCTCGTTCGCGAGTTCCGGTTCCTCGTGGAACGCCTGCCGCCAGGATCGCATTTGCGGGAGCAGGGAGCGCGCGGCCCTCGTCCATGGACCCATCGGACGGGGCATCGGCGCCGTCGGTGCCGAGCAACGGTATAACGAGGGGGGACGTGGGGGGTCGAGACGCGCAGGTCGGCTCGCCGGCGTCGACCGGAGCGGACGGCCCGATTAGTTATCTTCTTATAGTAGGGTAGACTTTCCACTGATGCTCGCCGACCGGGGGAGACTCAGGGCGGCCCGCAGGCAACGGACATGGCAAAGATCATCGGAATCGACCTAGGAACCAGCAACTCCGCGGCGGCCGTACTCGAGGGTGGACGCCCGGTCATCATCCCGAGCGCCGAGGGAACGACGGTCGGCGGCGGGAAGGCGTTCCCGTCGTACGTCGCGTTCGCGAAGGACGGACAGCTCATCGTCGGCGAGCCCGCGCGCCGCCAGGCGATCTCCAACCCGGAGAACACCGTCACCGCGTTCAAGCGGAAGATGGGAACGGACTCGAAGTACCGACTCTCGGGGAAGGACTACACGCCACAACAGCTCTCGGCGTTCCTCCTCCAGAAGATCAAGCGGGACGCGGAGGCGTTCCTCGGCGAGAAAGTCGAGAAAGCGGTCATTACCGTCCCGGCCTACTTCAACGACAACCAGCGACAGGCGACCAAGGACGCGGGCGCGATCGCCGGTCTCGAGGTCGTCCGTATCATCAACGAGCCGACGGCCGCCTCGCTCGCCTACGGCCTCGACAAGGCCGGCCGGCAGCAGAAGATCCTCGTCTTCGACTTGGGCGGCGGGACGCTCGACGTCACGCTCATGGAATTCGGCGACGGCGTCTTCGAGGTGCTCTCGACGGCGGGCGACACGCAGCTCGGCGGCACCGACATGGACAACGTGCTCACCGAGTTCATCGTCAGCGAGTTCCAGAAGGAGTCCGCCGTCAACATCGGCTCCGACAAGATGGCGATGCAGCGGGTGCGCGACGCCGCGGAGAAGGCGAAGATCGAGCTCTCCTCCACCATGGAAACCCAGCTCAACCTGCCGTTCCTCACCGCGACCAACGAAGGTCCCAAGCACCTCGCCCTCACCCTCAGCCGCGCAAAGCTCGAGGACCTGATCCGCCCGATCATCCAGCGCTGCACCGGCCCGCTCGAGCAGGCCATCCGCGACGCGAAGCTCGAGAAGAGCCAGATCGACCGGATCATCCTCGTCGGCGGCCCGACGAGGATGCCGATCGTCCAGAAGTTCGTCGAGACCGCCGTGGGCCGTCCGATCGAGCGCGGCGTCGACCCGATGGAGTGCGTCGCCCTGGGCGCCGCGGTTCAGGCGGGCGTGCTCGCGGGCGAGGTGAAGGACGTCTTGCTCCTCGACGTCACGCCGCTCTCGCTCGGGGTCGAGACGCTCGGGGGCGTCGCCACGAAGCTCATCGAGCGGAACACGACGATCCCGACCCGTAAGAGCCAGATCTTCACGACCGCGGCCGACAACCAGAACTCGGTCGAGATCAAGGTCTACCAGGGCGAGCGCCCGATCGCGGCCGACAACGTCGCGCTCGGTTCGTTCATGCTGACGGGGATCCCGCCCGCGCCCCGCGGCGTCCCGCAGGTCGAGGTGTCGTTCGACATCGACGCGAACGGCATCCTCTCCGTTTCCGCGAAGGACCTCGCCTCGGGGAAGAAGCAGGGGATCACGATCACCGCCTCGAGCAAGCTCTCGAAGGAGGAGGTCGACCGGATGCTCAAGCAGGCCGAGACGTACGCCGACGAGGACAAGCTCCGCGCCGAACGGGTCGGGAAGCGGAACCTGGCCGAGGCGCTGACCTACGAGGCGGAGCGGGTCATCGACCAAGCAAAGGGAAAGTTGACCGACGCCGAGAAGGCCGACGTCCTCGCGAAGGTCAAGGAGCTGCGCGACGCCCTCGCGAAGAACGACGGCGCCGAGATCGATGCGAAGTCCGACGCCCTCACGCGCGCGCTCCACGCGATCGCGCCGAAGCTCTATGAGCCCGAGGGCGGAGCGCCCCCGGAGGGCGGCGCGTCTCCGCCAGAAGCGCCCACCGACGCTCCCGACGAATCGCCGTCCCCCGCGTCGTCCACCGAGGGCCCCGTCGACGCCGACTTCAAGGTCGTCGACGACCGGAGCGAACCCGGGAAAGGTCCCTCGTAGGTCGGCGGGCTACCGAGCCTTCGTCGGCCACTTCCGGCCGGGCGCCGGACCGGTGTACCGAACGTCGGGCCGAATCAGCCGGTTGTCGGACGCCTGCTCCAGGGCGTGCGCCGCCCAGCCGGCCGTCCGCGCCACCGCGAACGTCGGGGTGAACAGTTCGCGCGGAAGGCCGACCGCCTCCAGGACGACGGCGCCGTAGAACTCGACGTTCATGAACAGGCGCGCCTCGGGCCGGCGTTTCTGGAGGGCGGCGACCCCGGCGTGTTCGACCGCCTCGGCAAGCGCGAACCGGGAGGGGTCGGCGATGGTCCGCGCGATCCGCTTCAACTGCACCGCGCGCGGGTCGTCGGTCTTGTACGCCCGGTGCCCGAAGCCGTAGAGTCGCTCTTTGCGAGCGAGCGCCGCGGCGACCCAGCGCTCGGCGTTGTCGGGGGTCCCGACTCCGTCGAGCATGTCGGAGACGCGCGCCGGCGCGCCGCCGTGCGCGGGGCCCTTCAAGGCGCCCAGCGCCGCCACCGCCGCGGAGATCAGGTCCGATTGGGTCGACACCACGATCCGCAACGCGAACGTCGAGGCGTTCATCCCGTGGTCCGCGAGCAGGACGAGGTACTGCTCGAGCGCGCGCGCCCGCTCCGGCGTGGGAGCCTCGCCCGTCAGCAGCGAGAGGTAGTTCGCGGCGTGGCCGAGGTCGGGTCGGTCGGCCACCGGCGGCTTCCCCGCGGAGCAGCGGACGTAGCGGGCGAGCAGCGCAGGCGTCTTTGCGACGAGTTCGAGCCCCTGGGCGCGCGTCGGAGGGTAGTCCCACGCGGGGCCCCCGAGGAGGCTCAGGAGGCTGCGCATCGCCTCGAGGGGAGGCAGGCCGAGCGGGACAGCGTCCGCGAGGCGCGTCGTTCGATCGTCGAGCTGCCGCCGTCGTACGAGTTCCGCCGAAAGTTCGCTCGGGGGGTCGACGGCGGGGGCGGACCCGTCGAGCAGCAGGGAGACAACGCCCTCGTAGGTGGCCGACGGAACCAGTTCGTCGATGTCGAACCCCCGGTAGGTCAGGCCGCCGGTCTCCCCCGCGACGAGCGTGATCGCCGAGTCTCCGAGGACCACGTGCTCGAGGCCTTTGGAGGTCGCCGGGGGATCCGTCATCGTGCCGTCGGCGAGCGAGGCGTCCGGCGAGATAGGGTACGACCCCGGACCTTCCGCGAGAGGGACGCAACCACGAACTCCAGGCCCTCCACCTCCGTGAGATAGTCTAGCACGAGGATTATCCGTCGGGGCGGCCTCGCTCGGCCGAGTCAGAGCCCTGCGAGGGCGAGGCGAAGGAGTCGGAGCGAGGGGTGGACGGAGGAGTGCGCGCATCGCGCGGCGCGTTCGTGGTCTTGCTCGCCGCCGGAGTGCTGCTCCCGGCGCTCCTCGCCCTCTCGCCCAGCCTCGGCGCCGGTCACGCCCCCACCCCCGTCGCATTCGCGTCGGGCTCGCACCTTCGCTCGAGCGAGACCCCAAATGGAGCGCCGTCCGCTCCAAATGTCGGCAGTTCGCTCTCCCCGCTCACCGCCCAGAATCTCGAATGGATCCCTCTGAGCGGGTTCTCCGACCAAGCCCCCTCGGCGCGAGGAGGCGACGCCCTGGCATTCGACCCAGCGACCGGCTCGACCATCCTGTTCGGGGGGGATACGAACGGGTACTCAGTCTTCGGCGGCCCGCCGATGAACGACACGTGGAGTCTCGCGAACGGCTCCTGGAGCGAGCTCGCCCCCCCCACGGTCCCACCCGCATCGGAAGGCGACAGCCTCGCGTACGACCCGGCGATCGGGGCGCTGCTGCTCGTCGCCGTTACCCACACCGCAACCGACTCCGCGTGGAGCTCCACGACCTGGAGCTTCTCCTCCGGCACGTGGACGGAGCTGACCGGCGCCGGCCATGCGGACCCGTTCGCGTACGCCTCCATGGCCTACGACCCGTCACGGGGGGCTCTGGTCCGCTTCGGCGGGCTCACCGTAGATGGGTACGGAGCGTCCCAGGAGTCGAACCGCACCCAGATCTTCGACAACGGAAGCTGGAGGAACGCGACTCCAGGTCCCGCACCACCCGGGAGCTTCGGGAGCGCCGCGGCTTATGACCCGACCCTCGGCGGGATTGTCCTGTTCGGGGGGGAAAGCGCCGTTGCCGAACTCAACGAGACCTGGATGTTCGGGGACAGCGGCTGGACCGAGCTCGCCCCCACCCACCACCCCAGCGCGCGGGTGGGCGCGAGCGCCGCGTGGGATCCGCGCCTCGGCGCGGTCGTCCTGTCCGGGGGGACCGACGCTCTCGGCATGTACTGGGGCTACGACTCCAGCGCGAATCGGACGTGGGTCCTCCAGGCGGGGGACTGGAATTCGGTCCCGACGCCATCCGCGATCCCGGTCGTGGCGATGGGCGCGGGCGCGTTCGACGCGCAGCTCGGCGCCGTCGTGAGCTTCGGCGGCTGGGGTTACCCGAATGCGACCGACGCCGCCGCCCAGTACGATGTGGGGCAGTACTACGGGCTGTACAACCCGACGTTTGCCGTCGCGAGAGCACCTGCGCCCGACGCCCAGGTGGCGTCGGGGCCGCACGAGGTCGGCGTGCCGGTCGGATTCTCCGACCTCTTGCGGTCGTTCTCGCCGAACGCGACGGACCTCTGGACGTTCGGGGATGGAGGTTCCAGTTCGGTCGCGGCCCCCTCGCACACCTTCGCGACACCGGGGACCTTTTCGGCCGATCTCAATGCCTCGCTCGTTCTGCCGGACGGGGTCAGCTGGGGCGAGAGCAACGCGACGGTCACCATCCTGCCGGCGCTCGGCGTACGCGTCGGAGCGTCGGGATCGTTCACCGACCCGTACCGACCGATCCAGATCGCCGCCGCCCTGACCGGCGGGGCGGCGCCGTTCGATCTCAATTGGAGCTTCGGCGACGGGAGCTCCGGGAACGGGAGTCTCGTCGTGCAGCACGCCTACGCGTCGCCCGGCACCTACCAGGTCCGCGTCCTCGCGACCGATGCTCTCGGCGTCGCCCGTGCCGCCCTGGCGACGGTCCACGTGGAGCCGTTCGCACAGGCCTACATCGCCGTCGCTTCGACCTTCTACGACCTCGGTCAGACGTTGACCCTCTCGACGGACACGGTGAACGGCTCGGGGCCGTTGTCGTTCTCCTACGAGGGCCTCCCCGACGGATGCGCCTCGGTCAACTCACGCAACCTCACCTGCGTCCCAACCTCCACGGGAGCCTACTCGATCGAAGCGCTGGTTCGGGACGTCGACGGGGTCACTGTCGGGAGCCCCCTGCAGACGGTCGTGATCTACCCGCCGTTGTCGGCCACCCTCCACGCCTCCAGTACTGCGATCGACGTCGGGCAATCGTTCTCGCTCGGCGCGGCGGTCGATAGTTTCGGGAGCGGGAACGTCTCGCTCACTCTCCCCACGAACCTCGGGTGCTTCCCCGTCGCCGCATTCCAAGCGGTCTGCACCCCGGGGTCGCCCGGTCTCTATCCGATCGCTGCGATGGTGGTCGACCGCGCGGGGGTCGGAGTCAGCCTCACGACGATGTCGGTCGTCGTGAGCCCGCGCGTCGCCCTGAACGCGACCGGACCGGGGACCCCGATCGCCCGCGGGACCGTCTATGTCCTCGCGCTGCAGACGTCCGGCGGGACCGCCCCGTACCGGTACTCCTACACGAGCCTCCCCGAGGGGTGCGTCTCGTTGAACGCGAGCACGTTCCGATGCTACGCCGCCCAGACGGGCGCCCTCGCGTTCGGTGCCACGGTCCTCGACGCCGTCGGGGGGAACGCCACCGCGCACCTGGTCGTGTACGTCACCGGGGAATCGGTCGGACCGGCCCCGTTCGTCCCGCCGAGCGCGCCTCCGTCACTCCCGGGAGGGGTCGTGTTCTGGCTGGTCGTGGCGGCGGCCGTCGTCGAGATCGTCCTGTCCATTCGCTACGCGCGTCGTCCCCGCCGCCGACGGCGCTCCACCGTCCGGAAAGGCTTATGGAGCGAGGCCGAGTCGGCGCCGCTCGATGGCTTCGACGACGACGGAGCTCTCGGAACGGAACCGTTCGCCTAGCTCGGCCGTGGCCCCGGAGTCCGGGTAGCGTACGATGGCGGAAGCCGCGCGCGCCGCGAAGGGCCCGGAGCTCGCGATCCTGCGGCTCCTGGCCGGGCTCGGCGGCGGCCACACGCCGGTCGTCCTCACCTCCCGCGAGCTCGGCGAACGGGTCGGGATCAGCCAGCAGGCGGCGGACCGCCACCTCGTGTCGCTGGCGAAGCGCAACCTCCTGACCCGCCAGCTCGCGGCGCGCCGCCAGCGGGTCTCGCTCACCCCCCCCGCGATGGAGCTCCTCCGCGTCGAGTACGAACAGTACCGCCGCATCTTCGAGGGCCCGGGCCGCCTCCGGTTCTCCGGCGACGTCGCTTCGGGTCTCGGCGAGGGACGCTACTACCTCATGCAGCCGGGGTACGTCGTCCAGTTCACCGAGCGGCTCGGCTACACGCCGTACCCCGGTACGCTGAACGTCCGGGTGGGCGCGGCCGACCGGGAGCGGATCGACGCGGCGCGGCACTGGAAGGGGATCCGCATCGACGGGTTTCAGGCGGCGGGACGAACGTTCGGCGGCGCGACCTGCTTCATCGCCCGAATCGGAGGTCGACCGTCCCATTGGATCGTGCCGGACCGCACGCACCACACCGACGTGGCCGAATTCATCGCACCGGAGTTCCTCCGTGAGGCGCTCCCGGCGAAGGACGGCGACCGGGTCGCCGTTGAGATCGAGGAGGCCTAGTGCCGGAGTCGGTCGCCCGCACGGTCGCGCGCGAGCGACGACCCTCCCCCCGTTCTCCCCCGACCGCCCGCGAACCGGTGAACGTCTGGTCGGAGGACGAGGCGCTCGGATCCGAGCGCGTCCGCGCCTTCGTGGCGATCCTGCGGACGCGCGGGTGCTACTGGGCCGATGTGAAGGGGTGCTCGATGTGCGGCTATGCGAAGGACACGCTCGGCCGCTCGGCGAGCTCCGAGGAGCTCGGCGAGCAGCTCGACCGGATCCTCGCCCGCTACCGCGACGAGCCGTACGTGAAGCTGTACACGTCGGGCAGCTTTCTCGACGACCGCGAGGTCGACCCGGCGTCTCGGGTCCGCATCGCGAGCGCCTTCCGGGGCCGCGCCCAACGACTCCTGTTCGAGACGCTGCCCGAGTTCGCGGTCCCGACGATGATTGGTCCCGTGCGGGACGCGTTCGGGGGGGAGCTCGAGGTCGCCCTCGGGCTCGAGTCGACGCAGCCGGAGGTCCTCGGGCGGCTCATCAACAAGGGGTCTCCCCCGTCGGACTACTTGGCGGCCGCCGACCGCGTCCGAGCAGCCGGGGCTCGGGCGAAGGCCTACCTCCTCCTCAAGCCGCCGTACCTGACGGAGGCCGAGTCGGTGACGGACGTCGTCCGTTCGGTCGAGGTCGCGCACGGCCGCTTCGACGCGTTCTCGGTGAACCCCGTCCACATCCAGAACGGGACGGTCGTCGAGTGGCTGTTCCGCCGGGGCCGCTACCGCCCGCCGTGGCTGTGGAGCCTCGTCGCGGCGATGCGGGCGGGGTCGGCCCTGCGTGGGTCGGCCCGCTTCGTGACGTTCCCGACCGCCGGCGGGCTCCCTCGGGGCCCCCACAACTGCGGGAAGTGCGACGCGCGCGTCCTCGCCGCCCTCGAGGAGGCGTCGCTCTCGCAGAAGTTCGACGGCCTCGTCGACCTCGACTGCGCCTGTCGCACCGACTACGAGCGACTCCGGGACCTCGAGGGGATCGGGGTCGAGGCGTGAGCGCGCTCTCGCCACGACTCCCATCGTACGCGCGGGACGCGATCGTCCGGTTCCTCCAGTCGCACCTCGACGGCCCCCCGTCCCGCCGGGCGCTCGTTGGCCTCTCGGGCGGAATCGATTCGGCGCTGGTTGCGCGGCTCCTCGTCGAGGCGGTCGGGGCCCCCCGGGTCATCGGCGTTCTGTTGCGAGGCGAGATGTACCCCGAGCCGCTCCGTGCCGAGACCCGCGCCTTCGCCGCCCGCCTCGGGATCGAGCTCCGGGACATCCCGGTCGGCGCGGCGGTCGCGGCCGTGACCTCGCTGGTACCGGAGGCGGGGGACCGGATGTCGACGGGCAACGTCGTCGCACGGTTGCGGATGACGGTCGACTACGCCCTCGCGCGCCATCTCAACGCGCTCGTCGTTGGGACGGGGAACAAGTCCGAGCTGTTGCTCGGCTATTTCACGAAATACGGGGACGGCGGGGTCGACCTCCTGCCGATCGGAGACCTCTACAAGACCGAGGTCCGCGCCCTGGCGGCGGACCTCGACCTCCCGGCGGCGATCCGGGCACGGGCCCCCTCGGCCGGATTCTGGGAAGGGCAGACCGACGAGGAGGAGCTCGGGCTGCCCTACGAGGCGATCGACCGGATCCTCCGCGGCCTCGAGGAGCTCCGCGAGCCCGAGGAGATCGCGGGTCTCACTGGGATCCCGCGTCCGGACATCGACGCGGTCGTGGCCCGAGTCGCCCAGAACCGCCACAAGCGCCGCCCGGTGCCGATCCCCAAGCTGTCGCTCCGCACCGTCGGTCTCGACTGGCGAGACTGACCCACCGCGTCCAGATCCGAGCGCGGCCGGGGATGCTCTAGTCGAGCTCGTCGACCGTCGCGTTCGCGGCGATCGGTCCCGAATACCACCGCGCGGGGTTGACGGCATACGCCGGATTCCCGAGGATCCCGGGGCTCGCGAGCCCCGGAGGGTACGGCGAGAACGGGTAGCTCGCGAACAGCGGCGACGTGGGGAAGAACATCGGCGCGCGCGGCGCCTGGTTGAAGTCGAAGAACGCGAGCGGGAGCGGAGCGTTGCAGTCGCGCACGGTGAGGCAGCCGAGGTTGAACCGCCACTCGATGAAGTGGAGGAGCGACTCGAAGTACAGTTCGGAATGGACCACGGTCCCCGCCGGCGTGTAGGGGCTGATCACGAGAAGCGGCACGCGGAAACTGAGCCCGAGCGAGTCGATCCGCGGCGGCGCGACGTGGTCGTAGAACCCGCCGTAGTCGTCCCAGGTGACGAAGATCGCGGTCGAGCTCCACTCGGGCGACGCCTCGACGGAGTTGACGACGCTCGCCACGAACCCTTGGCCATCGGAGAGGTTCGCCGGTGGGTGGTCGGAGAACGTCGCGTTCGGGATGATCCACGAGACGTCCGGCAGGGTCCCGTTCGCGGAGTCATTGAAAAATTGGCTTCGCTGCGTGAAATGCGACGAGTACCAGGATGTGTACGACTCCGCCCGCGCCGCGAGCGGGTTCCAGTAGCTGTACGCCCCTTCTGGGTACTGATAGGAGATCGCGACCTCGTACGAGCCGAGGGACTTGTCGTAGTACTTCCAGGTCGTCGACGGCGAGTTGTTGAGCAGGTCCTGGACCGTGCGGGTCGCGTTCGACTGGTTCAGGTACAGGTGCTTCGCCTCCCAGCCTCGCAGAAGGACCGTGACGTTCTCCGAGGTGGGGGGCGCTTTCCCGGCCAAGAGGTACCAGTGGTTGGGCAGCGAATACGAGAGCGCGGACGAGAACGTGTGGTCGCCGAGGCCGTACTCCTGGGCGAGGTCCCAGTAGACCGGGACCGTCGAGCGGTCGTAGTAGCCGAACGGCAACACGCCGGACTCCTCGGCGGCGTAGAATCCGTCCATCCGCCCGTTGTCGAGGGACTGGGTCGACGCGTTCCACTCGTGCGGGGGATTCCCCGTCTCGAGCTGGGATTTCGTGAACGGGTAGGGGGCGATGCACCCGGCGGTGGTGTTGTTCGGGTAGTAGGGGACGCACGTCGCGCCGGGAATGCCGTCCGCGGCCGTCGGGCAGTGCGGACCGACGTAGAGGCAGTACGTTCCGAACAGATTGTCGTACGGGTGGTTCTCCATCACAAGGACGACGATGTGCTTGATCGGGATGCCGCCGGGGGAAGCGGCCGGGGGCAGGGAGGCGACGTAGACGACTGGGATGGTGATCGCGACGACGACCAGGACGACCAAGATCGCCGAGCGCAGCCGACCGCGGGGGAACAGGGACATTCGGTTCGGCGCTCGCGGTGCGTGAGGAGGTCGGGAGGGAGTCGGCGTACCATGCGGGGCGGGTCGTCGTGGAGGGCCTGCGGGCCGGGGAGGGTTCCCGG
Source organism: Thermoplasmata archaeon (assembly GCA_022750115.1). GTDB lineage: Archaea > Thermoplasmatota > Thermoplasmata > Lutacidiplasmatales > UBA184 > Lutacidiplasma. Next base: position 15,194 of record JAKIWI010000001.1, read on the forward strand.
ACCGGGGAGGGTTCGCGGGTCGTGAAGGACCGGAGGACTGTGACATCACGAATCCAAGAAGCCGAGCGGAACGAGGCGGGTTGGTGGATACCGTTTCGCCTGCTTCTCCGACTCGTCTCAGCCGGCATGGGGCCGAGAGCCTCCGTCGGGTGCTCCCGGAGCACTCTCGGGAAGAGGGAATGGCGGGCGGTTTGGCGAGCCGGTCGAACGGGCCCCGCTAGTCCAGGTCATCGACCGTCGCGTTCGCGGGAGGCGGCCCGGTGTCCCAGCGCGCCGGGTTGATGGCGAAGTCCGGGTTGGCGAGGATGCCGGGCGTCGCGCCCCCGGTGACGTAGCCGGGGTCGGGGTAGGTCGCGGCTGCGGCGGTCGTCGGAAAGAACAGGGGCGAGCGCGGAGGCATTCCGAAGTCGAAATAGGCGAGCGGCAGCGGCGCCCCGCAGTCCCGGACCGTCAGGCATCCCAGATTGAAGCGCCACTCGATGAATCGCAGCAGCGACTCGAAGTACATCTCCGAGTGAACGACGAGCCCGGCGGGCGTGAAGGGGCTGATCACGATCAGCGGGACCCGGAAGCTGAGGCCGAGCGGGTCGATGCGGGGCGGGGCGACGTGGTCGTAGAACCCGCCGAAATCGTCCCAGGTAAGGAAGATCGCGGTCGAACTCCACTCGGTCGACGCCGCGACGGCGTCGACGATGCTCGCCACGAACGACTCGCCATCGGAGAGGTTCGCCGGCGGGTGGTCGGAGAACGACGCGTCGGGGATGACCCACGACACGTCCGGAAGCCGCCCATCCGACGCATCGGTGAAGAACTGGCTCCGAGCGACGAAGTGCGACTCGTACCACGAGGTGTACGACTCCGCCCGGGCCGCGAGCGGGTTCCAGTAGCTGTACGCCCCCGATGCGTAGGGTGAGGAGATCGCGGCGTGGTAGCTCCCGAGGGCGCCGTCGTAGTACGCCCAGGTCGTCGAGGGCGAGTTGTTCAGCAGGTCCTGGACCGTGCGAGTGGCGTTCGCGTGGTTCAGGTAGTCGTGTTTCGCCGTCCATCCGCCGAGCAGGACGGTGGTGTTGATCGCCTCCGGGGGCGCCTGCCCGGCGAGGAGGTACCAATGGTTCGGGAGGGAGTAGGAGAGCGCCGAGGAGTACAGATGGTCCCCGAGTCCGTACTCCTGGGCCATATCCCAGTAGACCGGCAGCGTCGTGCCGTTGTAGTGGCCGAACGGGGCGACGCCGGATTTCTCGGTGACGTAGAACCCGTCCATCTTCCCTCCGTCGATGGAGCCGATGGAGGCGTTCCACTCGTGAGGAGGGTCGGTCGTGACGAGCTGGGCGTTCGTGAGCGCGTACGGGGCGATGCAGCCGGCAGCGGTGAAGTTCGGGTGGTACGGGACGCAAGTGCCGCTGGGAATGCCGTTCGCGGGGTCGGGACAGTGGGGGCCGACAGCGAGACAGTACGTGCCGAACAAATTGTCGTACGGATGGTTCTCCATCATCACGACGATGATGTGCTGGATCGGTACGTCGTTCGCGGGGAGCGCCGGGGACATCGAGCCGAAGTAGACCACCGGGACGGCGATGGCGAGGATGATCACCGCCACGGCGATCGCGGCGCCGACGCCGGGTTCCGAGGGGGCTCGGGCCCTTGGGCCCGGGGCAGAGGGGCCTGGAGAGACCGCACTCCCGGACATCGAATCGTGACCTGTCGGAGGTCGGATGGAACCGGAGCGGGGGATACCGTTTCGCCCTCCGCGCCGCGCCGGAAGGGTGGTGCCGCGCCCGTGCCACTATCGGAGCACCGACCGTGCCGGTCGGGGAGGCCGCACCGCTCGGGATAGCCTTTTAGCGCGCGCGGACTCGGCGGCATCGATTCCCCGCGGTCGGCGGGTGCGCGCGAAGGCTTCGGATGGACCGGGAGACGTACCGTCGACTGTACGATCGCCTCGCGACCGTCGAGGACGTCCACACCGTCGCGAAGGACGAGCACCTCGACGAGGAGCTCCTGTTCGTCATCCACACCCACCGCGTTACGCGCGACGCCACCCGGCGGTTCTACGTCGTGAAACGACAGGTGCCGCGCCTCGCCGCGCAATGGCGACGCGGCCGCACGATCGCCGACATGGCGAAGGAGTGGAAGTTCCCCCCGGTTCTCACCGGCCAACTGCTCCTCGGGGAGCTTGGCATCCCGCGCAAGCGGGTCTGGCAGACGTTCCTCCATCCCGAGACGGCGCCCGACGCCCGCCTCCGCACGGAAGTCGAGGAGCTGCTCGCCGCCGACCAGATCTACTCGCCCGCCGGCATGGACCGCCAGCGGGACCGCGGCCAGGTCGGGGAGGCACGCCTCTACGCCTGGCTCGAGAAGCACGGCATCGGCTACCGGACGGAGAAGGACCTCCGCGGAAAGTACTCGAAGACGCCCGACGCGCTCCTGGACCAGCCGATCATGTTCTACGGCCAGAAGATCACGTGGATCGAGTCGAAGGGGAACTTCGGCGACGATGTCGAGCTGAAGAAGAACCTGAAGCGCCAGCTCGGGCCGTACACCGAGCTGTTCGGGGAAGGCGCGGTCGTCTACTGGTTCGGCTACATCGACGGGGCCGAGTCGCCGCCCGGAATCCTGCTCTGGGACGGGGACACCATCGAGGGGCTCACGCCGGTCCCGCCGGACCATGGAGATCCCGAGGGATCTCCCGCTGCTCCCCCGTCGTCAGGTCACGTTCGACGATTTGGCCACGGGCGAGCTCCTTCGGCCCCACGATCAACGCCCGACGCGCGCGCCGCCGCGACGCCTCCCTGAGCTGGCGCGAGATCGTCCGCCGCATCGGGTCGAAGTCCGCGGAGACGCCCTCGCGGCGCAGCCGCGACACGATCTCGAGCACGACCGACAGCAGATCGGGCCCGGTCGACACGACGTAGGTGTCGAGGGCGGGCTCTCCTTCGGGCCACCGGTCGTTCGCCCGGAGGAGCAGCTCGAGCGTCTGGTCCCCGATGGCGAGGCCCACGGCGGGGGTCGGCGGTCCCCCGAACAGCTCGACCAACCGGTCGTACCGACCTCCCCCGAACAACGAGCGGAGGTCGCCGCCGCGGTCGAACGCTTCGAAGACGGTACCGGTGTAGTAGGCGAGACCCCGGACGACGGTCGGGTCGAACAGGACGCGGTCGGCGATCCCGACGGCCCGCAGCGCCTCGAACAACTGGCGAAGCCGGGCGATCCCCTCCTCGGCCTCCGGGCCGAGGCCGAGCGCCTTCAGTTCGTCCAGTACCGCCCCGACCTTCGCCGCGTCCACTCCGCCATCGGATTGGCCCAGGTGGGCCGACAAGAACTCGATGCCCTCGGTCGAGACGCCGGCGGCCTCGAGCGTCGCGGAGAACTCGCCCCCGGCGACCTTGCGGTACCGGTCGAGCGCCCGGAAATACCCCAGCATGTCCTGCGCCCCGAACCGCCGCCCGACGCCCTCTGCGAGCAGACGGTCGTTCAGGCGGAACGCGTAGAGCCCTTCGGCCCCCGCCTCGTCCATCATCAGCGACGCCGTCTGGAGGAGGTCGACCTCCGCCTCGATCCCGGCCACGCCGAGGATGTCGAGGTTGAACTGGGAGAACTCGCGCGTCCGGCCGGCCTGCGGTTCTTCGTAGCGCCAGAGCCTCGAGTAGGTGAACCACTTCACCGGGAGCGGTTCCGCCTTGGCGCGGGCGACGAAGACGCGCGCGAGCGATGGGGTCGTCTCCGAGACGAGCGCGACGTCGCGCCCGCCCTTGTCCTGGAACGCCCAGGTTTGGCTCGCGATCTCCTCCCCGCTCTTCACCTTGAACAGGTCCATGCTCTCCACCGACGGGGTCTCGAGCTCCTGGAACCCGGCGCGGCGCGCGACCGCGCGCAGGCGGCGGAACAGCTCGCTCCGCGCCCCGCCGTCGGGCGGGACGTAGTCCCGGAAACCGCGGAGCGGGGAGAACGGCACGGCGCTCCGAGCGGGTCCGAACTACAAAAGCTTCGGGCCGAAGGCGAGGACGTCGAGGGCGACGGCGCGTCCGGGGTCCCCTACGAGGAGGGGAGACCTTCGGGAGGCAGAGTCCCCGGCGTGCCCGCAAGCTCGCGCAGCCGTCGGTAGGAGTCGATGACCGCGAGGAAGCTGCGCCGACGCAGATCCGGCGCGATCGACCGCAGTTCGACGAGCGCGGGTCCGACGTCCCGGCCGGCCGAGCGTTCGGCGAGCAGCCGATCCTTCAGGCGGGCGAGCTCGGAGACGAAGGTGGGCTCGAGGACCGACCACAACCCGAGGCCGGCCCGGGCGAGGAGCGGCTCCGCCGCCGCGCGCTCGCCGCGCTTTGCGAGCCGGCGGCCCTCGCGGAGCGGCCCGAGAGCCGGCGAAGGGTCCCCGCCCAGCTCGCGGGTCGTCTCGGCGAGCGCCTCCGCCTGGCTGATCAGGATCAATGTCGGCGCCCACTCATCCTCGAGCCGGGTCAGCGTGTCGTCGAGGTGACGAAGGCGGCGTTGCGCCCCCCCGACGTCCCCCAGGGCGAGCGAGGAGCGGCAGCTCTCGAACTCCACGTCCGGGCCCGAGGTCGGAGCGATGCGCGCGAGCTCGTTGCGGCGGGCGACGAGCGACTCGAACTCCTCCGTGATCGACCCCGCGATGTGGATGAACAGTTCCCGCCCGAGCGCCTCGAACGACCCCGCATCGCTCGCGGCCGCCGCCGCGCGCCCGCGCTGGACGAAGTCGGTGGTGTCGAGTCCCTGCCGCCGGGCGATCTGCAGGTACTCTTCGACCTGCCGACGGACGACGGCGAGCTCCTTCGCCGGGGGCAGCTCGGGCATCGACCGGATCGGCTGGAGCGCATCCGGCTCGGCGGGCGCGGGCTCCGTGCGGGGGGAGCCGAGCGTCGGGAATCGGAACGCCTGCGCGAGCCGGGGGAGCGAGGCGGGCTCGGTCGGCGCGGAGCCGAGATCCCCCACCGCATCGAGGATCTCCTGGACCGAACGACCGAACTCTGGGTCGGAGTCGGGGAGGCCGGCGGCCTCGCGGACCGGGACGAACAGCTCGACGGAGAGGCCGCAGCGGGCGCAGGCGGGCCCGTCGTCCGTGCTCGCGAAGCCGCAGGCAGGGCAGACCGGCACAGCTCTCGCGCTAGGTCTGCTGGCTGCGGCCGCTGAACCCCGGACGAGTGACCGAGGGGGCACGGATCGGCGGCCGGTACGTCCGGTCGGCCGCGAGCGCGCGCAGCGCCCGGATCCGCTCCTCGGTCGGAGGATGCGTCGAGAACCAGCCCATGAGCGACCGGCCCCGGAACGGGTTCACGATGTAGAGGCTCGACATCGCCGGCGAACCCGACGTCAGCGGTCGGGCGGCGTTGCCCTGTTCGAGCTTGGCGAGCGCGCTCGCGAGCGACAGGGGGTCCCCGATCGTCGTCGCACCGACGATGTCGGCCTTGCTCTCGCGGCTCCGCGAGATCGCCAGCTGGATCAGCATCGCGGCGATCGCGGCCGGGATGACGGCGAGCAGCGCGCCGAGCCCGTCGTTGTTCCGGCCCCCGCTCCCTCCCGTCAGGGCGGCGAAGAAGGCGAACTGGGCGAAGTAGCTGATCGCTCCCGCGAGCGTGGCGGCGAACGTCATCAGGAGCACGTCGCGATCCTTGACGTGCGCGAGCTCGTGGGCGAGGACCCCCCGGAGCTCGCGGTCGTCGAGGAGGTGGAGGATTCCCTCGGTGGCGGCGACGACCGCGTGCTTCGCGTTGCGGCCCGTCGCGAACGCGTTCGGGGTCATCGTCGGCACGATCGCGATCCGGGGCGCGACGAGGCCGAACATCGGCGCGAGCTCGTCGACGATGCGGGCGAGGCGGGGCGCCTCCTCCCGGCGGACGATCTTCGCCCCGGACGACCAGAGCACGAAGCGGTCGCAGAAGAAGTAGGCCGCGAGGTTGAACACGAGCGAGAGGCCGAGCGCCACCACGAGGCCGCCGAGGAAGCTCCCGAAGACGAACTCGCCCGCAACGGCGCCGACGGCGACGAACAGGGCGATGATGGCCACGAACAGCAGGCCGGTCCGGAGACCGGGGTAGGACGAGGAACTCATCGACGCCGTCGAGCCCGTGGGATTATAAAGGGATACGCGGGCGCGCGCGTTAGCGGGGCTCGGGTCCGAGCGGAGCCAGATGCCGACGCGCCGACGGTGTCGGGTGGTAGGTCCCGCGGGCGATGCCGGACGGCACGCCTCGTAGCGTGGCCGCTTCGGGAGGCCAGCGTCGTCGGCAGGACGGGCAACGGTAGCCGCGCGCGGTCCCGAGCGAACGGGCTCGGCGGGCGCACGACCCGCAGACGGGCGCGATCCGCCGGGTCGCGCGAGGAGCGAGGCGCCGAACGTGGATTCCTTCGACCCGGAAGGTGGGGTCGGGTCCCGTGCCGCCCCAGAGGTCGACCTCGTCCCCGTCGCGAAGTTCGCGGGCGACCGCGGGGAGCGCCTTCGTGGGTTCGAACACCCGGCACTCGACGCGGACTCCCGCGGAGTCGAGACGAAGCCCGACGTGCCCCCCGCGAAGGACCGTAGGCAGACCGACCACGATTCCTCGGAGTTTCGCCGGGGTGAAGGGACCGAGCGGGAGCGTGGGGTGAGCACGGAGGTGATCTCCCGTGCCCTGATTGGTGCGGAACAGCATCCACCGCCCGACGGGCTCGGACCGTACCCACTCCCGCGCCCGCAGCGCACCCTCGGCGGACCTGGAACGAAGGCCGTAGAGGATCGGGCACGCGGTGTGGGGGGCCACCAGGAGCCGACGCGTTCTCGGGTCGTGGCAGAGGAACAGGTCGGGCTCCCGCCGCGCGGCGTCGCGCACCGATTCCGCGTCGACCGTTCGTCGTCCCGCGGCCCCGGCCGACCGGTAGGAGATGAGCTCCCAGGTACGACGTCGGCCCCGCCACGCGACGGCGGCGGCCGCGCCGACGAGCCCACGCGTCGAGTTCGACGTTCGGAACCACGCTCCCGCTGCCCGGAGCTCCGCGTCGACGACCCTCGGATCCACGACCCCGGTGACCGCGCGATCGTAGAGCGACTCGGGAAGCGGTCCCTCCGCGATCACCAGGGCGGGATCGGTGTTTGCCGCCGTGCTGGATTGAGCGCGAACCAATGCCCAGGCATCCTCGGCAAACCGATCGCGCTCGACCGAAGTCGGAGGACGACCCCGCGCGAAGGCGAGGACCGGTGTCCCGCCGACCTCCCCCACCTCCCGGGGGTCACCCGAGCCGTGCCCGAGGGTGACCGAGAGCGCAGCGTTGCCACGGGTTTTCCACGGAACGTTCGGGTTCAGACGAACGAGGTTCGGTTCCCCAACGACGTCCAGTTGGGCCGACCGTCCGAGGGCGATCAGCTCGGTCAGCAGATGGGTCGTGCAGCCGCCGTCGGGGCCGTCGGTGTCGTCAACTCCGAGCCGCATCCGGAACCTCGCGCGCCCGGCGGAGGCGGCGCCGGTAGAGGAGGGCGAGCACGCCGACGACCACGCCGATCCCGGCGATGATCAGGACGTCCCCGAGGGGAAATGCGGGGTGGAACGCCACCGTCGCCGAGCCAGTCGCCCCCGCGCCGATCGATCCGCTCGCACTCGGTGCCCCGTAGCCGAGCAGGTCGTTGTGGACCGACTCGCCCTGGAGGCCGGTGGCCGTGGTGATGGTGGTAGCCGCCGGGGTCGTGACCGTGACGGTCGCGTTCGGGGCCGGCAACGCGATGCCCGCGGCAATGGTGAGGTTCCAGGAGACGACCAGGCTGCCGCTCGACCCATCGGGGAGGAACGACTCCGTGGAGGAGGTTGTGACGGTGATCGGAGCGGGAGACGAGTCGGCCCCCGGGGCGCCGGAGAACGTCGCGCCGCCGAAGCTCGCCGAGCCCGGAGCATTCCCGTTCAACGTGGTCGAGAGGAAGCTCCCTCCCGTGAGGGCTCCGGACGGGATTGCGGAGGCTTCGTCGCGGAGCAGGCTCTCGAACAGGCTCACCTCCGAAGGCTCGACCGTCCCATCGCGGTTCCCAAAGAGGCTCGCCAGCAGCAGGCTCGACTCGGCACTGTTGATGCTGGCGAGCGCGGAGGCCTTCTGGCTCGCGTTCACCGGGAGCGCGTCGATGAGGGGCGTGAAATTTCCGTCCATGGCGGAGCGGAGCGCGGACCCGTTCGTGTCGACGATGGAGATCGAGACGCCCACGGTCCCGTCGGAGCCGACCGAGACGGCGGCGGACGACGCCGACGCGAGCGAGGGGACGAGAGCGACCCCCAGCAGCAGGAGGGCGACGGCGGCGGCGCGCGAGGCGCGGGCGGTTTCGCTAGGCGACCGCGCGCAGGAGCTTCTCGTACGCCCCCCGGTTCGTCGCGAGCCCGATGTCGGCGACCGCCGGCCCGATCTTGTCGGGGAGCAGCTTGAGCTCGAGTCCGGGCATCGAAGGGTCCGGCGCCGACGGCCGGTGCATGACGCCGATCGGGATCTTCCCGCTGTGCATCGTCTCGGTGCACAGGCGGAACATCGTCTGGCGGTCGCTCGGGTCGTAGCCCGGGAGCGTCGCGACATCGACGACGCGCGCCCGCCAATCCTTGAACGTGTCGTTGTACGTCACGCACGGCGAAAGGTCCTCGACGAACGCGAAGCCGCGGTTCGCGCGGTTGAACTTGATCGCTTCCACGAGCACCTGGATCATGGTCTTCGGGTCACCGGAGAACGTGCGGGCGATGAAGTTCGGGACGGGGATCGACAACGCGGTCAGGATCGCGTCGAACGGCGGCTCGACGTTTCCCTCGTAGCCGAGCTGGCTGGTCGGGGACGCCTGCCCCTTCGTCAGCCCGTACAGCTCGTTGTTCATCACGATGTAGAGGATCGAGGCGTTCTTCTTGAACGCGTGGATGAAGTGTCCCATCCCGATCGCGTAGCCGTCCCCGTCGCCGCCCGCGGCGATGACGGTGAGCTGCGGGTTCGCGAGCTTGATGCCGACGGCCTGGGCGAGCAGGCGGCCGTGGAGGGCGTGGATCCCGTTCGTCTCGATGAAGTTGTGAATGCCGCCCGAGCAGCCGATGCCGCCGACGAGCACTTCGTCGTACGGCGGAACGCCCGCTTCTTGCGCGGCCTTCTTGACCGCGGCGAGCACGCCGAAATCGCCGCATCCCGGGCACCAGGTCGATGGGACCGGCTTCACCGATTGGACCATGACTACCGCCCTCCCTGGATCGGGCCGACGATCTCCGGCGCGCGGAACGAGTTGCCGTCGAACTTCTTGATGGAGCGCAGTTTCGCGTGGTGCTGGGGGAGCGCGGCGCGGATCATCTCCGCAAACTGCCCGGTGTAGTTGTGCTCCACGACGTAGACCACGTCCATCGAGGCGAGGAACGGCTCGAGCGTGCGGCTCGGGACCGGGAACAGCGTGCGGGCGTTGTAGAAGCGCGTTCGGATCCCCGCACGATCGAGGAGGCCCTGCGCCTCGCGGATCGGCCCGAACGTCGAGCCGTAGCCGATGATCCCGATCTTGGCGCCGGCATCCCCGAACATGTGGGGGACCGGGAGTTCGGGCTCCGCGTGGATGAGTTTCCCCATCCGCTTGTCCATCATCTTGACGCGATTGACCGGGTTCACGGAGACGTGGCCCATCTCGTTGTGCTCGTTCCCTGTGATCTGGCTGTAGACCCCCAGGGTCCCCGGCGGCGCGTACGGTGAGACGCCGTTCGGCGTGAACTGGTAGGCGGCGTACGACTCCATCTTCGCCACCTGCTCCGAAGTGAGGCGGTTGCCGCGGTCGACCGTGACCTTCGAGAGGTCGAACGGCTCGGCGGTCGTCGTGTTTTGACAGAGCGCCTGGTCGAGGAGCAGGATGACCGGGAGGCGCCATCGCTCCGCGAGGTTGAGCGCCTCGACAGTGATCTCGAAGCAATCCTCGACGGTCCCGGGTGCGACGATGAACCGCGGGTACTCGCCGTGGCCGAGATGCGCCAGGTGGGAGAGGTCCGACTGCTCGTGGCGCGTGGGTTCGCCAGTGGAGGGACCGACCCGCTGGCAGTCGGCGACGAGGATCGGAACCTCGGCGGTACCCGCGTGGCCGATCCCCTCGGTCATGAGGGACAGTCCCGGACCACTCGTCGAGGTCATCACGCGGGCGCCCGCGTACGCGGCGCCGATGATCATGTTCACCGCGGCGAGCTCGTCCTCCGCCTGCCGGACGACGCCGTGGAACGCCGGAAGGTAGCGCATGAGGTACTCCATGATCTCCGTCGCGGGAGTGATGGGGTAGCCGGCGAAGAAGCGGCCCCCGCCGACGACGAACCCGAGCGCGACCGCCTGGTTCCCGATCGTGAGGATCTGGTTGTGCGCGTCGCCGTCGGCGACGTGCCAGCGGTTGGCGAGACCGGGGGTGTCGGCCGCCGCTTTGCGACCGATCTCGAGCGCCTTCAGGTTCTTCTGGAGCGCTTCGGCCCCGCGCTTGGCGAACCGTTCCTCGATCACGGCCCGCGTTTGGTCCGGGTCGAAGCCGAGGATGACCGAGATCGCGCCGTAGGCGGCCGTGTTCTTGAAGATCGGTTGTCCGACGACCCCGCCGACGAGGGTCGCGAACGGGAAGCCCACCGCATTGGGGGCGTCGGATTGGAACGAGGACGAGTCGTAGAGCATCCAGCCGTCGGCAGCGAGCTCGGAGCGGCCGATCTCGAGCGCCTCCTTGTCGAACGCCACGATGAGGTTCACCTCGGCCTTCACGGCGGCGATCGGGTCGCGCGAGGCGCGGATGCAGGCGTCGGCGTGCCCGCCGCGGATCCGCGACAGGACGTTGCGCGAGGTGTAGATGTACAGTCCGCGCTTTCGGAAGTAGCGCCCGAGCAGGTCCGAAACGGTGAGCGTGCCGTCGCCGCCCTGGCCGCCGATCATCACCGCCAGGTCAGAAAGTTCCGGCGATCGCGGGGGGAGATGGTTGGCCGTGGCCACGCCCGGGTCGGGGGTCGTTTTCGCAGCGGGAGTGGTCATGGAGTTCCGTCGGACGGGCCGTCAGGCCAATCGCACCGATTCGAGCGTGCGCGCGTATTTAACGGTGGGGAGAGGCGCGCGAATCCGGCGCGCTCTCCGACGGAGAATACGGTCGTTCCGGCGCCCGCGTCGCGAGCGCGGCGGGTCGCGCGCGCCGTCGTACGCTAACGTACGAATCGCGCGTTCCGAGAAAGGTTATCTCGCTAGGGCCGCTCGTCAGGCCGATGGAAGACTCTCCCCTCGTCGAGAACTTCCACGTCCGGACGGCGTCCGAACGACATTTCGCCGACCCGATCCAGTTCTGGGACGAGACGCTCCGCGACGGCGAGCAGATGCCGGGCGTCCACTTCTCTCCCGAGGAGAAACTCCGCATCGCGACGGTTCTGAGCGATGTCGGTGTCTCGGTCATCGACGCCGGGATCCCGGTCGTGTCTCCCGAGGAGGCGGCCGCCGTGCGCCGCGTGGTCGGCGCCGGGCTGAAGGCGAAGATCCTCGCCTCCGCGCGGACCGTGCCGGGCGATGTCGAGGCGGTGATCCAGAGCGGCGCTTCGCACATCGCGATCTTCGTCGCGGCGAGCGAGGTCCACCTCCGGTACAAGCTGAAGATGACGCAGGACCAGGTCCTCGCGGCGTCGCTCGCCTCCGTACGTCGGGCGAAGGACGCCGGCCTGCACGTGGCGTTCGTCACCGAAGACACGGTCCGGGCGCCCCTCGACTTCGTGGAGCGACTCTACAAGGCGGTTCAATCGGCCGGCGCCGACCGACTGGTCGTCTCGGACACGGTCGGCATCATGACGCCGATCACGTTCCGGTGGTACCTCGAGGAGTTCGAGCGCCGCGTTCACCCGAAAGACTGGTCCGTCCATTGCCACAACGACTTCGGACTCGCGGTCGCGAACACCCTCACGGCGTGCGAGGTCGGGGTCACGGCGCCCCACGTCTGCGTCAACGGGCTCGGCGAGCGCGCCGGGAACGCTTCGCTCGAGGAGGTCGTCGTCTCCCTCGAGGCGCTGTACGGGGTCGCGACCGCCATCGATACCTCGCGACTGTTCGAGCTTTCGCGCCTCGTGGAAGAGGTCTCGGGGGTCCCGATCCCCGCGAACAAGGCCCTCGTCGGGTACAATTCGTTCAGCCACGAGGCGGGGATCCACACGCACGGAGTCCTCGCGCACACGCTGACCTACGAGCCCCTCCAGCCCGAGGTCGTCGGGCGGCACCGCCAAATGATCCTGGGGAAGCACACCGGGAAGGCGGCGCTCGTGGAGAAGCTGAAGGAGCGAGGGGTCGCCGCGACCGACCCGATGCTCGCCGAGCTGCTCCGCCGGGTGAAGGAGAGCGGCGAGGGCCGTGGCAAGGAGCAATTGCGCGCGTTCCTCGACACCTACCGATCCCTGTTCGAGCATCCCGGCATCTCGGACGCGGAGTTCTGGCGCATGGTCGACGAGACCGGGATTCATATCGAGGCACAATGAGCGGGAACGGAGGCCACGGGGCGACCCTCGCCGAAAAGGTCCTTTCGCGAGCGAGCGGGCTCGACACGGTCGTGCCCGGTCAGATCGTCGAGGGCCGCGTCGACCTCGCGATGATGCACGAGCAGGGCGCGCAGACGGTCGGGCCGTTCCACGACATGGGCGCCACTGAGGTCTGGGATCCCGAGCGCGTTGTGATCGCGATCGACCACTGGGTGCCCGCCTCGACCGAGGGGGCGGCGGTGCTCCACCGAATCTTGAGGAAGTTCGCGGCCGAGCAGCACTTGCCCCACTTCTACGACGTCGGGAACCACGGCATCTGCCACCAGATCCTCGCCGAGCACGGATGGGTCGTCCCCGGGGACCTCGCGGTCGGCACCGACTCCCACACGAACATGCTCGGCGCGATGGGGGCCGTCGCCGCCGGCATTGGACCGACCGAGATGGCCGCCGTCCTCGCGCTCGGCCGCTTGTGGCTGAAGGTGCCGCCCACGATCCGGGTGAATGTCCACGGCGAGCTCGGACCGGGCGTGACGGCGAAGGACCTCGTCCTCCGACTTCTCGGCGAGGTCAAGACGACCGGAGCGACCTACAAGTCCGTCGAGTACGGCGGACCGACCATCGACGCGCTGTCGATGCCCCAGCGATTCACGATCTGCAACATGACGACCGAGATGGGGGCGAAGTGCGGAATGGTCGCCCCGGACCAGACGACGTACGACTACCTCGCGAAGATCGCGAAGCACCCAATGCATCCACTGCAACCCGACAAGGACGCGCGCTACGAGCGGACCATCGACATCGACGTCAACGGGATGGACCCGATGATCGCCTGCCCATACTCCCCCGACAACGTCCGACCTCTGACGGAGGTCGTGCGGGAGCACGTGAAGGTCGACCAGGCGTTCCTTGGATCGTGCACGAACGCGCGCATCGAGGACATGCGGGAGGGAGCGGCGCTGATGCGCGGCCACAAGGTCCACGCGGGCGTCCGGTTCATCGTCTCGCCGGCGTCCACCTCGATCTACAACCAGTGCCTGCAGGAAGGCATCATCGAGGTGTTCACCGAGGCGGGCGCCGTGTTCACAAACTCGAGCTGCTCCGCCTGCTTCGGCGGCAACATGGGCATCCTCGCCCCGGACGAGGTGTGCATCTCCTCCTCCAACCGCAACTTCCCCGGACGGATGGGACCGAAGGAGGCGCGGATCTACCTCGTGAGCCCGGCGGCGGTGGTGGCGAGCGCGATCAACGGCGAGATCTCCGACCCGCGGGAATTCTCCTCCTAGGGAGCGGACCATGAAGGACGTCATCGAAGGCCGCGTCTGGACGCTCGGCGACGACGTCGACACCGACCAGATCATCGGCGGAAAGTACCTCACGATCATCGACCCGAACGAGCTGAAGAAGCACGTCTTCGAGATCGCGCTCCCCGAGTTCGCGAAGGGCGCCCTCGCGGGTGACATCGTGGTCGCCGGCATCAACTTCGGGTCCGGGTCGAGCCGCGAGCACGCTCCCCAGGCGCTGCGCGCGATCGGCGTCGGCGCGGTCGTCGCCGACTCCTTCGCGCGGATCTTCTTCCGCAATGCCATCAACCTGGGACTTCCGACCATCGAGGCGCCGGGCGTCCGCAAGCTGTTCGAGACCGGCGATACCGCCCGGATCGAGATGCGGGCCGGCAAGGTCGCGAACGCACGCACGGGCGCGGCCGTCACGTTCCCGCCGCTCCCCCATCATTTGCTCGAACTCCTCGAGGTCGGCGGCCTGGTCGAGAAGGTCCGCAAGGAGCTCGAGGCCCGGGCCGGCAAGGCGACGGCATGAGCTCGGCGTCGTACCGCATCGTCGCGCTGCCGGGCGACGGGACCGGCCCCGAAGTGATCCGAGAGGGCCGCAAGGTCCTCGATGCGTTGGCCGAGAACGGGCCCGCTCCCTGGCGGGTCGAGGAGCATCCGGGAGGAGCCCAGTACTACCAGAAGACGGGCCGCGAGCTCGAGCCCGAGACCCTGTCGGCGGCGAAGTCGGCCGACGCGATCCTGCTCGGCGCGGTCGGTTGGCCCGGGGCTTCCCTCCCGAACGGCGACCTCGCGGGGGGAGCGCTCGTCCTCGGGATGCGCCAGAACCTCGACTTGTACGCCAATGTCCGCCCGTGCAAGCTGTACCCGGGCGTCGTCCATCGCATCGGGAAGGCGTACCAGAAGGTGTGGGCGCCCGAGAGCGTCGACATGGTGATCATTCGCGAGAACACCGAGGGACTCTACACCCCGGCCCGGGGCCGGCTCCGTCGCGCCGAGGAGACCGAGGTCGCCATCGACACCCGGGTCATCACCCGCAAGGGGGCCGAGCGGGTGATCCGCTACGCGTTCGAGCTCGCGAGGAAGCGGCCGAGGGGCGCCCCAGAGGACGGGGCCCACCGTGTCACCTGCGTCGACAAGTCGAACGTCCTCGAGGGATGCCGATTCTTCCGGGAGACGTTCGATCGCGTCGGCCAGGAGTACCCGAACATCGAGCGGGACTACGCCTATGTCGATGCGTTCACCCAGTGGCTCGTGCGCCAGCCGGAGCATTATGACGTCGTGGTCTCCACGAACATGATGGGCGACATCATCACCGACCTCGCGAGCGCCCTGCAGGGCGGGATGGGGTTCGCGGCCGGCGGGAACATCGGCGACGCGCATGCGATGTTCGAGCCGGTCCACGGGAGCAGTCCGAAGTACGCCGGCAAGAACCAGGTCAACCCGACGGCGACGTTCGCGGCCGTCGAGATGATGCTCCGCTGGCTCGGCGAGCGCCACTCCGATGCCGGGCTGATCCAGCAGGCCGACCGCCTCGATCGGGCCGTCGCGAAGACGCTCGCGGATGGGGCGGCGCGAACCTACGATCAAGGCGGAACGGTCACGACGAGCGGGGCCGGCGACCGCGTGGCGGCCGCCGTCCGCGCGGAGCCCCGATGAGCTTCGGACGCGGCGTCGCCCTGGTCGGCGGGGCGACCACGAAGTTCGGCGTCCGGGCCGCGACGTGGGCGGAACTCGCGCAAGAAGCCGGCGGGGCCCTGTTCCGTGCCGTTCCGGCGCTCACCCGTGCCGACGTCGACAGCCTGTTCGTCGGGGCGGCCGAGCCCGAGCGGTTCGCGTTCCAATCCCACGTCGCGCCGTTCGCGGCCGAGCAGATGGGGCTCGCGCCGCGGCGCGTCATCCAGCGCACCGAGCTCGCCTGCGCCTCGGGCCAGTCGGCGATCCGCTCGGCGTACGCCGCGATCGCCTCCGGGCTCAGCGACGTGGCCGTGGCGGTCGGGGTCGAGAAGATGAACATCCCGTCGATGGCGGAGGCGAACACCTCGATGGGGTGCGTGATGGACCGGGCGTGGGACGGCGCGCACGGCGCCACCGCGCCGCCGTTCTTTGCCATGGTCGCGCAGCGCCACCAGCTCGAGTACGGGACCAGCGACGACGCGCTCGCCGCGGTCTCCGAGAAGAACCACCGGTTCGCGAACTCGAACCCGAACGCGCAATTCTTCGACAAGACGTTCGACCGGGCGAAGCTCGGTCGTCTCCCCGTCGTCGCGCCCCCGCTCCGTCTGGGGGACTGCTCCTCGATGACCGACGGAGCGGCCGCCGTCGTGCTCGTGGCCGACGAGCTCGCCACGAAGTACACGAAGACTCCCGTGCGGGTGGCCGGGACCGGCCAGTACGCCGACTTCCACAACCTCGCGAACGCCGGGTCGCTGACCGACTGGGTCGGGCTCCGGCACGCCGCGGGCGAAGCGTTCCGCTCCGCCGGCATCGGTCCGAAGGACCTCGACTTCGCGGAGATGCACGACTGCTTCACGATCTCCGAAATCGTGGAGTACGAGGCGATCGGCCTCTGTCCCCCCGGCGCGGGAGGACAGTACGTTCTCGATGGCCGCTCCTCGCTCGGAGGGGATGTCGTGGTGAACACCCGCGGGGGCCTGCTCGGCTGCGGCCACCCGTTGGGCGCGACCGGCATCGCCCAAGCGGTCGAGGTGTTCGACCAGTTCGAGGGCCGTGTCCCCGCCGCCCGGCAGGTTCCCGACCCGCATTGGGCCCTCGTCCACAACCTGAGCGGCAGCGCGAACGTCCACTCGGTCATGATCTACGAGGGGGCGTCGTAGGATGGCCGGGAGCTCGGAGGCGCCGCGGCGACGCGCCGCGGTCCTCGCGCCCCCGGAACCGGCGCCGCCGAAATCGGAACCAGAGCCGGTCAAGAAGCCGGCCGCCCCGTTACCGTTCTTGCTCGATTTCTTCCCCCTCGAGGACGAGAAGAATACCCGACTCGCCGCGTTCTTCCGGAACCTGAAGGAAGGGCGCCTGACGACCACGAAGTGCCGGTCCGATGGGACCCTCGCCTGGCCTCCGCGGGTGGTCTGTCCCCAGTGCCACCAGGCGGACCTCGACTGGGTCGACCTGCCGATGGTCGGCCGGATCTACGCGTTCAGCGCGGTCCTGATGGGAGCTCCGCTGGGCATGGAGTCCGAGGTTCCCTTCGTGGTCGGACTGGTGGACATCCCGGACGTTCCGTTCCGATTGTTCGGCCGTATCGTCGGAACCCCGTGGGAACAGTGCCACGTCGGCCAGAAGGTCCGGGCCGAGCCGTACGAACTTCCGGACGGACGCGTTTTCTATCGATTCCGGACCGTCGGATAGACCGCTCGCGGCTCGTCGTCGCCCGGCGTCCCGGTGCCTATTTATACCGGGCCCAAGTCTCGCGCCGCGCCGTTATCGGAGAGTCGGCGACCGATGGGATGGACCGAATCGGGGTGGTGGCGCCAGCATGGCTGGACGCTCGCCATTCTCGCTAGCGCGTTTTCCATCTCCTTCCTGATCCGCACGCTGTTCGTCGTCCCCCTGGTCGACCAGTGGGGCCCGCTCTACCTGTTCGCGGGCGGCTCGGACTCGTTCTACCACTATCGAGTGGCGAGCTGGATCATCCAAAACCACACCAACCTGGTCCTCGACCAGATGCTCAAGTACCCGATTGGGGCGATCAACCCGCGCGAGCCGCTGTTCGACTGGATGAACGCGATCTTCGGGATCGTGTTCGCGCCCTTGTTCGGCGGCAACGCGAACGTCGCGGCGGCGTGGTTCCTCGACTTCCAGCCCCCGCTCTGGGCGGCGCTCGGCGTCATCCCGGTGTACCTGATCGGCAGCGAGGTCAGCTCTCGGCGGATGGGCCTCGTCGCGGCGCTCCTCTACCCGCTCGCCGTCGCGAGCATCGACTCCTCGACGTTCGGCTACGCGAACTATCTGCCGTTCTACACGTTCTTCATCCTCGTCGCGCTCTACTCCTACCTCCGTACGATCCGGGCGGCGGGCAGTCGGCGCTGGATCGAGAACTACCGCGACATCCGTCAGTACCTGCCCGGGTTGCGGGCGTTCCTGCGGACCGAACGAACGGCCGTCAAATGGGCCGTGTTCACCGGCGTCGCCCTCGGCACCGTGACCCTCGCCTGGCAAGGGTACTCGTTCCTGATCGCCGCGATCGTGATCTTCATCGCCATCCAGATGATCATCGAGCGGATCCGCCGCGTCGACTCGTTCGGGATCTACGTGCTCACGTGGATCGTCGGCCTGCTCGGGTTCGGGATTGCGCTCCCGTACTACAGCGTCCAGGCGCTGTTCCGGGTCTGGTTCCTGCAGCCCGGCCTCGTCTTCTTCGGCGCGCTCCTGATCCTCATCCCTTTCCTGCTGCTCCGCGACACTCCCTGGGTGCTGTCGGTCCCTGCCCTGATCGGGACGGCGGCGGTCGCCGTCGGGGCGTTGTTCTTCCTCGACCCGCAGGACTTCTCGGCGATCGTGACGGGCCAGGGCTACTTCGTCAAGACGCTCGTCTACTCGACGGTCGCCGAGGCGCAGGCGCCCTCAATCGACTCGCTGATCCTCGGCTACGGGGTCGTGACGTTCTTCCTCGCCTTTGTCGGCCTCGCCCTGTTCATCGGGCGGACCGTCCGCGACCGGTTCCGTCGCATCCAGGTGATGTTCATCGTCTTCGCGATCCTCTCCGTGTACCTCCCGATCTCCGCGGCGAAGTTCTTCTTCATCGGGTCGGCCGGGTTTGCGCTTCTCCCCGCGGAGGCGATCGTCCGAGCGCTCGACGTCGGAGGGTACCCGGCACTCCGGAGGAACGTCGCGTCCCTCTCCGACCGACGGAGTCAGTTCAGCGCCTTCCGCCGTTCCATCAAGGCCCGCCACATCCTCGTGTTCCTGCTGGTTCTCGTGATCCTCGTCCCGAACGTCTGGTACTCGATCGACGCGGGAATCCCCTACAACAACAAGGGGACCTACTCGTCCCAGATCTACAACTCGCTCCCGGTCCCGCTCCGGACCAATCCGACGAACGCCTCATCGTACTACCTCGGGGCGGCGGGGACCGAGCTCGACACGCCGAACCAGTACGACGAGAGCGGCTACAATTGGCTCGCCACGCAAGATACGCAGCTCGCCGATTCGCAACGACCCGCCTTCGTCAGTTGGTGGGACTACGGGTTCCAGGCCGTCGCCGAGGGCCACCATCCGACGGTCGCCGACAACTTCCAAAACGGGATCGACCCGGCCGGAAACTTCCTCCTCTCGCAGAACGAGTCGCAGGCGATCGCGATCCTCACCACGACGCTGCTCGTCGGGGAGCAATCGCGCTCCCACACGCTCTACCTCCCGAGCTCGCTCAACCAGCTCCTCGCCCGCGACGGCGTCGACGTCGCGACGCTCCACTCGCTCCTCGTGAACCGCTCGCAGGACATCCCGCTCGTCGTCGCGCACCCCGACCGGTACGTCGCGGTCGACTCGAGCCACATCGACGGGGAGAACGCGATGTACGACGCGATGGCGTACTACCTCGCGACCGCGCTTCCGACGAGCGGAGTCGCGCAATTGTACAACGACGTCCAGTCGTACACGGGCTGGTCGATCCGCTATGCGATGGTCGACTCGCGCCTGTTCCCGTTCAGCGGCTCGAACACGGGGATCTTCTACGCTCCCGCCGACCTGACCGACCGCGTCATCGGCGCCGGCGGCGCGCCGACGTCCTACTATACGCTCTCGGTGCTCGGGTCCGACGGGAACTCGTACACGCCCGGCGCGCTCCCCGCCGGCGTGACCGCCGTCCAGTACAACATCAACTATCTCCCGCCGTTCTACCAGTCGATGATCTACCGGGTGTTCGTTGGCTACAACGGCACCAACATCGGCTCGACGGCGGGGATCCCGGGCCTGTCCAACAACGCGATCGGCGCGGACCGACCGATGCCCGGCTGGATGCTGTCGCACTTCCAGGTCGTCTACCGGACCGCCTACTATTGCCCGCAGGCGAACGCGACGCCCGGGACCGCCTGCTTCAGCGCCTACAACCTCCCCGAGGCGGAGGAGCTCGCGAAGCTCCATCACGGCACCGCCGACACCTCGACGAACAACTACTACGGCGGCGGCGAGGCGATGCTCGAGTACTACCCCGGGCAAACGATGAGCGGCGCGATCGCGCTCCCCGACGGCACCCCGGTGCCGAACGCCCACGTGACCGTCTTCGACAGCTGGGGGATCCCGCACATGACCACGACGAGCACCTCGGACGGCTCCTACTCCGTCGTGCTGCCGCCCGGCCAGGACCACATCAACGTCACGAGCGGCACCGTCAACGGTCTGACCCAGCAGGGGGGGACCGTGCTCGCGAGCTTCGGCGTCTCGGTGCCCCAGTCGGTCGGCCTCTCCCTGGATGCCCCGACGCTCGTCACCCCGATCGTCGTGAAGCCCTCGAGCGTCGCCGGCTTCGTCTACTGGAACACCGCGAACAACTCCTCGTTCGTCCGCGCGACCGACCCGGTCGTTTCCGGCGCGACCGTCACGCTCTCCGTGGGGGGCGACGCCGTCCGCAACCTGACGACGGACCTGAGCGGCGCCTACAAGTTCGACAACGTCGCCCCGGGGGTCTACAACTTCTCGGTCACGATCGGCGGCGCGACGTTCCCGGAATCGCCGGTCTCGGCCTTCCCAGGGCAGACCGCGAATCAGACCGTCGGACTCTCCTCGGGGTCCGTGCTCGGCCACGCGTACTTCTCGACCGGCTTCGCTGCCGCGGAGGCCGCGGTCACGCTGAGCAATTCCCTCGGCGTGGTCCGGACGACGACCGCCGACACGACGGGGAACTTCTCGATCCGCAACCTCGCGCCCGGAAACTACACCGTCTCGGCGACGGCCCCCGGCACGGGCGTCGGCTCGGTCGGAACGGCCGTGACCATCGCGAAGCCCGGCGCGACCGTCCACACGAACCTCACCCTCGTCCCCCTGGTCGGGGTCTCGCAGCTCGTCCTGCGGAACGGCGCCCCGATCTCCGGCGTGCCGGTCCGATTCACCGAGCTCTACCACCCGACACAGAGCCGCCCGGGTCCGACGAACGGAACTCCGATGGGCGCTGGCTCGTCGGCCGCGAAGTCGAACAGCACGGTGGTGCTCACCGGCCCCGACGGCGTGGCCCGCTTGACCCTCCCAGTCTCCAACTACTCGGTGTATGCGCTCGGCCTGAACGGCTCGAGCTGGTACGCCGGATTCTCCACCGCCTACCTCGTGGGCGGTGAGCCGAACGCGCTGCCCGCCCTCGAGCTGAGCGGCGCGGTGCGCCTGTCCGGTGCGGTCTCCGGCGCTCCCGGCACCAGTGTCGGGACTGTGACGACCGAGGTGACGGTGTTCGACGCCGCGGGTCACCAGGTGTCGACGTTCACGAACCAGTCCCAGGGCTATTCGCTCTGGCTCCCGCCCGGCCCATACAGCGTGCTCGCGACCGCCCAGGTCCCCAACTCCACTGCCCCACCGGACGCGTTCCTGACGAAAGTGACCCTGACGTATCCGACGGTGCTGCCCATCTCGCTCTCGGTCGGGCAGTTCGTGAGCGGGATCGTCGGGACGCCCGCCTCGGGCGGGAATCCGCCGTTCCCCGCGCGCGGCGCGATCGTGACGTTCACGGAGATGCCCCTCGGCGCGTCCGTGACCGTGGTCGCGAGCCCGTCCGGGAACGTCTCGGCGATCCTCCCGGCGATGTTGCCGGCGGGCTCGACGTACTGCATCTCGGGCAATGCGACCGGCTTCGAGCCGTTCCGGACCTGCTCGTACACGGCGCAGGAGATCGCCCAGCTCGGCCAGATCCCGTTCGCGCTGACCCCGGTCCCGCTGAACTTCACCGTCGATGGCCTTCCGACCGGCACGTCGGTCACCGTGAACTTCACGGCGCTCGGATCGCCGGCGGTCACGACCGTCAAGGTCGGCGGACCGACGTTCGCCTTCTCGATCGTCCCGGGGAGCTACCGGATCACGGCGTGGGCGAAGTCGACCAGTAATTCCACGCTGCTCCTGCCCCCGCGCTCGCTCAACCTGACGATCCCCGTGGGCACGACCTCCCTCAACGTCACGCTCACCATCGTCCCGCAGGTGGCGACGACCGGCCACCTCGTCCTCCCGGCGGGCGTCGCGAATACGTCGGTGACGGTCCGGCTCGCATCGTCTTCGATGGTCGTCTCGCTGAACGGCCCCGCGTTCGAGAAGCGGTTCTTCCTCGCGCCGGGCACCTACGCGGTGTACGCCAGCGCGCCGAACGGAACGAACGGGACGTTCGTGACGATGACGACGGTCGTGGTGAACGCGACCGGCCACCTCTCCTCGGCGATCTCGCTCACCACGCTCGGGGTCCCCCTCGCCGGGAACCTCCTGGCACCCACGGGCTCCCCGCTGAACGTCAGCCTCGCGCTCAACCTCACGAGCCCCACCGGTTCGTCGATCACGGTCTCCGCCGTCGGAGGCCACTTCACGGCGGTCCTTCCGCCGTCGGCGACCTATCGGGTCAGCGGGAACTCCACGGTCCTCCTCCCGGGTCCCCACGGGAGCATCTTCACCGCAATCGCCGTCGACCCGACGTTCGGAGGCTGCGCGATCGGGCCGGGCCCGAATGCGACTTGCCAGGTGCCGTTCGTCACCACCACCGTCGAGACCGAGGTCGCCGGGACGCTCACGGCCCCCGGGTTCCCGTCGGCCGTGGCGGGGACGGTCGAGGTCATCGGGCCGTTCCCCGCGACCGACGTGACCACGCTGTCGGCCCCGAACGGTTCGTTCGCGACCGACCTCGTTCCGGGGAACTACTCCCTCTACGCGACCGCGTCGGGCGGCGTGCCCTACGCGAGCGTCTCCGTCCTCACGGTCGGGGCGAGGTCGCCCGCGCCGCTGACGATCGTCCTCACGCCGAGCTGGACGGACGCCGTCACCGTCGTCCCCCCCGCGGGCTCGGCGGCCACGAGCGCGACCGTGACCGTCACCGCCCCCGGTGGCACGGTCCTCACGTTCTCCGCCGTCCCCGTCGGGACCCCGTTCGCCATCGTACTGCCCCCCGGAACCTACACCGTCGCCGCGACCGTCGGAGGCAACCCGTACGGCGTCGCGGTGAACGCGACCGCGTCGGCCAGCGTCGCGCTCCTCAGCGGAAACTCCGCGACCGAGCTCGACCTCGCCTACCAGTTCGTGCGGACGGTCGCGTTCACAACCGTCGCTCCGACCTCGGTCGTGGTGGTCGCCGGCTCGGCCGTCACGTTCGCCTACGTGCTCCGCAACACCGGCAACGCCCCCGAGAACCTGACGTTCATCGGAAGCCCGGCGTTCTGGAACTTCACTTTCCTTCCCGCGTCGGTCCAGCTCGGCGTCCTTCCCGCGAACAACACGCTCGGCGGCGAGGTGCGCATCCTCGTCCCGACTGGAACCAGCACCCTCACCCCGTCGGTCCAGCTCGAAGCGGTCGACGCCCACACAAAGGCGCCGCTCGGGTTCGCCCAGCCGGTCCCGACGATCTCGATCGTGCCGCACCTCGGCCTCTCGATCGGACCGGCGCCGTCGGTCGGCGCGTCGGTGGCCCCGTACTCCGCGACCATCCCCTTCTATGTCCTGAACAGCGGGAACCTCGTCGAGGGCACGACGATCACCGTCGCCGACGCCGCCCGACTCGCGAGCCTCGGCTGGAGCGCGACGATTGAAAAGGCCGGGAAGCCGGCGCTTCCGCTGAACCAGCTCAGCCCGAACACGAACACGTCGTTCTCGGTCCTGCTGACCTCGCCCGGCCACCAGGCGCTCCCGCCGGGGACGGTCACGGTCGCGGCGAGCGTCGGCAACCTCTCCGGCGGTCTCAGCCGCTCGGTCGTCCTGTCGGTCCCCCAGCTCTCGATCCAGTTGAACAATTCGAGCGCCCTCGTCACCGGCCCGAACCTCGGCTCCCCGAGCCCCTACCCCAGCTGGCTCGTACCGACGCTCGTGTTCGTTCCGGCCGGCGCCTTCCTCGTCGTCGCCGGTGTCTACCGATGGTGGCGGACGCGGAGGTGGACGCGGCGATGAGTCGTCTCCGCCGGCCTCGCGCCCTCGCCGCCCTCCTCGCGGTCGCCCTTCTCGCCGGAGGCGCGCTCCTCACCTTTGCCGCGGTCCCGCTCGCCCGGGCGACGCCTTCGTTCGGCCCGTTGACGGGCTCGATCGAGGGCCCGGTGAACGTCGGCCAGAACGGGAACGCGACCTACACGGTGAACGTATCGGGCGGCCAGGCGGTCGCATCGAACGGCACCCAGGTCGGGATCTACTCCTACAACGCGTCCGTCGCGGGACCGAACACCTCGAGCGTCCTGATCACGCCCGCGACGGGTTCGATCCAGGGCGGCACGGCCCAGCTGACCCTGAAGGTCGGCAACATCACGGAGGTCCTCACGATCTCGGTGCTCGTCACCTCGAGCTACGCGAAGCAGCAGTCGACGACGAACCTCTCCTACTCGGTGAACGTCGTCGTGCCGTACCGGTTCGCCGCGACGCTCGTGGTGGGTTCGGGGTCGACGGTGAGCCCGTTCTCGCTCAACGTGCTCCTCGACGGCCAATCGGTCGGCTCCGTCAGCGTCGGCACCCTCGCGAGCGGGACGAGGTTCCCGTTCTCGTTCAGCTATGTGAACCCGAACCTTTCGCCGGGCTGGCACACGTTCTCGGTGTCGCTCGCGCAGGAGCACGGGCTCGTCTCCTTCGTCGGCGGGAGCGAGTCGGTGAGCCAGTCGTTCTACGTCGCGGGGCCGCCGCCGAACGACACGGTGTGGTACGTCGCTGGCGTCGCGGCGTTCGTCGGAGTCGTCTTTATATTCACGACCCGGGTCGCCGCGGGCCGCCGCACTCGCCCCAAGAAGTGACGTCGGCACCAACGGTTCCATGACCTCCCCGGATGTCCGATGCACGTCGAGCGGCGTCGCCCTCGGCGGGCGCGGGACGACGACGTTCCTGTGCCCCGACTGCGGGATCGCGACGGTCGGCCGCTGCGCGCGCTGCCGCGACCAGTCGGTCCTCTACACCTGCCCGAAGTGCGGCTTCCAGGGCCCGTAGGAGCGTTCCCGTGGGCCAGGTCGCCGTGCTGTTCCGCCTGATGCCCCAAGGTGTCGAGACCGACGTCCGGGCGATGGCCGAGGCGGTCCGCACCTCGCTCCCCGAGGGCGTCCAGGTGCGTGGGATGCAGGTCAAGGACATCGCGTTCGGGCTGAAGGCGCTCCTCGTGAGCGTCGTCATGGCCGACTCGGGCGGCGTCCTCGAGGCGACCGAACAGGCGTTCGCGAAGGTCCCCCACGTCGAGTCGGTCGAGGTGATGGAAGAGGGGCTCCTCTGAGCTCCCGATCCAACCGCCCGTGGACCTGTTCACCCACGTTCTGACGGCCTACCTCCTCACGTTCGGGCTGGTCGGCTTCCAGCCGAACTACCTGATCGCGGGCGCGATCGCCGGGGGCCTGCCCGACGGCGACGTCTTCCTCTACCCGCTCTCCAAGCGGTTCCCGATCTTCCGCCACCACGGCATCACGCACTCGATCTTCGGCGTCACGGTCCTCGCGGCGATCGGCGGCCTCTGGGTCGCCCCGATGCTCGCCCACGGCGGGAACCCGTGGATCTACTTCGGCGTCATGATGGCGGGCGGCCTCGGCCACATGCTCGAGGATGGCTTCACGCACTTCTCGGTCGCGCCGTTCCTGCCGTTCTCCGACCGACCCCTCGAGGTCGACGCCGACCGCGCGATCAATTTCGTGACGCTCGTCGTCTCGGTATTCTCCTTCTACCTGTTGCTCGGCGCGGAGCGCGGCCATGTGGCGTTCGTCGTCTATCTCGCGACCGTCTACGCGCTCATGGCGTTCTTCGTGTTCTACTTCGTCGTCCGCGCGGCGGCCCGCTACTCCGTCGGCCGCCGGAAGAAGACCGTCGGCGATTTCGAGACCCCAATTCCGACCACGAACCCGTTCGTCTGGCTGTTGCTGCGCGAGCGCAAGGAGAAGGGCCGAATGCAGACATCGTTCGCCCGCTACGTCTTCGGACGCGGCATTACGAAGGGGCCGTACTCCGTCGACGTCCCGATGGAAGCTGGGCCGACCACGGGCCCCGCGAAAGACGCCGCCGAGGCGCTTGCGCGCTCCTATGGGCTCGCGCGAAAAGAGAGCCGCGTGCTCGACGACACCTACAGCTTCGGTGACGCGGTCCCCGTCGGGTCCGGCGGTTGGAAAGTGCACTGGTACAGCCTCGAGTTCTCGGCGTTCGGGCGCTCGGCCGGCGTGAACGTCGACATCGCGCCGGACGGCACGATGAAGGCGAAGACGGCCTGGAGCGTCCCGCTGTGGCGCAAGGAACTGTCGTGAGCGGACCGGGGCCGATCCCGCCGCAACGCGCGGGCGACCTCGTCGACGCCGCGAGCGCGCCCGCGGAGACGCGCCGCCTGCTCACCGACTGGGCCGCGTCGTTCGCGGCCCCGGATGGAACGTGGAATCCCGCGATGCTCGAGTGGGCCACCAAGGCCCTTGCCGACGGGCGTTTCATCGGTCGCTTGTGGGTGGGCCCGGGGGGGGACGAGGCGGTCGGCCTCGCCATCGGGTTGCCGCCGGGCGAGGTCGGGGGCCGCGTGGAGGTCGTCTCCCTGGACGAAGGGTTCCGCCACCCCGCGGCCCTCGCCACCTTCCTCCGACGACTGGATGCTCCGGACGCCTTCGGACCGCTCGTCGAGCTTCCCGACCGACCGCGAACGGTCGATGCGGCATCCTACGAGCCCGTGACACGGTCGCTCGGCCTCGTGCCGGTCGAACGGATCGACATGCGCTACCCGCCGGAGCGCCCCCGGCTCGTCATCGCGCCCGACCCGACGACTCGACTCCGGAACGCCCGGGCGGAGGACCTCGAGGGGATCGCGGCGCTCACCGTCCGCGCCTACGGCGACAACCCCGTCGACACGGCGCTGTTCCGTCGCTCCCGGGATCCCATGACCGATGCGCGCGTCGGGACGGCAGCGATCTTCGGGACCGCGGTCGGCGCGTGGCTTTCCTCGGCGTCGTTCGTCATCGAGCACGCCGGCTCCCTGGTGGGGGCCACCCTCGTGAACGAGCACGGGGGGGCGTTGATCACCCAGGTCATGGTCGACCCGAGCGCGCGAGGGCGGGGACACGCTTCCCGACTCATCGCGGCCAGTATCGCCGCCCTGCGACACGAGGGACGAGATGACATCCGCCTCGTGGTGACGCGGACGAACCGGCGGGCCGAACGCCTCTACCTCCACCTCGGATTCGTGCCGGACCCGAGCACCTCGGGTGCGAACTGGATCCATGCTGGAAGGCTCGGGCTCACGCCGAAGGACCTCGAAGGCAACTGACCTCGCACCCGTTCCCGTCCGTGCCGGTCCGGAACCGGCGGGCGTCCTCCCCCCGGGGGGGAGAACGACTATGAAGGAACGCGGAGTCCCGCCGGCCAGACCCATGGTTGGTGTGGCTCGATCGTTCCGGCTCGGCGTGCGCCTTCGCCGGATCCTCGTCGCGGTTGCGATCGTGGCGATCACCACGGCCAGTTACGCGGCGCTCCCGACCGGACTCTTCCCTCACGCCGTCACGCCAAGCCACCGGGCGGACGGCCACGTTCCCGCGAGCCACGCATCGGCTCCGGGCGCCCGACCGACCGCGGTCCGTACCCCGCCCGTCGCACCTTCCCCACTCGGGAAGACACCGCGGGTCGCCTACCACGTCGCCGGGCCGCACCCGCAGTCCTGGGGAGGGTCAACGCCGCCGGGCGCGCCGGCGCCCCGACCGACCGGTGCACTGGGGGCTCGCCTCTCGGACAACTCGTCCGGGCTGGACCAGCACTGCTACGGGGTGTGGCCGACGCTCGGCGGCCAATCGCAGTACTACGAGGGTTGCTACGGGCACGACGAGCCCGGCATCGACCCGTACTCGAACCTCGTCGGGAGCGGCGGGAACGTCAGCTGGAACGTGACCCTGCCGGTCGACCGGAGCCCGACCCAGAACCAGTCCGACCTCTACGGCGCGATCTGGTTCTCGATGGGCCTCAACGACCCGTACGCCTGGATGAACACCTGCTTCCTCGAGCTCCAGTTCTACCCGGACTCGAGCTGGACCTCGCCGGGCCCGACCGACAACGGCCAATGGGCCGCTGCCGCCGTCGCTTGGCAGATCGAGGCGTCGACGGGTGCCGAGAACCCCTGCTTCTACCAGCCCCTACTGCTCGATGGGCATCCCGGGAACTTCTTCTCGATGACCCAGGGCGATACGATCAACGTCACGATGACCGGATGGTCCGGCGACGCGGCGGGCGAGTCGATCTCCGTCGCCGACGTATCGAGCAACCAGTCCTCGACCCTCAATCTCTACAATGCGAGCGCGAACTATCCGCTGGACCCCTCGTACGCCACCAACTCCTGGACGAACGCCCTGTGGTGGACGCCGGGAGGTCAGCTCCCCATCTCGTTCGCGTTCGAGACCGGTCACGCCTCGAACCCCTCGTACCCGAGCAACAGCTCGTTCGGGGGCTGTTCGCCGGGGGCCCCGCCCTCGACCCCCACCGACCCCGCGGTGCCGTGCCCGAGCT
Organism: Thermoplasmata archaeon; assembly: GCA_022750115.1. Lineage (GTDB taxonomy): Archaea > Thermoplasmatota > Thermoplasmata > Lutacidiplasmatales > UBA184 > Lutacidiplasma. Next base: position 43,524 of record JAKIWI010000001.1, read on the forward strand.
ACGACCCCGGCGCGTGGGTGAACGACACGCTGCTCCCCTGGAAGATCGCGGCGCCGACGTTCTTCAACTCGAGCGCCCGGCAGCAGTCGACCCAGGTCGGCTTCACCCAGGACCTCGGGGCGCTCGACTATGTCGACGGAGGCGACGTGTTCGGGTCGTTCACGTTCACGTGCCTCGGCCACGAGACGAGCGCCTGGTGCAGCTACCCGTGGTTCAGCTACGCGTGCTCGGACCACGCCTTCAATTTCGGCGCGACCGACTACCCGACGACGAGCGTGGACTTCGGGAAGGCGCGCGAGTACCAGCCCCGGTCGACGCTCGACGCGGCCGGCTTGTCGTACTACCCCCCGTCGAACACCACCGTGCCCGCGTGCGGTGCCACGACCGCGACGGTGACGGTGCAGAACCTCTTCGGCCCCGAAGGGAACGTGTCGTTCCTCAATCAATGGATCACCGGGACCTCGACCGTCGCGTTCCCGGGGCTCTCGTTGGGCAATTACTCGATCTTCGCCCAGGCCGCGGCGGGATTGACCTTCGTGCGCTGGATCGCGAACGGCTCGGTGAGCGTCGCGAACCCGGGCGACGCGTCCACGAACCTTTGGGTCGCGGGGTCGGGGGGAGTCCTGGCCGTCTTCGGACCGGCGAATAGTACGACCGGCGTGTTCGCCAACATCACCTTCGCCTCCCCGACGACCGGCGCCACGTTCTCCGTCGTCACCGGAGCCGCCTCGGATCGGTTCGGCGTGGGTCACGACCCGCGTACGTGGGACGTCACCGCCGGGACGACCCTGCAGCTCCTGCCGGGACTCTACGCGATCCAAGGGCAGCCGCCGGCCGGCCACGATTTCGCCGGGTGGAGCGCCACGAGCGGCGTCCGGGTGGCCGCCGACGGGCTCCCCGACACCATCTTGGATGTGCCCGTCGGCGCGAACGCCACGCTCACCGCACATTACACGACGTCGACAACCGTCGCGTTCGTGGACCTCTTCGGCGACGGCCTGAACGGGTCGTTCGTTCTGAACGGTACGACCTACCCGTTGCTGGGGGTCGCGAGTCTTCCGGTCGGGAGTTACGACCTCGACTTCGTTCCCAGCCCCGGCTCGCACTTCCTGACCTGGTCGGTCGGCGGATCGGCGATGATGACCAACTTCTCGCAATCGACCCGCGTGACGTTCGAGGCGGGCAGTTCCGGGATCGTCGCGGTCGGCTATTCTTCCGTTCTCGTCCGGCTGCAGGACTCCGGCGGGCACGGGGAGATCGCCTGGAACACCTTGCAGAACCTCTCCGCCGTCTCCGTGCCGAGCGGGACGACCGTGGACGAGAACGTCACCGGGTTCGGGTTCGTAGGAATGACCGCCTCGGCCAGCCCGGGCTGGGTGTTCCGAAACTGGTCGGTGAACAACACGAGCGCCGCCGCCGTGATCCCGAACGCATCCTCGCCGTTCGTGGCGCTGGTGGTGAACACGAGCCACGGCGTCAGCGCCGTGACCGTGACGGCGAACTTTGCCGCGCTGGCCTCCGTGAGCCTCGCCTATTCGGTCACCCCGGTCTCCGGTGGGTTCGTGGATTTCGGATTCAACGCCACCTATCGCTCCACCGGGGTCGCCTCGCTTCCCCCGGGGGGGGCGGGGACGTTCGCGGTCGCGATCCCCAGCCCGGGATACGTCGTCTCCGGCGCCACGGCGCAGAACGCGACCCTGCACCTTGCTTCGTCGGCCGGACCGGGCACGCGACCGTGGGCCCGGTGGGAGTGGGTCGTGACCAACCTCTCGGCCAACGCCTCCCTGATCGTTACGTTCTCGCCGCTCCTGTACCCGGTCACGTTCGTGGCCGACTCCCCGACGAGCATCGTCGGTGGGTTCGTCAACGGTTCCCTCCTCGGCAGCGGCGACACGGTGTGGCTCCGGAACGGCACCTACCCCGTCTCGGCGGTGGTGGCCTCCGGGGCGACGTTCTTGAAGTGGACCCCGTCCTCGCCGGGGCTTCGGGTCGCCCCGCCGGGGTCGAACGGGACGAACCTGACCGTCCTGGGCCCGGGGACGGTGTACGCCCTGGTCACGGGGGGAACGGTCGCGCCGGTCGTGAGCGCCTCGATCTCGCCGGGCCCGGCGACGCTCCTTCCCGGGGCCGCCGCCAACTTCTCGGTCACCGCGAGCTGCGCGGGCAACACCACCTGCGCTCCGGGCACCATCTACACGTGGTCGCTCTCCAACCCGACGGCGGGGTCGCTGAACCGCTCCTCGGGCGCAAACGTCCGGTTCACCGCGGCCGTCGTGTACGCCAGCACCGACCTCGTCGTCGACGCCAGCCTCGGCGGAGCGATGGTGCGGAGCACGCCCGTCCTCGTCGCCGTCGTTCCGGCGCTCGTGGGTGCCCAGGTGAGCCCCCCGAGCACGAGCGTGTACGACGGCCAGGGCGTCGTTCTCGGCGCTGTGCTCACCTGCATGGCGAACCTGACGTGCCCGAGCGGAGGAGCGTTCGTCTGGAGCCTGGCCTCGCCGGCCCTCGGCTCGGTCGCCCCGCTCGGCGCGAACGGGAGCAGCCCGTCGACGGCGCGATTCACGGCGAGCCAGGACGTGGCCGGCGTCGAGAACCTCACGCTGTCGGTCGACCTCAACTCCGTTCGGATCAACGCGACCGCGCAAGTCTCGGTCGTGCGACCGCTCCTGACCGCCGTCAGCATCCGTCCGGTGTCGGTGACGGCGCGGGCGGGATCGCTCGTGAACCTGAGCGCGGCCGGGACCTGCACGCTCGACCTGCTCTGCCCCAGCCTCCCCGACTTCGCCTGGACCCTCTCCTCCCCGAGTCTCGGATCCCTCAGCATGGGCGGCGGCTCGCAGGTCCAATTCACGGCGGGGACTCTGAATGTGAGCGGCTGGCTGAACGTCACCGGGACGCTGAACGGCGTCACGATCGACGCCCCCGCCGTCCGGGTCGTCGTCGAAACGAGCCCGAGCGTGTTGACCTCGGTCCAGGTGACGCCGTCGCTGGCGACCCTGACGGTCGGCGCGACGGAGGCGTTCTCGGCCACGCTCACGTGCACTCCCTCGCCGTGCCCGGCGGGGGCGACGGTGGTCTGGGCCGTGGTTCCGGCCGTCGGCACGCTCTCGACGACGTCGGGGGACTCCACGATCCTCACCGCGACTCTCGTGGGGACTGCGACCGTCTACGCGAACGCGACCCTAGGAGGAACGACCGTCTCGGGTTCGGCGTCGCCCGTCGTGGTAGGTCCCTCGGGAACCCTCGGCTCGACCTCGACACCGTTCTATGACAATCCCCTCCTCTGGGCGGCGATCGTCGTCGTCGGCGTCGTGGTGATCGCCGCGGCGCTGCTCTGGCGGCGCGGTTCGTCGGGCGGCTCGGCGGCCCACAACGCGCCCGGACCGAGCGAGTCGGCGCGCCGCTAGCGAACCGGGACGATCGGACTCCCGCGGACCGGTCGCCGCGCTAGGCGGCGGCGGGCGAGGCCGGCCGGAGGGGCGGCATCGCCGTCGCCTCGAGCACGGACGTCGGCACGGCGGCGAGCGCCTCGCGGTGCTCCCGGACGATCTGCTCGTAGGTCTCCGCGAGGCGCCGGGTTCCCTTCGCCCCCAGCCAGCCCGCCTGCTCGAGTTCGGTCAGCCCCGCATGGAGCCGGCGGTCGAGGTCGAGGTCGACCAGCACGTCCGCCCCGCGGACGATCTCGGTGGTGGCCTGCGCCAGCCACGGGTCGGTCGCGATCGCGTCCTCGATGGTCCTACGAAGGGCACCCTCGAACAGCGCGGTCCGCGGCTCGAGAGCGACGACAGAGCCGCCGAACAGGGCGCGGAAGGTGGACGCCGTGTTGGCCCGCTGGCGCGGTTGCATCGGCGGGAACACGGCGACGCGCGTGCCGTGGGGACCGCGCAGCAGCGCCATCCAGAGGGGGAACCAGACGACGCGCGTGCTCGGGATCCCCTCGGGAGAGACGAAGTACTGCTGCAGCGCGCCGCGTTGCTGGCGGCGGGCCGCGAGGTGCCCCTCGAGCGCGTCCATGACATCGTGCCCGACGGCCCCGAGCCGGTCGCGGAACAGTTCGCGCCCGGCGAGCCGGTCGGCCTCCGTGTACGCGACGGCGGTGACGCGTCCCGTCAGGGCGACGAGCGCGTTGCGCTGGCGCTCGTGGAGCGCCTCGAGACGCTCGAGCGACTCGCGCACGGCCCGCTCCGAATCGTGGACCGAGGCTTTGGCGCGCCGGCCGCGATCGCGGTGGGGTGCGGCGTCCGTTCCCCGGTCGAGCGAGCGCGATGCGAGCGACGCGGAGGTCCGCTGGTCGATGGTCCCGCGCGCCACGGTTGCCTGGCTTTCGCGGATGAGCTCGGACTCCCGCCGCAGCTCGGTGAGGACCGCGCTGTGGAGCCGTTCGGACTCGCGGGAGAGGTCGGAGCGGGCCCGCTGGAGATGGACCTCGCCCTCGCGCTGGACCTGCTCGGTCTCGGCATCGACGGTGACGAGCGCTCCCCCGAGGCAGTCGGCGACCTTCCCCCGGAGCCCGTCGAGCTGGACGAGCTCGGAGTCGAACCGGTCGACCCAGCGCGCGATCTGCTCGACCGCCGAGGCGTACCAGGAGTACTCGTGGCGCGCTGGGAGGAAGCCCGGATGCGAGGTCTGCGGCTCCCTCGGGAAGCTCGCCTGGGCGAGGACATCGAAGAGGAGCGGAGGGTCGACGGGGAGGAATCCCTCCACCGTGAGGACGTCGGAGCCCGGATCGGCGAGGAACCGGGGCTGCAGCTCTCCGAGGGTCGCCAGCAGGTCGACGGGGTCCCGCGGGACGTCGAGCGCCTCGTGGATCGGCCCGAGCGACGGGAGGAGCGAATGGCGGAACGTCCTCCGCCAGACTCCGGTCCCGTCGAACAGCGCGATGCGCCCCGGGGTCGGCGCCGGCAGGACCGCGATCGGCCAGTAGACGTTCGCGACCGCGTCGACGGCCTCCCGGGCCCCGAGCCCGAAGCGGGTCGCGAGGCTCGTCCGCTCGGCCTCGACGCACGCGAGGATCGTGGCGAGCACGACCGACTCCGACAGCTCGCGCGGGTCCCCGTCGGGCCCTGCGCCGAGCGCGAACCCCAGCGTCACCTCGCCGGTGTCGTCCGCGCGAAGTCGGGGGGGTACGGCGGGGTGGCTCACCGACGAGAACCGGGCCTCTCGGCTACCCGGAAGAACTGCGGCCATGGTTCGCAGAAGGTGGCTCAATACGTATAAACCCACACGCTCGAATCGCGCGGGGCCGTCGGGGCCTGCGCCGGGAACCCGCTCGCCGCGGTGCTCGCGTACGCTATCCTACGCGAACGGTGCCGGGTCGGGACGTCCACCTATGCCCGTCGCGTCGAACGGTCTCGCCTACGACCTCGTCGGGGAGGGGACCGAGCCGATCGTCCTCGTTCACGGCTCGTGGTCGGACCGCTCGTCGTGGGACCCGCTCGTCCCGGTTCTCTCCGAATCGTTCCGGATCCTCCGCTACGACCGGCGCGGCCACGGGGAGAGCCCCGCGCTGCCCGGCCTTCGCTCGGTCGCCTGGGAGGCCGACGAGCTGGGGGAGCTCCTCTCCGACGCAGACCACTTCCCCGCGCACGTCCTCGGGATCTCCTACGGCGCCGCCGTCGCCCTCTCGCTGACGATCCGCCGCCCGGAGCTCATCCGGAGCGTCATCGTGCACGAGCCCCCGTTGGTCGCCTTCCCCGCCGTCGAGAACGACCCCGAGATGCGCACCGCGCGGCGGGAGCTCGAGGAGTATGCGAAGCGATTCCGGCATTCCGCTCCCCCCGACGCGGCTCGGGAGTTCGCGGAGCGCTACGTCACCGGCCCGGGAGGATTCGACCGACTTCCCCCGCAGACCCAGAGCGCCTTCACCGAGGGCGCACCGAGCTGGCCCGACGAGCTCGGCGCCCTGGTGCGGGCCGACGTCGACCCCGGACTCTTGGGAGGCATCGACCTCCCGGCGCTCGTGTCCCGCGGGACCGTGAGCCCCCGCTACCTCTCCCACATCGCCGACGCCGTCGCGAAGGCGCTCCCGAACGCGGTCAGCCGTGACCTGGTCGGAGCGGGGCACTTTCCCCACGTGAGCCACCCCGCGCTCTACGGCGGGACCGTGCTCGCGTTCGCCCTCGAGCGGAACGTCCCCGTCTCCTGAGCGGCCTCCTGGGGGGGATCAGCCCGAGTGGGCTCGCCGCCGAAAGTCGGCGAGGACCGTGGGCGCGGCAGGGTCGCTCACGAGCACCCGCACCTCGTCCCCCGCCATGATCCGACCGGTCGACCGGATCGCCAAGTAGAACCCGGAGCGGGCGTTGGCGAGCATCCGGGTCGTCATGTCGTCCCTCGCGAACCGTGCGTTGAGCTTCGCGCAGGGGAGTCGCGGTCGAGTCACGGCCAGTTCCGCCGTCCCAATCCCGAGGAGATCCCCGATCCGGATCGCGTCCTCGTGCGCCCCCTCGAGGCTCAGGTTCTCCCCGAACGTGCCCCAGGGCAATTCGGAGATTCCAAGCTCGGTCCGCCAAGGGTCGTAGTGCTCGGTCGGATAGGCGTAGACGGCCTTGTCGGGACCGCCGTGGACCCGGCGGTCCGCGCAGTCGTCGCCCGCGAGGCGCTCTTTTCCGACGGCGACCGACCCCAGGACCGGTCGTTTTCGGATCGCGCTCGTGGACGGGCGACCCCCCACGACGAGCGGTTCGGCCAGGCCGACGTTGACCGAGACCACCCTCATCCCCGTCGGGCCTCCATCGCCGCGCGCGAGCGGAGCATGCGCCGCCGCTCGGTCGCCGTGAGCGGAAACTGCATCTCGGTCGTCGGGAGGAACCCCATTCGCGCGTAGACGCCCCGCCCCATCGCGGAGGCATGGAGGCCGACCCTTCCGTAGCCGAGACGGCGCGACAGGGCGGACACTTGGTTCACAATGTCCGTCGCCACGCCCCGTCCTCTCGCAGCGGGAACGGTGTACATCGACAAGATGTAGGGGGAACGTCGAGCGGGCGACCCGGGCCCGGGGTGGCTCGGCCGGAACCAGACCGCCCCGGTGCCCATCGCGACCCCCTTCGCGTCCTCGGCGACGAATGCGACCAACTCCGCGCTGACGAGACGGGGCACCAGCCAGGCGAGGTACTCGGGACCGTGGCGAGCCAAAGCCGCGCGCGAGCGGCCGCCCATCTCGCGGAACATTGCGACCCGGTGCGCGACCAACAGGTCGACGTCCTCGAGGGTCGCCCGGCGCAGGCGCGGATTCGGCGGGGCCGCATTGCGGGGGGAAGTCACAGCGCCTCCCATCGGGGCCGGACCGATAACACTGGGGTGGGTCGCTCAGTCGAGTTGTCGGCGGAACCGCTCCGCGACGTCTCGAGCGAGCCCCATGAGTCGCTCGGCGCGCGTGTCGTCGGGGGCGGTGACGAACAGGGCGACCCGCGGCGTTCCGACGCGAAGGTCGACGAAACGGGCGGGGTCTTCGTCGGTCTCGCCGGGAGTCCGCCGGCGTCGGGGACGGGATCGGTCGCGGAAGTCCATTCGCACGCGCAACTCGCCCAGTGCGTTGGGCGTGGTGAACCGTCGGCGCTCGTGGACCGCCCGATGCCACTGTCGGAGCCCGACCGACCCGCGCGGGCGCTCGAGCTCGAACCACGGCCCGAGCTCGACGTTCCGGTACGTCTCGTACTCTTGGACGCCGCGAAGCGCGAGGTCGACGTACCCGAGGAGGAATCCGAAGGCGAGCGGTCGGTCGTCGATGCCGGATCGCCCGAGCGGGTCGGCGTCGACGGTTTGCGCCGCGGGAACGGCCCCGCCGACGGCGGCCGTTCCCTCGCTCATCCGGGGCCGCCCGCCGGGTGTTTCGATGGGTCGAGGGTCTGCAGATAGACGTCGCCCGGGCCCTCGACGCGGAGCGCCTCGAAGCTGAGCGCGTGGCCCACGACCCCACCGCCGAGCGGCTGGTTGAACGCTTTCACGGTGACCGCGGCGTCCTTCATCACGAGCGCCCCGTGGTCGACGTCCATCGCCTCGCCGGCGGCGAGGGTGAACTTGAGAATGTTCCCGTGGCCCTGGAACGCGAAGGTCCCCGGGCCGGTGAGGCGGTCCATCCAGAAGCCGATCATCCGCCCGATGCGCCCGGTCCCCTGGACGTAGAAGGTGTCGTACCGGACCGTATTCGTGGCCAGGAGGAGCGAATGCTCCGCCACGTCGACGGCCTTGCCGTCCTCGAGAACGATGACGCGGGTCTCCCCCGGACGGAAGCGGCTGAAGGCGACGTAGCCGGGCCCGGTGTACTCGTGCAGCTGGAACGGGAGCCCGCCGACGAGCGTCCGCTTCAGCGTGCCGAACACCCCGCCCTGGGTGAGCCACTTGTAGCCGAACCCGATCGACGGGTCGGAGTAGACCATGAGGCCGCCCTCGCAGTAGATCTGCTCGCCCGGTGCGAGCGTGGCGAGCGCGATCGGGATGAACTCCCCCTTGACCTCGACCTGCACGACGACCTCTACGTCCCGCTGTGGACGAGGACCATTCCCGGTCCGGTGATGTCGAGCACGGGGAGGGGAACGGGACCCGTCGACGCCATCGCCGGCGAGGCGAGCCAGTCGATGCGAAGGCCGACGGTGTTCGCGCACGCGAGCAGGCCGGCCACGCTCGTGCGCATCGCCTCGCCGGGCTGGAGGTTGAACGACAGGATGTTGCCGTACGATTGGTAGACGATCGTCCCGGGGCCGGTGAGCTCGTCCGCGAACAGGTAGGTGGTGGCCCGTTGGCCGTTCGCGTCGGGCACCGGCGACTGGTACTGGGCGAGGACCATCGGATAGTACCGCACGCTCTCGTCGAAGCAGATCAGGTGGCCGTCCCGCAGCCGGATCGTCTGGCCCGGAGCCAGTTGGAGAACCCGCACTTCGCCTCCCTTGTCGCGGGAGAAGGAGACGTGCCCCGGCCCCTCGAACTCCGCGAAGAAGTAGCTCTCCTCGCTGTCGCCGAGGGCGTGCATTCCCATCAGGTGGGTCCGGCTGACGCCGAGGGACTTCATCGTCCGCCGGTGGACCTGCACCTGGTGTTCTTTGTAGAGCATCAGGCCGTGCGCGGCGAGGACCTTCTCGCCGTGGCGCAAAGTGACGAGCACCGCGGGGGCAATCCCCCCGACCGAATCCGCCTCCATCTCCTCTCCGTTACTCCGGGGGCGGTCCGTCGACGGCGAGCGCGTACGCGCCTCCGCAGTATTCGCAGCGCGCGTAGCCACCCTGGATGTTCTTCGCCGAGATCTTCGCCCCGCACCCCTTGCAGTTCATCTCCTGCAACGACGCACGGCTGATCGTCACTTCGGTCCGCTTTTTCACGAACTCCTCGGGGATCGGCATGATCGAACTTGCTCCCTCAGAAGTGGGGGGCCTTGGGGTCGATGCTCTGGATGGCGACCTGACCGGGGCCGGTGAGCTCGAGCACTTCGAGCGCCTCGAGCTTCCCGAGGAACCCGCCGCCGAACGGCAGGTTCGCCGTCTTCGCGGCCACGCCGGAGTCCTTCCAGAGCAGCCCGCCGAGGTCGATATGAATGACCTCGCGCGGGGCGAGGGTCATCGAGATGATGTTCCCGTAACCGTGGACGGCGATCTTGCCGGGACCGGTCAGCCGGTCGAGCCAGACCCCGACCATGCGACCGGGCCGATGGGTTCCCTTGACGTATTCCATCCCGTACTGGATGTGGGCATCGGCGCAGACCAGCGACCCCTCCGCCACATCCACGGTCTGGTTCGCAGCGAGCTCGAGGATGCGGACCTCTCCGGTTCCGTCCCGCGAGAGGCCGACGTGGCCGGGGCCAGTGAACTCCGTGAGGTAGTACGGAATCCCCCCGACGGTCGTCCGCTCCAACGTCTGGAGAAGGCCCCCGCCCTGGATCGTCTTGCGCGAAACGCCGACCGGCGGGTCCTTGAACAGCATGATCCCGTGCTCGCAGTAGATGGACTCCTGCGGGCCGAGAGTGGCGAGGACGGTGGGCACCAGGCCCGCGAGACACTCGAGTTCCACGGTCTTCGGCTCTCCCACGTCCGTCGTACTATCTGACCGTTTCTTCGGTTCGCGGCCGCAAAACGGCGGCACGACCCGGTGGAGGGGCCCGGCGCCGAGTTCGCGACCCCGACCGCCGGTCTCGGCGGACCCGACCTCGACGGGAACTCCTCCCACTCTCTCGGGCGTGCGGCACTTGGGATTCCACGCGCTTCATTAATACGGGGCCTCGCTCGGACCGCCGTGCGCCACCCCTCCTATCGGGCCGGCCCTCGCCGACCGTCGAACTCCCCACCGCTCATCGCCGCGGTCCTGGTCCTCCTGTTCGCAGGCGGCTTCGGATCGTTGGTCGTGGTCGGGGCGCCGGGCTTCCGTTCCTCGAGCCTCCCCGTCGGTCCGGCCGAGTCCCGAGTCGCGACGCCCGCCGCCTCCCTCGCCCCCATCGAACCCGTTCACGTCTCGAAGCACACCCCGACGACAGAACGAGCGTTCGCCGTCGACCCAAATGCGAGCTACTCGTCCGAGCCGGCGCCCATGGGGATCGCGGACTTCGGGGTGACTCCGGGAGGGAGCGGGTACGCCTACGCGTCGCCGCTCATCCAAGGGACCGTCACGATTCGCTCCTTGTATGTCTCCAGCACTGCGGCGGCCAACTCGCTCTCCTTCCAATTGAACGTCGAGGACATCGTGACGTCCGGGAGCTCGACGTACATCTACTGGATCCAGGACGTCGCGTTCTTCGACACGAACCTCCACGGGATCTTTTGGGAGGACAACGTCTGGAACCTCACCCAGGGCCTCGGCACCGGGCTGCCCGGGACCAGCCTCGCCGGGAACGGATCGACCTACAGCGGGACGTTCTACGCCGACGGCGCCTCGGGGTATCCCGGCTCCAACGTGAGCCTCTCGCAGCCAGCGACCTTCACGGCCCGGGTCGTGGCCTCGAACGCCTCCGGCATCCCTCACGTCGGGTTCGAGTACTCCGACGGCTACGGCTGGGTGACGTACGACAACGTCACCTTCCCGTTCCTGACGAACGGAGTGAATCGCGGGTTCCTCGTCGACGGAACCCAATACCTCCCGGGCGGCCAGGGATTTTTCGATGCCGAGTGGGTCATGGGTGGACCCGGCGGCGGCTCCTCCCAGGCGACCGTGCGCGCCGACGTCAACATGAGCCTCGCCTACTGGAACGGCCACAACCTCCAGCTCGTTCGCTCGGCCTGGAACCATGGGGCGAACACCGGCGAGACGATCTCGAACGTCCGCGAGGGGCTCGCCGCCAGCTCGGCCAGCGACTCGCTCGCGGCGCACATCGCGAACGGGAGCGGCGTGCTCGGCGTGATCTACGGCCCTACGAGTTCTTCGACGCTCCGGGTCGCGGTCCCGGCGCTTTCCATCGGCAACCTCACCGTCAACGGCGTCGCCGTTCCGTACCGTGGCGGCGTCGCGAACCTCACTCTCCCACCGGGCGCCTTCGAGGTCGAGCTCTGGCTCAACGGCTCGGTGCAGGCGTGGGCCAACGTCTCCTTGGTCGCAGGAGAGTTCCGTGCGATCCAGCTCAATCCGTTCGCCTACTTTCCCGTAACCTTCCGCTCGTCCAATTTGCCGAGCGGGATTCCGTGGTCCGTCTCTCTCGGTGGCCAGAACCTGACCGGCACGGGCGCGGTGCTCACGACGGCGGCGCGGAATGGCAGCTACACGTACTTGGTGGGCGGAGTTCCGGGCTACCAGCTCGCGAACTACTTCGGATCCGTGCAGGTCGCCGGGGGAGCTCTGGAGGTCGACCTCGTCTGGGTCCAGACGGTCTATCAAGTGACCTTCGTCGCCCAGAACTTCGTTGCCAACACGAGCTGGAACGTCACGGTCGATGGGCAACTGCTCTCGTCCACCTCGAGCTCGTTGCTCGTGACGCTCCCGAACGGCACGTTCGCGTTCGTGGTGGGGGTCTCCGCGGGTGTTTCGGTGACGCCGTCGGCCGACAATCTGACGGTCGCCGGCGCGAATACGGTCGCCTACGTCGCCTTCTCGCTCGCGTCGGCCGAGATTCGGGGAACGGTCACTCCGGGAACGGCGCGGATCCTCGTCGACGGGATCGTCGCGACGGTCAGCTTCGGAGCGTTCGCGGTCACGGTGGGACCCGGTCCGTACTCCCTCGTCGCCTCGGCGAGCGGCTACACGACACGTACCTGGAACGGGACGATCTCGGGCGGCGCGACGGTTACTCTGAGTCTGGCGCTCAACCAGTCGACGAGCGGCACCACACCAGGGGGGTCGGGGTCGTCCGGATTCTTCGGGCTCTCGGGATCGACCATCGCGCTGCTCGTGGTCGTCGCCGTCGCCGCCCTCCTCGTCGTGCTCGTGGTCGTCCTGCGACGCCCTCGTGCCCGCCGGTAGCGATCCTCCAGCGACGCCGCCTCCTGTCCCCGTGGACAGCCTTGCGGAGCTGCGAGGCGTGCGGCGGAACCACCGTGGACGTCGTGCACCGGACGGCGGAACGAAACTCGGCCCGGTGAGGTATTAGAAAGTGGCAGGATACCGGGGCGGGTTGACCTTGCCGGGACGTCGAGGGGTGTTGGCCGGCGCAGACCGGAACTCCGGGCCTTCTCGATCGGGGATCTCCGTCGGGCTGGACCTCGCTGGGAGCGAGAAACGTCGGACCGGCTTCTGCCGGCTCGACGAGCGCGGAAGAACGGAGACGCGAGTGTTAGGGGGCGACGACGAGATCCTCGGGGCCGTTCGGGAGGCGGACCCGGCAGTAGTGAGCATCGACGCCCCGCTGTTCCTCCCGCTGGGCCGCCCGTCGATCGAGACCCGGGGACCACCGCACTTCCGAGCCTCCGACCGGATCCTGCGACACCTCGGCATTCGCTTCTTCCCGATCACCCTCGGGCCGATGCGTTCGTTGACGGCGCGAGGCATGCGGCTTCGGGAGCGACTGACCGCCCTGGGGTGGCATACGATCGAAGGCTACCCAGGGGCGAGCCAGGACCTGCTCAACATCCCTCGAAAGGGGGCGGGAGTGGCCGCCTTGCGCGCTGGGCTCGTCCGCTGCGGCCTATCGGGAGGGATCGAGAGCCTGTCGACGACTCACGACGAACTGGACGCGGCCTCCGCCGCGTACCTCGGCAACCGATTCCTCGCGGGGGACTTCGTTGCGATCGGCGACCCCCGGGAAGGCTGGATGATCCTGGCCCCGAAGCAGGCCGTGTTGGACCGGTTGCGGGCTCGGTCACCGGTCGGGAGTCGGGCATGATCCCGCGCCGAGATCCCACGATGAGCTTCGAGGAGACGTACCAAACTCGAACGCCGCCATGGGACATCGGCCGCCCGCAAGACGAGGTGGTTCGCCTGCTCGACGAGGGTTCGGTCGTGGCGCCCGTCCTCGACATCGGGTGCGGCACGGGAGAGCACGCCCTCGCCTGCGCCGCGCGGGGCCTCGAGGCCCTGGGGGTCGATGGCGCGCCGACCGCCATCGCCAAGGCCCGAGCGAAGGCCGCCGAACGCGGGCTCCGCGCCCAGTTCGAGGTCGGCGACGCGCTGGACCTCACCTCGCTCCGGAGAACGTTCCGGACGGTGCTCGATTCCGGGCTGTTCCACGTCTTCGACGACGAGGAGCGTCCCCGCTACGCGGCCAGCCTCCGGGCCGTCCTCACGCCCGGCGGAAGCGCGTTCCTCCTCTGCTTCAGCGACGCCGAGCCCAACTGGGGAGGGCCCCGCCGGGTGACCGCGGCCGAGATCCACGCGACCTTCGACGCTCTGTTCACCGTGCGAGAGATCGTTCGAGCCCGGTTCCTCACCACCGACCCGAACCAACGGGTCGAGGCGTGGCGAGTTCGGCTGGACCGTTCCGCGGCCTGACGGTCAGGGGGGCGCGCTCGACGCCGCCCGACCGACATGCTGGGCCAGGAATGCGGCGACCGCCCCGTACGCCCGCTCGCGGTTCGTTCGGCCCACGATCCCGTGGCCCTCGTCGTCGAACATCAGGAGGTCCACCGTGCGGCCGAGCGTACGGAGCGTCTCGACGATCTGCTCGGCCTCGTGGGCCGGCACGCGCGGGTCGTTGCGCCCGTGGATGACCAGCAGGGGGGCGGTGATCCGGTCCGCGTGCCCGAGCGGCGAGATCTCTTCGAGGAAGTCGCGGTCGTGGTCGAGGGTTCCATACTCGGCCTCCCGGACGGCCCGGCGCCAAGGACCGGTCTTCTCGAGGAACGTCACGAAGTTCGCGATCCCGACGATATCTACGCCAGCCGAGAACAGGTCCGGATACGTCGAGAGCGCCGACAGCACCATGAACCCGCCGTAGCTGCCGCCGAGGATCCCGATCGGACCGACGCTGGCCCCGTCGCGCTTCCGGACGTGGGCGACGAGGTCGCGGAGGTCGCGGACGCTGTCCATCCGCTTTCGGACGTCGTCGAGGTGGACGAAGGTGCGTCCATACCCCGTCGACCCGCGGACGTTCGGCAGGACGACCCGCCAGCCCTCCGCGACGAGGAACTGGCGGAATCGGTTGAGTCCCGGGCGCGCCTGCGACTCCGGCCCGCCGTGAACCTCGATGAGGGTCCCGACGGCCGCGCCCGCCGGCTCGTACTGCCAGTAGGGAAGCACCACACGGTCGACCGCGACGGCCCGCTCGAGCTTTGGGTCCCTCACGTGGACCGGGACCGGTCGGGGCGAATTCGTCAACCGGCGTGGTTTCCCGCTTTCGACGAAGCGGCGGTACACCTCCACCCCCTCCACCGAGGAGAGGTCGTGGACGATCGCGCTTCCGTCGGGCGTCCAACGGGCCTTGGCGACGACGCCCTTGGGCGAGGTCGGGAGCGGCCGGTCCTCGCCGGTCGCCGGGGAGAATAGGTGGAGCTCCGACCAGCCGTCCCGGTTCACCCCCACGAGCAGCTGGCGTCCGTCCGGGCTCGCCTCGACGAGCTCGACGTCTCCCAGGTACTCCCGGAGGAACTCGTGACCGGGCCGCCCGGGTCGGTAGCGGACGAGCGCGGCGAACTCTCGACCCGGGTTGGCCCCGGCGTAGACGGCCTCCGAGGTCACTGTCGCGGCGCGGACAGTCTCTTCGCCCTCGTGGGGATTCAGCGTCAGGGTCCGCTCGCCCTGGCGGAGGATCAGGTCCACGTCGAGGTTCGTGCGGGCGTGGGCGATGAGGAGCTGTCCGGCGCGCGCGTCGACGACGTCGTGGAGACCGTCCGCCGTGAGCACGGGGACCGGGGTGGCACCCTCCCGGCCGACTTCGAGTTCGTAGACATCGAAGAACCGCCGGTCCCGGGCGTTTGAGCTGAAGGCGTAGCGCTTCCCATCCTCGCGCCACCGACCGGGGGAGTGGATTACATCGGGGTCGTTCGTGAGCGACCGGATCGTGGGACGGCCCTGGCTCATGTCCGAGAGGAGGGCGAGCTGCCAGTGCTCGTTCCCGCCGGAGTCGAGGGCGACGACGGCGCTCCCATCCGTCGGCGAGGGGTGGATCGCTCCGATGCGCTGCCCGTCGGGGGTCAGGGGAATGGACCGCCCCCCGTCGATCGGGACCCGGAACGCCTGCGGACGTTCCCCCGGGTCGGAGAGGTACGCGACCGAGGTCCCGTCGTGCGTCGGTTCCGGCGAGTACGACGTTGCCACGTCGAACCACGAGCGAAGCCGCGCGGTGCGCGCGGCGTCCTCCGGCGTCATTGCGCGTCGGCGAAGCGGGGCGGCGGATAAGTCGCGCTCCGGAGCGGCGCCGCGCCACGGCCTTAAGACCGCACGCGGCTCGGCGCGCCGATGGCCCGCGAAGCCCGAGTGGCGCGACCGGAGGCGGAGTTCGACCGCGAGGCGGCCGGATACGACCGAACGGCCGTCGACACGATGCCCGGGTACGACGAGCTGCACCAGACCCTTCTGTGGGGGATCCCGTTCGCCCCGACCCGGCGATTCCGCGTTCTCGAGCTCGGCGTCGGCACGGGTACCCTCACCGCGCGGCTGTTGTCGCGCTACCCCCACGCCGAGCTCGTCGGGCTCGACCTCTCTCGGCGCATGATCGCCCTCGGCCGCGCCAAGGTGCGGCGCTACAAGGACCGGGCGACGCTCCTCCTCGGCGACCTCTCGGACTTCCCCACGGACGCGCCCTACGATGCCGTCGTCTCCTCGCTCGCGATCCACCACCTCGACGACCGCGCGAAGTGGGAGCTGTTCCGGAAGGTCCGACGCGCGCTCGCCCCCGGGGGATACTTCGGGGACGCCGACGACCACCTCCCGGAAGACCCCGTCTTCGACTCCCGGTTCGCCCAGGTCGCCCAGGAGCTCGTCGGATCGGCGAAGGCGGTCGCGCTCCAGAGGGTCTGGCACGAGCACGAGCAGTTCGACCACCCGTGCGCCCTCTCCGAGGAGCTCGCCCACCTCGTCTCCGCGGGGTTCTCGCACGTCGACGTCCCGTGGCGGTTCTTTGGCCAGGCCGTCGTCTGGGCGTACCGGTAGGGTTCTCGTCGGCAACGACGCAACGCTTTTCATCTGGGCCCCGTCTCGTTTCGCTGCGGCCGGGATGGGGTAGTTTGGCCTATCCTGGGGGACTGTGGATCCCTCGACCCGGGTTCAAACGGACGCGGGGCCAACCCCCGCGCTCGGAGACTCTCGGTCCCGGCCCTACCGGGCCTTCCTCGGCCCGGTCCGTCCTTTCGCCCCGCCGACGGGCTTGGGCCGGGCGACGAGCTTCGCCAACGCTTCGGGAAGCGCCGAGAGCGAGTAGTCCGCCCACACCGCACCCCACCGGCGTAGGTCGTCCGGGCTCAACGTCCAGCCCGGCATCTCGGTCGCTCGCGCGACCGGAATGACCCCCTCGACCGATTGAGCCGCCTCGAGGTCGAAGCGCGAGTCCCCGACGAGGACGACCGGCACGCCGGGGTAGCGCCGACGGTACTCGGCGAGGTGCTCGCGCTTGGTCCCTTGGCCGGACCCCAGGACGTCGTCGAACCAGTACCGGATCCCCTCGCGCTCGAGGACGAGGTCCGCCATCTCGCGCTCCGCTCCCGTGGAGACCGAGAGCGTCCAGCCGTCGGCCGCGAGCCGCTTCAGGAGCTTCGGAACCTCGGGGAACGGGTGGGCGTTGGCGTACGCCTCGACGACCTTCCGCATGTGAAACGTGCGAGCGACGGAGGCGCGCTCGTGGGCGGGTGCCCAATCGTACAGCTGGGCGAGCTGTGCCTCGAACGGCATCCCCGTCGTAGCGAGGTAGTGGAGCCGTCCTTCGGCCTCGGGCGTGCCGAACGTCTCGGCGAGGACGCGACCGGCGAGCGCGCTGATCGACCCCATGTCGTCGAGCAACGTTCCATCGACATCGAAGATCACGGCCCCGCGCTCCAACTTGCGCGGAGCGACGGTCGGTTGGTCTCGGATCACCGGGCGGGACATCTCGGCGAACTGCGAGGTCGCCCCGCCGAGCATCGGCATCGGAGCGTCCTCCGCGGGCGGCTCGGGGGCCGAGCCGCTCTCCTTCGGGGCGGACTCGCGCGGCACTGGCGGCGTCGAGGCCGCTCGGCGGATAACGGGTGGGGAGACGCGGGGAGCCGTCCTTTTGCGCGGAGACGGCTCCCCCCGGAGGGAGACGCACCATGCACCCGAGCCGGGCCATCCATGGACGGCGCTCTCTCCTCCTGGCCGGTCGGCGGGTCGTGCTGGGTGTCTCGGGGTCGATCGCCGCGATCGAGAGTCCCCGCATCGCGCGCGAGCTCATTCGCCACGGGGCCGACGTGACGGCCGTGATGAGCTCCGAGGCGAGCCGGATCGTGAGCGAAGAGGCGCTCAGCTTCGCGACGGGCCACCCGCCCGTCACTCGTCTCACGGGCGATGTCGAGCACGTCACACTCCTCGGCCCGGGGGACGACCGGGCCGACCTGCTGCTGATCGCTCCGGCGACGGCGAACACGATCTCGAAGATCGCCCATGGGATCGACGACACGCCGGTCACCTCCTGCGCCTCGGTCGCATTGGGCGGCGGCGTCCCGATTCTGCTCGCCCCCGCGATGCACGCCCACATGGGCCAGAACCCCGCGGTCCGGGAGAACCTCGCCCGTCTGACCTCCTGGGGCGTCGGCGTGATCGAGCCGGCGTCCGCCGAGGGGGAGGAAAAGATCGCTTCGCCGGAGGAGGTCGCGGCAGCGGTCCTCCATCGGCTCGTGCCGGGTCCTTGGCGAGGGCGGCGAGTCGTCGTCGTCGGGGGGGCGAGCCGAGAATCGATCGACGACGTGCGGTCGGTAACGAACGAGAGCTCCGGAGAGACGGCAGTCCAACTCGCCGTGCAGGCGCACTATCGAGGCGCGGAGGTCGAATTGTGGGCCGGAGCGTTGCAGACCTCGGTACCGCGATTCGTCCCGACCCGGACGTGGCGGAGCGTGCTCGACCTCCGGGCGCTGGTCGCGAGCCGGTCGATCGAGCTGTCGACCACCGATGTCGTGCTGGTACCGGCGGCGCTGTCCGATTTCACACTCGACCGGCGTCCGGGCAAGATCGCGTCCCGCGACAGCGAAACACTTCGGCTCGAACTTCGTCGGGCTCCGAAGATCCTGCCGGAGCTGCGGCGGCGCTTGCCCTCCCCCCACCGGCTCGTCGGCTTCAAGCTGGAATCGGGGCGCTCGCCGACGGCGCTCGAAGGCGATGCGAAGGCGTTCCTGCGGGAGGGCGAGCTCGACTGGGTCGTGGCCAACGACCGCGCCGCGATGGGCGCCGCCCGCACGCGCGTCGTCCTAGTCGGTCGACCGGGCACCCGAGCGCGCTGGTTCGAGGGGACCAAGGCCGAGGTCGCGGGCGCGCTGCTCGACGCGATCGGCCCCTCCCTCGGGTCCGAACGGCCGGGCGGGGACCCATCGGCTCGAACCGCGCCGCCGGAATCCCGGCCCCATCGCCCGACGAGGCGCCGGCGCCCGGCCCGTCGACGCGCCTAGGGACTCCCGCGCTGACGCAGCATTATTAGGTCGCCCGGCTCGGCGAGCGTCGGAGCGAAGGGTCGATGGTCAAGCTCGCCGAGTGGAGGGGCAAGGAGATCTTCCGCCGGTACGGCATCGACCTCCCGCGCGGCGCCGTCGTCCGATCCCCCGCCGAGGTCGCCGGGGCGCTGACCGGCGCCGGGGTTCCGTTCCCGTGCGTCGTAAAGGCCCAAGTCCTCGCGGGCGGGCGCGGGAAGGGCGGAGCCGTCCGATTCGCGACCAACCTCGCCGAAGCCGAGGACGCCACGCGGGCGATCCTGGCGATGGAGTTCAAGGGCGAGAAGGTCCGCGAGGTCCTCCTCGAAGAGAAGTTGGCGATCGCGCGCGAGCTGTACCTCTCCATCGCCCTTGACCGGAGCCAACGGCTGCCGGTCGTGATGGCGAGTGCCCAGGGCGGCGTCGAGATCGAGTCCGTCGAGGAGTCGGCGATCGCCCGGGTGAGCGTCGACCCGTTCCCCGGCCTGATCGGCTACGAGAAGCGTCGCCTCCTCGCCGCCCTCGCCGTCAGCGGCGCGGTCGCGCGCTCGGTCGACGGGCTCCTCGACCAGGTCTGGAAGGTCTTTGTCCAAGAGGACGCCGAGCTCGTCGAGATCAATCCGCTCGCGATCGTCGGGGACCGGGTGGTGGCGCTCGACGCCAAGGTGATCATCGAGGACGATGCGTCGTTCCGCCATCCCGAATACGCCGACATCCGCGACGACCGGACCCCGCTCGAGGAGATCGCCCGCGAGAAGGAGATCGCCTTCGTGCAGCTCGACGGCAATATCGGCGTCATCGCGAACGGCGCCGGCCTCACCATGGCCACCCTCGACGTGCTCGCGGAGTTCGGAGGGCGCCCCGGCGTCTTCCTCGACCTCGGCGGGACCGACGACCCCCGCAAGGTGACCGAAGCGTTCCATCTCATGGCCCAGGCGAAGCCCGCCGCGGTGTTCCTGAACATCTTCGGCGGGGTCACGCGCTGCGACACCGTCGCCCGCGGGCTCGTGGATGCGATGCAGCAGGTGCCGGCGAACGAGCGCTTCCCGCTGGTCGCCCGCATTCGGGGCAACAACGAGGCCGAAGGGGTCGCCATCCTTCAGAAGGCCGGGGTGACGTCCCTGCCGGACCTGAAGGAGTCCGTCCAGGCCGTCATCGCCGCTGCCGGGGGACCGGCATGAGCGTCCTCGTCGACCGCGACACGCGGATCCTCGTCCAAGGGATCACGGGCCACCAAGGGACGGTTCACGCGCGCAACATGAAGGCGTTCGGCGCGAACGTCGTCGCGGGCGCCACGCCGGGCAAGGGCGGCCAACAGGTCGAGGGCGTCCCCGTGTTCGACTCCGTCGCGCAGGCTGTGAAGGCGACGGGCGCCAACGCGACGTGCCTCTTCGTGCCCGCCCCGTTCGCTCGCGATGCGTTCCTGGAGGCGGTCGACGCCGGGATCCAGCTCGCGGTGATCGTCACCGAGCACATCCCGTTCCACGACATGCTGACGATGTACCACTACGGCCGCTCGAAGGGCGCGCGGATCATCGGCCCGAACTGCCCGGGCATCGCATCCCCCGGAAAGACGAAGGTCGGGATCATCCCGAACGTCGTGTTCCATCCCGGCCGCGTGGGCGTCATCAGCCGCAGCGGCACCCTGACCTACGAGATCGTCAACGGCATCAAGGAGCGTGGGCTCGGCCAATCGACCTGCCTCGGCCTCGGAGGCGACCCCGTGGTCGGGACGTCGTTCGTCGATGCGCTGCCGTGGTTCCAGGACGACCCCGAGACCGACCTCGTCGTCCTCGTCGGCGAGATCGGCGGGACCGCCGAGGAGGACGCGGCCGAGTACATCGGGCGCAAGTTCCACAAACCGGTCATCGCCTACGTGGCCGGCCGCTCGGCGCCCCCCGGCAAGCGGATGGGACACGCGGGGGCCATCATCGCCCGCGGCAAGGGCACGGCCGACAGCAAACTGCACGCGCTCGAGGCAGCGGGCGCCCACGTCGCGAAGTTCCCCTACGAGATCCCCGCCCTCGTCGAACAGTACCTTCCGAAGCGATCCGCCCCGTGACCGACGACGTCTGCGCGGTCCCGGAATGCGGCCAGCCGGCCGCGCGCCACCTCGCCGTGCCCGAGGCCCGCCGCGTCTTCGACAAGCTCCCGGAGAAAGGCCGCAGCGCGCCGCTGTGCAAGGCCCACTACAAGGAGTGGAAGAAGGCGACGAAGAAGGACCGGACGCTCGAGCGGCTCGGCCGGCGCTAGGGTCGCCGCGGAGAGGATCCCCCGCGGGGGGCTGGTTCGGGCTCGGAAGGGGTTGTCGACCGGACTACTGCTTGCGCATCCGCTGCGCCCTCATGCGGCGGCGCATCCGCTTCTTGCGCCACTTCCACCGCATGTGGCCGCGCTTCTTCCATACGCGCGAGCTGCGTTTCATCCAATCGCGTCCGAAACGGCTGCCCTACTGCCCGCACTTTATAAGCTTGCCCGCGCGAAAACTCGCTCACCGTCGGCGAGCCGGGCGGTCGAACGGTCGCGGCGTGCGGGATCCGATTTCCCCGATTCCCAGCCGACCCAGGCCTCGACGAGCGCCGGCCCATCTTCACCTTTCGAATGGGTGACCACCTCGGCCGGCCTCTGGTACTCCCCGGGCGGATCTCCCTCGCCCTCGAACAGCGGAAGCCCTGACCGCCCCGGTCGTCTTGGGGCGGGTCGTGACGATGGTGCTTTCGGCGATCCCGGGGCACGATCTCCCCCGGGGGCTCCCTCGGCCCGCTCGGGCCGGACGTCGTCGAGATCCTCGGCAAAGCTGCGATCTACGCGGGGATTCTCCTCTCCCGAGTGTACCGGTACCACCTAGGCCACGCCAGCCCGCGGTCGGCCGGTCCGGCGTCCCGAGACCCGCTCCGCGGCGAAGATTCGTCCGATCGGCCCGCCCGCGAGGCGGGGGCTCAGCTCGAGCCGCGTCCGCGCACGGATTTGCGGTGATCGCGCTCCAGGGCGCGGCCGAACTTCTTCCAGGCGAGTGTGACGGATTTCTCCCACGTCGCCTTCGGGGGGTTCTTGCCTCCCACGCCGTAGGGCGCCCGGCGGGCGGTCAGAACGAGCTGGGTTCGGCCGTCGGGGAGGCGCGAGAGGCGATAGTCGAGCGAGTAGACCCGGTGGCTCCCCACCGATTCCGAGTGCCACCAGTTCGGTGGGTGGAGCCGGACGACGTGGCGCGTCCAGAACCAGCCGTCGTTGGTGTCCTCGAGGTCCTCGTACACGACCTCCCGCGTCGTGCGCTTCAGGATGCGCCGTTGGTACTCCTCGGCCTCGTAGCCGGCGTCGCCGGGCGTGTAGTCGGTGCACCAGTCGTAGACGAACTCGAGCGGCGCGCGAAACGTCGCCCGGACTTCGTAGGTCGGAGGTGGCCATCGGGTTGGTTTCTCGGGAGGCGCGCGCATGGGAACCCCTCGAGCGCTGGAGGATGAAGAAACCTGTGGCGCGTCCGGCCGGGGGAGTCGGGAGACCGTCGCCCCGGGTGGAGCTCGTTCATCCGACGGAGGCGGCGGGCGCCCGCAGGTAGTAGCCCGACGCACGGTCCGCGGTGATGTGTCCCGCCCAGGCGAGCATCGGCCATTCGATATGACCGGCCGCGAAACTCCAGAGCGAGAACACCACGCCCCAGACCAGGAGGTTGTGCACCGTGTTGTAGAGCGTCGGGCCCCACGAGGGCCACCCGCTCGAGCTCCGCGCGGCGATCCCGATCGGAACGAACGCGGCGAGGTCGGGCCAGACCGCCCAGAAGATTGTCAGCAGGACGCTGGGCCACGGGAGATCCTTGAGCAGGAGTCCCCGCCAGACGAACACGACGAGGAGGATCGCGATCGTGGCGGCGCCGTACTCGGCCCGATACACCCACGAGTTCAGCCGGAGGAATCCGGGTCCCCACCGGGGGGCTGGCACGTCGGCGCTCCGCACTCCTCGGACATCGAGGTTCGGGACTTAGCGGCTCGCCCCCGTCGGAACGGGGGGCCTCTCGAGAGCGACCGAATCGGCGGGCCATTATCTATGCCGGTCGACTGGGCGGCCCGTGCTGGCCGACGCCGACCTCGAGGTCAACGTGCTGGAGTTTGTCCAGAAGTCGTTCCAGTTCGACCGGACCGATACCGTGGCCGGCGTCGAGTACGCGGTCTTTCACCGCACCGAGACCGAGAGCGAGTCGCAGTTCCGGCCCAAGCTGGTGAAGCTCGTCATCGTCGTGCCCCGCGAGTGGCTCGTCCACGACCTGGCGTCCGATCTCGTGTTGATCGCCCCGGACGGGATCCACCCGGGACCCCGGGGGAGTGGGGGGGCCATGGAAGCGGCGGCCGAGAAGTCCGAGTTCCGTCAACACGGGGTCGACTGGGTCCGGCAACCGCGCTCGGCGGGAGGTTGGGTGTACCTCCCGAAGCAGGACCGTGCGAAATGGTCGGCCGAAGCGATCGCAGGGCTGCCGTAGCCCGAACCGATCCTCGCGGCGCGAGCGGGAGACCGCGATCCGGTGGGCCGTTCGGTGCTCACCGCCCCTTATCTGCGCCCGCGCGTCGCTCGCGCACAGATGACGACGGTCCGGGCACCGGATGTCGTGTCGGGGTGACCACGTGAAGACGTTCAAGCAGAGCTACCCACGGCGAGGGAAACTGTTGCGCACGCCGTTCGTGCCATTGTCCGACGACGAGTTCCGACGCCTGGTCACCAACGGCTCGGCCATCCCCAGCCAGCAAGGCGCGGTTCTGTTCGTCTCCAAGTGGCGCGACGGACCGGGAATGGCGCCCGACGCATTCCTCGCCGCGCTGCGAGCGCAAGGATCGACGATGGTGGCCCGGACCTACGGGTCAGACGTCAACATCCGGGTGGTCAAGCACGAATCCGCGGAGTCCGCCGGACCTCGGTCCCGCTCGAAGGCGACGCAACGCGCGTCCAACTAGCCCGAGCTCGGACGACCCGAACCGCCCGCGGGTCCGCCCATCCCCGATAGGGGGAGCGCGCGCTGGAGTTCGGAGACCCACCGAGCCGGGTCCGCGACAAAGAACTCCATCGTCGAGCCCGCCAGCTCGACGCAGATCACCGGGAAGCCGAACCGGGAGAACGGCAGATAGAGCCGCTCGAGGAACGACGGTGCTCCCTCCCGGGCCCAGACCCTTCGGACCTCGCGCAATGGGTAGGCATTGTCGGACACGCCTTCCGGGCCGATCCGGGTGATCCCGATGTGCCCCTGCGGGATCACGAGCAGTCTCGCGTCGGTGAGGACGAGCGCGTACCCGCCTTTCGAGCCGAGCTGGTTGACGTTGTCGTCTCGGAAGAGGACCCGCTCCCCCGGCGCGAGGTCCGAGGGGCCGAGTTCGTGGCTCGGTGGGAACAGAGGCACGGACGCAGCATCCCGGTCGCCGACTTCAGCCTTGGGAGAGGTCGAGGGCGTGGCCATCGTCGCCGACGGTCGGCGCGCGGTCCACCGTGCCCCCTGAGCCGGGCCCTGCGGGGGGATGAGTTCCTACGGAATCGAGAGCAAACCGGGAAAGGCGCTGGGCCGCGCGTGCAGGGTGGATCCGGGGACTACAGGACGCCCATCTCGCCGAGCTTCTCGGGGAGGTAGGTGTCGGTGACGTAGTTGAGCCCGTACTTCGCGAGCGACTGCTGCTCCGCCTTCTTGCCGTTCTTCAGCATCAGTTCGATCTCGCTCCGCCACTCGGCGGTCTTGAACCGGGGGTCGGTGAGCTCGGCCTGCAGGGCGCGGATGTCCTGGTCGGTGAGGTTGTCCGACGGAAGTTCGTAGTTCTCGATATCGGAAGCCGTGACCCCGAGGAACTCCGCCTGCGGCGTCGCAAGGTACTGCGAGATGTGGGCTGTTTTGATCGCTCCGAAGGCGACGGACGCGAAGATCCGGAACGACCACGGGTCGCCGTCGGTGAAGACGACGACGGGCAACTTCAGCTCCTCGTTGAGCCGCTTCAGGAACCGCCGCGTCGAGCGCGCCGGCTGGCCCTTGAGGTGCAACAGGACCGCGCCGTGCTTCTCGTCGAAGCCGTTCTCGGCGAGGCGGTCGACCATGCCACCGCACTCGATCGCGATGACGAACTTCGCCCCGGAGGAGATGAACTCGATCTTCTCCTTCTCGACGTTGAACGGGATCGCGTAGCCGCCATCCCCGACGTCGTCGCGGCAGTTGATCTTCTTCACGACGCCCTTTCGGTTCGTCTCCTTGATCGTCAGGTCGCCGATGACCGAGGCACCATTCTCCTCGGGGTGCACGCGGAAGTCCTCGCGGAGCCGCTCGCAGAGCACCTCCAAGTCCTCGATGAGGAGATTCGACTCGTCCTCGCTGTGGAACTTGCCCTCCTCCCAGCCTTCGCTGATGTAGTAGAGTTCCCGGAGCGTGGAGGTCTTGCCCTCGCGGGCCATCTCGTTGATGAAATCGACGAGGTAGAAGGTCCGGAGGAGCATCAGCGCGCCGTCGAGCTTGCGGGCGCTGCGCGTCCCCATCGCGCGACCGAGCTTCCAGACGCCGTCCTTCATCTGGAAGGCGATGTTCTGCTTCGTCCGGAGCGGAAGGCGCATCCGCGGGATCTCCCCGGCGTCGAGCTGCTCGTAGATCGACCGCGCGAGGTCGAGCGTCGGCTTCAGCGCGTCGACGCGGACCGTTCCGATCCCGTCAGCTTTCGTCGTCTTCGACACGGGCGCTCCCTTCCGCGGCATCGTAGTCCACCTCCGCTTCTTCGGTTCCCGGGAGCGGTTCGAGACCGGCCTCGGCCGCCTCGATGACCGCCCTCGGAAGGCGGACGTCCCAATCGCCCGGCAACGGCTCGGCGCCGAGGAGGTGGGCCTCGTCGACTCCGGCGATGTACCACGAGAGGTCGGACGCCTCGACCTCGGTCCCCTTCGGGAACGAGACCTCGATGCTCGCCTTGCCGCTCGGCGGAAGCTTCTCGAGCGTCCACCAGGCTCGACCGAGTTCGGCGTCGGTTCCCTCCGGGGTCTGGGCGTACTTCGCCTTCGGCACGAGCTCGCACGGCATCTCCACGAACACCTCGAGCACCCGCGCTCGGGGCGTGTAGTTGGTCACCTCGGTCCGGGCCCGGATGCCGCCGGCCTCTGAAGCGACCGTGGTGTCGACGCTGACGACGTCCATGATCCGCGTGATCACCGGCGTGAGGTCGGGGACCGGTTTGTGGACGAGGGCGCTCGTCTTCTCCGCCAGCTTCGGGAGGATCTTCAGGATGATCGCGAACTTCTCGCTCGCGAACTCGCGGCGGGTGCGCCGCGAGATGTGCGTCCGGAGGTGGCGGGCCGCGGCCTGGAGGGCGAGGGTGAGCTCCTTGTCGAGCTCCGGGTCCTCGGCGACCGCCTCCTTCGCCTCGCTCGTGAACGGGATCTTCGTCGAGGCGACATGGACGAGGATGAGGCAGGGCCCCCCGGGCATCCCCTGGCCACCTTTCTGGTCGAGCCCATAGCGCCGCCAGTCGAGGTTCTGGACAGCGGTCGTGATCGCGCACGCCCCCTGCTGGAACAGGAGCGGCACCCGGTTGGCGAACCGCAGGAGCTGGACGGGCTGGTCTGCGGGGAGCGCTCCGCCGTAGACGAGTCCGACCTCGACGAGGAACGGGAATCCTCCCCGGACCTTCGGGGGCCGACTGACCGGGGGCGCGTAGAACTCCGGTCGGACGTCCCCGAGGACATTGCGAAGCCCGCGCTTGATCAGCATCGGCCCGATCGCCGAAAGCGATTCGGCCGAGGGCGCGACGAGCGCCACGGAGTGGAGGGCCGTGAGGAGCTTCTCCAGATCCTCGCCGTGCAGGTCGGCCGCGCGGGTCGTCGACGAAAGACCCGCCTTGCTGAGGACCTCCCGCGCCGCCCGCGGCGAGACGCCCGCGAGGTCCTTCTGGAGGCACTCGAGCAGCAGCGGCCGCGTCGCCGCTTTGAGCCGGTAGGCGAGCTCACCGAGTTCGAGGCCGTACGGATGCGGCGCGACCTCCTTCGGGACCGGAGGAACCTCGGTCGAGGCGCGCTCGTAGGTGATGCGCGTGCCGTCGGGCTCAACGAGGGTGAATCGCGCGTGCGGGTTCACGATCGCTGTGCCCTTGAGGTAGTCGAAGGGCGACTGACGACCCCTCTGATACTTCGCCTTGAGCAGAAGCTCGATCCGAGTTCCGTGGGGCCGGTCCCAGAGGAGGAGATCCTCCGACACGACCTTCGGGAGGTTCTTCTGGGTGTCGATCAGGAGCTCGACGACATGGGCCGCCTCCTCCTCCTCGACCTTGCTCGTCACCTTGGCCGGGCGGGCGGTGGTGAGTCCGGCGTAGAGCACCGCGGCGGAGATTCCGATGCCTTGTTGGCCCCGCGACTGACGGTTGGCGTGGAACCGGGAGCCGTAGAGGAGTCTCCCGAAGACGTTCGGGATCTCGCGCTTGAGGATCCCCGGTCCGTTGTCCTCGACGGCGACCCGGAGGCGGTCGACACCTTCCTTGGTGACCTCGACCAGGATGTCGGGGAGTTGCTGGGCCTCCTCGCACGCGTCGAGGCTGTTGTCCACCCCTTCCTTCACCGTCGTCAGGAGCGCGCGGAGCGGGTTGTCGAAGCCGAGGATCTGCCGGTTGCGCTCGAAGAACTCCGCGACGGAGATCTCCCGCTGCTTCGCGGCCAGCTGCTGCGCGAGCGTCTTGCTCGGGGGCACGGCGGTCGAACGTCGTTGGGGGCGCTATAAGACCGAGGTTGGAGTCGACGGGCCCGAACGGAGACCGGGCCGCTGCGCGACGTCCCGTAGGACCGGTCGGAACGGACGCCATCGGGCCGACTCCGTCGGGTCGACCTCGACGGTGAACAGTCGCTCTCCGACGCCGAGACGCACCCCCTCGACCCCGCGCTCGGCGAGCGGCTCGCCCCGCGCGTCGTACGCCACCGAGCCGCCGCCGAACACGACGCCGTCCTCCACGCCCGACCGGTTCACGTAGACGAGCGGGCAGGCGTTCTCGACCGCCCGGGCCGGAAGTACCTTGCCGAACAGGCGGCCCGACGTGACGGGCGCCGCCGAGACGCAAATGAACACCGTCGCCCCGTCCAGAGCGAGTGTCCGGAACACCTCCGGAAAGAAAGCGTCGTAGCAGATCGACAGGCCGAGCCGGTCGTCTCCCCACGGTGCGGCGGCGCTCGTGTCCGTGGGGGTGAACGTCGCCCCCTCCTCGAACGGGCCGTAGGTTGGGAGGTATCGCTTGATCTGAACGAACTCCGTACCGTCCGAGCGGACGAGCACCACCGAGTTCGCGACCTCACCGCGCCGGGCGCCGACCGTGGGTGCGCCCAGGACGACCGACCGACCCGACGACCGACAGGCGACGCGGAGCGGTTCCAGCCGCGGATCCGTGGGTCGGAGGCCGATCGTGTGGAAGCGGTCCCCAATCCGGTACCCCGAGAGGAACAATTCGGGGAGGACGGTCAGCGGAGCGCTCGTCGCGTTGAGTACGCCGACGGCACGAGCGACGTTGGTCGCGACCTCACCGGGGACCGGCGCGAGCTCGGCGAGCGCGACCTCCATCAGAAGAAGTGGTGCCGCACGGCGAGCAAGTAGACGAACAGCACGAGAAAGAGGAGGAAGACGACGGTGATCGTCGATGTGAAGAAGAGGTAGCCGAGGGCCAGGAACAGAACGACGACGGTCGTGTAGAGGGCCCACGCCTCCTGGTTCCACAACGCGGTCGCCACCCCGAGAAGGACGGCTCCGAGCAGGACCAGGACCGCGGCGCCGACGACGTCGACCTGGTGGACGATGAGGAGCTGGGTCGGGATGGCCGTACCCAGGTACTCCTTCAGGAGGAACAGCAGCCCGGAGATCAGGACGACGAGACCGCCGATCGCGATCAGCACCGAGAGCAGCGCGACGCCGACGGGGAGGGAGGGGCGGATCGGGGTCGGGTCCCACCGCGGAGGAAGGTGCCCCACCTCCGGCGCGGCGGCGGACGCGGACACCGCTCTCGCCGTGGCTGGCATGAGACGACCCGCCGGACCAGCCGGCGAACGAGACAAGTAGCTTTCGTTCGACGGGCCTAGAACCGCCGCTCGGCCGCGCCGCGCGCCATCTCCTCGAGGAGGAGGCGGTAGGGGGTTGGGGGCAGCCCCTCGAGCGAACGGATCGCTCGCTCGGCCCACTGGCGGGCGACCGCCGCGACGCGCTCCGGCGCACCCGCCGCGTCGACCAGGGCGCGGAGCCTCAGCAGGTCGCCCGGTTGCTTGCGGCGGAGCCCGAACAATCGCTCGAACTCGGCGCGCCGATTCCCGTCGAGTCCTTCGTACGTCTCGAGCCCGACGAGGGTGGGGTTCCCCTCGCGGAAGTCGCCATAGAGCGGCTTGCCGAGGACGTCGGAGTCGCCGTACACGTCGAGCAGGTCGTCGCGGATCTGGAACGCGATCCCGAGCGAGCGCCCGTACGCGGCGGCGGCGTCCTGGACGGTGACGGGAGCGCCCTGGATCTCGGCGACGGAGCCGAGCGCCGCGGCGACGATGGCGGCCGTCTTCCGCTCGATCACCCGGTAATAGTGCTCGCGCCCCGTCGTGAGGTCGAACCGGCCGCTCTCCTGGAGCACCTCGCCCTCGACCAGGTCCGCGCACGCCTCCCCGCATCGCATGATGATCGACCGCGGGTACTCCGACGCCAGCTCGAACGCGCGGACGAACAGATAGTCCCCCGCGACGATGGCGAGGGGGAGGCCGAACGCCTGCGGGAGCGACGGCCGGCCGCGCCGCATCTCGGCGTGGTCGATCACGTCGTCGTGGACGAGCGTCGCCGTGTGGATCAACTGGAACGCGGCGGCCAGCGAGTGGACCGGTCGGGTGTCGGTCGCCCCCAGCGCCCGGTGGAGCGCCGCCATCAGGACGGGGCGCACACGCTTCCCCCCCGCGCTGCAGGCGTAGGTCGCGGCGTCGGTGAGGCGGGGGTAGGTCGCCCCCAGCACCTCGTGCATGCGGCGGTCGATGTCCGCGAGGTCGCGGACGAGGAGCGGCACCAACTCGGCGAGCTGGCTTTGGAACTCGGTCCCGACCGTTTGGCTCAGGATCACATCGAGCGGGAGCTCTCCCGGCTCGGACGCCGGTGCGGCCGGGACCGTCACGAGGCGCCCCCGAGGCGCCGGGGTCGGTGCATCCGCATCATCGAGTCGAGACCCCCCGCCCCGATATATCGCATGCCGAGCGAGAGCCACGTGTCCCGTTCTACCACGAGGTCGCCGAGTTCCTTCAACCGGAACCCCTCCCGCAGTGGCTCGTAGAGATGACGGCGCCACAGGCGGTCGTACTCGGCGAGCGGGGCACCGTCGCGGACGTGGTGCGCCGCCGCGACGCCGGCATCACGGCCGGAAATCATCGCGGTCGGGATCCCTCCCCCGTTCGTCGCCATAACAAGGTTCGCCGCGTCCCCCGCGAACAACACCCGGCCCACGACCGCGGACCTGGGCGGCGGGCCGAGCGGCACCCACCACCGGGTCCGGTCAACGACGGCATCCCAGCCGGCGGATGCCACGAACCGGTCGAGGAGGCCCGAGAGCGTTTGTCCTCTCGGCAGGTAGCGGACGCCGATGCCGACATTCGCGTCCCCGGCGCGGGGGATCATCCAGCCGTAGCCGCCTGGGGCGAGGGAGCCGAAGAACAGGTCGATTTCGTCGGGGAACGCCCCGACGCTGGTCGCGGTGATCATCCGGTACATCTCGCGGGGGATCCGGAACCCGACCGAGCGGGCGACCGTGGAGAGCGGTCCATCCGCGCCCACGATGACCCGCGCCCGAACCTCGGCTCCCCCCACGAACGTGACCGTGTCGTCCCGGACGCGCGACACGCCGAGCGGGAACCGGAGCTCGGCGCCGGCGCCTTCCGCCTCCGCGGCGAGCGCCTTGTCGAACGCGCTTCGCGAGACCGTGTACCCGTGCAGGGGGAACGAATAGCGACGGCCGCTCGGAGCGACGCACCCCATCGACCGAGTCTCGCGCAGAACCGTCTCGGGGGGGACTCGGACCGCCTCACGAATCAGGTCGGGGTAGGGGAAGATCGTCGCGAGCTCCTCGGGGGCCGGAACGTACTCTCCGCACTGCACCGGCGTGCCGAGTTCCGGACGCTGATCGACGAGGAGGGTCCGAGCGCCGCCCTCCGCGGCGAAACGGGCGGCGAGACTCCCCGCGGGGCCCGCGCCGACGACGACGACGTCGAACGACTCCATCGCCCTAGGCCCCGATCTGGAGGAAGTGGGTCGTGGCGCTCTGGATCCCTCCGAGGATCGGCTGGGGGTCGATCCCCAGGGCGACGATCGCGATGACGGCGATGGCGATCGCCGCGGTCCGGCCGACGCCGATCGGTCGGTCGAGCCGGGCGTCCGCGGCCGCGCTCGGCGCGGG
Source organism: Thermoplasmata archaeon (assembly GCA_022750115.1). Taxonomy (GTDB): domain Archaea; phylum Thermoplasmatota; class Thermoplasmata; order Lutacidiplasmatales; family UBA184; genus Lutacidiplasma. The sequence goes on from JAKIWI010000001.1 coordinate 74,812, forward strand.
GGCGTCGAGGTAGACCGACTTGAGGACGCGGACGTAGTAGAACACCGAGAGCGCGCTGTTGAGAAGGCCCGCGACCGCGAGCCAGACGAACCAGCCCTCGGCCTGGACGGCCGAGGAGAACAGCACGAACTTCGAGACGAACCCGACCGTGAGCGGGACGCCGGCGAGCGAGAGGAGCATGAGCGCGAAGGCGAGCATCAGGTACGGGCGACGCCGTCCGAGTCCCTTCCAATCGTCGACGCGCGGCCCCACGCCGAGCCCGACGACCGCGGCGACGACGAGGAAGGCGCCCGCCTTCATGAACACGTGCGCGACGACCTGGAGCGTCGTGCCCGTGAGCGCCGCCGAGGTCCCGACGACGACGCCGATGAGCATGTAGCCGGCCTGGCTGATCGAGGAGTACGCGAGCAGCCGCTTCATCTCCGGCTGCATCAGCGCGAGGACGTTCCCGACCGTCATCGTCAGGATGGCGATGATCCCGAGCGCCAACTCGACGGTCGCCGGCAGCTGGAGCGTCGAGCACCGGGAGAGCGAGCACCACCGGCCGAGCGCGGGCGCGGCGAGAACCGGTCCGACGAACACGAGGAAGAACGCGAAGATGCCGATCTTCTTCGAGCCGCCCGCGAGGAACGCCGAGACGTCGTCGGGCGCGCCGTCGTAGACGTCGACGGCCCAGGCATGGAACGGCACTAAGGTCAGCTTGAACCCGAGGCCGGCGATCAGGAGCGCGTAGCCGGCCAAGGCGAGCGCCGGGTAGCCGAGCGCGGCCGTCTGCCGAGCGAGGACGAGGAACCCGGTCCCGCCGTACGCCCCGAACAGCAGCGAGGCGCCGAAGAACGACAGCGTCGAGGAGAGCGCGCCGACGATGTAGAACTTCATCGCGGCCTCGAGGCTGCGCGCGTCCTTGCGGGTGTAGCCGACGAGGAGGTAGGTGGCGATGCCCGTCACCTCGACGGAGAGGAGGAGGAAGATCAGGTCGTTCGCGACCGCGGCGAGGAGCATCCCGAGCGTCGCCATCAGCACGAGTCCGAAGAACACGGCCGCGCCGCGCTCGCCGGACGGGCGCGATAGCGAGGCGAGCGCGACGAGGAAGGCGCTCACGAGGAAGATCGCCTGGAAGACGAGGCCGAGGCTCGTCACGGCGGTGAGCGAGGCGCTAAGCGGCAGGTCGACGCTCCCGGCCGGGATTGTTCGCAGGACCGCGAGCGGAGCGAACCCGAGGTCGGCGACCACCGCGAGGAAGGCGAGGGAGATCCCGCTCACCGCGACGGCGCCGAATGCCTCGAGGCGGCGCACGCCGACGACGTCCAGGAGGAAGATCAGGAGCGCCGCGCCGAGGACGAGGAGCTCGGGTGTGAACGTCGCGATGAAGTCGGTCTCGAACACGGCCCTGACCCCCTACGGGAACCCCGGGAAGCCGTAGACCGGCGAGTTCACGATGACGTTCACGAGGAATCCCGGCAGGATCCCGTAGATCACGATCAGCGCGAGAAGGATGGCCATCGCGCTCGTCTCGTACCACGGGAGGTCGTGGGCCGTCGCGGGCACGTTGCGCGCCGGCCCGAACAGCATCCGCTGCATCATCCACAGGTAGAACGCCGCGGTCACGACGAGGATCACGAGCGGGACCAGGACCCAGTAGCCGATCCGGTCCCAGGTCGCGAGGAGCGCCGTGAACTCGGCGGGGAAGCTGATCAGGGCGGGCAGGCCAAGTGACGCGAGCGAGCCGACCATCACCATCGTCGCGAGGATCGGCGCCGTCCGGGCGATGCCGCCGAGTTTCGAGATGTCGCGGGTCCCGAACGTGTGGTGGACGCTCCCCGAGGCCATGAACAGGAGCGCGCTGACGACGCCGTGGGCGAACATCAGCAGCACCGCCGCGAGGAGGCCGAGCTGGGAGTAGACGGCGATCGCGAGGAGCACGATGCCCATGTGGTTGATCGACGAGTAGGCGACCAGCCGCTTCAGGTCGCGTTGGGCGAGCGCGACGAACGAGCCCCAGACGATCATCGCGAACGCGACGACGTAGAGGAGCGGCGTCAGGTGGGCCATCCCGACGGGGAGCACCTCGACGGCCCATCGGATGAGTCCGTAGCCGCCGAGTTTCAGCAGGAGACCCGCGAGCAGTACCGATCCCCCGGTCGGCGCCTCGACGTGCGCGTCCGGTAGCCACGTGTGGAACGGGACGATCGGGAACTTCACCCCGAAGCCGAAGAACAACGCGAGGAACAGGAACGTCTGGACCGTCGCCGAGAGTCCTCGCGCGGCGACGTAGACCGAGGCGAAATCGAACGACTTCGCGCCCGAATAGAAGACGAGGGCGAGCAGCCCGACAAGCATGACGATGGACGCGACGTGGGTGTACACGAAGAACTTCAGAGCGGCGTACCGGCGCCGGGGGCCGCCCCACACACCGATCAGGAAGAACATCGGGACGAGGACGATCTCCCAGAACAGGAAGAACAGCAGGACGTCGAGCGCGATGAACACCCCGAAGCAACCGAGGCACGTCAGCAGGACGAGCCCGTGGTACGCCTCCGGGTGCTTCGACTCCTCCCACGAGTAGACGACCGTGGCGACCTGGAGGAACGCCGTCAGAAGGATCAGGATCAGCGAGATCCCGTCGACCCCGACGGTGTAGTTGATCGACAGCCAGGAGAGGTGGATCCACGAGTAGGACTCGAGGTCGGCGTACCCGGGGCTGCCGTTGACCGGTCCGGGCCACACCGTGTACGAGGCGAGGAGGGCCGAGACCTCGAGGAGGAACGCGACCGACGTCGCGAGGGCGACGTAGCGGGCGCGGTCGCGCGAGGCGAAGGTGAGGAGCGTCCCCCCGAGGAGGGTGACGAGCATCAGGGAGAGGACGGGGAGCGTCACCTCACGGCCCTCCGACCGAAGCGAGGACGAACGGTGCGACGAACAGGAGCAGGATCAGGAGCCCGACAACCCCGGCGACGACGTAGCTCGCGTAGTCCGACACGAGCCCGGTCTGGCCTTGGCGGAGCGTGCCGGAGAGTCGCGCTGCGAGCCGCTCGATCCCTCGGATCGTTCCGTCGATGACGTACCGCTCGAAGAAGTCGGCGATGCGGCTCCCGCCGTAGACGAGGCGGAGACCGAGCTCGTCGTAGCCGGCTTTCATGTAATATCGGTTCAGAAGGATCGTCCGGACCGGCTGGAGCGCAGACTCGGGGGCGAGGACGTAGACGCGGCCGTTCCCCCAGAGCGCCTGCGCGAGCAAGATGCCCGCGGCACCCAGGCCGACCGAGAGCGCGGAGAGGATCAGGTCCGTCGTTCCGAACACCGGCGGAACGTTCCCGTTCGCGCCGATCGACAACAGAGAAGCGAAGGAAGGGACGAACGGGAACACCCCCGCCACGATCGCGAGTCCGGAGAGGATGTAGAGCGGGAGCCGCATCACCCACGGCGCCTCGTGCGGGTGCGGCAGCGTCGGGTCCCTCGTCTTGTCGCCCGAGAACGCGAGGAAGAACGCCCGGAAGATGTAGTAGGCCGTCAGGAAGACCGTCGCGTACGCGAGGATCAGGAACGGCCAGTACGCCGGGTGCGATTGCGCGGCGGTGTAGACTGACGAGAGCACGTCGTCCTTCGAGAAGAATCCGGCGAACGGCGGGATCCCCGAGAGCGAGAGCGCGCCGATCGCGAACGCCGCAGCCGTGACGCGCATGGGGCGTCGGAGCCCGCCCATCTTGAACAGGTCCTGGGTGCCGACGGCGTGGATGACCGAGCCGGCGGCGAGGAACAGGAGCGCCTTGAAGAACGCGTGGGTGAACAGGTGGTACATCCCCACCATCGCGAAACCGGCGCCGACGGCGAGCACCATGTAGCCGAGCTGGCTGATCGTCGAGTAGGCGATCACCCGTTTGATATCCGGGTGGACCACGGCCATCGTCGCCGCAAAGAACGTCGTGAACCCCCCGACCGCCACGATCGCGAGCCGGTCGTCCGGCGTGAACCCGAGGAACAGGGAAGCGACGACGAGCAGGTAGACGCCGGCCGCGACCATCGTCGCCGCGTGGATGAGCGCGCTGACCGTCGTCGGGCCCTCCATCGCATCGGGAAGCCAGGTGTGGAGCGGGAACTGGGCGGACTTGCCGGCCGCACCGGCGAGCATCATCAGCCCGGCGACCGTTTGCAACGTCGAGCTTCCACCCATCGCCCCGGCGAGGAACGGCGTGGAGCCGTTGACGAACTTGAACCCGCTCGCGGCCCAGCCGAGGCCGCCGCCCGCCGTGGCGTCGATCGTGAAGTAGATGAAGATCCCGAGGAGGAACAGCACGTCCCCGACCCGCGTGACGAGGAACGCCTCCTTCGCGGCCGAGGCGGCGCTCGGCTTCTCGTAGTAAAACCCGATCAGGAAGTAGGAGCAGACGCCGACGAGCTCCCAGAACAGGAAGAACTCGAGCAGGTTGTCGGAGACGACGAGGCCCGTCATCGCCGTGAGGAACAGCGACAGCTCCGCGTAGTACCGGGGCAGCCCCCGGTCCGCGTGCATGTACCCGATCGAGTACAGCATCACGAGGAACCCGACCACCGTGACGACGAGGAGCATCAGCGCCGAGATCGGGTCGACGAGGACGCCGATGACCAGCGAGAAGCCGTTCGGGAACGCTCCCGGCGATCCGGGGAGTTGGAGCCAGGTGAAGCTCTGGTCCGAGTAGTGGCTCGGGTGGAGCATCTCGGCGGCCACGACGAGCACCGCGACGACCATCGCGGCGCCGGCGAAGCCCACCGCCACCCAGCCGCCGTGCTCGAGCTTCTTCAGCCGGTCGCCGAGCAGTCCGACGAGGACGAAGGAGACCGCCATCAGCGCGGGGACGACCCCCGCGATTGCGAAGGCGAAGTCGAGCGTTCCGATGCTTCCTTCCCCCTACAGCTTCAGCGTGGTCGCGTCCCCGATGTTGATCGAGCCGCGCTGCCGGTTGAGCGCGAGCACGATCGCGAGTCCGACGGCGACCTCGGTCGCCGCGAGCCCCACGAGGACGACCGCGATCGCCTGCCCCGAGAGACCGTGCGAGGTCCCCGAGAAGCCGGCGAAGTAGACGAAGTTCAGGATCGCGGCGTTCATCCCGATCTCGACCGCGATCAGGAGGAGGATGAAATTGCGGCGCGTCAGGATCCCGAAGAGGCCGATGGCGAGCAGCGTCGCGGAGAGGAACAGGAGGCTCGCGACGGAGAGCTCGGTCATTCGCGCCCCTCCCGGACGAGGTAGATCGCGCCGGAGAGCGCGCTCAGCATGACGAGGCCGAGGACGATCAGCCACGCTCCGTCGACGCCGAACAGCGTCGCGGACAACTGGGCGACGTCGTAGGAACGGACGGGGGTCGCCGGCTGTGGCAGCGAGGCGGCGACGACCGAGAGCACGATGATCGCGAGCACTGCGAGGCCGAGCGGGACCGGCCCGATGCCGGTCGCGACTTCGCGCGCGAAGATCCGCTTCCGCGTAACCATCACACCGAACAGGAGGAGGATGGTGACGGCGCCGGCATAGACACCGAGCTGCAGCACCCCGAGGAACGGCGCCGAGAGCAGGAAGTAGAGGCCCGCCAGGGCCACGAAGAACACCGAAACCCACAGGATCGTATGGACGAGCTCCCGCGAGAGGAGCGCGAGCAGCGCCGTCCCGACCGCGATCGCCGCCAGGGCGAGGAACGCGAGTTCCTCGAGGATCACGAGTGGGTCCCCCAGAAGAGGCACTCCTTGGGGCAGACCGAGATGCAGGTGCCGCAGCGGACGCAGTCTGAATCGTTGACGACGGGCTCCTTCCAGATCCGTTTCGCCGCCTTCTCCCCGGGCTTCGGCGCCTCCTTGGGGATGTCGAGCATCGTGATGCAATTGGTCGGGCAATCCCGGGCGCAGGCGTTGCATCCGATGCACAGCGGCGCGTCGAGGAGGATGGCGTCCTCGTTCGCGGGACGCTCGAGGCGGATCGGGTTCATCGGCAGCTTCCGCTGGAACTGCTCGAACATCTTCTGCGGGGAGTAGACCATGTCCTTGCGGTTCGGCGTCGAGAGCTCGTACTTCGTCGTCATCGTCAGGCAGCCCTCCGGGCACGCGTCGGAGCAGAAGCCGCAGTACGAGCATTTGCCGTAGTCGATCTGGGGGCACTTCTTCGGATGCTTCGGGTCCCCTCCGGGGACCGTGACCATCTCGATGCAGAGGTCCGGGCACGAGAACGCGCAGAGGTTGCACGAGATGCAGGTGTTGACGTTCAGAGCGTGGACGCCGCGGTAGTTGTCCCACACCTCCCCGACGCCGATCGGACGGCCCGACTCGACGGCGACCTCGCTCCGGAATTTCGGGTCCTCGAGCCGCTCGAACGGGTAGAGGATCGTGGAGGGCCGTATCAGGCTCCTCGCAAACTGGCGCGCCGCGGTCGCGAGCGGCTTCAGCACCGCGCCGGTCGGGCTTTCGGCGCTCGGATTCTGCTTCTTCTCGATCTCGGCGGCCATCGGTCTTCCTATCCTCCCATCGACGGGACGCAGCCGAACACGGGCAGGCACTTCACCAGCACGAGCGCGGCAGCGAGCACGACGGCGACGAGCGAGAGGGGGATGAGGCGCATCCAGCCAATCCGCAGCAGCTGATCCGTGCGGACCCGCGGCAACGCGGCCCGGATCCAGACGAAGACGCCGAACACAAGGTAGGTCTTCACCATGAACCAGATGATCCCCGCTAGGGGCAACGACGTCGCTACGGCGGGCACGTACGTCGGGAGGGTCCAGCCGCCGAGGAACAGCAGGACGATGAGGATGCTTCCCGCGAGCGCGCGCAGATAGTCGGCGAGCATGAAGAACGCGAACAGCATGCCTCCGTACTCCGTGTTCCATCCCTCGACGAGCTCGGCCTCGGCTTCGGGAAGGTCGAACGGGATGCGCTCCATCTCCGCCAGCATCCCGATCGAGAACACGAGAAGGGCGAGGAAGAGCGGTCCCCAGAACCAGTAGTTCTGCTGCTCGAGCACGATCTGGTTCAGGTCGAACGTGCCGGCGACGAGCACCACCGCGACGACCGCGAGGAGGATCGGCACCTCGTAGGCGATCATCTGGGCGGCCGAGCGCATTCCGCCCATCAGCGAGTACTTGTTGTTGCTCGACCACGCCGAGATGAAAATGAACAACGGGGCGAAGCTGAAGATCACGAGGGCGAGCAGCATCGACAACGGGAGCGCGCCGTCGGACCAGCCCGAGGAGATCGGGAGCACTCCGAACATCAGGAGCGACGTGACCATGTACGCCGTCGGGCCGCCGTAGAAGCCGAGGTCGTCGGCCTCGCGAGGCTTGAACGTGTTCTTGCGGAACAGCTTGAGCCCGTCCGCGAAGTTCTGCAAGAGGCCCGCGTAGCCGACGTGCATGGCGCCGCGCCGGTCCATGAACCGGCCGAGCATCTTGCGCTCGAACCAGATCAGCATGATCGTGTTGATCATGCTCGCCCCGAGGAGGATCGCCCCGAACAGGAGCGCGGAGAGCAGCCAGACGAGGTTCGGGTTCGTCAGCAGCCAAGCGAGCGGGGGAAGGATGTGGGCCAGGACCCCCAGCAAGCCGGACGAGAGGAAGTAGGCGACGTCCCAGAGAGTCGTGACCGCCATCGTCCGCCTCTACCGGTCGACTTCGCCGACGCAGACGTCGACGCTGCCCATGATCGGCGGGATGTCGGCGACGTGGTAGCCGACGAGGTATTGCGACGCGGCGCTGAGGTTGGCGAACACCGGTGAGCGGAACTTCACCCGGTACGGGTGCTCGCCGCCCTCGTTCACGACGTAGGCGCACGCCTCACCGTGCGGCTCCTCGATCGCAGACAGTCCGATGCCCTTCGGGTAGTTCCGCTTGAGAAGGTAGGCCTCGCGACCGATCGGAGCGTACGGCGCTCCGAGCCAGCGCGGCAGCCGGTCGGCGAGCACGGGACCGGGGTGGTGGTCGAGCCAATCGAGCGTCTGTCGAAGGATTCGGATCGACTGGCGCATCTCCTCCATCCGGACGAGGTAGCGGCCCGTGACGTCGGCGCTCTCGGCGGTCGCGACGTCGAAATCGACCTGGGCGTAGCGCGAGTAGGGCCGGTCCTTGCGGATGTCCCGCTTGGACCCCGCAGACCGCAGCATCGGCCCGGTGACGCCGTGCTTGACGCAGTCGGCGGCCTTCAGGATCCCCAGGTCATCGCAGCGACGGCGGAAGATGTCGGACCCCATGCAGAGCCGGTCGTACTCGACGAGCCTCGGCTCGAGCCAGTCGAGGACCTTGCGGGCCCGGTCGTTGAACCCGACGGGGAGGTCGTTGCGGACCCCGCCGACGCGCATGTATTCGTAGGTGAGTCGGCCGCCCGTGTAGCTCTGGAACAGGTCGAGGATCAGGTCCCGGTCCCGCATTCCATAGAGGAACGGGCTCATCAGGCCGAGATCCTGGACGAACGCGGCGTACCACATGATGTGGGACGCGAGCCGCTGGAACTCCTCGGACATCATCCGAATCCATTCGGCGCGCTCGGGCGGTTCCAGGCCGAGCGCCTTCTCCGCGGCCTGGATGTACAGGTGCTCCCACGCCATTCCCGCGACGTAGCAGGTGCGGTCCATCAGCGTGATCACTTCGTTGTAGTGGCGGTCCTCGCTGATCTTCTCGATCCCGCGGTGCAGGTAGCCCATCTCGGGGTCGACGCCGAGGATCATCTCCCCGTCGATGTGGACGCGGAGGTTCCACAGGCCGTGCGTCATGGGGTGTTGCGGCCCCATGTTGATCCACATGTCAGACATGACGCACCTTCACCTCGAGCTCCTCGGGCTCGTGCAGCTTGAACGCGCGCTGCAGCGGATGGAAATCGTAGCCGTCCGGCATGAGGAGATGCCGGAGGTCCGGGTGGTGGTCGAACCCGATACCGACGAGCTCCCACGCCTCGCGCTCGTGCCAGTTCGCGGACGGCCAGGTCGACGACGCGGTCTCGATGTGCGGCGCCTTCGCGTCGAGGTCGGCCGAGAGGAGCAGGTAGGTCTTCGCGGTGTCCGACCAGAGCAGGTAGAACACCTCGTAGCGCTCGACCCAATCGATCCCGCCGACCGTCGAGAGGTGCGGGAAGCCGAGGGCGTCGCGGACGATCGGAAACAGGGGGGCGGCAGAATCCGGGGAAAAGCGAACCCGAGCCGCGACCCCCGGGAACGGGTCGACCGAAAGGATACCGGGGGCGCCGGCACCCGTGAGCTTCGCCCGGACCTCGTCGGCGTCCATCTCCGTCCCCCAGGTCCGGTCCGGCGCGGGCCGGGCCTACGCTCCGCGCTCCCGGATCAGCTCTTCGAGTCGAAGGATTCCGTCGAGCATCGCTTCGGGCCGGGGCGGGCAGCCGGCGATGTACACATCGACGGGGACGAGCTTGTCGACGCCCGGGACCACCGAATAGGCGGTGCGGAACGGTCCGCCGCCGGTCGCACAGTTCCCCATCGCGATCACCCACTTCGGCTCGGGCATCTGCTCGTAGAGGGTGACGAGCTTGTGAGCGACCTTCCAGGTGACCGTCCCGTTGACGATCATCAGGTCGCACTGACGCGGCGAGGAGCGGGGTACGACTCCGAACCGCTCCGCATCCCAGCGGGCTCCGAACGCGGCGGCGAACTCGATGGCGCAGCAGGCGAGGCCCCAGTGGAGGGGGAACAACGAGTTGCGACCGGCCCAGTTGAAGAGCGGGCGGATCAGCGTCCCCTCGGCCTGCTCCTTGACGAGCGCGCTGAGCGCCTCCTTCGCCGCCGGCAGGAACTGTTGGGAGCGGAGCGCCTCGATCTCGATGAACGAGACGTCGGGCGAAAGGACCGGTAGCTGGCCCCCGGGGCCGACGGCGGGAGCCATCGGCTTCGTCGCCGGGGGCACGGTGGGCTGGGCCGCGCTCATACGACCCACTTCTTCTCGCCCGACAGGGCGTAGTAGATCCCCGCGAGGGCGAGCGCGGTGAAGCCGACCGCGACGAGGATCGGGATCGCCGCGTCGTTGACGGTCCGGAACGTGAGAGCCCAGAGGGCCAGGACGAACCCGATCACGTCGACCGCGACGAACACGATCGCGAAGGTGTAGTGTTGCGTGGGGAAGTCGATCTGGGCCTCTCCTTCCGGCTCCTCCCCGCACTCGTACGTCGTGTATTGGAGGTAGGACTTGCGCGACTTGGCGCCGAACATTCGGTTCGCGATGATCGAACCGACCCCGAACGCGGTGGCGATCGCGCCGAAGACGAGGAACGTATCGATCCCGGCTCCCATCGACCCCTCCTTCGGCTCGCGCTAATCAATCCCAACGACCTCGGCGCGTTATTTAAGCCCTGCCCGACGAGGCGCGGTTCCGAGGAGAAACGGGCCGCCCGGCCACCGTTATCCACGTCTCGGTCACGGTCGGCCAATGGGCCCTGAGTTCCAGCCTCCGGTCACTCTGGAGGGCGCACGGATCCAGCTCGTCCCGCTCGACCCGGCCCACGCCCCAGCGTTGGTCCCGGTCGCTGCCGACCGCCAAGTGTTCGAGTTCCTGAGCTACGGCCCGTACGAGGGCGTGGAGGCCGTACGCGGCCACATTCACGAGCTGCTTCGCCGGCAAGCCCTCGGCACCGACCTCGCGTTCACGGTCGTCCGCCGACGCGACGGGGCGCCGGTCGGGATGACCCGGTACCTGAACATCGAGCGCGAGAACGAGGCGGTCGAGATCGGGGGGACCTGGTTCGACCGCCGGTTTTGGCGAGGGCCCTACAACACCGAATCGAAACGTCTCCTCCTCGCCTATGCGTTCGAGGTCGAGCGGGTGCATCGCGTCGCGATCCAGACCGACCTACGGAACGAGCGCAGTCAGCGGGCGATCGAACGCATCGGGGGTCGCCGCGAGGGCGTTCTGCGCGAGAACCGGATCGTCCGAGACGGCTACCGACGGTCGAGCGTCGTCTACTCCATCCTCGCGGAGGAGTGGCCGGAGCTCCGAACGCGGCTCGATGGCTGGATTTCGCGGTCGTGGGAAGAGCCCGCCGCGACTCCGTCTCGGTCGTGACCCTCGCGCTGGCGGAAACCCCAGCGATTCGGTCCTCGACTCCGCCCGTTACGAGCCGGCTGCCAAATCGGAAAACGCCCGGAGTGGGTGTCCGTGGGCGTATCGATACCGCAGCAGTCGCTCGAGGAGCGTCGGACCGTCGGCGGTCCAGTCCCAACTTTGGCTCAATCGGTCCACGTAGGGGATGTCGTCGAACCCGAGGTATCGGGTCATGCTCTCGTGGGCCCGGATGTCGGCCGCGATGCGCAATCGAGCTTCTCGGTCTCCGGGCGGGAGCGACTCCTCGTACCGCAGCCGAACCATGCCGTAGCTCCAGATGAAACGGGCCGACCGCGGGCTCAGGGTGGAGAGGCCATTCCGGACCGTCTCGGCCCCCAGCCGGACTCGGGCGGCGACCGGGGAGAGCGGGCGGAGGGTCCGGGGTCTCACCCCGCCATCGGCGGAGGGGACCGAATCCGACGCCGTGCCCGGGCCGGCCGACCCGGCCGAGCGAGCTTCCTCCGCGAACGGCCGTTCGTACGACTCGACCCCGACGTACCGGCGCGCACGGCCCCCTCCGGCAGAGTAGTCGCGAAAGTCGGCGCGATGAACGATCCGCTCGGCCCTCGGAAGGACACGAACCGTCCCTCGAATCCTCGGGTGGGCGTACGCCGGTGCGGCCGGGGCGTACGCGGCGGTTCGGAAGAGGCGAAGTTGCAGGGTGATGGTGCGCAACTGGGCTTCCCAACGGGGGACGAGGTAGGCATCCTCGGCTCCGAGGGATCGCAGTCGCGCGAGGAGGGCGTCGGAGACGTCCTCATCGGTGTCCAGTCGAAGGGTCCACTCCGACGACACATGCGCCACGCCGTACGGGTGGAATACGTCGGCATACCCAGTCGGTAGCACCCGCGAGACGTGAACGGGTACGGCCGTGGGTGCGCTCCCCCGCGTCGCCTCCCACTCGCGTGGGTCGGAGCTGTCGACGACCACCACCTCGTCGACCGAACCAGCCAAGGAGCGAATCTGCTCCCATGCGGCGGGGAGGTCGTTCCGAGTGAAGAGCAGGAGCGCGACCCTCATCGGCTTCGCGCCGAGGGCCCGGTCGGCGGTCGACACCTCGTAGTCCTCCGGCCCGCCCCGGCCTAGGTCGGCGGCCGGAACCTGGGGCGGCGCTTCTCTCGGAATGCCTGAATTCCTTCCGGTAGCTCGGGGCGTCGCGTGGCCTCGACCGCCCCGAGCCGCTCGTCCGCGAGCTGGCGCTCGAGCGGCCCGGAGAAGGCGGAGAGCAACAGTCGTTTCATCCATCCGTACGCGAACGTCGGACCCTCCGCGAGCTCCCGCGCGCGGGCCCAGGCGCGGTCGGAGAGCGACTCGGCGGAGACTACCTCGTGAACGAGTCCGAGCTCCCGGGCGTGCGCCGCGGGGATCTTGGCATTGGTGAACAGGAACTCCTGGGCGAGGCCGAGCCCGAGGTAGTGCGGGAGGAAGTACGTGAGCCCCCCATCGGGGACGGCGCCGAGGGCCGGGAACGCAGGCACGAGGGTCGCGCTGTCCACCGCGATCCGCCAGTCGGCGGCAAGTGCGAGCGACAGACCGCCTCCGGCGGCCACCCCGGGGAGCGCGGCCACGACGGGTTTCGGCATCCCGACGAGGGTTCGGACCGAGCGTTCCTGTTCTCCCGTGAGGTCATGAAAGAAGGTCGGGAGGGTGCCCGCGACCCGGGCCTCCTCCATCGCCGCGACGTCGCCGCCGGCGCAGAACGCCCGTCCGGACCCGGTCACGATGACGGCCCGGACGGTCCCGTCGTGGGCGACCTCCTCGAGCGCGCGGCGGAACCGCTCGAACGATGGGACATCAAACGCGTTGAGCCGCTCCGGTCGATTCAGACGCAGCTCGACGATGGGTCCGTCCCGCCGGAGAAGCAGTGTTTCGGGCATGGCGCCCGGGCGACGCTCGCACCGCGATTAAGCCGTTGGCGAAGGAGATCGGCCCGCCAAGGGCCCCCTAGTTCCCGTTCGGGTACAACTCGGAGATGAGGCGGAGCGAGCCCGGCGCAGAGTAGCCCGCCCGCGCGACGATCCGGTCCGCCGTCACGATCCGCTTGAACCCGACGAACGCATGGGTGACGAAGAACAGGTAGGAGTAGCGTTTCATCGTGAACGCGACGACCGCGCCCTGCGGTTCTACGAGCACCTTGACCGTGTGGTGCTCCGAGATCCACTTCCGCCCCATCGAACCGCCGACGCCGGAGCGACGAGATATAGGCTTCCCGAATTCCCAGCCGCCCCGATCCCGGGCGGGGAGTGGGCGGCGGGGCTCCCGTCGGATGCGGCGGAGGCCGACCCGGCGTCGAGCGGGACAGGGCTCGGGAGGAACAGCGGGGGTGTGCGAGGCCCCCCGAACGCGAAGGCGCCGGTCAGCTCGGAGGCTCCCGCGACCCTGGGATTGAGGAACGGGAGCCCCCAGTTCTCGTCCACGAACTTCAGGAGCGCGGCCGGATCGAGCGGTTCGTCCAGGACGGTGCCCGACGGGGTCCAGGGAGAGAGTACGAGCAGTGGCACCCGGAATCCGTCGCCATCCGGGCCGGTCACGGGGGGCGTGACCGGGTCCCAGAATCCTCCCGCCTCGTCGAAGAACAGGAAGATCGCCGAAGAACTGCCCACCGGGCTCGCGAAGATCTCGTTGACGACGGTCGCGCTCCAGTCGACCCCGAGCGTCACGTTTCCCTGAGGGTGCTCGCTCACGAGCGGGTCGTTCGACGGGTCGATGAAGGTCACGGCCGGGGCATGGGAGAGATTCAACTGGTCGGGGAGCGCCCCGACGGGGACGATCCGATGGAGCTCGCACGGACTCGCCGCGATGGACGCGACCAGGTCCGGAGCCAGGTTCTGCGGAACTCCGGCGTAGTCGTAGGCCCAGCCGATGCCATAGCTCTCGAGTTGGTCAATGATCGTCGTGACGTGGAACGAGCCTCCCGGCGGGGGAGCGTCTCCGGTCCAGTTCCCGTCGGTGGCCGCGAGGTCGAACACCCGGTTGGGCAGTGTCGGGCCGAGTACTCCCGCGAAAAACCGGTCCGCGAGCGCGTAGTGGTCGGCGTACGCGCCGTACGGCGCGATGGCCGCAGGTGGGTAGTACCCAACCGCGTCGTTCGGTGCGCTCGCGCCGAGCGCGGACGCTTCGGCGACGAAGTTGTCGAGTTTCCCGCCGTTCAAGTCCATTATCTCGGCGTCGTGGGAGTGAGGGAGGTCGGGCGTGTTGTCCGCCGTGAGCGGAAACGGGGAGATTCGCTGAGTCGAGCCGAACGAGACGGGGAAGGACCCCGCGGGCGGGTAGCCGAGCACCCCGGGCCGGTCGCCGAAATAGTTCTCGAAGGCGTGGTTCTCCTTGACCAGGAAGAAGACGTGCTGGATCGGCGACCGCGCGGAGGAGGATCCAATCTCCAGCGTGGGGCAGGTTGGCGGAAACTGGCTCGCGTGGATCCCGAGCAGTCCGGCTGTACCCGCCGCGATGAGGACGGCGAGCACGACGGCGCCCGCACCCTGGTAGCCCGCGCGTTCGTTCTCGATCATTCCGACCGTCCCGATCTCTCGAAGACCGCGAGGAACTGATCGGCGAGCTCCACGAACGGCGGGCGCGATGCGACCCGCCGGTCCCACTGGTCGAGCCGGTCCCACCGAACCCCCCATCTCTCCAACTTCGCGGCGAGGTTGGGAGGGGGCAGGATCAAACCGAGCCCGAACACCGCGCGCAGCTGGAATCGAGTCGCGAATGCGGCCCGGACCTCCCCGATCGAACGGAGATACACGTCGGTCGAGAATCGATGGGACCCGACGGGCGAGGGTCGCCGGCGGCGCGCGATCGCGCGCCCGGGGTGTCCGCTCAGAGCCGCGGCGGCTGGCTCGACAAGCGCCCGCCGGTTGAACACACCGGCCACAAAGCGCGCGCCGGGGCGAAGCAGGTATCCTAGGCCATCGACGACCGGCGCGAGGTCGGGTTCGAGGTTCATCGCCCCGAACGTAGAGAATCCTCCGTCGAACGAACCCGCACCGAACTCGCGGACGAGGGTTCCCACGTCTCGGGCTCTCAATTCGCGCGCGGCAAGCGCGTCGCCCAACGAATCGCGCGCGGCATTTTTCTCGAGTTCGTTGAGCATGGCTCGCGAGACATCGATGACGACGACCCGATGGCCCGCGCGCAACATGGGGATCGTCTCGGCGCCGCTCCCGCCACCGAGTTCGACGAGGCGCCCGGGCCGGGGGAACTCTCCCTGGAGCACCTCGAGTGAACGTATCCGAAACCGACGTTCGACCGGGTTGCGATCGAGCCGCGCAGCGTACTCCGGCGCGGCGGAGTCAAACTCCGCCTGGACCCAGCGGCCATACGAGTCCCCCCGAGCCGAGGCTGCCTCCGGTCGAATTGCGATCAGGGGCCCTGGCGCGCCGAACCAGCGATCCGCCCGCGCAGCGCCCGCTCCGTCCCGGAACCGTCGGAGGACTCGCTCGCGAACGATCGAGTCGCTCACGAGGGAGGCGGACCCGTCGGTCCGTTCGCCGCTCTGGATCAGCGTGGCGCGACCCGCCCGAAGCACCGCTGCGGGCCAGGTCGCCGTCGGCTCCGAGGCCAGGAGGTAGATGTTGGGGGGTTCGGATACGAACCGGAGCCGGACCCGTTCACGATCGGTCCAGAGCTCCAGCGTCTCATCGGGCATGGCTCGGTGCTCATGCGAGAGCGCCCTCGTTCCGACGGCGCGCCCCCTCCGTACTCCCCGACCCGTCGCCCGTCCTGGGCGGACCAGGGATCCGTTCCGGCGAGTCGCCGCCCGTTCGTAGCTCACCGTCGGGCGGAACGTACGCCGTGCGCCAGACTCCGCTGCGGAGTTCCACCGTCTGCCCGCACGACCTGCACTCGAACACCCAGTCGGAATCCCCCTGCGGAGCCTCGATCGGCGCGTGGCAGCGCGGACAGGCGAGGATCTCACGGAGCGGAGGGAGGACTCCACCAATCGGCCCGATCCGGCGCGCGAGCAAGAATCGCGTCGGAAACAGGAAGGAGGCGGGAAAGACCGACGGAGCCCCCGCGGCCGATTCGCTCGCGAACCAAGGGGCGAATCGCTCGGGCCCTTCGGCGAATTCTCGCACGACCTCGAAACCCGCGGCCCGGACATCGCCGTGAACCTGACGGCGGGTCGAAACCACGATCGGGAACGGTTCCGGGACGCAGGCGACCGACGCGCGTCGGTCGAACGTGACGCGACCCGGGCGGCCGGCGAGGAACCGTCGGACATCCTGGTGGAACGTCGCGATCGTCGGCTTCGGGGCGTAGCTGAGCAACAGGAGACCCCCCGGGGCCAGGACGCGTCCGAGCTCGCGGAGGAACGCCGGAGCGTCGACGATGTGGTGGTGCACCCGTACCGAGACGACAACACGGAATGTCGCGTTCCCGAAGGGGAGATGGAAGAGATTGGCCACGGCGAGCAGCTCGGGCGGCCGGCCGCGGGTCGCTGCTACCGTGTCGCGTACCGACCCCAATTGCGTGGGGTCGAGGTCCACCCCGACGTACTCTTCCGTCAGCGATGCGAGTGCTCCGGAGAGTCGGCCGAAACCGGTGCCCGCTTCGAGGAGGCGCGAGCCCCCGCACCCCGCCAAGGCGCTCCGGATCAGTCGTACCTCGAGCCGGGTGACGGCCTCTCGGCCCGTCCAGAGCTGTCGGAAGTCGAAGCCCTCGTACGAGGTAGCCGTCTCGGCCAGCGGCGCCGCCGACGTCGTCACCTACTCCCAGCGACGGTCTCCGGGGTATTAATCCCCGGAGCGATTCTTGGCCCTCTCGGCTCGGGGGCGGAGGCCGATCGAACCATGACACAACCCGTTCCGTTCGAGGAGGTGAGTGTGCTCATCGTCACGCACGAGCGCCCCCAACTCCTCCATGCGCTGCTCGAAAGCCTCGTCCAGCAGGCCGCGAACCGGTGGGCCCGCGTCGTGGTCGTGGACGACTCGCACGAACCGTCTCCCGCGAACACGCGGTTTCCCGGCCTCGCGCTCGATTATCAGGTGCTCGCGGAGCGGGTCCACATCACGCGGGCGAAGAACCTCGGCCTGGCAGCGATCCAATCTCCGTTCGTCCTGATCATCGACGACGACAACACCGTGACCGATTCCACGTTCGAGCGGCCGCTCCGTCGCCTCGCCGAGGACTCGAAGCTCGGGGCGGTGATGCCCTCGGTGCTGTATCGTGACGTTCCCGACCTGGTCTGGGTCTACGCGACCCCGTTCCTTCGCGGTCGCTGGGGGTTCGACCTCGTGGGTCGAAACCGCGCTCGCGACCCCGCGCTCGAGGGACGCTCGCTCCCGACCGATGCACTTCCGAACGCGGCGTTCTTCCGGACCACAGCGCTCCAGTCGGTCAGGGGGTACGACGAGCGGTACCCCGTCAACAGTTCCGCGGACCTGTGCCAGCGCCTCAAGAAGGCGGGCTGGCGGGTCGAGGCCGACACCGGCGCCTTCGTGCTGCACGCCGTCGAAGCGCCCGGACGCCCCGGCTACTGGGCCGCCCACACTTCGACGGACCCGGCGAGGACCTACCACGAGACGCGCGACTGGTTTCGGTTCGAGTACGCCATGCACGCGGGAGACCGGATTCTGACCCTCCGCGCGATCTACCACGCTTCCGGCTGGATCCTACCGCTCCTGTTGGCGCTCGCGATCCGAAGGGGAGCGAGCCGGAGGGCGACCACCGCGGCTCTCCTCCGAGGGGTCCGTGATGCTGTCCGAGCAAGGGCCGGTTGAACGTGGCTGTCGGCGGCTTCGATAAGGGCGGCCTGGAAACGGGGCGGCACGACGCGCAGCCCGCCGAGACCGGGGCGCGAAGCGGCGCAACCCCGGCCCCCCCGAGAGGCCGGGTGCGGCCCGGCGGTCCACGGAACCTGCGGCTTCTTCTCAGATTCGGGAACGGCGAACGCCGCCATATATGGTCCCCCGGCTCGGGACGATGGGTCCGAACTCGATGGTGAGCGACTGGAGCCGGCGGGACGCCGACCTCGTGGAACATCGGATCGACAGCGTGTTGCGAGCGGCCCGCGAGAGCCGCACTTCGGTGGGCCTCGACAGCCTCTCGGAACTGCTGCCAACCCCAGGGCCCGAGGGTTCCGCGGAGGTCTCGGAATGGCTGGTCGCCCATCCAGACGTGGGGCGGCTCGTCGGTGACCGCGCCGCCGCCGGTCCGGTCCCTTCCCTCGAGGAAAGCCGTCGGCGGCAGGAACGCGGGCGACGGTTCATGGACGAGGCTGCGGCCGTGGTCGTCGGTCCCCTCGCCGATGTGTCTTCGCTGGTCCGTTGCGTCGCGGTGACGGGCTCGGCCGCCTACGGCGAACCGGCGCCCCAGGACGACCTCGACTTCTTGGTCGTCACGCGGCCGGGATCCGTGTGGCCGTTCCTTCTCTACAGCTATCTCGCGGCGCGCCGCCGCCCCGCCCACGGACGCGACGACGGCCCCTCCCACTGGTGCTTCAACTACATCCTCGACGAACGCGCCGCGCGAGAGGAGTTCGTCAACTCGCGGGGATTCCTGTTCGCGCGGGAGGCCCTCACGGCCCGGCCCGTCGCCGGCGAACCCTACTACCGCGGCTTGATCGGCTCGGCAGGCTGGCTCGCGGAGGAGGTCCCGCGTCTCTATCAGCGTTGGAGTGTCGGGGGCCTTCCGCCGCTTCCCCCCCAGTCGGCCGCACCCTTGGCGCTCCGCATCGCGAACGCCGCCCTGTTCCCGCTGCTCGCCACTTACCTGACGTTGATCGCGCTCGTTCGCAACCGCCGGCTCACCCGGGAGGGGCGCTCTACGAAGCGGTTCCGAGTCAACGCCCACCTGGACCGACTGACGTACGAGACCGAACGATTCGAGGAGTTGCGAACCCTTTACACGCCCGCGAACTTGCTGCATCGTCAGGAGGCGCCGTGACCGGTTCGGCGGGGAGCCGGGTGCTCACGGGGGGGATCGTCGCCTACAACGAGCGCGACCGAATTGCCGGCGCGGTCGGCTCTCTCCTGAACCAGCGTCTGCCGCGCGGCGCCTTCTGGGCGCGGATCATCGTCGTCGTCAGCGGGAGCACGGATGGGACCGAGTCGGTTGTGCGGGAGCTGGCGGCTCGCGACCCGCGGATCCAGCTGGTCGTACAACCCGAGCGCGAGGGGAAGTCTTCGGCCCTCGCCGAGGTGTTCCGCCACGCCACGGGAGACTATCTGGTCCTCCTGAACGGTGACGCGCGCGCCGGGCGCGGCGCCGTGCGCGCGCTGTTGGCGGCGGCGCCCTCGCCGACGGAGCGGTTCGCGGTCATGGGACGACCCGTGCCCCCCGAGGGAGACCCGGGGCGCTTCTCCTCGGCCGTCTCGCTGCTCTGGGCAATCCACAACTCCCTGCATTCGGCGGTGCTCGCCGATGGGTCCGGCAACCACCTGTCGGACGAACTGCTCCTGCTCCCCGTGCGCCAGCTTCCTCCGCTCGAACGGGGCATCATCAACGACGGGTCCTTCGTCGGCGGCTGGCTCGTCCAGAATCACGGGGAGCTCCGGTACGCCCCCAAGGCCGCCGCCGCGATCACCTCGCCGCGGACGTTCCGGGAGCACATACGGCAGCGGAGGAGAATCGTGTTCGGCCATCGCCAGATCCGAGACGAGCTCGCCGTGGAGCCGCTCACGATCGGCCGATACGCCCGCAGCAGCCCTCGGCGAGCGATCCGGATCATCGCCCGCGAGACCCGACGGCCCGGTGGGGTGTACGCGTTGGGGATCCTGCTCGCCGGCGAGACGCTCGCCGTCACGCTCGCGATGGTCGACGCCCGGTCGACGGGGCAAGATCACGTTCGATGGAACCCGATCCGGGGGCTCTCCCCCGACGGGATCGTCGAGGCCGCCGTCCCGAGCCTATCGGCCGAAGGGTTGTAGAGGAGCCGAGCCCGCGCATCCGCCTCCTCAGGGTGGACCGGCGTGGTGACGGTGACGCCGTGATATGGACCTCCCACGTCGGACGCGGCATCCTCGCTCCATCTCGACGTCCGGCGAGCGGCCCGAGTTGGCGGACCGGGTCCTCCTGGGGAGTACGGTTGCGTTGACGGACTTGCGCGTGTGGTTCGGAGCTCGACCGGGCCGGTCGATCGCCGTCGTGCTATTCGTCGGTCTGGCGATCCGGGAAGCGTTCTCGTTCTGGACGGGACATCCGTACGACCTCGAGGTGTGGATCCGAACGGGGCACGCGGCGGCCGGCGGCGCGAGCCCGTACGCTCAGGCGTGGCCGGCGGTGCCCGGGGTCAGCTTCGGGTACACGAACCAGCCGCTGTACTCGGCAGCGTACCTCCCCTTCTGGCCGGACATCTTCGGAGGATCGTACCTGGTGTGGGAGCACATCGGGGGAGGCAATCGGTTCGTCCTCTACTTCCTCCTCAAGCAGGGGCCGATCGCCGGCGACCTCGCGGTCGCCGGGCTCCTCTACCGCTACGTACTCCGGGAAACGGGCGACGTTCGCGCGGCCCTCAGCGCGATGTCGTTCTGGGCATTCTTCCCCTACGACATCGCCATCACGGCGATCTGGGGGCAGCTCGATTCCGTCACCACCGTGTTGATCTTGGCCGTCCTCCTCGCGGAGGAGGCCCGCGCCGGCTGGCGGAGCATGGTCTGGGGCGTCGGGACCTTCGTGAAGTGGATCACGGTCGTTTTCCTGCCGCTCGAGTTCTTTCGGAATCGCGGCCTCCAGCGCCTGTGGCCCTTGGTGGGACTGGGTGTCACTGGCGCGCTGACGCTCGTCGCATTCGATGTTCCTCACTGGCCGATCAGCATCCTCCTCCCATCGACGACCTCGTCGAGCGCGGGGGGAGGGGGCGGCATGAACTATGCTCAGCTCGCGAACCTCTGGTTCCTCGCCGAACCGCTCAATGCGAACTCCGGGGTCACCTGGGTGCTGTCGCGGCTGTGGATCCCAGCGGTCGTGGCGGCGGGTTGGTATGCGGCGCGTTGGTTCCGGACTCCGGACTCGGGTCGAACACTCCGGGCGCTGTTGTTCGTCCTCACCACCCTGCTGCTGTTCCGCTGGGGGCTCTACGAACAGTACATGCTGTACCCGTTCGCCCTGCTCGCCGCGGACGTCTACACGCTCCACCCGAAGCGGCGAGAGTTCCTCTACTTCCTCATCGTGCTCGCCACGGGGTTCTTTCTCGTCAACAATGTGCTCGGGATCTGGTTCGCGACCCCCGCGTACCCGAACGCGTTCGTGCTCGTGCAGAACTTCGACAGCTCGGCGACCTGGGGCACGATCCGCTACGACCTTCTCGATGTGTTCGCCGTCTTGATGACGGCGACCCTGGTGCAGCTGCTCGTGGTCCTCGTGCGGGACGACCCGGCCCCGCGGCCCTGGATCTTCTGGCCCTGGCGACTCCGCCCCCGCGCGCCGGATCTCGCGACGCCGCCGAGCCCCGCCGCTTCGGGCGAGTCGTAAGGGATGCGCGTCCTCGAGGTCACGCATCGGTATCCTCCCGCCCTCGGTGGCGTCGAGCGCCAGGTGCAGGGGCTGGCCCGGGGCCTCGTCGTCCGCGGGCATTCCGTGGAGGTGGTGACCACCGACCTCTCCCGCGACCGGCCGTTCGCCCGGCTGCCCCCCGGACCGTTCGAGGACGCAGTCCCGGTGCGCCGGCACCGGGTCGTTCGTACGCTCCCCGCGCCCCATGGCCTCGGACTCATCGCCCCGGGGATGGCAAGGGACGTGTACCGATCGTCCGCGGACGTGGTTCACGCGCACGCCTTCGGGATGGCACCGACGTGGATGTCGGCCCTCGTGCGGCGCGTGAAGCGGACCCCGCTGGTCATCGAGACCCACTTCGACGCCGGACGTGGGACGTCCGGGTGGAGAACCTACGCCCGCGCCGTCGCGCGACTCACTCTCGCGCCGGCCGACCGAATTGTCGCGCACACGAAGATCGAGTCCGAGCTCCTCGTCTCGATCGGGGTCGATGCGGATCGCATCACCCAAATTCCGGCGGGGATCGACGTCGCGGAATTTGCGGGCCTCCCCGCCCGGACGCCCACGCAAGGTCGGCTCACCGCCCTGTTCGTGGGCCGGCTCGATCCGGAACGGAAGGGACTTGATTCAATGGTTCGCGCCCTCGCGAAGGTACCCGAGGGCCACCGACCCCGGCTCCGACTGGTCGGGGAGGATTGGGGCGGGAAGGACCCCGCCATCCGCCTCGCGGGCGAGTTGGGAGTCGGGGAGTGGGTGACGGCGACCGGACCGCTCCCCCGCGATCAGGTGGTGCGCGAGTACGGCCGCGCCGACCTGTTCGTACTTCCGTCGCTGTTCGAGTGCACCCCCGCGGTCCTGATGGAGGCGATGGCAGCGGGACTCCCGATCGTGACGACACGGGTGGGTGGTGTCGCCGAGGTCGTCCTCGAGGGCCAGACCGCGCTGCTGTGTCCGCCCAACGACCCGGAGTCCCTCGCCGCCGCGGTGAGCCGACTCGTCGAGGACGCGTCCCTCCGCGACCGATTTGGGCGGGCGGGGGTCGATCGGGCGCAGCTGTTCGGCTGGGACCAAGTCGTTCCCAAGTGGATCCGACTGTTCGACGGCCTCGGCCGGGCGGGGTGACCGGATCCGGGCGAGGGCCCGGATCGCAACCGACGCGATCGCCGCCGGCGGCCGGCCCTACGGCGGAGGCGGCGGTGGGGTCTTCTTCTTGGAGTCGGGCCCGCCGAACGCGGGCGGCGCCGAGGTCGGGTCGGCCGCGTGCTTGGCCGAACCGACGTCCATCCCTTCGGGGGGACCGAGCCGCGGGGGGGCCACGACGGGGCCGCCTCGCCCACTCTCGTCGATCGAGCCGCCGACCATCGCGGTGGACTCGTCGGTCTCCGCCTTGATCTCGTCTTCGATGCTCTTGATCTCGGTCAGGAGCTCCTCCTGCCGGGGGATCGGACCGAGCACGTCGTCGATCTTCCCGATGCGGCTCTCGAGCTCGTCGAGCGTGCTGAGGCTGCGGTCGGGGACGGTCCGCGACGTTCCGAGATACTCGCTCGCGCCTTCCATCAGGCGGGTGAACTCGAACGGGAACAGGATCTTGGTCGCTTGCCCGTTGCCGAGGTTCGAGACCGTGTCCAGCGAGAGGACGGTGAGGGCCTTGGCATCGAGCGTGCCGGCTCCGAGCGCGAGGATCCGCAGTCGCTGCGATTCTCCCTGGGCTTCCAGGATGGTCGCCATCCGGCCGCCCTCGGCCTCGAGGATCTTCGACTGCCGGGAGCCTTCGGCCTGCAGGATGCGAGAGCGCTTCTGCCCCTCGGCGACTAGGATCGCGGAGCGCTTCTCACCGTCCGCCCGGAGGACCGCGGCGCGCCGCTGCCGTTCCGCGGAGGTCTGCTCCTCCATCGCGGCCTTGACCGGTCCGACGGGGTCGACCTCCTTGATCTCGACCGCCTCGACGCGGACCCCCCATCGGTCGGTCGCCTCGTCGAGGATGTCCCGGAGCCGGGTGTTGATCCGCTCGCGGTTGTAGAGCACCTCGTCGAGCTCCATGTCGCCGATGATCGACCGCAGGGTCGTCTGGGCGAGGGCGACGGTCGCGACGTGGTAGTCCTGGACCTGGAAGATCGCCTTGGGGGCGTCGACGACCTTGATGTAGATGATCGCGTCGACGTTCGTCGGCGAGTTGTCCTTCGTGATGACCTCCTGGCGGGGGACCTCGAGCACCTGCGTCCGCAGGTCGATGCGGACGACCTTGGCGAGCGGATTGAGGAACGTCAGTCCCGGGTTGATCATGCCCTTGTAGGACCCGAACAGGGTCACGACGCCCTGCTGGTAGGGATTGATCGACCAGGCGGAGCGGATCAGGAGGATGATGAAGATGAATCCGAAGACGGTGATGGCGAGGCTGATCCCGACCAGCGTTCCTGCGTCGACCATGTGATCCGTGATTCCTGTGAATGCCGTTCGGTCGAACTACGATCCCGCGGCCTCGGTGAGCGGCGCGACGCGGACCGAAGTGCCTTCTCCGCCCAGCACGCGGACCTTCGTGCCCTCCGGGATGCGTTGGTCGGCCCGCGCCGACCAGATCTCCGACTGGACCCGGACCTTGCCGCGCATGTTGTCCGGCTCGACCGCGGTCGTCACGATGCCCGTCTGGCCCTCGAGGGAGGAGGGGATGGTCGTCATCGGCCGGTGGACGGGCGCAATGTGCCGGTAGTACGGAATGGTCGCGAGGGTCGCCCCGAGGGCGACGAGGATGACGATCGCCGGCCCGAAGATCGAGTCGACCAGGAGCGGGGGGGAGACGAGGTAGACGACGCCCGCCGCGAGGAGGATCGAGCCGGGGATCAGCAGGAACGCCCCGGGGTGGATGATCTCGACGATGAAGAAGGCGGCCCCGATGAGGATCAGGGGCACGCCGACCACGAGACCTGCGTCGACCATCGGGAACCTCCGCCCATCACCGGCCCGCCGCGGATAAGGATTGGGCCGAGCCCGCTGAGGTCAGCGGATGTAGGACGCGGTACTTTCGCGGTCGAAGCCGCGGACGACGCGGACCGAACGACCGTCACCGCCCGGCGCCTCTTGGAGGAACGGGTACAGCTTCCAAAGGTCTCCCTCCGCGAGGGACGTGGCGAGGTGTCCGGGGCCGAACGCCGCGCGCGTCACCCAGGCGGTCGCGCGTCGCACCTCGGGCTCGCCTAGGTAGCCGAGCGAATGGAGGTACTCGTGGGCCAGGACGACGTAGACGAACGCGTTGAACTCGAGCGTCGACTTGGCGTGCGAGCGCATCGCGGCGACCAGTCCCTCGTTCAGGACGATCAGGTTGCCGGTCACCGGCCAGTACGCGCCGACGGTGGGCGGCAGGCTCGAAAGCCCGAGTCCCAGGCCCGGCCGGTCGAGGCCGAGAGTGCGTCGAACCGCCTCCCGGACGATGGCGAACACGCCGTCGTAGTCGAGGGAGCGCGAGAGTCGGGCCCCGAGGTCCCGTGGCCCGGAGTCGGCGACGACCGAGGGGGCCGGGGGCCGAGCGGCGTCGGACGAAGGAGTCAGGGCCGGGCCCGGCAGGTAGACCGTCGTCATCGAACTCACCAGGGCCCTCGGGGGGCTTATACCCGAGGTTACGCGCGCGCCA
This sequence comes from Thermoplasmata archaeon, assembly GCA_022750115.1. Classification (GTDB taxonomy): domain Archaea; phylum Thermoplasmatota; class Thermoplasmata; order Lutacidiplasmatales; family UBA184; genus Lutacidiplasma. The sequence goes on from JAKIWI010000001.1 coordinate 99,922, forward strand.
CCTCCGACACGACGGGGCGCCATCGTCCCGTGACGGGCGCGACCCTATCTTGGGGCGCGGCTAGGACGCCGATGTTCATGCCCGATGTCGAGGAAGCGCTCTTTCCGCGCCGGAAGGAGCGGTTCGAGGACCGCCGCAAGGAGAAGGACCAGAGGAAGCTCCTCGACGAGTTCTTCGACCACGCGACGCTCCTCGCGGTGTCGCGGCTGATCACCCAGGGACAGTTCGCCCAGCTCGACTACCCGATCTCCACCGGGAAGGAGGGCGGCGTGTTCCGGGCCACCGTCCCCGACGGGTTCCGGGCGGTCAAGGTCTACCGGATCGGCAACGCCGTGTTCAAGCGACTGCCGGCGTACGCCCTGGAGGCCCTGAAGCGAGAGGCCGGCGTGGGCAACTACGGGCGACTCGTGAGCGCCTGGACGCGGCGCGAGCACACCGTGCTCCGTCGTCTGTTCGCCGCCGGGGTTCGGTGCCCCGAACCGTTCGGCTACCTTCGCAACGTCCTCGTGATGGATTTCGTCGGGGACGAAGGACTGCCCTCGCCCCGTCTCCAGACGGTCACGCTCGAGGACCCGACCGCCATCCACGACGACCTCGTGGTCCAGGTCCGGCGGATGGTGAACGACGCGCGGCTCGTGCACGGTGACCTCTCCCCCTACAATGTCCTGCTCCGAGACGGCCTCCCCGTGCTCATCGACGTCGCGCAGTCGATCGAGGCCGAACATCCGCAGGCACGTGCCCTCCTCGATCGCGACATCGCCAACTTCGCCCGGTATTTCGAGCGACTCGGCGTCGACACGTCGACCGAACGATTCCTCGAGGCGGTCGGCCCCGTGCAGCTCGGACCGAAGGACAGCTGACGATGCCGGTGCTCTACGTCCGAGTTCCGGACGACCGGCTCGGCGTCTTGATCGGCCCCGGCGGCGCGACGAAGCGACGGATCGAGGAACGGACGAAGACCACGATCAACATCGACCGGGAGGACGGCTCGATCGAGGTCGCCGGGCCCGACGAGGGGGACCCGATCGGCGTGCTGAAAGCGCGCGACGTCGCGCTCGCGATCGGCCGGGGGTTCTCCCCGGCGCGCGCCGACCGGTTGTTCCGCGACGATACCTACCTGGGCGTGATCGACATCAAGAACGTCACCGGACGCCACGCGAAGAGCTCGCTCTGGCGGATCCGCTCGCGTCTCATCGGGACCGACGGGAAGGCCCGCAGCCGGATCGAGGAGTTGTCGGGCTGCTCGATGAGCGTCTACGGTTCCACGGTCGCCCTGATCGGTCAGGAACGCCAGCTCGAGCGCGCCACCCGCGCGGTCGAACTCCTGCTCCGCGGGAGCGAGCACGCGGCGGTGTTCCACCTGCTCGCCCGACAGCGCCGGGACGACGCCCGCGACGACGCGAGAACGCCGGTCGAGGTCCCGGGGGAGGAGTAGGATCGGCGCCACGGTCCGCCTCGAGGGGCCCGCCCTCGCGTGGGCCCGGGGCCATTTCCAAAGCTACTACCGGTCGACGGAGGTCCCTCCCCCGCTCCGGTTCGCCCGTCGGGAGTTCGCTTCGTTCCCGTTCAACTCGGAGACAATGATGCGCCGGCACGCCGCCTTCCGAACGCCCGAGGAGTTCCGCGACTACCTCGCGCGCGAGACCCCGCGCCACGTGTACTACTCGTCCGCCTACTACCGATACCCCGACCATCCGACGATGCCCGGGAAGGAATGGCTCGGCGCCGACGTCATCTTCGACCTCGATGCGGACCACCTTCGGGGGGCGGGCCAGCTGGACTACGCCGGCCAACTCGCGCTCGTGCGCCGTCGGGTCCGCGACCTCCTCGACGATTTCCTGTTCCGCGATTTCGGGATCGACCCCGCAAAGACCTCGCTCGTCTTCTCGGGTGGGCGAGGCTACCACGTCCACATCCAGGACGACGCCTTCGCCATCCTGACAAGTCCGGAGCGCCGCGAGCTCGTCGACTACATCATGGGCTCCGGGTTCGATGCGCGCAGCGTCATTTCCTCCGAGCGCCCGGGAGCGCCCGCCGCCGAGGACGACGTGGAAGCTCCCTCGCGGCGGAGTCCCTCCCCCTCGTTCGCCCGACTCCCCGAGCCCGACGCCCCCGGTTGGAGCGGTCGCACGTCGCGCGCCGTCCTCGCCATGCTCGAGCGATTGGAGCGGGAGGGCCCCGCGGCCGCCACCCAGGAGCTGGTCGACGCCGGACTCACGCCGAAGAGGGCGCGGCACCTCGCCAAGCTCCTCGTGGAAGACGGACTTGGCCGAAAGATCCACGATTCGCACAGCCTCGACGTCCGTCTGCGGGACCTTCCCCCCGAGTTTCTCGACGTGGTGGTCGCCCGGGCCGCGCTCGCCGTCCAGGGCGAGACCGACGCTCCGGTGACGACCGACATCCATCGGCTGATCCGCCTTCCGGGGTCGCTCCACGGGGGCACGGGATTCCGAGTTCTCCCCATCGCCATCGATCGCCTCGAGGAGTTCGACCCGTTCACCGTCGCTCTTCCTCCCGCCGCCGACGGCGAGACAACGGTCGTGCGGACGACGGCCGACGTGCACTATCCGTTCCCGCCAAAGCCGGTCGACGCTCACGCGGGCGCGGAGCTCGAGCTCGCGGACCCCGTGGCGCTGTTCCTCGTGCTCAGGGGGGAGGCGGAACTTCCGCTTTCAACGGGATGACGAGCCGTCCGATCTTCTCGATCGACGCCTCGACCTGCTCGCCCGCCTTCAGCCGGCGGCTCTCCTTGCCGAACTCGAACCCCGGGGTTCCGCCGAGGCTCCCGAGAGAGATCACGTCGCCCGGCTCGAGCGTGACGCCGCGCGACAGGTGCTCCAGGATCTGCGGAAGTCGGAACACGTAGTCGTCGGTCGTGCCCGACTGTCGGACGGTGCCTCCGACCTTGAGTTCCATCTTGAGAGGGTACACTTCCCCGACTTCCTCCTTGGGCACGACCCAGGGCCCGACGGCCATCGTCGAATCGAACCCCTTCCCCATCACCCAGTCGACAGCGGAGTCGGGGGGATACTGGAGGTCGCGGTAGCCCATGTCGAGGGAGATCGTGTAGCCGGCGACATGGTCGATCGCCTGACCCGCGGGAATGTGCTTGCCCCGCTTGCCGATGATCGCCGCGAGCTCGACCTCGACGTCCGGGAACTTCCCGGCGTCGTGCAGGATCAACGGCTCGCTCGGGCCGACGAGGCTGTTGAAGAACCGCGTGAACAGGTACGGATGGCTCGGGATCGGTTTGTTCTGCTCCGCGAGGTGGCTCTTCGAATTCGCGGCGAGGCAGTAGATCTTCGCTCCGTTCACCACGGGCGCGAGGAGCCGGATGCCCTCGGCGGGCTGAAACAGGAGACGCGCACCGGTCGCCGCGCGCGGGGTCCATCCCGCCCGTCGGCGCCGCTCGATGTACTCCAGGATCTTCTTGGTGATCTCGACCGACTCAGCGCCGCCCGCGAAGAACGCGCGCATGTCGCGGAACCGGCTGGGGTCGGCGCCCTTGATCGGGTTGACCCCGAAGTAGTCGCGGCAGGCGGTATCGAGGTCGATGTACTCGTTCGCATCGGTGACCATCCCGAAGTGGAACTGGTCGGCGAGGACGAAGTGGACGAGCTTCACGGCGGCGCTCCCGGAGGGCGAGCAGAGGCGCCGTCAGATAAGGGTCGCGGCGCGCCGGGGACCGAGGCGCCCGGAAGGTACGTGACGAGGACCCCGTCGTCGATCGGCTCCGCGCTCACGAACCGCAGGCGCGCGGCGTCCGCGTCGCCGACGGTCTCCGGCCCCCGCATCATCGGGGGGGCGGTGGCACCCCCGATCGCGACCGGCGCCACGTAGACCGTGAAGCGGTCGAACCAACCCCCGCGGACGAACGAGGCGATCACCTCGCCGCCGCCCTCGACCAGGATCTTTCGGATCCCGGCCCTCTGCAACTGCTGGAGGAGCGTCGGGATGTCGACGCGAACGCCGCCACTGCGAAGCACCGTCACGTTCGGAGGGAACGTCCGCGTGCACGACTCCGAGACCGCGAGGATCGTCGGGATCGAGCCGTCCAGGACCCGGGCCGACATCGGCGTCCGGCCGGAGGAGTCGAGCACGATCCGGGCGGGCGACCGGACCATGGGCCGGTCGATCATCTCGGCGTGGACGCGGAGGGACGGATCGTCCAGGAGAACGGTCCCGATGCCCACCAGGATCCCGTCGACATCGGCGCGGAGCCATTGGACCCGGGCCAAGTCCTGTGGGCCGGACAGTCGGGCCCTCCTCCCTCCCGCAAAGGCGAGCCGGCCGTCGGCGGAGACGGCGCAGTTGATGTGGATGTCCGGTCGGTCGTGGGGGGCCATGGCTCGCTACCCGCTCGCCAGCGCCGCCGCCTCGTCCCGGATCGCCCGCCCGTCGCCGCCGGTTCGCTCGAGGTCGGGGAGGTTGATCGCCACGTTCGCCAGCGCACCGGTCACGGCGGCCCTCAGCAGGGCGAGCGCGGTCTCGGCATCGCTCGCGATCGTCGCCTTGACCTTCGGTCGGAGTCCTTCCAGCAGTCGCGCCGTTTCCCGCGCGGTTCGGGCCGTGTCCAGGGGGACCTGCGTAGCGCGGAGGGTCGCGCTCGCGAGTCGCTGACGCGCTTCGCCGTCCTCTGGAGCGGCCTTGAGCGCGCGCCGCGCCGCACGGAGCGACTCGAATGCGAGGGTGTCGTCATCGACGCCGGTCAGGAGCGCGCGGCGCGCGATCGTCAGCGTCGCGATCCCCGCGGCGAGCTCCTCGTCCGGATGCGTCGGGTCCAGCGAGTAGCGGAGCACCATCTCACCGAGCGCCGCCCCCATCGCGGCCGCTGCGGCCGAGGCGCTCCCTCCGCCCGGAGTCGGGGTGCGGTCGGCCAGGCGCTGGCTGAAATCGCTCACGCTGAGGGATACGAGGGCTCCACCGGAGGAGGCCGCCGCGAGCCTCCGCTCGAGCACCTGCTTGCGGTCGAACGAGCGGAGCTGGAGGTACGATTCGGCCGCCTCGAACAGCGCGTCCTCGGGGACCAGCCCCACGATCTCCGACTCCTCGGTCCCTGCCCCGAGCTTCTGGGCCTCCGCCCGCACGGCCTCGAACGCTTTCGAGACCGACGTCCGGTGGTAGTCCGTGAGGTTCATCGAGACCTGGGCGCGGTTTCGTTCCTTGATCTCGAAGCCGAGGGCCTTCACCTCCGGAAGGCCCCCGTCCCGCGCCCGCACCGCCTTCGCGATCTTCTTCGCGATCGCCACATCCGGCGTGTCGAGATAGACGTTGTAGGCGATCAGAACCGGTCGGGCTCCGATCGCGACCGCTCCGGCGCTCGGATGGACCTTCTTCTCCCCGAAGTCGGGCGCCCGGATCGGGTCGGAGGCGATCGTGTCGCGGATGCCCTCGAACTGTCCCCGGCGGACGAAGGCGAGGTCGGAGCGCTCGGGAACTCGGGCGCTCGCCCCGTACAGGTAGACCGGGACGCCGAGCTCGCGGGCGACGCGTTCGCCGAGCCTCTCCGAAAGGCGGATCGCCTCGGCCATGGTCGCTTCCCCGAGCGGCACGAACGGAACCACGTCGACCGCGCCCATCCGGGGATGCTCGCCGGTGTGCGTACGGAGGTCGATCGTCTCGACGGCGACCCGCATCATCCGGAACACCGCGTCGAGGAGCGGGTCCCCCTCGCCAGCCAACGAGATCACGCACCGGTTGTGGTCGGCGTTCCGCTCCACATCGAGGACCGTGACACCGGACACCCCCCGTGCCGCGGCCGCGATCGCCTCGACCTTGCGATCGTCCCGGCCCTCGGAGAAATTCGGGACCGACTCGAAGCGGCTCACGAGGCCTCCCCGCCGAACGTCTCGAGCGACGTCTGGCGGCCGCGTTCGACCGGCGTCAAGGTCGTCCCCGTCGGTCGCTGCTTGGCTCGCTCCAGCGCGGCATCCACCCGCGGCGTGGAGAACCCGTGGCGGTCGACGAGGATCCGAAGCACCGCATCTCGGTCCAGCGGGCGCAGGGCGACCGACGGTACGTCGATGGTCTCCGGGTGGCGGAACAGCTCGGCGACCGGCTCCACTTCGGCGGGGTCGAGTCCAGCGTGGCGCAGCGTCGCCTCCCAGCCGAGATGCTCTTGGACGAGCTTGAGAGCCTTCTTGGGGCCGTACCCCCGGACCCCATCCGAAAAGTCCGTCCCGACCAGGAGCCCGATCAGGAGCAGCTCCTCGTCGGAGATGCCGAGCCGCTCGAGGAGCTTCGCCCGGTCGACGATCTGCGCGGCGGGAGCCCGACCCTTGGAGACGCGGGCGGCGAGCCCGCGGACGAGGCGCGGGGCGCGGAACAGCAGGCTATCGTAGTCCTCCGAGGCCGACGCCCATACGACCCCCTGGGCGGCCATCGCGGCGGCCTGAGCCTCGCCCTCCGAGGGCGCTCGGACGGTCGGAACTCCGAGTGCCGTGAGCAGCTCGATCGTCTCGTCGGCCATCGAGCGCGAGAACCGGCTCGTCTGCGCGGCTTTGCGACGGGCCGTCTCGAGGTCGCCGGCGGCGAGCGCCTCCTTCCACGCCGACTCGGCGCGCTCCTTCGCCTGGAATCGCTCCCGAAGGGTGCCGGCCTTGAGGTCGGGAGGTTTCCCGTCGAAGACCCAGACGGGCAAAACGCCCTGACCAAGCAATGAGGTGGTCCGGTAGAGGACGCCCATCAAGTGGCTCGTGACCCGACCATCGGGGTCGCTGAACGGCTGACCGTCCCGCTGTCGGATGGTCGCGAGGAACTGGTAGACGGCGTTGTAGGCATCGACTGCGACCGAGCGGCCGGCGAGCGCCTCCCACGGAAGCTCCTCGAACGTCACCAGGTCGCGGAACGGGAGCCCCACGTGCCTCGTCGAGCGGCGCGAAGTACTTGGTTCTTGGGGGCGGACGGAACGCCGACCGGGAATGCCGGCGATGCGAACGTTCGGCGAGGTCGCCCGCGAGCCAACTCCGGGGAACGGCGTGCTTACCTAGCGGCGCTCGCTCCGACCCGACGGGATTGCGATGACGCTGACGTGGCGCGACACCGGGACCGAGTCGGAGCCGCTCACCGACGGAGGGATCGTCCTGTCGAGCTTTCCCTCGGCGGGGTTGGCCGCGACGATCGCGGGCCACTACATCGTCAAGACCCTGAAGCTCCCGCGCGTCGGGGTCTTCGAGGGGACCGAGGCGCAGCCGATCGCGGTCGTCCAAGGCGGTGTCGTGCACCCGCCCATTCGTGTGTACGGACGCGCCAACCTGTCCATCGTCCTGTCGGAGCTGCCGGTCGCCCAGGACACGGCGAACTCCGTGGCCCGGGCGATCCTCGATGGGGCCGCGAAGCGAACGGCGCGCCTCGTCGTCGGTCTCGAGGGCGTCGTGCCCCACCCCTACGAGGCGGAAGGAGATGCGGCCGACGGCCCGTCGACCGACGAGACCGTTTGGTTCGCTGCGGCTCGGGAAGACAAGACCACCTCCGCGGAGTTTCGGACCGCCGGCATGCGCCGACTCGACGACGGGATCATCGGAGGGGTCTCGGGTGCGCTCCTCGTCGAGGGGATCACGAGTCCGACCGCCGTCTCGGTGCTCCTGGTGAGCGCTCGCCACGCGCCGCAGGGGCTCGCGGACCACCTCGCCGGTGCGAGCTTGATCGAGGCGCTGGACCGCCTCCTTCCGGACCTCAAGATCGACACGGCGCCGCTGCGCACGCAGGCGGCGATGATCGAGAAGGCGATCCGGCAGGCCCTGAAGACCCGTCCTCGGGGCGCGGAGTCGGAACCCGACCCCAACTCGCCCACGATCTACGGCTGAATCGGGCCCCCGAGGGGAAACCGCTACGCGGTGGAACTCTCGCCGAACGACTCCGGGTAGGTCAGGAGGTACAACGAACCCCCGATCATGACCAGGACGAGGAACAGGATCGACAGCGGGTTCGAGGCGAATTGCCAGACCGTGACCGCCAGCAGGATCGCCGGAAGCACGATGGTGAGAGCGACCGTCAGCAGCCGGCCATCCATGACGGGAGTTCCGAGCCGGCTCGGGGTTTAAGCATTCCTCAGCGGCGCGACGTCACAGCGAGGCGTGATAGCCGCCCGGTCCGTCCGCCGCGGCGGAACCGCGATGTCCGAGCCCGAGCGTCGTTTCACCCGGTGGCGACGGGAGCCCGATCCAGGACCCGGCTACACCCAAATCCCCGCCGATGGGGCGTGCCTCTCCGTCTTCTTGATCATTCGCGAAGCCAGCGGCTCCCCGCGTCTGCTCCTCGGCACGCCCCACCCCTCGGCCGATTGGGGTCGGATCGGAGGGCTCGAACCCGCCCGACTCGCCCGCCTGGCCGGGCACCTGATGCTCCCATCTTCCCACCTCATCGAGTACGAGTCCCCGCAGGAGGGCGCGGCTCGGATCGCGAGCGAGCAGCTCGGCCTCGTCGACCTCCCTCTCGCCGGTCCCGAGGTCGTCTCGGACGCCTACGGCCGACCCGGGGCTCCGGACCGGCACTGGGACCTCGACTTCCTCTTCCGGGCGAACTGGCCGGCCGGACGACCGCTCTCGTCCCCTAACTGGTCCCGCCTCGAGTTCGCGGACCCCCAGACGCTCCTGCGGGCCCGGTTCGGCCGTGCGCACGACGACATCCTGCGCTTCGCCGGCTTCGCGACCGCCGACTAGGCGGGCGCCCGCGATGGCGGGCGGAGCCGGGTCCCGCTCAGCGAAGTTCGGGGCGGCCCGGGATCGGCACGACGACCTCGAACGTGAGCTCGACGTCGTCGGTCGCTGCCGCCAGGGGGGGGGAAGCTCTCGGGAGGGGGAGGGGAGCGGGCGGTGGCCCCGCGGGTCCGATCGACGACGGGGTCGAGTGGGCGGTCCGCGCCATCGACTCGCCGATGTCGAGGGCCGCGATCCGCTCGGCGTCCACGAGCGCTTCGACCGGGTTGAGCATCGACTCTTCGATGTGGGTCGCGATGTGCTCGGCCCAGATGCCCGCAACCTCGCGGAAGCGGGTCTGGCGGTCGGTCGCGAGCAGCTCCTCGTTGTCGAGGACCGTCAGTGTCGCTTGCCGACGAAGGCGCTTTTCCACGAAGGCGTCGAGGAAATGGAGCCCGGCGATCGCGCGGTCCGCGACCGCGCGCCGTTCCGCCTCGGCGGCGAACGGCTTGATGACGAAGACGCTCAGCACCTCGGCCGAGCGGCTCGCGGCGTCGAGCACCGGCCCGAGGATCCCGGTGCCGCTCCCGCCGCCCAGCGAGGCGACGACCGTCACGAAGGTGGCGCCCTCGAAGACCCGGTCGAGCGCAGGGCCGGCGGCGCGGGCGAGCTGCCCAGCGGCCGCGACCGAGGTCGGGATGCCGAACCCCGAGCCGTCCTCCGCTCCGAGACAGATCCGGCGGTCGAAGTCCTCGGCCTCCGCGACCCGCGGGTCGCAGTTGATCGCGACGGTCTCGACGAAGCGAAGGTGGCGACGGGCGATCTCCCGGCCGACCCGGACGCCCCCGCCGCCGACGGCGACGAGGAGGAACCGGACGTCCTGACCTAGTCGGACGCTCGGCTCCCAGAGCCCTGCGTCGACGTCGTCCGTCCGGCGAATCGTTCGGTCTCGGTCGGTTCCCTGTTGTTCGTTGGCCTCGCGCACCGCCACCACCCCCGCCGTGAATCCTGACCCCTCGGCTACCGGCCGAGGACCCCCTTCCGCTCGAGCTCCTGCGACGTGTCGCGGAGCTCGCGCAACCTCTCGCGGTTGGCATCGGCGCCTCGAACGGCCGTCCGCGCCCGGTCGACCAGCTCTTGGACCTTCGCCTCGAGCTCGCCGCGACGGACGAGCTCGGCGAGGACGTCCGCAAGGTCGCGGCCGTTCCCGTTCAGCTCGCCGTAGACGCGGAGCGTCTCCACCTCGTCGACCCGGAGCCGGACCGGCACCTCGATCAGTTCCCGGGTCGGACGAGGGGTGGCGCTCGCAACGGCCGTGAGGGCCCGCGCCCGGAGGAATTCCCGGAGCGCGGAGCGCATCAGATCCGACCGGCTGCGGAACTCGCCACTGGCGACAAACGAGTCGACCAGCTGAAGCTCGCGGCGGTGGCACCTGAGCGCAATGCGCTCATCCTCGGGGCCGATCCGTGTCGTGGACGGGGCACCGGCTCCGTCCGAATCGAGTTGCGGGGGTTTGTCGAACACGGCTGGCGCGAGCTATGCAAAATCATCATACTTATAGTATGGGCCGGCCGCGCGACGAGAACGGGTTCTCGCGATTCGATCGGAGCTTCCCGGCGTTGTCGAACAAATTTTCCGGACGCTTCGCGCGCGAAAATCGTTCGCGAGCTGCGTATAACCGGCCCGTTTTTTCGCGCGCGGAGTCGGTCCCAACTGCGGCCCGGGTGCGACGCGCATCCATACGTGTGTTGGCGCCGCTAGGGTCGCTCCGACGAGCCGCGCGGAGAACGTTCAAATACGCGACCCCGCCAGTACTACGACGGGCCCCCTGCCCTGAGAGGTTTGTGACCGCAGTTGCTCCCCGAGGCCGCCGCATCCGATCGTCTCGATTTCGCCGCTCGGGCGCCCACCGCAACCAGCGGGGAGTGTCCGACGTGGTCGCCACGATCCTGCTCCTCGCGCTCACGGTGACGCTGTTCGCCTCGGTGTTCTTCTTCATCAACACTTTCCCGCACCCGCCGGCACAGCCGGCCAACCAGTTCTCGGCGTCGCTCGCTTACAACGGCGCGAACATCATCTCGGTTCACGTCCTCCACCTCGCCGGCCCGACCATCGCTGGTGTCTCGACGACTCAGACCGCGATCTACCTCCAGTCCGCCGCCAAGCCGGCGTTGTTCGCCACTCCGTTCACCATCGCCCAGGGCCTGAACGGCTCGTCGGTCTGGTCGCTCGGCCAGACCTGGACCCTCAACCTGACGTCGTACGGCTTGACGGTCGGCGACAACCTGACGATCTCCATCATCACGCAGTCGCAGCTGCTGTTCCGCATCACCCTCCCCGGCTCGAACCCGAACATGCCGCCGATCTTCTCGCAGGCGGGCATCAACCCGGCGAGCCCCGGCCCCAACCAGGCGTTCACGGTGTTCGTCGGCATCACCGACAACAACCTCCGGTTCAGCTCGGTGTTCGTGAACCTCTCCCAGATCCCTGGAGTTGTGGGGAGCGGCCTCCACCAGATGGCCCTGCTCGCGACGTCCGGCCTGTGGATCTACACGCTCGCCGCCGGTTCGATCTCGACCGGCACCTACTACGTGTTCGTGAACGCGACCGACAACTCGAGCCTGCACAACTCGATCGCGATCCCCGTCTTCATCTCGAACACCGGCGGCGGCTCCTCCGCGCTCCAGGTCCAGGTCGGCGCGAACAACACGGCGCCCGTCGCGGGACTGCCCGTCTTGCTCCAAGCCGAAGTCACCAACACGGGCGGCTCGGCCGCGACCGTCGTCGTTCAGTTCTACGTTGGCGGCAACACCGTCGGCGGCCCGCAATCGCAGGCGATCCTGGGCGGCGGCACCGCGCTCTACACGCAGGCGTGGACTCCGGCGGCCGTCGGAACGTCCTCGGTCCAGGCGCTTGCCACGATGACCGGCTCCTCGGCGGAGAGCGGGATCTCGATTACGGTCTTCCCGAAGATCCTGTTCATCGCCCACGCCTACCCGGCGGCCTCGTTCCCCGCGTCGAACACGAGCGCGAACATCGCCCAGATGCTCACCGCCGACGGGGTCCCGTACACCGCGATGTCCGTCGCCTGCGGTTCGACCCTCCCGGCCACGGCGACGCTGAGGTTGTACGGCGTCGTGATCATCGATTTCGGGAGCGCGACGGGCCTCGCCTGCGCCCAAGTCCCGCCCGGCGCCGCGGAACAGACGAAGATCACCGGCGCCGCCACGACGACCAACTTCTGGTTGATCGGCTCGAACGCGTTCACCGCGACGGCGTGCACGAGCTACTCCGCGGCGTTCCAGACCCAATTCGGCCTGGCGACCTCGGGGACTTGCACGACCTCGAAGTCGGCGAGCACGTCGCTCACCTACACCTCGTCCGCGACGTCCCCCGCGCTGCGGTCCGACGGGATCACCGCGGGGACACTCTCCCTCAACCAGACGTACGCGGCCTCGGCGGCGTTCCAGCCGTACTTCGCGCTGACCCTCCAAGCCTCCGGCCACGCCTGGCTGAAGGACTCCGGAGCGCTGACCGTAGGCGCGTACACGAACGCCTCGACCGACCATCAGCAGCTGATCCTCGCCACCGACCCGACGCTGATCGCGACCAAGACCCCGAACAACCAGGCGTGGGGTACGGGGACGGGCGCCGACGCGGCCGTGCTCTACAACGGCGTCAACTTCCTTTGCGGGCTGTCCACCACGACGAACGCCGGCCGTGGTCTCCTCGACCAAGGCGTCGCCGGCGTCGTGACGATCGGCTTGAAGCACAACCTCCCCACGCAGTTCTACGTGGCGGTCCGGACGAATGGACCGTCGGGCGGGGGCGTCTTCGCGACCCTGTACGTCGGCGGCTCGCCGGCGTACTATCTCGGGTCCCTCGTCACGGGGCTCGGCACGCCCGGCGGCGCCGGCGCGTGGACGTGGATCGCATTCAACTGGAGCGCGCCGGCCGCGGGCAACTTCGTGCTGTCGGTGGGGATCACGACGGAGAACCCTGACTACTATGCGGCGAACAACCTGATCGCGATCTCGTTCTACAACACCGCGACCGTGTTCACGTAGCGACCGGCGCCTCGCCGTCGCGACGCGGCTCCCGCGGCCCGCCCGGGCGCACCGTTACAAGCCGAAAGGGCCTCCCGGCCCGCGGTGTCGCGCCACGCCCTGGTCTTCCTCGCGGTCGTCCTCGTCGCGCTCCCGACGCTCACCACCTCCGGATGGGACCAGCGGCTCTCCGGGGCCTTCCCATCGCCTTCGGAATCGGTGGGGCATGACCGCGCGCTCTCCGCCCGACCTGCGGCTTCGAGCTCGCTCGGCGGGAACTGGTCGACGTACCTGCAAAACCCGGGACGGACGGCCGCCAACCTCGCCGAACGCACCCTGAGCCCATCGAACGCCTCGCGGCTCGCCATCGAATGGAGGATCAAGTCGAACGGTTCGGACTTCGGCTCCCCGACGATCGTCAACGGCACCGTCTATGCCGGCTCGTGGGACGGAAGCGAGTACGCGATGAACGCGACGACCGGCCACATCCTCTGGAAGACGTTCCTCAGCACCGACCCGAACTGCAGCTGGGGGGACCCGATGGGCATCGACGGGAGCGCGGCGGTGTGGAACGGCACGGTGTTCGTCGGGGGCGGGAACGACTACTGGTACGCCCTCAACGCGACCAACGGCGCGGTCGATTGGAAGGTGAAGGTCACCGACACGACGTCCGCCGGTGGCGGGTTCAATTGGGCGAGCCCGCTCCTCTACCACGGTTACGAGTACATCGGCATCGCGAGCTGCATCGATAGCCCCCTCGTCCAGGGCCGCATGCTGATGGTGAACCTCACTGGGAACCACTCGATCGTCCACCGGTTCAACTTCACGCCCGGCGGCGAGTTGGGAGCGACGATCTGGACGACACCCGCCGTGGACACGGCGACGAACACTGTCTGGGTGGCGACGGGCAACGACGACGGAGTCCACTCGCAGCCGCTTTCCCAGTCGATCGTGGCGCTGAACGCGACCAACCTGAGCCTGTTGGGTTCTTGGATGGTTCCCGGCGTAAACGGAACGGATTCGGACTTCGGCGGCGGCGTGATCCTGTTCCACGACGCTTCCGGCCGAGAGCTCGTGGGGGCGGAGAACAAGAACGGCGTCTTCTACGCGCTCAACCGGTCGAACGTCACGTCGAACGGCTCGTGGGGACCGGTGTGGAACATCCCGACCGCGAGCGGCTTCTCTCCGGCCTCGTTCGATGGGACGACGCTCTACCTCGGCGGCGCCGGGGCCACGTTGAACGGCACGTCCTACGCGGGAACGGTCGAGGCGATCGACCCATCGGACGGGTCGGTGAAGTGGACGCAGGGAACGGGAGGTCCGATCGACGCGGGTCTCGCGTACGCGAACGGCCTCGTCGCGGAGGGTTCAGGAGGCACCCTCGAGGTCATGAACGCCTCTTCGGGGGGGATTCTCTCCACCCTCGCGGTCCCCTCGGGCCAGTCCATCGAGGGCGCCGCGAGCATCGAGAACGGCCAGGTGTTCTTCGAGTCGGGCGATTTCTCGAGCCACGGGACGTTCCTCGCCGCGGGCATCCCGCTGGCGTCCGCGTCCCTCGTCGCCCAACCGCCGAATGGGAGCGCTCCCCTCAACATCTCCTTCGTCGGCGTCGTCGCAGGAGGGCTTCCGCCCTACAATTTCAGCTGGTCGTTCGGCGATGGCCAGACGGGATACGGGGCGGCTCCGGTCCACGCGTACCCCGCCATGGGGAGCTACAACGTCTCGGTCGTGGTACGGGATATGCGGAACGCGACCCAGACGGCGAACTCCAATGTGATCGTGACCCCCCCGCTTTCGGCGTCGTCCGCAGCAGTCCCCTCGATAGGGCCCGCACCCCTTACCGTGACGTTCACGGGGACGGCGGCGAACGGAGCCGGCGGCCCCTACCGGTACACCTGGTCGTTCTCCGACCAGGGCGCGACGGCCACCGGGAGCGTGGTCACCCACACGTTCCACTCCGCGGGGACCTACTCCGTCGTCCTGACCGTGCACGACCTCTCGAACGGCACGATCACGAGCTCGGTCCAGGTCGTGGCGACCTCGGCGTTCCTCGCGAGCGCCCTCGCCACACCGACGACCGGCACGGTCCCCCTCCAGGTCGCTTTTCAAGCGCTCGGCAGCTTCGGCCAGGCGCCGTACCAGTTCCAGTGGGCGTTCGGAGACGGCAGCGCGAACTCCACCGGCCGGTTCGCGAACCACACCTACCTGAGCACGGGGTCGTTCAATGCCACGCTCCAGGCGAGCGATGCGCTCGGGACCGAGCACAACCTCAGCGTCCCGATCGTCGTGACCGCGGTTCCCCCGGCGCTCTTCACGTCGTACACGGAGGTGAACTCCTCGATCACCACGTGTCCGGGCCCGTCGTTCACGGTGCATCTCGTGGCGGTCTCGAGCGGCGGCACTCCGCCGTATGTCGACACCTGGACGTTCGGGGACAGCTCCCCACTCCAGCGGGGTGGGACGGCGAACCACACCTACACCAGCGCCGGCACCTTCGAGCTCACGCTGACCACGAACGACTCGGCCGGAGGCTCCACGACGGCGTCCGGCGTGGTCACGGTCCAGCTGGCGACGTGTCCGGTCGGGACACACCCGCTCCCGCACTCCACGCCCCAGGGCGGGCTCCTCGCCTGGCAGTATGCGCTCGCGGGCGGCCTCGCCGTCGTCGTCCTCGCCGCGGCGGTCGTCGTCCTGTGGCGACGGCGCCGCGCGCCGCCGCCGAGCTAGGCGCGCGCCTACCGGTCCATCCGACGGACCACGACGATGGCGACCGCGATCATCGCGGCGCCCCCGAGGACCGCGAGCGCCACGACGGCCGTGTCCGCGCCGATCGAGCTCGACGAGCCGCCGTTGGTGCTCGGGTGGGTCGTCTCGTTGTTGCTCGCGGCGGCCGCACTGACGGAGACGTGGAACTGCTGGCTCACGGAGATCCCGCGGTGGTCGACGACGGTGAACGTCGCATCGTACGAACCGGCGGACGCGTAGGCGTGGGTCGCGTCGATGGTCGCCGCGGCGTGCTGGTCCCCGAAGTCCCAGACCGAGGTGTACGGAGCCTCGCCGCCATTGACGGTTCCCGAGAACGAGACGCTCGAGTTCGCGACGGCGGTCGGCGGGGCCGTCCCGCTCGCGCTCAGGCCCGGCCCGACGGTGATGTTGACCCAGGAGGTGTGCAGGATCCCGCGCGCGTCGGTGACGGTGAAGGTCGTGGTGAGCGCGCCGGGGATCGTGAACGTGTGGTTCACGGCCGTTCCGGTCGCGGTCGACCCGTCGCCGAACGCCCACGCCGTCGTGTACGGCAGCACGCCGCCGGACATCGATGAACTGAACCAGACCTGGAGCGGGGCCGCTCCGTCGGTGGCCGACGCCACGACGCCGCTCCCCAGAGGCGCGATGACCAGAGGCTCCGCCACGATCGTGAACGTGTCGTTCCAGCTCGCCCCGGCCGAGTCCGTGACGTTCACGGTGGCGGTGAACGTTCCGGACGCCCCGTAGACGAACGACGTCGTGTCCGACGTGCTGGTGTTCGTCCCGGCGCCGGCCGACCACAGGACGTCGTAGGGCGCGCTGCCGCCCGACGCGGCGAAGGAGCATTGGACCGTGAGCGGCACGACCCCGGTCGTCGGGAACGCCTGCGCCGACGCCGTCAAGGGCGCGATCACGCGGACGAAGAACGACGTGCTGGCGGAGCTACCGTTCGCATCGTTCGCCCAGACCGTCGCCATGTAGCGTCCGGGAGTCCCGTAGAAGTTGCTGGTCGCGGGCTCGGTCGAGGAGTTGCCGTCGCCGAACTCCCACAGGTAGCTGATGGTGCCGCTTCCGCCGACCGCGGTGGCGTCAAACCCGACCCGGATCGACCCGGTGGAGTACGACGCCGTGTCGTTCGCCGTGAGGTTGACCCCCGCATACACCCAGGTGTCGGTGAGGTCGCCGAGCGCGCCAGATCCTCCCCAGAGAATGACCTGTGCGGCGGACGGGTCGTAGGCCATCTCGCCGAAGAATCGGGGGAGCGGTGCGTCGTTCGGGTGGCTGGGGGTCCACTGGTCGCCGGAGAACAGCCAGGTGTCCCCGAACGTCTGGGCGCCGCTTCCTCCGAACAGAACCAGGGAGGAGATGGCCACGTCATAGGAGAAGCTCGCCATCGACCGAGCGCTCGGGTGAACCGATTCGGTGAGCTGGGTCCAGTTGTTGGCGTGGAACGCCCAGGTGTCGGAGTCGGTCCCGGCGGCGTAGTCGTCGCCGCCGAACAGGATGACTTGGTTGTCCGCCGCATCGTAGCGGAGCGCGACGTTCTCCCGGGCCGACGGAGCGGAGCTGAGGCTGACCTGGGTCCAGTTCCCGCCAACGAACGTCCACGTGTCGCCAATGGCGCTCCCGGCGCAGCCACCGAAGAGGACCATCTCGTTGTCGGCCCCGTCCCAGGTCATCGCCGACGCCCAGCGGGCCGACGGATGGGTCGAGGGGGTGAGTTGCGTCCAATTGCCGTGGAGGAACGTCCAGGTGTCGCCGTAGTCGCCGCCGTTGCCCGAGCCGCCGAACAGCAGGACGTAGCCGTCGATCGGGTCCCAGGCGAGCGTGGAGTGGTCGCGAGCGGTCGGGGAGGCCTTCGGGTGGATCTGGGTCCAGCTCCCGTTCGCGTAGGTCCACGTGTCGCCGAGGTAGCCGCCTCCCGACCCGTAGCCG
Source organism: Thermoplasmata archaeon (assembly GCA_022750115.1). Classification (GTDB taxonomy): domain Archaea; phylum Thermoplasmatota; class Thermoplasmata; order Lutacidiplasmatales; family UBA184; genus Lutacidiplasma. The sequence continues at coordinate 117,284 of JAKIWI010000001.1, forward strand.
CCGAACATGAGCAGGTAGTGGTCGATGGGGTCGTAGGCGAACGAGCGGCCGTAACTTCGCGGAGCGGGGGACTTCCCCGAGGTGTTCGTCACGTTGTCCCACCCGGGAACGCCGGTGGCGGTCGCGTTTTGGCCCGGGCCGATCGCGCCCGTGGCGGAGCGGAGCGAAGCATGGGAGATCGCGGGGGACGGAGCAGCGAGGGCCGAGGCCGCCGCCAGTCGGGCGGGGGCCCCCGTCACGATGGAGTGAGCTGCCGAGTGGGGGATGGGCGCGAACGCCGAGGCCCCGAGCAGCGTGCCGAGCGCGAGGAGGACAAGAACCGAGGTCGACCAGGCAAGAGTTCGTCGGCCAAAGATCGATGTCGTCACGGCTACTCCCCGTTCGGCGATGCCGCGGGGGTAGTTCCGTCTTTGGACCGCCCACCGAGCCGGTCGGCGTCGTCCGGACGAACCGGGCGAGCCCCGGTCAGCTCCCGCCGGACTTCAGGGGGGTGCCGGCGCCGGGGCTCAGCGGAGCTCCGCACTTCCAGCAGTTCTTCTCATCCGGGTACACGACAGCGCCGCACTTGGGACAACTCGACTCGGCCCGACGGGCCGCTCCGGTTACGGCGGGCGAGGCGCTCGGCGGGGGAGTCCCCCCGGTCGAGCTCGGCGGGGCTCCGGTCGTCGGAGGGATCATCTCCGCGTCCGAGGCGGCCCGCTGCGCTTTGCGACGCGCTTCGCGGCTCTTCAGGAATACGTAGACGAGGAGGGCGAGGAAGAAAACGATCCCCGGATAGAACAGGATGTCGATGGCGGTCTGGGGCAGCAGGAGCTGGTACGTCGTCGCCCACGTGCCGGTGATCGGGCCCTGCACCGCCCCGTAGGCGTTCGGGACGGCGAGGAAGATCCACTGGTAGGTCGTGTTCGTCTTGTTGGCGCTCGCGTTGAACGTCGTCGCGCGCGCGAGGAGCCCCATCTGCCACCACCAGATGTTCGGGCCAGGGAGGTTCACGTGGAACGTCACGGGCGTCGGGGACGCGCTCACCGTCGTGACGTTCTGACCGACCGGGTAGAACGGGTAGCCGGAGCCGCAGAACGGAGAGGAGTTCCCCGTCGCGCCTGGGCAGGTACTGACGTAGACCCACAGTTGGTACGGCGTGTAGTTCGTCGGAAGTCGATTCGGATACAGGTCGACGGTGAACGCGAAAGCCGAGCCGCCGGCCCCGTTGTAGGGCGTGGCGGTGGCGTTGGTCAGAACCGGTGCACCGGTGGAGGTGTTGCCGTGATCCGTCGAGGAGTTCACGGCGGGGCTCGGCGTCATCGCCTCGGATGTGAGGCCGTAGTTGACGATCGGCGCCGCGAGGAGCAGCGCGGCGATACCCAGGATCGCGAGGTGCTTGGGGACCTTCCAGCCGAGGTAGATCGGAAGCCCGAGCCCGGCAAGGAGGAACGTCGGGATCGCGAAGTACGGCCCGAGGTAGAAGAACGACGCCGCGAGGGTCGCGAGGGCGATCAGGAACAGGACGATCTTGCCGGCGCGGGTCTGCACCAGCGCCTTCAAGCTGACCGCTCGCGGCACGGAACGGCCTCCGAGCGGGCCACGGCATATAAGGGAACCGCGAGTCGCCGGCTCGTTGGCCGCAGATCGGTTCGCTCTGATCATCCTCGACGGACTCGGCGACCGCCCGCACCCGGCGACCGGGGGGGTCAGCCCGGTGGAGGCGGCGAGCACGCCGAATCTGGACCGGCTGGTGGCGCAAGGGTCGATCGGCCGCGTCACGGTCGTCGGTCCGGGAATCGCGCCCGAGTCGGACGCCGGTGTGTTCGCGCTCCTGGGCTACGACCCGGTGCACGACTCGCCCGGTCGCGGGGTGTTGGAGGCGCTGGGGGTCGGAGTGGACCTCGTTCCCGGGGACGTGGCGCTCCGGCTCAACTTCGCGACGGCCGACGGTTCCGGGGCGATCCTCGACTCCCGGGTCGGGAGGACTCTTACGACCGAACACTCGCGGGCGTTGGCCGAGGCGTTGACGCAAGCGGACCTGCTGGCCGATCAGGGGATCCGTGCCGAGGTCCGGGCCACCGTCGGTCACCGCGGCGTCCTGTGGCTCCATTCGATGGACGGGCGAGCGCTCTCGCCCGAAGTGTCGAATTCCGACCCGTACTACGAGCGAGTCGGCGGCATGGGGCGCGCTCGGATGCCGACCGACGCTCGACCGATTCCCGTGCGAGCCCTGGACGGCTCGGACGCGGCGAAACGGACGGCGGCGGCCATCGACCAGTGGCTCGCGCGCGCGGCCGCTCGACTCGCCGGGCACTCGGTCAACGCCCGCCGGGCCGTGGCGGGGCAGAAGGTCGCCAACACCATCCTGGTCCGCAACGCCGGTTCGCTTCCGAAGACGCCGCCCCTCTCGTTCGAGCAGAAGCACGGTCTCCGCGGCGCAGCCGTCACGGAAATGCCGGTCGAACGAGGGATCGCCCGATGCCTCGGGCTTCAGGACCGGTTCGTGGGCCCGATGGGACGCGACCGCGACGCCTCCTTGGCGGAGCGATCGGTCGTCACGCTCGACGCGCTCCGCGAGTCTCCGTTCGTCTACCTCCACCTGAAGGGGCCCGATGAGCCCGGCCACGACGGCGACGCCCCGGCGAAGAAATCGGTCGTCGAAGCGCTGGACCGGTCGTTCTTTGGTCCCTTCCTCGCGGGTGTCGATTGGTCGCGGACCCGGGTCGCTGTGACGGCCGACCACGCCACGCCATGCTCGCTCAAGGGGCACGCCGACGACCCGGTTCCGTTCGTGCTGGCGGGGGCCGGCGTCGCTCCCTCTCCGCCGAGCGGGAAGTTCGGGGAGAGCCTCGCGGCTCGTGGGGCTCTGGGGGACCACCGGGGCGCCGAGGTGGTCGACCTGTTGCTCGGGCGCCCTGCCCGTTCATGAGGTCGCTCGGGGCCGTCGTCGCCCGAGCCGAGGCGGAGCGGGTCCGCCGCGCGCTCTCGGATTCCGGGGTGCTCCGGGGGGAGCTGGTGGTCGCCCGAGACGGCGACGAGGTGATTTTCCCGGTCTCCGGGCCGCCGATCGACCCGGTCCCCGGCGCCCGGTTCGAGGAGCGAGAATTCGTCGAGCGGACGCCGGCAGCCCCGTCGTCCTACCGGGATCTCGCCCAGGTTCCCGAAGAGCTGCGCGACTCTCTGCCGCGGTCGTTCGACGTCATCGGCGACATCGTGCTCGTTCGGATCCCCGACGAACTGCTTCCCCACTCGGTCGCCATCGGGGCCGCGCTGCTCGAGTTCGTCCCCGGAGCCCGCTTGGTCGGGCGCGACGGCGGGGTCCACGGCGAATCGCGGCTCCGTCAGCTCGAACGGCTCGCCGGCTCCGGAGGATGGACGACGGTCCACCGGGAGAACGGCGTGCACTTGGAGACCGACCTCGAGCGCGCGTACTTTTCACCGCGGCTCGCGCGCGAACACGCCCGGGTCGCCGAGGAGGTGCGCTCCGGCGAGCGGGTCATCGACTTCGCGTGCGGGATCGCACCGTTCGGTGCCCACATCGTCCGCGACGGCCGGGCGCGCGAACTCGTCGCCGTCGACTCCAACCCGGCCGCCACGGAGCTCGCGCAGCGCAACCTCGCCAGCGCGGGTCCGGCCCGGCCGTGGCGGGTCCTGACCGACTCGATCGAGCGGTTCGCGCCCGTCGCAGGGACGTGCGAACGCGCGATCCTGAATCTCCCTCACGGAGGGGTTAAGTATCTACCCTCGGTCGGAGCGACGTTGGAGCGCGAGGGCACGCTCCACTACTACGAACGGACGGAGCGTTCGAGGCTCCGGAACCGTCCAGGGGAGCTCGTGCAGACCGTAGGGACGATCGTCCCGGGGACGTGGTCGGTGCCCGAGGTCCACGTGGTCCACCCCTACTCTCCGACCGAGGACATCGTCGCGTACCGGATCGTTCGAGGGTAGGAGGACAATGCCGCTCGTCGTGAACCTCGCCGACGTCTCCGACTCGGACCTCCCGCTCGTCGGCGGAAAGGCGAGCAAACTCGGCGAGGTCGTCCGGCAGGGGCTCCCAGTCCCCCCCGGGATCATCGTCACGACCGAGGCGTACCAGTCGTTCGTCGACCAGACTCCCGTGAAGGCGGAGCTCGCCGCCGCGCTGGCGACGATCGAACCGTCGCGCCCGGAGACGATCGAGGCGGCGTCGCGCCGGATCCGGGAATCGTTCGAGTCGACGCCATTCCCCCCGGACCTCCGGACCGCGATCGTCGCGAGCTTCGAGCGGTTCTCGGCGGACGAGGGCGTCCGGTTCGTCGCGGTCCGTTCGTCGGCCACGGCCGAGGACCTCGAAGGAGCGTCGTTCGCGGGTCTCCAGGAGACGTACCTCAACGTGCGGGGCACCGAAGCGGTGCTTGACGGGATCCGGCGCTGCTGGGGCTCGTTGTTCACGCCGCGGGTACTCGTTTACCGGGCGCGCAAGGGGTTCGACCACTCCGACGTGCGGCTCGCGGTCCTCATCCAGAAGATGGTCGACTCGGTCGTCAGCGGCATCCTGTTCACCCGCGACCCGAACACCGGGGAGAACCACATGATCATCGAGGCCGGGCTCGGCCTCGGAGAAGCGATCGTCGGGGGCGAGGTGACCCCCGACCACTACGTCGTCGACGGCGCCTCGCACCGGATCGTCCACAAGCAGCTGAGCGAGCAGGCGTTCATGCTGGTCCGCAACGAGGAAGGGGGGAACAAACGGGTCGACCTCCCGGAGGCGGACCGCCGCAAGCAGAAGCTCTCGGACGAGAAGATCCACCGGCTCGCGTCCCTCGCGCGCGTCATCGAATCTCACTACCGCCGCCCGATGGACGTCGAGTGGTGCGCCGACGACCGGTCGATCTACGTCGTCCAGGCCCGGCCTGTCACGACGATCCCGCCGGCGAACGCTCCGGCCGCCGACGGCCGCGATGAGCGGGCGATGCCCCACACCACGGGCGCCCCCGCTTCGTCCAGCCCACCCTCGGAGCCGATCGTCCGCGGGTTCGGGGCGAGCCCCGGCGTCGCGGGCGGTACCGCACGGCTGCTTCGCACGTCGGCGGAGATGGACCACCTGAAGGCCGGCGAGGTGCTCGTCACGACGATGACGACGCCGGACATGGTTCCGGCGATGGCGCAGGCCGCCGCGATCGTCACCGACGAGGGCGGGATGACGTGCCATGCCGCGATCGTCTCGCGGGAGCTTGGCGTGCCCTGCGTCGTCGGGACGCGAGATGCGACGAAGCTCATCGCCGACGGCGAGCATATCAGCGTCGACGGAAAGACCGGCTCGGTCTACCGGGGCCTCGCGTTCGCGAAGGCCGCCGCGGCGGCCGCTCCGGCGGCTTCGTCGGGGTCGTCGGGAGGAGGAGACGGCGGCCACGGACACGTCCCGGTCACCGCGACCCGGATCTACGTCAACGTCGGCGTGCCGGAGAAGGCCGCCGAGTACGCCCGACTCCCGGTGCAGGGCGTCGGCCTGATGCGAATCGAGTTCATCTTCACCGCCCACGTCCGTGACCACCCACTCGCGCTGCTGAAGCAGGGGAAGCACGACCAATTGGTCGAGCGCCTCGTCGAGGGGATCGCGAAGGTCTGCCAGGCGTTCCACCCGCGCCCGGTCATCATCCGGACGTCCGACTTCAAGACGAACGAGTACCGCGGCATGCCGGGCGGCGAGGAGTTCGAGCCGCACGAGGAGAACCCGATGATCGGCTGGCGGGGCTGCTCGCGCTACATCTCCCCGATCTACAAGCCCGCCTTCCTCTGCGAGCTCGAGGCGATCGAGAAGGTCCGCTCCCAGAAGGGCCTGAAGAACGCGATGGTCATGCTGCCGTTCGTTCGCAACACTTGGGAGCTCGAGGAGATCGCCGGGATGATGCGGGACAAGGGTCTCCGAAGGTCGCGGGACTTCCAGCTGTACCTGATGGCCGAGGTTCCTTCGACGGTCCTCCTCGCGCGCGAGTTCTCCGCCCACTGCGACGGCTTCTCGATCGGGTCGAACGACCTCACGCAGCTCGTCCTCGGCGCCGACCGCGACTCCGAGACCCTCGGGCGCATGGGGTATTTCGACGAGCGCGACCCCGCCGTCAAGCGGGCCATCGAGATGCTGATCGACGGCGCCCACGCCGAGGGGCGGACGGTCGGGATCTGCGGCCAAGGTCCCAGCGTCTACCCCGAGTTCGCCGAGTTCCTCGTCCGGCGCGGCATCGACTCGATCAGCCTGAACGCCGACACGGTTGTGCCGACGATCCGCACGATCGCCTCCCTCGAGCAACGCCTGAAGCTCGACGGGGTCCGACGCGGCGCGGCCTGAACGACGCCCAACTTCGCGCGATCCCCTTCGGGATCGATCCTGCCGCCCTCCCGGAGGCGTCCTCGGCCTGCGGATATTACGGAGTGCCGGGGGACGGAGCCCGCGGCGGGCGCCACCGCGCCGGTTGGGCCGGGCCAGGGTCCGGCATCGTCAGCTGGGCGTCGGCAGCGAGCTCGTACTCGACGTACCGCCGAAGAGGAACGAATCCCGACCGAGTCAACTGGGACTCGAGCGAGACCCGGTCGGACGCCACGACGACCGCCCCCATCTCCTGGGTCTCCGGGAGGCGGAGGGCGAGACTGAGGAGGGACGACAGGACGCCCGCGGCGTGGGACCCCGGCCGGGCGGCGAGGCCGTGCAGCGAGGCGACCGCGTCCCGGACCAGAACGACGATGCTGCCGACCGACTCCCCCTCACTCTCCGCGAGGAGCGGGATCAGCCGTTCCTCAGGAGTTGGGCGGGACCAGGCGACCTCCAAGGCCCGACGAAGTTCCGCGCGATGGGGGCCGTCCGTCCAGAATCCCAACACCAGGTCCAACTCCTCGGGCTCGGCTCGCCGGACCTCGATACCGGACGCCGGTTCCTCTCCCGAACGCGGTCGGCTCCAGAGGAGGGTATGGGGCTCGGGGCGCGGATGGAACGCCAATCCACGCACCGTCTTGTCAACGTACTCGGGAACCGGCCAGGCAACGCGGATGGAGGGGCGGAGCGCCCGTTGGAAGTAATGGTCGAGCGCGCGCTCGAAGATCGCGGTCTGGCGGTCCGCGCCGACACGACCGACGGAGATGAAGTTGAACCGGGGAACCGGGATCCGCTCGTGCGTGACCAGCGACGCGCCCGAGATCTCGAGCGAGTAGCCGCCGGTCGCGAGAACGAACGCCCGTTCGGTGCCGACCGCACGGTCCCTGAGCGTGTCGAGCGGCGGCTCACCGTCCACGTGCGGGCGGAGGCCTTAGGGTATTATTCGCGTCCCCCCACACCGGGCCGTGCCGCGAGGGGGGTGAGCCGCACGACGTTGCCGCCTCCGCGGCGATCGCCTGGTTGGCGGGGTCGTTGGCTCTCGGCTATGAGTTCACGCTGGCCAGTCGGCCGCCCGACGAACGATTAATACCAAGGGTCGACTCCCGCGGCTCTCGGGGGCAGATCGCCCCCAAGTTGAGGGGCATCGATGGGGAAGGTCGGAATCGTTCCGCCCGCGATCGTCGCCGTCCTCGGCGCGGGCAACATGGGGAGCGGCATCGCGCAGGCGTGCGCGCAGGCCGGCTACCGGGTCCGCCTGCGCGACCTCAACGATGCGATGCTCGCGCGCGGCCGCTCGCTGATCGAGAAGACCCTCGATGGCGCGATCCAGCGCAAGAAGTCCACCCCGGCGAAGAAGGCCGAGGTGCTGGCGCGCATCGAGTTCACGACCGACGTCGCCACCGCGGTGAAGGGCGCCGCCCTCGTCGTCGAGGCGGTGTTCGAGGAGGAGGCGGTCAAGCGCGCACTGTTTGCCGAGGTCGCCCCGCACGTCGACGCGACCGCGATCGTGGCCACGAACACCTCCTCGCTGTCCGTCACGCGCCTCGCGGAGGGATTCCCGGACCCGAGCCGTTTCGCCGGCCTCCACTTCTTTTTCCCGGCCGCCGTGAACAAGCTCCTCGAGGTGATCGGCGGCGCCGACACGAGCGAGGAGACGCTTCAGAACCTCGAGCGGTTCGCCTACCGGATCAAGAAGGTCCCGATCCGCGTGAAGGACGCGGCGGGGTTCGCCGTCAACCGCTACTTCGTTCCGTACCTCAACGAGGCCGCTCGCATGGCCGGCGACGGCGTTGCCTCGCTCGCCACGATCGAAGAGGTCGGCCGGGAGGTGTTCGGGACAACGCTCGGCCCGTTCGAGCTGATGAACGTCACCGGGATCCCGATCGCCCACCACTCGATGGGCTCGCTGGAAGCGGCGTTCGGCCGCGCCTACTCGGCCTCCCCCGGCCTCGTCCAGCAGTTCGAGAAGGGCCAGCCGTGGCCCTGGAAGGACACGGTCGTCGAGCCCGACAAGAAGGGCATCGTCCGCGACCGGTTCCTGGGCCTAGTCCTGGGGATCGCTACCCGGCTCGTCGAAGAGGGCGTCGCGACGCCCGAGGCAACCGACCGCGGCGCAGTCGTCGGGCTGCGATGGAAGCGGGGCCCCTTCGCGATCCTCAACGAGATGGGACTGCGGCCGGCGGTCGTCACCGTCGAGGTGTACGCGGCCCAATGGGGGGACGCGTTCCCCGTCTCGCGGGACCTCACCGACCGCGCTCAGCGCGGGGAAAAGTCATGGACGTTACGGCTCGTCCGGATCGAGCGGAATGGTCCAGTGGCCTGGGTACTCCTGGACAGGCCCGAGGCGTTGAACTCGCTCAACTCGACCGTCCTCGGGCAGCTCGACGCCGCGTTCCTCGAGCTCGAGGGCGACCGGGAGATTCGCTGCGTGGTCCTCGCGGGCGCGTCGCCGGTGTTCGCGGCCGGCGCCGACATCGCAGAGATGGCGAAGAAGGACCTCGCCGACGGCCGCGCGTTCGGCTTCGTCGGTCAGGCCGTCTGCAAACGGATCGAGGAGTTCCGAGCACCCGTCATCGCCCTCGTCGAAGGATACGCCCTCGGCGGGGGGCTCGAGATCGCGCTCTCGGCGGACTTTATCGTCGCGGCGGACGGGGCGCAGCTCGGGCTCCCGGAGACGACCGTCGGGATCCACCCGGGGTTTGGCGGCGCGAGCCGGCTCACCCGCCTGATCGGTCGTGCCCGCACGAAGCTCCTCATCTTCACCGGCGTGCCCGTGAGCGCCGAAGAGGCGGCCCGGCTCGGGTTCGTCGTACGCGTCTACCCGGCCGACCGGGCTCGGGAGGAGGTGGCCGCGCTCGCGGCGACGATCGCGGAGCGCGCGCCGCTCGCGATCTCGTGGGCCAAGGCGGTCGTGAATCGCGGCGAGGACTCGACTCTCGATGCCGCGCTCCGCCTCGAGGGCGAGTCGGCCGGCCACACCTTCGGGACGTCCGACCGGACCGAGGGGATGAACGCGTTCCTCGAACGACGCAAGCCCAAGTTCGAGGGGCGTTAGCTCCGCTTCCCAGCCGCGCTCCGCGGCCAGAGGTGGGCGGCGGCGACCCGCGACAAGACCTCGCTCGGGCCATGCGCGATCGCGCCGCTGCGGACGTCGCGGAACCGTCGCTCGTGGGGGAGTCCCCCCGAGTATCCACGGCCGCCGTGGAACTGGATCGCATGGTCGATCGCGCGCAACGCGACCTCGACTGCCATGTTCTTCGCGAGCGCTGCCTCGGCCGCGACGTCTTCGCCGACCTCGAGCCGGGCCAGTCCGCGCTCGACGTAGAGCCACGTCGAGTCGAGACGCGCCCAATCGTCGGCGAGCGGAAACGAAACGGACTGCTGGGCCGAGAGCGGGCGACCGAACGCCTCGCGCTCGCCGACGTGGTCGACGGTTTCCTCGAAGGAGGCCCGGCCGACCCCGAGGTAGATCGCCGCGAGGAGCAGACGCTCGCGCGTCAGCTCACCCTTCAGCGCCTCGAACGCCCCGCCCTCCGGACCGAGTCGGGCCGAGGCGGGCAGGTGGACCGACGTGTAGCGGACCGTGCCACGTCGCATCCAACGCTCCCCGAGGTCTGGGGGAGCGACCGACCGCTCGATGCCGTCGAGGTCTTGTGGGACCAAGAACGCGGACACTTGCGGACCGTCGGTCTTCGCGTACACGATCGCCTCGTCGGCGTCGGCCGCGAAGGCCGCCTCGGACTTGGTTCCGTCGAGGACGAAGCCGTCTCCTTCGGCTCGGGCCGTCGCCGACAGGGCGGCGGCGTCGGAGCCCGCCGACGGCTCGGTGATGTGATTGCCGACGAGCCGGCGACCCTCGGTGAGGGGACGGAACGATCGCTCGCGCTGCTCGGCCGACCCAAATTCGGCAAGAAGTTGGCAGAACTCCGGCTGCAGGGAGAGCTTCGCGAACGTCGTCCCGCTCCGATAGGCGACTGCATGGAGGCCGACGGCGGCATCGAGCAGGGGGAGGCCCCGGCCCCCGAGGGCCACTGGCGTTCGGAGAGCGAGCATGTGACGCTCGCCGAGCGCACGGAACTCTTCGCGGGGAAACCGGGGGCTTCGGTCGAGCTCGACCGCCTGCTCCGCCAGATGAAGCTCCGCGACCGCCGCCTCCACCTCGTCGACGATGGGCCGGCGCGGCACCGCGGAAGATGGACGTGCCATCGGACTTCTAGGCTCCTTCGGGCGAACGGGCAACCGCTGGCGGGCACTCCCCGATGACGCCGGCAGCTCGCAGTCGCCCGATCCGGTCCGCGGGGTAGCCGAGGAGCCCCCCGAGGACGGCGTCGTTGTCCTGTCCCAGCCACGGGGCCCCTCGCCAAACCTTTCCCGGCGTGGCGGAGAATCGAGGCGCGATACCGGCCCCCCGAACTTTGCCCGCGATCGGGTCCATCCACTCGGCGAACATGTCGCGCGCCTTGTAGTGGGGATCTCGCGCAATTTGTGAAATGTCGAGGACCCGGGCGATGGCGAGATCGTGCTGCCTGGCGAGCGCTTCGAGCTCTTCCCCGCTGCGCGTGCGGCAGAACTCGGCGATCGCGCGATCGACCTCCGCGCGGTGCTCGCGTCGGTAGCCCGGATCCTGCCACTCCTTGGGTACGGGCCCCATCACGGAGGCGAGCCGCGTCCAGGCGGAATCCGTCGGCGCGGCCACGACGACCCAGCCGTCGCGCGCCGCGTGAACGTCATACGGGTGGAGCCTCGGATGCGCGGTCCCGTGACGTCCGCGTACCACCCCCCGCGCGAAGTAGTCGAGCGCCAGGTTCTCGAGGAGAATGAAGAACATCTCGTACTGCGCCACGTCGACGGCTTGGCCCTCTCCTGTGCGGGTTGCGTGGACGTAGGCCATCAGCGCGGCCGTGGCCGCGCCGAGCCCGGTCACGGTGTCGTTCAGGGCTGTGCCGGACCGCATGGGCGGATCCGGGTCGGGTCGCCCCTGCAGCGATAGGTAGCCGCTGAACGCCTGGCCGATCAGGTCGTAGGACGGGGCGCCGATCCTCTCTGGGTCCCCCGACTGGCCGAACCCCGAGACGTGGACGATGACCAATTTGGGATTCGCCTCCCACGCGACGCGATCGCCCAGCCCGAGCCGGTCGTACGTCCCCGGCCGGGACGACTCGATCCAGATGTCCGATCGAGCGAGCAGGTCGAGGAACGCGCTCCGACCCTCCGGCGTCCGAATGTCGAGTCCGATCGAGAGCTTGTTGCGGGAGTACTGGACCCACGACTCCGAGACGCCCGTCGCGGCGTCGGCTCCCGGGGGCAAGAGCGGGAACAGCGTCCGCGTAGGATCCGCGTACGGAGGGGCGAACGGCGGGCCCTCGACGTGGATCACCTCGGCACCGAACTCCCCCAGGTACGTCGCCGCCCAGGGACCCGCCACGAACCGCGCCGAATCGACGACGCGCACTCCCGCGAGCGGCCCGAACGGCGGCACGACCGGCGATGGGGCATCCCGACGTTCCACCGTCGAGATTCGGGTCGTTCGAGATTAACTCGGGAGGTTCACATCATAACCGCCCAAGACCGCGCCTGCGCGGCGGAGACGTCCGCCCAGAGCGATATCTAGCTCCGAGCGCGTGAGCGATTTCGCATGGACCCCGCGGTCGAGAAGGTCGCCGCGGAGAACGTCGAGGCGCTTCGCGACCCGGAGTCGTACTGGCGGTCCGCCGCGGATGAGCTCGATTGGTATGATCGCGTGGGCCCCGTGTTCGAGCCGCTCGAGGACCCGCCCTTCGGCCGGTGGTTCGCGGGTTGGACGACGAACCTCTCGGCGAACGCGACGGACCGAGTCCTCCGCGCCGGGGGGGGAGATCGGGTCGCGTACTTCTGGGAGGGCGAGAACGGCGACCGTCGAACGGTCCGCTACCGAGAGCTTCACACCGACGTCCTGCGGTGGGCCGCCCTCCTCCGCGACAGCGGCGTGAGCGCCGGCTCGCGGGTCACGATCTACCTGCCGATGATCCCAGAGCTGCCGGCGGCGATGCTCGCGTGCGCCCGGCTCGGGGCGATCCACTCCGTCGTCTTCGCGGGATTCGCCGAGTCGGCGCTCGTCGACCGGATCCAGGACTCGGCGAGCACGGTCGTCGTGACGGCGGACGGGGGCTACCGCCGCGGGAAGGTCGTGCCGCTCAAGGCGATCGTCGACGGGGCCGTGGCCCGCTGTCCGACGGTCCGGGCGGTACTCGTGGTCCGAAGGACCGGTCAGCCCGTCGAGATGCGGGACGGGCGAGACCGGATGTACGACCCGACAGCGACCCCGCCGGAGATCGCCCCGGTCCCTCGCGCGGGGGCCGACCCGACGTTCATCCTGTACACTTCCGGAACGACCGGCCGCCCGAAGGGGGTCACCCACGGCACCGGCGGCTACATGGTGTGGGTGCACCGCACGATGCAGCGCGTCTTCGGGACCACCGACCAGGATGTCTTCTGGTGCGCCGCCGACATCGGGTGGGTCACCGGTCACTCGTACATCGTCTACGGGCCGCTTCTGGTCGGTGCCACTTCGATCCTCTACGAGGGCGCGCCCGACCATCCCACGCCGAGCCGCTGGTGGGAGATCATCGAACGATACGGCGTCACGATCCTCTACACGTCGCCGACCGCGATCCGCCTCCACATGCGGAACGGGGAAAGCTGGCTCCGCGGCCACAACCTGGGCTCGCTCCGCCTCCTGGGGAGCGTGGGGGAGGCGATCAACCCCGAAGCGTGGCGGTGGTACCACGCCCACATCGGCGTTTCGCGGTGCCCGGTCGTCGACACCTGGTGGCAAACCGAGACGGGCGCGGCGATGGTCTCACCGCAGGCCGGCGGGACCCTCGTCGCCCAGAGGCCGGGCTCCGCGACGCTCCCCTTGCCGGGCGCCGACGTCCAAGTCGTGCGACCGGACGGGACCCCGACGGACCCGGACGAACGGGGAGTCGTTGTGATCGCCCGGCCGTGGCCCGGCGAGATGTTGGGTCTCTGGAACGACGCCGACCGGTTCCGTTCCGCCTACTTCGAGAAGTTCCCGGGGCGATATTCGGCCGGCGACTACGCACGGGTCGATCCGGACGGCTACTTCTGGTTCCTCGGACGGGCGGACGAGGTTCTGAAGGTCGCGGGCCACCGACTCGGAACGATCGAGCTGGAGAACGTGCTGATCGGCCACCCATCGGTCGCCGAGTCCGCGGTCGTCGGCGTGCCGGACGAGCTGAAGGGCGAAGTCCCGTTCGCCGTCGTCGTCCTACGGCCGGGCTCTGTCCCGAGCCCCGAGCTCGAGGCCGAGCTCCGACGGCGGGTGCGCGAGGCGATCGGGGGCTTGGCGGAGCCCCGGACCGTCCGGTTCGTTCGTCAGCTCCCGAAGACCCGGTCCGGAAAGATCATGCGGCGAGTGGTCGCCGCGGTCGCCCGAGGAGGCGACATCGGCGACGTGAGCACGCTCGAGGATGACGCTACGGTCGATGAGGTGCGCGCGGCGGTCGCGACCCTCCAGCACGAGGTCTAACTCTCGCTGAGCACCGGCGGGGCGAGAACGGGTGCGGATTCGGCGCCAAGCCGAGCGAACTGCAGGACGTGCGAGGACCAGAGGGCAGCTAGTCGACCAGCTCCGGGCGCCGAGGTTCGCCCCACGGGATCCGGTGATCGGTCCCGGAACTCCGGCCCGGAATGCTGGGCGGCCGCCGCCCGGGGCCGGAGCGAGACCTAGATGAATCCGCGCCATGTCGGAGGCCCTCGAAGGAGGGAGCGTGTTGGGTCGGGGGGAAGCGGCGATCGATGGACCGAGCCTTGGAATCCTGATGACGGTGTTCCACCGCGCGGGGTTCTATCGCGACGCGCTCGAGAGCGTTGCCGCCCAATCCGGTTCGCTTCCGCCCGTCGAGCTGGTCGTGGTCTCGAGCTCGGACATGTCGGTCGATGTGCCCGCGACGCTTCGAGCGCGAGGCTGGAAGTGCCAGGTCCTGAAGAACGACTCCGTGGGGGAAGGGCCGTTCCTCGCTCCAGGGTTGGAGCGACTTGGAAGCGACTTCATCCTCCCGCTCGACGACGATGACATCTGGGAGCCGGGGCGACTTGCGCACGTCGCGGAGGTCCTTCGGCAACACCCCCGGGCTTCGTACTATCACAACGGGCAGTCGTTCGTGGACGCGCTGGGAGCCCCCTTGCCCCCGGACCGGGCGCTGCGAGGGCTGCGCCGGCTCTCGGGCGTGCCGCAAGGAGGCCTTCGGGCCTTGAGTCGCGAAGACCTCCGACGTCACCGCGGTGGGCTGAGTCGGTGGGGATCGGTGTTCAACAACAGCTCCGTCGCCATCCGTCGACGCGCGCTCACCTCCTGCCTCGACGAGCTGAGCCGAGCCGAATGGTTGTTCGACCTGTTCATGTTCTATGCTGGAGTCTGCGATTGCGAACAGGTCCTGTTCGACTCGTCCCCCCAGACACGGTATCGCATCCACGCCTGGAACCGCTCGCGGGGGGCGCAGACTCTCGGGCGATTCGAGTCGGCGACCCCCTCGCGCAGCCGGGAGGGTCGGCTCGCGACGCTGGGGGTCCTTCACGAGATGGTCGCGCGCAGGGGTCCGTCGTGGCTCCTCGACTGGGTCGAACACGATCAGGTCTACTTCGACGCCCTCGAGGCGCTCCGGGAGGGAGACTCCGACCGACTGGAGACTGCGCGCCGGGTCGGCCGACTGATTCGATACGTGGGCTACTCGGACCCACTCATGAACCTCGTTCTGAGTCTCACCTCGCTCGCCCAGCTCGCGGCGCCTCAGTTGGTCAGTCGAGCGTATTGGACGAAACACGGGGTCGACCGTCGCGCCGGCTCGCCCGCCTCGGAAGCCAGGTGAGGACGACCAGGACCGCGATCAAGCCCACCCCTTGGACCCAGGATGCCTCAAGGCCCAGGATCAGGTAGGTCCGAAAGTGGAACGTGACCACGGCTCCGGGATCCCCACCGACGAGTTCCACGACGTTCGCAAGCGGGGTACCCGACAGCACGCGGACCGCCGCGCCTGACGTGGCGGACGGGACCCAGAGGGAGTTCTCGGGGAATCCCAGTACGGCGAACTCTGGACTGCTCTTATTCGCACCGCCAGCGGCCGACACCACGACGTCTCCGCTGGGAGTCACCCGACCGTCGACCGACACCGCCGGCGCCGAGGTGGGAGAGGTGCCGGCCGAGTCGATCAAGAGTCGCACCGACGGTGGGCGGACGACCTGGGCCGATGCGATGCACGAAGTTCCGCCGACGATGCCGACGGAGACATTCGCCACGGGAATGCGGGTCTCGCCCGGTGGCACGGCGCTGGCGTTGAAGCCGGGATTCGACTCGTCGGTGCTCGAGTTCCCGAAGAGGATGGCACTCGAGGAGGTGGAACCGCCCGCGCTGACCGTCGCGCCTGCCGAGCTGGCATTCCACGTGAGGACCAAGGCGAACGATTGGTTCGGCGCGAGCGAGGCCGGCAGAAACACGTTCTCCCAGGCGAACGGCACCGAGTCCGAGCTCGCGCTGAGGCTGAGGCTCGCGGTGCCACCCGCACCGGGCTGGAACACCTCCGCCAACAGACCGAGGCGGCCGACCGAGAGCTGGATATTGACCCAATCTTGGGAAGCGAGCGACGAGAACGAGCCGTTCAACCCGACGAAGGCGGGAGCCGAGTCCATGCCAGTCGCGTAGAGTGCCGGAAAGGTGCCGTCGGCGGTACAGAACCCGCTCGCGCTCCGATTCGTCGCGCTCCCCCAATCTTGGGCGCTGTCGGTTGAGCGTTCGACATCGCCGCTGATGATGACGGTGTTGGCGCCCCAGGCGTACTGCGTGCCGTTGGACGTGCAGAAGCCCGATCGACACGGCACGGCGGACCAGGATCCGTCGGCATCGACGACGCTCGCCGCGCTTCCGGCGGGCGCCGAAATCGTCGACGACGGGCCGGCGACGACGGTAGGGTGGAGTCGCCAGCCGGGGAGCGATGAGTTGGGGTCCCAAACGGCGCTCGCCAGGCTTGCCGCCCAGCTCGGGGGCCCACTCCGAACGCTTCCGAGAAGCGCGAACGCCGTGGCCGGATCCGAAGTGTCAATCGAGGTGATCGAGCTCGTGGCCCATCCGAGGGGCAGCGCGTGGGGCACAGAGTAGACCGTGAACCTGCCCACGGCCGATCCGGGGCCGAGCTGGGTGGGAAGGGCCGCGAGGAACGCCCGCCAGTCGATGGGGGCCCCGTTGGGCGCCTCGTTCATCGCGGGTGCGGAGACGTTGGCAAACGGGTTCACGACGACGGACGCGACGTGGAGGCTGTCGAGCAGCGCCGAGAGGTTGGTCGGTGTCCCGAGGGCAAGGTCCTCCTCCAACGCGGCGGCCAGGATCCCGGTGTCCGCCTCGACGATCGGGTACGGGATGTACGAGGCCAAGAGGTTCGAGGTATCCAGGAACTGCCGGCCGCCCAGGTTCAGGAACGGACCCTCCTGCGAGCTCATCGGAACGATGAGAACGAAGGAGTTGGGCCCGTTCGCCGGCGTTCCGAAATACCGGGCGAGGGCGGAGAATGACGGAGGAACCGCCACGGTGTCGGCGTTCGGCCCGGAGGTTTGGTAGACGTCCCCGACCACGAACGGTGCGGCGCTGAGGAGGAGGAGCACGATGACGGCGGCGGCAACTAGGACGGACGGGCTCCGAGTCGCGGGGCGCGACCCGATCGCCTCAGCGGATGGGGGCGACGCCGGGCTACGCCCCGCCGGCACACGTTCGCGCAGGGTCTCGTACAGTCCGACGACGGGAACAAGGAGGTAGACGGGTCCGATGATGTAGTACGCTGCAACGAGGACGAGGAAGGGCCCGCCGAGAGCGAGCAGCCTGAGATTCCAGCTGGCGATCGGTTCTGTCCCGGCACCGATCAAGAACGGAACGGCGAAGAGCCCGACCGTGTAGACGAACAACGACCCCGGGCTCGTGCGGAGGCGCACGGCCCCGAGCACGATGAGGAGCGGGAACACGACCGCTGCCGCCGCGACGACCGGCAGGATCGCGACCCAGGGGTAGGCGGAGGGCGTGGCCCGCAGCCAGGAGAATGCCGTCAGGGTCACGACCGGGTACGGTCCCCAGGTCCACGCGGCGGCGTGGTAGATCTGTACGAGATTCGTGGGATTGACGTAATTGTTGTTCGAGTACGCTACTTTCGGAAGGGCCAGCAGCGGGACGAACCCCCACGCCTCGAGACCAAGGCCGACCCCGAGCAGCACCGCGGTCTTTCCCACGCGTCGGCGCAAGCGGACGAGCGGGGACGGTCGCCGGAGCCACACGGCGGCGACCCCGCCGAGTAGGATGAACGTCAACGGAACGGCAAACGACGAGACGACGCCGGGAGCGAGGTAGGTTCCCAAAAGCACGACCGCCGCGGCGAACCGAAGGGGAATTCGGGTCTCGAACGCGACCCGGACGACGAGGGCCATCGCCCAGGGCAGGAACGCCAGGAACGGCGCCCATCCTTCCACATGCCAAAACGTGACCGTCAGGGTGAACGGATTGTACACGTACACGAGCGCGGCCGCCCCGAACACCCATCCAGGCAGTGAGCGGGGGGTCCCGCGCAGCCCCTCGATGCTGCGGAGCAGAACGACGATCCCAGCGGCCGCAAGTCCGACGAAGATGGCGAGCAAAAATCTCTGGCTCACCCAGTCGGGTGAGCCGAGGGACTCGAACGCCCGAAGCGTCGCGTCGAGGTAGAAATTCGGGGTGAAATCTGGGACGGGGAAGCTGGAGGAATACAGGTAGCTGTACGGGACGAACGGAGTGTCGTTGAAGGAAAACGGCTGGACCGTTCGCACCGAATCCTGACCGTAGAGCAGCTCGCCGTACGGTCGGCCCCACAGGAACGGCCCGACCGCGGCCACCACGACGTAGGTCCACGGCGAACGGGCAAAACTCGCCAGCGCGCCTATCAGGAGCGCAACGAGACGAGGGGTTGCGCGGCCAGAGTTTCCCGGATGCGGTTCCCCCACAGATTCGGTCGGCTCGTCCGAAGGTTCCGTCCCCGAGCGCGTGGGGCTGGAGGCCGGGGTGTCGGGGGAGCTGATTTCCACGGGACGACCCGAACACTCGGTCGCACGCTTATCACGGTTCGGCCCGTCCGGAACTCCGGAGAACCCGCGTGCGTTTCGCCATCGTTTGTGACCCGCCCGAACGCGTGACCGGCGGCATCGAACGTCACGCTCGCAGCCTGTCGGAAGAGCTGGCGCGCAGGGGCCACACCACCGTCGGGATCGCCCCGGCTGAAGTGTCGAAGGACTCCCTTCGGGGGTTCGACTGGGTCGTCTTCGAGGGGGTACGAAGGCTCGTCTTGCTCCGTCACCTTCGGTCGATGCCCCGCGGGCAGCGTCTCGCACTGTTCACCCATGGTTCCTTCCTCGAGGAGACTCACCCGACCGAGATCCGGAACGCTGGAGGACGATCACCGAGCCCGACCGTGCGTGCTCGGGCCGCCTACGACCGCACACTCGGTCGGGCCGTGTTTGGGCGGTTCGACCGTGTGTTCGTTCTGACCGAGTCGGAACGCGACGACATCATCCCATTCCTAGATCTCTCGCCAAGTCGCGTCCACGTCAACCCGCTCTTCATTTCGGCAGAATTCCAACACGCGGTCGGGAGCCCTCCCCTGCCATCTCCCGCGCCAACGCCCTACGTTTGCGCAGTCGGCCGCATTGAACCCCGCAAGAACTTTGCCCGACTTCTTTCGGCCGTCGCCCCACTTCCGGTTCGTCTTCTCCTGGCAGGTCAGGACCGGGGGGCGCTCGCGCAACTTCGAGAGTTCTCGACCGCCGCGCACCTCGACGAGCGGTGGCGCTATCTAGGACGGGTCAGCGAGACCGAGAAGGTCGCCCTGCTTCGAGGCGCACGATGCGTCGTCGTGTCCTCTTTCCTGGAGGGGGTGCCCACCGTCGCGCTCGAGGCTCGCTCCCTGGGTCGCATCGTAGTGCTCTCGGGGCTCGCGTACGGGCCGGAGGGACCGGGGGTGGTTCGGAGCCCCGCCACCGTCGAAGGGCTGCGGAGTGCGATCGGGCAGTCGATCCGAGCGGACGACGTCCCTCCATCCCGACCGCCCGGAGTGGAGGAGAGCACGGAGGCGTTCCTGCGTGATCTCCAGGCGCCGGCGTCGTAGGTCGCTCCGGGGGCGGGATCCACGGCCGCCCCTGGCGGGGGCAAGATTCACGGTCCGTCTCGACGGGGCGTCCGCGCCGACGTATCTATAAGGGGCGACCAACCCTTGTTATCGACGACGTGACGGGCGACGGCGCTGGGTCGGCGTTCGAGAGCGTGCGAACCACCCCGTGGGTCGACGCTCACCGCCGAGTGGCCATGGGGCACGACACCATCGGATTGAGCGCCCCTGGCGCACCGAGTACCCCCGGGAACGCGACCTCGGGGTTCAGCCTGATCATTCCCGCCTGGAACGAGGAGGTTCGGCTGATGAAAACGCTCCGTCGCTACATCCCGGTGCTTCTGGCGAGGGGTGCGCCAACCGAGCTCATCATTGTCACCGACGGTTCTCAAGACCGGACCGCGGAAGTTGCCGCGGGATGGTCGGATTCCGGGGTTCGCGTTGTGCGCGCCGACAATCGGCTCGGCAAGGGGGGCGCGATCCGAGCCGGAATCCAGGTCGCCCGGTTCGACCGGGTCGGGTTCGTCGACGCCGACGGTCCGGTGCCGCCCGAGGAGGTCATCGCGATGTTCCGAGAGCTCGACAACTTCGACTGCGTGGTCGGCTCCCGCTGGCTCCCGAAGAGCCGGGTCGTTACCCCGCAGCCTCTGCTCCGCCGCGCGTTCAGCCGCGCTTGGAACCTGCTCGTTCGAGCGACCCTCGGGATGCCGTTGTCGGATACCCAGTGCGGAGCGAAGGTATTCCGTCGCGCCACCGTCGAACACGCGCTCCCGAACATGGTCGTCACCAACTGGGCGTTCGACATCGACCTCCTTCAGCAGATTCGAAACTCTGGCGCAACGACCTCCGAATTCCCCGTGACCTGGAGCGACGATGCCGACAGTCGGCTCGTCATCTCTCGCGCAGTCCCGGCGATGATGATGGCGCTGTTGTCGGTTCGACTCCGGACCAAACCGCTGGCCCGCCGGATCCCGCAGACGTGGCGGGACTGGTACCGGGAACGATGGGTCGCGGGCTGACGGGGCGCGCGCAGGCGGGCTCCGCGCGGACCATTCCGCGCCCGGCGAATCCGCAGCGACCCCGCCCTTCGGAGGGGTTCGGCACCCCGAAACCGTACCCGGCTCGACATCCGTACGTCGGGTAGCGATGCGAATCCTCTGGCTGAACCATCGCGATCCGGAGCACCCCCTGGCCGGGGGTGCCGAGCGCACCCTGTACGAAGTCGGCCGAAGGTTCGTCCTTGCGGGCCACGCCGTCGACGTCGTGAGCGGAGGCTGGCCGGGAGCGCCGGCGCGTTCGCAGATCGCGGGGATGTCCGTCCGGCGATTCCCCACCGCGCTGCTGCCGCATGCAGTGCTCCCGCTCGTCCTTCGATCGAGGCCGCGACCGGAGTTCGTGATCGACGACCTCGCGCATGTCCTGCCATGGGGAACCCCTCGGCTGTCGCATCTCGACGGGGCCGTCTTCTTCCGACACCTTCACGCCCGGACACTTCCGGGCCAAGTGGGCAACGCCTCCGCGGCGCTCCTCACACGGATCGAACGGTCGTACGCTCGAATCTACGCCGAGCGGCCGTTCGTCACGGAGACGCCGGGTTCTGCGCGGGACCTGGAGTCGCTCGGAATCGTCAGGAGTCGCTGCCGGGTCATCCTCCCCGGGGTGGATGCCCACCGCTTCCAGCCGGGCGCGCGCGGCCTCCGACCTCGCATGGTCTACTTCGGCGGGATGCGGCCCTACAAGCGACCCGAGCACGCCCTCCGGGCATTCGGACTCGTACGGAGGACGCGACCCGACGCGGAGCTCTCGGTCGTCGGCGACGGTCCCGAGCTTCCGAGGCTTCAGCGGTCCGCGCGCGAGCTGGGACTCCAGTCGAACGTCACCTTTCACGGGCGGGTCCCCCCGGAGCAGCTCCCGTCGATTCTCCAGAGCAGTTGGGTCAACATCCATTGTGCCGTCGCCGAGGGGTGGGCCTATTCGATCCTCGAGGCGGCCGCCTGCGGAGTCCCGACCGTGGCGTACCGAGTCCCGCACCTCGAGGATTCGGTCGTCGAGGGCCAAACCGCGAGGCTCACGCCCGACGGGGATCCCGCAGGACTGGCGGCCGCATTGGACGACGTCCTGGGAGACATCGAGACCTGGGCCCGCCGCGCGCGGGCGTACGCCGAGACACTCCCGTGGTCCAACACGGCCGACCAGTGGACCACCTCTCTGAATCAGTTCGTGTCGTAGCCACTGCCTCGCCACCCCTTCGACTCTCGGGCACCGGGCGGAACGAAGATCAATCGACGCGAGCGAGATTCTTGCGAGAATTCGGAGGCGGCCTAGTGACCTGGGCTGGCGACGGCGACGAACTTTCTGTACTCGTCGGCCGAAAGTGTCGCGACGTCTTGGCCGGGCGGTTGGACCCGGATCCGGAACAGCCATCCGTCGCCGTACGGGGCCCGATTGACCAATTCCGGGTGGGCCTTGAGCGAGTCGTTCACGGCGCTCACCGAACCGCCGAACGGGGCGTACACGTCGGCGACCGTCTTGACGGATTCGATGACCATGACGGAACCGTCGGCGGTGACCGTCGCACCGAGCTTCGGGAGGTCGACGAACACGACGTCAGTCAACTCCTGCTGGGCGTGGTCGGTGATGCCCACGGTCGCCTCGTCCCCCACGATGCGGATCCATTCGTGGCTGCGGGTGTACCGCAGCTCCGGCGGAACCGCCCCTTCGGTCACGAGCCTTCCTCCCACCCAGCGAGGTACTCGCGCTGGCCGGCCGTCAGGTCGTCGATGCCCGCGCCCAGCGGCGCTAAGGCGGCGACCGCAACAGAGTGGTCGAGTTCGGGGGGGACAGGGTGGACCTTCGGGGGAAGTTCGCGGCCCCGTCGTGCGATCCACTCCGCCGACAGCGCCTGCAGGGAGAAACTCAGGTCCATGATCTCGACGGGGTGCCCCTGGCCGGTCGCGAGGTTGATCAGCCGACCTTCCGCGAGCAGATGGAAGGTTCGGCCATCCGCCATGCGGAACGCCTCGACCCCCGGGCGGACGGTCGATCGCGACTCCGCGAGTCCCGCGAGTTCGGTGATCGCGATTTCCACGTCGAAATGGCCCGCATTCGCCAGCAGGCACCCGTTCTTGAGGACGCGGAAATGTTCGCCCCGGACCACATCGCGATTTCCCGTCGCGGTGACGATCAGGTCGGCTTCGGGGGCGGCGTCCAGCATCGGCATCACGCGGAATCCCTCGAGGCGGGCCTCGATCGCCTTGACGGGATCGACCTCCGTTATGATGACCTCTGCCCCGATGCCACGGAGTCGCGAGGCGATGCCTTTCCCGCACCAGCCGTAGCCGGCGACGACGGCGGTCCGTCCCGCGATGAGCAGGTTGGTGGCCCCGAAGAGCCCATCCAGAACGGACTGGCCGCACCCGAACCGATTGTCGAACAAGTGCTTCATCATCGCATCGTTGACATCGACGGCGGGAAACCGGAGCTTTCCCGCTCGCTCGAGGCTGCGTAGTCGGGTGACACCGGTGGTCGTCTCCTCGGTGGAACCGAGAATCTTGCCCCGGTCCGGTCGGTCGGTGTGCGCCAGAACCACCAGGTCGGCTCCGTCGTCGATCAGAACATCCGGTTGCGCGGCCAGCATCGCATGGAGCGCCGTACGGTACTCTCCCGTCGACTCTCCTCTCCGAGCGTGGGTGTCAACGCCGGCCTCTCGAAGGGCTGCGACGGCGTCGTCGTCGGTCGAGAGCGGGTTCCCGGCGGCGAGGTGGACCTCGGCTCCCCCCGCCTTCAGGGCCAACGCCAGCGCCGCCGTCTTGGCCTCGACGTGGAGGACGCAGGAGAGCGTCAATCCACGGAACGGTTGCTCGAGTTCGAACCGCTCGCGGATGCCGCGCAGGACCGGCATGTGCCGCTGAGCCCACGCGACCTTGAGGCGTCCGGTCTCGAGAGAGCCGACCATCGATGGGACCGTGGCCCTCCACGGAGCGCGGCTTAAAACATCTGTTCGTTCGCGCCGTCGGAGCGCGGAGCGCCGGACTTTGGCCAGCGCCCGAACCTCTCGGGCGGATCCGACCCACGCTCGCGAGGCCCCCTGGCCCTCTGGTCCGGGCCGCTCGGCGCAAACCTACAAGTCCCCGTCGGTGGAAACCCTATCGTGACCGAATCGGTCCGGGTGGGCGGCGGGCGGACGATGGCCTATGGCCACCCGCACGACCTCGCGGGGATTCTCGAGGTGTTCGTCATGGACGTCTATCGCGCTGACGAGCTGCCCCGGGGGGCACTGGTGATCGACCTTGGCGCGGGCCTGGGGGATTACACGGTCGCCGCCGGACGTGCCGTCGGGCCGGGGGGCTTCGTAATCGCGCTCGAGCCGAGCCCGACGGACTTCGCCCGGCTCGCGGAAAACGTCCGAGACTCGGGTCTCGCCAACGTCGTGTGCGTTTGTGGGGCGCTGGGTCGAGAGGGGGAGCGCCTCCGCCTGCGATTCAAGGAGCTCGAGTTCGAGGCGGTCGCCCTCGGGCTCGAGACGCTTCTGCGGCAGGCGGGCCTCGACATCC
Source organism: Thermoplasmata archaeon (assembly GCA_022750115.1). Taxonomy (GTDB): domain Archaea; phylum Thermoplasmatota; class Thermoplasmata; order Lutacidiplasmatales; family UBA184; genus Lutacidiplasma. Next base: position 141,331 of record JAKIWI010000001.1, read on the forward strand.
CCCAGGCGCTCGGGCGCCGGATCTACCTCAAGATCGATATCGAAGGGGCGGAGGTCGACGCGCTCGGGCGGCTCGAACCCCTCCTGCCCTCGGTCGAGCTGGTTGCCATCGAGCTCCACGGAACCAAGGCCGCGGTCGACCGCATCCTGCTCCCCCTTCGGTTCGAGTTCCGACGCCTCACCCGCTTCCAGTACCTCTCGCGCTCGCTTCGGTTCGTGGTCCGACATCCGGTCGCCGCGGTCGACCTGTGGCGCCGCTACCGGGCCTCCGACGAGTTCTCCGGGATGGGCAAGATCCTGCGAGGGATCGAGATCTCGGCGTCCGACTCGCTCATCGTCGGAACGTACCAGCGCGCGGGTTCGCCCTGAGGCGGCGCGCCAACTCCCGAGATCGGGAGGATTCGCGGCGGGTCGTTCCGGAGGCCCGCAAACCCTGCCGCGCTACCGACGCCCCTTTATGGCGCGCCGCCGACAGGGAGCGTTCGTATGTCCCCGAAGCGCTCGCATCCCCGGGACCCGCTCGTGATCGGGCAGGTCGCGGCGCGACTGGCACTCGAGTGGACATTTCGGCCGCTGCTCCGCCCCAGCCTCGACGAGTTCCGAGGCGCGGCCCGCACCCAAGACACCGTCGCCCACGGCTTGCTTGACGACCCCCGCGGGGAATCGACCCGAAACATCCCCCGGTACCGGGCGGAGTTCGACGAACTCGTCGCGTCGATGGCGGGTCCCTTGGCCGCGCACTATCCCCCTCACTGGCGGATCGAGCCGGAGCCGGGGTTTCTCCTCTACGGTCTCGTTCGAAGCCGAAGCCCCTCCCTGGTGGTCGAGACTGGGGTGGCGGACGGCTTCTCGTCACGGTTGATCCTCGAAGCGCTGCGCCGGAACGGTTCGGGGAGGCTGGTGAGCGTGGACCGCCGAGACGACGTGGGGGCGCTTGTCCCGCCGAACCTGCGACCTTCCTGGGAGCTCACCATCCTCGGGCGGGGGCGCCGGTACTCCGGCCTACGGGCCTTGTTCTCAAGTACGGGGCCCGTCGACATGTTCCTACACGATAGCGCCCACACCTACCGCCACCAGCTCCGTGAATACCGCGCCGCGTGGCCCAACCTGCGTCCCGCCGGGCTGCTCTTGTCGGACGATGCCGATGCCTCCTTCGCCTTCCTGGATTTCGCGCGCTCGGTGGGCGGTCGGCCCGACGTTCTGGTGAGCCGAACTCGAGTCTTCGGCGTACTGCCGCGCGCTGGGGCGGCTGCCACCTAGTCGTGGCCCGGGGGCCCCCGGGCCGGAGAGCGCGACGGTGGGCCTACTGGGTCACCGCTCCGCAGAACGGACAGACGAGGTACTCGGGCGGGATCTCCTTGCCGCAGTTCGAGCACGCCTTCATCGGCGCGACGGGCGGCGAGGGCGACGGGGCCCCCACGGCAGCGGCCGGGGTCGGCGGAGGAGCCAGCGTCGGGGTCGACGCGCCGGACTTCATGGGAGCGGCTCGAGCGGGTGCGGGAGCGGCGGGCGGGGCCCCGCCCGCGCTTGGTCCGCCGCCCTTCTTGGGGGTGGAGGCGGCGGTGGGTGCGGCGCCGCCGGGCGGCATCGCCTGGTCCGTGGTCTCCGACCCTTCGGGCGGGGCGGTCATCCCGGCGCGCGAACCCTGCGATTGCTGGGACTTCCACTGGCTGAACGGAAGGTACGTCGGCTGGCGCTTCCACCAGTCCCAGAACGCGCCCTCGTTGTAGTTGGGCCCGAGCTCCTTGCGAGCGTCGCCGCGGAACCGCTCGACGAAGTCCCCGTACCCCTGGCGCTCCGGGTCCGTGGTCTCCGTCTCGCCCTTGCCGAGCAGCTGCGCAGCGCACTCGGGGCAGACCTGCGAAGTCGCCGGGATCGTGGAGCCGCACCGGCTGCAGCGGACGAGGTCGGACTCGAACTCCGCGCCGCACTTCGGGCACGTCGTCGCGTCCTCGGGGATCAGGTTGCCGCACTCCCCGCACTCGACGAGCTTGCCCTTCGCCTGGCGGCGGAAGACGAACAGGATGCCGACGACCGCCGCGGCGGCCGCCGCGATGATGACAATCAGCAGCCAGATCGGGATCAGACCGAGCAGCTTCTGCTCGTACCAGGGGAGCGGGCCGGCCGGGGGCGGCCCGACGGTGAACGCGTTGGTGACGTTGAGGGTCGCGATGCGGCCCTGGTGGTACGCCGTGACGGTCAGCGAGTAGACCCCGTTCGCCATCGATGACGGGAGCGCAAGCTCGACCACCTGGCCTTTCGAGGAGCTCGTCTGCGAGCTACTCAGGACGTACAGTCCGGCGGCCGATGACGCCGTGACGTTCAGCCACGCCGCCTGGCTGCCCGAATAGATCAGCGTCGCCGACGCGATGTAGCCGCTGCCCGGGGTGAGCTGTCCGCCGGGACCTGCGAACTTGAGCGTGATGTACGACGGCTCGATGATCTTGTTCGAGGCCGCCTCCGCAAGGCCCCCGATTGGGGCGATGCCGTGGTTCCAGATCACGATCGCCAGGAACGTCTGGTTGACCGGCGGGTGCGGGATGCCGGTGACGGACTCGTTCACGACCCAGGGGATCGTGACGTTCACGCTGGCACCGACCGCGAGGGGGGACTTCCCGGTGTGGTTGCCGAGGAGCGTCGTGTTCTCGGGGTGCGCCGTCGAACCGACCGCCTCGAGGGTGAGGCTGTAGTTCCCGACCGCGCCGGTCCCGATGTTCGAGATGAGGACGGTGAAGTTGGTGTACTCGCCGATCGCGAGCGTGTCGTTCGTGTTCGCAGTGCCGTTCCCGACCCCGACGCTCACGGTGGCGATCGCGGTCGAGAGCTCGGGCCGGTAGAGCGGGAAGACGGTCGGGGACTGGACGTCCGCCGACGCGGGGTTCATGACGGTCGGGTAGGGGGAGAGGCCGCCCGTGAACCACTCCGGCGCACCGGCGCGGCCACCCGAGACGGTCACCACGACGTGGTAGCCGCCGAGGAACAGGCCGTCTTGGAGGGTGCCCAAGGTCAAGATGCCCGAGGCGAGGAGGAGGCCGGCGTAGCCCGTGTTCGGGTTCGTCTGACCGTACGCGGCGACGTTGTGCGCGGTATCCCACGCCGTGACGTAGCCCGCGAGCGCGGGGTCGGAGACCGCGAAGTTGTTGAGCGCGGTGGCGGTCGCGTTGTTCACCTGGCTCGCGTCGTAGGCGTAGAACGCCTCGGCGGTGCCGCCGGCGACCGGCTGGGATCCGGCGCCGAAGACGGGGATGAACATCCACCGGAACAGGTTCACGGTCGAGGTCGCGTCCGGCAGGATCGCCGAGATGTCGGTCGTGTTGGAGGGGTTCTCGGGCGTGCTGATCGAGAGGTTCCCGACGAACGCCTGGGCGTGGTTCTGGACGATGACCTTCTTCGAGGCCCACGGGAGCACGCCGGGCGGCGCGGTCGGGGGTCGCGGGAAGGGAGCGACCGGGTACCAGTTCACGTCGAGCGACGAGTCGACCGCCGTGAGCACGGTGCCCGTGCCGTCCGCGGTGACGTTGAACGAGGTGCCGGCGGTCAGGTCGATCTCGACGAGCGTGATGGTGACCGGCGTGGCCGAGTTCGTGAATCCGAGGTCGACCGAGACGGCGCCGCTGGCCGCCCCCGCGAAGAACGCCGCGACGCCCTGGCTGTTGATCTGGGCGAGGGCGGCCGCGGGCAGCGCCACCGAGACGACGGTGCCGGCCGCGGGGTAGTCGATGGTGCCCAGGTTCACGGTCGGCGAGGTGAAGACGAACGAGTTCCCCGAGGTCGAGGACTCATCCACCGTCGCCGTGTAGTCGATCGTGACCGACCCCGCGGTGACGGTCCGGTAGAGCGAGTCGCGGAGGAGCGACAGCGGGTCGCTCGGCGTGGCGTACGACGCGAACGCATTGCTCTGGCCCGAGGAGATCGTGGCCGAGGTCGAGTCGTCGAGCGGGAGCGGCTCCGGGGCGCCCGACTGCGTCCAGTTGTCGGCGTACGTGCGGGTCTCGCTCGTTCCGTCGAGGGTGAGTTGGCCGCCGGCGAGGACCGAGAGGGCGGGGGCGTACAGGCTGTCGTTCGTGGTGAGGGCGTTCTGGGGGATGCTCGTGTTCGGGAGGAGCGCGTTCTGAGGGTTCGGGCCGATGGTGGAGCTGTTGACCCACAGGCCGGCGCCGGCCCCGTAGACGTTGACCCAGCCGGCGAAGTCGAGGTTGCTCGCGTTGACGTACATCTGGCCGGGGGTCGAGACGTTCAGGGTCACCTTCGGGTAGGCGTTGAGGACCCCGAGGTCGTCCGTCAGGACGGAGCTCTCGAGCCAGACCGTCCCCTGGTCGCTGAACGTGTAGATGTGGCCGAGGCGGCTCGAGACCGAGCCGGTCGAGCCGATGTACTGGACGAAGGCGAACGTCGTCTGGAGGATGATGAGCTTGCCTCCGGGCAGGACCGTGACGTTCCCTCCCTGGTAGTAGAACTGGTGCGTGGCGGAGCCGGGGGCAATGACGTACGGCGAGTTCGCCGGGCCGACGATGAGGTCACCATGGGTGACCGCGGCCGCCCGCGGCGCGGCCGGAACGGCCGCGGAGGCGTGCGGGTACGGAACGCCGGTCGCGCCGGGCCCGTGGGCCGGGATGGCAAATAGGCTCGCGACGAGCACGAGGATCAGGAGCCCAAGAACCCAGCGTCCGGTCGTTCGGCTGGTCGATAGCGCCGTCCCTCCCCCAAGTGGGGAGGGGACTGCAAAACGGTCCACGACCGAAATAAAGTGAAGGTCCCGGTATAAAAAACGTCGGGACGCGCCGGGCGAGGTTCCGCCCCCGTCGCGATGCGATTCCGACGACGACGGGAGAGCCCCAACGGCCGGCGACGTTCGGCTCTCGGCCGGGGAGCTGTATCTTTCGCGCCCGCCGATCGCGACGCTCCGTTCGGCGGCGCCCGTCGCTCGCGGGCTAGGGACCGCGGAGAACGATCTTTCCGAACAGGTCCGGGGCGTCGATCCGGGCGAACGCCGCGGGGCCGTCGTCGAACGCCGACTCGCTGTCGAGGACCGCGCGCAGACGCCCCGCGCGGAGCTCCCCGAGTACCTCGTCGAACTCCGCGAACGACGCCATGGTGCTCCCGCGGATCGATGCCTGGCGCCAGAACAGCGTCCGAAGGTCGAGCGCGACCTGCGGGCCGGTCGTGGCCCCGATGACGACGACCCGGCCGCCGCGCGCGACGGCCTTCAGCGACCGGGGAACCGTCTCGGCGCCGGCCGAATCGAAGATGACGTCGACGCCACGCTTCCCCGACCACTCCCACAGGACCTTGTCGAGGGGCCGGTCCGGGCCCGTGAGGAGGACGTCATCGGCCCCGAGCGCCCGCGCCCGTTCGCCCTTGGCAGCGTCCCGGGTCGTGACCGCGACGCGCGCGCCCAGGCGCTTCGCCACCTGCACCGCCGCCGAGGAGGTTCCGCCGCCGGCGCCCACGATCGCCACGGAGTCGCCGGGCTTGGTCTCGCCGACCGTCTTGAGCGCCCGCCAGGTCGTTTGGAAAACCAGCGGCATCGCTGCGGCCTCCGAGAAACTCCAAGCCGCCGGAATCGGGTGCACGTTCGCCCGCGGGAGGATCACGAACTCGGTCGCGCTCCCTTGCGTGTGTTCGCCGAGGATTCGGAGCGAGCGGCACATCGCCTGGTCGCCGCGGCGACACGCCTCGCACGTCCCATCGGGGAGCCCAGGGTTCCCGAGCACGCGCGTCCCGACCGCCAGGTCGCGGACCCCGTCCCCGACCGAATCGACCTCGCCGGCGACATCGGACCCCAACACATGGGGGAGAACGATCGGCACGCCGGGGATCCCGCCGAGTACGAACCGGTCCAAGCGATTGAACGCCGCGGCACGGACCCGGATCCGGACCTCGCCGGGACCGGCCGTCGGCTCCGGTGCTTCGATGAACGCGACCTGCTCGAGCCCTCCGTGGGCCGCGAAGCCCAGGCCTCTCATCGCTCAGATCCGCGAAGGCGCCAGCGCGTGACACCACCGTGGTCTTCGACCACGATGCCGGCGGCGGCGAGCGCGTCCCGGATGCGATCCGCTTCGGGGAAGTCGCCCCGGTCGCGGGCCCGGGCCCGCGCGTCGAGCGACGCTTGGACGACCTCGGGGACCACGGAGGATTCGTCGAGCGGGATCCCACCGCAGAGACCGAGCACCGCCGCGGCCCAGTCGAACGGGCCGAGCAGCGTGGAGAGTGATTCGGAGGAGAGCTGCTCGAGCTTGGCGAGCACGCTGGCCGACTGGCCCGTCCAGGAGAACAACGCCGCAATCGCCTCGCGAGTGTTGAAGTCCTCGCTGAGCGCCTCGTCGAGCTTCTCGATGGTCCGGCCCGTTTCCGCGACCTCGGTGGACGAAAGTTCCTCCCCGGCCCGGTCCGGTCCCGCGGCCAGCAGCTCCGCGCGGAGGCGGTCCGACGCACCGCGGAGCGATCCGTACGCTTCCCGAGCTTCCTCGAGGCTGATCCCCGGCACAAAATCGAGCGGGCTGCGATAGTGCGCGTTCAGGTAGTAGAATCGGACGACCTCCGGCCCGAACTCCTCGAGCGCTTCGTGGAGCCCGTAGACGTTCCCGAGCGACTTCGACATCTTCTCCCCCTTCATCGTGAGGAGTCCGACGTGCATCCAGAAGTTCACGAGCGGCGATTCCCCGGTGGCGGCCTCGGCCTGCGCGATCTCCGCCTCGTGGTGGGGGAACTTGAGGTCGAGACCGGCGCCGTGGACGTCGTAGCGCGGACCGAGCATTCGAACGGTGATCGCCGTGTCCTCGATGTGCCACCCCGGTCGGCCCGGGCCCCAGGGAGAATCCCAGGTCGGCTCGCCCGGCGTGGCGGCTTTCCAGAGCACGAAGTCGCCCGGGGCCCGCTTCCCGGGCTCCGGTTCGACGCGAGCGCCCGGACGCAGCGCCTCCGTCTTCTGGCCCGAGAGCTCGCCGTACCGGGCAAACTTCGCGACGTCGTAGTAGACCGACCCGTTCGCGGCGTAGGCGTAGCCCCCGTCGACGAGCTGGCGGATCTGCGCGACGATCTCGGGCACGAAGTCGGTCGCGTGCGGGTAGTCGTTCACCGAGCGGATGCCGAGGCGATCCATGTCGTTCCGCCAGGCCGCGAAGTGTTGGTCGGCGAGGGAGAGCGGGTCCTTCCCCGTGGCCCCCCCGGTCGCGATCAGGCGGTCGTCGATGTTGGTGACGTTCTGGATGTAGAACACGCGATAGCCCCAGCGGCGGAGCGCGCGCGCGAACGCGTCGAAGGTGACCGCGACCTTTCCGTGGCCGATGTGGGCGTCCGCGTACGGGGTGAGCCCGCACACGAACATCCCCACCCGCGGTGGGACGAGGGGCTGGAAAAGTCGGGTCTCCCGGCTCAGGGTGTCGTAGAGGCGGATCCGTCGCATCCGCTCACACGCTCCGCAGCGCCGTGGCCACGTCCTCGGCGAGGTCCGCGGGGTCCTCGATGCCGCAGCTCAGCCGGACCAGGCCATCGGTGATGCCGTGCGACTCGCGCTCGGCCTTCGGGACCGAGGCGTGGGTCATCGACGCGGGATGGTCCGCCAGCGACTCGACGCCCCCCAGGCTCTCCGCGAGCGTGAACACGCGGAGTCGCCGGAGGAACCGCCGCACCGCGGGCATGCCGCCGCGCAGCTCGACGGAGAGCATCCCGCCGTATCCGGACATCTGGCGCCGAGCGAGGGCGTGCTGGGGGTGCGAAGCGAGACCCGGATAGAGTACCCGTGCGATCTTGCGGGACGGTTCGAGCGCCTCGGCTACGGCGCGGGCGGACGCCTCGTGGGCGCGCATTCGGACTCCGAGCGTGTGAAGCCCCCGAAGCACGAGGAACGAGTCGAACGGGCTCGGAACGGCCCCGACGGCGTTCTGCAGCCATCGCAGCCGCTCGCCCCGCGCGCGGCGGCGAACGACGAGCGCGCCCCCGATGATGTCGGAGTGTCCACCGAGGTACTTCGTCGTCGAGTGGAGCACGACGTCCGCCCCCAGGGTGAGAGGTCGCTGGAGCGCGGGACTCGCGAACGTGTTGTCGACCACCATCGCCGCCCGGCGGATGTGGGCGATCTTCGCCACCGCACCGAGGTCGATGATGCGCATGAGGGGGTTCGTGGGGGATTCGGCGTAGACGACGGCCGGAGCGGGACCCGTTCCGACCGACTCCCGAACGCGGGCCAGGTCGGTGAAGTCCACGTAGTCGGTACGCAGGCCGAACATCCGCCGGTGGTGTTCGAGCAGTCGCCACGTCCCGCCGTACAGGTCGGTGTCGGCCACGACGCGCGCCCCGGACGGCACGGATTCCAGAAGCGTCGTCAGGGCCCCCAGGCCGCTCGAGAAGGCGAGACCGACGGCCCCCTCCTCCAGGGAGGCGAGGGCCGACTCGAGCACGGTGCGCGTCGGGTTGGCCGACCGACCGTAGACGTAGCCCCGGTTCCGGTTCGGCCCGAGCTGGGCGAAGGTGCTCGAGAGGTAGATCGGGACGTTGACGGCCCCGGTCAGAGGGTCCGGAGGTTGGGACGCGTGGATCAGCTTCGTATCAAACCGCATGCGGGGACTCCGAGTGGGAGAGGAAGCCGAACAGGTCACGGCGCGTCAAGATGGCGGTCGGCTCCGCGCCGTCCGGCCCGCGGACGAGCACGGCCCGCGACTCCTTCAACCGCACGATGAGTTCGCCCAGCGAGGCGTCGGCGCCCACCTCGGGGAACGGCGGTCCCACTACGGCGGAGACGGTCCGCTCGAGGACGGTCTCGTCGGCGAGTGCGCGTTGGAGAATCTCCTCCTCCGTCACGCTCCCGACGTTCTCGTTCCCCGCGAGGACCGGGAGCTGGGAGACATCGTGGCGGCGCAGGAGCTCGAGCGCGTCGCGCACGACGGTCGTCGGCTCGACGCTGACGAGCGCGGGAACTCCCTCTTTCGACCGCACCAGGTCGCTCGCGTGTCCCGCGTCGTCGAGGAGCCCCTTCTCGCGCATCCATTCGTCGGAGTAGAACTTCGTCAGGTACCGGTCGCCGGAATCCGGCAGCAGCACCACGACGGTCGACTCGGTGGGGATCGGTCGCCCCGAAAGCCATCGGACGAGCCCCGCGACCGCCGCTCCCGAGGAACCTCCCACGAACAGACCTTCCTCGCGCGCCAGCCGTCGGGCGAAGCCGAATGACTCGCGGTCGTCCACCTCCACGAATTCGTCGATGTACTGGTAATGGACCGTCTTGGGAACCATGTCTTCCCCGATCCCCTCGACCAAGTACGGCGTGACGCGTACGAGTTCCCGGGTGCGGAAGTAGGGTCCCAGGACCGACCCCTTGGGGTCGACTGCGACGATGCGGACGGAGGGACGGTGCTCCTTGAAGTACCGGCCGATCCCGCTGACGGTCCCGCCCGTCCCGATCGTGCTGACGACCGCGGACAGCCGTTCTCCGCCCTGTCGGTCGATCTCAGGGCCGGTGCCGCGGTAGTGCGCCTCCGGGTTGCCTGGGTTCTCGTACTGGTTGGGATAGTAGGCGCCCGGGATCTCCTTCGCGAGACGACGGGCGACCGAGTAGTGGCTCATCGGGTGGTCGGGGGGCAGCTGGCTCGGTGTGACGACGACGCGCGCTCCGTAGGCTCGGAGCAGCCGGATCTTCTCCGCGCTCATCTTGTCCGGCAGGACGAAGACGGACCGGTAGCCACGGACGGCGGCAACGAGCGCGAGGCCGACGCCGGTGTTCCCGCTGGTCGCCTCGACGATCGTTCCCCCGGGCTTGAGCAACCCCGCCTTCTCCGCCGCGTCGATCATCACCGGGGCGATCCGGTCCTTCACCGAGCCGCCCGGATTGAGGTATTCGAGCTTCGCGAGGATGCGGTACGGCAGGTCCTTGCCGATGCGCCGGAAGGGGAGTACGGGCGTCTCGCCGATGAGGTCGAGGATCGTCGACGGCTCCCCGCGACCGCCCACGCGCGGCCATAGGTAGGTACCGATAAGTCTTGTCTCGATTGTTCGGACCGGAACATTAAAGGTCCCGGCCGACTCCTCGACCTCCCCCCTCCGGCTCATGATCGGTACTCTCGAAGCGCAAGTCCTCCGGGCGCTCCGGGAACTCGACGAGGCACCGGCACGCACGGTCCAGGACCGTCTGCGCGGCCGGGGGGTCCGTGTGGCGTACACGACGGTCGCTACGAGCCTCGGTCGACTCTTCGAGAAGGGGCTCGTCCGCCGACGGCGCCAAACGTGCCGCGGCGGGGAGCGCTACGTCTACCGTAGCACGAACTTCGAGCGCGCCTATCTGCGCGACGTCGTCCGCGGTGTTGTGACGCTGTTCGGCCCGTCCGGGGTCGTCCACCTGAACCAGGAGCTCGCCAAGCTCGACCCGACCGAGGAGCGAGAGCTCCGGCGTCGGCTCCACCTCTAGCCGGCCGGGGCGCTCGGATGACGTCGCCGCTGTTCGTGGCGCTCTACGTACCGGTCCTCGTCTGGGTCGCCACCGGCGTCAGTCTCCTCTTCGCCTTCCGGCGATCGGCGCCGCCCGTTGTTCTCCGCCTTGCCGCGACGTTTCTCGCCCTGTGGGCGCTCCTCGCCACGACGACGCTCGCGTGGGTGCTCAGCCACGGTGGCTGGAGCGCGGTGGTCGCCCTCGCCTCTCACCCCCTGAAGATCTTCGAGCCGGCCGCCTGGGTCTGGTGGCTCGAGGGTGCCGTTGGTGCCTTCCTGGTGTTCGCCGTCGCGTTCTTGCTCAACCAACTCGTCGGACGGGGGTTGCTCCATCTGCTCCGGCCGACGGAGCGCGCCTGGCCCGCGACGCTCCCGATGCCGCGCGACCGGACGACGTTCCTGGTCTTCCCGTCCCCGCGGCCGGAGGCGTTCTCCTTCACGCTTCTGGAACTGGGGGTCGGTCGGTTCGGCGTTCACCGGCGCGAGATGATCCTGATGTCGGACGGCCTCGAGCTGCGCCTCGCCCCCGAGGAGGTCGAGGCGGTCGTCGCGCACGAGCTGGGTCACATCCGCGGGCTCGATGGCCGCTACCTCACGTTCCTCCGCACCCTTTCGCGGATGATGCGCTGGGACCCGTTGCTCGCGTACCTCGCCTACACGCTCACCCGGCGGGAGGAGTTCCGCGCGGACGAGGACGCGGCGCGCCTGACGCACAACCCGATGGCGCTGGCTCGGGCGCTCTACAAGGCGATGGCATCCGGAGTCGTGAGCGCGCCAGTCCCTGGATCTACGTTCCTCGGCGGGGCCGGGCAGCGCGCCCACCGAGAAGCGCTCGAGAGGATCCGTCGGTTGGTGGCGATGGCCGAGTCGGGCCGGTTCCGGGAGGGCGAGGGTGGCTAGCCGCCGAGCCGCGCTCGCTCTGTTCGTCGTCGTATCGGTACTCTTGGTCTCGCTTCCGCCGCTGTCCGCCGCCAGCCCCCCCGTGCTACCCGTCGTCCTCTTCGGGGAGTTTCTGGGGAACCTCTCGATGCCGGCTCTTTCGCCGGGACAGTCCGGCGGTGTCGCGTTCTCCGTCGGTGATCCTCTCCCGACCGCGATCACACGCGTCGTCCTGACCCTGGACGTCTACGAGTTCAATGCCTACCCGGGCAACGCGACGGGGCCGCCCCCCGCCAGCGGGACGCCGGAGTTCTCGAGCGCAGGGAGTCCGACCGGCCCCTCTCTCGTTCTCGATGTCGGGACCCTCACGCCCGGTGGCAGCGCATTCATTTCACCGACGACCGTCGCGGTCAGCGTCGCGGCCCCGGCCAACTCCCCCGATGGCACGTACGCCGTGCGATTCTCGCTGACGTTCGACGCCAACGGCTCGAGCTATGTTCTCGAATCCCGAGGCTTCTTCAGCGCCGCCGCATGGCAGTCCGCCACGTCGGCGCCCGGCGGCACTTCGACCTTGAACGTCAGTCGACTCGGTGTGTCCGGCGTCCTTCCGGAGAGCGCGGTCCTCGTCCGGTCGAACCCCTTTCCCCTCGCCCTGGCCCTCGTCCTGGGCGGCGCGCTGGTGCTCGCCGCGCTCGGCGGCTATTGGGCGCTGCGCCGTGGACCCGGCTCCAAGTCGGGCGCGACCGGCGGCCCGCCGCCCAACCACGCCGACACCGCCTTCGGAAAGAGGCGGAGCAAGGACGGGGACTGACGGAGAAGCTTCCGCGCCACGTGCGTGGGAAAATCGATGTCGCCAAACGCGACGATCGAGGCCTTCAGGTCCGAGCCCTGCAACGCCTCGATCAGCCGGTCGAGGTCGGCGTCGCTGAGTCGGACGAAGAGGCGGCGCAGGAACAGCGCCTGGCGGAACTCCTCGCCGAGCTCCGCCTGCCAGGCGCGGTCGTAGTCGGCGAGCGCGGCCGCAGACAGGTCCCCGGCGCGAAGCGCTCGGTCGAGGACGTCGACCGCGATCGTCGCACATCGCATGCCCGTGAAGATCCCTCCGCCCGAGAGCGGCTTGACCTGCGCGGCGGCGTCGCCGACGAGGATGGCACGGTCGGTCGAGGTCTTCGGCAACGTACCGATCGGGATGCCGGAAACCAGCATCGCCGTGGGGCCAGGAAGCGTCGTGCGGAAGCGACGCTCGACCTGTCGGATGAGACGGTCGTAGTAGGCGCGCGCCGTGACGGGACCCGCGGACGCCGCGACACCGACCCGCGCGCCTCCGCTCCCGTCGGGAATCCACCAGCCGAACAGTCCCGGGGAGATCTCGTTCCCCAGGTACACCTCGACCTGGCGAGCGTCTCCCGGCGACCGGGGGATCTCGGCCTCGAAGGCCGGCAAGACCTCGACGGGTCTCCGAAGACGGAAGGCCCGGGCGACGGCACTCGCGACTCCGTCCGCGCCCACGACGACCTTCGCTTCGATCTCCCGACTCCGGCCCTCGGTGTCCGTGAGATGGGCGACGATGGGGCCGCTGCGCGACGCGACGACCCGGTCGAAGCGAACTCCCGTCGCGAACCGAGCGCCGGATCGGGCCGCCTTGTCGGCCAGCAGAACGTCGAGCCCGGCCCGGTCGATCACGAATGCACGCGGTCCCTCCGCCGTGAACGACACCGACCCGAGCGACGGACCGAACACACTCGCACCGGCGACCGCATCGAGGACCATCGACTGGGACCCAGCCAGGTCGAGGACCCGCTGGCTGACGAGCCCGGCACACTGGACGGGATGCCCGACGCGGCCGTGCTCCTCGACGACGAGTACGTCGTGGCCCCGTGCCGCGAGACCGGCCGCAACGGTCGTTCCCGCGGGTCCCGCCCCGACGACCAAGACGTCCGCGCGCTCCATCTGGCCGCTCGAGCGGATGTGCGGTCTTAACGGGTCGCTGAGTCGATGTTTAAGGGGCCGTCGTGCCTGACGCCGTCGTGTCCAAACGGCGCGTCTCGGCGGCGGCCGACGACGCGGCTCCGGAACGCTCTCGCTCTCCAGAGGAGCGCCGCAAGCAGCGGAAGAAGGACCGGGCCGCCCGCAAGGCGGGGCGGACCTCGACCACGAGCAACTGGCGACGCGCGGCGTACATCGGAGTGCCGGCCGCCGTTGTGGTCGCCGTGGCGGTCGTCCTGATCACCCTCACGAACGCGAACTCGATCCCGTGCCTTCAGCTCACCGCGGTGCCGGTCGGTTCCTCCGGATCTCCTGCCTTCCCACCGCACAACACGTCGAGCTTCGCCAACACCTGGTGCCCGGGCGGGGTGACGACGGCGATGGCCACGTTCCCCCTCCTCACGATCACGATCTCGGGTACCTCGGTCCCCCTTCCGAATTCAATCGGTAGGAACACCAGCTATCCCGGGGGCGTCGAATGCGACCTCCCCGTACTGACGCGAGCCCCCACCTCCGGCTATCCGGCGGGGACCGTCTACGTCCAGAGCCCGTGGGCGTTCAACTACAATCTCTCGACGTTCTTCTCGATCTGGTCGCAATCGTACGCGAACGTCTTTGTGAACAGTTCGCATGCGAGCCAGCCGATCGTCTACCAGCCGAACGACCTCCTCGGATTCTCCGCGGATTCGACCCATGCCGTGCGCCAATTCGTCGACGGCAGCCCATCGACCGCGGGTCCGACGCTCGGGATCGTCACGCTCGACTACGGGCCGAATCCGTACCCGACGTGCCTCGGCGAAAAGTACGGTACGGGCCACCGGATCCTTCTGACGTACGGGGGTGCCACGGCCGGAGCCGCCGGCGCGAGAGTGATCGCCCCGACGCTCGCGAGCGGCCCGGCCGACCCCGGAGCGAACCTGTTGCTCTACGACTCTCCGATGCCGCACCTCGGGTTCGGCGCGGCCGAGCGAACGGCGTTCGCCAAAGTCCAACTCGGGAGCCTCGCCTGGCTGGTCGGTCGGCACGCTGCCTAGGACGAGCTCGAGCGGTCCGGTGCCCCCGCCGGATCGCCGAGCGAATCGACGGAGGCATCCCCTGACACCGGTCATTTGGTATCCCGCACGTGTTCCCGCCCCATCTCCGTCGCCTCTTCGGTTCTCTCGGGCTTAGTACTCGCATGGCCTCACGGCCAGGGGGCATGTCCGCAGCGATCGACCTACCACGGCGCCCCCGCGGTCGCCGATTTTGGCTGGTCCTCGGGTCCGTCGTCGCCGCGATCTCCGTGGTCGGCGTCGTTGCGATCCTCGCCGAATTCGAAGTGCCACCCTTCTGCTCGATCCCGGGCGGGTCCTCCGGACGCGAGTGCGTGAACGGTGTCCACTACCAGTTCGAGACCGTGCAGGTCCCAATCGGACCCCATTCTTCCGTCGTGGATGTGTTCGCGGGCGACACATTCACGCTATCGGACTTCTCGAACAACGCCTCGTACGGCCTGCTCGTCAACATGAGTGACACGGCGGGACCACATGGTACCGTCGAGCTCGTCTCGTGCTGTCTGAGCGGCGTCGGCGCTTGGCAGACGGCTCTCGGTCCCGGCGGGACGTTCGGCGCGCAAGCGCCGGGGGAGAACCTCGGCCAGGTCCGACTGATGGTCCGCGCGTAAGTCCTACGGCGCGGGCGAGCTCGCACCCGGCTAGCGCCAGGGGGTCGCGACCATGTCGGTCCGCTGCCGCGGCTGGACGGCCGAGCGCTCGACGGGCATCGACATGCCATGTTGCAGAGCGAGGTGGCCGGTCCAGGCGATCATCGCACCGTTGTCGAGGCAGAGCGCCTTGGGCGGCGCGAACGAGGTGCCGCCGCGACCCTCCGCCATGGCACGTACCATGCCCCGGAGGCGTTCGTTGCACGCGACCCCTCCCCCGAGGACCACGTCGGTCCTTCGCCGGTGCGCGAGGGCGCGCTCGGTGACCTCCGTGAGCATCGCGTAGGCGGTCGACTCGACGGAGAACGCGAGGTCCGGGCGGGACGCGCCTTTCGCATCGAGCGCGAGGGCCGCGGTGTACATCCCGGAGAACGCGACGTCCATGCCGTGCACCGAGTACGGGAGCGAGAGCAGCTCGGATCCCCGCTTCGCCTCCGCCTCGATCGGTGGTCCGCCCGGGAACGTACCGCCCATCGAGATCCACAGCTTGTCGAGGAAGTTCCCGATCCCGAGGTCGAGGGTCTCGCCCAACACCCGGTAGCGGCCGGAGCCGTGCGCGATCACCTGCGTATTGCCGCCCGAGGCGTACAACAGCATTGGGTCGTCCAACCCGCTCAGCACGCGGGCGATCTCGACGTGGGCGACGCAGTGGTTGACCGGGACCAGCGGCTTGTCCCACGTGAGCGCGAGCATCCGGGCGACGGTCGCCCCCGCGCGCAGGCACGGTCCGAGCCCGGGCCCCTGGGCGAAGGCGACCGCGTCGATCTCCGACGGTCGGAGATGGGCGTCCGACAGCGCCTTCTCGACGAGGCCCGGGAGCAGGTCGACGTGGTGGTTCGCGGCTTCCCGCGGGTGGATGCCGCCCTTCGGGGGCCGGAACATGTCGGTGGCGAGCGACAGGATCTCGGCGCGTTCGCTGACGATGCCCACGCTCGCCGTGTGGGCGGTCGATTCGATCCCGAGGATGACCACGCGCGATCGAGCCGCCCGGCGCTCAAAACGAGCGCCCCGGCTCACTCGTCCGCCGACTCCATCCGGAAGTAGACGGCTTTCCCCTTCAGCGTCGCCTGGACCCGGTCCGCGAGGTCGAGCGATTCGCGGACGCTCGGCTCGCGGCCCCAGTCGTAGACGAAGTCGTAGCCGCCGTCGTGCGGGCGGAACCCCGCGTCCTCGAGGAGCTCGGCGACCTCGGAGTACGGGGCGCCCTCGCTATCGAGCTGGAGGAGGAGGAACGTCCGCATCGGCGTCGCAACCGGTCGCCGGGGTTTAAAGGGTCGCGGCGGGCGACGGCGCTTCGTCCTCGACCTCGGGTGCCCGTTCGCCTCGCTCGTGGGCGGTGACCTCAACGGCCACGCCCCGCGGCATCCGTCCCATCTCGCCGGGGGCGAGCACGAGCCGGCCGACGGCGAGGAGGACATCGGACTCGTCGACGAGGAGTGCGCTCGCCCCGGGCACCAGGGTCCGGTCGCCGCCGGAGACGAACCGCGAGAACAGGCTGCGGCCCTCGCGGACGAACGGCACGGCGTCCGGCGCGACGACGATCCGGTTCGCGGGCGCGGGCAGGTGGGCCCGGAGGGCGCGGCCGCCCTCGAACGTCGGACGAACGATCCCCTCCGACCCGAGGTGGAACAGGATCGTTCCGTCCCGCTCGATGCGGCGCAATCGCCCCGTGCGATGCGACCGGAATCCCACGACGCCGACGGCGAGGAGGGCGGAGGCAAGGTCGGGGCCGTATCGCCAGGCGAGCAGCGCCTCGACCTGCCGCCGCGTCCACGCCTCCGACCAGTCCTGCTCGCGGTCGACGGGGAGCCCTTCGAGCGCGCTCGCGAGGTCGCCGGTGCGCGGAGGCGGGTCGAACTCCTCGGGCGCCAGGTAACAGCCGACCGGGTAGACGTCGGACAGCTCGAGCGGCACGAGGCCCACCGGCCGAAGGATCTCCCAGAACAGAGGCACCCCATCGATCGTCGCGGCCGGGATGGAACGGAGGGCCGCCGTCGTGAGGGGGACGAACGGGATCGGTTTGTACGGGCCACGCCCGGACTTGAACACGTCCAGCCGGGCGAGGAATCGGATGACCGCCGGTCGGAGGCCGCTCGTGACCACGGTCGTTCGGAACGCGCGTCGGCTCTCCGGTTCCGTCGGCAGGAACACCCGCACCCCGCGGATCGCGGCCCGCATCCCCGCGGCGAGAGCGGGATGACCGGTCGATCGTCGTTCGGCGAGCTCCCACATCGTTCCGTCGCGGATCGCCTGGCGGATCCGCCCGACCTCCTCCGAGCAGACGAGGAGGTTGTGCTCGGCGATCCGGGTCTCCCGCTCCGGGGGAGGAAGGTCACGAACCTCGGTGAGCGGGACGTGCTCGCACAGCGCGCAGCGGCAGATGTTCTCCTGGATCCCGTCGATGGAGACGCTCCCTTCCGGAAACATCAGCGTCCCGCGCCGCGCGAACTTGAGGTAGGCCGAAGAGTCGAACAGGTCGACGCCGAACAGCGCCGCGAAGGCGAAGGTCATCGGGTGTCCCGTCCCGAAGAGGTGGACGACGCCCTCGGGAGCGAGGGCGGGGCGCGCGGCGATCAGCACCCGGGCGAGGTCGGCGAACCGGTAACGCTCCATGAGCGGGACGACGCCGCCGACCGCGAGCACGTCCCCCGTGCTCGATGCGGCCGCCGCGGACTGCCGTCGGAGATCGGGGTCGAGGCCGCCCTGCACCGGCACGGCGAGGAGCCCGGCCCGGCCGGCCCGCGCCTGGGTCGCTCGCCGACTGGTCTCCCGGACGCCGGCCTCCGCGACGTCGCGAGGCGCGTCCGGCTCGACGAACACGTCGAGGACCGTGGCGATGTCAGTTCCGATCCGTCCCTGAAAGGCGAGGATCTGGCTGTCGGTGACCTCGACGTGGCCGTACGCGTGCTGCTGGAACGCGCCGGAGTCGGTCATCACGGGCCCGTCGAACCCGAGCAGCCCGTGGACCCCCCGCTCCTCGGCGATCGCGGCGAGCGGCGGCGTTCGCCAGATGATGTAGGACGAGGTGATCACGGCCTTCAGTCCGAATCGCCGGCGCAGCTCGGTCGGCGCCACCGGCTGGCGGGCGGGGTCCGGATGGACCACCGGGAGCAACGCCGGGGTCTCGATCACACCGTGGGGAGTCGGGAATCGGCCGATTCGCGCGAGCCCGTCCCGCGCGAGGAGCTCGAATCCCCCCATGTACGGGCGGCGACGGCCGGCGGCGATTAAGGTTGCCGAGGGCCGACCGACTCAGGCGTACGACGCGCGAACCCGACGCAACAGTTCGACGAGCATGGGCCGGGTGAGCTTGCCGGTGTTGGTGTTCTGGGGACTCGGGTGGTACGAGGCGTACACGACGGGCTTCCCCGGTCCGAACGCGGCCGCGGCGCCGTGGGAGAACGCGACGTGCGGGCGTGGCCGGTCGGAGAGCCGGGCCGCCGTGTCGAGCGTCGCTTCCCAGGCGAACCCGCCGAACGCCAGGAACGCCCGAGCATTGGTGAGGAGTCGGAACTCGCGCTCGAGGAACGTCGCGCAGTTGGCGCGTTCGTCCGGCCGCGGCCGGTTGTCCGGCGGCGCGCACCGAACGGCGGCGGTCAGGTAGAAGTCCCGGTAGGAGAGGCCGTCGTTCCGCCGTTCCGATGTGGGCTGGCTCGCGAAGCCGGCGTCGAACAGCGCGCGCACCAGGAATGCGGCGGAGCGGTCTCCCGTGAACACGCGCCCCGTGCGGTTCGAGCCGTGGGCGGCGGGAGCGAGCCCGACGCCAACAAGCCGTGCCGCGGGGTCGCCGAACCCGGGCACCGGTTTCCCCCAGTACGTCTCCGTTCGAAACTCTCGCTTCCGTTCCTGGGCGATCCGCTCCCGGTACTCGACGAGTCGCGGGCAGCGGCGACACGCGACGACATCTTGGCGCACCGACTGGAGCGTGTCGCTGCCCATCGGTTCGCTCCCCTCTCGCGGTCACCGGAGGTGACCTATCGTATTACGATGGGGGAGCCTCGGAGTCGACGATGAGCGATGTGCAGGTCCCGAAGGGCGGGCGGATCCGGGTCGACGTGGTCGACGGCGACCTCGAAGGCGAGTCGAACGTGACCATCGAAGCCGGTCCCTCCGGGAAGACCGTCGTGAACGGCGACGCGACATTCGAGGGGGACGTCACGGTACTGGGCGCCCTCGAGTGCGGCCGGTTCACGGCGGACCGGGGTCGGGTCCGCGCCGAGTCGTCGATCGTCGCGCGCGAGGAGTTCCGCGCCGAGAAGTCCATCGTGGAGATCTTCGGATCGTTCTCTTCCGCTCGCGTCGAAGTCGACCGCGAGCTCCGCCTGCATGCCGAAGCGACGGTCGGCCGACTCTCGGTGGGAGGCATTCTCGAGGCGGATGGTCCGTTGACCGGCGACCGACTGAGCGTGGGCGGCTCCGCTCGGGTCCGGGGTCTGACCAAATGCGAATCGTTCAGCGTCGGGGGTCGTGCGGAGCTCGGCCGGGTCGACCTCTGCTCGTTCGAGGTGGGCGGCTACGGGTCGGTCGGCGGCGGCCGCATCCGCGACAAGGTGTCGGTCGGGGGAGCGTTCGTCGCGACCGCTTCGCTGGAATTCGGGGGACTCAGCGTCGGCGGGACCGCGACCGTCGCGGGCGGCTCGAAGGGCGGCCGCGTGGAGGTCGGGGGCACGTTCCGCGCGGCGGGGCCGTTCGCGTTCGACCGCCTGGAGGTCGGCGGGATCGTCGACCTGGAGGGGGCCGCGACGGGCACCTCGGTCGAGGTCGGCGGCCGCCTCACCGTTCTCGGTGACCTGACGCTCAGCGGGAAGCTCGAGGTGGGGGGCCTCGCCAAGATCGCCGGGGTCGTCTCGGCCGGGGCACTCGAGGTCGGAGGCGAGTTCGAGGCCCGCCGGGCGACGATCGCGGAAGACGCCGAGGTCGGAGGCTCGATCCGCACCGACTCGGGCCTGTGGGCCCGCCGGATCGACGTCGGCCGCCGGTCGAAGGTCCGGGGTCGATTGGTCGCCGAGCGGGTGCGCATCGGTCGACATGCCGACGTCGAGGAGATCCACGCCGAGAACGTCGAGGTCGGGGCCGACGCCGAGGTCGGGAGCATCGTCGCCGATACGGTCGAGCTCGGCGCGGGCGTCCGCGTCGGCCGGGTGGAGTACGTCCGGTCGCTGCGGATGGGCAAGGGCGCGACGGTCGCCGAACCTCCCCGCCAGGTTCCGCAGCGGACGAAGCCCCCGGAGTGAGCGTGCCGGCGTTCGCCTCGCTCGAGCGGCCGCGCCCGCCGCCCGGGCGCCGCCGGGAGCAGAGCGACCTCTACGCCACGATCCTCGAGGTCGTGAAGCGACACGAGGGCGGCGGACGGATCACGCGGATCTCCTACGGCGCCGGGATGCCGGTCGACCGACTCCGGAGCGCCGTCGCGCGCCTGCGGGCCCTCGGCCTCGTGCGCGCCCAACCCCAGGACGGGTTCGAGACCTACGACATCACCGCGCGCGGCCAGGAGTTCCTGGACACCTACTGGAAGATGCGCGGGTTCATCGAGCTGCTCGACGGGACCGGCCGCCCGCCGACCACGTGATCGGCGCCGGCGGCGGACGCGAGTCGGCCCTCAGACCTCGCGCCATCGGATCCCGCGTCCGATGAACACGAGCGAGGCGACGGCGAAGGCCGTCAGCACCACCGTCGCTTCGAGGACCGAGGTGGCGTTCGAGGACAAGAGTCCGGTCAACAGCACGGTGCCCCACGTGATGGGCCAGGCGTAGGCGATCGCGCGCAGCGGCAAGGGCAGGAACGAGACCGGGTAGAACACCGGCGCGAAGAACGTCATCACGATCCCGACGAACTGGGCGACCTGGTTGATCTGCCGCGGCGTGCGGCCGAACACCCCAATCGCGAACCCGATGCCGAGCGTGGACGCCCAGACCAAGAGGAACCCGAGGAACAGGACCGGGACGACGGCGAGCGGGATCGTGACGCCGAACGCGAGCACGCCGACCCCGATCGTGAGAACGGCCGACAGCAGCGAGAACGGGAGGAGCGAGACCGCGAGGGCGGTCACGTAGACGATCGGCGAGACCGGGAGCGAGACCCACAGGTCGTACTGCTTCGACTCCTTGTCGGCGCCCATGCTCTGCGCGAGGACGTTGACGTTGAGGAGTGCGGTCTCCATCATCACCGCGCCGACCACGACCTGCGTGCGGAGGCCGGGCTGCACGATCGCGCCGAGGAAGAACAGGAAGGCGAGCGGGAACAGGACGACGAACGCCAGGATGAGACCGATCTCCCGCATCGTCGTGCGGAACACCATCTGGAGCGCGATGCCGGTCTGGCGGAGCGTCGAAGTCACGCGAGCGCCTCCGAGGGAGCGACGACGCTCAGGTAGGCGTCCTCGAGGGAGACGGGCCGCAGGCTCGCCATGACGCCCAGGCTCGTCAGCCGGGCCAGCACGCCGACCGTCTCGGGGTTGAACGGGTCCGAGACCTCGAACCAGACCGTCGCGGGTTCCCGGAGGCTCACCGTCCAGCGGCGCTCGAGCGCTTTCAGTTCCTCGGCCGCCTCCGGACGCAGCCGGTCCGCCCCGAGCACGATGAGCCGGCCTCGGTAGGGGAGCCGGCCGCGGATCTCGTCCACCGTCCCTTGGACGATGAACCGGCCGCCCGAGATCACGACGACGCGGTCCGCAAGGAGCTCCGCCTCCTCGATGTAGTGGGTCGTGAGGAGGATCCCGAGGCCGCGGCGGCGGAGGTCACGGATGAGTTGCCAGACCTGGCGGCGAGCCTCGGGGTCGAGCCCGGTCGTCGGCTCATCGAGGAGCAGCAGGCGCGGGGAGCCCGCGGCCATCGCGATGGCGATCAGGACGCGCCGCTTGAATCCGCCCGAGAGCTCCCGGACGATCTTGTCTTTCTGGTCCCACAGCCCGACGTCGTGAAGGATCCCTTCGACCCGGCTTTCGAGCTCGGCGCGCGGGATCCCCTTGATCGCGCCGAAGTAGCGGACCTGCTCGGCCGCCGTGAGCTCGCGGATCGGCTCGCACTCCTGCGGGATCACCGAGAGGAACTGCTTCGCCTCGACGGGATGGGCGACGATGTCGACGCCCGCGACCCGGATCGTTCCCGCCGAGGGCAGCAACTGGCCGGCGACCTGGCGAAGGAACGTGCTCTTCCCGGCCCCGTTCGGGCCGAGGAGCGCCACCACCTCGCCGGCGTGGACGGTGAGGTCGAGATTGTCGTTGGCGACGGTCTCGCCGCCGACCGGCCCCCGGTGGGCGAAGACCCGGCGCACCCCTCGCGCCTCGAGGACGGGCGTCCCGTGGGGGAGGGGCGAAACGAGGCCGACCACGTCCCGCCCCACCTCCCGCGGAGCTAACGGGCGAGCGCACCACCGGTGTGCGCTAGGAGTACCGGGGGACCGAGCGGTCGACCCGCTGGGACCACGCGTCGATGCCGCCCTCGAGGTTGGTCGGGGCCGGAT
Organism: Thermoplasmata archaeon; assembly: GCA_022750115.1. GTDB lineage: Archaea > Thermoplasmatota > Thermoplasmata > Lutacidiplasmatales > UBA184 > Lutacidiplasma. Next base: position 163,777 of record JAKIWI010000001.1, read on the forward strand.
ATCCGGCGCCTTCCAGGTAGGCGGCGACCATCATCGAGCGCGTCCCGTGGTGGCAATAGACGACCAGCTTGCGGTCCTTCGGGATCTCCGAGAGCCGGTGGGCCACATCGTTCATCGGGATGTGGATCGATGGCTCGATCCGGGCGACCTCGCGTTCGTCGGGCTCGCGCACATCGAGGAGCACGTACTCGTCCGCGTGATCCCGCAAGAGCTCCGACAGGGCTTCCGGCCGAATGCGCCCGACCACGGTGGCCGGGGAGAGCCCGTGGCCATAGGTGTTGCGGTCGCCGGGCGTTTGGCCCAGCGCACCCTGGGTTCCGCGCCCGCTCAAGTAGGGCGGCATCCCTGCGACGTCGGAGCGTACCGATGAAGGTCCGAGACCCCGTGTGCGGGATGACGATCGACCCCGACCGGGCCGCCGCGAAGGGGACCTACGACGGCCAAACGGTCTACTTCTGCGCCGTCGGCTGCCAGAAGGAGTTCGAGCGCAAGCGCGCTCACGCTCCCCGAACGCCGACCTAGAGCGCTCCGGCCCAGCTCTTCCGGCGCGCCGATGGCGACCGACCCGGTCTGCGGAATGTACGTCGACCCGCGGACGGCGACGCTGACCCTCGTGCGGGAGAACCGGACCTACTACTTCTGCGCGGCCTCCTGCCGCGAGTCGTTCGCTCGACCCGAGGCGCAGCGGGCCCGCCTGGCTCGCCAGCTTCTGGTGGCGTGGCCGCTGGCCGTGTTCGTCGCGATCCTGACGTACGGAACCCCGTTTTCGGGCTGGCCGTACGTCGCCCTCGTGGCGGCGGGAGTGGTCCAGGTCTCCGCGGGCCGTCCGTTCTACCGCGGCACCTGGGACGCGATCCGGGGCCTCATCGGCAACATGGACCTCCTGATCGCCGTCGCCACGACGGCCGCCTTCGCCTACAGCGCCGCGGTCGTGCTGCTCCCGGGCCGCTTGCCACCAGCGGTCTATTTCGATGCGTCCTCCCTGATTCTCGCCCTGATCCTGACCGGGAACTACCTCGAGCAACGGACCCGTTCGCGCTCCGACGCGGTCATCCGCGCCCTTCGTGAGCTCCTGCCAACCGACGCGATCCGTGTCACCGTTGGTCGGGAGGAACGCGTGTCCCTCGACCTGATCTCCGTGGGCGAGACGCTACGGGTCCGACCGCACGAACGGATCCCCGCCGACGGCCGTGTCGTGGCCGGCCGGTCCTGGACCGACGAGGCGATCTTGACGGGCGAGAGCGGCCCCATCCCGAAAGGCCCCGGCGACGCGGTCGTTGGCGGGGCGCGAAACGGCGATGGGCTGCTCGACCTTCAGGTCACGGCCGTCGGACCCGACGCGTTCGTCGGAACTGTGGCGCGCCTCGTCTCCGACGCGGAGGCGAGCCGGATGCCGCTGCGCCGGACCGCCGACCGCATTGCCGCATGGTTCGCGCCGGCCGTGCTCGGTCTCGCCGTGGTAGCGGCCGTCGGCTGGGGGGTGTTCGGCCGGGCGCCACTCGGGATCTCCGTTCTGGTGTTCGTGACGGTCGCCATCACGGCCTGCCCGTGCGCGTTCGGGATCGCCACCCCCGCCGCGATCGCGGTGGGGGCCGGACGCGCCGCCGAAGCGGGGGTCCTGTTCCGGGGCGAGGAGACGATCGACCGATTGGCGCACGTCGACTGGCTGATCACGGACAAGACGGGTACGCTCACGCAGGGCCGGCCGAGTGTCGCTCGCGTCCTGGCTCGGCCCGGCACCTCGTCGGACCAGGTCCTCGCCATCGCCACCTCCGTGTCACGGGGCTCGGATCACCCGCTCTCGTTGGCAACCGTGACCTATGCCACATCATCCCCTGCCGCTCCGCTGGTCGTACGGGAACTGCGGGTGATCCCCGGCGCGGGCGTCGCCGCCGACTGGGGGGCGCGTCCGGTCTTCTTCGGTCGACTCCGAGGCCGCGAAGGGGAGCCGGACCGATGGGCGAGCGATGCGCTGCAGGAGGCGGACCGACGGGGCGAGTCGGTCTCGTTCGTGGAGCTCGATGGAGCGCCGGTCGGGGCGCTGACGTACTCGGACCGGATCGCGCCGGGAGTCCGCGAAGCCGCGGCGCGCCTGCAGGCGATGGGGCTTACGCTGGAGCTCGCGACGGGAGACCGACCCGGCGCGGCGAGGTCCGCCGCGGAGGCGGCGGGGATCGACCTCGTGCGGGCGGGAATCGACCCCGAGGGGAAGCAGAAGCTCGTCGCCCAGCGGCGGTCCGAGGGCCACGTCGTCGCCTTCGTCGGCGACGGCGTGAACGACGCGCCCGCCCTCGCCGCGGCGGACGTCGGGATCGCGATCGGCGCGGGAACCGACGTCGCGCGCGAGGCGGGGGGCGTGCTGCTCCTTCGGACCGATTTCTCCGGCGTTCCGGCCGCCGTGACGGTCGCCCGGGCGACGGTCCGAAAGGTTCGTCAGAACCTCGCGTGGGCGCTCGGCTACAACGCTGTGCTGCTGCCGATCGCCGCGGGCGCGCTCGTGCCGGTCCTCGGATTCGGTGTCTACTCCGTCCTGCCGCTGCTGGGCGCGGTCGCGATGGCGTTCTCGTCGACCTCGGTCGTCACGAACTCGCTGTCCCTTGGGCGGCTCTCGCTCGGCCCGACCCGGGGCGCGCTCACGCCCGGTTCGACTCTCTAGGCAACTGGCGTCCCGCCCGCCGGAACAGCCAGATCGCCGGAACGCCGGGCGCACAGAGGACGACCCACAGCTCGATCGGGTTGTGGATCACCGAGAGCGCAACGCCCCCGGCGACGACCGACAGCAGGAACCCGATGCCGCCGACCGTCCCGAACAGCCCGTTGTACGACCCGACCTCCGACGGCGGCGCGGCGTTGGACGGGAGCGTCGAGAACGGGATCGAGGTGAGGTTCTCCCCGATCGTGAGCAGGACGACGGCGCCGAAGAACACCGCGACAGCGCCGATGGGAAGGACCCCCGCGACGCCCAGCGCGAGGTACGCCGCGATGTACGCGAGCAGCCCCGCCGTGGCGAGCGAGGTGTGCCGCCGCCCGATCGCGAGCTGCGTCATCGGGACCTGGCCGAAGACCACCACGAGGCCGTTGACCGCGAACCCGAGTCCGAGCAACGAATACGGGAGGCCGAGCGGCCCGGCGACGTAGAGCGAGAACGTCACAGCCCACTGGCCGAGCGTGACGTTGGCGAGGGCGAAGGCGATGCAAAACCCGAGGAACGCGCGGTCGCGTCGAAGGATCCGGAGACTGTCCGCGACGGAACCCGGACGCACCCCCGACGGAGTGCCCGCGGAGGGGGCCGACGCGAGACGTTCGTCGTAGGGCGAGGGCTCCAGGGTGGCGGCGAGGTAGGCGGCCCCCACGAGCGTGGCGGCGCCCGCGCCCCACGCGACCGGGGCGAACCCCGTCAGGACGAGGAAGACTCCGCCGACCGAGACCCCGAGCGCGAAACCGACGTTCCAGCCGACGCGCTGCCAGGTGAACGCGCGCGTCCGCATCGAGCCGGCCGTGAAGTCGCTCACGTACGCGGCGATGGCCAGCCCGCCCAGGTTACCGGCGACGCTGGAGACGGCGAACGCCGCGAGGACGCCCCCGAACGAGTGGGCGGCCATCGCGAACCCTCCCGCGCCGAGGGAACCGCCCTCGAGGGCGAACGCGGCCAGGAACAGGCGACGCCGACCAAGGCGGTCGGCGAGGAGTCCGCCCGCCCCGCCGATGAACAGCGGGGGATCCCGATCCCCGCGACGACGAGTCCGATCTCGATGTAGCCGATGCCGAGGACATTGTGGAGGTACAGCGCGAGGAACGGGCCGATGAGCGAGAGTCCGAAGGCGCGAAGGCCGGCTCCGACGGTGATGCGACGGAGGTTGGCGGTGAGGCCGAGCGTGCTCCCCACCCCCGGCTCCGCGGACACCGCCCTCCCTCGGCCGCCCGTTCGCACCGTAGGCGAATTAAGGGCGACGGCTCTGCCCGCGCCATCGATGGGCGACCAGGACCTGCAGGGCGGGCTGGCCGAACAGGGGTACCAGCTCACCGGGCGCCACAGCGCCGTCAAGCTCTGCTACTGGACTCGCCAATCGCTCACGAAGGGTCGGGACTGCTACAAGGGCCGCTTCTACGGCATCGAAAGCCACCGGTGCCTCCAGATGTCGCCGGCGATCGACTCGTGCAACCTGCACTGCCGGTTCTGCTGGCGCAGTCAGGGATGGGAGAACGACGCGACGATGACCGAGTACGACGACCCGGAGCTGCTGCTCGACCGCTCGATCGACGCGCAGCGCCGGATCCTGTCCGGCTTCAAGGGCGAGGCGTCGGTCGACCCCGAGCGGTGGGCCGAGTCCCAGTCGCCTCGGCACGTGGCGATCTCACTGACCGGGGAGCCGACGCTGTACCCGAAGATGAACCGGTTCCTCGAACTCTGCGCCGAGCGGGGCATCACGACGTTTCTCGTCACGAACGGCACGAACCCGGACGCGCTGCGCGCGATGGACCCGTTGCCCACCCAGCTCTACGTGAGCGTCACGGCGCCGAACCCCGAAGTGTTCCGGCGATTGACCGCGCCCAGCGACGAGCACGCATGGGACCGTCTGCTCGAGTCCCTCGCGATCATTCGCGACCTCGGCACGCGCCGGGTCGTGCGCCACACCCTCGTCCGGGGCTGGAACCTCGGCTGGGTCGATCAATACGCGGAGCTCGACCTGCTCGCTCGGCCGGATTTCGTCGAGCCGAAGGGATACGTCTACATGGGCCGGTCGCGGCAGCGGCTCGGTCGCTCGCATGTCCCGTCCCACGCCGAGGTCCGCGCATTTGCGACCGGTCTCGCGGTCCGCACGGGGTACCACTCTCTCGACGAATCCCCGGAGTCGAAGGTCGTTCTCCTGGGCTCTCCGGGCGGCGCCGAGCGATACTTGCCGGGCCTCGGGCCCGCCGATTCCGAGGCCGCGGCCCTCGCGTGATCGGCTCGCCGGACGGAGCTCGGGCCGCGGCGCTACGCGAATATTCTTAGCCCCCGGAGTCATCGGGGTCGCCATGACGCCCTCGTCGCGCGTCCGCGCTCCTCGAACTCGAAACGGGTCGAGCCGCTCCGCGCCCCTCGCCGTCCCCGCGGTGGCCCTGCTCGCGCTGACCGTGGTCCTCGTCGTCGCCGCTCCGCTCGCGGAGTCGGCGCCAGTCGTCAAGCTCGTCGCGCCGTACTCGGGAACACCCTTCCAGACGGCGGCTCATTATCACCAAGGATGCGGGTTCAACCACATCGCCCACGACCTGTTGTTCTCCGCCACCACCGGCGCCGCGCACCTGAACCAGGAGTCGCGGGCGCAGAGGTGCCCGGGCAGTACCAACGTCCTCACGATCTTCCAGACGACGTCGGACACCGGGATCAACAGCAGCGCGTTCAGTCCGACGACGTCGGTGCCGCTCGCCCACGCGAAGGTGCGCTGGGCCTTGACCTACGATTGGGAGTTGCACACGACCTGGGGGAACTCATCGCAGACGACGTACGCGTTCTTCTCCGTCGAGGTGCTGGCATCGATCTACGACGCGACCACCGGGGCGACCTACCTGCCGACCAACTCCTACCTCAACAGCGTCACGCAGTCGGATCTGAACAGCTCCTCGTTCCTCCACGTCAGTTCGGTCCCCGTCACCTTGTTCTTCAACCTCAGCCTGTCCTCGACCGACCTGTACCAATACAACACGTCCCTCCGGATCATCACCACGGTCGACACGATCGGGCCGGGCAGCGACGCGTTCTCGATCGTGCTGTTCTACTACCCGCGGGTCGCGGACCGGGCCGCGCTGGACTGGGTCACCTACTGAGTCGAAGGTCGACCGCCGATCCGGCGGCCAACGCTGGGACGGGGAACCGCCGGACCTCCCCGGGTCCCGTGGGTCGGGGGCCGTCGTTCAGGCGAGCTTCCAGTTCAGGATCTCGACGACGATGGCGGCGCTGATGCCGAAGAGAACGACCAGGTACGGGTCGAGCTTCAGCGCCCGGGTCTCCTCCATGTCGTAGTATTGGATGAGACCGGCCGCGGAGTGGAATCCACTCTTCTTGCTGTCCGCGGGCATCGAACCGTTCCACCGACGACCGGTATATATCGCTGTGCGGGAGCGACGGACCTACGGGCGCCGTACGACGGCATCCCAAAGTGCGTCCTCGAGGGAGTCGCGCATCGCCGTGGTGAGGCCGGGGCCGATCGACGAGAGCCCGCCCGAGAACATCCTCTCGAAGAAGGGACGGGGGGGAGCGACTCGGATCGCCTTGGCGCTGGACACCCCGGTGAGGCGACTCAGTTCCTCGAGCGCTTCCTCCCGGTCCCCGAGCCGGTCGACCAGCCCGAGCTCCAGCGCGCGTCGGCCGCTCCAGAACTCTCCGGTGGCCAGCGCCCGGATCTCCTCGACTGGCCGTTTCCGCTCGCGGGCGACCATCGCCACGAACGACTCGTAGGAGTCGTGGGCGACCGCCTGCAGCTTGCCCCGCTCCTCGTCGGTCAGAGGGCGGAGCCCCTGGTAGGCGTCTTTGTGCCGGCCCTCATGCAGAAGTTCGACGTCGATTCCCAACTTGTCGAGCAGCTTGCGGACCGCGATGTGCGGGAAGATGACCCCGATCGAGCCGACGCCGCTGTCGGGATACGCGAACACCGTCCGAGCCCCGATCGCGGCCATGTACGCCCCCGACGCGCCGAGCGACCCGATCGAAGCGACGACGGGCTTGACGGCGTTGAGCCGTTTCACGGCGAGGAACAGGTCGGTCGACGGAATGTCTCCCCCGCCGCCCGACGAGATATCGAACAGCACGCCGCGGATGCGACGTCGCTGGCGGAGGGCCTTGAGCAAGCCAAGGTACGGTTCGACCGAGCGTTCGCGGATCGTCCCGCGGAACTGAACGACGGCCAGCCGGTCTCGCATCACACGGATCCGGCGATTCCGAGAGCATCGGGCGCTTTACCGCCTCCGATGCTCGATGGAGGCGAACGCCGGCACCGTTATCGTGCGCGGGCTCCCCTCGGCCGGGGGGAATCGAAGTGGAGCCCACACCAGGCGAAGCCCCGTTCGCGAGCGGATTCCTCGACGCCCGCATCATCGTCCCGTTGGTCTTCGGGGTCGGCCTCCTCGTCGCCGCCCCGCTCCTCTGGCTCGGGACGCACGGCAGCCACGGCGGGCTCCTCGCCCTCTTCTACGGCGGGATTCTGGCGATCGTGCTGGGGGCGGTCTTCGCCTTCTTCGTCGGACTGTTCGTTCTGGGCTCGCTGTCGCTGCTCGGCATCGTCTGGGTCGTCACCGAGCGGCTCGCGCTCGCGTTCGGGCCGGTTACCGGATGGGCCGCCGCTGGCCTCGTCGTGCTCGGCCTCATGATGCTGCCGACGTCGTGGCGGCGCTGGCGTGACGTCGCTCGAGCGCGGCGCGCGTGGAGCGAGCTCAAAGGCGGCTCCGTGCCGCCCTAGTCCGCATCGGGATCGACCGGCGAATGCGGGGCGACCACGCCCAGTTCGATCGCCAGCTCGCGGAGCCGTCGACCTTCGGAGCCGGACGCGGACCGATTTCCCCGCCCCAACCCGTTGCTCCGCTCCACGAGTCGCGCCTCGTCCGCGGTCGTCCGCAGCCCATACTCGATCGTCCGGTCGTTCGTGGCGAATCCGTTCCAGGCGCCCATAATCGACCCATGGCGCGGGGGTCGTTGTTCCCAGCGCACCGGCGGCGCTCACCTCCCGTGAGTGGCCGACGGTGGGCGCCCGGCGAGCGGCGCTTCGGAAACCCTATCTACGGCGACCCGTCCTCGGCGCTCGAGAGCGTTCCGGGATGAGCGAACCGACGTCGGACGCGATCTGGGTGGAGAAGTACCGCCCTCGATCGCTCGCGGACATGGTTGGCCAGGAAGGTGTCGTCCCGCTGCTGCGCGCGTACGCCGCGCGCCACTCGCTCCCGCACCTCCTGTTCGCCGGGGCGCCGGGGACCGGGAAGACGACCGCTGCGCTCGCCCTCGCCCACGACCTGCTCGGCGACGAGTGGCGCCAGAACTTCCTCGAACTGAACGCTTCCGACGAGCGCGGCATCGACACGGTCCGCACGACGATCAAAGGCTACGCCCGAAGCGCGCCGCTCGGCGGCGTTGGGTTCAAGCTCCTGTTCCTCGACGAGGCCGACAACCTGACCAGCGAGGCGCAAGGCTCACTCCGTCGGATGATGGAGCGCTACTCGGCGGCGTGCCGGTTCATCCTGTCGTGCAACTATTCCAGTCGGATCATCGAGCCCATCCAGTCGCGGTGCGCGGTGTTCCGGTTCCGCGGCCTCTCGGCCGATCAGATGCGGAAGCAGCTCGAACGGGTCGCGAAGGGCGAGAAGCTGACGGTCGCGGACGGCGCGTACGACGCGATCTACGAGCAGGCCGATGGCGACCTCCGACGGGCGACGAACCTGCTCCAGCTCGCCGCCGCGGCGGGCGGGCCCGTGTCCCGAAGCTCGGTGGAGGGGGCGACGACGCAGCCGATCCGGACCGAGGTCGAGGCGATGGTCACGCTCGCGCTCGCCGGCCGATTCTTCGAGGCGCGCACGCGCTTGTTCGGACTGTTCGTCGAACGCGGCGCCAGCGGCGAGGACATCCTGAAGGCGGTCCACCGCTACCTTCCCGACCTGCCGGAGGCGACGATCACGACCCGCGAGAAGATCGAGTTGATCGACCACCTCGCCGAGGTCGACTTCCGTCTTGCCCAGGGCGCCTCCGAGCGGGTCCAGATGGAGAGCGTCCTCGCGAAGCTCGCGCTCCTGCGGCCGACGGTGGCCGGACGGACCGCGTGACGCGGCAGCGCTCGATCCACCGAAAGCCGGTCGTTTTCCGCCGCGCCGTCGTCAAGGGCACGCTCACCCTGCGGGCCAAAACGGCCGCAGCGATCCGCGCGGGTCGGGTCAAGAAGGGCGACCCGGTCGCCGCCGCCGAGCTCGCGGGACTTCTCGCGATGAAGCGGACGCCCGAGTTGATCCCGCATTGCCACTCCGTGCCCCTGACCGGGAGCCGTGTCGAGGTCTCGGTCCGCGGACGGACGGCGACCGTCCGCGCCGTCGCCGAGGCGGTCCACCAAACGGGCGTCGAGATGGAGGCGCTCGTGGGCGCGACCGTCGCTCTGCTCACCGTCTGGGATATGGTCAAATATCTCGAGAAGGACGCATCGGGCGGTTACCCCGAGACCCGACTCGGGCCGGTCGTCGTCGTGACGAAGGAGAAGCGGACGGTGAGCGCCAAATGACGGAGTCGTCGAGCAGCGCCCCGGGCAAAGACCGCCACCACCTCGGAGGGGGCCGGGCGATCCGGTTCGGGGTCCTCTCCGTCTCCGACACGCACACGGAGGACGACGACGTGTCGGGTCAACTCACGAAAGATCTGCTGACCGGCGCCGGTCATTCGGTCGCCAAGTACCATCTCGTGGCCAACTCCGTCGCCGACGTGCGGGATGCGCTCGATCCGTGGCTCAACGACCGCGAGATCGAGGCGGTGCTGACGATCGGAGGGACCGGTGCCAGCTCGCGCGACCTGACCGTCAATGCCCTCGAGGCGATGGGCGGGCGAGTGCTCCCGGGGTTCGGCGAGATCTACCGCTCGCTGAGCTTCGCGGAGGTCGGGCCCCTCGCGATCTTGAGTCGCGCGACGTTGTTCGTCGTGAAGTTGAAGCCCGTATTCGCCTTGCCCGGTTCCGAGCGGGCGGTTCGGACCGCGGTCGAGCGGCTGATCGTGCCCGCCGTCCAGCACCTCGTCGAGGAACTCGAGCGCTAGTCGAAGGCGCGGCCTTCGCCTAGCGCCGGCGTTCGCGCAACGAGACCGCGAGCGCGCCCATCGGCGGGGGACCGGCTTCGAGCAGCTGCGGGGGGAGTCCCTGGGCGTGACACAGGTCGGACCACGCCGAGTTCGCATCGACGTGGTGCGCGAGAAGGAGCCCATTCGGGCCGAGCGACTCCCAGGCGTGGTGGAGCTCGAACCGGGTCCGGTCGAGGTCCTCGCCACGGTCGACGAAGACGAGGTCGGTCGAGTGCTCCGGGTGCACGAGGGTCTCGAATCGCTCCTCGGTGTTCCCGAGCACCAGGGTCCAGCGGTGGCGGAGCGATGGAGGGACGAAGGAACCGACGCTGAGCGGACCGACTCCGTTCGCTCGTCCGAGGTGCGTTCCGGGACCCAGTGAGAGCAGCTCTCCGGAGCCGTTCGCCTCGAGCGCTGCGAGAATCCACGTTGTGGAGTACCCTGGACCGACTCCGGTCTCGACGACGCGGTTCGGCCGCGCTGCGCGGACGACGAGGTAGAGGAGGGCCGCCTGCGGAAGTTCGCGGGTGAACGCCGGCGTCGCGCCCCGGCCGAGGAGGAGTTCTGGCAGGTCGCTCTCCGACAGTTCTCGCCGGTACGTTCGAAGGGTTTCGGGGGTGACTCCCGTCAACTCCTGGACCCGGTCGAGGGCGGCTTGGCGATAGAACAGCATCCGGTGACGGACGTCCTTGCGGGCCGCCGCGCTCAGGAGGACGGGACGCGCCCTCCGCTGGTCGCCCGCCGGAACGACGCTTCCCGGCGGGAGCATCGCGGCGTCCGGCCCGTCAGAGGGAAGCTGGGACATCACCGACTCTCGCATCGCTTCCCCATGCACCCGGACCTAGATAGACCGTGGGTTGCCGAGTCGCCTGGTGGCGCCGGCGCCACCCAGGGGCGCCCGGCGACCGATGCTCCTAAAATAGCGGTCGAGCATTCAAACGTGTACGGAACCGGGAATGAGCGTTCAAGAGTTGGACGGGTCGGGGTTCGACAAGTTCTCGTCGGGTAGCCCGGTCGCCGTCGTGGACGTATGGGCTCCGTGGTGCGGACCCTGTCGGATGGTCTCGCCGATCGTCGAGCGCCTCGCCACCCGCTACCAGGGGAAGGTCGCCTTCGGCAAGCTCAACAGCGACGATCACGGGGAGAAGGCGGGCCAGCTGGGCATCATGAGCATCCCGACGCTCCTCTTCTACAAGGAAGGAAAACTCGTCGACCGGATCGTCGGGGCGTACCCCGAAGAGGTCATCGACGAGCACATCCGAAAGCTCCTCTGACTGGTCCGCCCGGGGAGCGAGCCCACCGGTTCTAGTTCCGTAACCTTCGTGCTCGGCCGGTCGGCCGAGCCCATTGCCTCGCGCTCGCTTGGAGGGCAGCAGTGAGCGAGACTGCGGAGACCCAGCTCGCGCGTTATTCGTTCCGTCGCAAGCTCGACGAGATCGCGCAGGCGCGCGGCCGCGCCACGGAGCTCGTGACGCTCTACGTGCCGCCGGGCAAGCAGATCTCCGACGTGATGTCGTACCTCCGCAACGAGTACGCGCAGAGCTCGAACATCAAGAGCCGGACGACGCGCAAGAACGTCATGTGGGCGATCGAGTCGCTCATGGGCCGGGTGCGCCAATTCAAGGAGCCACCGAAGAACGGTGTGGCGTTCTTCGTCGGCAGCAAGGCGGTCGGCGCGGACAAGTCGGAGCCGGTCACGTTCATCGTCGAGCCCCCGGAGCCGCTCAACACCTACCTCTACCGGTGCGACTCGACGTTCCTGCTCGACCCATTGCTCTCCATGGTCCACGAGCCCGAGATGTGGGGGCTCGTCGTCATGGACCGGGCCGAGGTGACGATCGGACTCCTGCGCGGCAAGCGCATCGACGTTCTCCGCAACAAGCAGTCGCTCGTCCCGAGCAAGCACGGCCGCGGTGGGCAGTCCGCGCACCGGTTCGAGCGGATGATCGAGCACGCGGCGCACGAGTTCTTCGTGAAGTGCGGCGAGATGGTCAACGACCTGTTCCTCCCGAAGAAGGACCTCCTGAAGGGGATCCTGCTCGGCGGACCGGGCGCGACGAAGGAGTACTTCTACAAGGAAAGCTACCTCCACTACGAGCTCCAGCAGAAGATCGTCCAGCCGCTGTTCGACGTCGGCTACACCGACGAGTACGGCCTCCGCGAGCTCGTCGAGCGCGCGACCCAGACGCTCCATGGGCTCGAGCTTACCGAAGAGAAGCGGATCGTCCAGCGCCTCCTCTCGGAGATCCGGAAGGCGGAGACTGGACTCGCCGCGTATGGAGAACGCGACGTCGAGACCGCGCTCGCCGCGGGTGCGGTGGAAATTCTGCTCGTCTCGGAGGGCCTAAGGAAGAAGCGGGTCGAGTTCCGATGCGGGCAGTGCCAGACGGCGTTCGTCAAGGTCCTCGCCGACGACGACGTCGACCGCCCGACGAACGAGCCGTGCCCGAACTGCGCGGGGGGCCCGGTCCAGAAGGTCGGCACGGAGGATTTCGTGGAGCAGCTGTTCCGACGCGCCGCGGAGTCCGGGGCGGACGTCCGGATGATCTCCTCGGAGAGCGAGGAAGGCGAGATGCTGGCGAAAGCGTTCGCGGGAATCGCCGCGATCCTCCGCTACCCGCTGGCGAACCGTGCCCCCGGACTTCGGGCGCCGCGCGCCGGATAGAGAGTTGCACCGCGAGGTGCTCGGAGCGATTCGACGTCCCGGGGACGGGTTCGCTCCTCCGATTCGAGTCACTCACCCAAGTTTGCGCGGCAGGATTGGGGCCGAAATGGCCCGATGCCTTTCTCGGAGGCGCCGAAAAAAGGTCGAACCGTACGATTAAATAGAATGGGCCAGCCTTCGACGGTCAGGTGGTCTTACGGCGCAACCGATGTATGGTGGCTATCCAGGGATGGAGCCAGCCGAACTGAGCTCGTTGAAATCGATTCTGAACATCGCGCGGATCCTCGCTCTGGTGTTCCTGATCATCTTCATCCTCGTCGCGATCGGAGAGATCCTGGTCCTCGTCGCGCTCGCCTCGATCGGCCTCGCGGGATTCGCGCTTTTCGGCGCGATCTTCCCGCTCCTCGCGTTCGTGATATCGTTGCTGATTTGGATGCAGGTCAGCGAGATCAAGCGGATGGTCGACGCTGGGCAGTATCAGGCGGCGAAGGAAAAGACGCTGATCTGGATGATCCTCGGGTTCATTTTCGGATTCATCCTCGGCATCATCCTGCTGATCGCGTACCTGAAGTTCGACCCCGTGATCAACTGGCAGCGCCAGATGCAGATGGGCGGCGGACAGCCGCCCGCGCAGCCTCCGGCCTGGGGCGCTCCCCCGCCGGCGGCACCTCCGATGGCCGCCTCAGCGCCCCCTCCCAGCCCGCCGCCGATGCCCGTGGCCGCTCCGGCCGCCCCGGCGGCTGGAATCTGCCCGCGCTGCGGAAAGCCCGCGACCTGGGTGGCCCAGTACAACCGCTGGTACTGCTACAACGACCAGCAGTACGTCTGACGAGCCGAAATTTCGTTCGTCTCAACCCCTTCCAGTTGGGTCGGCACCCGCCCTGAACTCTGCCAAGTGGCCCGTCACGGACTGCTCTGGAGAGAATGGTTCTGCCAGGAATCAGTCGTGGAAGGGACGCCTTCCGTCGAGTCCGCGGACCCGGCTCTTACCAGAGATGGCCCAACGGGTCGTCGGCGGGGGCTGGGGGAGCCGTTGGGCGCCCGGGCGGGGGCGCGGGCCCGGTCGTCCCGGGGGGATACAGGCTCGCGTAGGGCGTCGGCGGCTCCTTGCGAGGCGGCTGGCGGGCGACGACCAGCCCTACCACGGCGACGGTCAGGCCCACCACGGCGACCGTGAGAACGATGAGCCCCCCCGCCGGGAATCGGCCCGGGGAGTGGGTGCTAGGTCCGGCGCAGGTTCCCGAGAGCAGGCATCCGGCCGCCACGTTCGCCTGCGCAGCGGTCTCGGGCTGCGCCTGCACCGACTGGGTGCCCGTACCTTCCGCGGGGTTCGCCATCGGGGTCGGGCCCGCCATCAGGATACCCTGATTCGCTGTCGAGGTCGAGCTCGCGTCGTAGCGGGTGGACGACGCCAGGATGGTGGGGTGGGGACCCCCGGCGGCAGCGAAATCGACCGCGTCCGTCCCCGCCGTGGCCCCTCCGACGGAGTCGCTCTGCCAGTCTCCGGAGCCCCCGAAGAGATCGGCGCCCGTCGGGACGAGGATGAATCCCTCACGAACGGCGAACGGGCCGATCACCGCGAGGCGGATCGCCGTTGTCGAGATCCCTCCCCGAAGCACCACCGGTCCGATATCGGCCCCTAGGAGGGTCACGTTTCCCGAACCGGCGACCGAGCCGTTCCCGGAGCGCGAGGCCGAAACGGGGCTTCCGACGAACGGCACGTGGGTGAAGGAGAATCCCGCGGACCACGAGCCTTTTCCGGTGAACGCGCTCGAAGCGGACCAGTTCGGTGTCGCGGAGAGGTTGTTCGGAACCAGTCCGAGCGCCGGGGAGAATGCGATGTTGGCCTCCGCGTGGCTCTGGACGGAGAGGTTCCAGGTCGCCGTGTGGGAGGCCGGCGAGCTGAGGATTCGAATCGTCGCCCTCTCGGTCAGCACCGCCGAGCTGCGGCCGGAGGAGTTCGAGATCGCGAGGGCGGGGACGGGTCCGTGCGGGCCGACGACGGTTGCGGTCGTCGTGAAGTTCGCGCTCGCGAGGGAGGCCTCCCAGGCGCGGAGGGTCAGATTTCCCGTCGCGATCGGGCTCGCGCAGTTCGGCCGGCAATAGGAAGCGTAGACCGCACCGAGCATCGTCCGGTTGGCGGTGAGCTCGAACGTGGTGGCGCTCGTGTTGGTCTCCGTCAGGACCACCTGAACGCCGAAGAAGGCGTGGATGGAGTAGGTGCCGGAGCCGTTGGTCGAGTTCGTCGAGCCGCTGATGTTGGCCCAGTTGCTGCCTCCGTACGCCCAGGTCTGGTTCGACGCGAGCGCCGGGCTCACCCCCGCCGAAGAGGTCGGAGCGGCGCCGAGGAGTCCGGTCGAGGGACCGGCGAGGATACCAACCAGCCCGAGAGCGACGACCAGGATCGAGAGGGCTCGCGGAGTCGTCCGCGGCAGCCGGGGGTTCTCACGGCGGGCCACGGACCGACCAGTGGCGGACACGGTTCTTAAGCGGATGTTCACTCCCGACGGTCGGGCGATGTACGGCGTGCTACGCCGTCCCTTCGCCGGGAGGGAGGCCCGTGCGAGAACTGACGCCCGCCGAAGCTCGGGTCATCGCGGGCCTTCTCGGGGCCGCCGCCGCGACCGAGCGCGAGCGGCTGAAGCGGATCGCCGTCCCCCGCTCCACCTACCACGCCGCGCGTCGCCGAGCGTACGCAGAGGGCTGGCTTCGCGACCGCTACGTCCCCCAGCCCGAGCGGATCGGGTTCCCCTGGGCGGTGACGGTGGCGGCGCGGCCGTTCGTGGACCGCGCGGACGAGGTGACCAAGCGCTGGGCCGGAGATGCGTCGTGCGTGTACCTGGCCGCCGGGCCCGAGCTCGCCCTCGGGGTGTTCCTGCATCGTGACGAGGCGAGCGCCCGCCGAACCGCCACCGAGCTGGCGAACCCGTCGTCCAACTCCTGGCGGCAGGTCACGATCGCCAACCTCCACCGTCCGTCGGTTCCGGTTTACTTCGACTACGAGGGTCTGTGGTCGCACCTCGCCGGCGCGGAGGGCACCGTCGCCTATCCGAGAGGCCTCGGGGGATCGCCGGAGCCGGAGGAAGCCGCGCACCTCACGGATCACCAGAAATGGGCGGTGCGCGAACTTCTCCATCGCGCGTTCGACTCTGCGTCGAGCGGTCGCGCCGGACACCTAGTCGGGCCGCTGGGTCTCCCGTTCTCGCAGCAACGGCTCGTCGCCCAGGGAGTCGTGCTCCACCGGGTGTTTCTCGACCCGGGATCGCTGCCATCCTTCCGGGGCCATGCCGCGGACCAGATGGTCCTCGTCAGCGGAGCGTGGAAACCCGGCGCTCGACCCGAGGCCCTGTTTCGGACGCTGACGCAGGAGTGCCGAGTTTACCCCTTCCTCTACGTCTTGGATGGCGAGCGAGCGATGCTCGGTGCCCTCGGGCGATCCGTTCGCTCCGACGACAAGGCGGTCGAGCCGCGGCGACCGGTTCTCCCGACCCTGCAGGAGACACTCCAGGGCATCGAACTCGTTCAAGTTCCGGTCGGGTCTCTGCGAACGCTCGTGGACCACCGCTACGACCGCTTGCTCCCCCCAGCCACGCCCGGCTGATTTCGCGCCGGCCCCCCGCCGAGGAGCGGCCGACTCCGCTCGAAGTCTGGGCCGACCCGGCACAGATCGTTTGGATTCACGATGTCCGGCGGAACTTAGCGGCCGTCGGTGTTCGTGAGGCCCCCCTACGCAGCGTGCTGGAATCACTCCGGGACAGAAAGTCGCCGGCCCGCAAAGTCGGCCGCGAATCGGCGAAGCACGGGAAGCGGGCGCCGTGGGATTTGAACCGCGGGAGGGTGCGTGTCACGTCCTGGCAAGTGGGTGCCCGATCCGTCGGCGCTAGCCCGATCCCAGGGCGCGGGGCAGTGTGTGTTCTTAAAACTCCGAGCGTCGGTTCGCTCGGAATGCAACCCCGACCTGACGGCGTCCTGCGAATTTCGCGAGTCCCGTTCCGGGAGTCCGCGGGGATCTGGGCCGCTGCGTGCGCCCTAGCGTTGATCATCTCCGTGATGAGTTTCCCCGGCGGCGCATCCGCGCCCGCAGGTGCCATCTCGGGATCGGGCGGAACCGGCTCGAGCCCAATTCAGCTGGCGGCCCTCTCCTTGGCGGCCGGGAGCGGACCTGCCGAGGGCGATCGAATGACCTGTCCCGTCGCCTCGGCGCAGACTGCTTCGTGCGCCCCATCCCCAGCTCCGTCGACCTCGGGCATTCGCGCCGCGTCGACCGCGCCCCGGACCTCGACGTTGCGTTGGGTCGGGGGCCCGATTACCCCTCGCCCGCCCGGGCGCGTGGCCTGGATGACGTACGACGTCGCCGCGGGCTACGTCCTGCTGTTCGGCGGAGGGAACGTCTCGAAATTCTACAACGACACCTGGAAGTTCCAGGCCGGAACGTGGACCAACATCACCCCGGCCGTCTCGCCCCCCGCGGTCGCCGACCTTTCTCTGGCCTACGATGCGGCCGATGGGTACGTCGTGCTCACGAATGGCCTGCCATGCGCCGGCCCCGCGCCCGGGTGCCGGATCGGGTACCTGAACGAGACCTGGCAGTTCAGCGCCGGAAACTGGACCCAGGTGGTCACCACCGCCCATCCCCCGGGGTACGCCTGGGCGGCGATGACGTACGACTACGCCGACCACTACCTCCTCTTCTATGGCGGGGCCGACCCCCTCTCCGGCAGCACCGGAATGCCGTACACGTGGAAGTACGTCGCGGGAGTCTGGACCAACATCACGAACGGCACGCAGCCCAATGAGCCGTTTCGGGCCGCCATGACCTACGACGTCTCGGACGGGTACGTGCTACTTTTCGGAGGCGGCCCCCGGTTCCCCCTGGAATGGAACTACACGTGGAAGTTCGCTGGGGGGTTGTGGACGAACGTCTCGGGCGCGGTAGCACCCCCCGGCGTGGAGCTCCCCGCCCTCGCCTACGATCCAACGCTGGGCGATATCGTTCTGTTCGGCGGATTCAACAGTTCCTCCCGCGCCGACCTCGCGGACACGTGGGTGTTCCACGGGGGGACTTGGGCCGCCGCCACACCGACGGGCTCCCCGCCCGGCCGCGAGGAGGCGGGATTCGCAAACGACAGCCACGACGGCTACCTCGTGCTGTTCGGGGGGAACGAAAACGGTTTTGCCGGCTACGACACTTGGACCCTCGTCGCGAACGCTTCCCTGCCGCTCAACGCAAGCGCTCAGGAGAATCGCACCCACGTCCCGGTGGGCCAGCTCGTCAGTTTCACGGCTTCGGCCAGCGGGGGAACACCCGGCTATAGCTACGCGTGGTCCTTCGGGGACGGGTCGACGAACTCGACCCTCCAGAACCCGACGCACGCCTACTCCGCCGTGGGAACGTTCGACCCTCGACTCACGGTGAACGACTCGCTCGGCGCGACGAACTCGTCGTCCCTGGTCCTCGTTGTCACGGCTGCAGGGCCCCCCCTCGCGGTGACCCTGTCGGTGACGCCGGCCTCGATCGAGCTCGGGCAATCGTCCGATCTCTCGGCGGCCGCGACCGGGGGAAATGCGCCGTACTCGTACACATGGACCCTGCCGACCGGATGTGCGGCCGCGAATCTCTCCTCCCTCACGTGCAGCCCCACCGCCATCGGCAATCTATCGTTGGCCGTGACCGTCCACGATTCCGCGGGCAGTACCGTGAGCCGGGACGGATATCTCGTCGTGACGCCGGCCGCGAGCGGATCCCTCACCGTGACGTTGGCGGTGACCCCGCATTCGGTCGTTCTCGGACAGTCGTCCACTCTCACGGCCTCGGTAAGCGGAGGGAGCGCCCCGTATTCGTACGCCTGGAACCTACCCGCGGGGTGCGTCAGCGCGAATCGGTCGTCCCTGACGTGCGCACCGACGGTCGCCGGCAATCTCACGCTGGCCGTGACCGTCCATGATTCCGCCAGCCATTCTGCAGTTCAGGGCGGATATCTCGTCGCGACCCCCTCGGGCGCTGCCAGCCCATCGACCGCCCCTCCCAGCCTCCTCCCGTACTATCTGGGGGGCGCCGTTCTGCTGGCGGTGTCGGGTCTCCTCCTCGTCATCCTGTTCGCGCGACGTCGAAGATCCGCGCGGCCAACCGAACCTCCCGCAGGGGCCCCGCCGCGCCCGTGAGTTCGCCCCGCGGCATGCGGGGGGGATTCGGACTCCGGAGTTTCGGCGGAACGATCGGGCGAGGGGGCCGACGCAGTTCCTTGCCCCGCTCGGGAGCGAGGTGCACTGGGGGAGCGTAACGTGTTCCGCGGTTCCACCGGAACCGGGTCGCTGTCGGTCGAGCCGCCGGCTGGTTCCGCAGGAGAGGCGGGCGCGGTGGGATTTGAACCCACGTCAACCGGATTAGGAATCCGGGGCACTGGTCCGTGCTGTGCGACGCGCCCGACGGACGGCGGGGGGTCGAACCCGAGGGAGGCTTCCCTCTTTCGCGGCCCCGGGTTGCATCGAGCGCGCGCTCCGCGCCCGTAACGTCCTCCCGGCTCGCGGCCGGGCGGCGACGATTGCCGAGTCCCCAGTCGCGAGAAAGGGCGTCCCCTCCCGCTATCTGGGGCGGCCGGCTGCCGCTTCTCCCCCTGCGGGAGCAGGCGAGGGAGATGGACGCGGACAACACGGCGGCGAAACGGGGAGCGGCGACCTCCGTTCGCCCTCGGCCCGTCCCCCCACTTCCGACGCCTCCGCCCGCCGAAACTGAAAAGCCGGGCCGCGATCCGGAAGCACCCGGGCGAGCGCGGGATCGTCGTCCCGAACCCGACGTCGATCGGTCGAATCTGGAGGAACTTTCCGAAAATCTCTCCTGGCGCCGTGCGGCTCCCGAACCGCTCTCGGGTCCCGAGGCATACCCCCAGACGCGTCGTCTCCACATCCTGATGGTGGGCTGGGAGTTTCCGCCGCACCATTCGGGCGGACTCGGCGTCCATAGCTACGAGCTGTGTCGGGAGCTCACCCGGATGGGGCACCGCGTCACGTTCCTCACGCCGTTCCCTGGGCCGTTCACCCCCGTGAACGGGGTCGAGTTTCGCCACCCCGGGGACCACCAGGACGAAGCCCCGGAATTCCCCGAAGCGTACTGGACAGGCCAGCTCGAGGGGAGCCCGTTCGGGGAGGCGATCGATGGGTACAACGCCTGGATCGCCTCGGGGAGTGGAATCGGCCGGATCGACATCGTCCACGTCCACGACTGGTTCGGAACGGTCGGCGGCACGGAGCTCGCGCGGCGGCTCCGCGTCCCCGTGGTCATGACCGTTCACTCGACCGAGTACGACCGCTCGCTCGGCCACCCCTGGGAGCGGATCCTCTGGCGCGAGCGCTTCGGGGTGCAGAACGCCGACGCGGTCATCGCGGTCAGCCACCACCTCGCGCGTCAGCTCGAGGAGCGCTACGCCGCACGCCCCGAGCGGATCCGCGTGATCTACAATGCGGTCCGTCCGTCGCCCCGCCTCACTCCAGTTACGTCGGCTCGCCGCACCGTGCTCTATCTCGGTCGATTGGCGGCCATGAAAGGGGTCGACACGTTCCTGCGCGCGGCCGCCCGCGTGGCGCCCGCCTTCCCCGACGCCCTGTTCGTCGTCGCGGGTGAAGGTCCGGAATACCCGCGACTCGTCGACCTCGCGGTCCACCTCGGGATCGCGGATTCGGTCCTCTTCCTCGGGCATGTGACCGAGGACGAGCGTGTCGTGTTGCTCGCTTCGGCCTCTGTCTTCGTTCTTCCCTCGATCGTCGAGCCGTTCGGGATCGCCGCCCTGGAGGCGATGGCAGCGGGGGTACCGGTCATCCTGTCGAAGACGAGCGGCGTCGCGGAGATGGCGAAGAGCGTGTTCGCGGTCGACTTCTGGGACACGGAAGAGTTCGCGAGCCGGATCGCGGAGCTGCTGATCTATCCGGTGCTGCAGAGCACGATGGGCGAGGGAGGCCGCGCGGACGCGCTCCGCGAGGGCTGGCCGGAGCGGGCGCTCCAGACCGTTGGGGTGTACGCGGAGCTCCTCCGAGGACCGGGGGGTCGGACGTGAAGATCCTGTTCTACCTGCACATGCACCAGCCGTGGCGGCTCGCGCGGTTCCGCTACCTCGACCTCGGGAGCGGCCGGCCGTACATCGACCGCGAGCGCAACCTCGCGATCTTCCGCGGCATCGCGGAACGATGCTACCGCCCTGCGCTCGACCGGCTCATCGAGGCGACGTCGAACTTCCCCGACTTCCGGTTCAGCCTGTCGGTCACCGGAACCTTCGTCGAGCAGGCCGAGGCGGCGGCGCCGGATGTACTCGACCGACTCGCGCGCCTGGTGAAGACCGGCCAGGTCGCGCTCGTCGGAGAGACCTACTACCATTCTCTCGCGTTCCTGCTCCCCGCCCCCGAGCTCGCCGAGGAGGTCGACCGCCACGCGGCGATGCTGAAGGAGCGGTTCGGAGCCGAGGCCCGCGTTCTTCGAATGACGGAACTCGCTTATTCCGACGACCTCGCCCGCTTCGCAGAGTCCCGGAAGTACTCGGCGATGCTCGCCGAAGGTTGGGACGGACTGCTCCACGGCCGCTCGCCGAACCACGTCTACTGCGCCGCGAGCGCTCCGACCGTCCGCCTCCTCCTCCGCAACTACCCGCTGAGCGACGACGTCGGGTTCCGGTTCTCCTCCCGGGAGTGGCCAGAGTATCCCCTTCTGAGCGAGAAGTACGTGAGCTGGCTCGGCCAAAGTCCCGGCGACGTCGCCGGGCTGTTCATGGATTTCGAGACGTTTGGGGAGCATCACAAGGCCGAGACCGGGATCCTGGACTTCCTGGCCGCACTCCCGGGTGCGGTCGACCGCGACCGGCGGCTCTCGTGGGGAACGGTCGAGGACGCTCTCGCGCTGCCCCCGGTGGCGCCGCTCGCCGCCCCCGTCACAATGAGTTGGGCCGACGCCAATCGCGACCTCGGCGCCTGGCTCGGAAACGACCTACAGCGCTCGGCGTTCGAGGCGGCGAAGAAGCTCGGGACGTTGGTGCGGACCCTCGGCGACCCCGTGTTGCTCGAAGAGTGGAGGAGGATGTTGACGTCGGATCACTTCTACTACATGTACGTCGGCGGCCACGGCGCCGACCTCGGCGTGCATCAGTACTTCAGCTCCTACGGAACCCCGTACGACGCCTACGCGAACTACATGAACGCCCTGACCGACCTACGGCAGCGTACGGTGTCCGCCCTTGGTCGCCGCGACCCGGAGAAACGCTCGCCGCCCGTCGCGAGCGCGCCCGAACAGTGACCACTCGAGGGGCGAACGGAAAAGGTCGCGCGGACTGGCTACCGACGGTGGGACCCTCGGAGCACTGCCAGGCGGCGACCGTTCTCGTACCGGCCCGTCGCGCCGAGGACTGCCCGTGATCGAGCAACTCGCCGGGAACGGCCGGGTCCTCCTCACGGTCAACGAGAACGGCGAGTGGAACGAGCTGTTCTACCCGCACCCGGGGCTCTTCCAGCACTTGCGCGAGATGCGGCTCGGCGTCTACGACGTCCGCGAGCGGAAATTCGCCTGGCTGCGTCGCGGGAACGGATACTCGATGGCCACGGCGCCCGACGGTGCCGGGAACCTGCCGGGCTCGCGGTGGACCGGCGCGGGAGTCACCCTTCATGTCCAGGACCTCGTCCATCCGAACCACGACCTCGTGATGCGGGTGATCCGCGTCCGCGCCGACCCCCCGCGACCGTTGCGGATCTTCTCCTACCACTCGTTCCACATCGCCGAGTCGATGTACCAAGACACCGCCTACGTCGACCCGAGCGCGCGCTCGCTCGTCCACTACAAGCGGGGGTTCTACTTCGGGTTCTTCAGCGACCCGACGTTCACGCGCGCCGCCTGCGGTGAGCACACGCTGAAGGGGCTGCAGGGAACGTACGTCGATGCGGAGGACGGTGTCCTCGACGGCCGGACGATCGCGCACGGCGCGGCCGACAGTGCGCTGCAGTTCGACATCGACCCGGTCGCGGACCGGGACACCACCGTCCATCTGTTCCTCGCGATCGGCCGGAGCCCCAGCGCGATCGCCGCGACCCGGGAGTACGTTCGCGCCGGCGGTCCCGAACGGTTCGAGGAGGAGGCACGCGCCTTCTGGCAGGCGTGGGTGGGCCGGCGCCAGCCGAAGGCGCCCGCCGGCTTGAGCGAGCGCATCGCGCAACTGTACGCTTCGAGCATGCTCGTGATGCGACACGCGACCGGGACGAACGGCGCGATCATCGCGTCGCCGGATACCGCGTCCCTCGTCATCGGCGGAGACACCTACAACTACTGCTGGTGGCGCGACGGCGGCTACGTCAGCAAGGCGATGGACGAGGCGGGGCTCTACGAGTACTCGCGGCGGTTCCTCGATTTCGCGATGAGCTGCCAGAGCCCCGACGGCTCGTTCCTCCACCGTCACTTCCCCGACGGCGCGATCGGCAGCACCTGGCACCCGCCGCCGTTCCTCCAGGTCGACCAAACTGCGACCGTCATCGCGGCGACCTGGCACCACTTCAAGCATGGGCGCGACCCGGATGTCCTTCTCGATCTCTGGCCGCTCGTCAAGGGCGCCGCGAACTTCCTCACCGAGTTCCGCGACCCGGCGACGCGACTGCCCGCTTCGAGCTTCGACCTCTGGGAGGAGCGCCAGGGGATCCATGCGTACTCGACCGCCGCCGTCGTCCACGCTCTCGAGCGAGCGGCGCGCATCGCGCAGGAGCTCGGGAAGGACCCGGCCCGATGGCGGGCCGCCAGCCAGGAGATCCACACCGCCGCGGTCGAGAAGTTCTGGGACCCCGGGACCTCGCGATTCGTCCGCTCGTTGTCGCCCCGCAGCGACGCGCTCGACGCCTCCCTGCTCCTCTCGCTCAAGTTGGGGTTTCTTCCGTGGGACGACCCGCGCGCCCGCCAGATGGTCGACCAGATCGAGGCGCGCCTGTGGAAGCCGGGGACCGGAGGCCTCGCCCGGTACGAGGGGGACCAATACTACGGGACCGAGAATCCGTGGATCGTCTGTACGCTCTGGCTCGCCGAGGCGCGGTTGCGGCTCGGCAACCGGGATCGGTGCCGCGAGCTCCTCGAGTGGGTCGCGGAGCACGAGACCGCAACGCGCCTGTTGCCCGAGCAGATCGACTCGGCGACGGGAGCCCCGAAGAGCGCGACGCCGCTCACCTGGTCCCACTCGACGTTTGTCGACGTCGTCCACAAGTACACTCAGCCTGCGCCGGACTCGGACCCGGGCGACTCGTGAGGACCGACGAGGCGCGCCCACCCGCCCAGCCATGGATCTTGGCTCCGGGCCGCCCGCACTGAATTCGGAGAACGATGGAGCTGCGGGGGGAGCGCGAAGCGTTCGGCGGGCCGGGGATCGAGCCGCGGTGGACGCACGGCAACAAGGACGGGGTGGGAACGGCGTACTCGGCCGACAGCAAGCTGTGGTTCACGCTGTGGCGCGGCGTGGTGACGGAGGTCTACTACCCCCTCATCGACCACCCGCAGCTGCGGGACCTCCAGTTCCTCGTCACCGACGGACGCGGCCTTTTCCAGGAGGAGAAGCGTCACCTCGAAACTCGGACCGTCCGACTCAACGACCACAGCCTCGGCTACCGGGTCACGAGCGCCGACCCGGAGCGTCGCTACTCCCTCACCAAGGAGGTGATCGCCGACCCGCACCTCCCGGTGCTCCTCGAGCGAGTTCGGTTCGACCGGGCCACGGGTTCGGGGGACTTGACCCTCCACGTTCTCGCCGCCCCCCATCTCGACGGAGGCGGCGCCGGGAACTCCGGCTACGTCGCCCGGGTGGCGGGGCGCGACGTGCTCCTCGCGGAGCGGAACGGGACATGGCTCGCGCTCGGAGCGAGCGTCCCGTTCTCCCAGCTGTCGTGCGGGTTCGTCGGCGCGAGCGACGGGTGGACCGACCTGCACACCCACTTCGCGATGGAGTGGGAGTTCGACCGCGCCACGAACGGGAACATCGCGCTGACCGGCGCGCTCGAGGTCCCGGACGCCAAGGAGTTCACCGTCGCGCTCGCCTTCGGTCGGGGCCGCCAGCACGCCGTCGCCGCGTTGCTCCAGTCGCTCAGCCGACCGTACGAAGAGCTCCGCCAGCGGTTCCTCAACCAGTGGGAACGCCCGATGCCCGCGCCGGCGCACGCCCGCGCGCCGCACTTCGCGAGCGTCTATCACTCGAGCTTCGCCCTGCTGCTCGCCCATGAGGACAAGACGTTCCCCGGCGCGATCATCGCTTCCTTGTCGATCCCCTGGGGGTACGCGAAGGGCGACGACGACCGCGGCGGCTACCACCTCGTCTGGACCCGCGACCTCGTCGAAGCGGCGATGGGCCTCCTCGCGGCCGGCGACCGGACGACGCCGCTCCGCACGCTGACCTACCTCGCTGCGAGCCAGCAGGCGGACGGCGGGTTTCCGCAGAACTTCTGGCTCGACGGTGCCCCGTACTGGATGGGACGCCAGCTCGATGAGGTGGCGTACCCGATCCTCCTCGCGGATCGGCTGCGGCGCGACAACGCCCTCTCCGAGTTCGACCCCTATCCGATGGTGCGGCGGGCGGCCCGCTATCTCGTGACGCAGGGGCCCGTCACCGAGGAGGAACGCTGGGAGGAGGCGTCCGGATACTCGCCCTCGACGCTGGCCGCGGTGATCGCCGCGTGCGTCGCCGCGGCCGATTTCGCGGAGGCGGAAGGCGACGCTCCGGCCTCCGCCTTCCTCCTCTCCTACGCCGACTTCCTCGAGGGCCACCTCGAGTCCTGGACGGTCACCCGGCATGGGACGCTCCTGCCGGAGGTCCCGCACCACTACGTTCGGATCCATCCGGTGGATCCCGACGATCCGGCTCCCGTCGAGGACCTCGACAGCGCCATCCTCGACCTCGCGAACCAGCGTCCGGGCGATCCGACCCGGTTCCCCGCTCGCGAGGTGGTGGACGCCGGCTTCCTCGAACTGGTTCGGCTGGGCGTCCGGCCGGCCAGCGACCCGGTCATCGTCGACTCCCTCCGTGTGGTCGACAAGATCCTCCGCGTCGAAACGCCCGACGGACCGTGCTGGCGCCGCTACAACCACGACGGCTACGGCCAGCGGGACGACGGCGGTCCGTTCGTCGACTGGGGGGTCGGCCGCGCGTGGCCGATCCTCACCGGGGAACGAGGCCACTACGAGCTCGCCGCGGGGCGGCCCGCCGCCCTCCACTTGGAGACCTTGGCCCGATTCGCCTCAGAGACGGGGATGTTGCCGGAGCAGGTGTGGGACGGGCCCGACCTCCCCCTGCTCCACCTCGTCCCCGGGAAACCCACGGGCGCCGCCATGCCGCTCGTTTGGGCTCACGCCGAGTTCCTCAAGCTGCTCCGGTCCGTCGAGGACGGCCGCGTCTTCGACCGCGTGCCGGCGGTCGAGCGCCGGTACTCCGGCGGCGACGGTCCGCGCGAGCCGTGGGAGTTCTGGGTCCACCGCCGGCAGCCGACCCGATGCGCGCGCGATGCGCGAATCCGGATCGTCGGAGAAGAGCCGTTCCGGCTGCGATGGACGGCGGACGCGTGGGCGAATTGGACCGACACCTCCTCGACGGGGACGTTGGTCGGACTCGACTACGTCGACTTGCCGTCACCGACCGCGGGAGGCACCGAGTTCGAGTTCACGTTCTTCTGGACGAACCGTTCGGTCTGGGAAGGACGGAATTACCCGCTCCACGCGACCGATCCCCCTCGGAAGATCGTTCCGCGTCCGTCGGTCGCGAAGCCCCCGTCGCCGACGGTTTAAATGCCCCTCCGCCGTCCACGGGCATGGTCTGGGTCGCGATCAACCGCATCCACGTCGAAACTCCGGCCGAGGCCGAGCAGGTCCTCGAAGCGTTCCGTCACCGCTCCGGGAAAGTCGACCTCATGCCCGGTTTCCTGCAATTCGAGGTTTGGCGGGAGGAGGAAGGTCGCGAGGTGCTCGTCCTCACCCGATGGCAGCGCAAGGAGGACTTCCTCGCCTGGGTGGAGAGCCCGGCGTTCCGTCATGCGCACGCCCACGCCTCGAGCTCCCCCGGCACGGGCGATGGGTCGGTGTATGAGGTCGCGATCTGAGCGACTCGGCCGTTCACAGTACACTCGATGACGAGCCGTGTCCGCTGGGCCTGCCGTCACGGGGCTGAGCTCCGAGCTGCCTCGCGAGGGGCTTCGGGTCCCCGCCTGCTCGGTTGGGTCACCGCGTTCTGCCTCCTCGGAATGCTGCTGCTTCCATCGGTAGCGGAGGCCGATTCCCGGTTGCCCGGCGCGGCCGAGCCTCTTCGAATCGCCGCCCCACCTCGGGGGCACGCACTCGTCCCGCCCGTCTCCGATCCTCCGGACCGCTCGGCGATCATGGACCATCTTCTCGCGAGCCCGCACGGACTCGGGATCAATGCATCGCTAGGGTCCGTCGCGTTCAGCTGGGACCTCGCCAACGGCACGGTCGACTCCGGCGCGGTGAACCAACCGTACTTCGTCGGACCGGACCAACTCCTCTTCGTCGCGGCGAACCAAACGTTGTGGACCGCGTTCGCTCGCCCGCCGACGGGCAGCGTCGAGAACGTCACGCTCCTCAACGTCTCCTCCGGGACGACCGCGATCCTGACGGGGGTCGGCAACGTCACGGGCTGGGCGCTCGACGGCGCTGTCGACGCCGTCTACCTCGCCGAGGTCGCCCCCGGACAGTCGCTCGGCAAGCTCGTGGCTGTCAGCACCCATCACCCCGACATCCTTCGGGCCCCGACGCCTGTCGGACCCAACCCCGACGCGGTGGGGGTCGACCCGACGACGGGGGAGATCTGGGTGCTCGGCCCGAACGCAACGTCGGTCGGAGGCAATGTAACCGTGGTGTCCGCAGCGAACGGCTCCATCCGCGGCACCTTCCCGGTCGGCATGGACCCGACCGGAGTCGCGTTCGACGCCGCGGTCGCTCGAGCGTTCGTCGCCAACTCAGGGTCGGACAATCTGACGGTGGTCAACATCTCCACCGGCGCGCGGGCCGCCGCTGCGATCCCCGTACCGGGTCGGATCGTCCCGGGCGCGATTGCGTTCGATGGGGCGATCGGCCGCGTTCTCGTGCTCGAGACCCCCGGCGGGAGCTCCCCGAGCCACCTGCTGGTCATCGACCCCTCGACGAGCGCCATCGTCACCGACACGCCCGTCCCGGGCCCGCAAAATGCCACGAGCCTCGCGGTCGACTCCGGCACGGGCGATGCGTACGTCACGACCGACACTGGGGCGCTCCAGGTCTGGCATTCGGGCGATGCCACCTGGAACGCGCTCGCCAACGTCGGCGGCCAACCGTGCGTTCAGGCGTACGACCCGTCCTCGGGGGTCGATTACATCGGCCACACCGCGCAGGTGTTCGTGAGTTCGGTCGACACCCGAAACGCCTCGTCGGTCGTCCAGACGGTCTCCTTCGGCGCCGGTCCACGACAGGGGGTCTACGACCCCGTCGACGGCCGGGTCTACGTCGCGAACTCGTTCGACGCCGGACCTCGGAACGGAACTGGTCCCGACTGGCTCGCGGCGCTCGACCCGCGGATCGGGACCCCGGCCAGCGAGATCTCCCCCGCCCCGCCGGCCATGTCGCCCGTCGGGGCGGGGCTCTCCGGAGTCGCGGCCGACCCGTTGAGCGGGCGCCTGTTTGTCGCCGACCGGGGGTGGAACTCCTCGTCGGTGCTCTCCGGGGCCGGCGGGGGCTCCCTGGCCGCGATCGCCCTCCCGTTCGCCCCCGTTTCCGTCGCGGACGACCCCACCCGGGGAATCGTGTACTTTGCTTCGGCCGACGGTCGCGTGGTCGGGTTCTACGCCTCGAACCTCACCGAGTCGCAGCACTGGAACCTGACCCCGCCCGCGGCTCCGTGGGCCGGTGCGATCGAGGGCGTCGCGGTCGATCCGTCGTCCGGCACGGTGATCGACCTCGTCCCCGATTCGGCCGGCTCACCGTCCTCGCACGTCTGGCTGCTCGCCTCCGCGAACGGGTCGGCCCACTCCACCGGACCGATCGCAGGGCTCCTGGCGACCGCCGTGGCCTTCGATCCGAGGAACGGCGACGCCTACGTGACCGGCCCGACGGGGGGTCTGGAGGTTGTCAACCTCAGCACGGCCGCCGTCACCCCCGGGCCCAATCTCGGGAACTCTCCCAGCTACGTCGCCTTCGATCCCGGTCGAGCGACGGTCGACGTGACGGAGTCCACGGGCGATCGACTCGCGATCGTGAACGCGTCGAACTCCACGATCCCCCTGACGGGAATCCCGACCGTCCCGACGGGTCCGGGTCCCGACGGCATCGTCGTGGTACCGGGGTCCGAGCAGCTCCTCGTCTCGAACTATGGTTCCGGCACGTTGGATGCCTACTCCCCGCTCCCCGAGGTCGGATCGCTGACGCCGCACCTCGCGATCCCGACCGTCGGCGAGGTGGCCGCGGTCCTCCTGGAGGGGGAGGTCGGCGTCCCGGTCTTCTTCGACAGCTTGGCGGGCGGTGGGGTGCCTCCGTTGACGTTCGCCTACGCCGGGCTCCCGTCCGGGTGCCCTTCCTCGGATTCCGGACATCTGTTCTGCGTGCCGGCCGCCTCCGGTTGGACGAACGCATCCGTCGTCGTCACGGATGCCCTCGGCCGTTCGGCGACGGCGAGCGGGGGCCTGCTGATCGCCCCGACGGCCACGGTGGGCCTGTCGGCCGCGCCGGATGCAGCCGACGGGGTCGGATCCGTCGTGACCCTCCTGGCGAACGTTTCGGGCGGCGTCGCCCTGTTCCGCTATGCGATGGAGTTTGGAGATGTCACGGCGCCGCCGCTCACCGGGATTTTCGCGGGTCGGACGCTCACCCTCTCGCACACGTACAATGCGACAGGCAGATTCGTCGCGACCGTCCTCATCACGGATTCTCTCGGGGTCCGAACGACCTCCTCCACGCCGCTCTTTGTCGGGGCACTCCTCTCGGGAACGCTCACCGTACAGATCCCGGCCGGATCGCGACCCCTCCTCGGGGACGCGGTCCCGTTCCACGTCCAGTTCACGGGCGGCGTCGGCCCGTACAACATTTCCTGGGCGGGGTCCGACGGCACCGGTACTTCGATACGGACGTTCGGCTACCAGTCCGACACGCAGCACGTCTTCCCGTCACCGGGGACGTGGTCCATCCGGGTCTGGGTGAACGACACGACGCACGCCGTGCTCGCACTGTTCGCGAACGTGACCATCATCGCGCGTCCCGTGACGGGGGGCGTGCCGCCGCTCGATCTCGCCGCCACGGCCGCCGTGGCGGCGGGCGCGATCGCCGTCGGCGTGATCTTCATCGTCCGTCGCCGGAGGAAGCTCCGAACGGCAAAGATCGACTAGGCCGCGCCGAGCCGCTGGATCGTCGCACGGACGCGCGCGAGCCCCTCTTGGGCGAGCTGCATCGCCCGTCCTCGGTCCTTCGCCTCGGCGAAGACACGGATCAGAGGCTCCGTCCCGGACGGTCGCAGGAGCATCCAGCCGTCCTCCTGGAGGACCTTCAGACCGTCGATCGTGACGAGCCGGGCCCCCTCGTTCGCGAACTCGCGCGAGAGGGCATCGAGCACCGGTTGTCGGAGGGCGACGGGGCACTCGACCTTCTCCTTCACGAGAGCGTACTGGGGGAGCTCGGCGAGGGAGTCTCCGAGGCTCCTCCCCGAGCGCGCGAGGAAATCGAGCACCGCCGCGGCGGTCATCGCGCCGTCGCGCGCGAGCTGGAACTTGGGGAAGATCAGGCCGCCGTTCTCTTCGCCGCCGAACACCGCCGAACGTCGGAGCATCTCGCGGGTCACGACGGGCGAGCCGACGCGGGTGTAGACGACCTCGCCTCCGAGCGGGCGAACCGCGTCCTCGATTCCCTGCGAACTCGACACCGGCGTCACGACGATGCCCCCGCCGGCGCGTTGGACGGCGTCGCGGGCGAGGAGCGCCAGCATCTGTTCGCCGGGCAGGTAGCGGCCGGTCGCGTCCACGAACACCGCGCGGTCCGCGTCGCCGTCGTGGGCGATCCCGATGTCCGCTCCGACGGCCGGAACGGTGCGTCGCAGGTCCACGAGGTTCGCCTCGGTCGGCTCGGAAAGGTGGCCCGGAAACGTGCCGTCGACGTGGCCGTTGAGCGTGATCACACGGCAACCCAATCGTCGCAGAAGCACCGGGCTCGTCGGGACCGAGGCCCCGTTGCCGCAGTCGAGGACGACCGTGAAACGGCGCTTCACGAGCGCCGCCACGTCCACCTGGGCGAGGATCCCATCGACGTAGCGCTCGCCGCCGTGGTGGTCGGTGCGAATCTCCCCGATCTGGTCGAACGGGACCGACCGGCTCTCGCCCGCCGCGACGGCCGCCTCGATCCGCTCCTCGACCTCCCGCGGAATCTCGAGTCCGTCGGCAGCGATGCATTTGATGCCGTTGAACTCGGGCGGATTGTGGGAGGCTGTGAGGATCACTGCCAGCTGGGCACCCAACTTCGTGACGTTGTACTGGATCGCGGGCGTCGGAAGGAGACCGACCTCGATGACTTGATGGCCCCCCAGCGCGAGCGTGGCACTGACCAGCCGGGACAGGGCGGGACTCGAAGTGCGCCCGTCCCAACCGACGACGATCGGTCGGCCCGGCTCGTTGACCTTCGCCATCGCGCCCGCGACGGCGGTCACGAGGGGAGCGGTCAGCCGGGTCCCGATGACCTCCCGGATGCCGTTCGTCCCGAACAGTCGCACGAGCGTCGGGGGGGCGGAGGGAGTTCATAACACTGTTCCGGCTCTCGGCCCGACGTGAGCGGCGAGGCGCGCCCGGTCGCTCCCGCCCCGCGCCGGTGGCTCGCCGACGAGATGCTCGGCCGCCTCGCGCGCTACCTGCGATTCCTCGGTGAGGACACCTCCTACGTGCGCGGCCTCGACGACCGGGAAGTGGCGCGCCTCGCCGAAGAGGAGCGTCGGATCTTGGTCACCCGCGACCGCGCGCTCGCCCGGCGCGCTCGGGGGGCGAAGCTCCTCACGAGCGGGCACCTCCCGAACCAACTCCGGGAACTGTTCTTGGCGTTCCCCGACCTCCCTCGGACGGTTCGGTTCGACCGCTGCCCGGAGTGCAACGCGCTTCTCGAACGCTGGCCCGTCCCGGCCTCCTCGGACGCGTGGCCCGCGGAGCTCCCCAAGTCGAGGGTGCTCGCGGGGCTCGACGTGTGGGCCTGTACGCCCTGCTCCCGACGGTATTGGGACGGGAGCCATGCGACCCGGATCCGGTCCGTCGTCGCGCAGGCGGCCGGGGGGATACCGACGCCGTGATCGAGGCGTGGGTCGAGCTCAGCCGGGAGAATCTCCCGCTCGCGCGTTGGGAGCTGCGTTCGGCCGTCGAAGCCCTGGGGGGAGAGGCCCGCGGAACGGACGACGACCCGAACATGCCGCTGGCGCGCCTCGTGCACGCCGAGGATGCTCGCGTGCTCGCGGGACGGCTGGCCCTCGCCCGGCGGATCATCCTCCGATGGCCCGAGGAGGACACGGCAGCGATCCGGGCCCGCCTGAGCCGGGAGCTCCGCCCGGGCGAATCGGTGGCCTTCCGACCCCTCGCCCGAGCGCGGGGTCGTGCGTCGGGCGAACCCCTCGCGGCCTGGGCGGAAGCGGTCCAAGGGGCCGGCGGTCGAGTCGACCTCGACGGGCCGGACCGGCGCTTCGCGTTCGAGTCGGCGGGAGACGGGCGATTCCGGTTCGGCGAGCAGGTGGCGGAGGTCGACCGCTCGGTCCTGGCCCAACGCCGCATGCCGAGGCTCCCGTTCCGCCGACCGGTGAGCCTCCCGCCCAAGCTGGGCCGGGTGGCCGTGAACCTCGCGCGCGTCCGGCCGGGCGACCGGGTCGTCGACCCGTTCCTGGGGACGGGGGCACTCGCCGTCGAGTCGGCGCTGTTGGGAGCGCGGGTGACGGGGCTCGACACCGACGCGACGATGGTGCGCGGCGCGCTCGCGAACTTCGCGCACCTCGCGCTCGAGCCGGAGTCGGTGGTGGTCGCGGATTCCGGGTCCGTCGTCCCGGTCGGTCGGTTCGATGCCCTCGTCACCGACCCGCCGTATGGTCGCGCGTCGACGACCGGCGGCGAGGTCGCCGGGGAGCTGGTCGAACGCGTGGTCCGCCACTGGGCCGAAGCGGTCCGAGCCGACGGCCGACTGGTCGTTGTGATGCCGGGCGGGCCGGACCCCGTGGCCGCTCCGTGGCGGCGACTGGCGTCGATCCCGGACCGGGTCCACCGCTCGTTGACGCGGGAGTTCCGCGTGTACGAACGGGACCTGAGCGGGTCGGGCGCTACTGCATCATGACGGAGAGCGAGGCGGTCGACGACGCCGCGCCCGGGCAGAGTTCCACGACCGTGAGCGTCGCCACCACGGACGCCTGCTGGGTGTTCTGGTAGAACACCGAGAACGCGGCCGAATCGCTCGCGTTCACCTGTGAGTACTCGGCGGGCGCGACCTCGAAGGACCCGTTGTGGCCGAACACCGTGACGTTGTGGTTGGGCAACGTCACCTGCCAAGTCGAGTTCGCCAAGAACGCCGCCAGCGCGGCGCCTTGCAAGGGTCCAGTGACCCCATTCACGGTCGTGGTCACGCTCTGGATGTCGCCGCGGAGGATGTAGCCGTGCGCCACGAGGTCGTGGTTCGCGACGGTGACGGTCGTGTTGTCCGCCATGCCGGCCATCGTCGGCGCGGCGAGCGTCGGACCTCCGGAGACCCCGAACGCCCCGGTGGGCGTCGCGATCGGGATCACGACGAACCCCGTCACGAGGACCGCGACCGCGAGCGCCCCGAGTACGTACCGCTTCCGGTCGAGGGGCGTGATGTCGTTGAGCGGGGGCGGATGGCGGAGCCCCAGCAGGACGATCAGGATCGCGAACAGGAGCCAGCCCGGGTAGAAGATCCCGAGGATCACCAGGAGTCCCACCGCCCCGTAGCTGACCCAGCGGGTCCGTTCGCCGAACAGGGCCCGGAACACGTGCCCCCCGTCCAACTGCCCGGCGGGAAGGAGGTTGATCGCGGTGACGAGAAGGCCCACCCACCCCGCCAGAGCGAGGGGGTGGAGGCTGACGAAGCTCACCGGGACGAATTGCGTCAGGAAGAACCAGAAGACCGAGGTCCCGACGATGAGGTTCCCATAGCCGACCCCGAAGAACGTCGGGCCGCAGTTCGCGACGGAGAGCACCGGGGCGTGGGCGCTCAGGAACATGCCCGCGATCGTGACGGGCACGGCGACCGCGAACCCCGCGAGCGGTCCCGACGCCCCGATGTCGAGCAGCGCCTTCTTCGACGGGATCGGTTCGCGCAGACTGATGAACGCCCCGAAGGTCCCGAACAGGAGGAACGGCGGGGGGACTGGGATGAAGAACGGCAGCGACGCCTCCACGTGGTGGTGGCGGGCCATGACGAAGTGGGCGAGCTCGTGGACGCCGAGGGTCGCGAGCAGCGGGAACCCGAAGTAGAGCGCGCCGTAGCCGATCGCGCCGAGCGTCAGGGTCGCACCCCCGACGTAGGCGACCCAAAGGAACCCACCCGCCAGGACCGTCGTGAGGATCGTGACCGCCAGCAGGACGACGTTCGCGACGGAGCTCCACGGTGCTCGCCGCGGCCGTCGGATCACCTCGATGACGTACTCGCCACCCTCGCGCCGGATCTGCGGGACGTAGAACCGGTCCCAGAACTCCCGACGGAGGCGGTCGAACTTGTCCTCGAGGGTCGCCGGGTCGACCTGGACCAGGAGGACGAGGGAAACCGCGGTGATGCGGGTCTCGTAGACCGGGAAGTAGAGCGCGACGGTCGCCCGGATCCGCTCGAGCTCCGTGCTCGCCGGCGCGGACGACCCGAGCGGACCCATCCGAGGGTCACTCCCCGGTCGACTTTCGGAGACGTTTCGCGCGTTCCTTCGAGTTGAAGCCGGTCGCGTCCTCGAGGAAGTCGTTGTAGCGACGGATCGTCTCGCGAGCGACCGCTTCGTCGACCTTCGGGTTCATCCGGAGCTCGATGCCGAGCTCCTTCCCTTCGACCCGCGCGCTCAGCCGCTCGATCGCGCCCCAGTGGGCGACGACGAACTCCCCCTCCTGAGCGACCCCGTCGAAATGTCGGCGGCAGATCTCCGAAAGGGGGGTCGGCTGGAGGTTCGCCCGGTGATTCGCGCGCACCGGATACTTCTGCATCCGGCCGTCCGAGCGAGGGGCGTATCTTAACGATTTGCGCCTTCGCGCGGGCCACCCACGGCCGTCGTCAGACGGACTCGATCTCGACGAGGACGCGGTAGCCCTTCAGAAGGTTGGTCATCTCGTCGGCCAGGTCGAGGATCTGATCGCGCGAGGGCGTCGCGCGCCAGTCGTAGACGAAGTCGTAGTTCCCCTGGGTCGGCACGAACCCAAACTCGCGCAGCCGGTCCGCCACTTCCGACGGCTTCGCCCCCTCGCTGTGGAAGGTGACGCGGAGGTACGTCTCCATCGAGGGGGCACCGGGCGGTCCTACGATAACGTTTCGCGCGCGAGGGCTCGCCGACGGCGTGTCAGAGCGCCCCGCACGAACGCGCCGACGGCCCCCGGTCGGCGCCGCAGGACGGCCGACCGCACCATGCCCTCGGGTGTCGAGAGTTCCGCTTGCCATCGGTTCTCGCCTCGGGTGCGGAGCTCGAGGCGGTAATCCCAGCGGCGCGTGGGACGCGCGGAACTGAGGGGCCGAGCGGGAAGGAGACGAACGCTCCTCCCGGGGATCGACTCCTCGAACGCCCGCTTGACTTCGCTGGCGGCGGCGGGACCACCGCCGACCACCTCCAAAACGCTCGCTCCGCGAACGCGACCGTTCTGGGTCAACTCGCCCACTCGGATCCGGCTCGAGGAAACGGGCCGAAGGTCGGGGGCGAGGGTCATTGGTACCGCGATGACCCGCGCCGCCGCCAGCCCCGTGCGACGTCGTCGGACGTTGACGGCCCGGGCCCCCGGCTCCGTCGCCGTCGAGACCACGATGGCGTCGACCCCGGGCTCGACCGAGCGTCCGAACGCGTCGTCCAGAGCTACGATCTCGAACGCTCGGCCCGGGTAGGCGGACCGGAGATAGCGGACGAGCGCGCGGCGGCGCCCGACGTACGAGCGGATCCGGTCCCCCCCCGGTTTCGGGTGGGCTGCCAGGTAGGCCGCCGACGTCAGGCCGATCCGGACGGTGTCGGCGACGTCGAACGCCGCGGCCAGGAGCGCGCGGTGGCCGGCGTGCAGGCGGTCGAAGGTGCCCCCGAGAACGGCCACCGTCGGACGGCGCGCCACCCGAGCGACCTCAGAGGTGGAAGATCTGGAGCGCGAACAGGAGGAGCAGGAAGGTGATCAGACCGTACATGACGTAGGTGTAATTCTGGCGCGTCCGCTTCCGAGTGTCGAACGTCGCTCGACACGCCTTGCTGCAGACGTCCCGGTCGAGCCCGCACGGCTTCCCGCAGACCTTGCAGTGACGGTGGTCGTCGATGCCGTCCACGACCGGTGCACCCGCACCGGCCGATTTAGGGTTGGGGTGCCCGTAGGCCGAAGCGCCGGCCTACGCTCGGAACATCCGCCCGAGCGCCAGCTCGGAGGCGTCCGGAAGGGCGGCGCGGAACGCCGACGGGTGGGCCGTCGCGTGCGGGCGAGAGGTCTCGGGTCCCGCGGTGCGGTGGCCGATCGGGGCGACCTCGCGGCCGATGCCGGCGATGTCCCGGGCGTCGAGCGAGAGCGGCGTCGCCTCGCGCCAGACCGACTCGAACCGAAGCGCGTTCTGGCGCACGAACTCCTCATCCTCGGACGCGACGAGCGGGCCGCCCCCGGGACGGGGGAACGACATGGCGCCAAAGCCGCGGACCGCGAACTTCCGGTCGATGACCCAGAGCCGGCCGAGCTGCGGCGTCCAGATCCGGATGTCGGGCCGGGTGCCCGTGTGACCGAGGGCCGGGAGCAGGCGGGCGAGGAACTCGAGGTCGGTCGTCCGGTAGTCCAACACGAGCTGGACCCGCACACCCCGCTCCGCAGCGCGCGCGACGGCGCGGGCCAGCTCGACCCGGGCGGTGTCGGGGAGCACCCCGGGGCGGGTGAGGGCGATGATCTCCTGCCGAGCGCCGGCGATCCGGTGCATCAGTTCGGCGGCGAACTCCTCGTCCTTCGGGATCAGGTGGGCCTTCGCGGTGGCGATCGGCCGCGGGATGGAGGCGCGCAGAGCGGGGTCGCCGTCGTCCCCGGTGCCGGGGCGTGGCGGGGACTCCGCAAGGTAGAGAGATCGAACGACACGGTGGAGGTCGACCTCGTCCCGCAGGAACACGGTGGCTCGGTCGAGCAGGCGGCCGACGTCCAGGGCGACGAAGCGGTGAGGTCGGCGACCGGTGGGCACCACGAGCCCGCGGGCCGCGAGGCGCGCGAGGATCCGGTAGCCGGTCGCGCGGTCGAGCTGGGAGGCCAGGATCGCGTGGCGGGCGGTGACGGGCCCGCTCCGAACGACCGCGCGGTACATCTGCGCCTCGTGGACCGTGAGCCCGAGGTGCGTGAGCCCCCGGGTCAGCTCGTCGGCGTTCTCCGATCCCTCGGACGACGCGTCCAACGAAGCGACGGGCGGGGAGGAGGGACGGTCCGGTCCGCCACCCGGAGCGGCCTCAGACGGGCGCGACGTCGCGCCGCCATATCCGGCGTTGTGACGCGCTTGACTCATGGGTTTCTCGCCCGCCCAGGCCGTTCGAGACATTCCTACCGGTCTCCTCCCCGTTCCGGTGTGAGAATGGGTACGCATGCGTATTTATACCTACGCGAAGTTTTGCCCGATGTTGGGCCGCCGGACGAGATTGTTCAGCGCCGGCGCGTGGGGCGACGACGGTCCGCCGGCGGGTCGACGTCGTCGAGCGGGTCCGGTCCGAGCGACGGCGGCGGGCTCGACGCCGCGGCGAGGCCGCGACTCGCGGCGCGCCGGGGCGGCGGGTCCAACCCCGCGAACGGGTCCGGCTCGTTCGCACCCTCTGACCAGCTCGCGCCGCTGGTGGGCTCCGACTTCGACCGCTCGATCGCGCGACGGTCGTCGGTGAGCTGGCTCAGCTGACGGACGAGAGTGAGCCAGACGCGGCCCTGGTTCGCGATGGACGTTTCCATGCGGTCGCGAATCTCCGCGGTCTTCTCCGAGAGCTCGGCCTCGAGCCGTCGGACCTCGCGGTGGAGGTCGCGGCGCATCTGTTGCACCTCGGCGTCCGACGGGGGCGCGGCGGCGCCGGAGGTCTTCTGCATCTCGGCGATCTTCAACCAGGCCTTGCGGACGACCGGAACGAGCCGGTCGGAGAGGACCTGGGTGCGGTGGTCGAGCTCGTCGAGCTCCCCTCGGATGCGCGTCTCGAGTTTCTCCAGAAGCGACTCGCGCTCCGCGAGCACTTGCTCGACCTGTTCGAGGCGACGGAGCCCGTCCTGCGGAACATCGGAGAGCTTCGCCTCGGCCTCGCCGACGCGGGCGTCGACCATCCGCTGCGTTTCGAGCCGGAACGCGTCGATGGTGCGCGCCATCCGCTCCCGGATGATCGGGTCGAG
This sequence comes from Thermoplasmata archaeon, assembly GCA_022750115.1. Classification (GTDB taxonomy): domain Archaea; phylum Thermoplasmatota; class Thermoplasmata; order Lutacidiplasmatales; family UBA184; genus Lutacidiplasma. Next base: position 201,753 of record JAKIWI010000001.1, read on the forward strand.
CTTCGCGGGGTCGCTCGCCCGCGAGAACGTCCCCTCGACCTCGGCCTTGAGGCGGGCGAGGAGCTCGAGGTACTTCTCGCGCTCCCGGTCGAGGCCCTCCCGCAGACGCTCGTCGAAATGACCCTGCATGCGGACCTGGAGGTCCGCGATCGCCTGGAGGTTCGACGCCTGCACCTCGCTGGTGCGCGCGTCGAGCTTCCGCGAGAGGCTCGCCTCGGCGGCCCGGACCCGCTCGTCGACGGTGCCGCCGAGGCGGCCGAGCTGGTCGGTCGCGCCCTTCTGGAGGCGGTCGGAGAGCTCGCGCGTCCGGCCGTCTACGAGGATCGTGAGCTTCTGGTCCGAGTCCTTCTGGTCGCGGAGGCGCTTCGCCTCGATCTCGTCGAGGCGCTTTTGGATCGACTCGCGGAGCCGGCCTTCGAGCTCTTCGCGGACCGAGATCTCCCGGTCCGCCGCTTCGCGGAGGTGGAGGTCGAGCTGCGCCGAGAGGTTGCCGCGGAGCTCCTCTTCCGCGGCCGCGATCCGCTGGCGGAGCTCGGCGTTCGTGCGGTCGGCTTCGTCGGCGACCTTCTGGCGGTGCGCTTCGACGACGCCGCGCTGGTCGTCGCGGAGCTTCGCGACCGCTTCGACGACGCGGGCGTCGAGCGACGACTCGAGGCGCTGGTCGATCTCCGGGCCGATGGCCGTGGCGACGGCCGCCTGGAGCCGGACCTCCCCCGCTTCGAGGCGGCGGTCGAGCTCGAGCCGGAACGTCTCGACCGAGGTCTGTTGAGCTGCTTGAGCTTCCGATAGACGCTTCTCCAGTCCGAGGCGAAAGGTGTCGTCCGATTCCCCCTTCCGGCCGGCCGCCTCCGACCAGTGCGTGGTCAGCCTCTGCTCGAGGTCGGCCGTCGCTCGACGGACCTCCTCGGCGATCTGGGCGCGCGATTGGCCCACGCGCTCCTGGATCATTCGTTCGATCTCGGGCGTCGTGGGTCCGGTGTTGATCACGACGGGGGGCGGGGGCGGAGGGGGCGCGGCGGGCGGGGGGCTCGCCGCGGGTGGCTCGGAAGTGGGAGGGGAACTGGTCGCGGACGGTGCTGCGCCCGGCGCGGCTCGGGCCGGGGGGCTCGCCGACGGTGGGGAGCGGCCGAGGCTCCCGGGCGTCGGGTAGGGAGGGGGCGCGGTGGCGCTGGGATGCAAGGTCGGGTCGTCGCTGACGGAGACCGGGACGAGCTCGCTCCGCTCGGTGGGTGGCGATGGGGGTGGGTCGCCGGGCCGGTTGAGCCACGGCGGAAGCTGTCGACCCGGCGCGACGGGTTCGGCGGTCACCCCGACCGGGCCGACGACGGCGTCCTCGACCGGGGCTTCGCCGACGGAGGACGGGGGACGCGCTTGCAGGTACTCCTGGGCCCGCTTCGCGGTCTCCGCGGTGACCGGGACATGTCGGCCACGGGCGCGTTGGAGGAGCAGCGCGGCGCTCTCCATCGCGGTGCCGATCCGCCAGATCTCCTTGCGGCGGTCCCGTCCGCCCTGGCGCTCGGGGTCGGCGAGATGGGCGCGCAGCCGCGCGCTCTCCGCGAGGTCGACCCGCTGGCGGATCGGGACGAGCTTCGCCTCCTGGCGGTCGCGGATGAACTGGACGATGAGCGGTGTGTTCTCCTTCGATTTGCTGGTGGCCGCCGGGATCCCGTCGGTGAGGTCGCGGACCGTCATCGACGCTCCCTCCCAGTTCTGGATCCGCTTCGCGTGCCGGTCGCCGGCGGCCTCGCCGCGAGCGACGCGCATCAGGGCGAGGGTGAGCGGGATCTGCTCGGTGAGCTCGTGGAGGTTCGTCTTCGGCTGGGGGAGGAAGTAGGGGAACGCGAGGACTGCGCCGAGCGCGGTGAGCGGGGCGGGGAGGACCCGGACGAGGTCGAGGATCGCCTGCATCGCCATCTCCCACTGGTCGGAGGCGACGAGGAGGACCGGGTCGGTCGAGCCGCGGTGGAACAGGAATCCCTCGGCGACGATGCCGTAGAGGGCCGGGTCGGGCGTCGGCGGGGGGCGGCTCCCTTCGCGCCGCGGCCCGCCCATCGAGGCGTGCCATCGCAGGACGGTCGCGCCGAACTCGCCGGTCGCGAGGAGCTGCTGGGTGTCGAGGACGAGGGTCTTCATGCCGAGGCGCGGGCGGTCCTCGGTGGAGAGGAACATCCGGCCGATGCACGTGTAGCGGCCGTTCGCGGCCGGGTAGAGGAACAGGTTCGGGTAGTAGGAGAGCGGCTGGGACGGGTCCGGGTCCCAGTAGTCGTGCGTGTCGGCGACGTTGACCGTCAGGTTGCCGACGATCCGGATCGTCTCGAGCGTCTCGCGATGGCCGGGGAACTCCTCGGGGACGGTCGTGTAGCCGGGGCTTTCGGCCTCGTTGTCGACCTGCCGGCACCAGACGACGCCGACCGGGGACGTCTGGCTCGCGGCGCGGCGCTCGGCGGCGTCGGCGGTCGTGCCGGACGCCGCCGGGGTAGCCATCAGTCGCCCCGGGTGGCGCGCCGCTCCAGGACGCGCTCGCAGATGCGGGCGAGCGGGAGCGTCGTGTTGACCATCACCGGGATGCCGAGGGTGTCCGGCCCGGCGCTCGGGGCCTCGACCCCGGTCTCGTTGAGGAACAGCGGGTGGCCCTCCCCCGCGGAGACGGCGCTTGAGACGAGGAATACGTCCTCCCGCGCCGAAATGCCGCGGCCGTCGTGGGCGACGAGGATCGTGCCCATACCGGCACCGTCGCGGCGCAGCAGGAAGTCGGGGATGTCGAACATCGACCGGTAGGAACGCTCGCGGACCGCCTGCTCGATCTCCGAGTAGAAGTCCCGGAGCTTGTCGGCCTTCGAGATCGCGATGACCAGCGGGATGTTGTGCTGCTTCACGTAGCGGAAGACGCCGCGCGCCAGGTTCACCTGCTGGGCCTGGTCGCGGAGCGACGGCAAGGACGGGGACAGGAGCAGGATGATCCCCTCCGCCTTGTGGACGAACCGCCCGAGGAGCGTGAGGCCCCGGCGCCACAGGTCGCGGCGGTCCGGTCGCCAGGTGTCGAAGTGGGGAATCACCCGGCAGGAGCGGTCCGTGACCTCCTCCTCGACCGAGTTGATCCAGAGCCGGTCGTAGGTGAAGTAGTCCGAGATGATCCCACCGGCCTCGTCGATGGTGTGGAGCTCCATGGGCCGGGAGAGCTCCGCCCCGCCGCTCGGGCTCCCGTAGCGGAAGTGCATCTTCATCTCGACGAACTGATTGTATTTCGTCGGGAGCGGGTACTTCGTGAGGACCCCCTGCTCCTCGCGCCCGGCGGCGAGCTCGACCCAGAGCTTCTTTCGATCGTCCATGGGCCGGTTCACGTAGTACCGGGTCGTCGTCTCGAGGCTCCCCTCGGGATCTGTCGGGTCGGTGGTCTCGTACGTCGTCTCCTCGAGCACGACCTCGCTCGCGAGGTCGCCGTAGAGGGGGATCGTCGAGCCCTCGGGGCGCGACGGGAGGTAGAGGATCGGGAGGTTGAGCCCGAAGTGGCCCGAGAGAAACCGGAAGTACGTGGTCTTGCCGGACGCCGGGATGCCCACGACCGCGATCCGGGCCGCCTCGACCGGCGGCGCCTTCGGCTCCTTCGCGACCTTGGTCGGGCGCTCCACCTTCTCGGGCTTCGCGTCCTTCTTCGGCGCGGACTTCGTCTTCGGCTTCGTCGTTCCCTTGGACTCCGGCAACTGTGTTACTCTCCTGGTTAACGCATCTCAGCGAGACAGATCTCGATGAAGTCGAGCGCCCCCTCGACGGCGGCGTCGCCCCCGGCGTTCTCGAGCCGGGTGTCCTGCAACAGGCCGAAGATCTCCTCGACGGCGGACTCGTGGCCGCGCGCGGCGTCGGCCGGGTCCTCGCCCCCGGTGGCCCGGGTGAGCTGGTAGGTCCCGCGCAGCTCCATGAGGCGCGCGAACAGGTCGCTGAGCATCTGCTTCAGCTTCGGGTCGGCGCGCGCGAGCTTCGTCTCCGTGTCATCGAGGAAGCGAACCAGCGTCTCCGTCTCCTGGTCGTTCTGCATCTTCGCCTGCAGGAGCGCGAGGCGGCGAGTGATCCGTGCCCGGTGGCTGAGCGGGATCTGGTCCGCGGCGTTCCAGGCCTGGAGGAGCGAGCGCGCGGCCTCGACTATCTCGCCGCGGGCGAAGTAGATGCGGGCCTCCCAGTAGGAGAACGTGACGGGAGGAAGTACGGCTTTCGAGCGGTGGAGCTGCTCGAGCGCCCCGCCGAAGTCGTTCTGCAGGTAGCTCTCGATGACGCTCCCCAGGGGACCGTAGCGCTCGCGCAGGTACGGCGGGGCGACGCCCGACTGGGCGTTCACGACATCGACCTCGAGGGCCGGGGCCTCGGAGTATGGCGCGTCGGCCTCCGTCAGAGCCTCTTGCGCAGGCCGGGTGAGGCGCGCGACGGTCGCATGCTGCTGGGGCTCTTTCAACGCTCGAGCGGCCCGGCCGGCGTTGCGAGCGAGTTCTTCGGGGTGGAGCTGGTCGAGGGTACGGCCGTCCTCGAAGTCGACGTCGAGGAAGGCGTTGACCATCTGGGCGAACAGCTGGGCGCCGGTGTCGACCTCCTGGTAGGTGAACAGGGCCGGCGCGCCGATCGCCTGGGCGCGCGCGGTCAGGGCGGTGAGGAAGGCGTTCATCTTGCCGGAGTCGACGCCCTTGTCGCGTTGGTTTCCCATGCCGATGCCGATGACCCGGAGCGTGAGCGTGGAACCTTCCGGGAGCAGGTAGGGGACGAGCTCGACCCGGGTACCGGCCGTGGTCGGGCGGGTCGGGTCGCGCACCTCGAATCGCGTCGAGGCGTTGTCCCAACCGTCGGTGACGAGCACGAGCGTGCCGTGGACGCCCGACGCGCCGCGGCGGAGCATGTCGGCGCCGACGCCGAGGGCGTCCCAGATCGCCGAGCGGCCGCTCGGCGTCAGCATGGAGATCAGGCTCTCGACGTACGGGAGGTTCTCCTTGTGAATGACCCCGAGCGGGACCGCCACGCGGACGCTCTCGGTGAAGGTGACGAGGCCAAACTCGCTGGCCGTAGTCTCGGCGTTCTCGAGGATCCGGTAGACCGCGGTCCGGGCGACCTCGATCTTCTGCTTCTCGGACCCGGAGGGATCCGGGAGCGGCGCGAGCATCGACTTGGAGAGGTCCAGGACGAGGACGTTGCGCTCCCTCGGGATCGTAGCCGACGGCGCGGCGGTCCCGTACTCTACCTCGGTCAACTTGGCATGCTCCGTCTCGAGGATCCCCGATCAGTCGAGAATCCCGTCGCCCGGCGGAGTCGGACGCCCCGTCGAGTGGCCTTGCACGCCTCTTATTCAGGCGGCCTAGGGTATTTGTGTCTTCGCTCCGTCGGTAGAGGGCGCGCGTCGACTCGCGGCCGTCACGCGGACGGTCCGAGCCCGCTGCCCAGTCGACTGCGAGCCGGACCGCCTCGTACCCGAGACTCGGATCGGCCCATTACCGGGGGGGACGGAGTTCCCGCGCCCTGCCAGGAAGGAAGGCGAGCAGGCCAGCCCGTCCGCCTTTGAGCGACCACCGACTACCAACCGTGGGAGTTCGGGGATGTCGGGAGCCGGCGCGCGCGCATCGAACACGCTCCCCCGTCGCCATTGGGACTCCGTCTACCGCACGCGCGCGGAGGACGAGCTCAGCTGGCACCAGGACGAGCCGAAGTTGTCGCTCCGGTGGGTCGAGGCGCTGGCGGCGAAGTCCGACCGAATCATCGACGTCGGGGGCGGTTCGTCGCTTCTCGCGAGCCGCTTGGGCGCGGCGGGATATCGGCGTCTCCTGGTACTCGACGTCGCGTCCCACGCGATCGAGCGAAGCAAAGCGAGGTCGCCCTCGGGAGGGAAGGGAATCCGCTTCCGCGTCGGGGACGTCACGTCCCTCCCGAGCCTCGGCCGATTCGATCTCTGGCACGACCGAGCGGTCTTCCACTTCCTTACCGATTCCCGGGACCGACACCACTACGTCGACTTGGCGGCGCGGACGGTCCCCGTCGGTGGGCATCTGATCCTCGCGACGTTCTCCAACGATGGGCCTGCACGGTGCAGCGGTCTGCCGGTCGCCCGGTACGACGCCACCGCGCTGGCGCACGTATTCCGACCCCGGTTTCAACTCTCGAAGTCGACCACCGAGTCGCATCGGACGCCCTGGGGAACTGTCCAAAAGTTCACGTACGTCGTACTCTCGCGGGTTCGGGGCGGACGGGCGAGCCCCGATCGGGACCCGCCCGCGGGCCGTTGAGCTCCGCTGCCGGGCGACGCATCCCGGGTGGTCCGGTCGACCATTCCCCGGAGGACGGCCGGCGAAATCGGAACGGGGAAGTTCGTCGAGGAACGGTTATAACGGGGGCCCGGGTCGGCGGCGCCGCATGGGCAACATTCGCCAAACGTACATCAAGCGGGTCGCCGTCGAACTCGTCCGTCACTACCCCGAATCGTTCACGGGCGACTTCGCGGCGAACAAAGTGCAGGTGCTGCGGCTCACCGACCTCACGGTGATGGTCGACGGCAAGCCCACCCTGGTGTACAAGAAGCTCGCGAACCGGATCGCGGGCTACGCGACCCGCTACGTCAAGCGAAAGCGCGGCACGTAGACGCGCCCCGCCGTGTGCCGGCGCTCAGCGCCGGAGCTTCGACTCTTCGCGGTCGAACAGCTGGAACCCTTCCTGCAGGTGGACGATCTCCACCGGCGTCGTCGGGCGCCCGACCAGGAGCGCCCGCGAGTTGACCGCGATGCACGCCCCGACCACCGGGACCCCGAAGTTGGCGGTCGATCGGTGCACGGGGACCTTCAGCACCTTCCCGATGTGCTCCGCCTCGATCTCGGTCGTCTTCGGGTGGACGACCACCCCGCGGTTGCTCGCGGCGCCGGCCATCCCGACGGTGCCGAGCCCGGCGACCGTCCCGTACGCCGTCGGGACGCGGAGCGCGCGCTCGATCCGTTTGACGGCCTCCTCCGAGAACTCCGGGTGGACGACCGCCCCGTAATCGTTCGCCAGGACGTTGTTCCCCATGGCGTTCTGACGCGTTCGGATCACCGTGAGGGGCACCACCGGGTTGACCGTGGCGTTCTCGTGGACATCGAGGTCGTCGCCGACGACCCCGCCGAACGAGTTCCACGCGAGGAGCGATCCGACGATGCCGCTATCGGAGATCGTCGTGCGGAGCAGCTTGACCTCGAACAGGCGCTCGAGCTCGCGGGCGAGCTGCCGGGGCACCGAGGGAGGAACGATCGCCCATCGCTCCCCGATCTTGAGGTGCACTCCGACGTACGGGGAGCCCGCTACGATCGTGCGGGCGATGGCCAAACCGACGCTCCCCGGACCGGGGGCTAGGCCCCTTCCACCAGGTCGACCTCAATGAGGCCGTCCTCGAATCGGATCGCCTTGACGCGGACGGAGGGCGGGATGTGCTGAACGCCCCGCTCCCAGATGTGCTCGTTGAGTCGGGGGTCGATCCAGACGTCCTCGACGGTCCCCTTCATGTGACGGCCGATGAACCGCCGGACCGTGAGGAGCGCGTGGCCCGCGCGCCGTCGGCGCGACGGCTGGTGCTGACTCGCGCGAAGCGGGATGGTGTACTCGCGCTCGAGCTCCTCGGTGCGCGCGGATTTCTCGTTCTTGGGGGCCATGGTTCGATCCTACAGGTGAAGGTGGCCACGGCGCCAGCTGTGGCGCTTCGGGTGGCGCGTCACGCGACGGCTCGTCCGCTGCATCACCCACGCCGGAACGCGGCGGTTCTGCTTGACCTTGCGGAACAGTCGGGTCTTCCGCGCGAGCGATTTGCGTCGATTCGCCATCTCGGTGGTCCCGGGGTAGAACGGTCCCCTCTTAACGGCGCGTGATGGTGATGTCGCGTCGCTCGGGCATGATCCGCTCGAGGAGCGCGCGAAGCGTCGTGTCATCGACCATCCGCTGGAGGCGCCCGCTCGCCGCGAGCGAAAGGACCTGCTGCTCGACCGCCTGCGCGACCTCGGGCTTGGTGAGTCGGATCCGTCCGAGCCGCTCGCGCGCCTCGGGCGTCAGGACCCGCCGCAGGGCTTCGGAACGTTCGGCGTCGCGCCGGTCGCGCTCGGCCTGCTGCTGCGCGTACGCCGCCGCGGTCGCGTTCGGGTTCTGCGCCCCTTGCATGTCCTGGATCTGCTGCATGCGCCGCCGCCGCAGTTCGGCCAGCTCGGCGTCTCCGTCCGTCGCCATCGCGGCTCTCCGAGCCCGTTAGAGGTACTTGGCGAGTTCGGGGCGCTTCTCGGCGAGCTCCTTCAGGACGGTCCGCGAGACCGTGTCGAGAAGGCGCTGGCCCTCGGCGGAGATGCGCCGGCCGCGGTTCTTCTGGCCCTGCAATAGGCCCGACTTCTCGAGCTGCTGGACAATCTCGCGAAGGACCGCGCGCGATGCCCTGCGAGCGTGATAGGGGGCGGAGCCGCGGTCGCGCTTGCCGCCGTACTCGGCCGCGAGTCGCATGACGCCGCTCGGGCCGTTGAGGGAGATCTTGCGGAGGACCGACGCGCTCCGGACGTACCACCAGTCCGGCTGGCTCGGGGCGCGCTGGGTGTGGACGCCGGTTCGCGCGAAGCTCGCCCACACCGGGGGCGTCACCGCGCTGCGTTGCTTGAGCTCGGTCGCGACCCTCGGCAGCAGTGCCGCTGCCGGCACGTCGTACGGATGGACCATGGAGGGGCCGACCACCCAGCAGTGGTATTTTAAGATACGCGCTGGGCTCGCCGAGAATCGATGTCGGACGAGGATCGCTCATCGACCGAGCCCCCCGGCGCCGCCATCGTGCTCGCCGCCGGGGCGTCGAGCCGGTTCGAGGGCGCCGTGAAGGCGACCGTCCCGGTCGACGGAGAGCCGGCCGTGCGGCGCGTCGCCCGCATCGCGCGCGAGGCGGGTTTCGCTCCCGTGGTCATCGTGACCGGAGCGCATCGCAAGGTCGTCGTCGCCGCGCTCGGATCCCGTGAAGGGGAGATCGTCGATAACCCGGACTGGGAGAGGGGCCGGACCGGTTCGATCCAGGCCGGACTCGCCGCCGTCGGCGATCCGAGTGCCGTCCTCCTGTGGCCGGTGGACCACCCGTTCGCCGGACCCATGACCGTCGACGCCTTGCGGGACCGTGCGAAGTCCGACGCGATGGCCGTCTGGTTCGTGCCGACGTTCGAGGGCCGCGGCGGGCACCCGGTGCTCCTCACTTCTCCGACGTTCGACGCGATCCGTTCGCTCTCCCTCGAGGCTCCGTTGCGCTCGCTCCTGCCCCGATTCGGTCCCCAGGTCGTTCGGGTGCCGGTCCGCGATGCCGGAGTGGTCGCCAACATCGATACGCGGGCGGCGTACGACGCCGTCGAGACCGAACGATCGGAGGGTCGGTGGACCGGCGACTGACCAGAGAGGCGCTCCGATTGCTGGAGCTCCACCAATCGTTCGTGCGCGCCACCGTCGTTCGAGCGGTCGGCTCCGTACCGGGGAAGCTGGGCGCCTCGATGCTCATGCGAGCCGACGGGACGACGATGGGAACGGTCGGGGGAGCGGCCCTTGAGGAGCGGATTCGCGATCTGGCCCGGTCGGCCCTGGAGACGGGAGAGGGAGGACTCCACCACTTCGACCTGCGGAGCTGGCAGCCCGGCGGTCTGCCGAGCCTGTGTGGTGGCGAGGTCGACATCGCCGTCGAGTACGTCGCCGCGCGACCGAGGATCTTGCTCTGGGGAGGGGGCCACGTCGCCGAGTCGGTTGCACGACTCCTGCCCCCTCTAGAGTACGACTACACCGTCGCCGACGACCGACCCGAGTGGGTCGGGGCGGACCGCTTCCCCGAGGCCGAGCGCCGGCTCGTCGTCGAACCGGTTCGGCTGTTCGACGAGATCGACCCGGCGCAGTTCACGCACCTGTACGTCCTGGGCTACGACGCGGGAAAGGACACCGACGTTCTCGCGATCGCGGCGACGCGCTTCCCCGGGGAGGTCGGGCTGATCGCCAGCACGTCGAAACGGACCCGCATCACCGCCGAACTCCGCAACCGAGGCGTTCCCGAGGAGTCGGTCGCCCGGATCCGATCCCCCGTGGGAATAGCGATCGGAGCGCGAACGCCGGCGGAAATCGCCGTCAGCATTGTCGCCGAGGTCGTGAGAGACGCCCGCGCGGGGCCGAGGCATATGAACCCCCGCGCCTCCCCGCCGGACGATGGGTGAGGGCATGGGGGAGTCCACGCCGGTCCGGCTCCGCGTGAACGGGGTCACGACCGCCCTCGTTTGCCCGCCGGAGCGGATCCTGCTCGACCTCCTCCGCGAGGACCTCAACCTGACCGGGACGAAGCGGGGCTGCGACCTGGGCACGTGCGGCTGCTGCACCGTCTGGGTCGACGGAAAACCGGTCCTCAGCTGCCTCACGCTCGCCCGGCTGGTCAGCGGACGCGACATCACCACCATCGAGGGGGTGACGCCGGCGTCGGGGCTGTCCGACCTGCAACGTGCGTTCGTCGACCACGGGGCGACGCAGTGTGGATTCTGCACCCCCGGGTTTGTGATGACCGCCACCGCCCTCCTGCGAGACCATCCGCATCCGACGAAGCCCGAGATCGAGCGCGCCATCGCGGGCAACCTGTGCCGTTGCACGGGCTACATCAAGATCGTCGAGGCCGTCGCCGCCACCGCCGAGGGACGGCCCTAAGATGGCCGCCCCCGACGCCCCGGCTCCGACCTACCGGCTGATCGGGACACGAATCCCGTACATCGAAGGTCCCCTGAAGGTCACCGGACGCGCGGAGTACACGGACGACATCAAGCGCTCGGGCCAGCTGATCGCTCGCCTGCTGAGGTCGCCGTGGCCGCATGCGCGTCTGCGGTCGATCAACGTCGAGAAAGCGCGCGCCATGCCCGGCGTCGCCGCGGTCCTGACGGGCGAGAAGTACCCGACGCCGTTCGGCGTGCTCCCCATCACGCACGACGAGACCGCGATCGCCGTCGGCAAGGTGCGGTACATCGGCGACATCCTCGCCGCGGTGGCGGCCTCGGACGAGGCAACCGCCGACCGCGCACTCGAAGCGATCGAGGTCGACATCGAACCGCTCCCGGACTATCCGGAACCGCAGGGCGGAACGATCGCCGTCGCCGAACCGATCCACGCTCGCGGCCTGAACGGGACGAACATCCAGAAGGAGGTCGTCCAGCACTTTGGCGACGTCGACGCGGCGTTCGCGAAGGCCCACGCGACCGTGCGAGTCCGCGGGACGTTCGCGGGCGTCACGCACGCGTTCACCGAACCGATGGCGACGATCGCCGAGGCGACGCCGGACGGCCGCCTCACGGTGTGGAGCGCGACGCAGGTCCCCCACTACCTCCATCGCGCGCTCTCCGAGGTGCTCGGCATCCCGATGCACCGGATCCGCGTGATCAAGCCGGAGGTTGGCGGCGGGTTCGGGGGGAAGTCCGACCCGCTCCCGCATGAGATCATCTGCGCTGCCCTCTCCCTCGAGACCGGCCGGCCCGTCAAGATCCTGTTCGACCGCGAGGACGTCTTCGTGACGAACCACGGTCGGCACCCGACGAAGAACGACGTGCGGATCGCGGTCGACGCGGACGGACGCATCCTCGCCTACGACATCGAGGCGCTCATCGACGGCGGCGCATGGAGCTCGTTCGGTACGGTCACGACGTACTACAACGGGGTCCTGTCGATGGGCCCGTACCGCGTCCCCAACTTCCGCTACCACGGTCGGCGGGTCTACACGACCAAGCCCCCGAGCGGCGCCATGCGGGCGCACGGGGGCACGAACATCCGCTACTCGGTCGAGCTCGCGCTCGACGACCTCGCCGAACGGCTCGGCATCGACCCGTTCGACCTCCGGGAGCGCAACGCGCTCCCGCCGCACTCGACGACCGTCAACCAGTTCCGGATCACCTCCACGTCTTTCGTCAAGTGCCTGCACGCGGCCCGCGAACGGAGCGGCTGGGACCAGAAGTACCGGAAACTCCCGTATGGGAAAGGCGTCGGGCTCGGCTGCGGGTTCTACATCTCGGGCTCGAATTCGCCGATCCACTTCACGCCGAAGATGCCCCAATGCACGGTGCACCTGAAGGCCGACATGGACGGCGGCATCGCCGTCCACTGTATGCAGGCCGACATCGGGCAGGGGTCGAACACGCTGCTCGCGGCCATCGTCGCGGAGGTCGTGGGCGTCGACCTGGATCGCGTGCACATCATGCGGGTCGACTCTGACGTTTCGCCGGTCGACATCGGGAGCTACTCGAGCCGCGTCACGTTCATGATGGGCAACGCCGCCCGCCAGGCGGCCGAGTCGCTGCGGGACCAGCTGATCCGCGCGGCGTCGCGCCTGACGGGCTACCCGCCCGCCCAGCTCGAGGTCGCGCACGAGAAGATCCGTGTCCGCCATCGGCCCGACATCGCCGTCGACTACCTCGCGGCCCTGCACGCTGCCATGGAGCGCACGGGCGCGCTTCTCGCGACCGGCGCGTACAACTCGCCTCCCATGGGCGGCGACTTCAAGGGAGCGCGGGCGGGGACCGCGCCGGCGTACTCCTTCGCCGCGTACGTGGCGCAGGTCGACGTCGACGTCGAGACCGGCGTCTACCGGGTCGAGAAGGTCTGGGCCGCGTTCGACTGCGGCCGCGTGCTCAACCGGCTTGCCGTCGAGGGGCAGATCGAGGGCTCGATCCACATGGGCCTCGGCCAGATGATGGGCGAGGCGATGAGCTACCGCGGGGCGCGGCTGATGAACCCGTCGCTGCTCGATTACAAGATCCCGATGCCCCAGCAGATGCCCGAGGTCGAGTGCCTCCTCGTCGGCGACGACGACCCCGAGGGGCCGTTCGGGGGAAAAGAGGCGGGCGAGGGCCCGCTCATCGCGACGCTCCCCGCGGTCGGCAACGCGCTCCACGATGCCGTCGGCGTCCGCTATCACGACCTGCCGGTCACCCCGGACAAGGTGCTCCGCGGCATTGAGGTCCGCGAGCAGTCCGGCCGCGCCTGGAAGGGGGTCGGCTAGTGCACCTCGACCCGTTCGAGCTCCATCGGCCGTCGAGCGTCGAGGAGACGGTCTCGCTCGCGGGCCGGCTCGCCCCGGCCTTCGACTACATCGCCGGCGGGACCGACCTTTTGCCGAACTACAAGATGCGCCTCAACGTCCGCCCGAACCTCATCGCCCTGGAGGACGTCTCCGAACTCCGAGGCATTTCGCTCGACCGCGTGGGAGCGATGGTGCGCCTCGGCGAGCTTGAGACCGACCCGGCGTTCGGGAGCGCCTACCGGGGCGTCGTCGAGGCGGCCGCGGAGGTCGCGACGCCGCTCGTGCGGGCCAGCGGTACCGTCGGCGGAAACCTGCTGGTCGAGACGCGGTGCTTCTTCTTCAACCAGAGTTTCCCGTGGCGGAAGAGCCTCGGGTTCTGCCTCAAGGCCGACGGGGACAAGTGCCACGTCGTCCCGCAGAAGGAGAAGTGCTACGCCACGTTCTCCGGCGACCTCGCGCCCACGCTGGCGGTGCTCGATGCCGAGGTCGAGGTCGCCGGACCGGACGGGCGACGCCGGGTCCCGGTCGCGTCCCTGTACGATGCTTCGGGCGACGGCATCCAGCGCCACCACCTCCGGCCTTCCGAACTGATCGTCGCGGTCCACTTTCCACCCGAAGCGCGCACCCTGCGAGGGTCGTACCGCAAGCTGCGAATCCGACCATCGTTCGACTTCCCGGAGCTCGGAGTCGCGGTCGCGGCCCGGCAGAGCGCCGACGGAGGCGTCGAGCGCCTCGCGCTCTCGGTCGGTGGGCTGGAGACGTACCCCCGGCGGTTCGACGATCTGACCCGCCGACTGGTCGGGGAGCGCCCGACGATCGCGAAGGTCCGCGAGCTCGCGGACGCGGTCCGCCAACTCGTCCGGCCCGTCCACAACACCGCGCTCGCGCCGGACTACCGACGCAAGATGGCCGGCGTCTACGTGCGCCGCAGCGTCGCCGAGATCCTCGGAGTCGCGGAGGAGACGCGGTGAGCGACGGGCCGACGTTCGAGCTGATCCCGACCGAGCGGCTGAAAATTCACGAGGAGGTCCGGCCCGAGCTCGTCGCCGAGCTGGTCGAGCGGATCCGGCGCGATGGCTTCGTCCAGGAGCCGATCTGGGTCGCCCGCGGCTCCGACGTCGTGCTGAACGGTCACCACCGCCTGGCCGCGCTGCGGGCCCTCGGGGCCCAGCGAATCCCCGCCTGGGTGTTCGAGTACGAGTCCGACGCGGTCGTCCTCGAGCGGTGGGACGATGGACCGCGGCTCGCGAAGCCCGACGTGGTCGAACGGGCTCGGTCGGGACTCCCGTACCCGCCGAAAACGACCAAGCATCTCGTCCAGCCGATGCCGCCGTCCCGTCCCACGTCGCTCGAACTTCTCGGCGTCCCGCTCGTTCAGGTGCGGCCCGCGGGGCCGCGAGCGGAATCGTCCCGCGCGCCCGACGGCCGGTAGGGGAGGCGCCAGCGCCCGGCGGCGAACCGCGCGACCGTTTCGCGCAGCAACCGGCGCTCGACGAGCTGCGTCTGCGCTTGGAGGCTTTCGGGGGTCGACCCCGAGGGGACGCGGAAGCGCTCCTGGAGCAGCACGGGGCCGGCGTCGACGTCGGCCGTCACGAGGTGGACCGTCGCGCCCGACTCGAGGTCTCGGGCCGACAAGATCGATTCGTAGACGCGGCGGCCGTAGTGTCCCGCGCCGCCGTGGCGAGGGAGGAGGGACGGGTGGACGTTGACGACCCGTCCGATCCATCCGGTCAGCCACTCCACCGGAAGGATCGACCGAAGGCCCGCGAGTACGACCAGTTCGACGCCGGCCGGTCGCAGCGCGGCGTCGAGGGCCTTCGCGACGTCCCGCGGCGGTTCGCCTTGCATCGGCACCACGGTGGATGGGATGCTCCGCCGGGCGGCGACCTCGAGGGCCGGCACCCCGGGACGGTCGGCGATCACCACGACCACCGACGCCCCGAGCTGCGGGGCCGACTCGGCGAGCGCGTCCAGGGTCGTACCCGCTCCGCTGACGAGCACCCCGACGCGGAGTGGGGCGCTCACGAGGAGCCTCGAGTCACCGCGCGCGCCACCACGGGACGCGGCCGCAGGGACGTCGGCCGGCGCATGGCGCCCTCCTCGGGCGCTATAGCATCACGCGGAGGTTCAGCTTCTCGGTGAGCTCCTTGTACCGGTTGCGGATCGTCACCTCGGTGACGCCCGCGACTTCGGCGACCTCGCGCTGGGTGCGGCGCTCGCCGCATTGCACGCTCGCGATGTAGATCGCCGCGGCGGCGACCCCCGTCGGACCGCGACCGCTCGTGAGCTCGCGCTCGGTCGCCTCCTTCAGGATCTCGTTCGCGCGGGTCTGGATCTCTCCCTTCAGTTTGAGCTCGGAGCAGAACCGCTGGATGTAGTCCTGCGGACGCGTCGGCATCAACTTGAGCTTCAGCTCGCGCGTCATGAACCGGTACGTCCGACCGATCTCCTTCCGCCCGATGCGCGACTTGCTCGCAATCTCGTCGAGCGTCCGGGGGACGTTGCATTGCCGGCAGCTGCCGTAGAGGGAGGCGGCGACGACGCCCTCGATCGAGCGGCCGCGGATCAGGTTGCGGTTGACGGCCTTCCGGTAGATCATCGCCGCCGTCTCGCGCACGTTCCGCGGGAGGGCCATGGACGAGGCGATCCGGTCGAGCTCGGCGAGAGCGAACGCGAGATTGCGCTCGGTCGCGTTGGACACGCGGATGCGCCGCTGCCACTTCCGAAGCCGGTAGAGCTGCGCCCGGTTGCGGGTGGGGATCGACTTCCCGTACGGGTCGCGGTTCTTCCAGCCGATCTCCGTCGAGAGTCCCTTGTCGTGGATCGTGAGGGTCGTCGGTGCTCCCGTACGGGCGCGCTTCTCCCCTTGCTCGGCGTCGAACGCCCGCCATTCCGGGCCCTGGTCGATCATCCCCTCTTCGAGGACGAGACCGCACTCGTCGCAGACGAGCTCGCCGCGCTCGTAGTCCCGCGTCAGGTGGGTCGAGCCGCAGTTCGTGCAACGGGTGGGGACCGCCATGTCCGCGGGGGACGGAGCGGGTTTCTCGCCGTTGGTGGCCGTTTCATCCTGCTGCATTCTGTCGCCCCTGCTCGACCAGGAGGGGGTGTCCGACGAGCGCGACACCGTCCGCGGGGCTCGGCGTCCGGCGGAGCCGGACGGCGAAGTACGGCCGAACGACGGGACCGAACACGCGCGTCACGCGTCCCCGGTGCCGTCCCGAGGCGTCGGAGACGATCGTCCCCTCGGTCGGGAACCTCTCTCCGAGCGCTCGGGCGATCAGCTGTCCCGACGGAGCGATAGCATGGACCACGCCAACACTCCGCTCGCGCGGTTCCGCGCGACCCCCCTGGCGAGCCAAGTGGTATAAGGGACTTGCGATAGGTATTTAGTCGTTTCGGGCGGAGTTTTCGTCGGCCGGGGCCGTCCCGCACTCCCGGTCGGTCCCACGGGAGAAATCGCTCCTCCGGAGCCGTCCGGCGGAGGGATTCGCTGGGCGCCGCATCCCAATCTCGCGATCGGTCAGCGACCGGTCCGGCGGTTTCGTCCTCGATTGGAGGAGGGAAGCACGTCGTCGGGTGGGACGAGGGGGGAGGGGCCGATCGCGTCGTAGTCGAGCTCCTCGCCGTCCATCCCCTCATGCGGGGGTTTCCCGTCCGGCTCGTCGTCGTCCTCCTCGGCGTCCTCGAGGTCGCCGGCCGCGCCGGGCGGGACCGTCGGCGTCGGAGGCACATCCCCGAGTGCTCCCGGGGGCGGGCGGACCTCCGGTACCGGCGGGACGGGCGGCGCGAGCGCGGGGGCCGGCGAGGTCGCCGCGGGAGAGGTGACCGGGAGCGGATGGACCGGAGATGGACCGGGCTTCGTGGGAGACTTCCGCTCTTTGGTGAGTCGGTCGACCTCGTTCCAAAGCGCTTCGATCTCTTCCTCAGGAGTGCCGTAGCGACGCTCTTCGGAGAGGGCCGCCCGGACCTGCGTCATCAACCGTGCGGCGCTGTGCGCGTCGGTCGCCTTCCCCTTGATCCGCTGGAGTCGACGGGCGAGCTTGCGCGCCTCGAGGAGGATCTCTTCCTCCTCCGCGACCCCGGACGCGGGCACGCCTCCGACCGTAGGGGCCCGCGGGAGCCGGGCCACCGCGCGGCGGACCTCGAGGAGCTGATGGGCGGTGGCGAGCAGATGTTCGTCCTGGGCGGAGCGCAGGAACTTCGAGAACGCCCGGGTCGCCTCGCTGACGTCCTCCCCGCGGTTCTTGGCGACGCGGATCTGGACTCCGAGCTTCTGGGCCTCCTGCACGCAGAACTTCGGGATCGTATCGTTGAGGACGGCGAGGGCGGCCGACGCGGAGGCCGCCGCCTTTTCGAGCGATCCCTGAGAGAGCGGGGCGCCCTTCAGCCGGTCCCGGGCGTTTCCGACTCGCGCGTCCAGGTGCTCGAGGTCGAGGCCAAGACGCAGCGCCACGTCACGGAACTCATCCGCGCGCTTCAGCAGGGCATACACCCACGACCAGTCGCGCGAGGCGGAGGCGTAGAGCGTCTCGGCCCGGAGGAGGAGCTTGAGCGCTTGCTCCCGGTCGCCCTCGGCGAGCGCGGTCTCGACGCCGGTTCGGATCTGGTCGGTCGGGAACGGGAGTCCCTCGGCCTCGAGCTTGCGTCCCTGGTCGACCAAGCGTCGGAGACGCTCGGAGGGGTCGGCCCCCTGGGTGGTCGCCACGGCCCCGCTCACGGCTCCTGGGGGACCTCAGCGTCGAGGGTTCGCATCAGACGCGAGAGGGTCGCGTCGGCGTCTTCGAGCTTGCGGGCGCGCAGCAGTTCGGTCGCGCGCCGGATCTCCCCGGCGGCCTCGTAGGCGAGCTCGCTGTCGGTCGGAAGAGCCCGGACGCGCGCTGCGAGCCCGCGGGCCTTTTGGAGCAAACGGGGAAGCGCCGAAGCGACAACCTCGCCGTCGAGCGGGGGGGAATCGGAATCCGAGTCGTCGGTCCCTCGAGCGGTTTCGGGCGGGGCCGGCTCACCGAGTTCGGCGATCGCGGCCCGGAGCTCGCGCAGCCGTGCCGTCGACTCGACGATCTTGCCGCGGCGCAGATGCCGGGTCGCCTCGGCATGGGCCCCGCGGGCCGATCGCGCCGGTGCGTAGTCGGCACCGAAGGCGTCGAGGGCGACCGCGTGGCGTTCGAGCTCCTGCTCGATCGCCGGCGGCAACGCCTCGTGGAGGAGCATGAGCGCGCGAGCGGCGATCTGGGCGCCCTCATCGAGCGTGTCGGTCGACAGGTCCGGCTCCGTGAGCAGCCGCTTGATTTGGGCGACCGATTCCTCGACCTCGGCGACCGGGCGGCCGACGACGTCGGCCGAGTCGCGGAGCTCGTCGATCTGTCGCAGGAGACCTTTCAGGCCCTTCCAGTCCGTTTCGATCCGTCCAAGATGCTCGTCGGCCTGTACGACCCGGGAGATCGCTTCCTCGGCGCGGCCGGCGTCGATCTCGGCGCGGATCCGGACCGCCTCCGCCCCCACCGAGACCGCGACCCCCTCGCGGCGCAGGATGGCCTGTCGCTCCTCGAGCGACCGAAGGCGGCGCGCGAGCGCGTCGTTCGTCGCCTCGTGGAGACGGGCGAGGGCGGATCGGAGGAGGGAGAGGGCTTCGACCGCGCGGCCATCGGCTTGGGTGAGCGCGGCCTGGTAGAGTTCCGGAGTGACGTCGGACCCGGCCACCCCGAGTCGATTCACGATGCGGAGCGTCTGGTCAAGCTCCGCGGCGGCGCGCTCGACCTGCTCGGCGGTCGGGTCTTTGGTGGGAGGTCGCGCGGTGCGGGCGCGGGGAGCCTTGGGGGTCGACGCGCCGGCGTCCACGGGCACCGCCTCGGCTCCCGACAACCCACGGAGGGCGTCGACCGCGAGTCCAGTCGGGTACCCGCACGTACGGCAGGAGATCGCCGTCGTAGGGTTCTCGGCCTCGCACACCGGGCAGTCGGAGGTCAGCGGAGCGAGCGTACCGGACACCTTGCTCACGTGGAATGGTACGCGGCCGTCCTTAACCCCTTTGAAGAATCCGACGGCGCGTCAGCCGCCGGAAAACGTCGGAAGGACCGTCAATCGGAGCGGCCGGTCGACCCGCATGTCGAGTGGGATCGGGACTCCGTCCACGAGAACGGCCGAGCCTTCTGGTGCATGGCCATGTTCGCGCAGAATCACCCGGACCTTGGTCCCCGCCTCGACCCACGCGATTCGAGGATCGGACGCACGACCCGCCCGCTCGACCTGGATCTCGACTCGAATCGAGGTGGAGGGGGAGGCGCTGAGGGGGAGACTTTCCGGGACCGGCCGGTGTCGGCGAGCCCCCTTTGAACTCCCGCGATGCATACGCACCACCAGATCTCGAATCTGGCGCCTTGGCCGAGCTAGGCTACCTCAGCACCCGATTCAGTCGGAGGGTTGCCCCTATTTGGCAGTTCTCGGGACGATGCACCTGCCGGGCGCGGCCGGCGCCACGAGCTCCGTCCGAGGTGTTCCTCCCGGCGGGCGGCCGATCGGTTGCGACGAGAACAACCGCGATCGCCCGGGGGGGCGGCTCCCCAAGGGGCCTCTTTGCACGGTGGAGTGTCCTAGAAATCCGCGGCCCGGGGGGCGGGGTCCTTCTGGCGCCGGAGATCCCAGTGGAACAGAATCGCGAGGAGGGCGAACACCGGCGCGATCGCACCCTGCGCCTCGATCAGAACTGTCGCCGCGTGCCAGATGAATATCTGGGCGAGCACGTCTCCGAACTGGAATGCGGCCGCCGTGGTGAACAAGAACGGGAGCCAGCGCGAGCTCCCGTTCCGGGTGAGACTCGGAGCCGTGCTCTCCCGAAGCCGCCGGCGCCGATGAGCACCGCCGAGGCGGGACTCCAACGTTCGGAGGCTCCGTTCGTTGCATCCGCTGGCCGTGATCCGCCCGCTTCCTGTCGTCCGGTCGGTCCTGCCGGAGCTGCGGCTCCGGGAGGTTGCCGGGAAGCGCGGGTTCAGCGACGCGCGACGGCCGCCTTGAGAGCGACGATCGCGTCGACCTCGAGGGGGTCGACCCCGCCGAGGGCCGCGAGGTGGAGCGAGAAGTGGTCTCCGAAGCTAACGCCCTCCAGCAGAGCTTCCAGCGGATCCTCGGCCTTGAACACCAAGCGCTCCGCCAGCACGCCCTTTCGGAGAATGGTCTTTCCGAGGTGCGCCATTCCCGCTGCGGTGCTCGGGTGAAGACTACCGCCCTCCAGCGCGACCACCCCCCATCGCCGCGCCTCGGCTTTGGACATGGCGTCCCAAGCGACGAGAGCATTGTGCAGAAGCTCGGGAAACGAGTCGAAATGCGCGATCCGCTTCGCGTTCTCCTCCACCTGGGTCTTCCACCGCCGAGCGAGCGGGACGAACATCTCGTTCCCGTAGAACAGGGGAACGCGATTGCCGAAGCGGCGGGCAAGTCGGGCGGGAGCGCCGCGGGCGCCGGCGAACTCCGACTGGCGTTCGCTCAGCCGGGCGGCGATCGCATCGATGCGTTTTTCGTTCGACTCCGGGAAATAGTGGTCGAGGAGCCCGATCAGCCCCCCCATCATGTATCCCGCCGCCGAACGAGGCGGGAGCCCCGGAGGGAGGATCACGTGCGGGACGCTGTCGCGCTCCGCGCGCTCCGCGAGTGTTCCGCCGGACGTCATGACGACCCGCGAGGCCCCCTGGCGGCGGGCGGCGTCGTACGCGGCCAGGGTCTCCCAGGTGTTCCCCGAATAGCTCGTCAGGACGACGAGGCTCTCCTTGCCCACGCCGCGCGGGAGCGTGGGGCTGCGTCCGACGGTGAGGAGGAGTGGGGTCTCGATGTCGGTGATCCCACGGACCAGGTCTGCCGCGATCGCCGACCCGCCCATCCCGGCCACGACGGCAATCCGCGCGTTCGCCGGCAGCCGGGCATCGGCGTCGCGGCCGAGTCGGAACCCTTCGCGCAGCTGGTTCGGAAGCTCGACGGCGAGGCCGCGCATGCGGACGGCGCTCACAGACGGCTTCGTCGCCATGGTCCGTGCCGAGACGGCCGGTTATTTGGGCTCACGGGTCGCCCGGTCGTCGTAGCACGTCTCGCTCGCGGAAGGGATTATCTGGCAGGCCCCACCATTCGACGAGTGCTCGTGCACCGGCCGGACCGGACCGGCGGGCGAAGGGAGTGCTCGGTACGCCCGGCTCGGAAACCCCGCCGGCCCCTCCCGAGCCTCGGCTGTCGACCGGGAATCCGAAGGTCGACCGCATTCTGAACGGCGGGCTGATGCCCCACCGGCCGTACCTGATCGTCGGGCCGGCGGGCACGGGAAAGACCAAGCTCGCGCTCCAGTTCCTGTGCGACGGGGCGCTCCGCGGCGAGAACTGCCTCCTCGTCACGCTCGAGGAACCGCCGAACGAGATCCGCCAGAACCACAAGGGTCTCGCCCCGGGCCTCGACAAAGTGTGGGTCTTCGACGCGATCCCCGACGTGATGCGCTACGAGCGCGCTCCGTTCAAGGACATCGCGGCGGTCCGACACTCGGTACGATTTTCCGATGTGCCGATGGAGATCCGCAAGACCCCGGAGTTGTCGAGCGTCGAGGTGACGTTCACCGCGCTCGAGCAGACGCTGAAGATGGAGGTCGCGCGGCGGTCCTACTCGCGCCTCGTGGTCGACAGCCTGACCGCGCTGCAGTACTTCTGCATGAAGGGCGTCGACGAAACGCTCGGCGCCCAGACGTTCCTCCGTTTCCTGTCCGACCTGCGGCTGACGACGCTCCTCACCGTCGAGGCGGCGGTCGAGGATGTGGAGACGCCCGAGCGGCTGCTGGC
Source organism: Thermoplasmata archaeon (assembly GCA_022750115.1). Taxonomy (GTDB): domain Archaea; phylum Thermoplasmatota; class Thermoplasmata; order Lutacidiplasmatales; family UBA184; genus Lutacidiplasma. Next base: position 223,581 of record JAKIWI010000001.1, read on the forward strand.
GCGCGGCGAGATCCGGCTGTTCCGCTGGGAGCTCGAAGGACTCAGCGTACGCGCGATCGGCGTCGAGAAGTACCGCGGAAGTTCGCACGACAATCGCCTCCACCCCTACAAGATCACCTCCCAGGGACTCGAGGTCAACCTCGACGCCACGATCAACCGCGACACGCGTCGGGTCGTCGAGCCCGAGGAGATCACCGTCCGGGTTGCCGCACCGACCCCTGCGCCGCCGCCCACGGATCTCCTGGAGGGATTGGATGCCGACCTGCGCGACCTCGCCGCCGTCGGGCTGGACCCGGCACCCGCCCGAGTCGAGCTCGCGGCCGCCGGGGTGGCGAAGGCCGCGGGCGACGCGGACGAGCTCGCGCGTCGGGCCGCCGCGGCGCGGGGCATCGTCGCGCGGATCGCGCAGAATCTTCCGCCCGCCGCGCTGTTGAGCGGGGACCTCAACGTTCGACGCTCGGCGCACCATGTTCATCAGCTCGGGACGACGCCGCCCGAGCCGCCGCCTCCTCCCTCGCCCACGATGGCAACCGCCCCCTCCGCGTCGCCGGCTCCCAACGCCGCCCTCTCCGCTCCGGGGATGGAGACGCACGTTGCGACCGGGGGCGCACCCGCCGCGATTCCCCCGAACGAACCGCCGCCCCTCGCTCCGCCGGTCATCGTGGCGCGGGACGCACCTCCCGGGAGCGGCGCGCCGCCTGTCCCGACTCCGACGCCCGCGGCATCGTCCCCCCCCGCGGCACCCCCGCCGTCCCCGAGGGTCGACGCACCGGCGCCGGAGTCGCCGGCCGGTGGGGCCGCCCGGCCACCCATCCCCTCCTCGCCTCCGGTGCGCGGAGGTCAGTCCGGTCGCGGGGAAGGGGGCCGAAGTCAGCCCCCTCCGCCGCCTCCACCACCACCTCCTCCTCCCCCGCCCCCCGGAGCTTCGACCTCCGCCCCTCCGATGGACACAGTAACCGGGTCCGGCGGGCCGTCGACTCGTGGAGGTCGAACCCCGCCGCCGTTGCCCACGCGTCGGATCACGCCTGAGGCACCAGCTCCGGCCCAGGCGCCGCCTCCCGCCACTCCCCTCCTCGCCCCGGAGGCCGTCGCACCCGCGCCACCGCCCCCGCCGGCGCCCCCAGTCGAACGCACGATCCAGCCCCCCGCCCCCCGCGCTCCTCCCCGCGCCTCGTCCGAGCGAACCGCCCCACCCGCGACCCCCGTCCTCCCTCCGCCCCTTTCGGCCCCGGCTCCCGCGCCGAATCCCCCGACGCCGGCCCCGAGTTTCGCATCGACCGGAGTCCCGGCGGCCGATGCCGCGTCTCCCGCGGGACCTCCGGCCGTCGAGGCCCCCCAACCCTCCGGGACGGCCGATGCGAGCGCGCCAGCGGCCAAGCCGAAACGCAAGCGCGCCCCGTCGAAGAAGCGGACCCCCAGCAGCGCGGGCCCGGAGGCGCCGGCGGCTGCCAGTGGACCCGTCGGGGCATCGGAACTACCCGTGGCAGCTGGCGGGGCCGTCGCGGGCGAGACCGCCGTCGCAACCACTCCCGCGGCCACCGTGGAGACTGTCCCGGTTCCTACGCCCGGTCCGACGGAACCGACGCCGGCTCCGGCGCCCCTGGAACCGGTCGCCGCTCCGAAACCGAAGCGCCGTGCCCCTCGCCGTCGGAAAGCGTCCCCCGTCACCTCGGCCGAGGCCGGCTCCCCTCCGGACCAACCAACCGCCGTAACCGCGTCGGCGTCGAACGCCACGCCCGAGGAACCGACCCAGGCCCCCAAGTCCGAAGCGAAGGAGGGCTAAGCCCGCATGGTCGCCGAAGGCCGAATTTCGACGGGAATTCCGGGACTCGACCGGATGCTCGGCGGTGGTCTCATGTCCGGCCGGCCGTACTTGGTCACCGGAGGGACGGGGAGCGGCAAGTCCCTCCTCGCGCTCTCGTTCCTTCTCGAGGGGCTCCGCGAGGGGGAAGAGGTCCTGTTGGTCGCCGTGGACGAGCCGCCCAACGAGATCCTCGAGAACGTCCGCGCCTTCGGATGGGACCTCTCCTCGATCCGGACGCTCGACGCGAACCCGGGAACCCGCGCGATCAAGCGGATGTCGGACGTCCAGGAGATCCGGGCGCTTTCGGACCTCAAGACGATGCGGGACATCTCGAGCGAAACCCGCCGGACCGGCGACTCCGACGACATCTCGATCCAGTCGATCCACCTGAAGCTGCGTCAGCAGATGGGCGGGATTCACTTCAAGCGCGTCGTCGTCGACTCGCTCACTTCGATCCGCCGCTTCGCGATGAAGGCGTCCGAGCGAGGGGACATCCAGCCGGAGCGGACCGAGATCCAATCGCTCCTCCGCTTCCTGAGCGAATCCGAGGTGACGACCCTCATCACCGGGACCCCCGCCGACCCGATGGTGCTCTCCCCGGAGGAGATTCTGACGCGGGGGGAGATCTTGGTCACCCGCAAGTGGGTTGGGGACCGGTCCATCCGGCAGATCAAGATCGTGCGGATGCGCGGCTCGGCCCACGACCCCGAGCGGCGACCGTTCGCGATCACCCCGCAGGGGTTCGTCGTCGGCTGATCCATCCCGCCGGCGCGCGAGCCGAGTTGGCATCGCGAACGACGGAATAGGTGGGCCATGGCGGAATACGGCCGCCGTGTATCGGCCCGGGGTTTATAACCCCCGGAATCAGAACGCCCGTTCGTGGCGTCCCCCCTCCCGGCCTACGCACGACGACTCGATCGAACGCTCGCCCGTGCCGAATCGGGCCGCTGGGGCCGGCACACTCCTTCGCCGATGGTCGCGGTTCTCTCGGTCTTGACGATCCTCGGTATGTCCTCTCTTCTGGGTGGTGCGATGGCGCCGAGCAATTCGAGCGCGACGCATGCTTCGCCCGGGCGGGTTGCTCCAACTGCAACGGCTGCGCCACTGTCGGCCGCCTCCGCGTCCCTGGGCGCGATCGGGGGCCCACTCCCGCACGTCCCGTGGACTTGCCCCGCTTCGGCTGCGAGCACTCTCCACTGCTCGGCACCCGCCGCCCCGGCCCGACCTGCGGCGAACGTGACCGGCGGCTGGATCGCGGGCCCCACTCCTCCCGCCCGCGGACTGCTGGTCTACGACGCGAAAGACGGCTATGACCTCTTGATGGCCGAGGCGCCGTCCTCGAATCCGCTCGCGTACTACGGCGGCGTCGCGTCGTACTTCTCGTACTCGAACGGGACGTGGTCGACGTTGACCCTGGTGGGCGGGCCGGCGTTCTGCGGGGCCGGCGCACTCGCCTACGACTCGTCGGATCAGGTCGTCGTGTTCTGGGGCAACGCGCTCTGCCGCAGCGCGGGGGACACCTGGACCTACCAGGGGGGCGCTTGGACGAACGTCACGGGCGCCTCCGCTCCCCCGGTGGCGATCGGTGCCAACGTCGCGAACGACCCGTCCGTGCTCGGCCTGCTCTACTTCGGCGGCTGCTGCGCGAACGGGACGGGAGGCTGGACGTGGAGCTACTCGGCCCGGACCTGGACCAACCGGTCCTCCTCGGTGAGCGCGGAGCCCACGGCGGACTCGTACGGAGCGATGTCGTACGACTCGACGGACCGCGGTGTGGTCCTTGTCGAGGGTCCGACGGCCTCCTCGTTCTCCACGAGCTACCATACCTGGTTCTTCAACGGCTCGTGGTCCGCCGAACCGACCGCACCGGTCCCGAGCACCAACGGACGGATCGCGCCGGGTCTGGCGGACGACCCCACGGACCACTACGTCGTGCTCGTTCCATCTTGGAACGGGACGGTGAACCGGACCGGTCCCTCGTTCCACTACGCGAACGGCACGTGGTCGAAAGGCCCGCTTCAGACCGGCCTCTCGGAGTCCCTCTACCCCGCGCTCGACTACGACCCGAGCGCGAAGGTGGCGGGGGACCTGCTCCTGGAACCCACGGTCGGTGGCGCGATCCAAGGCGCGACCACGACCTGGCTCTACCACGGGGGGAACTGGACGAACCTGACGGGGGCGACGAACGGCCCCGGAGCGCGGGCCGAGATCGCGATGACCTACGATGCCGCCGACGGCTACGTCCTCGCCTTTGGAGGGTGCGCCTGCCAGCCGAATGTCAACGTCTCGGGCGCGAAATCGGACACCTGGAAGTTCTCCAAGGGGAATTGGACCCAACTCCCCACGAACGCGAGCCCCTCGGCGCGAACTCTGGCGGGGCTCGTGTACGATGCGGCGGACGGCTACGTCCTGTTGTTCGGGGGGCTCGGCCCCTCCGGTTCGCTCAACGACACCTGGGAGTTCAACGCCGCCCAGGGCAACTGGACGCCGATCACACCGGTTACGGCGCCGCCGTGGTACCAAGGCGAGACGATGGCGTACGACGGCTCCGATAGCTACGTCGTCCTTCTCACGGGCGGGATCCCCGCGTCCACCTGGACGTACCACGCCGGCGTCTGGACCAACCTCACCGCGCTCGGCGACCGGTCGATCGATGGTGCGCCCGCGAACCCGATCGTCTTCAACGGCCCGCTCGCGCACGTTGTCCTGTTCGGTACCGCGCACGCGCAATCGGGCTATTCGCCGTACCTCCTGGCGGACACGTGGTGGTTCCACGGCGGGAACTGGACGAACCTCACCGCGACCGCCAAATCACCGCCGCCCGCGCGCTCCGGCGCATCGATGGCGGACTTCGCGTCCGGCGGCGCCTTCGTGTTGCTCTACGGCGGTTCGCAATCGTTCGACGGTCTCTCGGCGCCGCTCAACGACACGTGGGAGTTCAACGGGAGTTGGACGAAGCTCTCCCCAGCGGTCTCCCCGGGCAACCGCTCGGACATGTCCGGCACGTTCGACGCCGCCGACCAGCTCGACGTGTTCTACGGCGGCTGGTACGGCCAGTTCTCCCCGGCCCCGCTCGCGTGCTCCGTGAACGGGCCGTGCGGGGATACCTGGTACTGGTCCGGAGGCTCGTCGAGCACGCCGCTCGTCCAGGCGTTCACCGCGTCGCCGTCCCCAGTGGACCTCGGCTCGACCACCCACCTCGCCGTGTCGGTGATCGGCGGAACGCCCCCGTTCTCGTACAACTACACCAATCTCCCGACGGGTTGCGCGAGCGCGAACAACGGGAAATTGAACTGCACCGCGACCGTCACCGGGTCCTGGACCGTTTCCGTGGTCGCCACCGACTCGGGTGGCCACGCCGCGTCGGCACGCGTGCTGGTGGTGGTCAACGCCGCGCTCGCGCTCTCGGGGTTCACCGCGACCCCCTCCCCGGCGATTGTCTCGGTCCGGTCGCTCCTGACCGTTCAGCTGTCCCACGGGACGGCGCCGTTCTCGTACGCCTACTCGGGGCTCCCGACCGGGTGTGCGACCCAAGATGTCCCGACGTTGCCCTGCACTCCGAGCGGCGTCGGCAACTTCTCGGTGGGCGTCTCCGTTCAGGACGGAGGCGGCGGCGCCGTGACGGGCTCGTTGAACCTCTCGGTCGCCGATGCCGGATTGATCTACGGGCTCGGGTTCTCCAGCTACTCGATCTCGCCGTCCACGGTGGTCCTCGGAAACGCGAGCACGATCTCGATCAACGCCAGCTCGCCGAACGGACCGATCACCTACGCCTACGGGAACCTTCCACCGGGGTGCAGCTCCTCGAACGCGTCCAGCATCTCTTGCCTGGCGACGAAGGCGGGGACGTACGACGTGACGATCTCCCTGCGGGACACCGCCGGGGGCTTCCTGCAGGTCTCCGGGAACCTCACGGTCAATCCCGTCGGGGGGAGCGGGGGAACCGGTCTCGTCATCTCCGGGTTCGGCGCCGCCTCGGGTCCGGCCACCGTCGGTTCGACCGTCGTCCTTTCGGTTCTCGCCAGCGGAGGGAGCGGCCCGCTCACCTACCGATACACGTCCCTGCCGACGGGCTGTGCCTCGGCCAACACCTCGGCCCTTCCGTGCGACCCGTCGTCGCCCGGACTCTACCCCCTGCGCGTCGTCGTGTCGGACGCGGCCTCGCACGTCGAGGGCGCCGTCGGCATGCTCCTCGTGATCGACGCGAGCGGACCGGCGCCCGCCGTCTCGGCGTTTTTCGCGACGTCCCCGACGGTCACGGTCCCCAACTCGACGGTGTTCATCGTCGAAGTCCGGGGCGTGCTTCCGCTGTCGTTCGTGTACGCGGGCCTCCCGGCGAGTTGCGAAAGCGCCAACGTGAGCGTACTCAATTGCACGCCGATCGCGACCGGGATGTTCACCGTCACCGTCCACGTAACGGACCATATCGGTCGGACGACCTCGGCCTCGACGTCGCTCGTCGTGCAGAGTCCGAACGTCATCTTGCCGATTGGAGGGGTGCACGTCAAGCCAGCGGCTTCGCTCTGGAGCGAGATTCCCTTGTACGGGTACGCAGCGTTCGCGGGAGCGATCGTCCTGACGGCCCTGCTGGGCGCGCTTTACCGGGCCGAGCGGAGGACCCGGGCGGAGGGCGAGGCGATCGTCCGGGAGCTGAATCGACGAGCGGACGAGGTTCCGCCGAGCGAGGAATCGAGAAAGCCGTGAGCCGCCTCCCTCAGGCCGCATTTGGGTAGGGGAGTGGGTCGCGCTGATCCTCTGGGAGTTCGTGGCCGGCGTGGCCGTCGGAGCCGCGGCCGTGGCCGGCCTTTGGCTGATCGTCCGACACCTTCGGCCGGCGCCCCGCCCGACCCCCGCCCTCGAGCCGGAGGACCCCAGCGCTGCGCGAACCGAGGATGCGGTGCCCCGCGTGGAGGTCGTCCGGCCCCCCGTGCCCTCGGCGCGGGAGCCGACCGGGGGGTCCGATGACGCGCCGCCCGAGGAGCGGCTCCGTACGTCGCAGCGGGTGATCCTGCAGGTGATGGCGCAGGGGCGACTCGCGCCGGGCGAAGTCGCGCCGTTCGGGCTCTCGCAGGCCGGAATGGGCGAGGCGCTGCACCTCACGCAGAGTTCTCTTGCGAAGACGCTCGGGCGACTCGTCGCGGCCGGCGTTCTCACGGTCGGCCGTCGCCACGTGGAGCACCAGGACCGCCGTTTGAAGGTCTACGAGTTGACCCCGCTCGGCGAATCGTTGGCCCGTGACCTTCGCCACCGGTCCGTCCGCGCGTCGTTGGCTCCCCCGGACCGTCGGCCGCCTCGGCCGATGGAGTTCGGTCGCTGATCCGCCCGAACCGCGCGAACGGGGGCCCGCCCACGCTCGATCCTACCTCGGAGTTTCGCCGGCGGTGCGCCACCCGTCTCGGTAGGTCTATCTAGCACGAACGAGTCACCGAAAATGGAGTCCGTCCGTATGAGAATGGGTATCGTGGTAGTGGGGATCGTCTTGCTGGTGATCGGGGCCGTCCTGCTGTTCGTCCCTCTCGTGCCGCAGCCCGATCAAACGGTCAAGTCGAACTCGTCGCTCCCCTTCGACCTCTTCAGCGTGTCCGGGTTCTCGGTGACGGGCAGCATCCCCGTCGCCGTCTCCTGGACTTCCAACGGAACGGTCACTGTCGTCGCGGCGGCTGGCTCGAGCGAGGCCCAGTACACGGGCGCCTCCGGCGGCGTGTCCGGGCTCGTCACACAGACCGGGACGAGCGGCTCGTTCTCGCTGAATCAACCCGATGGCGGCGAAGTTGTGTTGGGCGTGCTCAGCGGAAGCGCGTTCGGTGGCTCCAGCTCCAATGCCACCGTCGCGTTCCACGTGACCGTCGCCCAGACTACGGTCGGATCGCTCCTCCTGATCGTGGGGATCGTGATCCTCATCGTCGGCATCGTGCTCAAGTCGAAGTCGGCGAAGATGGCGGCCCCGGCCGCAAACCAGTGGACGCCACCCCCGTCCCCACCCGCGTCGGGTGACATGCCCCCGACGCCTCCGTCCTCGTAGGCCGGAACCCCCGCCGCACGGCCCCCTTGGGCCGTGCGGCCCCCTCTGCCTTCGACCGGAGCTACCGCTCGGCCGCGCCGGGAAACGCCCCTCGGTACATCGCGAGGTGCGACTCGACGACGGCGGGCCATCCGAACCGCTGTTCGGCGGAGGCCCGGGCGGCGAGCGCCATCGGCTGACGCACCGACGGATCGCTCAGCTCGCGCAATCGGGCGGCCAGGAATCGGCGGATCGCCTCGTCGTCGGCCGTTCCCGCCGCGGCCCACCCGGTGACGCCGGACTCGACGAGTCCCGCGATGGGCTCGGCCCCCAGCACGGGCAGCGACGCCGAAAGGCCCTGCAGGACCGCGCCGGCCAGCACCTCGACGCGGCTCGGATGCAGCAGCACGTCGGCGCGCGCGTACTCGCGGCGGAGTTCGTCGTCCGTGAGCTCGCCGAGGACTTCGACTTCGGGGTTGGCCGCCCGCACCCGTTCGAGGTAGCGCGCGTCGGGAGTGGGTCCCACCAATCGGAACGACCACCCCGCGTCGCGCGCCGCCGCCGCGGCGAGCTCCCAGCGCTTGAGGGGGGCAACGACCCCGACCCCCAGGGCGCCCCGCCCGCTGCGAGCGGCGGGGTCCGACCGAAACCGGTCGGTGTCCACTCCGATCGGGATCACACGCAACCGCGACTCCACGGGCGGTACCGAGCGGGCGATCTCCGCCCGGAGTCGTTCGGTCAGGGCGACCGTCGCCCGAGCCCGGGCGACCGCGCGGCGCTCCAGCCAGAAGCCGAATCGCTGCCGAGCCCCGACGCGCTCGAACCAGTGCCGCGAATGGGAGGTGAAGACGAACGGTATCCCCGCCATCGCGAGACGGTTCGCGACCGCAGGCGTACTCGCGTGGACCGCCTCGGCCCCGACGGCCCGGACGAGAGCCGGGAGGGTGAGCGCGAATAGGTACTCATCGACCGAGCGGCCGTGCCGCACCCGGTTGATCACGACCGGATCGTGGCCCGCGGCCCGGAGGGCGCTTGCGAACTCGGCGATCGTCCGCTCGACACCGCCGTAGCCGACAGGGGGGATCGCCTGGACGCCCGTTCCGACGAGGGCGATGCGCACGAGCGGGTCATCGCGGGCCGGAGATAAACTCCACGATGGGGAGAAGCGTCATACCCATGCCCGAACGTCGGAGGGCATGGCCCGCTGGCTCGTCAAAGAGGAGCCGACCCACTACTCGTTCGCCGACCTCCGCCGGGACGGGAGCGCCGAGTGGGACGGCGTGCACAACGCACTGGCGTTGCGGCACCTGAAGGCGATGCGCCGCGGCGACGAGGTCTTGTACTACCACTCCGGCGGCGAGCGCTCCGTGGTCGGGATCGCGCGCGTCGCGGGCGCGCCGTACGCGAACCCTTCGGACGACCGGGGTTCGTGGTCGGTACGCCTCGCGCCCGTGCGAACGCTTGCGACCGCGGTCCCCCTCTCGACCCTCAAGGCCGATGCGGCCCTCACCTCGTTCGACCTGGTTCGCATCGGGAGGCTTTCGGTGATGCCGGTCTCGGACGAGCAGTGGGCCCGCGTGCTATCGTTCGAGTCCAAGTCGAACGTCGTTCGTCAGAGCAGATCGGCCGCGCGTCGACCGAAGCGCCGAGCCGCCGCCGCCCGGAAGCGTTCGTCGACGTAGACGGCCGCGACCCAGACGCTCCGCGGCCGGAGCGCCAGCGCCCGCCAAACGCTCGGCGCCCGGAACGGGTGGACGATCTTCCCGTCCTCCTCGACGCCGACCTCGTTCCAGTCGGCGCCCGGCGCCTCCCGGCGGTCGAGCCCCGACAGGTCGAACAGCACCGCGCCCGGCGGGGCCCGGATCTGCTCCGCGAGTTCGTCCTCCCGCGCCCTTCGCTCCGCCGGGTCCCGCGCGAGCCGAACGAGCCCGCGGCGCTCGGCGGCTCCGAGCGACTTCCAGCCGACGAGCCGTTTCGGAAGTCGGCGCTCGAGGATGCCGCGCACGAGCTCGGCCGGGCGACCGCCTTCCTGCTGCAGCGCGACCAACAGGTCGGCGTCCGTTCCCGCCAGCAGAGGGCGAGCGGACTCCGGGTAGCCCCGGATCCGTTCGACCGCGCCCTGCGTCAGGACCTCGGCGGCGCGGACCGTCTTGTGGTAGTAGACGGACGAGTACATCAGTGCCCGACCGACGAGGAAGCCCTCGACGGCCTGGCGGCCTTTCTCGGCAAAGACGAGGCGCGAGCGGCTCGCTCGGACCGTGTCGAGCAGTCGGACGGCATCGATCGCGCCGTGCCCCACGCCGGTGTAATGGGCATCCCGCTGGAGGTAGTCGATGCGGTCGGCGTCGATCGCGCCGTGGAGCATCGCCCGCAGGAGCGGCGGGGGAGACGCTCCCGACGGGTCGACGAGGGCTGCGACCGATGGCGGTCGGATTCCGTGGGACTCGAGGATCTCCGCGATCGTGGGTCCGGGTCCGCGGCCGAGCGCGTCGGGTCCCTCCGAGAGGATGGTGGCCCGGCTTCGGCCCTCGTGCCCGATCCCGACGACCTCCCGCAGCGTCGGTTCGAGAGTGTGCGAAAACGGCGTGTGACCCAGGTCATGGAGGAGTCCCCCCGCCGCGACCCGGGCCGTCGCCTCCTCGTCGAGGCCCAACCGCTCGGCCATCGTTCGCACGACCGCGTGGACGCCGAGCGAGTGCTCGAGCCGCGTGTGGTTGGCCCCCGGGAACACGAGGTGAGCCAATCCGGTCTGACGGATCCCCCAGAGGCGTTGGAACGCGCGGTGGCCGACGAGCTGGAGGAAGACGCCCTCCAGCGTGATCCCGCCGTGGACCGGGTCGAAGATCGTCTTGCGAGCGACCCCGCGTTCGGCGGCCATCCGGCGCTCCGGAGCCCCGACGCGCGATAAAGCCGGGTCCTGCGCTCCGGCGGGGCTTCCCCGTTCGACGTACGTATTTATCGTCGAGCCCGGGTTCTCCTGATGCCCGATGCCGGCCGCTTCCGAACCGGCGCGCCGCGAAGCCGTGGCTTCCCCACTCGAGGAGGCCCGGCGGCTCTACGCGGCGGCGCAGGACAATTCCATCCGCGACGACCGCGGCCGCCAGTCCGAGCGGCTGAAGGCGTTCCTCGCCTACGTCGACGCCCACCAGGGCGATCTCGGGCGCGAGGGCGGGGAACTCTCGAAGAACCTCGACGACACCGCGGTCGCCTTCTACCGCTCGAACCAGCCGGACCTGGCGCTCCGCGCCGCGGAGGTTGGCCTGGGGCTCGTCCCCGGTTCCTCCGCGCTCCTCCACCACAAGGCGCTCGTCCTGATCTCCCAGAACCGGGAAGTCGAAGGCGCCGTCGTTCTGCTCGACCGTGCGCTCGAGGCGAACCCGCACGACAAGTCGATCTGGGCGACCAAGGGCGATGCGCTGAAGCTCCAGGGAAGGGGCACCGAGGCCGCCGACGCCTACCTACGCGCCCAACAGCTCGACGTCGCCTCGATGCAGTACGTCGAGAAGGCCCTGAAGGCCGCGCCCGCCCATCCGGCAGCGCTCAAGGCGAAGCTCGAGCTCGCGCGCTCGCACGGTGGCAATCGCCCGGCGCTGGAAGCGGCCGAGGCGCTCCTCGTGGAGAACCCCGAGGACGAAGAGCTGCTGCTCGCGCGGGCCGAACTGCTCGCCGCCGTCGGGGATCTCGACCGGGCGCTCGTCGCCGTGGGTCCCCTCCGGACGAAGCGTCCCGCGGATCCGCGCATTCTGATGCTGGAGGGCCGGCTCGACTTCGCGCTCGGGAAGCCCGCGGAAGCCGTGGTGGCGTTCCGCGCCGCGGTGGCCGGCCCGTCGCCGCTCGAATCGCCCCAGCTCGCCGAGATCGCCGAACGGCTGGAGGCGGCGGGGGCCGATGCCGCGCTCGCCATCGAGGTCCGGCAAAAGCTGCGGGCGTCCGACCCGAAGAACGTCGCGAACCTCCAGGCGCTCCAAGAGCTCGCGCGCCGGACCGAGGACCCGACGCTCGGGATGGCCACCGCCCAGCAGATGCTCGAGTCGTCGCCCGACAACCTCGACGGGTTGCGATCGCTCGCAGAGTTCCAGCTGGCCGCCCACCACCCCGACGACGCGTTCGCAACGTACGCCCGGATCCAGAAGGCCCACCCGAACGCGACCGCGGAGCTTCGCAAGGCGATGGAGGCCGCGCGCGCCGTGGGCCGCGCCGACCTGATGGTCGGGTTCGCCCGCGCTCTCGTCGAGGAGGACCCGTCCGACCTCGCGGCGAAGGCCGAGCTCGCGAAGGCGCTCGAGGCGGCCGGAGACCGAGAAGGCGCGCTCGGACTCTACCGCGACCTTCTGAACCGCCAGCCCGAGACGTCCGAGTGGGTCCACGAGACCGCCCGCCTCCTGCGCGACCTGGGACGCACCGACGAGCTCCCGGCCGTCTACGACGTCCTGTTCCGCCTCGACCCGACCCGCTCCGACCTCGCCCTCGAGCGGGGGAACCTGATGCTCGGCATCGCGCTCGCGAAGGCGGAAGGGTCGGCCGAGCGTTCGGAGGCGGCCCGGTCCGCGCTCGTCTCCTACGAACGGGCCTCTGTCGACCCGAACCTCGCCGAACCGAGCCTGCTCGGCCTCGCCCGGGCCTCGCGCGTCGTGGGCGACCACGACCGCGCGATCCTCGCGTATCGGCAGTTCCTGCAACTCGGCACGAACGCGGGTCGGGGGGACGTCAAGAAAGAGCTCGGCCACGCGCTCCGCGAGACCGGCCAGCTCGCCGCCGCCGAGACGACGTACCAGGAGGCGCTCGACCTCGGCGTCGAGGACCCGGACCTTCTCTGGGGCGCCGTCGAGGTCCTGAGCCAACAGAACGAGGAGGAGAAGGCGCTCCGATTCGTCGAGGCGCTGCTACGGCGCGAGCCCCAGAACCCGTTGTTCCTTCGCCGGCGCGGTCAACTGCTCCTCAAGGCCGGCCGCCGGACCGAGGGCCTCCAGGCGCTCCGCACCGCGGTCGAGGCGGCCGGCGCGGACCCGCACGTCCGATTCGAAGTCGCCGAGGCGCTCCGCGCCGGCGGCGCCTACGCCGACGCGGTCCAACAGTACCGACAGGCGCTCCAGCTCGACCCGAAGAGCCGGCCGGGCCGGCTCGCGCTCGCGGAGACACTGACCGTCGCCGGGCGATACAACGAGGCGATCCCGATCATCGATGAGCTCCTGACCGAGGACCCGAACGACATCGGGGCCTGGCAGTCGCGGGCCAACGCCTACCGGGCGCTCGGCCGGACCGCCGACCTGCAGTACTCCCTGAAGGCGATCCTGCTCCTCGATCCGAACCACGCCCCGGCGCTTCTCGAGAAGTTCCGGATGCACCAGGCGGCCGGGGAATCGGGGGACGCCTACGACGCGCTCCACCAGCTGCTCGCCTCGGAGGCGGCCGACGCCGCCGACCCCGCACTGTTCCTGCAAGCCGGCGACCTCGCCGCCGAGCTCGGCCGCGGCGAAGAGGCGAACCGCGCCTACGAGCGCGCCGCCCAGCTGGAGCCGGGCCTGATCGGGGAGATCGCGAACCGCCGCGCCCGGCTCCGGCTCGCGGCCGGCCGCCCCGACCTCGCGCTCGAAGTACTCGATCAGACGCTCGCCCAGGGTCCGCCCGGCGAGGGACCGATCGGCACTCTGCTGCTCCGCGCCGAGATCCTGATGGCGCTCGAGCGACAGCCCGAGGCCGTCGCGGTCTTCGAGCTGGTCCGGCAGAAGGAGCCCCGCGCCCCCGCGGCGCTCGCCGGCATCGGCCGCGCGCTCCTCGACCAGGGAAAGCACGGCGAGGCGAAGACGTTCCTCTCGCAGGCCATCCCCCAAGTTCCCCCCAACGCGACGATGTTCCTCCTTCTCGCGGAGGCCGAGAGCGGCCTCGGGGAGATTCCCGCGGCGGTGGAGGCGGTCCGGAGAGGGACGGAGGTTCTCCCGAAATCGACCGAGCTCTGGATCCGTCTCGGGGAGCTCTACATCGCTCGCGAGGCGTGGTCCGACGCGGCCGGCGCCTACGCTCACGGGATCGCGCTCGACGGCGCGAACCCGGAGTACCTGCTCCGCGCCGGATTCGTGGCCGGCCGGCTCGCCCACCCTCACGAGGCGCTGGCTCTCTACGAGCGCGCCACCCAGGTCGCACCGGCGAACAAGTACGCCTGGTGCAGCCGGGGGCTCGCGCTGCTCGAGACGGGACGGCCCGAGGACGCGCGCGAGAGCTTCGACCGCTCCCTCGCCCTCGACTCCGATTTCGTCGCGGCCAAGGAGGGCCGGGCGTCCGCGCTCCAAAAGACGCGCGAGGCCCAGGTCGAGCACTTCGGGCGGGAGGCGCTGCTCCTCGAGGCGCGCACACGGCGTGCCGTGAACCGCAACGACCTGTTCGTCACCCTCCACGTCCCGTTCGACCTGCTCGACCCGGTCTTGCAGGCGCTCTCGCGCAACGTGAAGGTCGACGTCGACCGCCTCGATGAGGAGGAGATGAAGGAGCTCGAGGGGGCCTCCTACCGTCTCGTTGCGGCCGCGCTCGAGCACCGGCCCGAGGGGCTCGACCGCCGCGGGTTCTCGCTCGCCGACGTGGCGGTGCTCTGTCCCCCGGGAACCTCCCTCGCCCAGATCCAGCGGCTGTTCGGCTACGTGCGATCCGTCCTGGAGCGGGACGTCCGTCCCGAGAACTTGCAGCTCACTCCCGACGTCGAAGAGCTCGCCCGCCGCGCTCTGCTCCTTCCCGAGAACCAGCGGACCCTGTTTCAGCTGGTCCGCACGCTGAAGGTCGGTCTGTTCAAAGCGCGCCTCATCAAGGCCGTCGAGTCCGCGGGGTCTGCCGTCCACGCCCCGCTGCCGTCCTTGGACCTCGGCCAGTACACGCCCGAGTTCCGGTCGGCCGAGGGCGTCGAACCGGACGATGCGGACTTCTTCCCGCCCACCTCGGGCGGAGGGCCGGCCGGGCCGTCGGGCCCCTCGGCGCAGCCTTCGCCGGCGGGTACCGTCGGGCGCTCGAGCGCCGTCGGCGTTGCCGCACCTCGGTCGGCCCCCCACGGCGCCCGATGTGCGGGCTGTGGCGGCGTGGCGTCCATCGTCCACGGATGTGGCGCTCCGGTCTGCATGCACTGCATCGCGGAGTTCCACACCTGCCCGAAGTGTGGGCAGGCGGTGAGGCTCCCCTCGGCCCCCTCGCCGAGCTCGGACCCACGCGCCGGGGCGGGACCGACCCATCCTGCGAGTGGATCGAGGCCCCCGCGTCCCGCGAAAGAGCCCGGGGCCTCGCACTCTCCCTCCGAACCCGCGGCGCACGCGGCCCGAGCGGCGCACGAGAAGTCCTCCTCGGAAGCGGCATCGAAGCCCGCCGCGACTCGGCCGGCGGCGCCCCCGCATCCGCCCGCGACTTCGCCGAACCCCCCGCCAACCGCGGCCGACGTGAAGCCGCCCCGTCCTCCGCGCGAACGGACCGACGAAGAACCCCGTCTCTGACACGCTAAGTCACGGCGCGGCGTTCGAGAGGAATCATATACCACCCCCCACCTCGTTTTCCGTCGGGACCCCGACGATGAAGACCGAAATCGCTCCGCCACCCTCCCCCGTCTTGGGGGCCGCCATCGTCGTCGGCTTCGCGCTGGTCGCCGGGCTGGTGTTCGCGGCGATCCTCCTCGCCGTTCCCCAGAACAACCACTTCTTCAGCCTCCTCGCGGTGGGAATCCTCTGTCTGGTGTTCTCCCTCGGAGCGTACCTCGCGCAGGCCGCGGTGCCGAGCCCAGGCGCCATCCGTGCCCTGTCGTGGGGATTCGGCGGGGCCGGATTCACCGTCCTGTTCGGCACGATCCTGTTCGACTCGGCGGGGATCCTGTTCTTCCTCGAGCAACTCGTCGCGGTCATCATCGTCGCCCTGTTCCTCCTCGTCGCCCTCGGCGGCGCGTACTGGCGCCACCGCGCGCTCGCGCTCACCGCGGTTCGGATGGAGCGGCGCGCCGACTGGCAGTCGCAAGCACCCCGCTCGGCCCTGGACTATCCCGCGGCCCAGCACGACCGGGAGGTCACGTCCAGTAGCTCGTCCGCCACCAAAGGTCCTCCATGAGCACCCCCGCGGGACTCCCGCCCCCTCCGCCTCCGGCCCCCGCGCCGGTTGGCGGATCGCAAACGTGCCCGAAATGCCAGGCGACGAACGCGCCCGACGGCCGATTCTGCTCGCGCTGCGGAGCTCCGCTTTCGGGCGGGGCCCCGTCCGCCGCTCCGGCCTCCGGCCCGCCCGTCGACATCCGGAACCGGGTCGACCAGGACCGCGGGTTCCTGAAGAAGGTCCAGCTGCTCCTCCCCGGATTCCGTGGCTATCGACAGGGCGAAGACGACCGGCAGGCCGACAGCATCCTGCGACTCCAGGTCGCCGACCGCGTCCATCGCGCCGGGACGATCGTGACGACGGCGCGGGCGAGTCTCGCGAACTCCGGCGACTTTGTCCACCTGAACGACCTCGCCCAGATCGCGTCCGAGCTCAATGTCCTCGAAGGCCAGATCCGCCACGCCGAGCAGGGCTACACCGGCATCAGCCCCGCGACGCGGATCAACACGACGGCGCTCGACCGCCTCTACGAGTACGACTACGGGTTCGTCGCGGCGGCGGACTCGCTGACCCAGGCGCTGGCGCCGCTGAACGTTCCCTCCCCCTCTCCGTCCGCCGCCGACGCCGGCATCCAGGCGGCTCGCGACATGATCCGTCAGCTGCAAGCCGCGTTCCAGGCTCGGACGAAAGCGGTTCAAGGAATCCAGGTTTAGGTACGGTCCACCATGGTCACGAACAATCCGGTGCCCCCGAAGGGCGGCAGTCTGCTCGGCGCGACGACCGTCGTCTGGGAAGACGCCTACAAGGGTCCGAACGTGATGTGGCGGGTCCCCCGCAACATCCGATACGGCGACAACGTCGTCGTTCGCGAGGATGAGACGGCCGTCTTTTTCCGCGACGGCAAGGTTCTCGCCTACCTGGACCGCCCCGACCGCTACGCCCTCACGAGCCTCAATGCGGGCATCGTCGGCAACCTGATCCAGTCGATCAGCGGCGTCCGCCAGGAGGCCGAGGTCTACTACCTACAGAAGCGGCCGTTCGACGGGAAGTTCGGGAGTCAGGAGCCCTACATCTTCAAGGACCCCGACTTCGGCCTCGTCAGCCTCCGGGTCTTCGGCGACTACCGCTGGAAGGTCGGAGGGCCCGACCTGTTCATCAGCCAGTTCGTCGGCACGTTCGGCGCGGCCACGACGTCCGACGTCGAGACGCGTCTGCGCGACCAGATGGTGCTGCTCGTCTACAACACCCTCGGGAAGCTGAAGGACCAGGGCATGCACGTCACGGATCTCGCGAGCCAGCTCTCCACGATCGAGCAGGCGGTGCTCGGCTTCGCGCCGCAACACTTCCAGACGCTCGGCGTCGAGCTCGTCCAACTCCAGGGCCTGTCCGTGAACCTCCCCGACGAGGTCCAGAAGGCCGTCAACACGCGCTCGACGATGAGCGTCCTCGGCGTGAACTACATGCAATACCAGGCCGGCCAGGCCCTGACGACCGCGGCCGCGAATCAGTCCGGCGGCGCCGGCCAGTTCGCGGGCGCCGGCGTGGGCCTCGGCGCCGGGCTCGGCATGGGCTACGGAATGGCGGGCACGATGCAGGGCGCCTACCAGGGTGGCGGTATGGCCGGTGGTGGGCCTGGTGGCTCGACCCCTTGCCCGAAGTGCTCCGCGCTTGTCCCCGCCGGATCCAAGTTCTGCCCGTCGTGCGGGACGACCTTCGGAGCCCCGCCCCCGGCGGCGAACGGTCCACCTTGCCCCAAGTGCGGCACGGTCAGCGCGGCGGGTCTGAAGTTCTGTCCGAACTGCGGAACGTCGCTCGCTCCCGCGCCCCCGCGCACGTGCCCGAAATGCCAGGCGAGCGTCGCCGGCGCCGGCAAGTTCTGCCCGAACTGCGGTAGCGAGCTTCCGCCGTAGGCCGAGAGCGCGAGGGAGGGAACGGCCCTGTACTGCGTCGTCTGCCGCGCCGAGCTCCCGCCGAACGCCCGGTTCTGCTTCGCGTGCGGCTCGCCCGTTTCGGGCGCGCCCGGAGCTCCACCGTCGGCCGGCGGCGGTCTTCCGCCACCGCCTCCCCCGGCTCCCAGCGCCAAGGTCGTCGCGGCCGCCGGGACGGAGTCCCTGAACTGCCCGTCCTGCGGAGCCCCCGTGCACCCGACGTTGGGCGACATGGTCCTGACGTGCGACTACTGCGGTGCCTCGGTCAGCCTGGGCGGGGCGGGCTGGACGGCGGTCGGGAAACACACGCTCCTGACCCCCCAGGTGAACGGGTCCGACCCGGCGCTCGCGATCGTCCGCCAGTACCTCGACCAGGGGTTCCTGCATCGCAAGATGTTCGAGGAGTCGAAGATCGTCGAGTCGAAGCTCTCCTTCGTTCCGTTCTGGATCGTGCCGACGAGCGCGACGACGAACTACACGTACACCGACGTCGCGGTCGGCGTTGGCTCGACGGTCGGGTCGATCGCGGCGGCCGAGGTCCTCGGCGCCGCCCTGGGCGGCCGCCGCGGCGGCGGGGGGTTCATCCCGATCCCGGTCATGATGGGCTCGCCGGTGAACGCGACCCGCCAGGACGCGATCGTCGGGCAGTACGACTTCCCCGTCGTCGCGGTCAAAGGCATGAGCGCCTACCAGCCGAAGAACTACAGCTTCGCGCTCGCCGAGCGCGTGATCTTCGACAAGAAGCTGATCCCGAGCGGTGCGACGATCCTCAACGGCGACCTCGGGGAGGACGCGGCGCAGCACTCGGCCCGCGCCTACGTCATGCAACTGCAGACCGAGGCGGCGCACAAACGCCACTACATGGTGAGCGGGCTCAACTGCAACGTCGAGGTGTCGGACGCGGAGCTTCTCCACGTCCCGATCTGGTACTTCAAGCTCGACCACAAGGGCGAGGCCGCGATGGTACTGATCGACTCCCACTCCTCGCGCGTCATGCAAACGGTCACGTAGGCCCACCGAAAGATCGGCGTCGACCGTCGGTTCCCATTAGGGAGCCGCGAGTTCCGCCGTCGGGGCCCGGGACGCTCGGGCCACGCGCTGCACGGTGTAGCGCACCGGCACGCGTCGGAGCCGATGCATCCAGTATCCGCACCGCGGGCACCGACGCCCGAGCGCCACCGCGCCGCCCTCGAGGGTCCGGTTGCGGATCTCGTGCAACGGTCCCGAGCAGACCGGACACTCGGACGGGACGGCCCCCCGGGTGACCTCCGCGTACCGGACTCCGAGCCGGACCCCCGGGAGCTCGACGAGAAGCGAGCGAAGCCGCGGACCGGCGATGCGCGCCCGGGGGTCCTCGGCGCGCAGCGCCGGGCGGAACGCGCGCAGAAAGGCGGCCTGCGAGGAGTAGCGCCCGACCCCGAACGACAGAAGCCGGTCGACGGCGGCGCGGACGGTGTCGGCGTCGGCCCGGTGGAACCGGGTCGACCGTTTCCGACTAGGAGACGGAACCGCGTCGGCCTTCGCGGGCACCGATCTCCTCCTCGTAGAACTGGCGCGCGAAGGCGCTCTCCTCGGCCCCGATCGGGATCGGGCCGTCGCCGGGACGCGCGAAGTAGGCGACGATCGACGAGGCCGCCGCGAGCCGAACGGCGCGCTGCTTGAGCCGCGGCGAGAACTTCGGGTGGGGCGTGCGAGCGAGCGCACGCTCGCTGACCGCCCGCAGGACCGTGTAGAGCGAGGGGTCGAGGCGCACGGGACGGGCGCGGAACCGGCCGGAGACGAGCGGGTGGTGGGTCTGGATCGCGTGGACGAGCGTGAGGTGATCCCGGATCCGCTCGGCGAGCGGGAACTCGATCGCGCCGAGCTCGAGGCGCTCCGCGCTGGTCTCGACCGCCCGGAACCGCTCGCGCGTCATCGGGTGGAACCGCAGCAGCATCCGGTCCTCGAGCGCGGCGAAGTTCGGGTCGGCGATCGTGGTCCAGTAGTCCGACGCGCCCATCGTGCGGACGTTGTAGTTGACGGTGAAGAACGAGCGGAAGGTGTACGGACCGACGGTGCCGAGCGTGGTCTCCCACTTCACCTCGCGCTGCTCCATGACGAGCTTGAGCGGTTCGACCATCCCCTTGTACTTGAACCAGTCATTGAACTCGGGAACGATGAAATTGAACGTGCGCCCCGTGTACGACGCACCGACGCGCAGGAACTGGACCGGCGTGATGCCGCCGCAGTAGCGATTGCGGCCGGGGAGACCGTGCGGCGGCACGCCCGTCCGCGGATTGCCCCGGATCATGTCGTCGATCGCGAACGTCTTGCCGGTCCCGGGAGGTCCGAACAGCGCGAGATGGAATCCGGTCGTTCCGGTCGTCCGCCCGGTGGGGGCCATCAGTGGAACGTCGGCGAGCGCGTACTGCTGGAGGAGCGAGATCAGCGAGTCGACGTAGAGCGCCTCACCGAACAACTCGCGAAGATAGCCCGCGAGCACGTCGACGGTGAACGTCCGTCCGAAGGCGAGCGTCGCCTCGAGGCGGTGGTGCAGAACTTCGCGGAGGACGTCGACGAACTCGCTGTCCATGGAACGGATCTCGACTCCCTCATCGGGGACCGGCTGAAACCCGGCGGGCTCCGGCGCTTGGAGCCGGGCGACCTCGCCGAGCAGGATCCGGCGGAGTTCGTCGGGAAACGGGACGTGGTACCACCGGTCCGACTTGCCCTCCGGGAGCTCTTCGACGAGCCCGCGACGCTTGAGGCGCAGGAGGAGGCGGGAGGGGTCCTCGAACACCCGTTCCTTCAGAAGTCGGGCCCGCAGCTCGGTCAACCGGAACCGGGCGCGCGTCGTCGCAACGCCCCGAACGACCCGTCGGCGGTCGGAATCCGCCACGACATCCGCGAGGACGCGGGCCGTCGCCTCCTCTTCTTCGGCGATACCAAGGTCCGGGGCGGCCGCCACGAGGTCTCTCCGATTCTCCACCAAGTATAAGGGAGCGAGAATCGGAATCCGCCCCGTGGGGGGCAGCGCCTCGGCCTACGAGCGGGAGCTGAAGGAGCTCCTGCAGGCCAACCCCGACGCGTTGCTCCGCTACGCCCGCTCGCTGCCACCGGCCGACCGACCGACGCTCGACGCAGTGCGGCGCGCGCCCTTCCTCGTGGTCCGCGCGGCGGGCTCGCTCGGCTTCGACCTGGTGGCGATGCGCTCCGAGTTCGCCTTCCCGTTGGAGGTGAAGGCCTCGGCCTCCGACACGATCCGCTTCAGCGCGGCGAGCGGTCGCGCGTCGGCGCAGCTCGAGGCCCACCGGCGCGCGGTCCAGCGGGTCGGCCTCGTGATCCTCTACGCTTACCGACGGGTCGGTCGGGGGCACGGCGAGCCATGGCGAGTGTACGCCGGCGGAGTCGGTCCGTCCACCGGTCGCTACCGGGTCCTCAATCGATGGCTGCCTCCGGTCGAGGCGACGAAGGAGGGAAACGGGGTGCTGCGTTGGGCGGCCGGAATGCCGCTCAGCCGATTCATGTCGATCGTGGCCGAGTTGACCGAGCCCGGCGTCGGCGCACCCCCGCCATGAGGGTCGCCGTCACCGCGGCCGGCGTCGGCCGGTTCGGGAAGCGCAGCGAGACCTTGATCGATCTGCTGTGCGAAGCCGGGCGGGAGGCGCTCGACGGAATCGGACGAAAGCCCGTTGACCTGCTGGTCGTCGCCCACATGGCCGGCGGTACGTTCGCGGGGGTCGAGAACACGGCGGCCAAGGTCGCCGACCAGCTCGGGCTCGACACCAGCGCGGGCTTCCGAGTGGAAGCCGCGAGCGCCAGCGGCGCCGCCGCGTTCCACGCCGCCGTCCCGCTCGTCGCGGCGGGGGGCTACGATCGGGCCCTCGTCATCGCCGGCGAAAAGATGACCGACCTCCCGAGCGCGGAGGTCGCGAGGGTGCTCGCCCGCTCGCTCGCGCCGATGGAGATCGCGCACGGCGCGACCATGCCCGGTCTGGCGGCGCTCGTTGCGAGCCGCTACCTCACCCGGTACGGCGTGGGCGAGGACGCCCTCGACGCGGTCACCGTCGCCGCGCGGGCGGCCGCCGCTCGGAACCCGAACGCCCAGTTCCCCACGGCCGTCACCTCCGCGCAGGTGCGCGAGAGCCGGCCGATCGCTCTGCCGCTCCGTCTCCTCCACTGTTCGGCGGTGTCCGACGGAGCGGCCGCCCTCGTCCTCGAGCGCACCGCCGGCCCCGCGGGGGTACTCGGCCTCGGCCAGGCGACCGACCACATCGAACTCGTCGAGCGACCGGACCTGACGAGCTTCCGCGCGACGCAGGTCGCCGCGAAGCGCGCGTACGAGGCCGCCCGACAGACGCGCAAGGAGGTCGACTTTGCCGAGCTCCACGATGCGTTCGCCCCGTTCGCCCTCCTCGATCTGGAGGACATCGGTATCACCGGGCCGGGCGAGGGAGCCGCCTGGTTCCTGAACGGGTCGACCGCTTCGGATGGCCGGTTCCCGGTCAACCCCTCGGGCGGCATCCTGGGACGGGGCCACCCCGTCGGCGCCTCGGGGCTCGTCCAGATCGCCGAGGTCGCTCGTCAGCTCCGCGGTGAGTCCGGCCCGATGGCGATCGCCCGGCGGCCGAAGCGCGGCCTCGCCCAGTCGATCGGCGGCCTCGGCTCGCACAACTTCGTGACGCTCCTCGGGGACACGGGGGGAGGCGGTCGGTGAGCGAAGTTCCCCCCCTCGCGATCGTTCGGTGCGACCACTGCCAGGCCCGGTTCCTCCCGCATCCGGGCCTCTGCCCCCGCTGCGGCTCCGACGAGCTGGTCCGGACCGAGATCCCCGCGCACGCGACGGTCCTCGCCGCGACGGAGCTGCTCGCCCCCGCCGCCGGTTGGCCGAGCCCGCATCGACTCGCGATTCTCGAAGCCACCGAGTCGGTCCGGATCCTCGCCATCGTCCGGGGTCCGCTCCCGACCCTGGGAAGCGTGGTCGCCGTCCGTCGGACGAACGACCTCTACGAGGTCGTCCTGCCTTCGCCCGGTTGAACGACCCGGGCGGACATATACCGCTCCCCATTGGAGGGGCTGTTGGCCGTGCGCGCGCCCTCTCATCGCCTCGTGCCCTTGGCCCTCGTCATCGCCGTCGGGATCGTTCTCTCCACGTCTTTCGTGGTGGGACCCACGACGCCCCGTTCTCCGCTGCCGATGCGGACCGCCGCCGCGCCGGCCGCCGTCGCGCACGCGGCGGTCGCCCGTCCGTATGCGGCGGATGTGGGATGGACCAACATGGAAGCCGCGGGCTCCGTGCCGGGACTGTTCTACCCGAGCCTTGCCTACGATGCGTTGGACGGCTACCTCGTACTCTTCGGTGGGTGCGGCGGGGTCTCGTGCAGCAACCCGTCGAACTCGACGTGGGTACTGCAGGACGGCGCTTGGACCCAGCTCCACCCGGCCGTCTCTCCGGCCGGGCGTCAGGAGGCGCAGATGGCGTACGATGCGGCCGATGGCTATGTCCTGCTATTCGGGGGCGACGGCGCGGCCGGCGGACTCCACGACACCTGGTCGTTCGCGAACGGCATCTGGACCGAGCTCACCCCCGGCACGAACCCCGGGGCGAGGGTGGATGCCAATCTCGTCTACGACGCGGTGGACGGGTACTCGGTCCTGTTCGGCGGGTACGCCTGCGTCGGGACCTGCGGCACCTGGATCTACTCCCACTCGAACTGGACTCAACTGAACCTCTCGGTCTCGCCGTCGGACCGATACGCCGCGAGCATGGTCTACAGCCCGGCGATCGACAAGGTCGTGCTGTTCGGCGGCGCGGGGGCAAGCGGAGGTGTCCTGGCGGACACCTGGGAGTTCTCGGCCGGGACGTGGACCCAGTTCGGGGGCGCCGGGCCCGCGCTCCGGTCGGACGCCGAAGCCGGGTACGATGCGACCCTGGGAGCGGTCGTCCTGTTCGGCGGGTGGTACATCACGCTCAGCAATTTCCCCGGGGTCGACTACGACGACACCTGGGAGTTCGGGAGCGCCGGATGGAGCCAGGCGCTCGCCGGAGCCTCCCCACCTCCCCTCACCGAGGGGGGAATGGCGTTCGACGGCGCCTCGGGCTCCGTCGTGGAGGTCGGAGGCTGCGCGTCCGTCGCCTGTCCTTCGTCCACGACGTGGGTGTTCGGGGCGACCGCGACGGTGACGCTCGTCGCCGTGCCGCCGACCTGCGGCGCCGGGTCGATCGGCGGCAGCGCCCACGGGGCGACGACGATCACCGTGACCGAGGAGGTCTATCCGTTCTCTCCGTCCCCGTGCGCGCACTACTCGTTCCAGGGGTCCTCGGCGTCGGGCGACGTGAGCACGGGGGGCACTCCGCCATGGGTGAACGTCTCCGGGAACGGGACCCTGACCGCCGACTATCTGCCCCAGACCTACGAGGTACGGGTCCTCACCTCTCCGGCGAGCTGCGGGTCGGTGGAGATCGGCAACGTGAGCTACGCGAGCGGGCATTTCGTGAACCTGTCGTACGGGAGCTACAACCTGAGCGCCTCGGCCTGCGGCGGCGAGGTGTTCGACGAGTGGACTACGAACGGCTCCGAGCTCTCCGTCCCGGATTCGCTCGTGACGCCAGCCAACCTGAGCCTCGGCAGCAACGGCACGCTCACCGCGGTCTTCGCCCCCGTCGCCTCCCTGACGAGCTCCACGCTCCTCGGGGTTCCCCTCCTCGGATGGATCGCGGTGGTCGGAGCGGTCCTCGCCGCGGTCGCAGTGGGCGCCTACCTCCGGATGAAACGACCTCCCCCTGGGCCACCGCCGTCCGAGAGCCCGGTGCCGCCGGCAGATTGGGCCGGAGCCCCCCCGCCGCCGGGCGGACCCACGACCTGACGTCCCACCACCGTCCCCGGCAGGAAGCGGCCCGCCCGAGGCCTAGGACGCGGGGAGGGGGAATTTCCGGCCGCCGGTCGGTCCCGACGCCCGTTTGAACCCCCGAGGTGAAATCACCACAGGATTAGCAATCCTGCGCCTTACCGGGCTGGGCCATCCCCGCGCAGCGCGGCCGACGTCGGTGCGTCCTTTAAAGGTTCGGCCGTCGAGCGCCGCTGCCCCGTTATGTACCGAGGTCGCGCTCGGCGACCGGGGGAGACGCATTGCGGGTCGCGAAGGCCGGAGTCGTCGGAGCGGGAACGATGGGGGCCGCGGTCGCGGAGCTCCTCGCGTTCAATGGGATCCCCGTCGTCCTGACGGACGTCGACCAGGCGGCCGTCGACGGCGGCCTCACCAGGGTTCGAGGGGTCGTCGACGAGCTCGTCCGATTTCACGCGACGCGGGCGGATCGCGAGCTCGCGAGGATCGCCGAGCTCGGTGTGGCGCTGAGCGCGGAGCAGTCCGAGGGCCTCCGAGCTCGGCTCGCCCCGAAGGTCGGGGTGCAGCGGGGCCATGAGGTCGTCGAGCGCGTCCGTGGGACGGTGGACTGGGCCGACTTCGGCGACGTCGACTTCGTCGTGGAGGCCGTCTTCGAGCGCTACGAGGTGAAGCGGCCGGTCCTCGAACGACTCGACCGAGCGCTCCCCGAACACGCCGTGATCGGCTCCAACACGTCCTCGCTTTCGATCACGCGCCTCGCCCGCGGGCTCGCCCACGTTCGCTCGACGCTCGTGACCCATTTCTTCAACCCGCCCAGCACGCTCCCGCTCGTCGAGGTTTCCGGGGGCGTCGACACGCGCGAGGAGATCGTCCATGAGACCGTCGATTTCCTCCAGGGACTCCGGAACCACCGGTACCCGCTGCTCCCCGTGCGGGTGAAGGAGTCGCCCGCCTTCGTCGTGAACCGCCTGCTGCTCCCCGTCGTCAACGAAGCGTGCTTCGCCCTCGAGGAGGGACTTGCCTCCTCCCGGGACATCGACGCGGCGATGAAGGCGGGGGCCGGCCTTCCGATGGGCCCGTTCGAGCTCGCGGACCTGATCGGTCTCGACGTGATCCTCGAGGTCGCGGAGACTCTCGTCCGCGACACGGGCGACCCGAAGTACCGGCCCTCGCCCGCCCTCCGCCGCCTCGTCGACGCCGGCCACCTTGGCCGCAAGACCGGGCGCGGGTTCTACGACTACACCACGTGAGTGCGCCGGAGCGAGAGCCGGTTCGATCGCGATTCGGCTGAGATCGGCACCCCGCGTTGCCTCCGCGCGGTGCCGGGGGCGACCGACACGTGCGGCGGGCCGGCCATCGTGCGGCGGGGCCCGAGGCTTATCCGCACCGAGGCTCCGCGACTCCGATGGCCCGATTCCCCTCGGCCGAATGGGCGAAGTTGCTCCAGATCGCGGTGAACGCGAACGCCGAGTACGCCGAAGCGGCGAAGGCGTGGGAGGGCGACGTCCTGCTCCGGGTGATCCCGGCGGAACCTTCGGCCCTGGCCCAGGGCATTCACCTCGACCTGGCCCACGGGCGGTGTCGATCGGCGACGTTCGTTCCCGACACTCGCGAGACGGCCAGCGAGTTCGTGTTCGAGGCGCCGAACTCCGTCTGGGCGCTCCTGTTCCGTCAGGAGCTCGACCCGGTCCGCGCGATCCTCTCTCACGAGGTACGGCTTCGCGGCAACCTCGCGAAAGCGATGCGTTTCACGCGGGCCTCCGGCCTGCTCGTCGCCACCGCCGGGACGGTCCCAACCGAATTCTAGGCCGCCGACGGTGTGGCGGGCGGGGAGGTGGGGACGGCGGACGGTGGAGCCGCGGCCGGCGTCGCGACCTTGGGCGGGACCGACGGCGCGGTCGTTGTGACCGGCTTTGTGGGGGGCGTGGGAGGCTTCGGCGGCGGCGGCATCAGCTGGCGCCGCAGGAAGGCGATGAGGTGGGCCCAGCCCATCTCGGCTCGATTCTGGTCGTAGGCGCGCAGATCGCGCGAGAGGAAGTTCGTGCCCACACCGGAAGCGAGGTCGAATTCGACCTGACCCGCGGGAAGTCGTCCGAACTGTCGCCGGCTCGCGGCGGCGCTGCGGTCCTTCGACCCCGAGAGGAAGAACACCCGGGCGGTCACGAGGTCGAGGGACTCGGGCGGGGTGACCGGGGCCGGGTACGCGAGCGCGAGCGCCGTGAGCTTCTGATCCAGTCCCGCGACGCCGATGGCGATCGAGCCCCCCACGGAGAGCCCGAAGACCGCCGAGCGTTCGGGATCGACCATGTCGCGGGTGCGTAGGTACGCGAGCGCATCGGCGTAGTAGCGCGCCAACTTGCCCACGCGCGGCGAGGTGATCGGGATCGCGCCCTTCGTCCGCAGGGCGAAACGCGTCGCCAAGTGGTCCCCCGGGCCGAACAGGTTCGTCTTCCCCAGGTCGGGGAGGAGCACTTCGAACCCGGCGCGGGCGAAATGGATGCCCGCGTCGAGCAGGGAGGTCGTGAGGCCGTACACCTCCGCGGTGACGAGAATGCAGGGCCGTCGGACTTGCTTCGTCGGGGAGAGGGCGACTGCCGAGGCGTCGCCCGAGGGGATGGTGTCCGTGGGGAAGCGCACCCGTTCGCTGCGGTACGGGGGGAGCGGAACGCCGGGCTTCGCCTTGGAGGCGGCCCAGGTCTTGTTGAGGAAATCGATCACGCAGAGCTTGTAGCGCTCCTTCGTGAGCACGATGACCGCCTGGCGGACCCCGCAGACGTCGCACGGGCCGACGATGCCGCTCCCGAACTCGAGTCCGGGCGTGCTGAGCAACCGGTCGTCGTCGCGCATCGGTCAGTCCCCTCGGTGAGGACGTCGGACGACCGGCGGTCGGGTTTTAACCGTTGCCCGGAGCAGCGGTTTCGTCGACGGAGGCCGGAGCTCGAGCCGCGCGCGGTCCCGCGGGCGGAGCACCGCGAGGCCGGCCGAGCGGGCCCGCTCCAACAGCTTCTCGTCGGACGATGCTACGACGGCGTGGAGCGCCACGGCGCTGGCGAGCACGGCCGCGTCCCCCACGCCGCGGGACGGCACCCGGGCCCATCGACCGGCGAGCGCGCGAGCGGCGCGGGCGTTCGGGACCTCGCGCGCCACGAGCCGATCGAGCTCTGCGGCGACGGAGCGCGGAACGCCGAGCCGGGCCGTTCCCGAGAACAGGCGCTCGAGCTCCTCCTCGAGGCGGATCCCGTGCGTGAACGGCCAGAACAACGCGTTGGTGTCGAGGACGACCCAAACGACGGCGGAGGAGTCGCTACGGGCGTCGGAGCGCGATGCCGAGCGCCTCGCGGTCGTACTGCTCGCCTCCCGTTCGCTGGCGGAGCACGTAGCGCTGCGCCTTTTGATTCGCGGTCTTCGGGATCTCCTTCACGAACTCGAGGTAGCGGGGTACCATGAAGAACGGGAGGTGCTCGACGCAGAACTCGAACAGCTCAATGGGCGTCGCGACGCCATCGGGTTTTAGCTGCACAAACGCCTTCACGTCCTCCTCCCCCAGTGGGGACGGCACGCCGACGACCACGCACTCGAACACCGCCGGGTGGGTGGTAAGGACGCTCTCGACATCGTACGGGGCGAGGTTTTCGCCCCGCCGCCGGATGACGTCCTTCTTCCGGTCGACGAAGAAGTAGTAGCCGTCGGCATCACGGGTCACGAAGTCGCCGGTGTGGAACCAGAGGTTCCGCCACGCCTCGACCGTCGTTTCGGGCTTGTTCAGATACCCCAGGAACATCGTGAACGGCGCGCGCGGCCGGACCACCAGCTCACCGCGGGCGCCGACGGGCACGGGCTGGTCGGAGTCGTCGACGACGTCGGCCTCGACGAAACCGAGCGGAATGCCCACCGATCCGACACGGACCGCGTCGGGCGGGTTCATCAAGGTCGTGCAGCCGCACTCCGTCATGCCGTAGAGTTCGAGGATGCTCAGCCCGAACCGCTTCTCGAACGACGGCCAGATGTCGCGCGTCGCGCCGGCGGTGAGCGCCGTGCGGACGTTGTGCGTCCGGTCGCTCGGGCGCTCGGGCTGTTTGTAGAGCACCGTGACCATCGAGATCAGCAGCGAGACGTGGGTCGCGCCGAACGCCGCGGCCGTCTCCCAGAACGTCGTGGCGTGGAACCGCTCGTCGAACGCGCAGGTGAGGTCGTTCAGGAGCGCGGTGAGGGTCGTCATCTCTTGTGCGTTGCAGTGGAACAACGGCAGCGCCGTGAACAGCACCGAGCGCTCTTCGAGTCGGCTCCGCGCTCCGATCTCCCTCGGCGTGCGCAGGTACTTCTCGTGCGGGATGATCGCGCCCTTCGGCGGCCCGGTCGTGCCGCTCGTGTAGAGGATCGCGGCCGGGTCCTCGCCCCGGAGCACGGGTAGGGTCGGGGCGGGACGGGACCGATCGAGGTCGGAGAACGGGAGAGTCCCGGTTGGGTCGGTCCCTGGTTCGGATGCGGCGGGCACGACCCACTCCATCGGGATCCCCAATCCCTCCCGGAACGGGGCGTACGCGGTCCACAGTCTTCGGTCGACCGCGATGGCCTTCGGCGCGGAGTCCGCGAGCTCGTAGCGAAGGATTTCGCCCTTCAGGCCGGTATTGAGAGGCACCAGGAGGGCGCCGAGCCGCGCGGCCCCGAACCACAACTGGAGGAACTCGGGCCCGTTCAGCAGGAGGGCCGCGACCCGATCCCCCTGCCCGATCCCGGCCGCTGAGAGGCCGGCCGCGACTCGGTCGGTCGCCGCATCGAGCTCGGAGTACGACATCGACCGGCCGGCGAATCGGGCGGCGATGCGGTCGCCGTTCTTGCGCGCCTTCGCTCGCACGAGGCCGCCGAGGTCGTGGAAGACCTCCTCGGGTGCGAGCATTCGCGCCGGCGAGCCACCTCGGGCCATAATGGTTCGGACCTCTCGCGAGGAGTTATCGGGAGGCCGCCGACTGCGGCGCCGGGCCCGAGGGATCGTGCGGAGATTGACGGAAGCGTTCCGGACCGACCGGCCGGCGAGGGCGGAGCTCGCGGCGGGGGCGGCGGTCGTCGACCCCGAGCGCGGGGAGTTGCTGCTCCTCCATCTCACCGCGGAGGACCGCTGGTGCTTCCCGAAGGGGCACGTCGAGCCGGGGGAGTCCGTGGCGATGGCGGCCGCCCGCGAGGTCGAAGAGGAGACCGGCGTCTCCGGCGTAACCCTCGGTCCCGAGATCGGTCTCGTGACGTACCGATTCTACAACCCCCGCAAGGACCTGAACGTCGTCAAGACCGTCGTGTACTTCGTCGTCTCCTTCGCGCGCCGACCGATCCAGCCCGAAGCCGGGTTCGACGAGGGCCGATGGGTGACGTTCGAGGCGGCGGGTCCGATGCTCGAGTTCCCGGCGGACCGGGAAGTGCTCGACCTCGTCGCCCGCTGGCGCACGGCGGCGCCCTCGTGATCCCACCACGCGAGTCGGAATGGGTTGGGGGCCGGGAGCGGTCTGCCCCCGGCCAAGCACGTTCTCGCTACGCTCCGCCGCTCGGGGGCATCGGGGGCGTCGGTCCCTGCGGGGGCGGAGGGGGGAGCCCCTGGGAGCCGGCGACCTGCTGGCTGTAGCCGCCGACGAGCTGGCCCTGGGAGTGTCGGCGTGCCCAAGCGCGGTACTCGACGACCCCGACCGTGCCGACGATCACGACGGCCACGAGGCCCACGACGAGCAACGTCACGATCGAGCTGGCCGCCCCGGAACTCCCCGAGCACGAGGAGCGGAGGCAGCTCGCGGCGTGCTGCGCCTGGGTGACGGTCTCCGGCTGGCCCTGCACGAGGGCCGTCGAGGGGGGCGCCGAGCCACCCGGGCCCGCGGCCGTTACTGTCGAGGCGCTCGAGAGGCTCGCGTCCGACCCTGCGTAGGTGGAGGCGGACGCCACGACCTGGAGCCGGTGGTGCGCGGCGTCGACCGCGACGTCGAGCCGGGAGGTCGTGACCGCCTCGGCGCCGAGCGCGTGGCCGTCCCAGTCGTGGTGGCCGGAGCCGAACACCTCGTAGCCGTGCGGCACGAGGATCACGCCCTCGATGTTGTCGAACGGACCCGAGATCGCGAGCACGATCGCCGGAACGGTCATCCCGTTCGACAGCGTGATCGGCCCGAGGTCCGCGCCCTGCAGCGCGACCGTGCCGGTGCCCGAGACGTTTCCGCTCGGCGCGCCGCTCCCCGACGAGGTCGTGCCGAGGAGCGACGTCACGGCGTAGCTGTAACTCGCGCCCCACGCGCCGCTCGCCGAGTACGAGGCGCTCGAGTTCCACTGGAGTCCCTGCGAGAGGTTCCAGGGAACGAGCCCGAGCGAGGGGGAGAACGCGACCTGGGTGTTGGCGTGTCCAATGACGCTGAGGCGGCCGGTCGCGGTGTGGCCGCCGAGCGTGAGCGAGTAGGACTCGTTCAGGTTCGCCGATCCCTGGGACGACGCGTTGTCAAGGCCGACCGCGGGGACCGCCGTGCCGTTCACATAGACCGTCGCGAGGCCGGTCAGGTTCGCGAATCCAGCGTCGGATTCGGATCCCTGGATCGAGAGGTTGCCCGCCGTCGACGGGTGCGTGCAGTTCGGCTCGCAGTACGTGGCGAACAGGCTCGCCGCCATCGTCCGCTGCGCCTCGAGGGCGACCGTTCCGAGCGTCGTGTTCGTCGCGGTGACGATGACCTGCCAGCCGAAGAACGCGTGCGAGGAGTACGACGTGTTCCCGAGCTGGACGCTCGTGTTCACCCACTTCGCGCCGCCGTAGGCCCACTGTTGACTCGCCGCCGCATTCGCGCCCACCGAATTGGTCGTCAATCCCGCCGACCCGGCGGGGGCTCCCTGGGCCGTCGCGGTGATCGCCGGGAGGCCCAAGGCCATCACGGCGACGACTGCGACCACGGCCCAGAATCCGTTCGTTCGTCCGTTCCGCTGCATTCGTTCCCTTCTGTGGGACGGCGGTTCGCCGTCCTGGCCGGATTCAGCCCGGAAACGCGTGATAAACCCCCGTCTCGGTCGGCCGAGGGGTCGTTGGACGGTGTGCTAGGCCGTCGCTGCCACCGTCAACGACTGGTCCCGTCCCCGCCGGTCTTGCCGGGGATCCGGAACCGCGCTTGCCGAGCAACGGCGAGCGAGCTCTCGTAGCCCGCATCCGCGTGCCGAGCGACGCCGAGGCCGGGGTCGTTGTGCAGGACCCGGCCGATCCGCCGGTCCGCCTGGGTGGTCCCGTCGGCGACGATGACGAGGCCGGCATGGATCGAGTTCCCGATGCCGGTCCCCCCCCCGTGGTGGACCGAGACCCACGAGGCTCCGGAGACGGCGTTGAGGAGAGCGTTCAGGATCGGCCAGTCGGCGATGGCGTCCGAGCCGTCCTTCATCCCCTCCGTCTCGCGGAACGGGCTCGCGACGCTGCCGGTGTCGTGGTGGTCCCGACCGATGGCGATCGGCGCGGCGAGGGCCCCCCCCCGAACGAGGTCGTTCACGAGGTGGCCGAACCGCTCCCGCTCGCCGTACGCCATGTAGCAGATCCGCGCCGGCAGCCCCTGGTATCGGACCCGTTCCGCGGCGAGACGGATCCACCGCACCAGGTCCGGACGCTCCGCGAACTCCGACAGCACCATCCGGTCGATCCGGGCGATGTCGGCGGGGTCGCCGGAGAGCGCGACCCATCGGAACGGGCCGCTCCCGACGGCGAACAACGGGCGGATGTACGCCGGGACGTAGCCCGGGATGTCGAACGCCTCCGCGACCCCCGCTTCGCGCGCCTGGGTCCGGAAGTTGTTGCCGTAGTCGAACGCTTTCGACCCGCGCTGGCGCATCTCGAGGATCGCTCGCGCTTCGAGCGCGATCGACTGCCGTACCTCGGTGAGGTACTCTTCGAGGTTCGCTTCCCGGGCGCGTCGCGCCGTCTCGGGAGTGCGGCCGATGGGGATGTAGCCGACCCGGATGTCGTGGGCGGCCGTCTGGTCGGAGACCACGTCGGGCGTGATCTTCCGTCGCACCAGTTCCGGGTAGACCTCCGCGGCGTTCGCGCACAACCCGACGGAGAGCGGCCGGCGCTCGGACGCCGCGAACCGAACCCGCGTGAGGGCATCGCCCAGGTCGGCCGCCTCCTCGTCCAGGTAGTGGTTGCCGAGCCGCCGTCCGAGGGCGCGAGGGTCCACGTCGACGATGAGCGCCGCCCCGCCGAGCATCGTGACCGCGAGCGGCTGGGCCCCGCCCATCTCGCCGAGTCCGCTCGATAGGACCCACTTGCCGGCGAGGTCGGACTGTCCGAACTCAATCCGCGCGAGCGAGGCGAGCGTCTCGTAGGTGCCCTGGAGGATCCCCTGGGTCCCGATGTAGATCCAACTGCCCGCCGTCATCTGGCCGTACATGGTGAGGCCCCGGGCCTCGAGCGGCCAGAACTCGGCATCCGTCGCCCACCGGGGGACGATCATCGCGTTCGAGATCAGGACCCGAGGCGCGTCGGTGTGGGTCGGAAATACCCCGACCGGCTTTCCGGACTGGACGAGGAGAGTCTCCTCGTTGCCGAGCGTCTTCAGCGTGGCCACGATCTGGTCGTACGCGCCCCAATCTCGGGCCGCCTTTCCCCGTCCTCCGTAGACGATGAGGTGCTCGGGGTCCCGCGCCACGTCGGGGTCGAGGTTGTTCATCAGGAGGCGAAGCGCCGCCTCTTGACTCCAGCCGCGGCAGGACAACGACGGTCCGTGGGGCGCCCGGATCGGTTCCCGCCGCGCCTCGGGGACGGCCACGGCACGCGGAGCCCCGGGGGCTTGAAAGGTTGCGCCGGCGGCGGGCTCGACGGGCGCCCGCGCGCGGGGATCGGGGTCGGGGCGCCCGACCCGGGGTGGCCACCGCACCTGCCGGACTCGGAGGGGACGAGGTACTCAGACGACGTGGAAACGACCGATGGGCGCGTTTTCTCGTCGTATCTTTGACGGACCCTTATAAGCTCGGAGCGCCCGCATAGCCCGCATGCAGCGCCGCCCGCCGTCCAGCGTGTCTTCCCCCCCGACTCCCTCCAACGATGCCGCTCCTCGTCCCATGCGCCGACGTGCGGCCACTTGGTCCGTCGTCCTCGTGGCGTCGTTGCTCGCGCTCGGCCCTGTCGTTGTCTTTGCCGGTTTCCTCGGTCCTGTCCCGGGATACTCGGCCGCTTCGCACACGGTGGCGCCTGTGGCTCCGTTCGGTCGCACTGGGGCGAATGGCTCGGGTGGAAACGGCTCCGGTGGGAATTCGTCGGGGGGAATTGGAACGACCGGTAACGCCAGCCAAGGTTCGAACGTCAGCCCGTACCCCCACAACGCAACGCACGCCGCTTGGAATGTCTCCGCGTGGAACTACTACCTCCGATTCTCGACGCTCACCATCCTGACCGTCGGACACGGTTCCGCCACCTTGACCATCGTCGGAAACATCCAGACCCCGACCACTCCGGCGGTGATGGCGATCCAGTTCGGAAACAGCCACTGGGCGAACCAGACCTACAACTCCACCGCCGGCTACCTCAACGTCACGAACACCTACTCGGCGGCCGGAAACTACAGCCTGCTCCTCAACCTGAGCGAACCGTTCGCCTCGACGCATGTCCAGACCTCGATCGGGGTCTGCCTGGTGAATTGCTCGGCCGGGAACACCTCGGGCGGCAACGGTTCCGGGCACCCCTCGTCGGGATCGAACGTGACGATCAGCACGGCGAACGCGTCCTACACGGTGTGGGGAATGTCCGCCTGGAACGGAACCTTGACCATCAACGCCACCGCGACCTTGCCGAGCGCGAATTTCGCGCCCAATCTCACCGTGAAGGGGACGGTGGCGTGGCCGAACTCCCCCGCTCAATTCACCGTACTCTTCGGGGACGGAAACTCCTCGGCCCAGAACTTCGGAGGCATCAACAACTCGACGTCGAACACCGGAGTCTCGAGCTTTGCGGCGTCGCACCTGTACTCCACCCCGGGCTGGCACTTCCTGAGCCTCCGGTTCACCGACCGCAATGCGACCGCGCAGGTGTCGACCGGGATTTTCATCGTCATCCCCCATAGCTCCGGCAACGGGTCGAATAACTCCTCTGCCGGTTCGCGCGTCGCGGTGATCCAGCAGAACTCCAGCACGACCGTCCTCCAGCTGGTGGCCTGGAACGGCTCGCTCGCGATCAATGCGTCCGCGCGTCTCGCCCTCGGCCCGAACAACGCGTCCGCCGTCGTCAACGGGACGGTCCGGGACACCCTGTCCCCGACGTTCGTCTCCGTCCTGTTCGGGAACGGCTACGGGACGAACTGGTCGTTCTGGTTGAACAATTCGACCGGCGCCTTCCACGCGTTCGGATTCTACGGGACCGCGGGAAACTACTCGCTCTCCATCGGAGCGTACGACGCGAACCAGACCGCATTGGTTTCGACCGTGCTCTCGGTCGTCCTGGTGCCCGGCAGCAACAACAGCTCCGGACGCTACCCGACCTCAGTCTCGGTGACGGTCGGGGCGTCGCCCGTGACCGGGCCGGCCCCGATGACGACCACGCTATCGGCCTTCCTCAGCGGCGGTTCGGCCCCCTTCGCGGTGCTCTGGAGCGTGCCGGGAAGCAACTCGAGCGCCAACCTCAGCGGACTGATGGTATCCGTGTCCTACCTGCACCCCGGATGGTACCCAGCGACGGCATTCGTCTACAACACGACCTCATCGTTCGGCAGCGTCCTCGTGGGGTTCGGCAGCGTCTGGCTCTACGCCTCCGGGAACGGGACCAACCACTCGGGCGGAAACGGGTCCGGGAACGGTTCCGGAAACGGCTCCGGCGAGACTCCCATCACCGGCGGTGCGCGGGGATCGACGGCGACGACGCTCACCTCGCTCGAAGGAGTGATCGCCCTCTCCGCGGCCCTCGGTGCGATCCTGGGCGGCGTGGTCGGCTTCGCCTCTTCGCGACTCGCCATCTCGTCGGTCGCACATCGGGCCCCACCCTCCTCGGTCCGGGAGCCCCCCCGCGACCGACGCTCCGGATGACCGCCGCGAGCCCTTGCATGGGTCACGGCCGAAAACCCGTGAGGACGGCCGGAAGTCGCCGGGCACGGGCGACCGCGCTGCGGGCCGCGGTCTGGCTCTCGATCGTGCTGACTCTCGGAGCGCTCGGAAGCCCCGCCTCGAGTCCGACGAATTCGCACCCGGCCGGCCCGGGAGTGGCCGCCGGCGTCGTCGTTGCGAACCAGCCGATTCTAACCTTGGTACCCTCTCCGGAGTCGGGCAACGCACCCCTGTCGGTCAACGTCACGGTCGCCGTCAGCGGCGGGATCGCGCCCTACAACCTTTCCCTCTGCTTCGGAACGAACGACCACACGAGCCCAGCCCCGAATTGCGGGGTGGGAGCGAGCGGGTGGAACGGCACGACGGAGCTGGTGTTTTCGCATGACTACACCACGCCGGGAAACTTCAGCGTCACCGGCGTCGTCACCGACTCGCGGGGCTCCGGCGTCGGATCGACGGCCTTGATCGTCGTGACCGATCGTTCCGTCCTGGCGGCGACCGCCGACGAGCGGACGAGCGGCGGGGCCGCCCCCCTGTCGGTGACGTTCAACGAGAGCGTGGCCGGAGGGACGCCCCCCATCACGCTCCAGTGGACGTACGGCGATGGCACCTCGGGCTCCGAGCTCCCCGGGGTACCGGTGGTCCACGTCTACGAGACCCCCGGCTCGTTCGAGCCTCTGCTGGCGGTGACCGACGGCGCCGGCCACCGAACGACCCAGGTCCTGCCTCGGATCACTGTGTCCGCGCCTGGCCACGCGGGTGGCGAGGTCGGTTCCGGCGCGCTGCCCGGCTGGCCCGCGATCGTCGGGGCGTTCGCGATCGCAGCGTTCACCGCGGGCGCGGTGGCGGTGGTCGTGCAGCATCGTCGTTGGCGCCGGGAGGGGAACGAGCTCGTCGCCCAGCTGGGTTCGAGGCGTGCGCCCCCAGCCACGACTCGCGCGAAACCGTGAATCCGCGGCTCTGCGCAGCCCCGCGTCGGGAGCGGACCGGGGCGACCGCCAGGTTCGCCGTCCGGACCGTGGCCCTCGCTCTGCTCCTCCTCGCCGCGGGCGTCGGCACGTCCTCGGCGCGATCGGCCACGGGGGACTCATGCTCGTTCAGCGTCGGCCTCACCGCGACCCCCGCCACAGGACCGTCCCCCCTCGTCGTCCAGCTGAATGCCACCGTGACGGCTGGGACTCCGACCCAGTTCGATTGGAGCTTCGGCGACGGGAGCTTCTGGAACAGCTCGGGAGCTGCCTCGGGCGCCCCTCTCCACCGCTACGCAACTCCGGGCCAGTTCGTCGCGACGGTCTCCGTTCTCGAAGCGTCCTGTCGGGCGACGGGCTCGGTCACGGTCGTGACCACGCCGAGCCCGCTCACGGTAAGCCTCTCGGCCAGCTCACACACCGGCGACCCACCGCTGACCGTTCTGTTCTCCGCGACGATCTCCGGGGGAACCGGGACCTACGCGAGCGCGTTCTGGTCGTTCGGGGACGGTGGGGTGGGGTCGGGCCTCCCCGTGTCATACACGTACCAAGCCGCCGGCACCTTCCATGTCGTCGTGAACGTCACCGACTCCGGGGGCCACTGGGCGCTCGCCGATACGGTGGTGACCGTCCGCACGGGCTCGGCGGCGGGGGCTTCGGAGTGGTTCGGCATCGACGCTTGGATCTTCGAGGTGGGGGCAGCGGCGGCGTTCGCACTCGCGGTGGGCGCCGGCGTCCTCCGGATCGCCCGCCGCCGACCGGCCCAACGCACCAGCTCCCTCCTCCCCGCCGCGGAAAACTCTGGGGGCCCATCGTCGATGTCCGAACCGACACGACCAGCCACCCACGAGACCCCCGGGAATGCCGCCGCCGGAGTTATCGTCGAGGGGTCGACGACCGCGTCCGAACTCCTCCCCCAAAGCCGCGCGTCTCGAGCCGGCGGGGGCGAACGAGTCCAGCTCACCCAACGAGTCATCCTGCACATTGGCGCCCAGGGTCGACAGACGGCGGACGAGGTCGGACCGGTGGCCCTCACCCAGGCCGGCATGGCCCGGGGGCTCGAGGTCACCCAGAATTCCCTGACGAACGTGCTGCGTCGACTCGTGGCCGCCGGCGTCCTGCAGCAGGATGTCCGGCACGTCTCCGGCCAACCCCGGCGATTGAGGGTGTATCGATTCACGGATCGCGGAGAGGCCGTGTACCGGGACCTTCGGTCGCGGTCTCGGACGGAGTCGACGGCCGGGCAAGGTTCGTCGGGGCCGGGCCCTCCGACGCGGAGTGGCTGACCCAGAACCCGCTCTGGCCCCGCGGAGGGACGAGGGGGAACTCTCCCCCATCGGATGGGTCGGGGCGCTGCGTTCGTCGGGACTAATATTCCCAACGAACTCCACCATCCATGTCCCGCGACATCGTCCTAGATTGGCTGCTGGAACCGGACCAGCCGTCGGTCCGGTATCTTGTCCTGACCCAGCTGGTCGGCCGAAAGGAATCCGACCCCGACGTCCGGGCGGCGAGGGCGCTCATTCCGACCGTCGGTTGGGTGGCGGATATCCTGAGCCGCCGCGACGCGGCCGGATGGTGGGTCCGAGATCGCGGGTGGTTGGAACCCCGATTCACGGGGACCCACTGGAACATGTTGGCTCTCGCCGACCTCGGGGCGACGCGCTCCATCTCCGCGGTGGCAGCCTCGGCCGAATATTGGATGGCCAAATCCCCCCTTCTGGGAGGTGGCGTCGGCGGATTCGGGAAGGGGAAGGGACACCACTGCTACACGGCGAACATGGCCCGGGGGCTCATTCGACTCGGCTACGCCGATGATCCCCGGGTCCGAAAAACGCTCGACTGGCTGGTCCAAACCGCTCACCCGAAGGGAGGCTGGTCGTGCCGGTTCGTGAAGGACGGACCCGCACCGAGCCGATCGCTCGACGCCTGGGAGGGGTTGGCGGCGTTCGCGGCGTACCCTCGCTCGAAGTGGACCCCCTCCATGACCGGCTGCGTCGAGCGGGCCGCCGAATACTACCTCGAGCACGAGCTGCATGTTCAGGGCGACCGGTACGAACCCTGGTACCGATTTCACTGGCCAGTCCACTACTACTACGACTTGCTCGTCGGGTTGACTGCCCTCACCTCCTTGGGTTACGGAGACGACCCGCGCCTCGGTTTCGCGCTCAACCTGTTGCGAAGCAAGAGGCGCTCGGACGGCCGCTGGAACCTCGATGCGAACCAGCTCGACCCGGACCCGGAAACCGCAGCGTTCTTCGCGCAGCACCCCCAGAAGCGTCCCATCCCGCTCACGTTCGAGACCGCAGGGCAACCGAGCAAGATGGTGACCCTCCGGGCGCGCACCGTTCTGTCGCGCGTGGAGTAGAGCCCGCCCGCGCTCTGGACCGCGAGCGATGTTCCGCCGGGG
The DNA here is from genome assembly GCA_022750115.1 of Thermoplasmata archaeon. Taxonomy (GTDB): domain Archaea; phylum Thermoplasmatota; class Thermoplasmata; order Lutacidiplasmatales; family UBA184; genus Lutacidiplasma. The sequence continues at coordinate 262,588 of JAKIWI010000001.1, forward strand.
TCTCCGAGAGAGGGGACCGAGCGGAGCTTGCCCTCAGCTCACCGCTCGTTTCAGGAGCGCGACGATCCGCGCCTCATCCGTGGCCGTCAGCGCCGTGAGCGCGAAATCGGTCGGCCACATGTGGCCCTCATCCAGCTTCGCTTCGTCGCTGAATCCGATCGTGGCGTATCGTGTCCCGAACTTCTCCGCCGGTCGGAAGAAGCAGAGGACCTCGTCGTCCTTCGTGTAGGCGGGCATACCGTACCAGGTCTTCGCGGACAGGGCCGGTGCGTGGGTCCGGACGAGCGCGTGGAGCCGCTCTGCGATGGCACGATCCGACGGTCCCATTTCCGCGATCTTGGCGCGCACTTGGCTTTCCCCGTCGGCCTTGACCGCGCTCGCCCGCAACTCCTTGGCTCGCTCGCGGACCGCGGCTCGCTCCTCTTTCGAGAATGTGTTCGCGGGCTTCTGCGCACCCTTCTTCATGGGGTTCCGATCCGCCATGGTCGCTGGACTTTCTTGGTTTTCTTAACGTACCAGCACGGCCACGGACCGCGCGAGCTACACGAGGCGCTGCGGGGTGGGCTCTGGGACCGCGCCGAGATGGGGTGCGGGATTTATCGTGCCTCGGGCACTTTCTCTGACGTGTGCCGCCATAGCTCAGTCGGGAGAGCGGCTGATTTGTAATCAGCAGGTCGGGAGTTCAATCCTCCCTGGCGGCTCGTCGACGCCCCAACGGCCGGTGAAGCGCACGTTGGGAACGTTTATCGCTCGCTCTGGCTAGCCCGCGTCGGATACGCGTCGACGATGCCTCGCACGACCTCACATCAAGCCGTCCTTCTGGCCGTCGCCGTCGCCCTCAGCGTGGCTCTCCCGGTCCTGTTCACCTCCGGGTTCGCGCTGGCGCCGGTGGGTTTTTCGAGGGTGCCCAGCCATCTGCAGGGACCCGACCCCCAATCGACGGTCGCGGCGCACGAGCGGTCGGTTCTCGCCCCGAACGCTCCCGGCGGCGCCGTTCCGGCGGCGGCCCGACCGGGAGTCGCCAACCTTGGGCGCATCGGCGAGACGTACGATTTCCAGAATCACACGTTGATTCCGGGCAATTTTACGAATATCTCCGACGTCGTCAGCCCCACGACCGGCGCGGTGGATCCCACGAATGGTCGGATCTACGCCGGGGGGTTCGCTGGCTTCGTTGGGGTGGTCGACGCCGTGAACTCCTCACTCGCCGGGTCCATGCCGGCGGTTGCCGGCGCGAGCGCTCTCGCCATCGGCGCGACGAGCGCCACAGTCTACGTGGCCGACCTGTTCGACTCGAAGGTCACGGTGCTGGACACGCGAACGATGTCCGCGGTGGGCTCCTTCACCGTGGGTCCCAGCCCAAACGCCCTCCAGTACGACTCTCAAAACAACGAACTGTACGTGGCGGTCGGTGGCGCGAACAACGTCAGCGTGGTCAACCCGAACTCCGACGCGGTGATCCGGACCATTCCGACCGGGAGCGTCCCGTCGGCCTTTGCCTTCGATGCCACGCTCCACCGCCTCTTCGTGGCGAACTACAACTCCGCGAATGTGACCGTGATCAACACCTCGGACGACCAGGTTCTCGCCTCCGTTGGCGTCGGACCTTCGCCTCTTTCCTTGGCCTTCTCCCCTCAGTCCGGTGAGGTGTTCGTCGCCGACTCGGGCTCCAACAATCTCACGGTACTGAATGCGAGCTCCAACCTCGTCGTGACGACCGTGACGTTGGCGTTCTCCCCGAATGCGCTGACCATCGATCCGGCGGTGGGCTTCGTGTATGCCGCCGCGGCGAATGCCAACCTGATCGAGGTCGTCAACGTACGGACCGATGCCGTGGTCGGCTCCATCTCCGCGATCGCGATTCCAAGCGCCTTGCTCTACGACGCCGTCACGGGCGATGTCTACGCGGTCGAGTACGGGACGGACAACCTCACGGTGATCAACCCCGGCAGCAACGGAATCCTGGGCTCGATTCGACTCGGGATCGAACCCGATGCCGTGGCCTACGACCTGAAGACCGGCGCGATCGGGACGACGATGTTCGACGCCGGCATCCTGGCGCTCATTAACGGGACGACGGGCGCACCGATCGCGACGTTCGGGGTCGGCCTGCACCCCACGGCAGTTCAGTACGACTCGGTGAACGAGTGCTTCTACGTGGCCGGTACGGACTCGAATGTGGTCACGGTCGTGAACGGCACGACCCTCCGAATCGTCTCCACGATTCCCGTCACGCAACCGATCAACTTCGCGTTCGTGCAACCGTACGATTACGTCTACGTGTTGTCCGGCGCCGGGTCCTTCATCGGAAGCGTACCCACGACCGTGACGGTCATCAACGGGGCCAGCAACCAGGTCGTCGGGACGATCCACGTCACCGGCGTCAATGGGATCGGTGGGCTCGCCTTCGACCCGATCAATGGGGACCTGTACATCGGCACCGGCGACAACGTGACCGTTGTGGCGGCATTGACCCACACGGTGGTCGCGACGATCCCCCTCACGGGCTCCTCCTACTCCATCGCCGTGGACCCGGTCACCGGAGCGGTCTACGCCGGGTGCCTCTACGGTCTGTTCGGCAACAGCCCCGACACACAACTCACCGTGATCAACGGGTCCTCGAACGGCATCACGACGGTCCTCAACATGTCGGACCCGACCGTCGCCATGGATTATGATGCGGCGAACGGCCTCCTCTACATCGCGCAGAACGGGATCCACGGAAACATCACTGCGCTCGACCCGAAGACGAACTCCGTCGTAGGGACCGTGGGGAATTTCCTCTACTCGTTCGGACTCGCCGATACTGGGCCGACGGGTCAGGTTCTCGCGGCGAACCAATTCACCGCGTCCTTGACGATTGTGACGCTCGCCGGACTCGGACAGTACGCGGTGAACTTCACCGAGCGTGGTCTCGCCGCGGGCCAGTCCTGGTCGGTGGTCGCCAATGGGGGGACGTACACGTCTTCGACCCCGTCGATCGTCGTGGCCCAGCCGGACGGTTCGGTGACGTTCACGGTCCCACCGGTCCTCGGCTACACGGCGGCCCCGAACGCGTCCTCCGTACCGGTCGATGGGTCGGTCGTCGCGGTGGCCATCGTGTTCACGCCGCTGCCTCCCACGTTCGGAGTGAACTTTGTCCAGTCGGGCCTCCCCTCCGGATTGAACTGGTCCGTGACGCTCGCGGGCGTCGCGCAGAACTCGACGCAGACGGCCATCACCTTCCACGTCACCAACGGCTCGTGGCAGTTCGCGGTCACGGCGATCGGCGGGTACCTCCGGACCCCGACCGCCGGGACGGTGCACGTGCTCGGAAAGGACGTCCTTCTCAACGTGAGCTTCACCCCGGTGTCGAAGGGGACAACGACTCCGGGCGGGAACGCGCCCTCCGGGTTGACGGGTCTTCTCGGCTACGGCGCGGCGGCGGCGGGGGCGGCCGTCGGGGGAGCGATCGGCGCGGGGGTCGCCTTAGCGCGCCGGGGACGGACCGACGTGGCGACGCCGCCCGAGAATCCGCCGTCCTCCGAATAGACAGCTCGCTCGCCCTGGATTCGAGCGCGAGAGACCCCGCGCCGACCGTGCTCGCGAGAGTGTCGGTGGACCGGGATCGCCTCAGCGCCGACGGTGCCGAGGAGACGACGAAGCCCGCCCGCCCGGGCCTTTGCTCGTCGCCTTCGACGGGGACGTGCCGCCTCGGTCGACCCAGGTACCCGCGATGACCCATGGCGGTTCGGGCGAGATCGGCTCCATGACGTCGGAGCGGAACCGCTCGACCGCGCGTTCATCGACCTCGACCCCGAGCCCGGGCCCCGTCGGGATCCGGAACCCGCCGTTCTCGATCGTGTAGCCGCGCACGAGGGAACGCTTCCATTCGGGCCAGCTCGCCTCGAAACTCTCCTGGACGAAGAACGTCGGGAGAGTGGCATCGATCTGGAGCGTGGCGGCGGTCTGGATGGGGCCGAACGCGTTGTGGTAGGCGACCGGCGCGCCGAACGCCGCCGCGACACCGGAGATCTCCCGCCCCGAGGTGAATCCGCCCGAATTGGTGATGTCCGGCTGGAGAATGTCCACCAGGCCTCGGGAGAGGAAGCTCAGGAAGTCCGACGGCGTCAGGAGTCGTTCGCCCAGGGCGACGGGAGTCGATACGCGCCGGCGGAAGTCGACCAACGCATCGCACAGCTCCGGGCGCACCGGCTCCTCGGCAAATCGCGGATGATACTGCTCGAGCTCACGCCCGGCGCGAATCGCCGCTTCGGGGAAGAACCGCCCGTGGTACTCGATGAGCAGGTCGACGTCCTCTCCCACGGCTTCCCGGACGGCGCCGACTCGGGCGGAGGCGAGGCGGAGCCCCGCCGGCGACAGTTGACCGAACTGGTCTCCGAATGGGTCGAACTTGAGAGCGCCGAAACCCGAGTCCGTCATCGCCTTCGCCTTGGCGGCGAACTCCGCCGGGTCGCGGCAGTCGGAGTACCATCCGTTGGAGTAAGCCCGCACGTGGTTCCGGAGCCGGCCCCCGAGCAGGTCGGACACGGGGCACCCGAGCTCGTGGCCCACGAGGTCGTGGCAGGCGATGTCGACGGCCGACAGCGCGCTCGTCGCTTCCATCGACCGGGAGCGGTAGAACGAGTAGCGCTCGTACTCCGCGAACGCCGCTCGGTGCTCCGCGAGCGACCTCCCGCGGTAGAACCGCGCGACCTCGGCCACGCTCTCGAACACCGGACGCGTCATCAGCGTGGTCGGCGCCTCGCCCCAACCGACGGCGCCCGATGTGGTCGTCACCTTCACGAGCACGACCGTGGAGCTCCATGGCGACGATGCTTCGCCCGCCGGGGCGGCGACCTCGATCGGCTCGACCTCGCGGATGATCTGCTTCCCCATCGACGATTGCCCGACGGCCAACGCCCTGCTGAGAGCGAGCCGTCCGTTCGGCGGAGCGCGGCCCCCCATACAGCCTTTCCCGAACGGCGAACCCTTACGGCCCGGCGCGATGGCGACCCGCGTGACCGCCGAACTCCGGGTCGGTTGCTCGTCGTGGACGAGCGAGGCGTGGAACGGGCGCCTGTATCCGCCGGGACTTCCGCCGGGCCAGCGACTCCCGTACTACGCGCGGTTCTTCGACACCGTCGAGGTCGACGCGACGTACTACGCGATCCCGGCGCGCGCCATGGTGCGCGGCTGGGCGCAGCGCACCCCCGACTCGTTCCAGTTCGCCCTCAAGCTCTCCCGGGAGCTCATGGAGCCGGGCAAGCCGCTCGACGACGGGAAGGTGGAGGCGTTCCTGGCCGCCGCGGCGGCGCTCGGTCCGAAGCTTACCGGGGTCGTCGCGCAATTTCCCCCGTCGTTCCGCCCGCCCAAGGACGGGAACGAGGGGGCGGCCGGGCAGCTCGAACGACTCGTCACCCGCCTCGCGCCCCATGTGCCGCTGGCGATCGAGCTCCGCGACAAGGGGTGGTTCCAGGGCGCGCGCGCGAAATGGCTCGCCGCGCATTTCGCCGAGCACGACGCCGCCCTTGCCTGGTCGTCCCTGACGTTTCTCGATGTGCCGGACCTGCTCACCACGAACCGGATCTATCTACGATTCATCGGGGACCATACGACGATTCCCGAGTCGTCGCTCGGTGAAACCCGGGTCGACCGAACGGCCGAGCTGCAGAAATGGGCCGACTCCGTCCAGCGGCGCCTCGATGAGGTCGACCGGGCGCTCGTGTTCTTCAACAATCACTTCATGGGCTACGCGCCGGCGTCCGCGGATTCGTTCCTTCGCATGATGGGCCGGTCCGGCGTCCCGAATCTCGGGCGAGCCCTCGACACGCCGTACTAGGCGGGGAACGTCCTTCGTAGGTGAGACGGCGGCCCAGCGCGCGTGGGACGCGTCGGACGGCGGTTGGAACGCCGTCGGTTGGCCCAGGCTCGAGCCCACCGACCAGAATCGAGAGGAGCCCGGCGATTGCACCACGTGGCCGCTCCGACGAGGGAGCAGCGCGTCCTGCCGTTCGAACAGCGCGCGACGCCAAGTATATATCAATCGGGCAGCACCCTTCGATGCTCGACGTCTGACGGCCCCCGAGGCTGCCGGCCCGGGCGTTAGGAGCATAGGAACGAGCACGTGCCGCGACCCAGGAAATCGGCCGAAACTCGCCGAGTGCCCCTCGCGGTGTACGCCCCTCCGGCCGTACTCCGCCGCCTTCGCGCCGTCGCAGCGAAGGACCGCCGCTCCCTCTCGACCCAGGCACTGATCCTCATCGAGGACGGGCTGAAGTCCCGAAAATCGTAGCGGTCGCTCCCCGGGGCGCTGTCTCCCCGAGACGGCGGTTCCGTTCGGACTCCCACGGTCGCCGACGGTGGGCGACGCGGCAGAGCCCCCCGCGGAGCTGACCTCGTCACCGCGACCTGCGATGGCCGGGTCGCTCCCGGCCGTATTATCGGCCCTTTGCTTTGCTCCGTTCAGCGATGAAGGGAGGCCGAGGGGATCCCAGCCACTTTGACGTTCGCCGAGTCGGCCCGGGCGCCTGGGCGGCCATCGCCCGCGATGGCGGATACGCGCTGTGCAACTCGGGGATCTTCGACCTCGGCCGGATGACCGTCGTCTTCGATACGATGCTCACGCCCGTCGCGGGGGCGAAGCTCGCACTTGCCGCACGGCGACTGACCGGACGGCCGCCCGACGTCGTCGTCAACAGTCATTGGCACGGGGATCACATCCGCGGGAACGTCGCATTCCGGCCGGCCCCCATCGCCTCGACCCAGCGAACGCGGGAATTGATCCTCACTCGGGGCCGGGAACAGTGGACCTCGGACCTTCGAGAGATGCCCGGGGCCTTACGGGAGCTCGACGCGGCCGACCAGATTCTCCCGGCGGCCGATCGGACCGTGTTCCGAGGCTGGTTTCAGGGCACGCTTGCGGTTCGCCGACCATTCCGCCCGATCGCGCCCGACCTGACGTTCGACCGGAAGCTGACGATCTTCGGGGAGCGGCGCGAGCTCCGGCTTGTCAGCTACGGCGGGGGACACTCGCCGAGCGACGTTTTCGCGTTCGAGCCCGACGGAAAGATCGCCTGTCTCGGCGACCTGCTCTCGATTGGATACCACCCGTCGGCCGGGGACGGCAATCCCCGCTCGTGGGCGGCCATGCTGGCCCGGATCCGCCGACTCCGGACGGAGACGGCGATTCCCGGCCACGGTGCCGTGGGAGGCGCGGCCGACCTCGCGAAGATGGAGCGCTACCTGCGCGGCCTCGTGCGGACCGCCCGCTCTGCCCGTCGGTCGAGACGCTCCCGGGCAGAGATGATGCGGACTCCTCCGCCCGAGGAGTTCCACGATTGGACCTTCGCGGGCTTCTATTCTGAGAACCTCGCCCGTGCCTTCGCGCAGTCGAAGTAATCCGATTCGACGCTCGCCCCCCCCGCTCGTCGGCTCGTTTCAGGTCCAGCGCAGTGTTCTTCTGGGTCGATGGGCGCTCCGTCGAACATGTCGCGGGCGGGGGGCCTTCTCTCGACCGACCCCGAACGGGAGCTCGCCCGCCTCCTCCCGAAGGACCATCGCGTCCGGATGGCCGCCGCGGAGTTTCGCCTGAACCTCGAGCAGCTCGACCTCGACCTCGCGAAGTTCCGCGACGCTTGGTTCGCGGATCCGCCGCGATTCGACGAGGGCCGGGACGCGATCACGGACCTCCTCGCCTCCGCGCATCGGGTCGAACGGGTCGTCCGCGAGCTCGAGGCGATCTGCCGGCCCCTGGAACCGTAGGACGGGAATCCGGGCGCCGTCGCGGCGCGGCCAACTCCCTTTTTCTGCCCGGGCGGTTGCCGGGAGCGAACCACCATGAAGTTCGTCGCGATCCTGTATCCGGGCGGCGAGTCGGCGAAGTCGAACCCCGAGCTGTGGAACTGCGCCGAATTGGCGCTGGGCCTCCGCCCGATCCTCGCGTCGCGGGGGCACACGCTCGTCTCGACCTCCGAAACCGGTCCGGCGCTCGACTCGGAGCTCGTGGATGCGGACGTCGTCATCGCGACGCCGTTCTGGCCGGCCTACATCACGAAGGAGCGGATCGAACGGGCGGCGAAGCTGAAGTTGCTCCTCACCGCGGGCGTCGGCTCCGACCACTTCGACCTCGCCGCCGCGGCGGCGCGCAACGTCACCGTGGCGGAGATCACCGGCAGCAACGTCGTCAGCGTGGCCGAGCACGTCGTGATGCAGGTCCTCGCCCTCGTCCGCAACTACATCCCGTCCTACCAGCAGGTCGTCGCGGGCGGCTGGGACATCGCCGCGCTCGCGACGCGGGCGCACGACCTCGAGGACAAGACCGTCGGGATCGTCGGAATGGGACGCATCGGCCAGCGGGTTGCGGCCCGACTCAAGCCGTTCGACGTCCGGATGTTCTACTACGACAACCGGCGTCTCACGACGGCGGAGGAGCAGGTCCTCGGCGCCCGGTACGCCCCGCTGGACGCCCTGGTCGCGGCGTGCGATGTCATCAGCATCAACGCCCCCCTCACGCCGGGCACCGACCGACTGTTCGACCGCGAGCGACTCGCGAGGATGAAGAAGGGAGCCTACCTGGTCAATACGGCTCGCGGCCGCATCGTCGACACCGAGGCGCTAGTCGAGGTGCTGAAGAGCGGGCATCTCGCCGGATACGCGGGCGACGTGTGGTACCCCCAGCCCGCCCCGCGCGACCACCCGTGGCGCACGATGCCGAACCACGCCATGACCCCGCACATCTCGGGCACGACGCTCGAGGCGCAGCGCCGCATCGCCGAGGGGATCCAGGACTGCGTGACGCGATTCCTCGACGGTCGGCCGCTCGAGCGGGAGTACCTGATCGTGGACGGCGGAAAGGTCGTGAGCCCGAGCTACAGCTACGCCTACTCCAAGGCCTGAGGGACCAGACGAGGACCGGCGGGGCGTCCGATTCGGCGACGACTCTCTCTCCCACGCGTCGCAATATGGGCGCAATTCTGGCCCGGGGGGCGAGATTGAAATGGGGGCGATGCCTCCTGAACTCGTGACCGGTCGCCGCCTTTCTCAGGCCACGATCGAGTGGCTCGGCCCGGTGGCGCGCCCGGGCGAATCGCCCGATGAGACGATCGTCCGCCTCGTCCACGAGGTCGAACGGGACGACACGATCCGGAGCGAGGTCGACCTCCTGGCCCGAAGGGACGCACTTCTCCACCTCGACGACCTGTAACGCGGGACCTGCGAGGTACGACCCGCGCGCGGACCTCGGGACCATCCCGGTGGTCGAGCTCCCTCGAACCGAACGGAACGACCCCGCTAGGCGGGCGTGGCCTGGACATGGGCGGGGACGTCTCGTCTCGGCGCGTCGTACCGTCGCCAGAGGAACAGGAAGAACCAGATCGCCAGCACATCCCCGACGAGGACCACCGGAACGCCGAGGCCGACGACGGCGCCGGCGAACATGATCGGCGCCACGAGCCCCATCGTCAAGGCGAGGAGACAACGCTCGTTGGCCACGCGGCCGATCCCGGCACTGACCACGAGTAGGAACGCGAGGAGCGCGCCCAGCAACGCGAGCACGGTCACCGCGGGCGGCATGCCCGCGACACCGAACAGGGCATCGATCAGGAGCAACCCGGGCCAGAACGCCGTGCCGAGGATCGCGAACACCCAGGGTGGTCGAGTCGGGCCAGCATGCCAGGGGCGAACCAGGTCGCGAGGGACCGTCCGAGCGGCCCAGACGAGCGCAGCGATCGCGATCAAGCTCCCGAGGACGATCGGGACGCCCGCAAAGAAGTGGAACAACCCCCACGTGACGAGCAAGAGGGAGCTGGTCGTGAGGGCGAGGACGCCCAGTGCCGCCGCGATTCCCCGGCGGGCCAGGAACGGCACTCCCCGCGACGTCGGGAGAGCGAGGTCGAGAAGGAGGATCGGGAGCCCGATGGAGAACACCACGTGCACCGCAACGACCCCGACGAGCCAAACCCAACTGACTCCAAGGAAGTGACCATAGAACCCGAGCGCGCCGACGACGCTCGCCTGGGGATTGAACAGGGTCGACAGCGCCAGTCCCTCTTCGACGATGGCGTAGGCGCAGCCGAGGAGGATCACGGTCGTCCAGCCTCCGCGCCAGCGGATCCGCGCTTCCCGGATCAGGAGGACGCCCGGAACGTACAGTCCGAGATTGAAGCACAGCAGGAGGGCGAAGAGCGGTGGCGCGACGACGATCCCGCCCAGTTTGCTCGAGCCGCTCAGGTACTCGACAATGCCGGGGCTCAGGAGCGCGACGAGGAGGATTGGGTGCCGCCCGACCCAGGCTCGGAATCGGGCTCCCCGGGGTCCGACCGAGGACGATGACGGAGGAACGGGTGGGAGTTCTGGGGCACTCATCGCCCCGGAATTCTGCGAATCGTCCTACTTGAAACCCAAAGAATCAATTCGACGGAGCCCGACGACGGGGCGGGTCGGGACTGGGAACCCACCGGCGGACCGGCCGACCCCCTCCGGGGCTGGTCCGGTCCGCCAAGGGGCGGTCGACGATGGCGGACCTAGCGGCGGACGATGATCTCGACGGAGGTGTTCTTCCAGGCGGACTTGTCGGTCCACGGGTCCCCGCGATACACCTCGCGCGACGATCCGACGGACTTGACTTCCTTGTCCTTCTTGCGCCACCGGAGCCAGTCGCTCAGACCGTGGTAGACGATGCGCGGCGATACCAGGTCGGGGTCGAACGTTACGCGCGCGACGGCGGTCGCGGGGAGGGTCCTCCACCGGATGCCGCCCGTCGACCTCGCGTTCCCCTTCGCCTCGAGTCCGACCTCGAGGGTCTCGTCCGGGCGCCATCGGAAGATGACCTTCCCGGTCTTCAGCTTGTTCTCGCTCGCCCAGGTCCGAAGCTTCTGCAGCTCGGCCCGGCCGATGTTCTCGCTCCACTTTCCCTTCGCGACGAGCGTGGCGATCCGGTAACTCGGCGCCTTCCCTAGCTCAAAGTCTACGGCCATCGTTTTCACCTGTGATCCTTCGGAGGTTTACGCGTGCACCGCGCGGTACTCGGAGTCGAGGTCGGCCTTCAGCCGGTCGAACGAGGTCCGCATGTCGCGGCGCATCTTGCCCGACCCCATCATGAACATCAAACGGGCCACGAACCCGTCCGGGTGCAGATAGAACTCGGCGTGGTGCGTCGTGCCCGCACCGTCGGCGCGGAGGGTCTCGACGATCTTCGTGTGGGCGACCTGACGGCCGGAGTTGGAGAAGAAGCCGCCCTCCGCCCACCAATGGTCCGGAGGGGCGAGGGTGACGGTCATCTTCGTCGTGCCCTGGCGCATGGCGCCCTCGAGCTGAACGGTCGTCCCGTTGCGCGTGACCTTGCCGGGGTTCGTCATCCCGAAGTAGCGCGTGCCGTCGTCGTCGTGAAAATCGGTGAGCCAACTGTACGCGAATTCGGGGGGCGCGTCGTAGTGATTGTCGAGGGTGAGCCCTGGCTTCTCATCGGTCATCGACGTTCGACCCCCGCCTGCTACTTGAAAGGTTCCCCTCCGCTCGATGGTGGAGCCCCTCTGGCGCCGATTCCCCCCGGGGCCGGCCCTTTTGGCTCGTGCGTGAACCCTTGGTACGTCCCCGCCTTCTCCTCCTCGGAGCGGTGGGCCATGTGGAGGCGCGCTTCCACCGCGAGCCACTCGAAGTTGCGGTAGGTCTTGACGTCGAGGTCGTACCTCGACGCGATGAAGGCGGCGTGCGGCTCGAACACCTGCCAATCCCGCACGACGATGAACTGCAGGGAGTCGAGGACCGTCTCGAGGTCGACGATCTCCGAGCGGGCCATCTGGCCCAGCAGCTCGTAGAAGTAGGCGAAATTGCGGACCTCGAAGTCCTCCGGCGTCTCGAAGACGTCTTTCCAGCCCGTCTCCCGGAACTTCTGCAACAGCACGAACATCCGGGCCCGCCGCCGCGGGAACGACTCGTCCGTGATCCGCTCGAGGAACGTGAGGGAGAACGTCGCCTGCTGCTGGCGGAGCGTGGCGCGCAGCAGTCGCCCGTTCTGGCGGAGCTGGATGAGCACGAAGATCGCGCTCATCACGACGGCGCCGGAGCTCGCCGCCCCCAGGATGGTATAGATCGTCGTCAGGTCGGCCATCGGGTCGGGCGGGGCACCGAGCCCCGGGTCATGAACGTGACCGTTCTCAGGACGGCCGGCGCGGCTCCGCAGGGAGCGGCCTCGCCACCCTGGGTCGGACTCATGTAGCGACCCCGACTCGGTTCCCCATGTCGCGCCTCGAAACCCAGCTCGCCCGGACGATCTTGGCCCGGAACCTGAAGGTCCGGCCCGGCGAATCCGTCGTCATCGAGAGCTGGTCGCACTCCCTGCCGTACGTCGGCGCCTTCGTCGAGGAGACGCGGCGGCTCGGCGCGGACGCGATGGTCCTCTACGAAGACGAGCGCGCCTGGTGGTCGGGGATCGACTCTCGGAAGACGAAGCCGTTGGGACGCATGTCGCGCTCGGAGCGGGCCGCGCTCGCCGCTGCGAACGTCTACATCTACTTCTGGGGTCCCGAGGACCGCCCTCGGGCCGACGCGCTCCCCGAACGCGTCGGGGGGTCCGCCATGGCGTTCAACGAGGAGTGGTACCGCATTGGTCGCAAGGGGAAGCTTCGAGGCTGCCGGATGTCGGTCGCCTACGCCACGGACCCCCTGGCAACGAAGATCGGCGTCGACGGAACTCGGTGGAGGCGTCAGATCGCCACTGCCGGACTTGCCGACTCGGGACGGATGTACGCCACTGGTCGGGAGATTGCCCGTCGACTTCAATCGGGCAAAGAGCTCCGGATCCATCACAAGAACGGCACGGACCTGACGCTCGGCCTCGCGGGCTACCAGCCCCGCGTCGAATCTGGGCTCATAGACAAGGACGCGATGGCCCGGCCGTACGGATTCCTCGCAAACTCTCCAGCGGGCACGGTCATCGTCGGTCTCGACGAACGCCGCGGTGACGGTACCGTGGTCGCCAACACTCCCTACATCATGCCGACCCAGAAGGTCGGCACCGGACGCTGGGAGCTCTCGGGCGGACGGCTCGTCTCGTTCTCGTTCGACGACGACGGCACCGAGGTGGAGTCAGGCTACCGCGCCGCGGGCTCCGGGAAGGACCGACCGGCGCTCCTCAGCATCGGACTGAACCCGAAGGCCCGCGGCGTCCCGCAGTACGAAGAGATCGAGTCCGGCACGGTGCTCCTCGGAACCGGCGGCAACGCCTTTCTAGGCGGAAAGACGGCCCTCCCCTACCAGCTCTACTCCATGCTCCGGGGCGCCGACGTCGAGGTCGACGGAACCCCGATCGTGCACGGCGGTCGGGTCGGCTAGGGCCGCCCCGCTCGGGAGCCGAGGGCGACGCCCTCCGAGGCCCCGCGACGCGGGGCGATGGGATATGAGCAGGAACGAGTCCTAGGTCTCGACAATCGGGGTTCGTGGCCCGTCCCCCCGTGCGATCGATGTCGGAATCTCTCCCGCACTCGGCGAACCCCGGGGCGCCGACGCTGAGCCTCGAACAGGTCTCGAAGCGGTACGCCAACGTCGAAGCGCTGCGAAATGTCGACCTCGCGGTCGGAGCGGGCGAGGTCGTCGGACTCCTCGGGCCGAACGGCGCGGGAAAGTCGACCGCGATGAAGATCTCGATCGGCCTGGTCCGGCCCGATTCGGGGCGGGTCCGAGTCCTTGGGGAGGAGATCGGTCCCGACGCTCTCGCCCTGAAGCGCCAGCTCGGGTATGTTCCCGAGAACCCGTCGCTCTACGAGTTCCTCACCGGCGCGGAGTACCTCGACTTCGTGGCGGACATGTACGAGCTTCCGGCCGCCGGACGCGCCGAGCGAGTCGGCTCCTACCTTACGGCGCTCGAGCTCACGGGCCACGAAAACGCGATGATCAGCGGCTACTCGCAGGGCATGAAGCAGAAGGTGGCGCTGATCGCGGCGCTGCTCCACCGCCCCCGGCTCCTCGTCCTCGACGAGCCGCTCAATGGTCTCGACCCGCGATCGGCGCGCATCGTGAAAGAGCTCCTGACGAGCCTCGCGCACCGCGACGGTGTGGGGATCGTCTTCAGCACCCACGTCCTCGAGATCGCGCAGGCGATCTGCGACCGGCTCGTCATCGTGCACCATGGCGCGGTCCTCGCCACGGGCACGGTGGACAGCCTGCGCCATCTGGCGGGCCTCGAAGGGTCGGGACTCGAGGAGGTGTTCCTGGCGCTGACGGGCACGCAGGGCATCGGCGATATTGTGACGGCACTCAGCCGCTAGGGCGGTCCCGGATGAACCTTCGGAAGGTCCTCCGGCTCGCCGAGGTCCTGCTCGCCTCCCAGCTCCGCGCCGGCCGCGCGGCCTCGAACCCGCGCAGCTTCTTCGGCCGACCGGTCGTGATCGCCGCGGCCGATGCCGCAGCGTTCGCCGTCGTCTTCCTCCTGAGCTCGCTCGCCGCAGTGGCGTTCGAGAGTACAGGTCCCGGTGCTCTCAGCGCCCTCCTCGCCGCGGTGCTGCCGTTCGTCCCATTGCTGAGCGTCGGCGCCGTCCTGGTGGGCGGACTCATGTTCGAGCTCGCCTCCACGGCGAAGTTCGCGGCGAGCGACGCCGCGAACTGGCTCCCGCTCACCAGCGCGGAGTACGTTGTGGCGTCGGCGCTGTCGCTGACGGCCCTCTACTCGCTGTCCATCGCCGTTCTGGGGGGTGTCGCGCTCGGACTCGGCCTCGTGGGCCACGCACTCCCGGCGGCCGCCTTTGCGGTCGCGTTGGGCGCGGTCGGACTGCTCGAGGGCTCGCTGCTCATCGAGATCCTGCGCGCCGTCACCCAGCGGGCGGGCTCCCTCGGTCGCCGGCGCGGGTCGACGGCTCTCGTGGTCCGGGCGGTCGCCTTCCTCCTCGTGGTCGTGGCGTTCGAGCTCTTGTTCAATCCCGTGATCCTACTCGCGGCCGTCGCCGCGTTCTCCGGTCTAGGTCCGGTCGGTCTCGCGATTCCGTTCCTGTGGTCCGCGGACGCGGTCAGCGCCCTCCTCGCTGGCAACGGCCTGGGAGCCGGCGTTGCCGTGCTCGGGCAGGCGGCTCTGCTCGCGGTCATCGGCTACGCCGCGGCCCGCGCCCGCGCGCGGTTCTGGGTCCCCTCCGGCGGCGAGATCGAGTTCGAGCCCCACCGGTACGGCTCCGCTCCCTCGGCCCTCGGCGCCCTCGGATTCAGCCGGCCCGAGCTGGCCCTCGCGGCGAAGGACCTGCGGAGTCTCCTCCGACGACGCGAGCTACTCCCTCTCCTGCTACTGCCCCTGATCGTCTCGATTGTGCTCCTCGTCGAGCGGGGGGCCGGCGCGACGCCCTCCGGGGACTCGCTCACGCTCGGGTTGATGGCGTGGTTCGGGGGCTTGTCGGCGCTGCTCCTCTCCGCGTCGTCGTTCGGCCAGGAGCGAAAAGCTGTCGCCCACCTCTACTTCCTCCCCATCCGCCCCCGCGCGGTGCTGCGAGCGAAGGCGAGCGTGAGCCTGCTGGTTTCGTTCGCCATCACGACGGGAATCCTCGCGGTCGCCTGCGTCGTGCTCCGACCGCCCGTCCTTACCTTGCCCGGTCTCGCCCTGACCGCCGCCCTGGCGATCGCCGAAGGGACGGTCATCGGGCTGCTCGCGGCGACGCGCTACTCCGACTTCCAGGACCGGCCGCGTCCCCAGTTCGTCCGCCCGCTTCCGATGCTCGCTACGGTCGGGCTCTACGCCGTGTTGGGCGGTGTCACCGTGACCCTCGCGCGGAGCCTGAGTTTCGGCGCCCTGTCCCCCCTGCTCCCTCTCCCGGTGGCGATCGGGGCGGTCGGAGTCCTCGTCGCGGTGTTGGCGGGACTCGCGGTCCTCGTCGACGGTGGCGCCCGTCGGCTGTTGCGCGAGCTTCCGACCTGAACGGCTCGGTGGGCGAGCCGGTGGACGGCTCGTCCGGGGGTAGAATGGGTTGGCGTGGCGACGCCGCCCCGCTCAGGCAAACGTTCCCGTGATCGTACCAGCCCCGTTGATGGTCGCGTAGGTGGACGCGGCCGTCGTCGAGGTGAGCGTGAGCGTGCCCGTGCTGGCCACCTGGCTCCATCCGGTGAACGAGACGCTCGTTCCGTTGGACGCCATGAGTGGTACCTCAATCCCCGCGTAGTACCACGCGAGACCCGAGGGGTTCGTCGAACCACCGACGGTGCCGCCGGCCACGAAGTTCACCTGGAACTGCTCCGCATACACGACGGCCTGGTAGTTCTGCAACGGCATCGTGATCGACCCCCCTGAGACAAGGGTGTTCCACTGGATCCCTGCGCCACCGGTCATCGCGGTGGACGCGCCCCAGCTGGTGTAGCCGTCCGGAACGCCCGTGATGTTGATGTACGGAGTGTTCGACCAGTAGCTCTGCGACCCGATCGTCGCGCCCCACGTGGTCCCACCGGGGAGACCGTACTCGAAGAAGTGCATCGTGTGCACCATCGGCGCGAAGTTCGCGGTCAGGGTCGCCGGGCCGTTGACCGTGAATGCGGTGGACGCCTTCACGGCCGAGGTCAGGCTGAGGTTGGCGCCCGCCGACCACGACGAGAACTTGGTCGCCTGGACCGTCTCCGCGGTGATCGCGTTCTGGGAGCCGGCGGGGAACCAAGCGGTCGAGATCGAGGTGGTGCCCCCCCCGTAGGTGGGGTTCGTCAGGATCGTCACGAGGTACTCCTTCTGGTAGACGATGGTGTACGAGGAGGTCTGACCGAGGTACCAGTAGGTTCCCGTGTTCGGCGCGACCGGATAGTACTGCACCCCGAACTGGCTCGAGCCGATCCCCGAGAACGGAGCCCAGCTCTGGGCCGCCGTCTGTCCCGTGATCGTGAGGGACGTCGCCGTCGTGGAGTGGATCACGCCGCCGAAGGTGATGCCCCAGCCGGTGCCGGTCGGAAGGCCGAGCTGCGTGAACGTCACGGAGCACGTCGTGCACGGCGTTCCCGCGACGAACTTGGCCGTGAGGGTTCCGGACCCGCTGACGGTGGTGTTCGTGCCCGCGACCGTCTTGCTCCCGACCCCGAAGGCCGAGGACGGGGCGGTGATCCAGGTCGAGAACACCCAGCTCGCGGTGTTCAGGGCCGTGATCGGGAGGTTCGTCCCGTTCGTGACCCAAACGCTCCCGACGCCGGGGCTCGTGGTGCCGGAGGAGGACGGGTTGGTGCCGAACGCGACGCTGAACTGCTTGACGAATACGATGTCCTGCGTGAGCTGGGTGGGGACGGACATCGACAGCGGCCCGGCCGGCATCGGCGTGTACTGCACGCCGGACCCGACCGAGACGGGCGCGACCGTCCAGGAGTAGCCGCCCGGAGCTTGGTTGCCGGTCGAGATCGTCGCCGTCGTGCCGAGATGCGAGGTTCCGCCGAACACGACCGACCACGGCTTCGCCGCGGGCAGCCCGACCTCGGTGAAGCTCGTCGCGAACTTCGTGGCAGTGAAGTGGGAGGTGACCGTGCCCGTCGCCGTGATCGTCATGGCGGTCGAGTCGAACAGCGTGTTCGTGAACGTGAGCGCCGCGGCGGGCGTCGCCCCCCAGTTGTGGAAGGTGTAGCCGAACGTCGCCGACGCTTGGATGGGGATGGTGGAGCCGGCGTTGTACCAGCCGGTTCCCGGGGAGTTGGTCCCCGAGCTGACGGGCGTAACGCCGAAGTTGACCATGTACTGCTTCGTGTAGGCGACCGTCACATGCAACTGGTTCGGCACCGTGAGGTAGCCGTAGGCGATGTAGGGGACGTAGCGGGTCGTCGAGGCGGTCCCGCTGACGGGGTTCGCGATCGAGTAGCTGTAGGAGTTCGCCGAGACTCCGGTGAAGGTCAGCGTGCTCGTCGTCCCCGTGTTCAGGACGCTGTTGAACGTCGTGCTCCACGAAGTGCCCGCGGGAAGTCCGGTCTCGGAGAAGGCGACGGAGTACGTCGTCGCCGACGACCCGATCCCCGTCCCGAGGTTCCCGATCATGACCGCGCAAATCGCCAAGGCCCCAAAGGCCGCCCACGTCCGCCAGCTTCGTGTCATCGTAGTTCCCAACGCCCCCCGGTGCCGACCGAGCGAGCAACGCCGTGTGGGGTCGCGCCTACTTCAAGGGCATGAGCCGGCCGCGTGACTATTATGAGGCGGTCCCAGCATTCGTCGCCGCTCCGACGAAGGAACGAACGAATGAATCCACCCATCGGGCCAGTCGGGATCGCCGCGTCGGTTCGACTGCTCCTCGAGCTCGATCGCTCGCTGTCCCCCTCGGACCGCAAGCTCCTCGAGGTGCTGATGCTGCGGCCGGGGCCCACGAGCGCTCGCGAGCTCAGTCGGCGGGCGGGCACGAACCTGCAAGCCCTCTACGGGGCCCTCGACCGGATGGAAGCCCGCGGGTTCGTCGTTCGCCAGCGGGCCGGCTCGTCAACCTCGTTCCGGTCGTCCCACCCGTCGGTGATCCTGCACGCGCTCGTCGAGCCAGGCCGAAAGGCCGCCGCCCTGGCCGGCGAGCTCGAGCAACCGCTCGCCCGACTCTACGCCTCGGGAGGCCTCGAAGAGTCGATCGCCGCTCCCCAACCGGCGTCGACCACGAGTTCCCCGGCCGCCGCGGCGAGCTGGTTGATGGACCTCGTGGGCGGCGCGGTCCGCGAGATCTGGTTCCTGGGCAACGAGACCCCGTGGTTCGACCCGGCCCCCGCCCTCGAGGGCGAAATTGCGAAACGGCAAGGCGCCCCCCACGCCGTGAACGTGCGGCTTCTCGTCCCGCCGCCCGAACCGGACGGGGATCGCGCCCCCCAGCACGCGCGACTCGAGCGGGCCGGCGCGACGGTTCGGTACTCGGCGCAGTTCGCGGCGCCCACCGTGATCGTGGATCGACGCTGGCTCATGTTGCGGAGCGGGACCTCGGGTGGCGCGCGCACGGGTTCCCCGGTCTACGTGCGGATCGATTCACCGGACCTCTGCCGTGACCTGTTGAACGCAGGGGAGGCGGCTTGGGAGCAATCGAAGAACGGCGGCTCGCCGGCCGGGCTCTCGCTCCGGGCGCCGGAAACGGCGCGACGTCGCCGTGCCGCGCCTCCCCCCGCCCCCGACCGGCTCAGCGGGCGAACACCCCTTCGCTAGGGCATTCGAATCCCCCGAAGGCGGTGCCTCGCCGTCGGCGGCGAGCCGTTGGGACGCAGGAAACGGTTGGCTCTCTTCCAGAACAGGCCCCGCTCAGGAGAAAGTGACCGACACCGCGTTCGGGCCGCCCGCGACCTTCACCGCGCCAATCGTCGGGGTCGCCGTGAAGCCCGTGACGTGTCCGACCGAGAACGCGTAGAGCCCGTTCGGCTCCCAGAACGTCATCGAGTTCGACGTCGCCGTCTGAGTGTAGCCGTTGATCGTCACCGACCAGGGCGTCAGGGGCGTGAGCCCCGTCTCGGTGAACACGATGCGGTGCAGGCTGAACGTCAGCAGCGGCTGGTCGTCGCCCCCGACGAGGATCCCGCCGGCCTCATTGTATGGCCGAACGCCGTACGGGTTGCTGGCGCTCCCGTAGTCCGCCCACCAGTTGCCCGACTGGAAGCCGAGCCCGAGGATGCTCCCGGTCAGGCCCCAGCCGTTCACGGTCCGCGTGTTCGTGGCGACCTGCGGCGTGACGTTCCACCGGTCGGTCGGGACCTGCGGAGCGCCGGTGTAGAGGTTGAACGGCGGCGTGACGGCCGTGACCGGCGTGCCGAATGCATTGTTGTAGATTAGGTCGCCCGAGTTGAACTCCTCGAACCCCTGCGGGGCGGAGCCGAACTGGATCTCGCCCGGATTCGCCGCCGTCGTCGTCGCGGGGGTGAACGTGTTGCCCCAGACGACGTTGCCGGTGCCGCCGGACAGGATCAGCCCGAGGCTCTGCACCTGGAACGTGTTCGCGGCGACCAAGCTGTTGCTGGTGTTCCAGAACAAGACGCTCGACATGAACGAGTTGCCCGAGAACGCCCAACCCGTCAACTGGTGGTTGTTGACCACCGAGATGTGGGTGTCGTCCAGGAACTGGAGCTCGAGGTTGTTCGAGAACGGCGTCCCGAACTGGGAGCTGAACGCCGCCTCGACGGGGAGCGTGTAGTGGACGTTGAAGTCCGGGAGGCCGCCCGCCGTTACGTAGGCGTTCGAGTTCGCGATGAACACTCCGGGGAACACGGGGTAGTAGAAGTCGTTGAACTCGCCGAACAGCGAGCTCACCGCTCCCACCGAGTTCGAGTCGAGCACGTACGGGTTCGCGAGCGTCCCGGTCCCGCCCGACGAGATTGCCGCGAGCTGCGAGCTGTCCCACGCCCAGAGGGGCGTGTAGACCCCGAGCGCGGTGTTGGCCGGCAGCGTGACCGTCGAGCTCGTCGTCGAGGAGACAGTCGTCGTGCTCGGCGAGTGGTCCGCCAGCAGGAACTTGAACGAGTACGTGTGCGGGGAGAGGTCGTAGGTCGCGACCCCGCTCGGGGGCACCGGCGCCCACGCCGCGGTGTTCTCGTCGAAGCTGCTTCCCTGGTTCGCGAACACGAACGCGTTCGAGGGCGTCAGGGTGAACGTCTCCTTGATGAAGCCGGACGCGGCGCCGACGAGTCCCCAGAGCGGCTGGAGGAGCGAGGGGCCCGGTCCGAGCATCGCGAGGGGGCTCGAGCCGCCGTTGGTCCACTCGGCGATCCCTTCGGAGGTTTCGCCCGTGTCGGTCCCGAAGCTCGAGCCCGCAGGGACCGCCGTGAACGTCGCGGAGCCGTTCGCGCGCGTCCAGAGACCCATGCTGCCGTCGATCCCGAACAGCGAAGTCGTCGATCCGCCACCGGGCCCGCCGAGCATGATCTCCGCGTCGTTGATCAGGCCGATCGGGTTGGTGCTCTGACCGTCGATCTGGAACGTCGGCATGGCGGCCGGACGCACCGGGTGCGCCGCCGAGTTGAACTCGACCTGGTCGAAGGAGCCGGAGATAACGGTCCCGTTCGACGTCGTGATCGAGTAGTTGAAGAAGACCGTGGGGCGGAGGTTCACAACGCTCGCGTTGTTGTAGAGGCGGATCGTGAACGGCGTCGGCATGTGCCAGCTCGGGCCGACGTCGTAGTAGAAGACGCCCGGGACAACCTGTCCAGCGTAGCTGTGGAGCGTGCTCGTCTGCATCCCCGCGCCCGGCGAGGAGAAGTTCCAGATGTTGTCCTCAATGCCGAGGGTTTGGCTCGCGGCGAAGTAGATCGGAACGTTCTGGATCCAGTACTGGCCCGACGTGTTGCCGAGGACCGTCGTGTGGGTGAGCACGGTGTTCAGTTGAAGGGTGAAGATATCGGGGGACGACGAGGCGAGGTAGAGCGGGTTCACGCTGTTCAGCGTGACCGCGCCCTCGATGCTCGGGAAGTACGTCGTGGTGCCGACGTTCGCTCCGTGCACCTTTTGGACCCCGAAGTACCCGAGGCCCATCGGCGCCGGTGCGGCGGTATAGAGTGGCGAAACGACTCCGTTCGTTGCTGGCGGAGCTTGACGAGAGTTCGGGAGGAAGATGTCGGTGGCCGGGATGTGTCGGAGCTTGGCGGCCGCGAGCGCCTTGGCGTCGAGGGCGGCGGTCGGACTTCCGGCGAAGGAGGCATGTCCCCGAACCGGGGCACCCATCGAAACGAGGTGGGTCGAACTCGCGCCTCCGACGAAGAACGCCGGGACGAGCATCAGAGCGGCAATCGCGACGACCAACAGTCCGGCACCTTGCAACCAACGCGTCATGGCTTTCGGCGGGACGTATAACCGCGCTATAAACCCTGTTGAATGCGCTGGGTCGAGAGAACATCGGCGCGGCTTCGTCGTGCGTTTCGACGCCCGGATCGTCGCACCGGTCGCCCGGCACCTCGCCGGAGGTGAGGGCCGGTTCTCACGCGGTCGCGGATGGATCTTGGATCCAGTTCGCGATGGTCGCCCGCAACTGACCGGCCTCGGGTTCGTGCAGGAGGTCGTGGAAGGCGCCGGGGACGGTGACCAGGCGACGGTGAGCCGACCCCACCAATCCGACGAACGATGCACTTCCGGACGGGTCGGTGATTCGGTCGCCGGTTCCGTGGAGGACCAACAGCG
This sequence comes from Thermoplasmata archaeon, assembly GCA_022750115.1. GTDB lineage: Archaea > Thermoplasmatota > Thermoplasmata > Lutacidiplasmatales > UBA184 > Lutacidiplasma. The sequence continues at coordinate 284,615 of JAKIWI010000001.1, forward strand.
GAGACGAGAGCCTCGCGGCGTCGGCGAGGATCGTGGGCATCGTACGGAGAAGTTCCGCCGCGGTCCGGGCCGGAACGGGGCGCTGGTCGATGAGGGGATCGTTGGCCATCGCCTCGAGCACGGCGGGGATCCGGGAGAATCCCGCGATCTCGGGGCGGAACACGCGGGCCCGCGGCGCGATGGCCGAAAGAAACCGAACGATGACGGCGGCCGCCTTCGGCGTTGTCGCTGGCTCCCGAAGGGCGGGGGCGCTCAGGACGAGGCCGGCCAGCTCGCCCGAACGGTCGAGGGCGTACCGGGCCGCGACCGCACCGCCGAGGCTGTGCCCGAACAGGAACACCGGCCGATCCGGGAACCGAAGCCGCACGGCCTCAATCTCCGCGCCCAGGTCGCTTCCATAGTCGGAGAAACGCCGAACGAACGCCCTCGGGCCGTCGGACCGCCCGTGTCCGCGAAGGTCGAAGGCGGCGACGGCGGTCCCGCCGGTCGTCAGGACCTCGGCGAGCTCGCCGTAGCGGCCCCCGTGGTCCTTCAGGCCATGCACCAGGACGAACGATCGCTGGACGTCCCCCGGGGGCACCCACAGGCGGCCTCGGAGGGCGACCCCGCCCGGGCCGGCCACGGCCCAGTCTTCCGGGTTCGCCATGCCGCCCCGACCGAAGGGAGGGCTGAAAGCGTACGGCCCTCCGGACCGGCGGCGGCCGGACCGATCCGACGATCCGGGCGGGGACGTCGATATAGGATGCCGCGCCCTGGCGACTTCGGATGGCAGAAATCGCGTCCCCCGGCTGGCGAAAGCTGACCCGCGCCGAGGAGGCCGTCATCGTGCACCGTGGAACGGAGCGACCGGGCTCCGGCGAGTACGAGCACAGCACCACGCGCGGGGTCTACCGATGCAAGCGGTGCAACGCCGAGCTGTACCGCTCCGACACCAAATTCGACTCGGGTTGCGGCTGGCCGAGCTTCGACGACGCCGTCCCGGGCGCGGTCGACCGACTGGCGGATCCGGACGGCGAGCGCGTGGAGATCCGCTGCCACGCCTGCGGGGCGCACCTCGGTCACGTTTTCGAGGGCGAGCGCATGACGCCGAAGAACGTCCGCCACTGCGTCAACTCGATCTCGCTGACACTCGAGCCGAAGTAATCCGCCCCGGCGGCGCAGGCCGCGGGATCACTCGGCCGGGACGACCGGAGGCGCGGGGTCGGAGAGGACGTTCTTCGGCATCCGCCCTTGGAGGAACAGCGAGAGCACGAGCGCGACGACCGCGAGAGCGAGCATGACGGTGAACAGGTTCGCGTACGACGCGGAGAGCTCGCTCAGCACGCTGGTGTGGTAGGACCCCAGGATCGGCACGCAGCTGCCCGGCGGGGGGACGACGGCGCACGCCGCCGGGGGAGCGGCGGGCGCCGTGAGCTGGTAGCGCCAGTTCTGGTAGGAGGCGAACACCGAAAGTCCGATCGAGGCGCCGAGCGTCCCGAGGAACTGGACGAGCCCGGTCGCCGCCCCGACGTCCTTCGGCGGTACGCGGTACTGGACCATGAGGGTGGACGGGCCGAGCGAGAGCCCCAGTCCAACGCCGATCGGGATCAGCGGGAGCACGATCCCACCCGTCGGGAGGAATCCGAACGCGAACTTCCACACGGGGGTCGTCGAAGTGACGGAGGTGAGCCCGAACATCCCGAGCACGATGAGCGCCATTCCCGCCCCCACGAGGGGGCGGTAGGGCACGCGCGTGACGAGCTGTCCACCGAACACCGAGCCGAGGATCATCGGGATCACGAGGAACCAGAGGACGTCGCGCACCGTGTCGGCGCTGCCCGGCCCGTCCTGCAAGAGCACGACGCCGACGTAGATCGCGAGGAACGTCAGGAGCGAGAACACGACCGACCGGGAGAGGAACGCAATCGACCCGCCGAGCGCGATGGTGCGGTCGCGGAACAGTCGGAGGGGCACCACGGGATTCGCTTGGCGGAGCTCGAACAGGACGAACACCACGAACACCCCGGCCGAGAGCCCCAACAGGGCGAGGGTCCGCGAGTCGCTCCACGCCCATCCGGTGTTCGAGACCTGGTAGAGGGCGTAGGTCAGCGCGCCGACCCACACCGCGAGCATCGCGGCGCCGCGAACATCGAAGGTCGAACGGTGGGCCGGCCGCAGCGGACCGAGCGAGACGGCCAGGATGGCCATCCCGAGGAGCCCGATGGGGATGTTGACGTAGAACACCCATCGCCACGTCACGTGGTCGACGATGAAGCTCCCGAGGAACGGCCCCCCCACGGTGGCGATGCCGAACACTCCCGAGAGCGCGCCCGTCAGTCGCGCCCGCGTCGCGGGGTCGAAGACGTAGGCGATGATCCCGATGCCGACCGGGAAGAAGCAGCCACTCCCGAATCCCTGGAGCCCTCGGAAGACGATCAGCTCCCCGAGGTTCTGGCTCAGACCGGCGAGCGTCGACCCGGCGATGAAGATCGCGAGCCCCACCAGGAACACGTTGCGTCGGCTCAGGGTATCGGAGAGTTTCGCGAAGATCGGTACCGCGATCGTGGTCGCCACGAGGTAGGCGCTCACGACGAAGGTCACGCCGTTGCTCTGCCCGAGGTCGCTCACGATCTTGGGCAGTGCCGTGAGGACGACGAACTGGTCGAGCGAGCCCATCAGGAGACCCAGTACGATTCCCGTCACGACGAGAGCCGCGGAGCGGCGCGACAGCCCGATGCCACCCGCCGCCGTCGACGATCCGGCGACCGCAGGCGAAGTCGGGCCAACGGGAGGGGCATCGTCCGTCATCCAGCGCCACCCCGAGGGTCGGCGGAGGCGCAGATGGCGCACCGGGGAACTTCGAGGGATTCCGATGGGCGGAACTCCCGGCCGATCCGAGTCAACAGCGCGACCAGGGTCGCCCGCTCCTCGGCCGTGAACAGCTGGTCGATCCGGTGGTGAAGCTCGTGCATCTCCGGCACCATCGCAACGAACAGGCGCTCGGCGCGCGGGGTGACCTCGATCCGAAGACTTCGACGATCGGTGGACGAGCGGAGGCGGTCGACGAGGCCTCGCCGCTCGAGGGCGTTGACGGCGCTCGTCATGGCCTGGCGGCTCACCTGAGAGCGGCGCGCGAGCTCGGACGGCGTCAGAGGTCCGTGCAGGGCCACGATCGAGAGAAGCGACGCCTGGGGCAACGTGAGTCCGATCCGCCCCAGCTTGCGTCGGGAGGTGCCGAACACGGAGCGCATGGCGAAGAGCATCGCTTCGCCGGCACCGAACTCCCCGCCTCGGTTCATGAGGCGGCGCACCTCCGGAAAGGAACTGGGAAGGGCCATTGTCAACGGCGTGAACTATTCCAGTATTTGACAATAATGAACGGACGCCGCCGGGTGGAAATCGAACGTCGGCGCGCCCCGTCGATTCCGTCGCGAATCGCCGGCTTGCCGGGGATTCCGAGACACCGAAGTCGCGGCCTTCGAACGGTGGGGTCTATATCAGCCTGAGTGCTGGACCAACCGAGAGTTCGGAGGCCGGAACAGATGTCGGACGGCGGAGAGCGTCGACTCGCGGAGCGGGCGAGCCTCGCCCCCCTCGCGGGCCGTGCGGGTGCGGTCGGCCCCCGGACCGCGGCCGGTTCTCCCCCCACGCTCGCCGAGTACGGCGATTTCCCGACGCCGATCGAACTCGCCCGGGAGATCCTCACCACCCTCGGTCCCATCGGGGAGAAGTGGTCGAGGGTGCTCGAGCCGACCTGCGGCGACGGGGCGTTCATCCATGCCCTCGTCGAACACGCGCAGCCTCCGAAGGAGATCTTCGGCGTCGAGGTCCAGGGAGACCGGTTCGTCGGCGGTCCCCCGAAGCTCTCCACGCCGCAGACGCTCGTCACGGTCGCGAACGCCGACATTCTGCGGACCGATCTTCGCCGGCTGACGAAGTGGACCACGAAGGGACCACTCCTCGTCGTCGGGAACCCCCCGTGGGTCACCACCGCCGAGCTCGCCCGCCTCGGACGCGGCAACCTGCCGCCCAAGTCGAACGACCGGAACCTGAAGGGCATCGAAGCCATCACCGGCGCCTCGAACTTCGACCTCTCCGAATTCATCTGGCTGAAACTTCTCCGCGACCTCGCCCCGCTGAATCCGTCGATCGCGCTCCTGTGCAAGACGACGGTCGCCCGCAACGTCATCCGGTACGCTCAGGAGCAGCACCTGAACGTCTACGACGGTTCGATGCGGATGATCGATGCCCACATGTGGTTCGGCGTGAGCGCGCCCGCCTGCCTGTTCACACTCCATATGGGCCACGGAGCCCCCGACTACACGATCCGCGTCTACGATTCGCTCGACGCGCCCCTTCCCAGCGCGCTCATCGGGATTGTCAACGGGCACCTCGTGCCCGACGTGGCGGCCTATCAGAAGGTCAGCGAGTCGGAGGGGACGTTCCCCTTCGAGTGGCGCCAGGGGATCAAGCACGACGCCGCGGCGGTGATGGAGCTCGTCCTCGACGACGACGGGAAGCTCTACAACCGGCTCGGCGAGGAGGTCGACGTCGAGCGCGAGTTCGTCTATCCGCTGCTCAAGAGCTCGGACCTGGGCAGCGAGCGGCCGAAGGACATCCAGCGCCGCGTCATCGTCACGCAGCGGAAGAGCGGCGAGGACACGACGGTCCTCCGCCAGGAAGCGCCGAAGCTCTGGGCGTACCTCTCGAGCCACAGCGATGTGTTCGACGCCCGTCGCTCGCGGATCTACCTCGGCGGACCGCCGTTCGCGATGTTCGGCGTGGGCCCCTACTCGTTCTCGCCGTGCAAGGTCGCGATCTCGGGGATGTACAAGCGCGCCGTCTTCCGGGCGATCGGCCAGATCGACGGTCGCCCGGTGATGCTGGACGACACCTGCTACTTCGTCCCGACCGAGGACCCGATGTCCGGCGCGGTCCTCGCCGCCCTCCTCAACTCCGACCCCGCGCTCGATTTCTTCGAGGCGGTAACGTTCTACGACGCCAAGCGCCCGATGACGAAGGGGCTGTTGCAGCGCGTCAACCTCGAGTCGGTCTGGGACCAGGTCGACCCGCGCTCGCTCGCCCGCCGGGCCGAGGTGCTGATCCCCGGGCTCCGCGGCGCCTCGCCGTCTCCGACCCCTCGACCGCCGGCGAACTACACCGAGTTCGTCCGTCGTTTGCTGCGCTGAGCTCGCGGCGGCGCGCCGTCGCGGAGCTCCCGGCGCTGGGCGATGGCCGTCGTCGGCTAGCGGCCCGGTTCGTCCGAGCGGCCCTCGGTGGCGTCGGGAGAGAACGGCGCATCAGCGGCGTACAGGTCCTCGCCCGCAGGTTCCGCGGGCGCCTCCGCTTCGGGCGCGGTCGCTTCCTTGGGCGACCCTCGCTGCCGGCGAACGTAGAGCAGGGCCCCCGACAGGATCACGACGCCCGCCAGGAGGCCCGCCGCGCCGACGAGCCAATCCGTGGAGCTCGCGCCTCCCGTCCCCGAAGGATGGGACGTCGAGGCGGTGGGGGCGAACCCGGCGACCTCGCTCACCGGGCCCGAGAGCGTCACGCTCGGTGACGACGCGGAACCGGTGTAGGAGCCGCTCCCGTTCCCCAGCCACCCGGTGAACTGGTCGCCGTTCGAGGGAGTTTCGGAGAGCGCGACCGCACTCGAACCGTTCCACCATTCCCCCGATGGACCGGCGGTCCCGCCCGCCGAAGCCGCGACGGAAAGCTGGTACTGGAGGTGGAAGACGATCGTCAGGGTCGCGTTCGTCGTGACGTCCACCGCGTAGCCGCCGGTGGAGGCCGGAACGTAGCGAACGCCGGGCGACGTCGTCACCGTGGCCGCGACGACGTTGTACGTACCGTTGAGTCCGGCGACGACGATGGTCGGGCCGGACGACGCACCGCCCGAAGCGGGTCCGGTGACCGCCCAGTGGGTGCTGGTGGGTAGCCCTGTCTCGGTGACCGCGAGGTCGTACGGGAACCGTGCAGGAGCGGGCCGCAGGCCGAAGGAGGCGGTCTCGGTGACGGCGCCCAACATCGTCACCGCGATGGCGAGGACCGCGGCGTCCACATGGCCGGAGCCGGTTCCCGTCCACCCGAGGAATCGGCGCTGGGCGGTCGGCAGCGCGTTCAGGTCGATGGTCGAGGACGCGTTGGCCCACACCGCGCCCGGCGCGGGGGACGTGGTGCCTCCGCCGACCGCAACGAGCGTGAACAGGAACTGAGTCCGGTAGGTGATCGTCAGCGTCGCGTTCCCGCTCAGGAAGGCGCTGCCGTTCGGTGCTTGTCCGGGGCTCAATACGCTCGACACGACGAGGTAGCGCGCCCCGCCACTGGGGTCGGTGAGGTTGGCGGCGGACAGCGCGTACCATCCGGTCGAGAAGTTCCGGAACGTCGTTCCGGTCGGGCCGGCCAGTTGCTCGGTGCCGACGGTGAAGCTGGCGTTGAGGCCGACGGGCAGCCCCGACGTCGCCAGAGCGACCGACCAGGTCGGCGCGGAGATCGGTCGGAACGCGGCGACCTCGTGCACGGGGGCATTGACCGGCACGGTCAGGTTCGTCGAGGCACCCGCGAAGCTCCCCGACCACCCAACGAAGGCGTAGCCCGGGTTCGGGGTGGCGGTGAGGTTCGCCGAGCCGCCGTTCGCCACCCACCGGCTCGGTGGTCCCGCGGTCCCTCCGGCCGTGGCGGAGACCGTGAGCCGGTCGAACGGGAGGTAATGGAGGGTCACCCAGGTCGATCCGTTGACCCAAACGTTCACCGGGGCGGGTCCGGTGTTCGGTCCCGTCGAGTTCTGCTCCGCGACGTCCCACGTCACGGTCGCGACCTGGTACTCGACGCCCACAGGACCGACGACGGTCGTGCCGTTCACGACCAGGTGGCCCCCTCCGGAGAGGTTGAGGTAGAGCGTCGTGCCGGTGCCGGTGAAGGCGACTCCGGTTCCGGCGAACACCCATTGGGAGCCCGGCGGGAGTCCGGTCGTCGTCACGGCGAGCGGGAACTCCGTCGCTGCGATGTGGATCCGCGCGAACGTGACGACCACGACGGACGTCGCAGGGCTCACCAATGGCGAGGGCACCGAGGGGACCCCGACCCACTCTTCGCCCACAATTCCGTCCGGGATGGCCCAGACGGCGAACGGGTACACGCCCGCGGTGACGTTCGCGATCGGAATCGTCGCGGTGGTGTTCGACTCGGTCGTCCCGTTGAACGTCACCGACCACGCAGTGCCGTTCGGGAGGCCGTTCTCGACGAAGTTCGTCTCGGCCGAGTAGTTCTGGCACACCAGGGTCGGGAAATGGGTACAATACCCCTCGACCAGGAAGTTCGCGGTCTCGGTGACCGGGCCACTCGGCACGAAGGAGACGTTGGGGCTGAGGCCGCTGTACGCGCCGGGTCCGACCCCGCTCCACGAGAGGAATCGCACCTGGAACTGGTCGCAGAACAGGCAGGTCGACGCCGTGACGTTGAGCGCAAACGGTGCCCCGAGGAGGGACTGGTACGGGCCCGGGGCCGGTAGAACCGTGAGAGTCGTCTGGAATCCGAAGACGCTCGCCGGGAGGGGCGAGGTGTCGACATTCACGACGATCACTTCCGTGAAGACGACGACGATCGACTGGGACGAGGAGAAGTTGCCGACCCCGAACGAGCCGTTCACGGGGATGAACAGCGTCCCCGAGACGTTGACCGCAGGGACCTCCCACGTGAGCGGCGTTGCGTTCGGGACGCCTCCGAAGAGGATCGAGCCCGTGCCCGAGGCGGTCCGGTTGACCCCCATGAGGCTGACCGACCAGGGGGTGCTGGCGTTCAGTCCGCGGGCCGTGAACGTGAGGGAGATCCCCGTCCCGTTGAACGGTTCCGAGACCGTGACCTGGACCGCACCGCTCCCGCTGCCCCACCCGCAGCCGCCGGTGAACGTGGCGTTCCATCCGGGACACGTGGTCTGCGCGTAGGCGAGATAGAGGCTCGACCCGTGCGTGACGACGGTCGCGTACGCCCCCGCCCACATGTAGATCGGATAGTACGAGTAGTACGGCGTGACGCTCCCCGTCACCACCGCGGGCGGCGAGAACGACGTGCCGTTGTTCGAGCTGTTCAGGTACAGCTCCTCAACGGCGCCGCAGACAACGCCCCCGGAGGTGTTCGCGCAGATCGAGTCGTTCGAGTACGACATCTCGAACTGGACGGTGCCCGAGGCATCGACCGCGAGCGCCGGATTGAACTCGGCGCTCGCCGGGTCGTTGACGACCGAGCCGTTCAACAACGGGGGGCTCACCGCCCGGGGCGGCGACCAGGTGGCGCCGAACGTTGAGGAGTTCGTGAGATAGACGTCCGGTTCGAGGTTGTTCGTCGACCCGCAGGGGACCGGCAGAGCGCAGAACGTTCCGACCTGCGCTCCGACGTAGGTGACGAACATCTGGTGGTAGCGTCCGCCCCAGGCGAGCAGCGGCGCGGGGTCGATGTACGGCGTGACCGGCACGATGAACGCGTTCCAGATCGCGATGGGCACCTGGGCGGCTGCGACCGAGATGTTGAACGACGTGCCGTTGTTCGTGGACGTCGCCACGACGATGTCCTCCACGTCGAGCACCTGGCAGAGCCCGCTCACGCAGACGTTCGCGAGCGTGAGGTTCGACGCGTAGGAGAGGTACAACCGTCCGCTCGGGTCGGTTGCGACGGTGGGGTTCAGACTCAGGTACGGCTGGCCGCCGCCCGTCGTCGGCAGGTCGATCTTCGACCCCCACACGGCCCCGCCGTCCGTCGAGACCCTCAGGTGGACCGACGCGGTCGACGTCGTGCCTCCCGCGGGCGTGAAGTTCTCCCAGGTGACGTAGACCGTGTTGCCGAACGCGGTGATCCATGGTCGGTTGGCGAGCCCCACAGGGCACCCGAGCGAGGTGTTCGGGGTGTTGTTCAGGACGAGCGGCGTCGTCCAGGTGGTGCCATTGTTGAAGCTCCGGGTGACGACGAGTCGGTCGTAGGGGACCGAGGAGCAGTCGAGCGTGGGGATCGAGGCGCTGGTCATGTTGTACTGAATGTACGCCAGGACGAGCGTTCCGTTGGCGAGCGAGGTCAGGGTCGGCTGCCACGCGCTCGAGTACTGTCGGGCCGTACTGCAGACAGGGTCCGCGAGGTATGCCGGCGAGCTCCAAGCATGGCCCGGGGCGGCCGCGGTCGTGAAACCGACCACAGACTGGGCCCCCCCGGAGCTGTTCGGGCATGGCGTCGCGTTCGCGAGCGCAGTGTAGGCCATCGCGACGAGACCGGTCGAGGTGTAGTTGATCGACGGTTCGACGGTGGCGTTGAAGCATCCGCCACCAAACCCAACGGACGTGCAACTGGAGTTCGACGGGAGCGGAATCGTCTGCGACTGGAAGTAGGTCGGCGAAATCGCTCCGCTCCGTCCGGCCGCGGTGTGGGAAGCCGACGGGCCGAGATCCGCCCCAACGGGCCCCGGAGCCGAGCCGCGGGACTGTCCGGGCGCAACGCCGCCCGGAGTCGCGGGTAGGCTCGAGAGGAGGACGATGGCGACCAGCGCCATCGCAGGGAGCAAGACCCGGCGGTCCCGAATCCGTCGAGATGCTCGCGCGATGGACCTCACGTTGGTTCCTCCCAGTCCGGCGCGGTGGGATCGGAGGGCGGGGACACGGCGGGAGGCCGGCGGCGGGATCGGGCGATGAGGAGGACGGCCACAGCGACCACCACCAAGACCACTCCCGCAGCGAGAAGGGCCAGCTCGACGCTCGACGAGCCCGAGAGGCCGTTCGTGCTGTGGCTCGACGGAACGGAAACGAACGCCGCGACCTCCGTAATCGGTGCCGTCACCGTGACGTTCTCGGTCTGGTTGGCTCCCGAGTAGCTCCCCGGGCCGATTCCCGACCATGTGGTGAACACCTGGCCGAGGTCGGGCGTGGCGTTCAGGGCCAAGAGGCTCCCGTTCGGGATCCAGCCGGTCAGTGGGGGAACGGAACCTCCTGAGCTCGCCGTGACCAGCACCTGGAAGCTCGCCGAGAACGCGAAGTGGATGATGGCGTCTCGGTCCACGATCTGGGCGGGGATGGCGATCGCAACGCCATACCGAGTCCGGCCATCGGCCGACGTCACCGCGGGGATCTGGATCGAGTACTCGCCCTGGATTAAGCCGGTTACGTTGAGCGTCGTCCCGCTCGAGGACGCGTTGAAGGCACCCACCTGAGCCGTCCAGATCGTGCCGGCCGGCAGAGGCGCGGTCTCCACGAGCTCCAGCGTGAACGTCGGAACCGGCGTCTGGACCTCGACGGCGAACACGGCCGTTTCGTTCGCCGAGCCGTTCACCTGCAACGTCCACTGAATGGCAGGCCCGGAGTACGAGCCCGGCCCACTTCCCGACCAGTTGGCGAACTGGTAGCCGACGGCGGAGGAGGCCGTGATCTGGACGAGCGTGTTGTTCGCGACGTAGCTGGGCAGGCCGAGGGGCCCCGAGGCGACCACCGCGGAGACCGACCCTCCGACGCCGGCGACCACGCTCACCAGGAACCGGGCTTCAAATACGATGGGCACGACCGTGGTCCCGTTCGTCGAGACGTTCGCCGGGTAACCGATCGCGGTGAACTGTCCGCTCGTCGAGGAGTTGGCGAAGACCGTCGGGACGCTGAGCGGGTAGAGACCCTGCCCTCCGGGGGCATTCGACGGGTAGAGCCCCCCGACGACGATGGTGCTTCCCGAACCCGCGTGTCCCGTTCCGTTCACGCTCACCGACCACTCGGTGCCCGCCGGGAGCCCCAAGGCCCGGAAGGTCAGATTGAACCGTGCGAGAGGGAGCGGGACGAATTGGGCGAGCTCGGTGACCGGGCCTGACACCGTGACGTTGGCGGGCGTCCCGGGACCGGAGTACGACCCGTTCCCGCCGCCAGCCCATCCCACGAACCCAAAGTTCGTCGCCACCGTGGCCCGGATGGCGACCGTCGCGCCAGCGGCGACATACTGGGTCGCGGGGGATGCCGAGCCCCCGGTGGACGCGAGGACCGTCAGTTGAAACGCCGGGGAGAACGCGATGGAATACGTGTGCCCGGGCACCACGGCGAGCGGCCCGATCGTTTGGGTCGGAACGTAGTGAGAGACCCCGTCTCCTCCCGTGAAGGGGAACGCGCCCGCTGGGAACGTGCCGGCGTGCTCGGTGACGTTGATCCACGGCGTGTCGGACGAGTAGACGGTCCCGTTGAATTCCATCTCCCAAAGCGAGCCGACGACGGCCGCGGGTGCCTGGAAGGTGATGACACCCGGCGTGGAGGTCAAGTCGACGAGGGCGAACGTGAGGTTGACCAGAGGAGTGATTGGAACGAGCACCGGGTTCGCCGTGTCCGCCTGACCGAAGTACTCGGACCCGATTGCGGAGGAGTTGGCCGTGATGTTCGTGATCCGATGGCCACCGGCTGAGACGTTCACGACGTCCACCGAGGAGCCACCGATGCCGGATTCGGGAGCGCCGTCCCACTGGAACCGGAATCGACTCGATGTGGGCAGACCCGGCGCGGCGACCTCGACGGACCCGGAGGCGGAGACCCCCAGCCAGAGAGTTTCGTTCAACGGGCCGACCATCGTCACATTCGCGTTCGCACCGGGGCCGCTGTAGTTGCCCGGTCCGAGGCCTACCCAGTAGAGCGGAGGGATCGGGAATCCGCTCCCCCGGAAGCTAACGTTCGACCCGGTGAGGAAGTACCACGGGAAGGCGGGGGTCGCGACGCCGACCCCGGTCCCGGAGAAGTCATCGAACGAGTCGTTTCCGGCCGCGACTTGGAATTGCTCGCCTCCGCCGAACCCGATGTTCGCCGGGGCGACCGCGACGTAGACGCCAGAGTAGTCCGCCGAGTAGTTCACGCGGATCACCCGCGAGGCGTTGAACTCGATGTAGGAGCGCAGGCCGAGCGCCGGAACCCGGATTCGCAGCGGGGACACGGTGATGTTCGATGCGCCGAGGAACAGGAACTGGTTCGCCGGGATGCCCGTGACGTTGACGAAGGAGGCGGTGGTCGGGAACGCCACGCCATCGACCGTGGGCGCCCAGAGCGAGCCAAGCGGTCGATGCGTCGCGCTGAAGTTGAGATACAGCGAACCGTTGGAGGGAACAGGCCGAGCGACGCTCAAGTTCGTCGCGAAGGTCAGATTGAACAGCGTCCCGCCCCCGTGGGGGGATTGCGTGTTGACCTCATTGTCGACCAGCGAGTAGGCGATTCGGGGCCCGCTTCCGGTCAGCAGGACGCTCGCGCTGTAGCCGGGCCAGCTGCTTTGGAACCCGTACGGCGTCGTGGTTTCACTGCGCAGCGAGAGGAATTGCGGCGGTCCAAACGACGTGCCGTTCGTGCTCGATACGACCCACTGGACGTAGGCATTGACAAGCGGGGAGCACGGCGGGTTGGCGCAGTAGCTCGTGTTGAAGTCCGTATAGGTGAGCTCCGCGCCCGAGGGTCCCGCGCCGACGGCGACGCCGAAGTAGCTGTCCAACGAGGTCCCGTTCAGCTGCGCCGCGATCGGCTGCGCGCTCCACGACCGGCCCCCGTTGAAGGAGCGCGCCGCGAAGATGCCCGAGATCTGGTAGTTTCCGAAGATGTACCGAGTCGTGTGGTTGTACGTCCCGGCCCACGCGACGTAGAGAGCGGTTCCGTTGGGAGCGTAGGCGATCGAGGTGGACGGCTCCTGCTGGAAAAACTGGGGCAGAAAATAGCCGAGGTAATTCGCCGACTCTCCGACCGCGGTCGCGACCGTCGTCGGGCTCGACCAGGTCGAGCCGTTGCTCGAAGATTCAGCGACGACGATGTCGTCACCGTACACCGAGCAGAACGAGAAGGGGGAGTACGCGCAGGCGCGGTTGGTCGCATACGCCACGGCGACGGTGCCGCTAGCGTTCACCGCGATCGAGGGGGACATCGCGGTGAAGTTCCAGGTGGCGCCCAGCCCGGGGAGCGAGTACGGCCCTCTCCAGGTGGCTCCGTTGTCCGGAGAGTAGAGCAGGTGAAGGGCGACCGACTTGATGCACGCGAAGCCGACGCAGATCGACGAATTGGAGATGTTCTCGTAGACGACGTAGACGCTCTTCCCGAACGCCGCCGTCTGTGGGCGCGAGATGTTCCCGCCGGACGTGATCGTCGTGACGGCGCCGAACGTTGAGCCGTTGTCCGTAGAATTCACGAATCCGAGGGCGTCGGCCGATCGGCCCCCGAGGGTGCTGCCGTAGTCGCGCGGAAGGCGCGGGTTGGCGACCGCGCTATGATTCTCCTCGACGAACGCCGCGAAAACATGCCCGTCCGGCGTGGCCGCGAACGACGGCTCGATCGCTTGCAGGTACCGGCAAGTCGTGTTTCCGAGGTAGGTCGGCGCTCCGAAGGTCGCTCCGCCGTCGGCGGAGACCTCGAAGGCGATCCGGCCCGAGGTCGCTCCGTTGCTCCCCGGGCAATTCGTCGCGTTCTGCGAGGTGTAGGCGGAGTATCCGAGCCCAAGGTCGCCGTTGGCGAGGTTGAGCAGGGTCGGGTTCTGGGCTTGCGGATAGCAGTAGTTGTAGAGGTTGGTCCCGCTCACGAGTTCGTGGCAGTAGGCGTCCGAGGGGGACTCTCGCGCCGCGGAGGAGTTGACGGAGAAGAACGGCAACGGGGGGGCGACGCCGGGAATCGGATTGAGGGGCGGGGAGATACCTGGCGCGGCTGCGCCCGTCGACGTCGTAAGGCCTGCCACGGACGCCGTCGGCAGGCTGGGCGCGGCCGGATACCCGCCGGAAACGTTCGCAAGGCCAGGGGCCACCAGCAACCCCACGAGGGCGATTGCCGAGAGCAGGCGAAGACAATGCCGCCCTCGCGCCCCCTTGCCAGCCACAGCCGCAGAGGCCGCACACGTTGGATAAGCGTTGTTTCGAATCCGAGGGTGAGAGAACCGATTCAAATGGGTCAGTTCGAGGGCCTTTCCCACGGCCGCCGCCCTCGGACTACAGGGCAAAGCGTCGACCCGGGGTCGGAGAGCAGCTCTCACTCGCTCGAGTTCGTGCTCCGGACGAGCTCCGTGCCCCGGCGGCGCCTCGGGGCGGCGAGACACGATGCCCACGGGGTGCCGCGAGGGAGCTCGGGGACGGTCGGCGGCCAAGTCCGTGAACGACCGCACTCGAGGCGAGCTGAGACGAACTTACCAGCTCCGCAAGGCTGCGGCAGCCTGTTTGCGTGCGGCCTTGGTCTGGTGGCCGGGCCCAGTCCGGAGGTATTCCGTACAGCCGCAGGCGCGGCAGTGCTCGTCGGACGGATGTAGCCTTCTTTGGTGTCCGCAGCCCGGAGTTTCGCAGTCGGTAGTCAATTCGTCCTCGCCCTAAGTCGCACTCTGAGCTCTGCCTTGCGGGGATAAGGCAACAGCGGTCCAGGGACTGGTCCAGTCCGTGAGGCCCGGTTTGGGGCGGAGAGGTCGCCGGCCCGAGCCGCAAGGGCATGTCGCGCTCACAGCGCCGGATGCCCCCAAGCTCCACTTCAGTCGGGCGCCGGCGGCCGGAACGGTGGCCATGCCCGGCGCCGGTTGCGGTGGTCTTTAATTCACGGCCGAATCTCGGAATGGCCAGGGAGGAGCATTTCGAGCTTTTTCGGGATCAGTCCGTTGGACGCCGGACGCTTGGTTCGGGGCCACTGCGGCGACCCCATCTGACCGAATTGTCCCACCCCTGTGGGCCCATAGCTTAGGCTGGCTGGAGCACCCGGCTGATAACCGGGAGGTCGTCGGTTCAAATCCGACTGGGCCCATTCTAATGCCCGCCCGACAGAGGTTTCCATCTCTAGGGCCTCGGCCCATTCGCAGAGGGAGCGAGGGCGAGGCTCCGTCACTCCGCGGGGAGGTCCCGCGGGATTCCGCGTTCCAAGTATTCCCGCGAATGCGGAATACTTGCGGGGTAAATGCGGCTCTCGCTTAACACCCCGCTGAGACGTGCCAAGACGGTGAGAGGATCCGGCCAGCGAGTCGCAATTGTTGCGCTCGGGGTGCTCGCTCTCCTCCTGCTCAGCTCCGGCCTCGCGGTTGCGTGGCAACCGTCGGGAGCTCGAGCCCTCCAACCCTCCAAAGTCCCCCCGCAAGAACTCGCGTCCCGCGCCTCTCCTCACGCCGTGGAACGGGCGGGTACTTCTCACGGAGGAGCAGGCTCCGCGGAGTTCGCGCAGACCTCGCCGGGAGTTCCGGCATTTCATCTTAGCACCGTGTCGCGCGCTTCGGCCGCGTGTCCGAACAATACCGGGATCAATCCGGCCTGGCTCGCGTACGATGCTGCGAACCAGACCTTCTGGGTTGCTGCTTCTCCCTCCTGCGTCGACGTGTTCACGATGTCCGTCTACGGCTATCCGTCGAACCTGACCGCGTCGATTCCGGTCGGGACCAACCCCTTCGGAGTGGCCGTCGACAACGTCACGAACGACGTGTTCGTGTCCAATCCCGGCTCGAACAACGTCTCCGTCATTTCGGCGACGAACGACACATCAGTTGCCTCGGTCGCCGTCGGGACCAATCCGCACGGAGTCGCCTTCGATTGGGTCTCAAACTCGATCTATGTCGCGAACACGGGGTCGAACAACGTGACGGTCATTTCAGGGACCAGCCTCGCCGTCGTGGGCACCGTGGCGGTCGGATCCTCCCCGATCGGCGTGGTAGCGGATCCAAAGAGCGGGGAGGTCTTCGTCGCGAATTTTGGGTCGGCGAACGTCACTGCGATCTCGGACTCAACGAACTTGGCAGTCGCCCAGATTCCGACCGGTAATGGGTCGTACGGGGTAGCCTGGGACAACGCCTCGAACGAGGTGTTCGTGAGCAATGAACAGTCGAACAACATTTCGGTGATCGATGCCGCCTCCGACTCGGTTACCGCGACTGTGCCGGTTCCCGAGCCGGTCCAGCTTCAGGGTCTCGCCTACGATCCGGCGACAGAGCAAGTTTGGGTCGGCGCCGGCAGAGCGTTCGCCGTCGTCATTAACGCCAGCTCGGAGACGTTGGTTGGCTACGCCGGGGCGGACCCGGCGGGCGTCGCCTACGACCCGGCAAATGGGGCCGTCTGCGTCACCAACACCGGGAACGTGACGTTCGAATGCCTGGACTTCCGGTTCGTCTCCACCGCTGATCCGCTTACGTTCCACGAATCCGGGTTGCCCTCGGGATTCCCATGGTCGGTCGTTCTGGACACGTACGTTTTCAACACCACAACCGACGTCTCGAGAAAATCGAATATCAGCTTCGGGGCATTCGGATTCTACGAGCAATACGATTTCCGCATTCCGTCCACTCACGACGCGACTGCGAGCCCGGCGAACGGTTCGGTGATCATGAAGGGGCCGCCGCTCGTCGTGAACGTTTCGTTCACTCCGGTTCTCGGCTTCAACCAAGTATCGTTCAACGAGACCGGACTTCCCAACGGCACGAGCTGGTCCGTCCAGGTCAACGGCAGTCTGAACAGTTCCACGGGACCAACGAACATCTTCTGGCTTCCGAACGGAACCTACAACTTCGGCGTGGTACAGCCGTTCGGGTACGCGTCGAGTCCGAGGATGGGTTCGGTTGTAGTCGCGGGATCCGCGCAAGGTATTGCCGTCGCCTTCACCCCCGATCCGACCTACGCCGTGTTCTTCACGGAGACGGGACTGCCCGATGGCCGCGTTTGGTCCGTGTACTTGGGCGGCGTTGCAGAGTCCGACACCGTTGGGGTTGGGGTGCCGCCGAGCGTCACCTTCTCGGAGCCGAACGGAACCTACGCCTACCGAGTCGGCGCCGTCAGCGGATTCACGCTCGTATCGAGTTCGGGGATGTTGACCGTGAATGGAAGTTCGAAGTTGATCGGCATCGCCTTCACGGCCGTGCCTGAGTCGATCTACGATGTGACCTTCACCGAGAGCCGGCTCGCGATTGGGACAAACTGGAGCGTGACGCTCGGGGCCGCTACCCTCGCCTCGTCGACCAATTCGGTTGGGTTCGTCGAGCCGAACGGAACCTACCGGTTCGTCGTGAACAGTCCCCCAGGTCTCGGCGCCTCGCCGGCGCGGGGCTCGATCGTCGTGAACGGGTCGGCCGCCTCGCAGACAATCGTGTTCTCGGCGGTTCCGGTCCCTCTCTCGGCCAACTTCACGTACCAGATCCAGTCGGCCGGGTGCGAGACCGACGGCGGTGTCACGAACCTCGTGGTACTGAATGCGGTGGCCGGCGGTGGAGCACCGCCGTACGCCTACGCTTGGACTTCGCCCACCGGCATTGCAACGACGGCGCTCACGGCGACGACGACAACCTACGGAAAGAACAACACCGTGACGCTGGCGGTCTCCGATTCCGCGGGGAAGACGGCGACCCATTCCGCGCTGCTACCGATGCAGCTCCCACCCTGTCCTCCTCCGCCCTTCAAGACTTACGCGGCGGGCGCGTTGTCCGCTCAGGACTGGGCCATCGTGGCTCTGGTAGTGGCCTTGGCGGCCGTCACCGGCGCAGCCATCTGGTTGGGCACCCGCGGGAAGGGCGGCACCTTAGGGAAGCCGTAGAGATCCGCCGCAGTGCCACGGCTTCTGGGCAGCCGTCGAACGCCCCTTGACCTACCCGCCCGTGGGACCCGCGAGCGAAGCGAGCGGGGGAAAACCCGCGTGAGTCCGCGAACTTCTCCGGTCCCGCAACTCGCGGAATACTCCCGGGGTGTATGCGGCTCCGGCTTAATGTCCGCACGGGACCTGCGCAGACGGTGATAGCGGTCGAACGGCGAGTGATCGAAGTTGCGGTCGGCGTGCTCGCCCTGCTACTTCTCAGCTCAGGCCTGATCGCCGGTGGGAATGTGGGGGTGGCCGGGACAGTCGCGCCCCCAAACGTTCCGCACCCAGTGGCCGGTCACGGCTCCTCGGCAATCGTAGTTCACCATGGCAACGACGCGACGCCGGAGAGGGCGTCTCCGGCTTCGGATCGTCTCGAGCTGGCTACAGGCGGCGGCGCGTGGACGAACGTCACGGGTGTGATCGCTCCCCATGCGAGACTCGGGGCCGCGATGGCGTACGACCCCCTCGCGGATTCCATCCTGCTGTTCGGTGGAATGTACGGCCCGAACGGAGTCTTCAGCGGGGTGAACTCGACGATGCTGAACGATACCTGGCTCTTCGCCAATGGCTCCTGGACGAACGTCACCGCGACCGCCGGCACCCCACCCCCGGCCCGGGCCTTCGGGTCGCTCACGTATGATGCCCGCGACAAGTTCATGCTGCTGGCTGGCGGCGAGGGCAGTAGCGGCGGATGCAACGCGCCGTGTAGCGATACTTGGCGTTTCGAGGGGGGGAAGTGGTGGAAGCTGCCGGCTGCGACGCCGAACGCTCGGGGATTCTCGGCGGTCTACGACTCGTCGGCCGGCTTTGTTGTGGGGACGCAATGGAATCTCAACGGGGCTGGGAGCGGCGCTGGAGGGGGAACCTACGGATTGCTGAACCTCTCAAGCAGCAATTGGACTCAGCTGGGATACAACGCGACGACAAACATGACTTCCCCATCACCTGACTTTTGGCATCCCGCCCTCGTCAACGACCCGCTAGAGCACGGGATACTGATGATCGGTGGCACCGACCAAGGCAGCGGAGCGAATGCAGAGAGTTGGCTCTACTCAGGCGGGATCTGGACCGACCTGAGGGGGGCGGCAGGTGGTCTCCCGCCTGCGACTCCCTACCCCTCGGCGGCGTACGACCCTGCGACCCGGAACATTGTGCTAGCGCAGGCCGGCGGTTTGTCCGAGACGTGGGGATTCAATGGGTCGTGGGCGAATGAATCCGCCCCGACTCAGCCCCCGGCGCTCGGGGCTGGAAGCCTCGCTTGGGATGACTCCCTCGGGGCCGCCGTGCTCTTCGGGGGCGCGCGGGCCGCACACTTCGGAAGCCCGATCCTAATCGGCGCTGGGAACTCGACGAACGATACCTGGGAACTGTCGAACATTAGCCGAATCGGTGCATCAAACTGGACGAATGCCACCGCCGCTCCCCAGCCACCTTCCATCGAAGCGCTGGCGAATCCGACGGCAATGGCCTACGACCCTATGTCGCGACAGGTCATTCTCCTCGATGGACCGTGCAATTCGCAAAGTGCTCTCGTGAACTGTACGGGGAATCAGACCTGGATCTATGCCAACGGGACGTGGACCAACATGACCGCCACGGCGGGCCCGGCTCCGCCCCCCGCTTATGGTCTCGCCCTCGCGTACGACCCTCTCACCAAGTCCGTGATCGCGGCGGGCGGCGGACCTCTCGACGGCAGCAAACCGGGGATGTGGGAGTTCTCGAATGGGACTTGGAGACCGCTTCCCTGCAGAGGGGAATGCCCCGGCGGCTTGGCCTTCATGGTCTGGGACGCCGCGGAAGGCTACCTGTTCCTACTCTCGTCGTCTGGAGCGGGCAATGCGGGTTCCGTTGACCCGTATCGGTACGACGGCCGGGCATGGACGGACCTGGGTCAAACGAACAACACGACATTCGTTGAGCCAAACAACTTCGACGGCGCCTTGGCCTACGACTCGCAGATGGGCTGCGCTGTCTGGTACGGCGGTTGGACCTTGGGCGGCAGCCAGTCGGCCAGCACGTGGATCTGGTCGAGCGGTTCTTGGATGAACGCGTCCGCGACCGCAGGACGCGGCCCGGGTCCCCGGTCCGACATGGCGATGACAGCCGCCGCGGATGGAACCGTCGTCCTGTTCGGAGGCGAGGTCAACGGCCAGACACGAAATGACACGTGGTCGCTCGAAGGAGGCATTTGGAGCAACCGCGCCCCAGGAACAAGCCCGCCACCCTCGCTCGCCGGCAACTTCGTGCTCGACAGCGGAATGCGCTCGGACCTCTTCTTCGGTAGCGACCTCGCCGGCATCGCATCTCGAACAGGGACATGGTCTTGGGGCGCGAGTGCTCCGCTCGAAATCCGCACGATTTCAGCCACCCCGAACCTAACGGAGGTCGGAGCGCCGGTGATATTCTCGTCTCTTGCCACCGGGGGGTTGAGCCCCGACGTGTTTGAATGGGCCTTCGGCGACGGCGCGTCATTGACGTCGGAGACCACGACGCACACCTACGCGCGACCCGGTACGTTCGTCACCCAGCTCTGGGTCAATGATTCGGGAGGGGGCGCGATCACGCGCAATGTCTCGATCTTGGTCCACTCCGCGCTCTCGATGGGCCTCTCCGTCTCGAACACCTACGTCCTCCTAGGCAAGTCACTCTCGATCACCGCTTCCACGAGCGGCGGGGTGGGTCCCCTCGCGTACTCCTATTTGGGGCTCCCGCCTGGCTGTGCCACGGTTGACGCCGCGAATCTGACCTGTACTCCCTCGCGCGCTGCGGCCTACAACATCTCCGTTTCCGTGAGGGACAATCTGGGTGTGCACCGCACTCAGTCGATCGATGTGGTCGTGTTCATTCCCGTCTGCGCCTGCGGTCCCGTACCTGCCGCGACCTCCGGTCTGGTTACCTTGCTTCTGATCGCCGGATTCGGTGCCGCCCTCGCGGTCGGTGTCGTCACCAGCGTCATTCTGCTCCGCCGTCGGGGGCGAGGACCTCAGCCTTAGGATCGAGCTTCGACTCGGGACACTCCGCATCACTCGGGGGACCCGCGAGCGGAGCGTGCGGGGAGGACCCGCGGAATTCGCGGGTACGGTGGACGAGCTCAGTGAGCTACCGGCGCGAGGAGCCGGTCGTATCGGTGAACCAACGGCGTCGAGAGGGAGCCTACGGGCGTGCTGACGAGAGTCCAAGGTTCGAGATGCTTCGTCAGGATTTCCGAGATTCGCGTCCGCGGCGGCGTCCTAGCCGAAGGCGGAGCGGGCGCGAGCGCGCCGATCAGGATCGACTTTCGGTCGGTCGCGAACAAGAACGGCGTCATGCCGCCGCCGAAGAGTAGCTCGTGGTGGAGGGCCTCGGGTTGCGCGCCGGTACGGAGAGTCCCTGTGACGAACGAAAGGGTCTCCAGCTGCCACCCGTCGAAGCCGGGAAGTTTCGCGAGGTCGAGGAAGCATCGGCGTTGCACCAAACCTGCCGCGAGCGCACCCCTGGGACGTCCGAATCCGATAATCGAGCCCAGATGGCCGCGTGAGGCGCGACCGCTCGGGGAGTCAAAGGGACTCCGGATGAGCTTCTCGGCATCGCGTCGGACGCGCTCGGGAACGATCTGCTCGTGGGTAGAGTTCCCCTCGAGCCAGCGAGGCAGTGGTCGCGGGTAGACGCGGGGAGCTACTTGCCCGGCGATTCGAGACCAGGCCCCCTCGAAGTCGAAGTAGTTCGGCACGGTCGGTTGGTGGAGGTCCGCGTCCAATCGCCAGGCCGCGGTCGGGACCTTCTCGGGATTCTCCGAGCGACGCACGAACGAAGCGGCGAAGACCAGCCCGTCGCCCTGCCACACGTGGAAGGCGCCCGGCGCTGCCGCGAACCGTTTCCCCCATCCGGTCTCCTCGCCCGGCTGTGGGCGGACCAGATCGAATCTGAGGAATCGAAATCCCCATGCGAGCGGGTCGGGGACGAACCGCTCGGACACCCACCCGGCTTCGAAGGCGCGACGGCGGGCCGTTTCGTACGTCCGCGGCGAAAGCCCACTTGCGCGGATCCGCTCCCGCTCGGGCAGGGCATCGGCAGCAAGGAGCGTGGAGATGACGCGAGCTTCGGCGGAAGTCAGTTCGCGGGGCGGTCCCGATCGGCGAGGCGGAGCCTCCTCCGTCGACGAGCTCGAGACGGAGTCTGACACCACGAATGCCAGCCGTCGGAGGCTTCCTCAAAACAGGTCGTCTACGGGGTCGGCCGAGGCGGCCGGAGGAGATTCGGACGGCCCGGGCGCCCGATAGGGGGCGTACTTCGGGTCGACGGACTCGCTCCTAGGGGGGCCACCGCTGCGGCGTCCCCTCCCAATCGCGACCCCGATGAGGATAGCGATCAAGGCCGCCACCGTGGCCGTGGCCGCCGCCAGTAATGGCGAGATACCGCCTGCGGCGACGCTGGGACCCGTGTGGATCGGACCGACGAAGTGCTGACCGCCCACCTCGAATTCGGTCGTGGCGTTGCCCCAGACACCCTGCGAATCAGTGACGGTGAGCGAGACAACGATCGTGCCGGTGCTTATGGGAGTGCAGTTCAGCTGCGTAAGCCCCGTCTCATGGCATCCAATCGGAGCGTCGGTCCAACGGAGCGTGTAGGCGCCCTGACCACCGGCGACCGTCGCGGTGACGCTATCGGCCCCCCCGAGGGCAATCTCTGCGGAGGATGCGGCCAGAGTCACCTGGATAGGACCCCCACCGGAGGCGACGGTCACGTTCCACGAGTCGGACAGGTAGTTGCCGGCCTGATCGGTCACGAGAACCGTGGCACGGTAGACACCCGGAGACGAATACACGTGGCCCGGACTCGAGAGCTGACTCGTCCCGCCGTCACCGAAGGCCCACGCGAAGTGGTAGCCCGGGGTGCCGCCCGAGACGTGACTTGCGAATCCCACCGGAAGCGGCGATGCTCCGAAGCTCACGTTGGCGAAGGCGGACAGATTGAGCGCCGTCGTGATGTTCTCGGTGGCGTTGACAAACGCCCCGGCCGCGTCGGTGATGGTGACCTCGGCAATGAAGGGGCCGTTGGTCGTGTAGACGTGGGATATGTTCCGGAGGTCGCCGCCAGTCCCGCCGTCTCCAAACTGCCAGGCGTACCGGTACGGGTGTGTTCCACCGCTGACCTGGGCCGTGAAGTTGACGAGTTGTCCCAGATAGGGATTAGCCGGGGAGGCCACAACCACGGGGGCTGTGAGTGCCGGATTCACTTGTAACGAGAGGTTCTGCTGAAGCTGGCTCCCGCCCGAGTCGTTCCACCACACCTGGGGGGTGTAGTTCCCTGAGAATTCGTAGCAATGCGTCGCGTTCGCCGTCCGTGCGACGGAGCCAGGCACGCAGATCGAGTTGTTGAGCAGGCTCGTCGGCATGTCCCCGAAGCTCCAGACAAAGCCCGAGAATCGACCGGAGACGCCCCCCGAAGCCCCAGCAAGGAAATCGGTCGGGACCCCGACGTCCGTCGGATTCGGAAGGAGTCGCGGGGTGAGAGTCGCAGAGCTGGCGACGATGATCCAGCCGGTCGCGTTCACCTGGTGGCCGTAACTGTCGCGAACTGTCACGCCCAACATGTAGTTGCCCGAGTTCGTGTACGAGTGAGAAGGAGTCGCCGCGGTGCTCGTCGCACCGTCACCGAAGCTCCAATTATAGCTGAACGCCGGGACTCCGCCGAGAAAGGAGGCGTTGAATTTCGTTGACGCTCCGGGATCGACAGGGCTGGGACTCGCGAGAATCGAGAGGCCCGCGATTGCTGGGTGCGCCGTCCATGCCCAGGTATTCCACGGGTGGGGCTGGAAGTCATCGGCGAGGACACACGCCTGATCGGCCCCGTCCCACGCGAAGAGTGGGCCCTCAGACAGGGGGGGCGCGAGAGGGTTGGTGACGTTGGTCCAGTTGCGATCATAGAGGTACGTTGTCACGTGCTGCGTTTGGAAAGGAAAGTAGTCGGTGGTCACATACACGACGTAACCTTCGGCGGTGTCGTAGCAAGCCTCGCCGGTCTCCCCGTACTGCCCGAACGCCGAGGGCGGTGGCGCGCCAGAGCTGTTGGTCACGTCGGACCAATTGCCCGCTCGATAGAGCCAAGTAGTGCTCGTCGGGCGCCCATTCGAATCAAGTCCGCCGAACAGCATGACCCCCTGATTCGCCGGGTCGTCCACGAAGGTTCCACTGCAGTCCTGCGGCGGAGGAATAGTCCCGTTGGGTCCGCCGTTGGCCGTCAGATTTGTCCAGACGCCGCCTGAAAAGCTCCAAGTCTGAGGCTCTCCCTCACCGAGTGCTGGTTTGGTGCAAGTTTCCGCCAGAACGTATCCGTCCGTCGAGTCGTATACCTCCCATTCACGATCGTTGGCGACGATTCCCGGAGTTGCCGTGAGATTACTCCAGGCGCCACCAACGAAGGACCACGACTCGGCACAGAGAGTCGAGGTGTTGGAGAAGCATTCTCCTCCGACAAGCATGAGATACCCGTCGGCGGCATCCCAAATCAAGCTCGATCCGAAGTGAGGCGGCGGAGCCGGCCCAACAGTGAGGGTCACGTTCCGCCAGGTTCCATTACCGAACGCCCATGTTTCATTCAAGACGGGGGCGCTCCCTTGGTGCTCTCCGCCGAAAAGCACCATGTATCCATCCGTGGCATCGAATCCCATGGAGGCACCGTACAGAGGTCCGGGGTTGCCTCCGCTGGTGACGTTCTCCCAGCCGAAGGCGCCGGGAGGAGACGTTGTCGCGCGGACCTGAGTTTGGATCGCGGGACCCTCGGTGGCGCGAACCTCATGCGGCGTGTCCGAGGCAACCGGCAGGCCGACGGCCGCCGGTAGGTGGCTCGGTTCCACGTGCGGGGCGAATTCGTCCAGCATGGTGGGCCCACCGAGCGACACAATCAAAGCGGCGACGGCGATCAGCAGGCCACGTGTGAGGCCAGGCGAACGGTTGTGGGGTCGGGCTGCTGTCAATCGGGTCCGAGTCGAGAACCGCGGAATCGCCTACTTAATGCCGACCGCAATGCGAGACTGGTCGTCGCACGGCGCCTTGGCGACGTAGTTCCTCGACCGAACTTGGGAGCCGAGGGACGGCGGAGCGCATCGCTTCTCGCCCGCGATGGTTCTGCAAGGTTGGGCGTTCTGGGAGTCCGCCGGTCATCTCACGCAGGCTGGACCGGGGGCAGCGCGGGCGGTCGTCGCCTGCGGAGGATGATCGAAGTACCGAGCAAAGACGCAGCGACCGCCACAACCGCGCCTGCCAGCAAAGCGATGGGGAATGGAGAAGCCGCGGCAAAACTCGGCCCACAGGAGCACGTGGAGATACGCTCCGAGCTGAACGGTCCGCTCAGGTGGTCCGTCGAAAGGTTCCCGTCCCAAGACTCATCGTAGCTGCACTCCTCACTTGCCGGTCCGAGTGTCATGTTTTCGCAAGCGGTCGCCCAGGACACCACGAAGTAGACGGTGGGAATCCCACCACTCACGTCGCCGGTTTGAACACTCAGGTTGGTGGCGAGCCAGTAGGACGTGTTGTTCCCCGAGTTGATGAGCCGCACGCCTCCCCACTCATTGACCACAGCGATGTACGCGGACCGATTGCAGAGTACGGACCACACTGCGGAGACATTCGCCGTGTAGTTGGGCAGGTTTGCGATGGCCGCCGGGCTCGCTCCGAACGGTGCGCAGTAGCTGAAGTTGCTCGGGACAGCCGATGTCGATCGAACGGGGGCTGAATCGGGAGCGGCTGGCGCCAAGGTCGGCCCACCTCGGCTGGCGCCCGGGATGCCGAAGCTCGGCGACGCGATTAGCACGAGAACAATGGCGAGGACCGCGGCCACCGTAAGCGAGGACCTGGGCCGTCGCCGTGGAATTGCTGCGACTCGAGTTACGGACAAACCGACCCTAACCGAGGACCGCGGTTCCGGTTACTTAATGCCGACCGCAACAGCGGACCGCGCCTCCGCGCCGCCGCGGAGCCGGTGATTAGGCGTCATTGTGCCCTAGGCGCCGAAGTACAACATGGGTGGCTTTCTCCGACGCAAAGAACTGAACGCATTCGTAGCCCAACGCTCGCATGTCAATCCCCTCGAACAGTCGCTCTCCCCCGCCCAGCAGGACCGGCGAGATGGCGAGGTGCAGCTCGTCGATGAGGCCCGCACGAAGGTATTGCTGGATCGTGTTGGGTCCACCGGCAATGCGAACATCCATTCCGTTGGCTGCCTCACGCGCCCGGTCCAGCGCCTCGTGGATACCGCCCGTGACGAAGTAGAACGTCGTTCCACCTTCCATCGGGATAGGCAGACGCGCGTGATGCGTCAAGATGAACGTTGGACCGTGATAGACTGGGTTCTCCCCCCACCAGCCTTTCCAGCTCATGTCGTGCCACGAACCGCGGCTCGGTCCGAACATGTTTCGTCCGAGGATCCAGGCGCCAACATTCTTGCTGCCCCGCGCCGCGAAGTCGTCATCGATCCCCGTTGTTCCACCGTCAGCGCCAAAGTGGGCTCGTTGGAAAGTGCGTGTCGAGACTAGCCATTCGTGCAAATCTGTCCCCCCTACGCCGAGCGGATTGCTGAGATCCTGATTCGGACCAGCTCCGAAGCCGTCCAGAGAGATGGTGAAGCCCTCAACTCGGACCCGTGTCATTTTCAAACCCTCTCTTCGATGGAGGCCGAAGAAGTACTAGTTGACTTCGCGATGGTCGCGGAGCCTCCGCTCCGCCCCGCGCTCGTTTGCCTCGCGGGAGTCGTCTGGGAGCCCACTCGTCACGTGCCGGTAGGTGAACCGCCGCCAGTTGACCATCGCCTCGTTTTCTTCATGGGTCTTCGGGCGCCCCGAAGAAGGGATGCGCCGGGAGGGTGCTTTGGTCCCTGTTGAGATGCAGGGGAAATCGGCACGGAACGCAGATTCGGCGGACAGTTGGAGCCGTGTCCTCCGCTCCCTCGCCTACGCGCTCCTAGCTACGGTCGCGGTCTGGACTGTGCTGGTCTATGCGGGTGTAATCGGTCTGCAACTCTTTCTCGACGTCACACTGGGCTTGTTGATCTGGGCCGCAGCCTGCGGACTTGCCGCGCGGTGGCTCGCATGATCCCGAACCGCGCGTAGAACGCCGCCTCGCGGCGCCAGTCGGCTCGGAGGGCGTCTTGGGCGACCGGATTGGCCGATAGGGCCGCCTGGGCCGCTTTGACTCGTCCTCGGAGATCCCGAAGCCTTCGCTCCGCCGCACGCTCGTTGGCTTTGCAGGAGTCGTCCGGGAGCCCGCTCGTCGCGTCCCAGACGCTGAACCGCGGGTGGATCGGCCGCTCGAGGTCCTCGTCAGAATCCTCGCGGTAGTCCGTCCGGGCCTCGGCGCGGGTTCGGGGACCGTATCGGGGCGGCCCCCGTGGCTCCCCGGCCGCGCGAGGCCTCTGTGCTGGGGGGCTTCTGGCCCTTACGGGGTCGCTGAACTCCCTCGGCGTCAGCGCGTGGGTGGGGGAGGCGGAGGCTCAACCCAACTTGGCCGCCCGGCCGCCGGAGCCGTCGTCGATTGAGCGGTGTCGGGGGACGGCTTCCCGGGTCGCCGTCGCAACGCGAAAATCCATCCGACCGCAGCTAGGGTGGCGAGGACCACGATGACGATCCAGAAGAGAGTCACGCTCTGAGCGCTGGTCAGCGTCGGCAACGGCGATCTCGAGGGAGGCGGCGCGCTCGGGTTAGCGGTGTAGACGACGTAGAGCGCCGACGGCCCGCCAGCGACCACCAACGTCGTGGCGGTGGGAGTCAACGTGTAGCCGGCGATGGGCTGAGCCACCACGACGTACGACCCGTTGGCCAGCATGCGCGACGCGCTCGTCCCGACCCCCATGGTCGCGTTGCCGTTGATCGTAGCCGTCCACGAGGTCCCAGCGGAAAGCCCCGACTCAACCACCGTCGCCAGGTATAGGACGGTCGCGAAGGTAACCGACCGGGTCTGGGACGCCCCGTCCACCGACACCGCACCGGTGCCCGGCGTGACGGAATATCCCGCGATGGGAGTGACCTGGAACGAGTAACTTCCGTTCTCGAGCAGGAAACTCGCTGTTGCGTTCAGGCTCCGGACGGTCGTGCCGTTCATCGTGACCGACCAGGGCGTTCCTGGTAGGAGCCCGGCCTCGTCCAGGACGATCGAGTACCGCGGAGCTACCACGGGGGTGTACACGATTCGGACGGTGTTGGCCGCACCCGTCGCAGCCCCGATCACGACACTCCCCGCGAAGGGGCTCACGGTGTAACCGACCACGGAGAGGACGGTGTAGGCGAACGTGGTCTCGGTGCCGAACGTCGTGTTTACCACGATCGAGTTGGAATTCGTCATGCGCGGCGAGCCGTTGAGCGCCACCCCCCACGGCGTCCTCGCCGGTAGCCCCGTCTCCACGAACACGGCCTCGTGCTGGGCCCAAGGCACCATCAGTGGGTAGTAGTCCAGGTTCGACGCAGCGAGCACCATCGGCGTGTCTCCTATTCCGTCGGAACCTGTCAGGTTCTGTGCCGGGCCGCGAAGTACGTCCGCGCCGGTGTAGTTGCTCCAGTAGTTGCCTCCCACCGGATAGGTTGCGTTCCAGTCGGAATGCCCGGCGTCGTTGAGGTGCCAGCGTTGGTCCTGGACGAAGTCATTGTGAGAAATTTGGGCGGAGACGTTCCCGTCGATCCAAAACGACGTGTTGTCGTGGGCGAACGCATTCCCCCAGATCACGCCGGCGGCGGTCCCCTCAACGAGGGCGCCGAGGGAATCGCCGGAGAGGTTGTTCCCGACGAGCGAGAACAGCTGGGTCGCGTCGATGAACGTCGCGAGGGATCCGGAGCCGGCGTCGCCGGAGAAGTTGTTCCCTGCCACGGTAAGCCCTGAGCCGACGTTCGAGCTGAGGCTCCCGCTGGAGTCGCCCGTGGCCGTGTTGTTCGCTATGGTGACCGCGACGTCCGTGTCGAGGAAGAACCCATAGAAAGCCCGGTTGGCCGAGTTACCGGAGGCAAGCACGTCGGCACTGGATGCCGCATAGATCGCCGAGGCTCCGTCTCCGTCGAACGAACTCCCGATCACGGAAAGCCCGGTGACGGAGTTGGCTTGGACGCCGTTCAGCACGGTCTGACGTATCTGGCAGTTCGTCAGCGTGACATCGGTGGCCGACGTGAGGTCCGCTCCGGAGCCGGTGGACCCAGAAAGATTGCTCGACGTGACGGTGATCTGGGCGTCGTTGGACAGTGCGATGGCGTAGTAGCCGGAGGTCTCGTTGGACAGGTCGGTGCCGACGATTTGGATCCCCCGCGAACGGTCGTCGGCGTACGGATGCGCCGTCCAGCGGATCGAATCGTTCCGGAGGGTCACGCCCGTGTCGGCGCTGGTAGAAACCCCGATTCCCCCGGGGGTGGCGGAGGTCCCGTCGAGGGTGGTGTCGGAGATCGTCAGTGCTTGGGTGTCGGAGGACTCTACCCCGAAGAGGGCTGCACGACTAAGGTTGGAACGATCGATGGTGACCCCGCTCGAGTTGGCAACGTAGACCGCGCCGTTTTGCGCGCCGCTGAGGTTGCTCGTCTGCACGAGGACGCTGGCGTCGCCGCCCGACAGGTACACCGGGTAGCTGGCCCTCGCGAGATCCGAGTCCCGGACTACGATGTTGGTAGAGTTGGCGGCGACGAGGCCGAAGTTGGCAACGCTCAGGTCCGAACCGATGACAGAGATATTTTCGGAGCCCTGCAGGTTGATTCCCATATTGTCGTCGCCGAATTGGGAATCTAGAACGGAGATGGCATCGCTCTGGTTGGCTTGGAGCCCGACCGATCCGAAGCGGAAATCCGAAGCGATGATCGTTAGCCCGGTGGTCGCGACCGCGAGTATGCCCGCGATCAGGGGGGCGAAGGCCGTCGTGTCCCCGATCTTGACGCCTACGCAGGACTCCAGGACGATCCCGAAGTGGGTCCCATCGTCCACCGTGTTGTGCCAGATGGAGATGTCGTGGGCGGAAACCAGCGCGATGGGGTAGGCTTCGTCGAAAATGGCGTTGTCCGAGATGTTGCCGGAGACTCCCAGGTCCTCGTACACTCCTCCGGAGCGAGCGGCGGATAGGTTGTTCCCCAGAACGGTTACCCCCGTCGACGAAGCGGAAAGGACACCGTAGCCGGTGCTGGCGTTGGTCAGGTCGTTCCCGTCTACCCACACGTTTAGCGACCTGACGACGTCGAGCCCGTCCTGGGTAGCATTCGCGAAGTCGTTCGCCTCGACGACGAGCGCGGTGTCGCCAATCGCCGAGAACCCCGTAAAGGCAAGGGCGGTGTTCCGGGACACATTCACGACGCGCGAGCTGTTCACCGAAATCCCGGTGTCCCTCGCGGACATCCCATTGTACTCCACCCTGACGCTCGAGGAGTCCTGCACAGTGATGCCGTCGCCCATGGAGTTGATCGTGAAGTACTCGACCGTGACATTGACCGAGCCATAGACGTAAATCGCCGAGGGATAGCTAGGGTTCCCGACCGTGTAGTTGGCTCCGTTGACGACGCTATTGTTCCGCTCGTCAGCGATCGAGCCGGCGTAGCCAGTGGTTAGCGAGTACGTCCCGCCTGAGACGGCGAATATGCCCGAAGTGCTAACCGAGCCATTCGGATAAATCGTGAGAGTCGCGCTGACGCCATTCGGGGTCGGAGCCGGATGTGGGGATGTGGCCGACGCGAGTCCGAGCAAGCCCGAGACGAAGACGAGCGAAGCCACACCCACGGCAACCAGTTTGGAAGCGAGCGGACGAATTGCGGAGAGGTACGGCACGAGGCGACGAGCGGGCTCCGCGTAGAAATACCCACCGAGCCGTCTCGTGCGCTTCGCCCCGGGGGGGAGTGTCCCGTCCGAAGTGCAATCGGGCATCGAACGCTGGCTGGATCGATTGGAATAGGCGTCCTTCCAGTCCCACCGCGGATTGTTGAGTAGCTCCGAGCCGGTTGTTCGCCGTGTTTTCGTGTCACAAGGACTCGACGATTTACCGTCACAATCGTTTGGCCGGCCGTGGCGGACTATCAGCCCCGGGTCCGAGTCCGTAACGGACTTTCCTCGTGGGTCCTCCCTTCCCGAAGCGGGGGGAGGCACGGTCGCTGCTAACAGCGGCCTTTACCACGCCCTCCGCCATTCCGGCTCCGAGTCCATGCGGACGGTTGATTGGTGGGTGGTCGCCGCGGCAATAATCGCGGTCGGCACGGTCTCGACCTACCTCCTTGGGAACCCCCGCTTCCTGGGAATCGATGCGATCCGGTGGGCGGCAGCCGCGTTTCTGGTACTGGGGACCACCCGAATTCTGTGGCTGAATTTTGGTCGACCAGGGCGAGCTTCGGGCAGTCAGACCGACCCGGATCGACCGCTTCGATCGAGCTGAGCCGAGGAGCCTCCCACGACGTGGGTAAAACCGTTCCGAGCGCGGTTCGGTAATTGTTAGATCCGAGCTCGATCGAGGTTAGATTCGGGACCTTCGGAAATCCCGCTCGCGGGCTAGGTTGAGAGCCCGCTCGGCAGCCTAATAGAGCCAGTCAGGGTGCGAAACTCTGCCTTGCGAGCCTTTGCATCGAAGCCGATCCGCCGCTCCACGCGGACGACATGGGTGCTCCTCGTCGCGATGATCCTGGTGGGGACCTCGGTTCTGGTGGTTGCGACCCAGCCCACCAAGACTCTCTTCACCACTGACTCACGTGCCACCGCCGTCCTCACTCCGCTCGCCTCCAACCTCACCGGGCCGCTCGGCCGCATAGGGCCCATATTCGTTTATGACCCGCCCACGGGGGCCTTCGTGATGTTTGGTGGCCACCGTTCGCAAGCGGGAGTCGGCGGGACCTGGGAATACAAGGCGGGCAGATGGACCAACCTGAGCCTCACCACGATGCCTCCCCCTCGGTCGTTGGCGAGCGCTGTTTACGACCCAACCCTCGGAGGGGTACTGATGTTCGGCGGGAATGGAGGGCCGTTCCCCAGCTACCTCAACGACACTTGGCTTTTCAAGAACGGAAGCTGGACCGATCTGACTCCGAACCTCGTCGGGCACCGGTCACCATCCGCGACGTACGGAGCGGGATTCACGTATGATGCAAAGGACGGGTACGCACTCCTGTTCGGCGGAATGCTCGCAAGTGGCTACTCCAACTCAACTTGGGCGTTCAGGAACAACACGTGGTTCCAGCCGTCGTGCGTTGGAGCTGGGTGCCACGCACCCATTCCGATGGTTGGACCTTCGTTAACCTACGATCCCTCCATCCAGCGCGTGGTGCTCTACGGAGGCTACGGTTACCCGCCGCACGCGTTCGCAACGCAGCTGAACGGGACCTATCGGTTCCTCAACGGGAACTGGTCCCCTGCGATCCATGCCACTCCGCGCCACTCTCCTGGGGGACTCTACGAGCAGAGCACTCAGTGGGACCCGTCATGCCAATGTTTGGTGATGTTCGGCGGCATCAACGGAGTGGCGCACCCCACGGACCACACGTGGGAGTACGTGAATTTTACCTGGATCCCGGTACTTACGCCCTCTCCGCCCCCCGGAATGTACATGGAGCAGCTCGCCTACGATCCAACATCTCACTCGATGATTCTTTTCGGCGGCGAATTGTTCAACAACATTCCGAACAGCCACCTATGGGTGTTTGCAGGTGGCTCCTGGACGAAGCTCTAAACCAAGCCGCCATGGGTCGCAGCCCCCCTCGCGGCCCTGTGGGCCCGGTCTCGATTGAGAACTCTCGGTGTTGAAAAGGGTCGGATACTCGCGAGACTCAGGGCCTGTGGGAATGGACACCTTCGGATTGGCTCAGGGTGGATTCGCCAACGTCGGCCGGGGCGCGACACCGAATCTGAGGACAATGCCGACAGGCACGAGGAGAATTCCGAGAAGGATCGACGCATCACCCAAGCCGTTCGAGGAGGAAAGCGACGCGCATGGGAGGGGGGGTGGGCCTTGGCACTGGTGATGAAAAGTCGCCTGCTCCGAGGGGAAGATTACCGTGGTGTAGTACCAGCCCCACGAAGCTCCAGCGATGATCAGAAAGACCCCCGCCAGTAGTATGACCGTACCCAATCGCACCACATCGCGCGAAGCGACTCACGCGCTATAAACGACACTTTACCGACTCGGTTCAGGGCTCCCGGGCTCGGGCACAGACCTGGGAACCCAGACAACCTTCCCCCATCATGGCCGGACGCCCTCTCGTCCCCGTGGAATGGGATCCAGGCGAACCGCGCGGGCCTTGGCTTCTCGGATTCCTGCTTGTGTTCTGCAGTTCGATGGTGGCGGCTGACCTTGCCCTCCTGCAGGGGATGGGGTGGGCCGGGATTGATCAGCCTTCGCCCCGGCTGGGCTTCATCCTTCAGTTCGCTGCGCTCGCCGCCGCCCTCGGGCCGGGACTCTTGTGGATAATCCTCGTACCGGTGCCAGCTACGCGCCTCGGATTATCCCCCGAGGGAGCCACCATCGACTACGGGGCTCGCTCCGAGTTTTTTCCTTCGAACAGGGCGTTCCTCCGAGGGAGCCGACTCGAGGTCTTTTCCTCCCGCTTCGGGGTCCCGTCTCGATTCGCCCTGACGCCCGTCCAGGCCAATCGCGTGGCGTTGCTCCGGCCGACGTTCCCCTGATCGTTCTGCCTCTCGAAACGGACCCCTACTCCGGGACCTCGAGCTACGATTCGGGACCGTTCATGAGACGCCTGAGAATCGCGGGGGCAATCCAAGCGTACTCTGGCTCGCTGGCGACGACCCCGCGAGACTGGCGCACGATGCCCACGAATCGAAGGAGGGCGTTCACCGATTGGACTCGGCCCGCCCGAACTTGGACTCGCCACCGGTGCGGAGTCTGCGCCGAGTCTTCGTAGCCCCTCGGCAGCAGGGGGTCGACTTTCAGGTGCACGACACAAACGAAGCTCCGGAAACCGTTGGAACGTAGCAGGCCGAACACCGCCCGGCGAAGGTCCGACTCACCGACAATCCAGCCATGGCCGACTCCACCGCTGGGTTGACCCAAGAGCTCCCGCCGACCGAATTGCGGTGGTTGATCTTTGACTAGGTGCACTCCGCACTCTGGAAACGCATCTGCCGCTCCCTTGACGAGGCTCGCCCACGAGATGCCTTCGATTTGTCCCTCGGCCAGGAAGCTCAGGGGTCGGTTCGGGAGGGACCAATCGTACCATGGTGCGGCTTCTCCCTCCAATCCGGGATCGGTCGGGGGCGGCTTTCCCCCCGACGGATCGTTCGGGAGAGATTGACCGCTCACTCCCCGGGAATCTGAGCGGTCCTCAAATCGGTGGCGACAGGTTTGGTTGAAAACTCGCGCGAGAGCACGATGTCCGAATCAGTAGTCCGTTCGCCTTCGCGATGAGAAGCGACCTAGCTCACCCACGGTTTCCCAACGGCTAGTAGTTGACCTGCGGGGGCGTCGTCCATGTAATCGCGATAGTTCTCGCGGAGCCATCCCCCCCATCCCCACTCAAGTACGCTGGGAATGCCCGTGCGTGGAGACCTCCGCCGAGAGATTGCCTGACTGAACATCATGCCCGACGTGCACGGGAGCGACCGCGCCTGACTCATTTTGTCTGCACCCGGCCCGACCGCAAGAGAGCACCATACTCGATGCCCCGCCGAATCCGACCCGATAGGAGCCTCCGAGAACCCTGCGCGGCGCTCGTTATAGTTCTGGATCCTGGCACCCGGCCCCAAGAACGGCTCCGTCGACCCGCTCGCGCCAATCACTCGGGACGACGTGGGGCAGTTCCGGCATTCCTGAAGTTCCAACCGACTCCCGACAAGAACGACCAGAGCAAGATCGTCGTGAGGCCGATTCCGAGGAGGCAAGGCGTATCTCAGAGTCAGAGTTGGGAGGCCCAGGATATCTGATGCCAGTTGCGGCGAGGTCCGGATCTGCCGAACTGGAGCTGCCGCCGACCAAGGGGCGCTTCCGAGCGAACAAGTTCATGGATGGTCGGATTCGATCGAGGAAATTTCCCTTCTCGGACAGCGTCGCGCTGAGACGATCGACGCCCGACTCCGCCGCCGAAGCGGTGAGATGGCAGCTCAGACTCGAGGGCTTTGAGGTCGTTCAGGTGGAGGGTCCATCGCGTCAGGCTCACCTTCTCTCTCACAGCGAGAGCACGCTCGGAGGGTTGCTCGTGGGGGAGCGCGGGTTGCGCCTCGATCGCGGTCGCTCGAAACGGCTCGATCGGAGTCATTGGGTCTCGCTCGCCGTGGGCTTGCCGCTCTTCGGGGTCGGGATGTCGAATCTCTTGATCGGGACGCCGCACATCCCCCTCCCCCTCGTCGCGAACTTGGGATTGCTCGCGCTCGGAAGTCTACTCTTCACGTACGGTTGGGTCAACTTCTCCAGCCTGGATTTCTGGAGTGACCTGGTACTCGTCGAGTACGTCGGTCCGTACGGACCTGGCCCGAAGTCGGACGACCCAGGAGAGCGAGTCTCGGACCTCGCAGTCACGATCTCCGTTGGACGTGCCTGTACCGAGAACTGGGAATCCAAGGTTGAGAAAGGCCGCGCCGTTGAAGTCATTCTTGATGATCCCCACTTGCATCGTGTCGCGACGAGCCTGCGGGATCGGCTGTCCTCGGAATCGGCCCTTCCCTGAAATCGCAGGGGACAAGTCGGCGGCCGCGGACCGCGGCACAGCTTTCGCGAGGCTACTCTCCCGACGGCGGCGACCTCGCAGAAGATCCGACGTGTTGGCCGACTTCGGCCGAGGCCGCGAATCAGCGCAGAGTTAATTTCTGCCTCTTGGTCCCGCTCAGCGTGGTCGGTCCGAAACCACGAGCTCTCGGGGTGTTGATGGTCGCCCTCGTCGGGCTAGTGGTACTCCTGGTGCTTCCGACCACCGTGATCGCTTCATCGCGGAGCGCTGCGCCGTCGTTGCCCGCGACACCGTCGATGGAAACACCATCCGACCTCGCCCCGAGTCATCCCGGGCTGCTCCTGCGCTCCGACGTCGCGAATCCCTCAGGGTCGCCTCGGGCGTCGATCTCTCCGGTGGCCAGCGCCCCAGGCGATTCGCTGCCGCCTCATCCGCGTGCTTCGATCGTGAACCCGCTCCAGTTCTACACCCGGGAACCGGCGCCGATGGGAATCGCCGATTTCGGGGTGACCGGAACTTCGCCGGGCGCGACCGCCTACGAGTATTCCTCGCCGAGCTTCCAGGGACAGGCGGTCGTCCGGTCGCTCTCGGTCTCGATCGGTGGCTCCTCTTCGAAGGTCACGGCGTTCGAGCTCAACGCGGTGGTCGAGTTGCAACGGAACGGGACCAACTACTCCTACTGGATCCAAAACGGACTCCACCTCGACGCCGGTTCCGACGAGTTCACGATCGGAGGGGCGTACGTCTGGAACTTTTCCTCACCAGGCGCCCGGCTCAGCTCGGGCGAGCTGAGCGGAAACGCGGGCTCGGCGCTCGCCACGGACACCTACTACGACATTCCGAGCTGCGGGCCCACCTACCCCGGGCAGTGCACGACGATAGGTCTGCCGGCGACTCTCACGGGTCGCATTCTCACGTCGACGAGCGGGGGGTACCCCTACGTCGCCTACCAGTACGACCTCGGCTCGGGCTGGGTCACCTACGACAACGTGACGTTCAACCATATGGCGAACGCCAGCGACTCGGGATTCCGGGTCGACGGGTTCGCGCCGACGCCCTATGCCGCCGGACTCTACTACGACTCCGAGTGGGTCTGGGTCGGGGCGGGGGGCGGCTCTGCCAGCACCGACCAACAATCGGACATCAACCTGACCCTCTCCTGGTGGAACGGTCACAATTTCCAGGCCGTACCGACGGCGTGGAACTTCGGAAGCAACACGGGCGAGACGTCCACGAACGTGACGGATGTCGGGACGGTCCCCCTCGGGGGGCATCTCACCAGTGGCCCGGGCACCTTGGGGGTCCTGTACAATCGGACCGGAGTCGGCTTCCTCAACCTGACCGTGCCGACGCTCGGTTCCGCGACGGTCCTCGTCGACGGGCGCTCGCTCCCGTTTCACGGAGGGTGGGCCAATCTGACTCTCCCGGTCGGAACCCATTCTCTCGATCTCCAGAACTTCACGAACGCCTCGGATTCCTTCGCCATTCTCGCGGGTTCGACGACGCCCGTCAACCTTTCCGGTGCGGGCGAGGTGATTTTCAACGAATCCGGTCTCCCCATGGGCACGCCCTGGGGGGTCACGATCAATGGCACTCGCCTCGGAACGTCCTTTCAGAACCTGAGCGCACATCTCCCGAACGGGACCTATCCGCTGGCGTACGCGGAGGTCTCCGGTTTCTACCTCCTCGGAACGAACCCCGTCACGCTGACCCTTCCGGGCCCATCGCGCATCTCCCTCACCTTCGCCCCGGTGACCTACGCGGTGAATTTCACGGAGTCCGGCTTGCCCGCATCGACCCCCTGGTGGGTGAATGCGAGCGGTAGCCTCGTCCAGAGCACCGACACCTTCCTGCAGCTGATGGCCCCGAACGGCTCGACGAACTACACGGTCGGTTCCCTCTACGAATTCCTTGCAAACCCCCACGGGGGGTCGATCGTCGTTTCGGCTGGGGTCGCGACTCCCGTTGCGGTGGCGTTTTCCTACCGCCCCACGTTCATCTCGGGAACAGTCGTCCCCGCCGACGCCGAAGTCTCGATCGCCGGAATCGTTCAGGCGCTGTCGGGCGGCGGCTTCAACGATTCCGTCATTCCGGGGTCGTACGACCTCGTCGCGAGCGCGACCGGGTACGCGACGGATCATCTCACGGTGACCGCCACACCAGGAAACGTCACGGTGGAGGACCTCACGCTCAGAGCCAACCAGACACAACCGTCACAGACGTCCCCCGGTCCGACGGCCGGGGGTGGAATCCCCGTGGACACCGCGGTCCTCTTGGTGGGCGCGGTCGCGGCCGTCGCTATCGCGGCGGTGGTCGTGGTGATGCGCCGACGAACGTAGATGCCAAAGTCGCGGAATCTTGTCTCTCGAGGAATACTCGAAGGCCCTCCGCGGCGTGTGCTCGATTCAAGGGTGGACCGACCCCGCCACGGCGGAGCGACGAGGAGCGGTCCGGGCTGGGAGTTCTATTCCTTCTTTTCGGGTGACTTCTCTTCGTTCTGACAGCCGCAGGTTTCGCACATCGATCTCGCCCCCAATCTGGCAAGGCATGAACTCGGATAAGCCCCCGCACTCGGACACCGCGCGTCCCGGGGGGCGCCCAGCGATATTCCGGACCGGCTCACAGAGGGTCGACACGGAGCCCGGTCGACTCCGCGCTGACCCGGTAACCCTTCAGGGGTCGCACGGCCGGACCCTGAACGACGGCTCCGGTCCGGAGGTCGAACTGCGAGTGGTGCCAGGGGCAGGTAACCGTCGTCCCGGCGACGGCACCTTGGTTGATCGGCCCCCCCATGTGGGTACACTTGGCGTCGACCCCCAACAGGAGACCACCGACATTGAACACGGCGACCGACACCCCATCGACCGTCAGGAGAATCGCGTGACCAGGCTCCGGAGCCTTCGCGCCGTCGAACTTCACCGCGCCTTCCGTCCCCGTGCGAGGGAGGCCTTCCGAGTATTCAACGGGCGGGGTTGAGCTCGGGTCACGCTTCCGAACGCGGCCACGAGAGTTGGGTCGAGAGGTGGGCGGTCGGCCGCCCTCCTGGTCTGGGCCCCGGATGACGGAACAATGTTCCATTGTTCTGACTCCAGCGGGGCCGCGTTCTCCCGAGTGGCGCACGATCCGAACGTTCGCGGCCTAGGGATCGACCCGTTCTCGAACGGCCGACGCTGGGGACTCGCTTGCCCCCGCGGCGCCAGGGCTCGTCGGCGCCGACCCGGGCGCGAGCGGGGTATCCACGATCTTGCGGGAGTACGGCAGCCGATAGAGCGAGTACGCCGCGAGCGCTACAATGACCGCCGCCAGGGCCGCGAAGAACAGGTAGCCGATGGTGGAGCCGACCCATTTGAGCTTCACCAGCACTTGCGAGAGACCGAAGGAGACGACGAGTCCGTCCATCGCCATCACGAACCGCGTGAACACGTCCCGCGGGACTCGGGCCATCACCCACGTCCCGAGCGGTACGCCGATCAGGACCGGGATCAGGAGGTAGGGGACGAGCGCGAGGGAGGGCGCGGCGATGAGGTTCGCTCCGAGGAACTCGGTGAACAGCAGATAAGTCGCCAGGGTCAGGCTCGACTCCGCGACCCGGACCTGCGCGAGTGTGCAACGGAACTCGTTCTTCGTGAGACCCTGGTTCCGGAAAAACACCGCGAGGGGAGGGCCGGAGATCGTGGTGAGAGCGTAAAGGAACCCGATCCCCGGTCCGAGGATGTTGCCGCCCCGACGTTCGTTCGTGAACGGGCGCCGCAGGCCGAGGAGCTGCACGACGACGAGTGGGAGGAGGACGACGTACACGACGAACTTCACGTCGTTCACGGCGAGGTAGGTGAGCCCGACCGTCCCGAGGA
Organism: Thermoplasmata archaeon; assembly: GCA_022750115.1. Classification (GTDB taxonomy): domain Archaea; phylum Thermoplasmatota; class Thermoplasmata; order Lutacidiplasmatales; family UBA184; genus Lutacidiplasma. The sequence continues at coordinate 323,566 of JAKIWI010000001.1, forward strand.
GGACCCCGGGGAGGAGCGTTTTCACGACCGGCAGCGCGCGCGCCTTGGTCGCCGGGATGAAGGCCCGTTCCCGGTACAGGAGAGTGAGGTTCACAAGAAGCTCGACGCTGACGAGCGCCGGGTTCAGGACCTTGTTCGTGAACCAGAGCAGCGCGATCGGGGTCACGATGGAGGAGAATCCGTAGCCGATCGCTCCGTTGATCGTCGCCGCGAACAAGGCGACGATCGCCAGATAGATGCTCGACCAGTCCATGGATTCGCCTTCGGTAAGCGATGGCTGGGCACGCATCCATACTTACTGGTTTCGGATTCCGCGACACGGCCCGGACCGGGTGCGACGACCGGGAACCATCGCATGGGCGCTAAGGTGAAATCGGTGACTCGAGCGGGGCACCGGGTGGGTCTTGCTCGGTGCGAAACGTGGGGCGAATCCGCGCGAGGTCACCAGACCGGAGTGGGGGGTCTCAGTGGGCCGGGACCTCAGGCGCGGCTACTTTCGCCGGCTGGAGACGCTGGCCCCCGAGACGAGGAAGTCCGACGCCCCCCGCAACGCCGCTCGGGCCCGGCCCGTCGACTCCAGATCCCGGCAGCCGACGTGTCGGAGCGCGGGATTCCTCCTCGCGGAGTTTGCCTCGGCGAGGGTCGTCGTCGGCCGTGCTGAGCCGCCGTCGCGCGCAACTCGAAAGCCATTCGGGGAGCCCGTCCGTTCGACGCAGGCGATCTCGAACGAGGTCAACGGGCCGGGCACGGTGCGCCGGGAGACCGCGCCGACAGATCGAACTGCGCGAGCCGGGCGGCGCCCTGCCCGGGGTTCCCGTCAGAAGGTTCTGCTGGGCGCCGTGCGTCGCGGGGGTTCAGTTCGGACGCCCACGTCGTGGCACCAAGAGCAGGTAGACGACGAGCGCCCCGGCCGAGAGCCCGCTGAAAATGAGTAGCACAACGGCCGGAGACAACCAGGAGAACGACCCGTGATGCGCCGATCCCACCGTTCCCCCCAGTCCGGTATCGGAAGTCGTCGTAGAGCCATTCACGTAGCTGATTCCCGACGCACCCAGGGGCAACGAAGCCGTCACGCCGAAGCAGTAGGTGGACGCAGGGGCGAGGCCGACGACGACGAACGAATCTCCCGATCCGCCGGTGCTTTGCCCCGGGTTGGACCCGAGGCAGGTCGGGCCCACCGTCACCACGGAGTTCCAAACCGCCCCGGGCGGGTTCGTCCAGGCGAGCGAGGCCGTCGTGGCCGTCGTGCGCTCCACGGTCAGGTTCATCGGCCGGAGCGCCGCGAGCGGAGACGGACCGGCCAGCGTCGTGAAGATGCCGGCGGTCGGGGCGGGCGAGTTGCCTGCGGAGTTCCAGGACAGTACGGTCCAACAGTACGTTGTGTTCGGTCGAAGTCCGGTCAGGTTCGCTGTGGTGGACGCGGAACCCAGCTCGTCCGCTCGGTCGAACGAACAGTACTCGCCGAAATAGACGGTGTCGTTGGCGATCCCCTGCCTCGCGCTCTGGTTCCACGCGACGACAGCGAAGCCCCCGCCGAGGGCGACGGTGGTTAGGTTCGTCGACGCCGCGGGCGGGAGCAGCGTCGTCACCGACAGGACCGGCGAGGCGTGGCCCTCGCCCGAGCGGTTCCATGCCGTGACCTCGAGGCAGTACGGAGTGCCCGGTCGAAGCTGCTCGAAGGTGAATCCGACCGCGCCCCCGAGCGTGCTGTGGCCGACGAAGGGTCCGACGCAGCCCGTCTCGAGATAGACCGTGTCGTTCACGATACCGCCCCCGGCAGGTTGGGCCCACGCGACCTCCAGGCTGGTCGCCCGAAGAGCGGTCACGGCGAGCGCTCCCGGCGCCTGCGGGGCCGGGTCCACGGCCGTCGTCACATCGAGGATCGCCGACCGTCCCCCCTCGCCCGCGGTCGACGACGCCGTCACCTGGAAGCAGTAGGGGGTCAGGCCGGCGAGCCCGAACAGCGTGTACGTGGTCGTGGCGAGTCCCAGGTCGACCTCGACGGGAGTCGAACACGTCGGCCCGGACTCCCAGTAAACGTGGTTGTCGGTGAGGGCCCCGGTGGGGTTGGTCCATTGGAGCGTGATGGAGTAGAAGGTGTGCGAGGGCGAAACGAAGGCCGTCGGGGGCGCTGGCCCGATCTGGCGCGTGGTGGCGTTGAACCAAACCCCCTCGTTCGTGCCGTGCAAATTGGTCGCCTGGATCCGGAAGAAAAACGTCGTGCCGGGCGTGAGGCCGGTCAGGGCGAGGAGGGTCGCGTTCGGTGCCGCGACGCTTTGCACGCTGCCCAGCAGCGCGCTCGGGCCCCACTGGACCGTGTAGTTGAGCAGCGGATTCGTCCCGTCGGACGGCGGAGCCCAGGAAACGTTCAGGGTCGTGGTCCCGGCGGTGACGGAGACGTTCGTGACGTTCGACGGGGCCGATCGCTCGGCCCGACCAGCGGACGCCGCGAACGGAAAGACCGGGCCGGCCGAGCGCCAATAGTACTGGACCGTCCCGGCGGTGGTCGCGCCGTAGGCGTTTCCATCCAGGGCGCAGAGTGAGCCGTTCGACCGGCAGTCCACGCTGCCCTCGACGAGGCCGAAGGTCGTGTTGAAGAACATCCCTTCGACGGCGGAGTTCTCGACCAGCCCCTCCGAGGGGAACCACTGGCCCCCGCCGGCCGCCTTCAGCTTGTACTCCGCCGGGTGGTCGTAGGTGATGTTCGTTCCCACCCAGCTGGGCGATGGATCGCGGAGGTCGGAGAACGATCCGTTCTCGAAATTCACGTCGGTGTAGCCGGCGTACGCGGCGCCCCAGCTGAAGACGCTCACGCGATGCTCGCTCGACATCACGGAATACGGCAGCGGACTCCCGATGCTCCGGTCCAGCGGGAACCCGCCGGAGTAGTTCGCGATCTGCCGGTCGAGGGTCCCGTCCGGGAGGAGGTGGTAGACCGTGGTCGCGAAGGTGGGGGAGGTGGCGAGATAGGTGAAGGCGAGCGTGCGGGCCGTGACGTTGAACGCGAGCCCGTTCACTCCGTTCGACGTATACGAATGGGCGAACACGCCCGAGTAGACCGGGACCATCGTCGTCCCCGGCGCGGTCCCTTCCAGGCGGTACTGGATGATTCGGTCGGCCGAATTACCGCCCGCCTGAACGTCGAGGAACGAGTCGAGCTGCGGGATCCAGTAGACGTTGTTCGCCTCGAAGAAGGCGAGCTTCGCGAGCGGCCACTCGGTCTGGTTCCAGAAGTTGTACGCCTCCACGGTTCCGTTCGCGGCGATCACCGCGACGATCGAGTAGTTCCCTCCCTCGCCGAGGAGCTGGATCTGGCCGTTGTCGTAGAGGGCGGAGGTACCGATCCCGGTGAAGTTGTACTCCCAGGTCCGACCGGTCGTGACGTTCGCCCAGAACGCGGTGACGCTCGTCCCCGCGGGCGCTGTCCGACCCATCGTGTAGACGTACTGACTGTCCTGGGTGATCCACTCCGTGTCCTCCAGGCCGTCGTAGTTCATCAGGTTCTGATAGAGCGGCGTCCAGTTCGCGATCGACTGCAACGAGGCGTTCGCGAACGAGTAGAACACCAGGCGATGCGAGGCGTTGACGTAGTACACTCCGTCTTGGCTCCACGAGAGGAGGGGCACCTGCTGCCCCGCGACGTGGAACCCGCTCGAGCAGGGGCTCGTGTGGACGTCGCAGTTCGAGTTCGCCGCGAACGCCGACAGGTTGGTCCAACCGGGGAGGACGAAGTCGTGGGTGCTCAGCGCCTCGAACGGCTGGGCGGTGAAGTTGAGGAAGGTGGTCGTGTTCGCGACCCCCCCCAAGTGGGCCGACGCCCCCGCGTGGCTCGTGCTGCGGTTGGTCCAGACCCAGTAGTTCGGGCCGGGAACCACCCCGCCGACCACATACGCCCCGGTCTCGTTGGTCAGGGTTGAGTTGGCCGAGGTGCACGACGACTCGCTGGCCGGTAGAGTGCAGTTCGTGGTGAGGTTGACCTCGATGCCGCCGAGGCCGAGGCCATGAATGTCTCGAACCGTGCCGAGAATGATGCCCATCGCCGCTGCGAGCGCGGGGTGCGGGGCGGCCCTCGCGGCGCCACCCCCCGCGTGCGGGACCGTGGTGGAAGCGGGGGAGGCTGTCGCGGGGGTCGACGCGGGTGAGTCCCGGGCCACCCGACCCGTTGCGAGTCCCGCACAGAGGAGGACCATGACGACCAGGACCGCGAGGGTCGCGGGCGCCGGCCCGCCTTCGCTCATCTCACACCCGGGGTGTGGCCCTTTGCCACGTCGGGAGAGAACTCTCGCTCTCGGATAAGGCTCAGCCGCATTTACGCCGGGAATATTCCGTCGTTCTGCCCCCGATTCGAGACATCCGAAAGGCCCAGAGGACCTCCCCGCGGGCGGACGGGCTCCCGCCGCGTCGCCGAGCGAATCGGATCTCGGCCGGATCGGGCGACCGGTCCCGGTGGAGCGAGTCGGTGTCTCAGAGGGATTCGAGCTGGGATTCGCGACGGAGAATCCGAGCCGCGCCTTCGCCGGGGTCACCGAAGGAGCCGCCGACCTGGCGCAGCGCCAACCGGTCCATCGCCTCGACCCGAGTGGCCAGCCATTCGAACTCGTGCCAGACCAGTGGGTCGCCGAGGGAGGTCCGCGTGTCGGCGATCAGGTCGATGGGATGGCGCAGCGCCCAGTAGTAGGCGGAGATCCACGTCCCGAACGCCTCCCAGACGAGGTCGTCATCGAGAATGCGGCGATGGGTCAGGGTTCCCACGAGCTCGAAGAAGGTGATCACCTCCATGCTGGTGATGTCCTCGTGGGCGTTCTTGATCAGCCTGTCACTGAGGTGCCGGCGCGCGGCCCGCATCCGGCCCCCGTCGAACCGTTCCCGCAGCAACATCACCGCGTTCGCGGAGTTCAGTTTCTGACCGGTTCGGGTCTGCCAATACATGAGGCCGAGCGTTCCGACGACCAGCGCCCAGGTCCCGACCAGGGACCAGATGGCGATGTTGAACCAGTCGACCATCGTCTCTTCCGAGCGGCGAGCCGCTGAGGGCGTCGGATGGGGTGGGGGGCTTAAGGACGGTACGTCGGCGGCGCCCGATCTACCGGGGCCGCGCGTGCCGCTCGAGAACGAGCTTGCCGTGCTCGTTCGTCGCCGTCTCGATGTGGGTCTCGCCAATGTGGAGGATGGTCACCTCGCCGGGGGCGAGCTTGTGGGGGAGCAGCGCGAGCGGGGGCACCATCAGGCTCGTGACCCGGCTGGAGGCCGCCGGAGCCGGATCGCTGCGGGCGGACCGGTCGGGGGCGGGAGACCCGGTCAATCGGTAACTGAACTGGCGGCCCACGCGGGTCGCCGCCGCGACGCGCCGCTTGACGAGGGTCCGGAGCGCCTGGTAGATCGAGTACGCCGGAATCTTCGTTCCCGAAAGGGAAGCGACCTTGCGTTGAAGGTCCTTCGTTAGCATTCCAGCCGACGCCTCCGTCGATTGTAAGGCCTTGATTACCCACTGTCGCGAATTGTGGCGAACTCGTTTGGCGTTTCCCCGCTTCGGCACGGCGACCGGCGACGGGGTCGATGGGTATTACGTTTCGCATCTCACATTCCAACAACTACAACTTCGGGATTTGGCCGGCCCGCCGCAATTCGCCGGGCGCATCACTGGCCCCGACCGGCGCGTCATGTTCATCGAGGTCGAGTTGGCCGATGGCCCGCCAGCGAGTTCGGGCGGAGCGTTTTTACTCGGCGGCGGAGTCCCTCGCCGACCGAGGGGATCCTAGCACGGATGGGCAAGCGTTCGGTGCGGGTCGCGACGTCGCAACGGTAGGTCGGCATGAGCGCGGAGATCAAGAAGGAGAGCCCGGAACGTCGCGCGGAACTGGACCAGATCGAGCGCTACCGGTTCTCGGTCACGTTTCCTGGCGCACCGTACGGCCCGCTCGTGGTCGATGAGCCACCCCCGGTCGGCGGTGACGCCGGCCCGAGTCCCGCCCACGCCTTGGCGACCGCGGTCGGGCATTGCCTGAGCTCCACGTTCTTCAACACGCTCGAGCGCGCGCACGTCCGCACCGGGGCCCTCCGAACGACCGTCGACGTCGAGATGGGACCCAACGCCCGCGGGCGGCGCCGGGTCCGGCGGATGACGGTGGAGATCCATACGCAACTCCTCGACGAGGGCGACCGTGAAGGGTTCAACCGGTGCGTGGAGATCTTCGAGGACTACTGCCCGGTCTCGGGCGCGGTCCGGGAGGGCGTGACGATCGACGCGCGGGTCACCGCCGGGGCCTCACCCCCCTCGGGATAGTCGCCTCGAGCGCCCGACAGCGAGCCGGTACTCCGGTCGGGAACCTGGATCGAGCGTTTCCGCTCGGGACGAGGCTAGCGCTTCAGAACCGCGCGATGCTGCCGGTGGCCAGCGCCCGCCGCTCGAACGTCTTCCACAACAGCATGGCGAGGGCGAGGCTCGCGACCGCGCCGACCGCGACGTTCAGCCAGAGCCCGAGGAGGGTCCCGAGTGGCGCTCCGGCCAGCGAGGCGCGGACGGCCGCGAGACCCCACGTCAGTGGGAACACGTCCCCGAGGTACTGGAGCGGAAGCGGGAGCGACGAGAGCGGGAAGTTGACCCCCGAGAGCAGGAGCCCGATGAACAGGAAGATGTTCCCCAGGATGATCGAGGTCCTCAGGTAGAGCGCAACCCCCCCGAGGAGGAGGCCGAAGCCCACCATCGCCACGGCCGTGAGCACGATCGAGACCGCGATCGCGGGGCTCTCGGCAGCGTTGAACGGCACGTGGAAGATCGTCACCGCGTAGACGAGGCCAACCGTGACGGTGGCGAGCGACGCCAGGATCGGGACGACCCCGCGTCCGAAGTAGAGCGCGAACCGGTTTGCGGGGGACACGAGGAGATGCTCCATCGTTCCCGCCTCCTTCTCGCTGTCCGTCGTCTGGCACACCGAGAAGATCGAGGAGTACGTCACCGTGGCAACCGCGTTCCCGACGACGACGAACGAGACCGCCGCCGCCCCGCCGGAAAGACCCGCGACGAAGGCGAAGAACACCATTTGGGTGAACGGAATGATGAAGACCGTACCGAGGACGAAGTCGAGCCGCATGAAGCCGAGGCTCGTCCGCGGGGCGAAGATCGCGTTCACCCAGAAGGTGCGCCAGATCGAGGAGCGCAGGTCGGACGCGGTCGTGGACGTCCCCCCTACCAGTCGTTCAGGTCGCCGACTTCGAGGACGTGGCGTTCAACGCTCTTGAACACGGTTCCCGCGATCACGAGATAGACGAGGGTCGTCCCGACCGCGCCGATGATGTCCCACCAGAATCCCCAGGAGAATCCCTGGTAGCCCGGGATCGCGAGGTAGCGGAGAGCGTCCAACGCCCAGGTAGGAGGGAGGACGAGGGAGATCGGGTTCGTCCAGAACGGGAGCAGGACGACCGGGAACATGCAGCCGGTCCCGACGTAGAAAGCGAACTCTCCGACGTTCTGGATGAACCCGGCATATCGGGTGTACACGTAGGCGGCCGCGAAGACGACGCCGACGGACGCCAGCGTGACGATGACGAACAGGAACATCAGCACGAAGTCGAGCGGGTCGGAGAGCGGGATCGGGCGCCCGTAGGTCACCGCCACGACGGCGAAGACGATCGCCCCGCCGAACAGCCCCGCCACGGTGTTCCAGATGACGCGACCCCCGACGACATACAGGTACGGGGTTGGGCTCGACAGCGTGGGCTCGAGCGTCCCGAGGTGGCGGTCCGCTCCGGTGGCCCAACCGCTCCCGTACAGCGTCTGGCCCCACATGCTCATCATGCCGGCACCCAGGATCGCATACAGAACGAAGAACGGCCCCGCGCCGCTGAACAGTTCGTAGGCCACGAGGCCAAAGACGACCGGCGCGATCAGGCTCGGAATCAGCCACTGCGGATCCGCGAGGAACGTGAGGACGGACAACCTCAGCACGGCGACAAGCGAGCGACCGCGCGAGTACGCATTCGGCGCCATCGATCAGCTCGCCTCCTCCTCGACGAGGTCGAGATAGATATCCTCGAGCGAAGTGCGGCGCTCCCGCAGGGCGAGCTCCGGATGGTTGGCCAACATCGTGCGGATGGTCGCGAGCTCCAGTTCGTTCGTGCGGACGCGCATCGTGAGGCGGAGCCGGGGCCCGTACTCCTCGCTGACGACACGGGACACGCCGGGGAGCGCCCGGAGCCGCTGGATCTCACCGTCGTCGAAGCCGTACGCCTCGACCTCGATGGTCCGGTCGCCCCCGACCAGCTTCCGGAGCCCGGCCACCGAATCCTGGGCGACGACGCGCCCGCGGCTCAGCACGGCGATCCGCTGGCACAGCTCCTCCGCCTCGAACATATAGTGGGTCGTGAGGAAGATCGTCACGCCGTCCGCGACCAGGCTCCGGATCAGCTTGCGGGTCTCCCGGGCGCTCTTCGGGTCGAGGCCGATCGTGGGCTCGTCGAGGAACAGCACCTCCGGCCCATGGAGGATTCCGCGCGCGAGGTGCAACTTCTGCTTCATCCCGCGCGAAAACTCCTCGACGCGTCGGTCGGCCGCCTCGACGAGGTCGACTCGCTCGAGGACCTCCTCGATCCGCTTGTCGCGTCGCTCCATAGGTACTCCAAACAGGTCGGCGAAGTACCGGAGATTCTCCCGGGCGCTGATGCGGTTGTAGAGCCCCCGCTCGCCGCCGAGGACGAGTCCGATCCGGGGCCGGAGCTTGTGGGCCTCCTTGGTCACGTCAAACCCGAGCACCTCGACCGTGCCGCTCGTCGGGAGAAGGAGGGTCGAGACGATCTTGGTGAACGTCGTCTTGCCCGCGCCGTTCGGCCCAAGGAGGCCGAAGATCTCGCCGGCATCGACGTCCAGGTCGACGCCCTTGAGAGCCTCGGTCCGGACCAGCTCGTTGAAGAAGAACCCCTTGCGACTCTCGAACACCCGGCGGACATCGCGGGTGTGAATCACCGGGTGAGCGCTCATCGGATCCGTTCGGGGAGGGCGCCGAGTCTCGGCACTCCTTCATGAGCATTACCCTCGAGGTCTCGGGGGTGAGGTGATGAAACGCGAAACAACCAAGACCCCGCCGGAACCTCACCCGACGTGGCGGACCGGCCGACCGATCGATTCTGTCCGTACTGCGGGCACACGAACGGGTCGCAGTACCGGTTCTGCGAGGCCTGTCATCGCGAACTCCCCTCCGGGCCATCCCCGTCCGTGGCGGGGGAAGGCGCGCGCCCCCGGCGCCGAGCGCGCCGGTGGCTGTGGGCGACCGTCGTCCTCGTGATCGCCGCGGGGATCGTGCTGGCCGCCTTCCTCGTGCCGATCCATTCGACCTTCTCGCTCAGCGTGGTCTCCCAGGGGCTCTCCCCTTCCGTGGTGTACAAGACGTTCCCCGCGAACGCGGCGATCACGTTCAGCTGGAACACCAGCGACGGCGGCTCCGTGTCGTTCAGTCTCGTCGACTCCGAGGGCCACACGCTCGCGCACTCGTCCGCGGCGAGCGGCCAGTTTTCCTTCACCGCCGACGGCGGTTCCTACGGGTTTCAAAGCTATTCGTGGCTGTACGAGGTCGTGAATGTCCACGGCCAGTATGACGCTCCCGCGCTTCCGTGACCACCGAGACACCGCACGATTTCCTCAACTGTTATATCGAACGCTCGGGTCGCTCGTCGAGGAGAATCGGTGGCGGACGCAGGAACCGTTGGCGCCCCGACCGAGACAGTGCCGGGGGAGGATCTCTCGACCGCGGACCTCACGAAGATGTACCGCGCGATGGCACTCGCCCGCGTGATGGACGAGCGGTGCCTCACCCTGCAGCGCCAAGGTCGGATCGGCTTCTACGTCCCACTCCAAGGGCAGGAGGCCGCTCAGGTCGCGTGCGCCTGGGCGCTCGATACCGAGGACTGGATCTTCCCGGCCTACCGCGAACTCGCGATCGCGCTGGTGCGCGGGGTCCCGATCAAGCTCCTCTTCGACCAGTTCATCGGAAATTCCGGCGACGTGCTGAAAGGTCGACAGATGCCCAACCACTACGGCTACCGGGAGTTCCGGTTCGTCACGGCCTCGAGCCCGGTGGGCACGCAGATCTCCCACGCGGTCGGCGCGGCGATGGCGGCTCGGTGGAAGGGGGAGGCGATCGTCACGGCGTCGTTCTTCGGGGACGGCACGACGAGCTCCAACGATTTTCATGCGGGCCTCAACTTCGCCGGTGTGTTCAAGGCGCCGACGATCTTCTTCTGCCAGAACAATCAGTGGGCGATCTCGCTCCCGCGGGAGCGCCAGACGCGGAGCGAGACCCTGGCCGCCAAAGCGGTCGCCTACGGCATCGCGGGCGTGGTCGTGGATGGCACCGACGTCCACGGCGTCTATCGCGCGGTGAAGGACGCGCGCGCCCGGGCGATCGCCGGCGAGGGACCGACTCTCATTGAGGCCCAGGTGTATCGGCTCGGGCCCCATTCCACGTCGGACGACCCGCGCCGCTACCGCACGGACGCCGAGCTGGCGGCCTGGAAGGCGAAGGATCCCCTGGCCCGTCTCAAGCACGAGCTCCTCGCCTCCGGCGCCTGGGCCGAAGAGGACGATACCGCCCTGTGGGACGGGCTGAAGAAGGAGGTCGCTACCGCGCTCGCGGCGGCCGAGGAGACGTCGCCCGTGGACCCCATGACGCTGTTCGACGATGTGCTGGCCGAGCGGCCGCCGAACCTCGAGGAGCAGCGGACCGAGTTCGCCGCGATGCTGAAGGACGGGGTGCTGCGACCATGACCGAGCTGACCCTGGTCCAGGCGATCAACCGAGGGCTCGGCGAGGCGATGCGCGCGGACCCGGACGTGCTGGTCCTGGGCGAAGACGTCGGGATCAACGGCGGCGTGTTCCGCGCGACCGAGGGCCTGTTCAAGGAGTTCGGTGGCGACCGGGTCATCGACACGCCGCTCAGCGAGACCGGCATCGTCGGCGCCGCGATCGGGATGGCCCTCTACGGCCTGAAGCCGATCGCCGAGATCCAGTTCCTCGATTTCATCTACCCCGCCTTCGACCAGATCGTCAGTGAGCTCGCGAAGTTCCGCTTCCGATCCGGCGGACAGTACCCGTGCCATGTGGTCATCCGCTCGCCGTACGGCGGCGGGATCAAGGGCGGCCTCTACCACTCCCAGTCGAGCGAGGCGTACTTCGCCCACACTGCCGGGCTGAAGGTCGTCATCCCGTCGACACCCGCCGATGCGAAGGGGCTGCTCACGACCGCGATCCACGACCCGGACCCGGTGCTGTTCCTCGAGCCGAAGCGGATCTACCGGGCTGTGACCGGCGAAGTGCCGGAGGGCGAGAACCGGGTACCGTTCGGCGAAGCCCGCGTCGCCCGAGCCGGCGACGACCTCACGATCTTCGCCTACGGGGCGATGATGCCCCCGTCGCTGACGGCGGCCGAGACCCTCGCGGCCGAGGGCAAGAGCGTCGAGGTCATCGACCTCCGGACTCTCGTCCCGCTCGACGAGAGGGCCGTCGTCGCCTCGGTCGAGAAGACCGGGCGGGCCGTGATCGTCCACGAGGCGCCCCGATTCTGTGGGTTCGGGGCCGAGCTCGCCGCCATCCTCGCCGAGAAGGCGTTCTTTTCCCTGAAGTCCCCCGTGCAGCGCGTCACGGGCTACGATACTCCGTTCCCCTACGCCCTCGAGAACCTGTACCTTCCGAACGCCGAACGAATCGTCCACGCCGCGCGGGCGTCGCTCTCCGCGGGCTGAGGTCCAGCCCGATGGTCTACGAGTTCCGGCTGCCCGACATCGGCGAGGGGGTCGCCGAGGGCGAGGTCGTCAAGTGGTTCGTCAAGGCCGGCGATACGATCCTGGAAGACGCCCCGCTCGTGTCCGTCCTGACCGACAAGGCGAACGTCGAGATCCCATCACCGAAGAGCGGCAAGGTCCTCTCCATCCACGTCCCGGAAGGGGAGAAGGTGAAGGTCGGGGGCCTCCTGGTCAGCATCGAGGTCACCGGGGCCGCATCGTCCCCCTCCCCGGCCCCGGCGGTCGCAGCCGAAGCGGACCGGCCCGCCGCCCCGAGCGCACCGGCGCCCGGCGTCCCCGCTGCCCCCGGCGCCTCCGGCCGAGTGATGGCCTCTCCGCACGTCCGTCGTCTCGCCGCCGAACGCGGCATTGAGCTCTCCAACGTCCGAGGGAGCGGCCCGGGTGGCCGCATCGTCGAGTCGGATATCGGTGGAGTGCCCGCAGCCGCGGCCCCTACGGCCGAATCGGCTCCGGCGGCTGGCACCCCTGCTTCACCCCCGACGCCGCCGGCTCCGACCGCAACGGAGACGAAGCCGGCCGCTGGGTCTCCTGCCGGACCCGCCACGCCCTCCCCCGCGGGGGAGTTCGAGCGAATGCCTCTGAAGGGAATCCGACGGGCGATCGCCGAGCACATGACCGAAGCGACCCACCGGGCGGCCCACTTCACCTACGTCGAGGAGGTCGACGCGACCGAGCTCGTGCGCCTGCGCGAGCGGATGGCGAAGCACGTCGAGAAAGACGGAGTGCGGCTCTCCTATCTCCCGTTCATCCTGAAAGCGATCGTCCCGGCGATTCGAGCGCATCCGAACATGAACGCCCGGATGGACGACGAGCACCAGGAGCTCCACATCTACCGCGACGTCCACATCGGGATCGCGACGGCGGCGCCGGAGGGACTCATCGTTCCCGTCGTCCGCAACGTGGGCGCGAAGAGCATCGCGTCGCTAGCCCGGGAGATCCAGGACCTCGCGGAGCGGGGCCGTGCGGGGAAGCTCACGCGGGCCGAACTCACGGGAGGCACGTTCACGGTGACGAGCCTCGGCGCGCTCGGGGGCGTGCTCGCCACGCCGATCCTGAACTACCCGGAGGTCGCCATCCTTGGCGTCCATCGGATCGTAAAGCGGCCGATCTACCATCCCGACGGTTCGCTCGTCCCGGCGAGCCTGATGAATCTCTCGCTGTCCCTCGACCACCGGGTCCTCGACGGTGTCGTGGGCGCGCAGTTCATGGCGGTCGTGAAGTCGCACCTCGAGGACCCGCACCAGATGTTCGCCGACCTCGCCTAGTCCCGGCGAGGTCGGGGACCAACCCGGCGGCCGCCCGGCCAGCTCGGCCCCCGAGACTCGGACGGGAAGTATTTCATCGGGCAAACATTGGCCCGGCGCGAGAGGGAGACGCGCTGACCGCAACGGTCCGGGCCCACCGATGGCTGGTCGCGATTGCCGTTGTAGGGCTGTTGTTCGTCGGGCCCCTGCCCGCGGGCGGTCATCCTCCGGTGGCCTCCCCGAACTTCGGACCGCCGAGGAGTGCCGTACTCGTGGCCCCCCAGGCGGCGCCGGCGTCGACCTCCGTGTCCGCCGCCTCCGCGCATTGGTTCAACATCACGCGCGTGGCGACGCATCCCGAGGGGCGCAACCGGGGCGTGTTTGTCGACGACCCGATCGACGGCTCCGTCCTGCTGTTCGGAGGGTACGACGCCGCCGGGGCCGGTTGGCTCGGCGACACCTGGACGACGACGGGTGCCGCATGGACGCCCTTGTCCCCGGTCACCGCCCCCGGGGCACGATCCTCGGCGGCGGCCGCGTTCGACCCGGCGTTGGGCGGCGTCGTCGTCTTCGGCGGATTCCTGTTCGGCGCCGCGTCGCCGTACTACAACGACACTTGGCTGTTCAAACTGGGCGCCTGGTCCCACCTCTCGACCGCCGTCACGCCCCCCGCTCGCTCGGAGGCGGCGATGGCCTACGACCCGCTCCTGGGAGAGCTCGTCCTGTTCGGCGGGGTCGACAGCACGTCGCTCCGCAATGACACCTGGGCGTACGGGAGTGGGGGATGGACCCAGCTGTCGCTGGGATCGTCGCCGCCGCGTCTCTCGGGAGCCGCGATGGCGTACGACGCGCCCACCGCTCGCTTGGTCCTCTACGGCGGGACCCTCGGGAGCTCGGACTCCCTCGGCACCTGGACGTTCAACGGGAATTGGACCTCGCTCCCCGGCGCCACGACCCCGGGGGGCCTCTACCTTCCGGCCATGGCCGCACTGCCGAACGGAACGGCGGTCCTGGCGGGTGGCTCGAGCTCCGGCGCCTCCGAGGCTCCGGTCGTCGCCTGGGAGTGGGCTGGATCCGGTTGGGTGACGATGGGGGCCGGTCCCGGACCCAGTTCTCGGGTGGGGCCGATGATGACCTACGACTCGACCGACGGCTACACTCTGCTGTTCGGCGGGCGCAACTTCACCGGCGGCGCGGGAGGGCCGTCACTCAACGACAGTTGGGCGCTCGACACCCTGAGCGCCCAGTTGCCCGCGTTCTCCTCGACGGGGGTGGCTCCCTTCACCGTCACGCCCACCGCGATCGTCGTCGGCGGTCCCTTGAACTTCGACGGGTCATCCAGCGTCACGTTCCAGTGGGGGTTCGGGGACGGCTCCACATCGACGTCCGGTACGCCGACTCACACGTACAACGTGGCCGGGGACGACACCATCCGGCTCGCCCTCTTCGATGGGCTGGGCCTCGGCCTCGGGCTCTCGACGACGGTCTCGGTAACGTTCCTGCTGAACATCGCCATCGTCTCCGTCGCGTCCCCCGAGCTCACGTACGGCTTCTCGGCGACGTCGGCCAATTCGACGGGGGCCGTGTCCCTCGCCTGGCAGTTCGGCGATGGGACGACGAGCACGTCGGCGACCCCCACCCATACCTACCCCTCCTCCGGCCCGGTCACCGTCCGCGTGACGGGGACCGACTCGGCCAACGCCGCGGGCTCGGGAGTCCGCAGTTTCTCGGTCCCCGCGGGTCTCGCGGTGCAACTGCAGGCGGCATCGACCGCGACCGTTGGGTCGCCCGCCCACTTTTCGGCGTCCGCCACCGGCGGGGCCGGCGGCTACGAGTTCACGTGGAACTTCTCCGACGGGACCGTGGCGACGGGTCCGTCCGTGACCCACACCTTCGGATCCGCCAGCGCGGGGGTCGTGACGGGCCACCTGACCGTTCAGGATGCGAACGGTAGTGCCCAAGAGCTCACCTTCCACGTCGATGTGGCCGCCGGCTCGGGGTCGGGGTCGGGCGGCGCCGCGCTCGGTTCGGGGGATCCCACGACCCAGCTGTACATCGCTCTCGGGATCGCTGTGGGGGCCGGGGCCGCGCTCGGAGCGCTGGTCGGCCTGCTCGGACGATCCCCTGCTGGCCCGCGAACGCGGGTGCCCCGGGCTCGACCTCCTCGGTCCGGCTGAACGGATCCGGCGCCGGGCGTTCGGACGCCGGGCCCGGCGGGGAAGTGTCCGACTCGCCACCGAGATTTCGGCCGGGAGGGCGAGAGTTCAAGACGGGACCTCCGTTCGGCGTTCGAGGGGAGGCAGGCGAATGCCGCCGGGAGTCGTGGTGAGGCCGTACGCGCCAACCCAGGCTCTCGCCGTCGCCCCCATGCGATGACGGAGGCGCCGGCCGTCGTGCCGCTCGACTACACCGCGGAGTCCCTCGAGGGCCTGCTCGGACCCGAATGGTCCCCGACGCTCGTCAACGCGTTCCGATGGATGACGCTCGCCCGGGTTCTGGACGGCCGGATGCTCGCCCTCCAGCGGCAGGGTCGAATCGGATTCTACGGTCCCGCGACCGGTCAGGAGGCCGTGAGCGTCGGAGCGGCCCTCTCGATCGGCCCCGACGACTGGGTGTTCCCTGGACTTCGCGAGCAGCTCGTCGCGCTCGCCCGCGGGCACTCCCTCACCACGTACCTGCACCACTTGTTCGCGAACGACTTGGACCCCGCCCGCGGCCGTCAGATGCCATGCCACCCGACGGCGCGCGAGGTCCGGTACGTGTCCATGTCCTCGGTGATCGGCACCCAGGTGACGCACGCCGTTGGCCTCGCCTACGCGATGAAGCTCCGCCGCGACCCGTCGGTCGCGCTCGCGTTCTTCGGCGACGGCGCGACGAGCGCGAACGACTTCCACGCCGGGGCCAACCTCGCCGCGGTCTGGCAGGCGCCCGTCGTCTTCTGCTGCACGAACAACCAGTGGGCGATCTCGGTGCCCGTTGAACACCAGACCCGTTCGGCCACGCTCGCCGCCAAGTCGGTCGCCTACGGAATGCCCGGGGAACGCGTGGACGGCACCGACCTGGTCGCGGTCGTAGCGCGCCTGCGGGCGGCGATCGCCGTCGCGCGATCCGGGGCCGGACCCTCGCTGCTCGAGTTCGTCGTCTATCGGATGACGCCGCACTCGAGCTCCGACGACCCGACCCGCTACCAGTCGCCGGAGTTCCTGCTCGAGGCGCGCGCGCACGACCCGTACCTCCGGACCGAGGCGCTGCTCCGGACACTGGGACTCGCCGACGATGCCCAGACCACGGCGTGGCGCGAGGAGTCCGACGCCGCGGTGCGCGCCGCGATCGAGACCGCCGAGGCGGCGCCCCCGCCGTCGCCGGATTCGATGCGGTCCGATGTCCTCGCGCCCGCGCCGCCCCCCGCACCGTCATAGGCGTTCGGGGTTCGCGAGGGGTCAGCATGGCGGGAACCTACGCTCGGCAGACCGACCTCCTCGTCATCGGTGGCGGACCGGGCGGCTACGTCGCGGCGATTCGCGCCGGACAGCTGGGCGTGAAGACCCTCCTCGTCGAGCGCCGCGAGCTCGGTGGGGAATGCCTCAACCGCGGGTGCATCCCCTCGAAGGCGCTGATCCACGCGTCGCTGCTCTATCAGGCGATCCGGACCGAGGGGCCGGAGGTCGGCGTGAAAGCGGACGGGGTTACCTTCGACCTCGCCCAGGCGAACCGGTGGAAGGACGCCGTCGTCGCAAAGGAGCGGAGTGGGGTCGCGCTCCTCCTCCGCTCGGCCGGCGTCGAGGTGCTGTTCGGAGAGGCCCGGTTCACGGGACCGCGGTCGGCCGAACTCGCGGCCGCCGACGGCGGGAGGGAACGGATCGATTTCCAGACGGCGATCGTCGCGACCGGCGCCGTGCCGTCGGTGATCCCGGGGTTCGAGCCGGACGGAGAGCGCGTCGTCACCGCGGAGCAGCTCCTCAATTGGACCAGCCTCCCGAAGAGCGTCCTCGTGCTCGGCGGCGGCGTCAGCGGGTGCGAACTCGGCGAGTTCCTCGCCCGGGTGGGCGTGGCGGTCACGGTCGTCGAGCTGATGCCGCAGATCCTGCCGGGGCTCGACCCGGACCTCGCCCAGGAGCTCACGAAGACCCTCACGACGCTGGGCGTCACGCTCCTGGTTGGGACGAAGGCGACGAAGCTCGAGCGCTCCGAGTCCGGGGTGAACTTGACCGTGGAGACGGGCGGCTCCTCCCAAACGCTCGAGGCCGAGCGGCTGTTCCTCACCATCGGCAAGCGGCCCGCGACGTCCGACCTGGGGCTCGAGGACGCCGGCGTCGAGCGTCCTGCGAAGTCGGGGTTCCTCACGGTCAACGACCGTCAACAGACGAACGTCCCGACGATCTTCGCGGTCGGAGACGTGGCACGGCCGCCGATGCTGGCCCACAAGGCCTACCGGGAGGGCGTCGTGGCGGCCGAGGTCGTCGCCGGGAAGCCCACCCGCTACGTGCACCAGGCGATGCCATCGGTCGTATTCACGACGCCCGAGCTCGCGAGCGTGGGCGAGACGAGCGCGGAGGCGACCGCCGCGGGGCGGAGTCCGCGTGAGGTCCGGTTCCCCTTCGGCGCCCTCGGGCGCGCCCATGCGGCGCACGCGACTTCGGGCTGGCTCAAGCTCGTCGGCGACGAGCCGACCGGCCTCCTCCTCGGGGTCCAGGCCGCCGGCGAGAACGTCGGGGAGTTCGTCGCCGAGGCCGGCCTCGCGATCGAGATGGGGGCGACGGTCCGCGACGTGGCGATGACGATCCACCCGCACCCGACGTTCTGCGAGACGCTCCAGGAGGCCGCGCTCCTGTGGCTCGGCGAGCCGCTCCATGTGGCGCGGAGGCCCCCCGGTGGCGCTCGCAGTCGTTGACTGGGGACGCACGTCGTACGGCGACGCGCTCGCCCGCATGCGAGTTCTGCGGGCCGCCCGGGCGAGCGGGTCGGTCCCGGACACGCTGATCCTCACCGAGCACGACCCGGTCGTCACCGTTGGGGTCGGCGGGGCCGACCTCACGGGCCTGCCCCCGGAGCTTCCGGTCGTGCACGTGGAGCGGGGCGGCCAAGCGACCTTCCACGGGCCGGGGCAACTCGTGGGCTACGCCATCGTCGACCTGTCCGAGCGCGGACGGGACGTCCGCCGCTTCGTCCACGACCTCGAGGAGGTCGTTGCCCGCTCGCTCGCGCCGAGCGGCATCGTCGCCGCGCGGGTGCCGGGCAAGCGGGGTGTCTGGGTCGACGGCCGCCGCAAGATCGCCTCCGTCGGCGTCGCCGTCGAACAGTGGGTGACGTTCCACGGCTTCGCGCTGAACGTCTCGGTGGACCTCGCGCCGTTCGAGCGATTCGACCCGTGCGGCCTGCCCGGCTCGGTGATGACCTCGGTCGAGCGCGAGACCGGACGTCCGGCATCGGTCGCCGAGCTCGCCCCGCGGGCGGCCGCTGCGTGGACGACCGTGTTCGGGGTCCCCTACGTTCGCTCGGAGGGGCCGCACCCCGATGCGGCGACCGCGGCCGCGGCATGAACGAGTCGCATGGGGGGCGCCGCCTGCTGCTCGCCGGGGGCGGGGGGGGGCTTCTCGGCCGGGCGGTGCTGTCCGCGCTCCCCTCCGAGTGGTCGATCCGCTCGGTCCACCGACGCGCAGCGCCGAACGAATCCGCTCCTCGGGTGGAGTGGGTCCCATCCGACCTCGCGGCCGTGCGCGACTGGGACCCGATCGTCACCGACTGCGACGCGGTGCTGAACGTCGCCTGGTACCGCTGGGGCCCACCGGGCCGGTTCCAATCGCTTTCCGAAGGATTGGCCCGTCTTCTCGCCGCGGCGAAACTTCGGGGGATCCCGGTCGTCCAGGTCAGCGTCCCCTCGGCGCCTCCCCACCTCGAGCGGGAGCTTCCGTATCTCGTGTACAAGCGCCGACTCGATGAGGCGGTTCGCGCCGCCGGACTCCCCTATGCGATCGTTCGCCCGAGTCTATTGTTCGGTCCCCACGACGTGCTCCTGGGGGTCATGCTGCGTTCCATCCGCCGTTACCCGGTGTTCCCGATGTTCGGGGACGGCGGCTACCGGATCGCCCCGGTGTCCGCCCGGGACGTGGCCCGGCTTCTCGTGCATCAGCTCGAACACCCCGCGAACGCCACGTTCGACGTCGGCGGACCGGCGATCTATCGGTACCGGGACGTCACGGACCGGATGTATGCGCTGCTCGGGAAGCGACCGCGGTACTGGCACCTCTCGAACCGCGGCTCCCTCCGCCTCGCGGGGCTCCTCCAGACCCTCGGGTCGACCACGCTGTACGCCTACGAGGTCGAATGGCTTCTCTCCGACACGCTCGGGATCGCCCCCACTCCCATTCTGCCCGGCCCGCTCGAACGGATCGAGCCGTTCCTCGAGCGGGAGGCGAGCGAGCTCACACGACGGGCCGCCCCGGAGCTCGGCCCCATCGCCGAGGGGGCGTAGGTTTAAGCCTCGGGCCCGGCCATTCCAATTCTGATGGAAGCCACCGACCTCACGCGACGGATGAACGAGTTCTGCCAGGTGGCGAGCGAGGTGCTCCGCGACGTCCAGGACATCACGGACCAGCAGGTCAAGCACTGGATCGTCAACCCGTTCCTGATCACCCTCGGATGGGACCCGCACGACAAGAAGCAGGTGTTCCTCGACTTCCCCGTCAAGGCCGACCACGGCCACGCGGACTACGCGCTGCTCGACGTGAGCGGCCGTCCGCGACTGATCCTCGAGGTCGGCTCCGGCGACGACCTGACGTCGAAGGCCGAGGAGGCCGGCAAGAAGGCGAAGGGCGTGGGCGCCCCGCTCGCGCTCCTCACCAACGGCCGCGATTTTTCCCTCTGGTACATCGGCGGTGACGAACCGGCGACGCCGTTGTTCGTCCTCCCGTTGAAGGAGCTCGCCGACAACGCCGAGGCGCTGCTCGGCCTGACGGTCGAGTACCGCCTCAGCGACACGGGGATCAACCAGCTCCGCAAGAGCGCGATCCGACTCGCGGTTCTCCAGATGCTGGAAGAGAACTCGGAGAAGACGTTCGACGCGATGGTGAACTGGGTCCAGTCCCAGGTCGCGCCCGGCGCGCTCGACGAGACGACGGAGCAAGCGATCCGCGATGCCACGATGATCTGGCTGACGGAGGAGCACCTCACGATGCCCGCCTTCTCGGGCGGCGTCGACGCGCGGCGACCGAACGAGCTGCGACCGACGACGGCCCGCGACTGGGACTCGTTCCCGAAGGGGCCGAACGGCACCTTCCAGTACAAGTACGACGCGACGAAGACGCTCGACCTCCGCCAGCCGCCGAAGGAAGTGAAGGCGGCGCTCCGCGTCCAGGGACTCCGGACGCCCACGGCGACGTCGTTCGGCGGATTCTACTACTCCCTCCGACAGCGGGCGGGGCTGCCGACCGGTTCCAGCTAGGTCGCCCCGCGCGCCGGGGACGCGCCCTCGCTCCTAGCTGGGCGACGCGTCGCGGAAGATCAGGTGCGAGTCGCCGAACTCGTGCCAGAGTAGCCTCGCCTCGATCGCCGATTCGTAGTCCTCGCGCAGCCTCGGGAGGCCCGCGAAGGCGGCCAGCATGGCGAGATGGCTCGTGCGCGGGTCGTGGAACCCCGTGAGGAGTGCATCGACCACGACCGGGGGGCGCTCCGGGCGGACGAACGCGCGAGCGAACCCGCGCGTCGGGACGATCCCTGCCGCCTCGCGGGCCGACTCGAGCGCCCGAACCACGGTAGTCCCGACAGCGACGACGCGCCCACCGGACCCCCGCGTGGCGGCGACCGCCGAAGCCGTGGCCGCGGGCACCTCGAACGGTTCGGGGTAGATGGGCGTGGCCGCCACGTCCTCGGAGCCGATCTCGACGCTGGAGACTCCGGCATGGAGCGTGATGCTCGCAATGCGAACACCGGCGCGGGCGATCGTCGCTAGGAGTCTCGGCGTGAACGGGCGACCGGCCGACGGCATCTCGGCGCTCCCAGGGCGGTCTGCGTAGACGGCCTGGTACGCTTCGATCGGGTAGGCCCGGTCGAGGTATCCATACCGGATCGGCCGACCGTGGAGCGCCATCGCGCCGTCGACGTCCCCGTGGAGCCGGAAGAAGCCGAGCCGGGGCACGCCCGGATACTCCGCCACGTACGAAGCCTCGATCCCCCCGACGGAGAAGTCGGATCCTGGGGCGAGCGGCACGGGCCCCGGGGTCGCGGCGTCGAACCGGGTCTCGGCGACCCAGATCCCCCGGCCGTACGGGGTCGAGAGATTCAACAGGAACCGACCGAATGCCGCCTCCGCGGGCAGGCTCGCCGCAACGGTCGCGCTCCGATTCACGACCAGGAGGTCCCCCGCTCGCAGTTCGCCGACGACGGACGGAAACTCGCCGATCGACCGAGAGTGAGGACGGCTCACCAACAGCCGAACCGCGTCGCGCGATCCCCGACGGAGCTCGGGCGGGGCGGTCGCCTCCAGGCCCGGCGGTCGGAGGAACGCCAGCTCGGCCGTCCTCACGGCGGCGCCCCCCAACGATCCGCCTGCGCCTGGAATCGACGGCCGTTGACCTCGCCGGGCTCGCGCCCCAGCAACCATGCCCAGAACGGGACCGTCACGTCCGGGAGCGGGCGGTCGGAAATGTCCTCGCCGAGAAACGCGGCCTGGTGCATCGCGGTTCGAAGGTCACCGGGGTCGACGGCGACGACGCTGACGTGGGACTCGGCGAGTTCGGTGGCGAGGGTGCGAGATACCAGGTCGAGCGCGGCCTTGCTCGCGCCGTACGCTCCCCAGCCGGGGTACGCCCCCACGGCCGCGTCCGACGAGATGTTGACGACCAACGGGGTCTTCGCCGCGCGCAGCGACGGAAGCAGGGTCGCGATCAATTCGACCGGGGCGACGACGTTCACGCGAAAGACCCGTTCAAAATCCGCGGTGGGCACGTGGGTGAGCGTCGGTCGGCTCGAGGGACCGAGCTCCGAAGCGTTGTTCACCAGCAGTTCGAGGGGACCCTGACGCTCGACGGCGGCACGAACCGAGGCTCGGACCGATGCTGCGCTCACGTCGCCGGCCACCGTCGCCACCTGCGCGCCGAGGGCACGGACGCTCGCCCCAGCGTCCGCCAGCGCCTCCTCCCCCCGCGCCACGAGCACCAGGTCGTAGCCGGCGCTCGCGAGGAATCGGGCGACGACCTCGCCGAGCCCGCGACTGGCACCGGTCACGACCGCGAGTGGGCGCCGCGTCCCGTCGGTCATCGGCGTTCCCCCGACGGCCGGACGATGAACTTGCACACCGCGTCACCGGCGACGACGCGGTGGGACGTCTCGACCCGCGCGGACAGCACCGACTCGAACATCTTGCGCTCGACCTCGCAGGCCTCGGGGAACTGCTCGGCGATCGCGAGGATCGGGCAGTTGTGCTCGAGCATCTCGACCGACCTCGCCCGCCGCGTCCCGACCTCGGCCATGTAGCCGCCTTCCTCGCGGATCTTCGCCAACGCGGCGACCCGGTCGGCGAGCGCCGGCGCTCCGAGCTTCGGGCGGCTCTCGGCGGCCACATCGCGCGCCCGCTCCTGCAGCATCCGCACGACCGCGTCACGGCCCATCGACCGCTCGATGAACTGGAGCGCGCACACCGACATCTTCGCGTACGCCTCCGGGAACAACCGGGCGGCGGACGGGCTGAGCCGGAATTGGACCCGCGGTCGGCCGACCTGTCCCGTGGCGTACGAGCGCTCGACCAGCCCGTCGGACTCGAGCTGGACGAGGTGCCGAAGCGCCGCCACTTTCGTGATCCCGAGGGACTGAGCAATCGATTCGAGGTCGGTCTCCCCGCGGGTCTTCAGGCCCAACAGGATCGCTCGCTTGGGGCTTGAGTGCCCGCTGTCGGGTGCCGCGACGGCGTCGGTCATCGTCGGGGGAACGCCCCCGACGTTTATACACATGACTATTTACAAAGTCAGCAAATGCGGCGGCCGGACGGCCGCGGGTCCCGGTTCGGGCGGGGCGGGCGTTGCCGGCGGGCGCGACCGGGCCTGGGGGTCCGAGGAACCGGACCTAGGTCGCCGCCTTCCAGACGATCTTGAAACTGCCCAAGCTCCCCACGAGCGGTGTTGGGACCGCGAGCGCCTTGAGCGCCGTGTCGCGCAGGGTGACCTTGGCCGCGAGTGCGAAGCCGCCGATCCCCTTCGTGAGGGTTCCGATCTTCATGTCGTTCGTCCCGGTCGCGTGGGTGTAGGTCGCGCCGAACGAGACCGTCCCGAAGTTCGCGAGCGGTTGGATGCCGCTCGTGGCCGGGTATCCGAGGACGCCAACCTGCGCGACGTAATCGATGCCCGGCGACGCGTGGGTCTTGGAGATGGAGTGCGTCCCGTCGGAGATCCGGACGGTCGCCGGCGCTCCGGCGTGGATCGAGACGTGGACGACGCTACCCGCCGGGATGGGGAGCGTGGCGGCCGAAACGATCGTCACGTTGGTCGTGTTGGACACCCCGAAGTCGTACCAGGCGAACGTCGTGGCGAGTCCGCCCCCGCATTTCACGCCGGTGCCGGCGGCCAGGTCCGAGCGGTTCCCGGCGAGCAGTGCGTCGAACAACGCCGAGGAGTTCGTGGCCGTGCACGTCACCGTCGGCTGCCGCCACGAGGCGTTGAGGTAGGTGATCGTGCTGTTCGGCGACTTGCCCCCCTCGTATCCGGCGATCCCCGTCGAGTTCACCTTCAGGAGCGCGGCCGGAGGGGCCGCCGTCGAGAGGTTGGCGGTGGACGCGGGCGCGGAGGCCGGGGGAGCGAGCAGCGCGCTCGGAAGCACAAGGAAGGTCACCGTGATCGCGGCGGTCAGAGCCAAGAGGCCCAATCGGTTCTGCATCGGGGGCAGGGACCCGGCCTCCCTCTTTGAACCTATGGGGCGCGTCGGCGCCTCGGCGCGAAATCGCAACTTCCGCGCGCGGCCCTACGCCGCCGTGCGCACCGGCCAGGTCCGGACGCCCCCCGGTTCCAGCGAAAAGTCCACGACGCGGCCCCCGGCGTCGTGCGCCGCCTTCGCGACGTTCGCCCGGCGATGAAAGTCGCAGAACAGCAGGATGAATCCCCCGCCGCCCGAGCCGACGAGCTTCCCGCCCAAGGCCCCGGCCGCGCGGGCCCGAGTATAGAACGCATCGATGCGGTCGTTGGAGATCCCGTCGGTGAACTGTTTCTTCAGCTGCCAGGCCTCATCGAGCAGTCGACCCATCTCGTCGATGTTCCCGCGCAACAGTTCGTTCTTCATGTCGATGGCGAGGCGTTTCGTCGCGTCGAGCGCGTCGACGGTGGACCGCCGGCCCTCCGTGTAGTTCGACTGCTGCTGGGCGATGATGTCGTTGGAGTAGTGGCTCGTGCCCGTGTAACACAGGAGGAGTCGGTAGGCGAGCTCGTCCTGCACCTCGTGCCCGATGCGGAGTGGGGTGACGATCGTCTGCGCTCCGTGGAACTCCATGAAGTTGAACCCTCCGAAGGCGGCGGCGTACTGGTCTTGGCGCCCGCCCTTCATGCCGAGCTCCTCGCGCTCGATCCGGTAGGCGAGCTCCGCGACCTCGTAGGGCGTCCACGGCTCCCGCAAGAACTGCTGGAACAGCCCGACGAGCGCGACGCACATCGTCGATGAACTGCCGAGGCCCGTCCCGGGCGGTGCGTCCGAGTGGAGGAACAGCTCGAGCGCGCGTTGTCCGCCGCTCCGGTCACCGGGCTTGAGCAGGCGGAGCGCCGCCTTGACGAGGTCCAGCTCGCCGTTGTAGACGAGGTCCTCTTGCTTCTCGTAGTCGTGGCGGACGTTGTAGTCGAGCGAGTGGACGGTCGTCGTCGATTCCAGCGCTTCCTTCGCCTGCAGGGTCGCGTAGGCGAACTTGTCAATCGTGCAGTTGAGGACGGCGCCTCCTTTCTCCTCCGGGTAGGGGGAGACATCGGTCCCGCCCCCGGCGAAGCTGATCCGGAGCGGCGCCTTCGAGCGGAGGATCAACATTCCGGACGCGCCGAGCCCGGATGCCCCTTTAACGGTGCGGAGCGGGCGATCGAACCGGGGCCGTAATGGACCCGAGCCTCTACGGAACTCCGATGCCCCGCTACCCTCGTGGACCGAAGCTGACCGCGGACGCGGTGTGGATCCGCGCGGGTCGCCTCCTCCTCGTTCGACGGGGTCGACCGCCGTTCCGGGGTTCGTGGGCACTGCCGGGGGGATTCGTCGAACCGGAGGAGACGGTCGAGGCCGCTGCCGTCCGGGAGCTCCTCGAAGAGACCGGTCTCCGTGCCCGAGCCGTCGGGATCGTTGGGGTCTTCTCGACGCCGGGTCGCGACCCCCGGGGTCCGACGGCCACCGTCGCGTTCCGGATGTCCGGGGACGGCGGGACGCCGCAAGGGGCCGACGATGCTTCGGAGGCGCGCTGGTGGTCGCTCGCCTCACTCCCGCCCCTCGCGTTCGATCACGAGGACATCGTCCGGGCGGCGCGACGCGCCGTCAGACGGAAGTCGGGCGCGAAGAGTCCCCGGGGGCGTAGACGCGGAGCCGCGCGAGGTGAATCCCGATCACGACGGTCCACAGGAGGATCGGGGCCACGATGATCCGCTCCAGGCCCCCGGGTCCGATGCCGAGGGAGATCCCGCGCGCGAACAGGGCGAGCGCGACCAGCGTCACGACGCCGGACAGGAACGTGTAGAAGCGCAGTCCCTGCCAGCGGGTGTCGCGGGACATCGCGAGCGATAGGAACACCAGGGCCACGCCGGCCCCCAAGAACGCGATGAGCGTGACCAGCGAGTGGATGCTCGCGAACGGCCAGGTCGAACCCTCCGGGAACACCCCGACACCCACCGCTCCAAGGTCGGCGGCGAGGAGCGCGGCGATGCCGATGTGCGTCGTGGTCTTCGAGCTGAACGCCGAGCGGAAGAGGACGGTGCCGAGGAGCCCCAGGATCCCGAGGACTCGCACCGAGACATTGAACACCGTGGCCCACGGCGACATCGAGCCGCCGAGGTCGCTGATGGAGTTGCCGGTGACCGAATAGCCCGGAAACTTGAGCTGGACTACAATCATCGCCGCGACAAACTGGAGCGTGCCGAGCACCAGCACCGCCCCGCCGAGACGGGCGGAGCGACGCACCAGAGGCCCGTACGACGTCACGGGGCGGCCGTCCCGGCCCTCACGACCTCAGTCGCGCCGTGCGTTCTTCTCGTAGGATGCGTCGCTGGTCCGCTTGAGGCGGGCGCCGTCGCGGTCGCAGATCGGCTTCGCCGTGGGCGACACGTCGATGACGTAGCCTCCCCCGCACTTTGGACACTCGTAATATGGCATGGCTTCCTCCTCGGCGGTAGAACGGGGCTATATAAAGGGCCATCGTGGTCCGCTCACGCCCGGGACGCGCCCGCCCAGACGAAAACCGCCCCGTCGGCCCCCAACGCCGGCGCGGCGGCCCGCCCGACCCGATTCGCCCGAGGCGGCCCCCGACCGATTCCGCCGGCTGGACTCCTACCGGGCCCACCGGGAGTGGCTCCGGTACGAAGGAACGGCCCAGCGCGAGTTGTTCCGTTCGCTGCGCCAGCGGTTCCTCGCACGCCACGAGGTCGCGACCGGCCGAACCCTCGATGTCGGATGCGGCCCGGGCCGATTCACTCCCTTTGTGGGCGGGCCCGGTTGCCTTCGCGTCGGGATCGACCTCTCCGACTCGATGCTCCGGGAGTTGCCCGAACACTGGGACCCCGGGGCACCGTTCCCCCAGCTGGTTCGGGGGGACGGGCTCGCTCCACCGTTCCGGGCGGCTCCGTTCTCGGAGGTGGCGCTCCTCGGGAACGCGATCGGCTTCGCCGGCCCGGACGCGCTCCGGTTGCTCTCTTCGTGCGCGGCCCTCGTCGCCCCGGGAGGCACGCTCGTCGTCGAGCTGGCGCCCGGAGCACCGTCCGACTCCGTGTACCTCCATCGGCTGCCGACCGGAGCCGTCGTGAGGGTGCTCCACGCCCCGACCGCGCTCGTCCGCAACAAAGTGGAACGCGAGGGGTTCCGATGGACCGAGGGGCCGGACCGACGGCGCCACGGATTCCGTCCGGTCACGGAGGAGGAGGTCTGCCAGGAGCTCGACACCGTAGGCTTCGAGGTGGGCGAGGTCATGGCGGTCGCCCCCGCCCTCGGTGGCGACCCGGACCGGCTCGAGGTGATCCGGGCGGACAGGGTCTCGTTCGCCCGACTCCTCGACCTCGAGGAGGCTCTGGGTCGTGCCGGTCCCGTGCGACGAAAGGCGGCGGCGGTCCTCTTGGCGGCGGTCCGTCGGAGCGCCGCTCCCGCCCAAGGTGTTATCTAACGGACCCGACCCTGTTTTCCCTGCCAGGGTCGTCCCGTGGCGGAGACAGCGAGTTCCACCCGCCGGGTAACGAGCGCACCGTCCAGGCGGGCGGTCGCAAAGGCCGCCCGGTCGACGACCGTTCCGTCGCCGGAGGACCTCGACCTCGTCAAGGACGACGCCCTTCTCCAGCTCCGCATCGGCCGCTCGGCCCACTACTACGCGGTGTTCGTCGCGATCGCGCTGCTGTTCGACGCCTTCCTCGTCCTGTTCGTCCAACCGACGGTCGGAGGCGCCGTCCCGTCCCGGTTCCGGAACCTGGCGTTCCTGGCGCCCCCGCTGTTCGCGGGGCTGTTCCTCGCGGTGTTCTCGCTCCGGGTGAAGTGGGAGGTCTACCAGCTCTGGCCCTGGGAGATGCACTTCTCCCTGACGGTCGGGGCCGTCCTGGGGGACGGGCTCCTCGTCGGCGTGTACGCCGCGAATGTCGCGCAGGTGGGACCGGTCGCGAACTGGAACCTCCTCCCGTGGTTCTTCCCCCTCGCGCTCCTCGCCGTCGCTCTCCCGCTGTTCGGGTTGATCTTCACGTGGCCGTCGTGGTCGTCGTGGAAGACGATCTCGGTGGGCGCGGCGGCGATCCCGGTCGCCCTCGCGCTCGCCGCGTTCAGCCCGGTCGCCGCGACGCCGAGCGGACTCGCGCTGACGTTGTCGTCGAGCGCGGTCCTGTTCCTCGTCGCCGGGTCGTTCGTCCACATCATCTCCTCGGGGACGCGGGCGCACGAGCGCGAGATCATCACCTCGGGGCAGAGCCGGTTGTTCCAGATCGCGGACGAGCTCCGGGAAAAGGAGCAGGCACACCACTTCCGCGAGAGTACGCTGCTCGAACGCGAGGCCAACGTTGAGAACGCGGAGCTCGGTCTCCAACGGAAGCTCGATTCTCAGGAGGAGGCCCGGCGGCACATCTCCGCGCTCGAGGCCGACGTCCAGGCCCGGAGCCAGGCCGTCGTCCAGCAGCAGCGCGACCTCGCGATCAAGGCGGCCGAAACCAACGCGCTCGCGAGCACACTCGAGGACCGCGCGACGAGCCTCTCGCTCCGTGAGTCCGACCTGGCGGCGCGGCTTCCGAAGCTCGCCGACCGCGAGCAGCAGCTCACGGGCCGCGAGGGCGAGCTCGCCCACCACGACGCCGAGCTGGGCCAGCGGGAAGCCGAGCTGAAACGGAGGTCCGACGGCCTCCCCGACCTGGAACAGCAGCTCGAAGCCCGACGCCAGGAGCTCGAGACGAAGACCGCGGAGATCCTCCGACAGGAGAGCGAGCTCCGAAGTCGGACCGCCGGGTTCGCCTCCGACGATGCGAAGGCGGCCGACCTCGAGCAGCGGGAGGCGAAGATGGCGCAGCTGAAGCTCGTCCTCGACGAGCAGAACGCGATCCTCGGCCGTCGGGCGAAGGAAGCGCGGGACTCCCTCGCGCAGAACCAGGCGCTCGCGCAGGAGACCTCCCGGAAGACCGAGGAGCTCGCCACGCGCGAGCGCTACCTCGCGGACAAGGAGCGTGATGCGAGCGAGCGCTCCGACCTCGCCCAGCGGCGGACCACTCAGTACGAGGAGACCCTCCAGACCTACGAAGAGCGGATGCGGGCGATCGAGACCCGTGAGGCGGAGCTCCGCAACCGCGCGGCGGACCTTCAGAGGGTCGGCCAGGCATTGACGGAGCGGGACCGCGGCGTCCGGGCGGAGACGGAGCGACTGCAGGCGTCCCGCCTCGAGCTCGAGCAGCGCGAGAAGGCGATGAGCCTGCGGTCGAAGACGCTCGATTCCCGGGAGTCCGAGCTGAGTCTGAAGGGCCAGTCGCTCGAGCGGCGGGCGGTGACGGCTCCGAAGGCACCCGCCTCCGAGACCCTCCTCGAGGCGAACATGCTCGCCCCCACGACCCGCACGAAGTTTCCGGACCGGATCCCCTCGGGCACGCCAAGGCTCGACGACCTCCTGCTGGGCGGCCTGCCCCCCAAGTCGCACGTCGCGCTGATCGGCGACGCGTTCGTGGGGAAGGAGGTCGCGATCTATTCGTTCCTCGCCGAGGGGCTTCGGCGCGGCGAGCCGATCGTCATCGTCACCGCGTCCCGCTCTCCGGAGGAGGTCGGCCAGAAGATCGGGCTCGTGCTGCCCCAACTCCACGAGTACGAGCAGCTCGACCGTGTCCACTGGGTCGACGCCGCGAACTCCACCGATACCCCGAGCGCCGCGCCCTCGACCGCGACGCGGTCGATCGCGCGGGGACCGAGCGATTTCGCCGGGATCCTGAAGGCGCTCGTGCAGCAGTCGAAGGCGATCGAGACCGCGGGGGCGAAGTCGTTCCGGGTCGCCTACTTCGGCCTCTCCGCCTCCCTCACCGCGACGGACGAGAAGATGCGCCTCGGCTACCTCCAGAACATCGTCGCGATCCTGAAGCAGCGGAACGCGGTCGCCCTCTACTCCCTCGAGACCGGCTCGCTCCCCGAGAACCAGACGGAGACGATCCTCAGCCGCATGGACGGGGTCGTCCGCTTCAAGCAGGAGCGGGACAAGACTTTCCTCTCGGTCCTGGGCCTCGGCGATGTGGAGACCCACGACTGGGTCGAGTACCGCACGACGCCGCGGGGGCTCGTCGTCGGCTCGTTCGCGCTCGAGCGGATTCGTTGACTCGGCGCTCCTCGAAAGGGCCCGAATTATTCCGACATCGGGAATCGGCGGAGTTTCTCCGCTGAAGGTTTAAGAACCCAACCGACGGAACGAGCCCCGATGGGGTGCAGGACGGGTCCGGGCGCCGCCCGGCTCGGCGAGACGGCCAACGGAGAACTTCGACGCTTGGCCCCCACCCTCCTGCTGGCGGCGCTGTTCCTTCTCTCGGTCGTGGCCGTCCTGGCCGTGACCCCCGGGTCGATTTTGCACGCCCCCTCACCCTCCGGGAGGACCCAGAGCCACATCGCCACACTGGCGAGGCCGGGGCCGGGTACGGAGCGCCAGCTCCAACCGAACTCGGTCGGGGGCTCCCTCTCGATCCCGACGGTCGCTGGCCCGCAGCACGAGGCGCTGCCCAGCGTTGCCTGGCTCAATCAGTCGAGATGTGACCCATCCTGGCCGTCGATGCCGATCGGCCTCGCCCCGATCAACGCCACGGTCGTCTGGACCGGCAATACCACGGGTGCGACCCCCCTCACGATCAACTGGACCATCACGATCGGCGGTGGCGGCATTCCGCCCTACCAGGTGGTGGTCGACTTCGTCAGCATCGGCTGGGCGACGTTCGACGCGAACTTCACGAGCCTGAACGGCTCCGTCGTCCTCTCGACGCCGGGCATGTACTTCGGGGTTGCCGAGGTCGTCGATTCGACGTGCGACGCGGTCTCGGCCTCCTATGTCGGACCCATCACGGTCTACCCCGTCTCCGGGCTGAACCCCCTGCAGATCAGCGCCTCGACGACCGGCGGTCCAGCTCCCCTCTCGGTCCAGTACTCCACGAACGCGACTCGGATCCCCGGGAACACGACGGTTCTCTGGTCGCAGCCGTTCTCCTACCTCCCGGGAGGCTGGGACATCAACGCGACCTACTACACGGCGGGCAACTACTCCGCCGTGGCGTGCCTGGTCAACTCGACGTCTGGCGTGTGGCTCGCCTGCGCCGGCACCGGTCTCGTGAACGTGACCGGCTCGATCATCACGACGGCGTCGCGGGTCGCGAACGGTTCCCTCCCCGTGAACATCACCTACTGGGTCAACGTCACGAACCGTTCGGCCCTGCCGGCGAACTGGACGGTCGACCTCAGCCTGAACAACGGCACGTCGACGCTCGTCACCTCCCAGAACGCGTCGACCTCCGGGACGGCGAGCTTCGGTTGCGGCCCGTCGACCCCGACGAACCCTCCGAAGCCGAGCGGCGTGTGCACCTGGGCCGCCAGCTACCTCGTCACGGCGCAACCGAACGGTTCCGCCGTCTTCGTCGCGAAAGGGGTCGTCTGGGCCAACATTTCCGAGGCCGGATCACCCGTCCTCTGGTACCCGACGGTGACCTACATCGAGACTCCCACGAACGGCACCGCCCCGCTGAACGTCACCGTGAACGTGACGGCCACCAATGGACTCGCCCCGTACCAGTACTGGTGGGCGGTGTTCGGCGCCTCCTCCGCCGCACCCAACCGGACGTTCTATCCGACCCTCACGGGCAACAACACGAACAGCTCGGCGTGGAACGGCAGCACGCTGTCGCTCGTGTTCCCCCTGACGGTCAACGGGATCTACCTGATCACGATCACCGTCGCCGACGCCAATCACAACGCCGTGTTCCTGTACCCGCCGGTCATCCCGGTCGGGGTCGCTCTCGCCCACCGACCCCTGAAGGTCTCCGCTGCCGAGACGACGATCTCGGCCGGCAATCAGTTCGGGTCCCGCGTCCAGTTCCTCGCGAACGTCTCCGGGGGCGAGGGCCCCTACACGGTCCAGTGGACGTTCGGCGACGGGTCGTACGGCGCCTCCGTGCCCGGATCGGCGGTGACCCACACCTACGGTTCCCCGGGTCTCTATGTCCCCGCGGTCACCGTCACAGACCGATCTGGACGCAGCACGACGACGTCTCTCCCCTCGGTGACCGTGCTCCCCCAAAAGACCGGAGTGGGCTCGAACCCCAACTCGCCAGGTTCCGGCCGCCAACCCCAGACCGCCTCGGGCGGGAGCCCGTGGAACAGCCCCCTGTCGTCGGTCCTGTCCGCGGGCCATGAATGGACGACTCTGGCACTCATCGTCGCCACCGTATCCCTGCTGGCGGCGGCGATTTTCCAGGCGGAGCGCAAGCGGTCCGCGGACCGCATGGTCGACTCGCTCGAGAGTGAGGCCCAAGCCCCCCAAGTCCGGGCGAAGCCCCCCCAGTGATACGGGCCGCCTCGAACTCCCGCACCGAGATATCCGTCGATGGCCTCCCGAGGTCGGGGGCCAGCGACGGTGACCGGCGCAAGAGCGTCCGTCGCCCTGGTCTTCGCAATCCTCGGACTCGGCCTTCTCGCCACCGCCATCGGGCCTGCCGGGGCGGTCCATTCGGGGGTCCCGCCGCAGGGAGTCACGCTGACGGCCGACCCGAGCACCGGCGTGGCCCCGCTGCGGGTCGCGTTCCAGCTGACCCTCCCACCGAACACGACCATGCCCGCGTTGTCCTGGTCGTTCGGGGACGGCTCCTACCTCAACGGCAGCGATCCCGCCTACCTCGCACCGGTACACGATTTCGTGCGATCGGGCACGTTCCGGACCGTCGCGACGGCCACGTGGCCGGCGGGGGCGGTCAACGCTTCGCTGACCATCTCGGTCCTGCTCGCGAACCTCACGGTGGGGATCCGGGCGAACGTGACGACCGGGACGGTGCCATTGACCGTCTCGTTCGCCGGGACAGCGGCGGGGGGCACCGGGACGTTTGTGTCGTTCCTGTGGTCGTTCGGGACCGGAGATTCCGGGAACGGCCCAGCGATCCTCTACACGTTCCTGTCGGCGGGCCACTTCCTCGTATCCCTGGCCGTTTCCGATAGTCAGGGCGACGCCGGGCGCACCTCGGTGTGGGTGAACGTCTCCGCCGCGCCCCAGAGCAACGGCTCCAACGGAACGGACCCGACCGGAGGGACGGGAGGGCGCGGAGGGTCAGGAAGCCACCCCTGGGACCGCCTCCTTCCTGGCGGCGCGTGGTTCCCTGGCCTTCTCACCGTTCTGGTGGCAGGGGTCTTCGTCGCGGTGCTGCTTGGCCTCTGGGTCCGCTCCCGAAGAGGCCCCGGATCGGCGCCCCCCCCTCCCAGCGGCCGTGACCCTGAACTCCCAGCGGGAACGGTCACCTCGGCCCCGCCCCCACCCCTCGAAGTTCCGTCCGGGATCGGGTCGGACCTTTCGTCTCCGGCAGTGCCGGCGGAGCCTCCCGCCTCAGGGCCGACCGGTCGGCTGCTGCCGGCCGGACTGACCCAAGAGCGCCAGATCGCCAACCGGCTCATCCGACACCTTGCCGAGCTACCGCGGCTCGCGCCGGGCGATACTCCCGGACCGGACCGGACCCAAGCGGGTCTGGTCACCGCGCTCGGTGCCGGGCAAAGCGCGGTGAGCCGGGTCCTACGGCAGCTCGAACTCGGCGGGGTCGTGAGCGTCCAGACGGGCCACGTCGTTGGCTCGTCGCGGAGGGTGAAGGTCTACCAGCTCACGCCGCGAGGCGAGCGCCTCGGACACGCGCTCCGCGAATCACCGGCCCGCCCGTAGCTAGGGCGCGACTCGTCGGGACATCACTCGTCGACGACGGGCTTCCTGTCCTTGATGAAGTCGCCCCGTCGAAGCTCCCGCATCGCCTCTTGGAGCTCCTC
>JAKIWI010000006.1 GCA_022750115.1 Thermoplasmata archaeon
AGTAGTTCGCCCCGTTGAACGCAAACGAATACACCGACGTGCTCGGGAGACCCACGGATTTGAAGATCTCCTTGTACACCCCGAACGACCCGGCCCATGCGGTCTCGTTGATCGGCGCGATGACCGTCAGGTTGAGCTGGGCCCCACCGCCGGTGTAGCTCCCTAGGCCAGTTCCGTTCCAGTAGGTGATGGGGGGAATTCCACCCGTGGTCACGACGATCGACGCATTCAGCGGGAAGTACCACGGCATCGCGGGGTACGGCATGCCGATCCCGTTGAAAATGAACCAGTCGTAGAACTGGCCGCCATAGTTGATCGTCAGGTCGGATTGCGGAATCACCTGGGGCTCCAGCGAAAACTGGACGCCGAACTCGACCGAATAGTTCACGTCGACCGTCTTAGGACCGGCCAGCTGGAGGTAGGGGTTGGTGCTGAGGATGGGGGACTCGATGGTCCGGTACGCGGAGGCCTGGGGCAACACCGTGAGGAGAACGCCGATGTGCAGGGGCACGTTCGTCACTACGAGCGAGCTCGCGTTGCTCGCCGTCGGGTAGCCGTCGACTGTGACACCCCAGTGTGTCCCCGAGCTCAGGTTGTGTTCGACAAACGTGAGGTTGGTCGTCGGGCCGCTGTAGAGGTAGGAGATCGAAATGTTGGTGCTACTATTGTAGTCGAAGATCGAGGTCGAGCCATTCAACCCACCGAACGCGTAGGTTTGCTCTTGCGGGAGAGTCGTCGCCGAGACCGGCGATCCCGAGGGCGCGATGGTGACGCTCGAGCTCCAGCCTTCGAACGCCGCGCCAGCGGAGTACGGGCCGGGCATCACCGTGTAGCCAGTGTACTGGCTCGCCCAGTCGACGCCGTTCGTCGAGGTCGCCAACCACGAGCTGTAGCTGTCCAGGAACGGGGCGCACGGCGGGCTGTAGCAGTAGCTATTGTTCAACCAAACAAACGCGACGTACGCAGTGGTTCCCGAGACTTTGATCGCAGGCGAGTAAAGATTGTCGAAGTTCGAGGAGCTTCCAGGGGCCGCCACGGTCGAATTGGTCCACGTCGCCCCGCCGTTCGCCGAGTAGGAGGCGAAGATTCCGGTGTCGTAGTAGTAGACCCCGGCACTGGCGTTCAGGTAGGTTCCTGCGTAAGCCAGGTAGAGTCCCGCGGACCCGTAGGCGATTGAGGTTTCCGGGGTCATCTCCCAGGGATAGCTGTAGCTGTAGCCGTACTGGTCGTTGTAATCGTCAATGTAGGCGGTCTCGCCGATGCGGGGGGCGACCGTAACCGTCCCGCCCCACGTGGTCCCGTTTGTCGTCGAGCGTGCGACGACAATGTCCTGACCATAGTAGGCGGCAGGCGGGTAGGCGCAGTACTGGACGCAGGAGCGGTTCGTGGAGTAGGCGACCGCGACCGTTCCGTTGGCGTTGACCGCGATGCTCGGGGCGGACGACCAGTTCCCCATGCTCGCATTCTGCCCCGCCAACGTGTACGGTCCGTTCCACGTGGAGCCGCCGTTCGCGGAGTAGACGAGCTGGACGGAAAGCGCCGGAGAGTACTGGTAGGCGCCCGGCGGATACTTGTAGACCCCGGTCGGGTACAGCGCCGCGGTGGAGCTGTTCGCGGGCACGTGGATGTAGACGACGTAAATCGTCTGCCCGAACACCGCCATCTGAGGTCGGGCCACGCCGACGGCCCCAGGGATGAGGACCGCCGGGGACCAGGTGGTGCCGTTGTTGGCGGAGTCTACGAAGGCGAGTGTGGCATTGGCAGAGTCGTTCCAGTCGGGTGGGAAGGACGGTTGTTTGCCGATAAGTCCAGTGGAATTGACCGTCTGGTTCGAGGCAACAAACGTGCCGTAGACAGCTCCCGATTCCCCCGTCCCGAACGCGGGCTCACTGGTCGACGGGTAGCGGCAGCTCACGTTTCCGATCAGCAACGGGGAAGTCCAGCTCGTTCCGTTGGTGGCCGAGTTCGACCACGCGATGTTGGTGACGGTCCACGAGGTGAGGTTGGGGGCGAGGGTCGTGTTGCACATCGGCCCGACCCGGGTGTAGGTGGAGTAGGCGAGTCCGAGGTTCCCGTTCGTGAGGGTCACGATCGACGGGTTCTGAATCTGGCTGAAACAGTAGTGGTAGTTCGCAAAGGTGTAGTTCGTCCAGTAGCACGGTTCCTGCGAGGGAGGAGCGGCACTGAGCTTCGTAGAATTGTAGACCGGCCCGACCGTCCCGTTCGACAGCCCGCCGGGGCGGGGTGCCAGGGCCACCGGTGGGGTAGCGTGGGACGGCGTCGGATGAAGACCGACCGAATGCATACGGATGGCCGTCGGCTGTCCGACCGCCGGGTGCGAGGCAACGCTGGCGCCCGCGACGGGCAGGACGGAGAGGACCAACGCTAGGATGACCAGCGAGAGGGCCCAAGGCGCAGTTCGGCTAAGGGAGCTAGCGGGAACCCGGCCAGGCATAGCGCGCCGACCGTGTTTACCCATAAAAACCTTTATACCAGAATCCCGGGGCAAGAGTCCGCGCACCGGCCGTCGGAGAGCGGGAGTTCCCGTTGTCGCGAAATGGGCCCGCGGGCGCACCTTGGGGTGTTTATATGGAGTGGGCGCGGGCGCCTACGCCCAGCTTGGCTCGTAAAATCCCCCCGCGGGGTGCCGGTTGGGCAGGCCCGAGAGCCCGAAAATCGCGGGGGTCCATAGATTGCCGTCGGAGGACCCCCTCGCCCCGAAGGCGTTCGCCGGGACGCAGCCGTGAGAACGGAATCGATTTGAACGCGGGCCCCCGTGGACGCGGTGATGTCGCCCGCGGTCGCCGCCGCCGCCCATGGGGGTCACGGTATCCACGCGCCCAACTCGATCTCGATTC
Organism: Thermoplasmata archaeon; assembly: GCA_022750115.1. GTDB lineage: Archaea > Thermoplasmatota > Thermoplasmata > Lutacidiplasmatales > UBA184 > Lutacidiplasma. The sequence goes on from JAKIWI010000006.1 coordinate 2,859, forward strand.
CCTGGGTTCTCGCGGCCTCGCTGCTGATGGGGCTCGGGGTCTTCCTGATCAGCGCCTGGATCATCACCTTCGACTACCTCTACTTCGTCGGGTTTGTGGTGTTGGCCGTCGGATTCCTCATGACGTTCGACCAGCGCATGGGCTCGGACCACGCATAGGCGGCCTTTGGTGGAGACGCCCGCAGAGCCCCCAGCGCCCGGCCTCAGCGTCGTCAAGCTCGGGGGTTCGGTCCTCACCTGGAAGCGGGAGCGCGAGTCGCTCCGACCGAAGATCCTCGCGCGACTGAGCGCCGAGCTCGCGACCGCGACGGGGCCCGTGGTGCTCTTGCATGGCGCCGGCTCGTTCGGCCATCCGGGCGCGCGGAGGTTCCGGCTCGCCGAAGCTCCGGGCGGTTCCGACACGCCTCGCGAACGCGCTCGGGGAGCGGCCGTCGTCTCACGCGAGGTCCGACGGCTGCACGGCGCCGTCCTCCACGCCCTGGTCGATGCGGGCGTCTCGCCATGGTCGATCCCCGCCGCGGGGGTCGCCCGGAACCGAGGAGGGGCGCCGGTGCAGATCGACTCCGCCCCGTTCGCCGACGCGCTCGCCGCGGGCGTGACTCCGGTTTCGTTCGGCGACGTCGTCCGGGACGACTCCTGGGAGTTTTCCATCCTCTCGGCGGACGCGCTCGCGCTCGCGCTCGCGCGCGACCTGCGGGCCGCCCGCGTTCTGTTCGTCAGCGACGTAGGGGGAGTCTTCGAGCCGACCGCCAAGGGGCGGCGCGTGGCCGTCCCGGTGGTGACCCGCGAGCTCGTTACCCGATTGCGGCCGACCCCGGGAGTCCCGGACGTGACCGGAGGAATCCGTGGAAAGGCGGAGGCGATGCTCGCCATCGCCGACGCCGGGGTCGACGCCGGACTTATTAGCGGACTCTCGGATGGGGCGCTCTCGCGAGCGTTGAAGGGGGAGCGGGTCTACGGGAGCTGGGTCGCGGGCACGCGCCGCTAAGGCCCCCGCCCCGCCGCCGGCTCCTCAACCGGGCGGCCTCGACCTGTCGCACCGGAAGGCCGATCACGTCAAGGTCGTCCTCGGGCAGGATGTCGAGGGACGCTATCGGTACTGGAACGACATCCAGATCGTCCACAACGCCCTTCCCGAGGTCGATTTCGACGAGGTCGACCCGTCGATCGAGCTGTTCGGCCACCGACTGCGCGCCCCGCTCGTCATCACCGGGATGACGGGTGGTTTCCCGGATGCGAAGAAGATCAACGACAACCTCGCCCGCGCCGCCGCGGCCGTCGGCGTCGCGATGGGGGTCGGGAGCGAACGAGCCGCGATCCTGAAAGGCCAGTTCCCGGAGAGCTACTCGACCGTCTCCCACCACGCCGTCCCGCTCAAGTTCGCCAACATCGGCGCCCCGCAGATCATCCCGCAGGGGGCGGACGAGCCCGTCGTCACGGTCGAAGAGGCGCGCGCGGCGATGGACTTGATCGGGGCGGACCTCCTCGCGATCCACCTCAACTTCCTGCAGGAGATGGTCCAGCCCGAGGGCGACCGGAAGTCCCGCGGCGCAACCGCGGAGATCGGCCGTCTCGCGCACTTCCTCCCCGTGTTCGTCAAGGAGACCGGGGCCGGGATCTCCCGATCCGTGGCCGAGCGCCTCCGCGACCAGGGGGTCCGTGGGTTCGATGTGAGCGGGACGGGGGGCACCTCGTTCGCCGCGGTCGAGCATCACCGGGCCGTCGAGAAAGGAGCCATGCGCGAAGCGCGGGTCGGCCGAACGTTCTGGGACTGGGGGATCCCTTCCCCGGTGTCGGTTCGCGAACTCGTCCCCCTCGGCCTCCCCGTCATTGCGAGCGGGGGCATCCGCTCCGGGCTCGACGTCGCCCGTGCGCTGGTCCTCGGAGCATCGGCGGCGGGAACGGCTGGCGGGATCCTCCGCGCCGCCTCCACGGGTTACGCCGAGACGAAGACCGAGCTCGAGCACATCGTCCACGAGCTGAAGGTCGCGATGTTCCTCAGCGGGTGCCGCACCGTGCGCGAGATGCAACGGGCCCCGTACGTCCTGACGGGGGAAACGCGTCTTTGGCTCACGCACTGACCCCGGCGGAGCGCCGTCAGGCGAAGCTCGATTTCGCCCGCGCCACCGGTTCGGCCGTTCCGTCGAACGTGGCGTTCGCGCACGACCTGGATGGCGCCGGGCAGTCGAGTTGGAAGGACGGGGGGCCGCTCCGCAAGCCGACCCGCAGCCTGTCCGGTGTCGCAGTCGTGGCGGTGATGACCGCCCCGGCGGCCTGCCCCCACGGTCGGTGCACCTACTGTCCCGGCGGCCTCGAGCGTGGCACGCCCCAAAGTTACACGGGGGAGGAGCCGAGCGCGCTCCGCGGGGCCCAGTTCCAGTGGGACGCCCGGCAGATCACCGAGCACCGTCTCGCGACGTTGACCGCCATCGGCCATCCGACCTCGAAGGTCGAGGTGATCGTGATGGGGGGGACGTTCCCCGCCCGGCCCCGGGCGTACCAGGCGACCGTGTTCCAGGGAATCTTCGACGGCCTGAACGGCGGCCCGTCGTCCTCGCTCTCGGAGGCTCACGAACGGAACGAGACCGCGGAGCACCGTTGCGTCGGGCTCACCGTGGAAACCCGGCCAGACTGGTGTGGCCCGTCGATCCTGCCGTGGCTGCTGAGCTCGGGGGTCACGCGGGTTGAGCTCGGCGTGGAGACGCTGACCGATGAGGTCCTGCTGGCGGTCAACCGGGCGCACCGGTCGGGCGACGTCCAGACGGCGACCCGGTCGGCGCGCGATGCCGGGCTGAAGGTGGTGTACCACTGGATGCTGGGCCTTCCCGGAATGGATCCCGAGCGGGACCTCGCGGAGTTCGCTCGCCTGTTCGAGGACCCGTCGTTCCGCCCGGACATGCTGAAGATCTACCCGACCCTCGTGATCGCGGGTACCGAGCTTCACGACGACTGGACCGCCGGGCGCTACGAGCCGTACGACACCGAGACCGCGGCGAACCTCATCGCCCGGATGAAGCGGATCGTCCCCCCCTGGGTTCGGATCCAGAGAATCCAGCGGGACATCCCCGCTCGGCTGATCGCGGCGGGGGTCCGGGCCGGCAACCTGCGGGAGCTCGCGGTCCAGAAGCTCGCCGAAGAGGGTGGACGCTGTCGCTGCCTCCGATGCCGCGAGCCCGGACGATCCGTGTCCCCCGATCCGGAGAAGTTCACCCCCACCGAAACCTGGTACGATGCGTCGGGCGGTCGCGAGTGTTTCCTCGCCTTCGAGGACCCGGAGTCCGACACGGTGGCGGGGTTCCTGCGGCTGCGCTTCCCTTCCAACGACCCCGAGCGGATGCTCGACGGACCCGTCATCCGGGAGCTGAAGGTCCTGGGCCGGTCGACCCCGGTGGGTCACGAGGCGACCGAGGGCGGCTACCAGCACCGTGGATTCGGGCGCGCGCTCCTTCAGAGAGCCGAAGCGATCGCGCGGGAAGACGGTGCGAACTCGCTCCGGGTGACCGCGGCGGTCGGGACCCGGCCGTACTACCGGTCGCTGGGTTTCGGGCCGCAGGGCGCCCATCTCGCGAAACCGCTTTTCCCCTGACGCAACCGGGGCTCGCCGGAGCGAGTTCCCGGCGAGGTTTCTTTAGTAAGGGTTATCCCCCCATCCTTCTCCGCCGAACCCGAGTGACCCACATGCCCCGCAACATCCAGGTCGAACCGCTCCGCACCGTCCACATCGAGGACCAAGAGGTCGAGCTGGTCGAGCGGAAGGGGCTCGGGCACCCGGACTCGATCGCGGACGGCGTCTCCGAGAGCGTCAGTCGTGCGCTCTCGCGCCTCTACCTCGACGAGTTCGGCCGGATCCTCCACCACAACACCGACGAGACCCAGGTCGTCGGCGGGGCGAGCGAACCGAAGTTCGGCGGCGGGAAGCTCACGAACCCGATCTACATCCTCCTCGTGGGCCGCGCGACGACCGAGGTCGACGGCGAGAAGCTCCCCTACCGCCAGGTCGCGGTCGACGCCGCGAAGGCCTACGTCCAGTCGGTCTGCTCCCACCTCGACGTGGAGAAGCAGGTCGAGTTCGACTGCCGGATCGGCCAGGGGTCGGTCGACCTGCGCGGGGTGTTCAACGACAAGGAGAAGGCGGTCCTCTCGAACGACACGTCGTTCGGGGTCGGCTTTGCCCCGTATTCCGACACGGAACGATTGGTCCTCGAGTCGGAGCGGTTCCTCACGACGAAGCTGAAGAAGAAGTTGAGCGCGCTCGGCGAGGACGTCAAGGTGATGGGCTACCGACAGAAGGACGCCATCCGACTCACCGTCGCGGCCGCGCTCGTCGACAGCGAGATCGCCAACCCGAAGGAGTACCAGTCCGTCTGCGACGAGATCCGCGACAAGCTCGCGGACCAGGCGGCGAAGCTGACGAACCGCGAGGTCCACATCGACGTCAACACCGCCGACGACCCCGAACTCGGCCGCTTCTACCTCACCGTCACCGGACTCTCGATGGAGGCCGGCGACGACGGCTCCGTCGGACGGGGGAACCGCGCGAACGGCCTCATCACCCCGTGCCGCCCGATGAGCCTCGAGGCGTCGGCCGGGAAGAACCCGGTCAACCACGTCGGGAAGATCTACAACCTGCTCGGCATCCAGATCGCGCAAGAGATCGTCAAGGAGGCCGGCGGGAACGTCAAAGAGGTCCACGTCCGGATCCTCTCGCAGATCGGGAAACCGGTCGACCAGCCCCAGGTCGCGAGCCTCCAGATCCTACCCGCGACCGGGGTCAAGCTCTCGAAGGTCCAGCGCGACGCCGAGGCGTGCGCGCAGCGCTGCTTCGACGAGATCGGCACGATCCCCCAGAAGCTCCTCACGGGGAAGCTGAGCGTCTTCTAGGGCCGCCCGGGCTCGCCGCCTAGAACTGGTCGCCGCGGTGACAGACGAACCTCGGGTCCGCCGCGACTTCCGAGGCGGAGCGCTCCCCGCGGGCCATTCGATGGAGCGGCCGCGCCATGAGGGTCAGGTGGCTCAGCGGGTACACCGCGTAGCCCCGCGAGCTCAGCTCGGCGCGGTGGTCCCAGCCGAAACTCGTTGAGCCGAAGGCGAGCCACTGGCCCGCGGCCTCCCGTTCGATCGCGGCGATCATCGCGCCGGAGTCCGCAGGGTCCTCGACGACGACCTCGTGGGCTTCGACCGTCGTCAGTTCGGTCGTGAGGTTGGCGTAGCCGACCGCGCGACCGGACTTCATGAGCATACGGTAGCTCGACGCCGGACGCCAGCCCAGGCGGTGCTTCAGGCGGAACGACCCGGGCCATCGTGGGACGAACCCGAACCGGTCGCGGGTGGCGGCCGACAGGATCTGCTCGAGGCGCGCGAAATCTGGGACCTTGGCCCTCCGCCAGGAAACTCCGGGCGGCAGCCGGCGCCGAACGGTCGACGGAATCTTTCGGAGCGACGACGGAGCCGAGTAGACGTCCCGGTAGCCGAGTTTCTCGTACAGTCGGTGGGCTCCCCAGGAGCGGCGGGTCCAGAGGAACGACCACGGGCGACCGAGGGCCGCCTCCCGACGGTGCAACTCGACGAGGAGGCGACGGGCGAGGCCCCGCCCCCCGGCATCGGGGCGGGTGAGGACGTCGGAGATGCCAAGGACCGTCCGGGTTTCGCCGCCTCCTCGCCAAGGGAGCGCCAGCGTCTCGACGCGGGAGAGGAGTTCGCCGCCCTCGACGGCGTACACTCCGAAATAGTCCGTCGCCGGGAACCCCTCCCGCCGAAGCCGCCGCACGAAGGCGACATCCTGAGGGGCTTCCCGGTCGAGCCAACGCATCGCCGCGACCTGAGGATGCAACGCGGAGGGGAGTTCGTCGAAGTCGAGGATCTGCAACGCCCGCGCCCGGTCGGCCGGACGCCGGGGCGGCTACATAGGCGCTCGGCGGGTCGTCGCGGGAACGCGACTCCGCATCGGACCGCAGTCACGCCTCAAATACCGGGAGCCGGCGTACCTTCGGGCACGGGCCCCCGAGGCCCCGTCCCGTGGACCCGAACCTCATCGCCGAACTGTTGGTCGCCGCCATCGGCGTCATCGCGCTCGCCGCGGGGCTCCTTTGGATCTTGCGGCGACGCCTCAACGCGCGGATCGCCGCCCTCCGCTCCCAACTGGGCGATTCTCCCGAATTCACCGACGACCGGTCGTACAACCTCCTCCGGATCGCGCGGTCCGAGGCGGACGTGCTGGCCCGCCAGGGAGTCGACGTGCAAGCCGCCCGGGAGATCCTCGCAGAGGCGGACGCGGCGCTCCGCCGCCGCGACTTCGATGGGGCGCTCTCCGCCGCCCGCCGCGCCCACGATCTGCTCGTGCGGCTGCGCGAGGGGCCCTCGATCCCGAACCGCATGCCGCCGGCCTCCCGCTCCATGACGTCCACTCCCCCGCAACGGGACCCCGCCTCGACGCCGAACGCGCCGTTTGTCGACGCGTCCCCGGGCCCGGCTCCCTCGGCCGGCGACGCCCCCGTCACGCCGGCGCCGAGACTCGCGAAGAACCGCGCGGAATCCCACTTCCAGATCCGCCTGCTCGGCGAGGAGATCGCTCGCGGCGCACCCGAGGGTGCCCCGACGGGCGCCCTCGCCGAAGCCCAACGGGGGGCGGCCGACGCGCAACACGCCTACGACGCGGGAGAGTACACGGAAGCGCTCAAACTGGCCCTGCGAACCCGACGGCGTCTGGGTGCGCCGATCGAGAGCCTCCCCGCGCCGACGACCCGGATCCCGCCGACCCCCGCCCCCGTCGCCCCGAGCGGTCCTTCGGGGACCGAGCCGTGCGCCACGTGCGGTCGCCCCCTGAAGCTCTCGGACCGGTTCTGCCGGGCCTGCGGTGCCACCCGCTCCCCGACCACCTGTCCGAAGTGTTCCACACCGCTCGAGCCGGGGGACCGCTACTGCGCCGGCTGCGGCGCAGCCGTCGCCTAGCGAGCGGGCTCGCCGAACTCCTCCAACCGACGCTGCGTGCGCGCATCGTGCAGCAACGCGCTCTGGGTTCGCCAGCGATCGAGCGGGATCGCGAACGCCTCGGCGATCTTCTGGTGGAGGTCGGCGAGCTCCGTACACCGCTCGGGCGGCAACTCGAGGGCGGCGCGAACATGCTCCCGGACGTTCCACACGCCCAGCGGCAGGATCTCCCCGGGATGCACCTCACGGAGCACGAGCACGCCGGCCTGGCGACCGACCCGGAGCAGCCCCTCCGATGTGGCGAGACGAGCGGCGTAGTAGCAGCCGCCGATCGAGGCATACGTCGTCCGGCCGCGGTGCCATTCGTGGTCGCCGATCATGACGATCCGGGTGGTGTCGGGGTTCCAGAACGTGTTCGGGTACCACGCCTCGATGGACTCGTACCGGTAGGCTCCCGGGAGGAGCGCGATGAGCCAGCGATTGTCGAGGGCGGTGTAGCGGTACACCCAGTACTCCGAGAGCGTCGGGAGGTCTCGGACGTCGGCGAGGTTCTGCTTGCCGAGGATGTCGTCGACGGCCGTGATCGACCAGCGCGTCGGCACGAGTTTCCGGTGTCCCCGACGTCCGAGCGTGCCGGCGCTGAACGCCCGCTGGATGCGGCTCACTCGGACCCCCCGGTCGTAGAGCTCGCTCACCGCGGTCGTCGCGAGGGCGTCGGTGTCGCTGCTCAGCCGCTCGAGACCCTGGTCGACCTTGCGGACATCGAGCCGAAACCGGTCGATCGGGGCGCTCGGTCCGTACGGAGGCGTCGTCTCGGACAGCGACAGGTGCCCCCGCGGCGGGCGACGGAACTCCGCCTCGGCCTCGACCGACGCTGCGGAAAGAGCGAGGAGCTGGAGCTTCTCGATGAACGAGTCCGGCCGGTCGGCCTCCTGGACGCGGGCACGGTGGGTGCCCCGCACGAGCATCGTCCGGAACCCGACGACTTCGGAGACCGACCGGCCGACCCACTCCTCCGGAGTGTCGTACAGCAGGGTGTCGCCGTGCAACGGGCTCATCAACGGACCGATCGAGATCTTCGGGTAACCGAACCGCCCGACGAACACTCCGGGGGGCGATGAGCCGTCGAGATGGGCCGAGCCGACCATCGGCAGCGTCTTCGCGAACGCGTTGTACCGAACCAGGATCGGGCACACCGGTCGGCCGCAGAGGAGCTGGGCCGAGCGACACCGGAGGCAGAGCGACGGGTCCTCCGCGAGGCCCGGGATGCTCCAGGAGAGTTGGGGAACCGCGGTGGCTCCGTCGAGCGGGGGCGCGGGGCTCGCGGCGGCCATCGGAAGGAGAGAGCCCGCTGGGGTAGTCTTGCCCGCGGAGGGGTCGGGAAACGCCGTCGGCGCCGCGGACTCCTCCTCTAGCCTCAAATAAGGTCCCGAGGTGCCGCGTCGCGCCTCGTCTTGGGACTGTGGGGTAGCTTGGTCCATCCTTCGGGGTTCGGGACTCCGAGACGCCAGTTCAAATCTGGCCAGTCCCACTCGCCGCGGCGCGCCCGAACGGCGCTGGGCGCCCGCTGCTCGATTTTGCGATTCGGTTTCCGGAGACTCGGGTCGGCACGCCTCGGCGATGACGCGGAACGGAAGCGGGAGCCGGTCGGCCTCGCGACCACGCTCCCGGGCGCCATCCCGGCCCAGTCTCCGGCGTCCCGGAGCCGGACGGGACGCTTACGCTCGGCTCGGGCGCCTCGCGCCTAGACGGATTCTTCGATCTCGGCGCGTCGAGGTGCGCCCGTCAGCTGGTCCGCGATCTCCTCGAGGGTCTCCAGATGGAGGTCGACGTCGCGCTCGGTGTGGACGACGCTGACCGTCCACTGCTCGTCGGCCCCGGTCCCGCTCGGAATCAGGCCTTTGTTCAGGCACGCGAAGTAGTACAGCATCGATCGCTCCGCGTCGACCGTCAGGAACGTGCGCCAGTCGCGGACCTTGTGGTCGGAGAAGAACACGGTCCCGGACACGCCGTCGGCCGCTACGTAGCCGACGATCTTGTGGTCGCGGATCACGTCCTCGTAGCCCTTCGCGAGGCGCAGGTTGAGCTTGGTCGCGTGCTCGAGGTTCTCGTCCGTGATGACGTGGTCGAGCGTCGCGAGGCAACAAGCGATCGACACCGGGTTCGAGTTGAACGTCCCCGCATGGGCGACCTTCCCAGGTCCGACCACGTCGAGGAGCCCCGAGCGGGCCGCGATCGCGGAGAGCGGCGCTCCGCAGGCAATCGACTTCCCGAGGAGCATCATGTCCGGGCGAACCCCCATCCGACCCGCTCCGCCGTGGGGGTACTTGGCGCCGGTCTTGATCTCGTCGAAGACGAGGAGCGCACCGAGCTCATCGGCGAGCTCGCGGAGCCCGTCGAGGAATCCATTCTCCGGCAGGATGAACCCCATGTTCATCGGGATCGGCTCGACGATGATCGCGGCGATGTCGTCGGCGTGCTCGCGGCAGATCGCGCGCGTGGACTCGAGGTCGTTGAACGGGGCGACCAGCGTGCGGTTCGCGACTTCCGGAAGGATCCCCGGGCCGGCCGGAGCGGAGCGGGGCTTGTCCGCGGGCCCCGCCGCTTCCAGTCGGGGCTTGACGCCGACGAGCAACGTGTCGTGCGAGCCGTGGTAGCCTCCCTCGAACTTGACGAGGTAGCGGTGCCCCGTGACGGCGCGGGCGATCCGCATCGCGTGGTGGGTCGCTTCGAGCCCGGTCGAGCTGAACCTCAGCTGGCCCATCCCGAACCGTCGGCACAATCGCTCGGCCGCCTCGGGGGTCCGCTCCCACTCGTATCCGTAGAGCGAGCCGCGCTCGAGCTGCCGGGTGATCGCCTCGACGATCTTCGGATGGGCGTGGCCGCTCGCGAGGCCGCCGAATCCCATGTTGAAGTCGAGGTACTCGGTCCCGTCCGCGTCCCAGATCGACACGCGGTTCGCCCGGTGGACGTAGAACGGGTACGGGTCGAGGAAGCGATAATTCGAGTGCACCCCGAGCGGCGTCCACGCCTTCGCGTGGTTCCAGATCGCGGCCGATTTCGGCGTGCGGCGCTCGTGCTCCTTGAGGGCGTCGGCGAGACGAGCGTCCATCATCGGTGTTCCGTCGCGAACGCGCGCGCGCAACGCGCCGCGGCCGCGGGCCAGCGACCCGTGCGGGCTACATAATCGTTGGTCGGGCCCAACGGCCCCGGTTATACGTCGACGGCCTCGTCGGCGATCCGGAGCGCCTGGTCGAGCGAATCGACGCCCCGGTCGATCTCCTCGCGCGTCACGATGAGCGGGGGAGCGACGACGAGGTGGGAGACCCAGGGCATCACGTAGACCCCGTCGTCCAGCATCGCCTTCGCGACGCGTTCGACGAGGAGCGGCCGGCCCGCCAGCTTGTCGTCGGGGGTGTTGAACGGCGTTCGCGCCGTCCGGTTCTTCACGAGCTCGACCGCGGCGAACAGCCCGAGCCCCCGGACGTCCCCCACCGACGGGTGGCGGGCTCCGACCTCGCGCAAACGGGCAAGCAGGTATTCTCCGTCTCGCGCGGATTTCTCGAGGAGGCCCAGACGACGGTATTCCCCGATCGCCGCGACCGCGGGCGCGAGCGTCAGCGGGTGGGCCTCGTAGGTGTGCCCGTGCGGGAAGTAGCGGTCCCGGAAGATCTCGTGGAGCGCGGGCGTCGTGGCGGTGACGCCGAGGGGGACGTAGGCGCCCGTGACCCCCTTCGCGGTGGTGAGGATGTCGGGCTTCACGCCCCAGTGGTCGACGGCGAACCACCGACCCGTCCGACCCCAGCCGGTCATGATCTCGTCGGCGATCAACAGCACGTCGTGGCGCTTCGTGATGGCGCGGATCCTCGGCAGGTACTCGGGCACTGGGACGATCACGCCGTTCGTGCCGACGACCGGCTCGACGATCATCGCCGCGACGTTTCCCTCGTGCTCGAGCTGGTAGTCGACGTACTCCGCGCAGGCGATCCCGCAGGACGGGTAGGTGAGCCCGAACGGACACCGGTAGCAGTAGCAGTCCGGTGCGAACACCGTTCCGGGAACCTGGCCGAGCGGCTCGCTCGCGCGCCGTCGCAGGTCCCCCGTGACCGAGATCGACGCCGCGGTCGCTCCGTGGTAGGAGCGGTAGCGCGAAACGACCTTCGAGCGGCCGGTCGCGACGCGCGCGATCTTCAGCGCGGCCTCGTTCGCCTCGGTTCCGGAGGTCGAGAAGAAGTAGCGGTTGAGTCCCTCGGGCATCACCCCCCCGAGCGCCTCCGAGATCTGGGCGCGGGCGGCCGTGGCGAATCCGGGAGCGGCGTAGGGGAGCTCTCGCGCCTGCCGGGCGATCGCTTCCTGAACGGCCGTGTTGGAATGGCCCAGATTGGTCGCGACGAGTTGGCTCGAGAAGTCGAGGATCTCCCGGCCGTCGTCCGTCCAGAACCTCGAACCCTCGCCGCGGGTCACGACGAGGGGAGCCCAGCCGCCCTGGCAGCGCCAGGTGACGTAGTTCGTGGCCTGCACTTCCGGGGCGATGCGCTCCGGCTCCACCGCGCGCTCCTTCGGTCCCGAGGTCAGAGACTCTGGACGAGCGCCTTCAGTTGCGGTCCGGCGTTCCGCAGGAACGGCCCGCCGTGGTAGGTGAGCAACGAATCGACGGCGAGCGCGTTCATCCGTCGCGCGGAGACGATCGCGGTCGGCCGGTGGTGCGTGTACTCCTTCGTCGTCAGGATCGGTTTCGAGCCGTCGCCGAAGAACAGGTCCCCGGAGAACAGGATCTTTCGTTCGGGCTGGTAGTAGCAGGTGTGCCCCGGCGTGTGTCCTGGCGTATGGTAGGCGACGAGCCCGCCGGCGGCCTCAATCGAGTCGCCGTCCTTCAGCGTCTCGGACACCGCGAACGGCTCCGCGGGGGCAACTCCCGGGCCGTCGTAGGGCGGGTCACAGGCGATGTACGCCGCTTCGAGCCAATGGGCGTAGGTCTTCGCCTTCGTCAGCCCGGCGACCCGGGCGAGCGCGCCGACGTGGTCGCGGTGGAGGTGGGTGATCAGGATCTGGGCAACCGAGCTCGGGGCGATTCCGTGCTGTTTGAAGTAGGCGGCGATCGCCGTCTCCGACCCGGGAAGGCCCGTATCGATCATGGTCCAGGTCGCTCCCGAGTCCTTCACCAGGTAGACGTGGGTCGAGAAGTCGGGCGACGGGTCGACGCCCTCGACCTGATGCACGCCGGGTAGGATTTCGGCCATCGAGGGCGGCCAGCCGCCCGAGGATTATAGACGCTTTGGCGCGCGACCCTTCTTGGCCGAAGTCGTTCGGGCCGAGGGCGAACGCCCGCCCGATGCGCGATGCGTCTCGAACGCCAGAAATTCGTTCCCATCGGGGTCGGTGAATCGGATGGTCCGACCCCCCCACGGCTCGACATGCGCGGGCGCGGGGAGGCGTGTGCCGGCGTTCTCGAGCCGAAGCGCGAGCGCGTCGACGCTGTCGGTCTCGAAGACGATCCCGGTACGGGAACCGATGCGCGCGAGGGCTTCCGAGTAGAACGGCTCGCCCCATTCGGGCCGGGGGACGACGAGAGAAACGGCGACGACCCCGTTTCCGAGCGAGAGCTCGACGAACCCGGTTTCCTCGTCCTCGTCGCGGACCTCGAGGCCGAGGACGCCGCGGTACCACGCGAGGGACGAAGCCCGGTCGCGGACGACGACGGCGACGCGCTCGAGGCGCGTCAAGCGGCCGGAACCGCGGGCTGGGGGTGGGTCCAGGTTGACCCCCGTACCCCGGACGGCCGGGTCCCACACCAGAATTTCGAAGGACGAGTCGGGAAGCGCGCGGAGCGGGTCCGTGCGGAGCACGCGCTCAGCCTCCGCCCGGTCCCGGGCCCGAAACACGAGGAGATCCCCCGAAGGCTCTGTCAGGCGGCCCTGCGCCACGAGCCGTCCGGACGTCTCGAGACTGGCCGCGAACCGATGGCACTCCCGACCATTGGGAAGGTCGTCGCGGTCCGGGTCGCCCCAACGGACGACCCGCGCGTAGAGCCGCTTCGGCTTCGGTCCAGGCCGTCCTTCTCCTCCCATCCTCGTATCGCTCCGGCAGCGTGCGGTTCTTTCGACGAAGGCAACGTCGTGAGGATTGTACGAGAGTTATTAAATACCCCATTCTCCCACGAGCACGCATGCGCCGAGGTGTCGCCATAGCAATCGCCCTAGTCGCCATTCTGACCGTGTCCGCATTCGTCGCGGTGCCCGCCTCCGTCCGGGCGGCCCCGTCGCATCCGTCGCCCGCAGCGCGACCGGCCGCGACCGACACGATCCAGTCGACCAACGCAGGCGGCGGCGGCGTCTCCTCCTACAACGTCGGACTGTCCACCAGCAATGTCTACTTCTACGCGACCGACCCCGTTGACACGACCGCCACCGTCGCGATCAACGACTACAACGCGACTCGGGATGGCCTGACGAACCCGGTCGCCTCCACCACCGCTCACTTCACGGCGGGCATCAACTGGAGCTACCTCTCCAACACCTACCTGAAGATCCCGCTCACCGTCATCTACCCCGGTACCTGGAACATCACGATCAACGGTGCGTCCGCCGGGTTCGTCTTCCAGAACTTCACGGTCCACACGTACAACGTGCAGTATCTCACGAACCAGTCCCTCCTCCTCCCGGGACACTCCGCGACGATCACCTACTATCTGTTCAGCACGGTCAACGGCGCGCTCTACACGCACATCACGAAGGTCTCCGCGACCGGGACCTACGCGACGGGCCTGATCACGTCCGCGAACCTGCCGGGAACCCCGACGACCGTCGGAACGACCCCGTCGGGAACCTTTACCGTGAACCTTCCGACCAACGCGAGCTCCCTCGGAGAGGTGCAGGTCACCCTCTGGGCGAACACGTCGGGCTGGAGCGAGCAGGCCTATCCGTACATGTACATCGCCCAGCTCTCGCGACCGATCGTCGAGCTGTCGACGTGCGCGGGCGCGTGCTACACGAGCACGTTCCAGGCGGGCACCCCGATCGTCGCGACGGTGTCGGAGTGGCTGCAGTGGCAGGCGGACCCCGCCGTCCACACTGCGGCGCCCGGCATCACCCTGAACATCCTCTACGAGGCCGGCGCCTCCGTCGTCCACCCCGCAGGGACACCCCCGACGACCCTGACGACGAACACGAACGGACAGGCGCAGTGGCTGTTCACCGCGGACCCGGTCGCCTTCTCGACCACGGGGCCGAACGCGCTGAACGTGACCCCCGCCGACCCCGCGATCGCCACCAACAAGGCGAACTCCACCTCCGCGACGTTCTTCGTCCAGAAGACGACCGCCGCGGCCCCGCGCATTGAGGTCACCTTCGGAGCGGCCCAGTACTACGGCGGAGACACGATCTTCGCGAACTGGACCCTCACGGGCAACTCGAGCGTCACTCAGGGCTGGAACGCCACGCTCTGGTACTCCCAGGAGTACGCGACGAACGTCGGCTACATCGGCGTGCTCGGGCAGGGCGTGGCGAACGGCACGTCCGGCGAGATCATGCTGACGGCGCCGCTCGGCTTGACCGGCACGATCTACGTCATCGTCCTCGCGTCCAACGCGACGGACGAGATCTCGGGCGAATCCAGCGTCGGCGTGAGCCCGCCGCAGATCCTGCTCAGCTCGAACTCGCCGTACTACCAGGCGGGCGACACGGTGACCGTGACGGTCACGACGCTCGGCTCGGTCCTTTCGAGCGCGAGCCTGCAGTCGATCGTGACCGACTCCTTTGGGGAGCGATTGAGTTCGGGCGCCCTCAGCGGGACGACGCTCACCGTCACCATCCCGAAGGTCGCGCCGCCCAGCTACGTCGAGTTCACGGTGTTCGCCGTCGCGACGACGGGCGCCACGATCACCAACGCGACGCTCTACGTCGACCTCGCGAGCGGCTTCGACCTGACGGTCGGCGTCGCGACGAAGTCGAACTACGTCGATGGCAGCTTCCAGCCGGGCCAGACGATCCAGTTCAGCTACGCCGTCACCGTCCGCGGCTACTACACGATGCCGAAGGCGTGGACGATCTGGGTCTGGCCATCCAACGCCTGGGAGAACACCGGACTCGGCGCCGAGGAGTTCCAGACGACCGCGGCGAGCGGCATGGTCTCCTACACGATCCCCTCGGGCAGCCCGAACGGGATCCAGACGTTCTACGTCGAGGCGCAGCCGACGAGCGGTGGCTACGACGCGACCAACACCGTCGCGGTGAACGTGCAGTCGAACCCGTCGGGTCTCGGTCTCGAGCTCGGTGCCGGCTCGGGCCTGACGCTCGGTTGGCTGATCCTGCTGATCATCATCATCGTGATCGCGATCGTCCTGTTCTTGGCGATCCGCAGCCACGGCCGCCCGAAGATGATGAAGCCGGAATCCGGCTCCCCGCCCTCCGGATCGTCCGCGCAGGCGTGGCAGGAGTCGAGCCCGCCGCCGTCCGGCGGCTCGCCGCCCTCGGGCGGCAGCCCGCCGACCCCCCCGAGCGGAAGCTCGTAGGGTCACGGCCGACGCTCGGCCAACCCATTCCCCGACCTTTCAGTCGGTACGCCCATCGGCCTACCAGGGGCCGACGAGCGGCCCCAGGGCCGCGACGGACCGTTGGGCGTCGGACGCGGGGAGTCCCCCGAAGTCGAAGATCCCCAACACCTCGTCCACGCCCGCCGCCCGGAACGCCTGGAGCCGCTGGGCGACGTCGGGGGGTGCTCCAAACAGAGCGAACCCCGTCCGCTCGATCGTTTCGGCGGACGCATGCGATGGGTCCCGTCGCACCTTGTCCTGGTAGAACGCCGATTGCGTGGCCAGTCGGCTGTCGAGATACCGCTGGAGGGCCGAGCGGGCGCGCTGCGGATGCGGGCCGGCGTACAGGTGCAGGGCCACGGAAACGGTCGCGCGACTTCCGGACGGGAGGTGGGAACGGAACTCGGCGATCTCGCTCGCCAGCTCGTCCACGCTCGCGACCGTCGCGTACGGCACCAGCGCGACGTTCACCCCCCGCCGGGCGACGAACGGCAGCGCCTCCCGGCGTTGCGCCGCGATCCACACCGGCGGGTGCGGGCGCTGCACCGGGCGGACGTTGAGGGGTCGCTTTCCGTCGGGCCCACTCGACGGGGCGACCGCCTCGCCCTGCAGCGCGGCGAGGACGGTGAGGAGCGCCGCATCGAACCGCTCCCGCTTGGTCGCCGGGTCGACGCCGAACCCCTCGAACTCCATCGGGATGTACCCGCTCCCGACGCCGAGGTTCAGTCGTCCGTGGGACAGCTGGTCGACCATCGCGAACTGCTCGGCGACCTCGATCGGGTTGTGGAACGGAAGGACGGAGACCAGGACCCCGATCCGGATCCGCGAGGTCCGTGCCGCGATCGCGCCGAGCAAGACCGCGGGGGCGGGACTGATGCCCCCGGAGTGGAAATGATGCTCCGCGACCCACACCGTGGAGAGGCCCGCCGCCTCGGCCGCGACCGCGAGGTCGAGGAGTTCACCGTACCGGTCGCGCTCGGGCGCGTCGTCGTAGGAGTCGACGACCGAGAAGACGCTGAGACGCACGAGGAAGCCAGGGTTCGGCCCGGCTTAAGCTTCCGTGGTGTCGCACGGATCCACTACGGCAGGCCGCGACATGTCTTCGCACTTCGCCCGGAAACTCGATAAGGACGGCGCGTGGATGGCCCCGACGGGCCGGTAGATCAGCTCGGAAGATCGCCGGTTTTGCAAACCGGAGGCCTCGGGTTCAAATCCCGACCGGTCCACTCCCGTCGGTGGGGGGTTCGATCCGCCTCCCGCTCGTCGCCCGGGCGAGTCCGCCGGGATTCGCCCCCTCGACCGAGAGCTGCTGGTCGACGCGATCGATGTCTCGGAGGCCCTCGTTGCGTCGACGAGGCGGAGGCGATCGCGATTTCGCTCGTCCTCCAGCGCGGCCCGATGGGCGCAGCCGCGGGACACAACGAGGGGGGCGCTGGAGGCCCCTCGGGGGCCCCCCGGCGAGGCCCGCGGGCCGTCTACTGGGTCGGTGGTGTCCCACCAGGGGGCGAGGACGATCCGTCCATCGCCCCGGGGGGAGGGCTCCCGGATCCCGCCGCACCGGGCGGTGGGGTCCCGGAAGCCGACGGCCCAGAGCCACCGGGTCCACTGCGGCGGCGCATCATCATGATCCCGGCGATCGCCGCGATGATCAGAACCACCACGACGATCCCGATGATCGCGAGCGTGGTGCCGCTGAGCCCACCGAGTCCGCTCGAGCCGGAGGAGCTCGACGTGCTCCCCGACGCGGCGGCGGAGGGGTGGCCAGTGCCGACGGAGTTGGTCGCCTCAACCTGCACATAGTAGGTCTTGCCCGAGGCGAGCCCGCTGAGCGTGAAGGTGAGTCCGCTCCCTCCGGCGACGGACGTCCAGGGACCGCTCGAGCTCGTCGCGTAGAGCACCGTGTAGCCCGTGACGGCCGCGCCGTCGTTGACGGTGGGCGCGGTCCAGGTCACGACGAGGCTCGAGGAGGTGGCGCTACCGAGGGTGACGCCCGAGGGCGGGTACGGGACTCCCGCCGGGACCCCCGAGACGGCCGCGGCGTTGGGGCCGTTGCCCGCTCCGCTCAGCGCCTGGACCGTCACGAAGTAGGTGGTGCCGTCGGTGAGGCCAATGATCGTGGCCGAGGTGGAGCTCGCCGTGCCGGCCGAGGTCCAGGGGCCTGTCGCGGATGCGCCCGTGTAGAGACCGTAGCCGGTGACGGGGTACGAGCCGGAGCCGGTGACGGCTCCCCAGCTGACGTTCAAGGTCGTGTTGCCGCCCTTGACGGTGAGGCCGGTGGCGGCCGCGGGGATCGGGACGAGGTTCCCGATGAGGAGCTGACCATCGGTGGCGCCGACGTCAATCGTCCCGCCGAGCGCGTCGCTGGTCACACCGGTGAGGGGTGTCGGGGGGAGGAACTCGGCGAGGATCGTACCCGAGGCGGTCCCCAGGAGCGCTGCCGGTCGAGCGCCGAAGCCGCCCACCAGGATGGCGTTCAGTGGGTCGACGAACGAGAGGTATTCGACGGGGACGGGCGACGGGATCGATCGGAGGGGCGCCCACGTTCCCGCGGCATAGATCGCAACGCCGTCGACCGAGTCGTTCCCGATGTAGAGGGCCCCCGTGGAATTGAACACGGCCGCGTAGCCGCTCGTGCTCCCCGGGTAGGTCGCCACGATGGTGCCGGTCGTGGCATTGCCGACGATGGCGGAGTTGTGGCCACAGTCGAGCGCGACGACGACCTCCGCGACGGGCGAGGCGGCGAGACTGCAGGGAGCTGAGCCGCCCGGGGTGGTGATCGTGGCCGCCCAGGTGAGGCTCCCGGCGCCGCCGGCGTTCGAGTAGCCTTGGATCGTCTCATTCGTGGTGTCGACGGCGTAGAGCATGTGGTGGAATCCGTAGGCGATGTAGCTGGGGCTGTAGCTCAGCACGAAGGTCGCTTGGAGGGTCCCCGAACTCGCCGAGACCGCGTAGATCGTCGCGCCGACGGCGACGTAGAGGATACCGTCGGCCGTGTCGATGTCCAGCCAGGTGCCGCCCAACCCGCCCGGGGGAGTCCAGGTCCAGGCGGTCGCGCCCGTCGACTCGGTCGTCGCGATGATCTCGGACGGGTTGAACTCCATCGAGACGACGAGGTCGTGGCCGGGATACGCGACCAGGGGGAACGGAAGGCTCGGTTGCGCGGTCAGCGTGCCGATCACGGTCGCGAAGGGGGTCACGGTGCTCGAGGTCTTGATGAGCTGGAGGGGAGAAGGCCCGTACCCTCCCGTCACCGTGTAGTTGGCGGTCGGGGTGCGGAAGAAGGCGAGGTCCGTGTCGTAGGAGGAGGCGGACAGCGAGAGGTTCGAGAGCGCCCAGCCGTACGCTCCCGTGATCGGGTTCACGCCGTAGACCGTGTCACCGGCCGAGATGTTGAACACGGTGAGGATCAGCCAGAGCGAGCCGGGGTCGCTCGCGATCGTCTCCGGATACGTCGCCGGGTGGGCCGCCGCTCCGAGGAAGGCCCCCGTCTGGTTGAACAGGAAAAGGGTGCCGTCCTGGGTGCCGTTCTCAAAGTACTCGGCACCGAAGTTTGGAGAAAACGTCCCGGGCCCGAGAGTGGAGTTCGGGCTGGGGACCGTGATGCCGGTGACGATGGTGTCGGCGACGGGGTTGGAAGCCGGGAAGATGGCCCACGCGGTGGCGGCGTTCGCGGGGAGGATGATCAGCGGGCTGAGGGTGTCGTTCATCTCGAACATCCCGAAGTAGGAGGTGCAGCCGCTCGGCGCGAAGCCGGTGCACGGCACCCCGATGACGAGCGCCACGGTGTGGCTCGTAACGTTGATGGCCGCGACGTCCTGGTTCGTCTCGTTCTCGACGAACAGCTGGTTCGTGTTCCACTCGTAGTACTCGCGGTACGGGATGAACAGCGGGTCGGAGGAGGTGGTGAAGGTCATGTTCGCGATGAAGGCGAACGTGGTGCCATTCAGGGCGGCGACGAAGGAGGGATGGGAGCCCCCCTCGGTGTAGATCGCGACGAACACTTGGTTCGTGCGGTTGTCGAACGCGACGTCGTTGAGGGTCCAGGACGTCGACCCGTTCCCGAACTCCACGTGGCGCAGAGCGGTCCCGGTCATCCCGTCGATCGCCGTGAGGACGGGAACGTAGGTGCTCACCGAGAAGATCGTTTGCGTCGCGTTGTCAGCGGCGACGCGACTGGAGTATTGCACTCCCGTCAGCGGAGTGGTGAGCGTCTGGTAGATTCGGCTCCCCGCGTGGACGGCGGCGGCGGGATGCGAGCCGGCGGGGGCGACGGGAACCGCGGGGGCCAGGAGGGAGTGAGCCGGGGCCACGGTCGGATGGCTGAGCCCATGGGAGATCCCGAGGGAGGACGCCGGCGCAACCATGAGCGCGGCGATCGCCAGGGTGGTCAGCAACGTGACGGCGCTCAACGTGGTCGGAAAACGGCTCATCGGAACAACCAGTCGCACGAGGGGTTCTTGAACCGTTCGCTTATCGGGAAACCCGTTTTCGACGGCGGGTCGGCGAATTCGGACTACACCATCGCCGCCGACTCCCACGAAGAGAGGGGCGACTCGGATCGTTCGTAGAGCGCGAGGATGTCGTCGCCAAGCTCCCAGCGCCGCCAGAGGGGCCGGTTGAGCATCCGGACGCCGAACCGCTTCACGGCCCCGACGTTCCGCGTTGGCAGTTGCTGGACGACACGGGCGCGAACCAATCGCATCCGCTCCGAGGCCAGGAGTCGGTCGAGCTCGCCCCGCGTGTACTCGACGACGTGCCCGTAGACGCCCTCCCCCGTGCGGGGATACCGGCCCAGCTCCTGGATCGACCGACCCCGGAGCAGACGGAGGCGGTTGCCGAGGCGGGCCACGTTGGGCGTGGTGAGGAACACGCGGCCCTGCGGCGAAAGATGACCCCGAATCTCCCGGACGAGGAGGAGCGGATTCACGAGGAGATGCTCGAGGACCTCGACGAACAGGATGAGGTCGTACCCCCCCGAAAGCGACTCGAGCGCGGGCCGCGTCGTGAGGTCGCACCGGTCGGCCCGGTCGATCCCGTGGGCCCGTTGGGCCGCTCGGACGACGTCGGAGACCGGGAGAAAGTCCGCCACGTCGTACGTCCCGCCGAACGCCGCGTGCAGCGCGACCGCGAGCGAGCCGATCCCCCCGCCGAGGTCGAGCACGCGACTTCCCATCGAGGGAGGGGAGTCGGCGAGGAAGCGGACGATCGACGGGTAGCGCCGCGCCTGGAACTCCGCGTACGCTTGGCGCTCCGGGGATAGGGCGGCCGCCCTCCAGAACGAGGCGAGGGCGGCGTTTCCGCGGTCGACCTGCTCGTCCACGTCGGCCCTCGCTCGGGGGTACGGCGGGGTCTATGTAACGTCCAAGCGGCCCCGTCGAAGGGTTCAACTAGGCGGGACCGACGTTTCCCTCATCGATGTACCCTGGGACCCCTGGGTATCGACCGAAGCCGCCGTCCCAGGAGACGGCGTCGACGCTCACCCTGATCGCTTGGGTGA
This sequence comes from Thermoplasmata archaeon, assembly GCA_022750115.1. Taxonomy (GTDB): domain Archaea; phylum Thermoplasmatota; class Thermoplasmata; order Lutacidiplasmatales; family UBA184; genus Lutacidiplasma. Next base: position 23,812 of record JAKIWI010000006.1, read on the forward strand.
TCCAGCTGATCATCAGCCTCGTCTGGATCGGCATCGGCACGCTGTTCGTGCTGAGCGGCGGGGTATTCCTCTTCCTCCCCGCGTTCGGCGCCCTCGTCCTCCTGCTCGGGGTGCTGCTGATCCTCCTGCCCATCCTGATGCTCTACGTCGGCTTCTCCTACAGCCACGCCCGGATCCGGGACGGCGACTTCGCCGGCGCCCGGGCCCCCACGCTCCTCCTCGGGATCCTCGGCATCCCGTTCGGGGCGGTCGTTGTCGGCATCCTCTACATCGTCGCCTACGTCAAGATCGGCGATGCGGAGAGCGAGTCCCGCGCAATGGGAGGGTGGCCGAGCGCGCCGCTCGGGTCGGCGCCGACGTACAGCTACGCGCCCCACGCGGCCGGCGCCCCGACCCTCTCGGGCGGGGTCGCCTACGCCCCGCCCGGAAGTCCGAGCAACTGCCCGCGCTGCGGGCGCCTCGCGACGTTCATCCCGCAGTACGGGCGGTCGTACTGCTACAGTTGCGCCCAGTACGTCTGACCGCCTTCCGCCGGGGGCAAAGACCTATAGGCGGCCCGGCTCGGTGCCCGCCCCGTGGCCGACGAGCCGCTCGACCCGATCCTCATCCAGGTATCGGTCCCGCTCCCGCAGCCGATGGTCTTCTCGGGTTTCACCGATTCCGAGAAGGTCCGGGGCTGGCTCTCGGACCACGCCCGTGTCGAGCCCCGCGTCGACGGCCTCTACGAGCTCGAGTTTACGGGCGAGACGACGTTCACGAGCCTCGGGCGCGTGAGTCACTTCACCGCCGACACGGACATCGGGTTCACCTGGCAACCGCCCCCGCTGTATGCGGACGGAATCGGCCCGGGCCCGAGCCTCGTCTACGTCCGGCTCCAGGATTCGCCCGAGGGGATCGACGTGACCCTCGAGCACTCGGCCTGGCCCGCCACGCCGGCCGGGGAAGCGGCCCGGTCGTTCCACTTCCACTTCTGGGACGAGCGGCTGCACCGGTTCAAGGATTACCTGATGCGGGCGGCGTACGGGTAACCGGCGGCGTCCCGATCGTCCCCTCCGACCCGCCCGAACCGCGCTCTTGACGGAGCGTCCGAAGGTCCATCTCGGGGAGCGGTGGTCGTCGGCGCCGCTCGCGGCGAACCGAGAGCGCGACCGCGATCACGATCACCCCTACCACGGCGAGCGCGACGACCGGTAGGATGATCGTCGTTCCGTACCGCTGCCAGAACGTCGGGGGTGGGGGTCGGACGTCCACGTGGACGTTCGCGTGGCCCCACGCTCCGAGCGCCGTCACGGTCGCAACGAGCGCGAACGCTCCGGCCCCCGGAGGGGCCGTGACGACGATGGTCAGGTTGCCGGAGGCATCGGTGATGCCGGCGTCGGGGGTAGCGGTCAGCACGAGGTGCGCCCCCGACGCGTTCGGGTCACCCAACTCGGCAGTCCCGAAGGTGAGCGCGACCCCCGGGTAGCTGCGACCCGTCGTGTCGACGGTCCGGAAAGTCACGCTCGTGCTCCCGCCCGGCCCAATCGCGAGCGTCGGTGGGCTGGGAACCACATCGACGTGAACGGAGGCGGTGACCGTGATCGGGGCCGATGCGGACCCGAAATACCCCAGGATCGTCACGGTCGCAACGAGGAGGTCCGCCTCGCTGGCGCTCTCGTTCGGCGCGGTGAGCAGCGTCGCGCCGGACCCGGAGCTCGACGTCAGGACGGTCGAGGGGCTCGCATTCCCCCCGAGCGTGTCCCCCACGTAGACCGGCACATCGCCGAGAGCGGCGCCGCTCAGGGTCGACACGTTCACCGTCACCCCGATGACGCCGAGGCCCGGCACCGTCGCGGCGGTCGGAGCGACCGCGACCTGGACGGGGACGGGTCCTCCGCTCCATAGGCTCGAGTTGGTCCGTACCGTGGCGAGGGAGGTCCCCGATTCGACCTCGCCGGGTGCGAGGCTCGGGAGCGAGTTGCGGCCCTCCACGCCCCACGCGGCGCCGGGGGGGCCCGTGTAGGTCGCCGTGGCGTTCCTCGGGAGGTACCAACCGGTCGTCGGCCGATGGACGTAGAGGGCGGTCGTGGCGATGTAGCTGCTCGGAACCGTCGTCGTCGTGCTGTAGATCGCGATCTCCGAGAAGCCGACGCCGGCGGCCCAGTCCGCCGTGACCGCGCCATAGTCGAACGTGGCGTTGGCCGATGAGCCGTCGAAGAGGGCCCCGTTCACGGTGAGCGTCCAGACCGTGCCGCTGGTCTGTTGGATCCGGAAGTCGAACGGCGCCCCGGGGGCAACGGGGAGGGCATTCCAGTACTCGAGGCGGACGACCTGGTCCGAGGAGTTCGTGAAGATCTCGTAGAAGGCGACGGGCGCCGTCTTGTCGTTCGTGAACAGCCCGAAGACCGCGTCGAACGCGCCGATCACCTCCTCGGCCCCGGTTTGGAACGACGAGTTCGCCGGGAACGACGCGGTGCCGAACGCCGTCAGGTTCGTCCCCAGGCCGTCGTTCGGCACGCTCGCCGGATCGCTGGTCGTCACGACCATCCGAGCGGCGGCCCCCAGCGCCGAAGGGGAGATCGGTCGAAGCGGAGCGACGGCGACTCCTGCGTCGCCCGGTCGCGTCGAGGACCCCCGCGCGGCACCGGCTCCCGACGGCGCGGCGGAGAGGAGGAATCCGGCGACGATGGCGATCGCGAGCGCCGCCGCGACGAGCGAGTCGTCTCGCATCGGCGGTCGAGCCGCGGTGCTCCTCATCCCCTTATGGTGCGACGGAGCCGGTCCCGACGGGCGCGTACTTCCGACACCCCGCATCGCCACACACGGCGCAGCCGCCGACCGGTTCGAGCGCAAAGCTCGCCGAACCGCCCGCGGGGACCACGCGCATGTGCGCGCCCGCGAAGTGGCCGCACTGGCATCGGCGACCGGCGCGGCTCGCCGCGGGCACTTCCACCGTCCGCGCGACCATGGAGGGGACGCCGAGGCGCGAGCCGGGACTAAAAGGTGACGCGACCCGGCGCACGCGAACCCGTAAATCGGGTCCCGGGCTCGTCGCGCCGTGGACGTCGAGGGCTGCCCGCTCCCGGAGGACCGGCGCTACGACCTCGAGAACGACGTGTGGGTCGCCGAGTCTCCGGGCACCGACCGACTGACGGTCGGAATGATGGCCCCGCTCGCCTCGTTCGCCGGCAAGTTCATCGCGTTGACATTCCGAGACCTTTCGGGCCCCCAACCGCGCGGCCGCAGCGTCGCGACCGCCGAGAGCGTCCGGTTCACCGGCGCGGTGCGACTTCCCGTCGCGGGGACGGTTCACGAGCGGAACGACGCCGTCCGATCGCGGCCGAAGCTCCTGAACGACTTTCCCTACAGCGACGGCTGGGTGGTCCGGGTCGTCCCGTCCGACCGGGACGAGTTCACCGCTCTCCCGACGGCCGACCAGGTCGCCGCCGAGGTTCGGCGAAAAGTCCGGGAGATGCGGATCCATTGCTTGCCCGCGGCCCCCGATGTCGAAATGTTCGAGATCGGCGCAGAGTGCCAGGCGATCCTGGTCCGCCTCGACGAGGAGATCGGGGGCCGCGCGGTCGGCGACGTCGTGCACCTGGTGACGGACGACCCGACGGCCGCCATCGAGATGGTCCGCTGGTCGGACCGGAGCGGATACCCCGTCCTGCACCAGTGGGTCGAGGATCACCTCAGCCACTTCCTCGTGAGGAAAATCGCTGACCCGCGCCCGCGGCGCCGAGTCGTTCCGGTCGGCTGAGGGGGCCGATTAGGGCTTCTCGATCGGGCTACGGACCTGGTTGCCCCACTCGGTCCACGATCCGTCGTAGTTGCGGACGTCGGGGTAGCCGAGGAGATACTTCAGTACGAACCAGGTGTGGCTCGAACGCTCGCCGATCCGGCAGTAGGTGATCACCGGCTTCGAGCCGACGATCCCCTTCGCGTGATAGAGCGCTTGCAAGTCGGCGAAACTCTTGAACGTCCCGTCCTCGTTGACGGCCTGCGCCCATGGGATGTTCGCGGCGCCCGGGATGTGGCCGCCGCGCTGCGCGTGCTCGTTGGGATACTCGGGGGGCGCGGTCACCTCGCCGGAGAACTCCTTCGGTCCCCGGACGTCGACCAGGCCGAGCCGGCCGCCCTTCACCTCCGGAAGGGCCGCTTTGACGGTGTCGAAGTAGGCGCGGAGCTTCTCGTCCCCCGCGTGGGCCTCGGCGGAGCCGGGGGCCGTGTGGGGAACGTCCTTCGTGAGCGGGCGGTCCTCGGCGATCCACTTCTTCCGGCCGCCGTTCATCAGTCGGACGTCCTTGAACCCGTAGTACTTCAGCACCCAGAACGCGAACGCCGCGAACCAGTTGTTGAAATCCCCGTAGAGCACCAGCGTGGTGTCCGCGTTCACGCCGGTGCGGTGGTACAGCTTGGTGAGCGCCTCGACCGAGAGCAGGTCGCGGGCGACCGGGTCGTTGATGTCGGATTTCCAGTCGATCAGGACGGAGCCCGGCACGTGGCCCAACTGGTAGTTCGCCGACGGGTCGTAGTCGACCTCCGCCACGCGGACCTTCGGGTCGTGGAGATGGTCGGCGACCCAGGCGGTCTCGACGAGGGTTTCGGGGTGGGCGTAGGAACTCATGAGAGCCTCCGGCCGCGGACGGGACCTCCGGCGATATAGAGGGAGCGGAGCGCGCATTCGGCGCACACCCGCGCCGGCGGCACGCCCGGATGGCCGGATTCGGCCGACTATCCGCGCCGACCGCGCTTGGGCAGCTGGGCGTTCGACACCTCGACCGTCTCGGGGTCGAAGCCGAGCCGCGCGAGCTCGTCGCGGATCCTCAGGCGGTGGTCGCCCTGCAGGTAGACCTCGCCATCGACGACGGAGCCGCCCGTGGCAAGGCGGTTCTTCAACGAGCGCGTCGTCTCCGCGAGGTCGACGCCGGGTGGGAAGCCGGAGATCACCGTGGCCGGCTTGTTGTACCGTCGCGGCTCGGCGCGGACGCGGATGCGCGCGGTCTCCCGGTCGAGCGCGGAGAGGATCTCGTCGAACTCGTTGTTCCCCATCGGTGCGATGCTTCCTACCAACTCCCCCGCGGGAAGGGGAGAACCGTGAAAATGGACTCGACCGGCAACGAACCAGAGCTCGTCGCGTTCGCCGGTTCGGTCCTGTCGAGGGGCACCAGCCGTTCCATGCCGGGGGAACGGATGAACCTTTCCCGGTTCGTGGAACGGTTCACCGCTCGCCCCAGACGTAGATCCGGAGCGCGACGAGCGTGACGACCACCGCGAGGACGACGAGGAGCACCGCATACTCGACGAGGACCAGCGGGGGGGCGGGGGTCAGGCCGAACGCACCCTGGACCAGGAGAGCGGCGTACGTGGACGGCACGAAGTGGCAGGCGATCTGCCAGGGCACCGGAAGGATCGAGAGGGGGTAGTAGAGCGGCGTCAGCATCCCGATGACCGTGAACGCGAGGTTGCCGATCGGCCAAATCTCCCGCTGCGACTTCACCCGGCTCGAGACCGCGATGCCGATGGCGCTGAACAGCACCCAGATCACGAGGAGCGCCCCGATCAGGACGAGCCACGGCCCGATGGAGTGGCTCGCCGGGTCGACGTAGAGTAGGATGCCGGCGAGGACGGCGAGGGCGGGCAACGCCGGGATCAGGTTCGACACCGCGATGCCGATCAGGTAGCGGAACTTCCCGAGCGGGGAGGCGACGAACAGGTCCTGGAGCGACGCTTCGATCCGCCACGTGGCGGAGTCGCCGAGCACCCAGTTGCCGATGTTCTGGGTGGTGAACAGCATCGCGCCCACCACCTCGAGCGGGAAGTAGCTCGCGGGCGAGATCAGGTGGAGAAAGTAGAGGAAGATGAACGGGAGCATGATCGGGGCGATCGTCGACGCCGGGTTGCGGCTGATCCACCGCCAGCCGAGGATCCCGAACGCGGGGAGGACGCGGCCCGTGGTCGGGAGCCCGCCGGGGGAGCTCGAGGAGCCGAGCGCGGTCGCCATCAGTTCTCCCGGACGGTCCGTCGGGCCCAGTAGATCGCGAACAGGAACACTCCGATGCCCTCAACGAGGAGCGAGCCGACCGCAAGGGCGACCTCGCCCGGGCTGAGGGTGGCCCAGCCGATCGTCGACTGAACGAGCGCCGTCGCCGCGCTCGGCGGGAGGACGAGGGCGACCGGGGTGAGCGAGGCCGGCCAGAACCCCAGCGGGTAGAACACCGGCGGGAGCACTCCGAACAGATTGTAGAAGATCGAGGCGTACGGCCAGATCGTCCGCATGTCGCGGAACAGCGTCGAAACGATGTAGCCGAACGAGGAGGCGAACAGCCAGACGAGGCTCGTCCCGAACAGGAGGACGAGCGCGGTCGTGGCGCTGATCCCGACCACGTACAACGTCACCCCCACGAGGACGGCCACCGGGGCGATGTAGCCGCCGAGGACGCCGAGGGACATCCCGAGGAAGTACGCTTCCGGGGCGAGCGGGCCCGCCATGTACAATTCGTTGAGCTTGTGGTCGATCCGGACGAACGCCGCTTCGTTCTGGACGCGCTGGCCGAGTCCGAACATCGAGAAGACGATCGCTCCGAACAGCGCGACCGGCAACAGGTCGCGGGCGAGAATGAAAACGAACAGGAGGAGGACGACCTGGACGATCAAGCTCGTGACGACCGCGGTCGACTCGTGGAGCTGGACCCGGAGCTCGGTGAGCGAGAAGGCGACGGTGCCGCGGAACAGCCGGCTGTGCGTGAGCGCCATCGGCGACTACTCCTCGACGTCGATCGACCGACCAACGACCCGGAGGAACGCCTCCTCGAGCGTTACGGGCCCCACGGTCGTCGTGAGGTGTTCGCGAACGGCGAGGCCGATCAGCTCGGCCAGCCGCTCGGGCGTCGTGATCACGTGGAGGGTTCCGTCGTCGAGGAGGACCGAGCCGAACTCCTTCGCCTGGGCTTCCAGCCGGCCGCCGCCGCGGATCGAGACCCGGAGCGTGCCCCCGAGCTCCTGCTTGAGGGTGGCCGCCGTCCCGTCGACCAGCACCCGCCCGCGCTCGATGATATAGAGGCGCTGGCTGAGCGCCTCCGCCTCGTCGAGATAGTGGGTCGTCAGGAGGATCGTCGAGCCACGCTTCGTGAGGGTGCGCAGCGACTCCCAGACGGCGCGCCGGGCGAACGGGTCCATGCCGATCGTCGGCTCATCGAGGAACAGGACCGGCGCTTCGGTTGCGATGACCGTGGCGACCATGGTGCGCTGCCGCTGACCGCCGGAGAGCGTGATCGACAGGCGGTCGGCGACCTCCTGGAGCCCCATCTGCCCGAGGGCGTCCTCGGTGCGGGCCCGCGCCGAACGGCCATCGTAGCCGCGCGCCCGCAGGTAGGTGAACACCTGCTCGCGGGGTGTGAGGTGGAAGAACGGCTTCCCCTCCTGCGGGACGACCGCGATCAACGGTCGCACGTCGTCGGGGCGGGAGCCGACGTCGTGGCCGAAGATCTCGACCGTTCCCCCGGACGGGCGGAGGAGCGTCGACGCGATCTTCAGGAACGTCGTCTTGCCCGCGCCGTTCCGCCCGAGGAGCGCGACCCGCTCCCCCGGGTGGACGACCATCGAGACGCCCGCGAGCGCCTCGACGGGGGGAGCCCGGCGGGACGTGTACGTCTTGCGTACGTCCCGGGCGAACAGGGCTTCCGTCGTCATGAGGCGGCGCGAGCCGGGCGGAGGTATTTATGAGCCCGGCCGGGGCCCGACGGAACTCGGGACGGGGCCGTGCGAGCGGCCCGGGGTCCCGAGCCTAGTCGCCGCAGCCGCAGCCGCCGCCGTTCTCGGCGTTCGAGCCGCAGGAGTTGCAGCCGCCCTGGAGGCCCGCCGCGTCCGGTTCCGGGAGCGTCGGGTTGGTGATCTTGAATCCCGACTCCTCGATCGACTCGACGTAGTCGATCACGGCGCCGTTGACGAACGGGATGCTGGAGGGGTCGACGATGACCGAGAATCCGTCGATGGCGACGACCTCGTCGTCGCGCCGCGGCTTGGCGAACGCCATGCCGAACTGGACGGCGCTTCCGCCGCCGCAGCATCCGCCCCCGCCCGGCTGGGCGTAGACGCGGACCGCGACACCGCTCGTCTGACCGGCCATCAGCCGGCGCACCTGCACCATCGCCTCCGGCTTGACCTCGAGCTGAACCGCTGCCATCCGCATTCCTCCGACCCCTCTAGCCGCAAGGGGGGGTTTAAGCTCTTTCTCTCCCAAGCTGCCCCCGGGACCAGGGTACCTGCACGCCACTTGGCCGATCGGGGCGGGGGAGACTGGCGGGGAGGGTGCCCCCCGTTAGCGTGGGGGAGCATCCCGCCAACAGAGTCGCCCAAGCGTCCGACCGAACCGGTCCGGAAGCCCCACCGCGCCGCAGACGATCGCGACGTCCTCTTTCGTCAGTTCCCCGAACGCGGCGAGGACGACGACGTACACGCTCAGTCCCAGGAGGAGGGCGAACGGGAGGGCGAACCACCGGCTGGGGTTGATGTAGCGGTTCAAGAACGCGAGGGCCGCAAAGGCGAGCCCGGCGGCCGCCGCGATCCGGAGGATCGGAACCGGTCGGATCCGGACGCGGAGGAGCATCTCCATGAAGTAGGCGTTCAGGGCGAGCGCGGCGATCGAGGCGATCAGGACTCCGACCGCGACTACGGCGAGCGTCGGGAAGAAGAGGAACAGCACCACGGTCGACCCCGCCATCGTCGCGACGACCGTTGCCGAGAGGTAGAGCTCGAGGCGCTGGTAGCCCACGGAGTTCAGGGTCGCGCCGATGACGAGGCTGAGGCCGTACGGTACGGCGGAAACGGCGAGGATCCCGAGCGATTCGCTCGCTTTCTGCGCGACCGACCCGTTCTGGAGCAGGACGGCGATCGGAACCCGGTACACGAACAGCGCGAGGGCGCAGGGAAGCAGGATCAGGGAGGCGAACCGGAGCGCCTCCCAGGTCTTTCGTTGGACCGACTCGAACTCGCCCCGGGCGTGATGGCTCGCCAAGTAGGGGAACAGCGGCAGGACGACTGCGGCGGGGATCGAGAGGAGCAGGATCCGAAACCCGTTCGCCCAGTTGAACGCGTTGACGAGCTTGGTGCTCACGAACAGCCCTTCGACGAAGAACACGGGCATGTTGCTCGCGAGGAACTGGAACATCAGGCTCCCCATCAGCGGCCACGAGTAGGCGAGCATCTGTTTCGCCCGCGCCTTGGAGGCGGCCGAGTACACTCCCAGGAGCTCGGGAAGGCAGTACAGGAACGAGGCGACTCCGCCCGCCACGTAGGCGAGGGTGAACGACACGATGCCCGGGGAAGCCCAGGATGGCGCCGCGATGTGGAGCCACGCGACACCGATGACCGCGACGATGAGCGACGAGCGCAGCGCGACCTCGAGCACCTGCGGGTACTGCGCGGCGATCGAGTCGCCGCGCGCGACCCGAAGCTGCGAAACGACCATCCAGGGCGTCCAGAGCAGCGGGAGGAGCAGCATCGCACCGAGCGACGTCCATTCGGCGCCGGTGAACGGGGACCCCCGGAGGACCGACCCCAGGTAGATCGCGACGAGCGAGCCGCCGGCGATGGCGTTGACGAGGATCAGCCGCAGCGTGAGGTAGGTCCCGGTGAGCTCCTGCGCGGGCTGCCCACGGGACACGAAAAACGTGTATGCGGTCCCGATCCGGAGGTCGCCCAGCCAGTTGATCGACGACGCGAGGAGGAGGAAGAGGGCGAGTTCGCCGAGGACGGCCTGGCCGGCGTCGTTGATCGAGAAGGTCTTCGCGAGGGCGATGGTCGCGACAACGCCCATCACTTGGATCAGGGTCGTGAGGATGAACACGCCGAGCGACGACCGGCCCAGCCCGCGGTGGGTCGTGGGGACATGGCCGGCCGCCGCCGGGGCCGCCGGAGCGCCGAAGCGAGCGAGGGCCTCGGGCGACGGCTTGTAGCCGTCCGATGACGACGAATCCTGCCCCACGGAGCCGCCCTAATCGACCGCCTGGGAGGTCGGAGGTTCGTCCGACCCGACACGCTCGTACACCTCGATCCAAATGCCGTCCGGGTCGGAGAGGAACGCGAGCCGGGTGTCGGCCTCTCGGAAGGCGGGAATCCGTACGCGAGCCCCCAGTCCGATCAGGCGAGCCACCGTCGCATCGAGCCCCTCCACCCGGAACCCAAGGTGGTCGAGCTCGTCCCCTTCGCGGTACGGCGGGGCGTCCGGGTAGAAGTTCAACTCCAGCATCGCGTGGGTCGCCGGGTCGGTGAGCTCGAGCCAAACGCCGCCGGCGGCCATGCGACCGGTGCGGCCGGCAGCGAGCCCGAGACCCTCGGTGTAGAACCGCCGGGACCGGTCGAGGTCGCGGACCCGGATCCCGGTGTACTCCAGCACGAACCGTACGGAGACCGCAGTTCGTATCACCACTTCGGTGCCGCGCCGAGCGTTCCGTCGCGCGCGCGGCGGTCCCAGCGGTTGGTTAGGCGTTGGCCCGCTCGCCCGCACCCCGATCGATGGATGTCACGCCCAGGCGATCCTGGACGATCTTGGGTGGGAGGTACGCGAGGAGGCTCAGAACGGCCGCCAGGACCTCGAGCCCGCTTTTCGCAAGGCCGTCCACGTTCGTGCTCGATGGGACCAAGAACGCTACGAGGAACCAGAGAAGGAGGCTCGTCCCCACCAGTAGGATCCGGTACCGTTGGGTCGCCTCCCGAGCGCGCCGGTACAGGGAGAGGTAGAGGATCGCCCCGATGAACTCGGGGAAGACGAGCGACAGCACAACGAACGCCGCGAGCCCCGGGTTCGGAGTCGTCCCGTAGAGCAGCGTGATCGAAGCTCCGCGGATGACGACGCCCGACGGGTCCTGCGACCAGACGAAATAGAGCAGCGCCGCGTAGAACAACGAGTAGAACGCGGCGATCGGGACGAGGTGGTAGCGACCCGAATAGACGTACGTGCAGTAGCTGGCGATCCCCCAGAGGAGACCGACGTCGACGAGCAGCATCACGAGGTAGGCGGTGATGCCGACGGGAAGCGCGAGCGGACCGGAGGCGGCGATGAACGCCACGAAAGCCGTGATGCAGCTGGAGGCGGCGAGGCCGTACCACCAGATCGTGAACTGGAGGGACGCGAGGCGCGCTTCCGGCGCCACCCGCCGTTCTTGGATTCGGAAGCCCACGTAAGCGTAAACGCCCGCCGCGCCGAGTTGGATTCCCCCCACGGCCAGAAGCGTTGCCTCCATCGATTACGCGAACGTCGGTCTCCGCGTCGCGCGGGTTCGCGGACTCCCCCGGTCGGGAACCCGAGCCGACCTCGGAGGCGCGAACAATCGACCTCCGACCCAGGCTGGTCGCTCCCAGCGGAAAAAGCTCGCCTCGGAGTCGACAACCGACCGGCGATGCGCAATCTTGGGATTCGAGCCAGCCGCGGAGCATGCCCCGGTTTCGAGCGGAAATCCCGGGCGTCGTCCGCGATTTTGAGGTGGGAGGGGAGGGATGGGAGCAGGGGGATTTGAACCCCCATATGCGGGTCTCTCCGCGCGCTCCAGTCAATCGTCATCGGGGCGCGACGCGCCCCTCCGCAGACTCTAATTCCAGGGCAGCGAGGACGCCGCCCTGACTGGAGCCCGCTGGTCTGCCAAGTTAGCCTATGCTCCCTCCGAACCCCCCGGAGGGGTCGCCCAGATATGGTTTGTCGTTCGGGCGCCGGGTCGCCACGCTCGAGGGGCTCGGCGTTCGCACAACCCTTAAGTAAATCGTGTTTGTCCCAAAACTAATGTCGTTGATTAGCCCCGCCACCCCGGCTTCCGACGCCCCGCGATCGCCGCCGTCGTCGCCGCGACGTGGCGCCATCGCACCCGCGGTGTTCGTGATCGTCGTTCTCATCGTGGCCGGGACCGCCGTCGCGGCCACCGCCGCCTACTTCGAGTTCCGGCCGGCGGCCCCCCACCACGCCGGAGCCTCGGCGACGACCGTCACCGTCGTGGACGACCTCGGGAGGAGTGTGACGGCTCCTACCAACGCCACTCGCATCGCGGTGCTCGCCCCCAGCGTGATGGACTTCGTGGCTCGACTCGGGCTCCGACCGGACGTCGTGGCGATTGGGTGCCAACCTACGGCGTCGGGCATCTTGTCCGAGTACTCTCCGAACCAGACCGCAGCGTGGGGCCTCTCGGCCCCGCTCTGCATCCAGGACTTTCCCACGTTGTCGCTCGAGGGGCTGGTCAACCGATCTCCGCAACTCGTCCTCGCGAGCACGATCACCTCGGCATCGGCCGTCGCCTCTCTGACCAACACGTACGGTGTGCCCGTGGTGCTGTTCTCGCCCAGCGGGCTCGAAGGGGTGGTGGGCGACGTCGCGCTCCTGGCCCAGCTCTACCCGGGGAACCACCTCGCTCAGCCGCTGATGGCGGCGCTCCACGACACGATCAACAACGCGACGACGCTCGACGCCAACCTCTCGACGAACGGCGTGGCGGTGCCGACGGTCCTTCTCAGCTACTACTTCGACACGGGCGGCTACTACACGTACGGTCCCGGTTCGTTCGGAGAGTCGATGATCGAGCTCGCCGGCGGCGCGAGCATCGCCGGCAGCGCGCCGCTCGTCTACTTCGAGATGAACGGATCGACCGTGCTCAACGACCAGCCGACGGTCGTCATCTACGGAACCAGCTGGAACGACCCTGCGCTCGTGTCGGGACAGACTCCGACGGTCTGGGGCACGGCCCCCTACTGGGCCCAGCTGAACGGCACGAAGCACGCGATCGACGTCACCAGCCTCACCGAGGCGGACCCGACGCTCATCCTCACGTTGCCAACCCTCGAGCACTGGTTCCACCCCGACCTCGTCCCGGCGTAGCGGATGGCCGTGGGCGGGAGCGCCGCCGCGGTCGCGGTCCCGCTCCGGTCTCGCCGCCGGTGGCTCGCTCTCGCCCTCCTCGCCGGGGGGGCGGTCCTGCTCGCCGTCACACCCGCGGTCGGGCCGGTCCCGATCCCCATCGCCGCGGTCTTCGCGATCCTGGCGCATGGACCGGGAAACGTCGGGTCGGCGAGCGTCTGCGGTGGGGCTTCGGTCTCGGCCTCCCAGTGTCGGATCTGGGCGGAGATCGTCTGGCAGGCGCGCCTGCCCGCGATGTTCCTCGCGCTCAGCGCCGGCGCGATCCTCGGCCTCTCGGGGGCCGCGCTGCAGGGAGTGTTCCGCAACCCGCTCGCCGACCCCTACCTGTTGGGCTTGTCGACGGGAGCCGCGATGGGCGCCGCCCTCCTGTTCGTCTTCAACGTCGGCACCTCGAACGCCGCGCTGCTCCTGCCGGCCTTCGCGTTTCTGGGCGGGCTGATTCCCGGCATCGTGATCTTCGCCGTCGGCCGGACGGCCCGGCGGTCGGCGGAGACTCTGGTCCTGACGGGGGTGGCCCTCGGGGCTTTGTTCTCCTCGCTCCTCGCCACGTTCCTCCTCTACAATCCCCTCGGCGACATCCAGGTCAGCTTCTGGCTCCTGGGGGGGATGAGCGACGCCACCTGGCTCCGCGATGCCCTCCTGGTCGGCGTGGCGCTCGCCGTCGGCGGGACGATCGCCTTGTTGGGCCGGGAGCTGAACCTCCTCCAACTCGGCGAGGACGTGGCACAGAGCGTCGGCGTCCCGGTGCAGCGGGTGACGCTGCTCCTCGTCCTGCTCACGACCGTGGGCACGGCCGCGGCGGTCGCATTCACGGGCGTGATCGGGTTCGTCGGCCTCGTCTCGCCGCACATCGTCCGGCGCGTCGTCGGGCCGGACTACCGGAAGGTCGTCCCCCTCGCCGGGCTCGTCGGCGCGGGATTCCTGCTCCTGGCCTGGGACCTCGCGCAGACGGCGTTGCCTCCGCTCGTCCTTCCCGTCGGCATCCCGACGTCCTTCGTGGGAGCTCCGTTCTTCCTCTACCTGCTGTACCGGCGCCGCTCGGCGAGCGGGGCGGCGGCATGACCGGCGCCGGCGGACCGGCCGTGCGCGCGAGCGACCTCACCGTGCGATTCCGCTCCGTGACCGCGCTTTCGCGCGTCAGCATCTCCGTACAGCCGGGCGAATTCCTCGCGCTCGCGGGACCGAACGGTTCGGGCAAGACGACATTTGTCCGAGCGGCCCTCGGCCTCGTGGTGCCCTCGGAGGGCTCGGTGACGCTCCACGGGGTCCCCGTCGGAGAGATGGCGCTCGACGCCCGCGCGCGGACGGTCGCGTGGATGCCCCAGGAGGAATCGGTCGGTGACAACGTCCCGCTCCGGGAGTATGTCCTCTACGGCCGCTACCCGCATGCACGGCGCTTCACCCCGGCCTCCGAGCAGGACCGGCTCGTCGCCGACCGGGTTCTCGATGACCTCGGGTTCCGGGACCGAAAGGACGTCGGCGTCCAGGAATTGAGCGGGGGCGAACGGCAGCGGCTGCACCTCGGCCGCGTGCTCGCGCAGCAGACGCCAATCCTCCTGCTCGACGAACCGACCTCGCATCTCGACATGGGCTACCAGCTCGAGATGCTCGAGCGCGTGCGACGTCTCGCTCACACGAGCGGCGTGGCCGTCGTCGCCGCGCTCCACGACCTCAACCTCGCCGCCCGGTATGCCGACCGGATCGTGGTGCTCCATCGCGGCCACGTGGTCGCGGAGGGACCGTCGTCGTCCGTCCTCTCTCCGGCCCTTCTCCGGGACGTCTGGGGCGTGGTCGCCGACCTGAAACGTGACCCGCAGAGCGGCCTCCCCTACCTGATCCCGAGACTCCCGACCGTTGACCCCGTCGCGAGCGAGGTCGCTCGCGGCCTTCGGATCCACGTCGTGGGCGGCGGCGGCTCGGCGGCGCCGATCCTCCGAGCCCTCGCCGCGGAGGGCCACCGCGTGAGCCTCGGCGCGGTCGCCCTGTTCGACACCGACAGCGAGGTCGCCGTCGAGCTCGGGATCCCGACCGCGACCGAGATCCCGTTCGTCCCACTCGGCGAGGAGGTTCGGGCGCGCAATCGGCTCCTGATGGCCGAATCGGAGATCGTGGTCGTCGCGCCGTTCGACGTCGGACCAGGCAATCTCGGCGTGCTCGACGACCTTTTGGCGCTCCCCGAGACGAAATCGGTATTCCTGGTCGGGCCGAGCGCCCTCGCGCCGCGTGATTTCGCCGCCGGAGCGGGAACGGTCCGACTCACCAACCTCGCGACGCGCAGCCGCCGGGTCGAAGACGACCGCGAACTCCTACGAGCGATCGCGTCGCCGCCGGCCGCCCACGGGTAGCCGCCCCACCGTCAACGGTGGGGGGTCGGGCCCCTGGAACGGCTCGAGGAAGCGCGGGAGCTCTTCGTCGAGCACCACGACCGTGCTCGGGACTCCGACTCCGGAGGCTTCCGAGGCCGCGGCGGCGGCGCCGAAGCGGACGAACGGACGCTCCGTCGCCAAGCGCGTGAGGTGCGCCGCCTCGCTGCCGTGGGCGACGAGGAGTCCGGCCGTCCGGGAGCGAAGGGCGCGCCGGAGGGCGACGACCGTCTGGGCGGAGTGGATCGCATCGACCGGGATCGTGACGACCCGGATCTCCCCGCGCACGATCGGGACGATCCCCTCGAGATCGGTCACGGGAACGAGCTCGCCCACCCGCGCGGCTGCGGCGGCGCATCCGTGCGACGGGCTCCCGCCCCCCGACCGGGCGGTCAGCATCCCGTCCACGATCGAGAGGGAGACGGGGTCCCCCTCGCGCAGCGCGGTCGCGGCGACCGCGCGCGCGGACCGGACGACCGGCAGCCGCTCGAGGTGGCGGTCGACGTCCCGCCGAAGGTCCCCGAGAGCGGCGTGGAGCCACGCGGTGCCGGCGACGGTGGGGCGGTAGAGTCCCCGTCGCATCTCGACGAGTCCACGACGACGCAGCTGCCGGAACGAGTGCGACACCGCTTGGACGGTCACCCCGAGGCGCTCGGCGATCCCTTTCAGGTTCGGGACGTCGCGGGTCGTGAGGTCGTAGAGGAACAGGAGCTCGGTGACCGCGCCGCGGCGCCGGAGCGCTCCGAGACCGCCGGCCGTGGCGGCGACGGCCTGCGTTCCCATCGGTCCCGGCGAAGAAGGTCCGCCTTAAAGCGGTCGGCTCACGCCGGGGCCGAACGGGGACGCGCGGAGCGCGAGCGCCCGGCGCCGCTCTTCCGCTCGAGCTCGTGGATCCGGTCGCGGATTCGGGCCGCCTCCTCGAAGTCGAGTCGCTCGGCGGCGAGGTGCATCTCCTCCTCCAGGTTCGCGAAGAGGAGTGGGAGCCGCTCCTTCCACTTCGGGCCGAGGCCGGAGATGCTGAGGTCGCCGTTGTCGGCGGTCTCCTCGGGAGCGAGCAACGAGCGGATCTCTTTGCGGATCGATTCCGGCACGATGTCGTTCGCTTCGTTGTAGGCGAGCTGGAGCGCGCGGCGCCGGCTCATCTCCGCCATCGCGCGCGCCATCGAGCCCGTCGTGCGGTCGGCGTAGAGGATCACGCGGCCCATCACGTTGCGCGAGGCGCGGCCGGACGTCTGGATGAGCGACGTCTCGCTGCGGAGGTACCCTTCCTTGTCGGCGTCGAGGATCGCGACGAGGCTGACCTCCGGCAGGTCGAGACCCTCCCGGAGGAGGTTGATGCCGACGAGGACGTCGAACCTCCCGAGCCGCAGGTCGCGGAGGATCTCGATCCGCTTCATCGTCTCCACCTCGCTGTGGAGGTAGCGGACCTGGAACCCCGCGTTCGCGAGGTAGGTCGACAGCTCCTCGCTCGTCCGCTTGGTGAGGGTCGTCACGAGCGCCCGCTCGCCGCGGGCGATACACGCGTGGAGCTCCTGGATCAGGTCGGCGATGTGGCCCTTGATCGGCCGCACCTCGACGACCGGGTCGACGAGACCCGTGGGCCGGATCACCTGCTCGACGATCCCCTTCGACACCTTCCGCTCGAATGGGCCGGGCGTCGCCGAGACGAACACGAGCTGGCGCATCTTGGCGAGAAACTCCGGGAACTTCAGTGGGCGGTTGTCGCGGCAGGACGGCAGCCGCCAGCCGAACTCGACGAGGTTGTCCTTGCGGCTGCGGTCGCCCTTGTACATCCCCTCGAGCTGCGGGAGGGTGACGTGCGACTCGTCGAGGAAGACGAGCGCGTCGGGCGGGAAGAAGTCGAGGAGGGTGTACGGCGGCTCCCCCGCGGCGCGGGCCGCGAAGTACCGGGAATAGTTCTCGATCCCCGAACAGTAGCCGGTCTCGCGGATCATCTCGAGGTCGTAGTTGACCCGCCCGCGGAGCCGCTGGGCCTCGACGACCTTCTCCCCGCGCAAGAGTTCGGCGACCCGCTCGTCCCGCTCCTTCTCGATCTCGACGAGAATGCCGCGAAGTCGCTCGTCGACGGTCAGGAAGTGGGTCGCGGGGAACACGGAGACCTGGTCGAGGCTGCGGATCTCTTCCTGGGTGGTCGGGTCGAGCTCCGCGATGCGGGCGACCTGGTGGCCGTCGAGCTCGACGCGCACCAACGTCTCGCCCGCCCCGAGGATGTCGATCGTGCCGCCGCGGACTCGGAATCGACCGCGCTTCAGTTCGTAGTCGTTCCGCTGGTACTTCATCCGGACCAGCGAGTCGAGGAGCTCCTGGCGACGGACCTCGCGGCCGACGCTCAGCTCGACCACCGACGCCCGGTAGTCCTCGGGCGAGCCGAGGCCGTAGATGCAGCTCACCGAGGCGACGATGATCGTGTCGCGCCGGGTCAGGAGCGCCTGCGTCGCGCGGTGGCGGAGGCGGTCGATCTCCTCGTTGATCGAGGCGTCCTTCTCGACGTAGAGGTCGATCTGGGGGACGTACGCCTCGGGTTGGTAGTAGTCGTAGTAGCTGACGAAGTACTCGACGGCGTTGTTCGGGAACAGCGCCCGGAACTCGCTCACGAGCTGCGCGGCGAGGGTCTTGTTGGGGGAGATGACCAGCGTCGGTCGCTGCAACTGCTGCACAGCGTGGGCCATGGTGAACGTCTTGCCGGAGCCCGTGACGCCGAGCAGCGTCGTGTAGCGCGCCCCCGCGGCGACCCTTCGGACGATCTCCTCGATCGCTTTCGGCTGGTCCCCCTGGGGGAGCATCTCCGTCTCGAGGGTGAATCGACCCGCGAGCGGAACCACCGGGGTCGCTTCCGATGCGGTGCCTTTCTCGGTCATGGCTCGCTTCCTACGCGTTCGGCCGCATCGGGTACCCGGCGGGGTCGATCCGAACTTCGGCGAATCCGAGCTCGCGGAGTGCGAGGCGCATCCGCGATGCATTCGGCTCCGAACGCAACCGCTCGACCTCGGGAAGATCGACCTCGATGCGTGCGTCCTCGCCCTCGACGCGGACGCGAACCCTTCGGAATCCCAGCGAACGAACGTGGCGCTCCGCGGCCTCCACGCGGTGCAGGAGCGGCAGGGTGACGGGCTCGCCGTGACGGATCCGGGACGCTAGGCAAGCGTCGGACGGGGCGTCCCAGTTCGGAAGCGCGGCTTCGCGGGCAAAGGCCCGAACCTCCGACTTGCCCCAACCGGCCCAGACGAGGGGATGACGGAACCCGGCCTCGTCCATCGCGCGGATCCCCGGGCGATCGTCACCGAGGTCGTCCCAATGGACGCCGTCGAGGAGCGTTTCGACCCCGCGACCTTGCGCCCAGGCTCGGATCGCGCTCGACTCGACACGTCGGCAGAAGTAGCAGCGATTCGACCCGTTCGCACGGTACTGATCGTCGGCGAGCGGGTCCACGGGCACGAGCTCATGCGCGAGGCCCACCGCCGTCGCGACCTCCCGCGCACGCGCGATCTCTTCACGCGCGACCGCCGGCCCCACGAGGGTGACGGCATGGGCCGCTGGTCCCAGCGCTCGCGCCGCGAGGGCGGCGACGACCGCCGAATCGACGCCCCCCGAGAGCGCGACGACGCTCGGGCCTCCCGCCCGCAACTCCTCGAGCAGCTCCGCCTCCCGGCGAGCGCGGGGTCGTGCGCGAACAGAGTCGAACATGGTCCGGGCGGCCGGCAGGTCCCCGGGACCAATACGGTTTCGGACTCGGGCGGTCGGCTTTTCTCTCCCAGCGACCTCGGCCGCGGCGTGCAAGAAGTCGGCGTTGGAACGCGATGGATGGTTCGTCTCGATGAGGGCGAGCAGCTCCCCGAGGCGTTCGTCGACCTCGCCCGACGTCACCAGATCCGGGCGGCGGCGATTCCGATGGGGATCGGCCAACTCGTCCGAGCGAAGGTCGGGTTCTGGACCGGGACCGAGTACGCTCCCAAGCTGCTGGAGTCGCCGGTCGAACTCGTTTCCCTGTCGGGCTCGATCGCGGAATCCGACGGCGAGCCTTCGGTCCACCTCCACGCCACGCTCGGGACGGCGGCCCACGAGACCGTCTCGGGCCACCTTCTCTCGGGGACGGTCGGGCTCCTGGTCGAGAGCCTCGTCGAGGTGTTCCCGGACCACCGGTTCGCGCGGCCGCTCGACGAATCCGTCGGGCTGCGCCGCCTCGACCTGGGAACGGCGCGGTCCGTCGGGCGCCAGCGTTAGGGTTCGGGGCTGCACGCCGCCCTTCCGATTCGTCCGCCCATGACCGCGCCCGAGCCGAACGCATTCGAAACCCTCGACCCGCGCCTTGTCGCGGCGCTCGCCCGCCGCGGGATCACCGAGCCGACGGAGATTCAACAGCTCGCCATCCGCGTCCTCTCCGGCCCGGACGACGCGCTGCTCGTCTCCCCGACCGGGTCCGGCAAGACGGAGGCCGCGGTCCTTCCGCTGCTCTCGGAGCGGCTCGCCCGGCCGAGGCCGCCGATCGGTATCCTCTACGTCACGCCCCTTCGCGCGCTCAACCGCGACCTCGAGCAGCGCCTGGTCTCGGTCGCCGAGGAGGTCGGACTCACGGCCGCGGTGCGGCACGGGGACACTTCGGCGAGCCAACGGGTGCGGCTCTCCAAGCACCCGCCCGACCTCCTGTTGACGACGCCCGAAACGCTCCAGCTCCTCCTCGTCGGCCCCCGCCTCCGGTTGGGTCTGAAGGAGGTCCGTACCGTCGTCGTCGACGAACTCCACGAGCTCGCCCCGTCGGACCGGGGCGCCCAGTTGATGGTCACTCTCGAACGCCTCGACGCTCTGGTGGGCCGCCCCGTCCGACGGGTGGGTCTGTCCGCCACGATCGGCAACCCCGAGGCCGTCGCCCGCTACCTCTCCCCCGCCCCGCGGCGGGTCCAGGTCCGGCGGGCGGTCCGCCCCCGGCGGGTCCGCATCACGGCGACCGTCCCCCGCGACGACCGTCCGCCGCTCGACCCCGCGCTCGTCGCCGAGCTGCGCGCCGACCCGATCCAGCTCGCGGCGCTCCGCAACCTCGAGGAGACGATCCGCGCGCACCGGACGACCCTCATCTTCGTCAACACCCGGCCCACCGCGGAGGGCCTGACGGCGCGACTCAACCGACTCGCGCCCGACCTCGCCGTGGCGGTGCACCACGGGTCGCTCTCGCGGGAGGTCCGGGAAGACGCCGAACGGATGTTCCGGGAGGGAGGGCTCCGCGGACTCGTCGCCACCTCGTCCCTCGAGCTCGGCATTGACGTCGGCTTCGTAGACTGCGTCGTCCAGTTCGGCTCCCCCCACCAGGCCGGTCGACTGTTGCAGCGGGTCGGTCGCTCGGGCCACCGGCTCGACCGGGAGGTCGTCGGCGAGGTGCTCGCGCTGGACGACGAGGACCTCGAGGAGGCCGCGGTCCTCGCGCGCCGGGCGGTCCACGGGGAGATCGAGCCGACGACGTGGCGCAGAAGCAATCGCCTCGCGGCCGCGCAGCAGCTCGTCGCCTCCCTTCGCGCCGAACCGTCGGTCGACCTCGCGGCGGTCGCCCGCACCCTCCGGGCGGCCGAGCCGACCCGGGAGCTTTCCGACGCCGACTGGGAGGCGCTCGTCGACTACCTCGAAGCGATCGGCTCCCTCCGGAGGGACGGACTCCGGCTCCGCGCCGGACGCGGGACCCTCGAGCGGTTCTACGCGACGCTCTCGCTGATCCCGGACCAGCGCACCTACCGGCTCCGCGACATCGCGACCCGGAAACCGATCGGGACGCTCGACGAGCGGTTCGTGCTCACCCAGATCCTCGGGCAACCCGAGCAGATCTTCCTCCTGCACGGGCGGACCTGGAAGGTCGTCGAGTTCCGCGACGACGAGCTCCTCGTCGAGACCGTTCGCGAGATCGGGCAGGAGCCCCGCTGGGTCGGCGAGGACCTGCCGGTGCCGTTCGACGTGGCGCAGGAGATCGGCCGGATGCGGCGCGAGCGCCAGCTCGCTCCGTACAGCCTCGGCGCGGACGCCCGAGCGCGCCTCGAGACCCGCATTGCCGCGGGGCACGCCGCGGGACCGGTCCCCGACGACCGGACCGTGACCGTCGTCCCGCAGGGTCGACTCGTGACCTACGGGGCGTGCTTTGGGACCCGGACCAACGATACGCTTGCGGTCGCCCTCGCGGGCGTGCTCACCGAACGCCTCGGGGCCCGGGTCGAGATCACGGCCGTCGAACCGACCTGGATCGTGCTGGGGCTCCCCATCGCTCTCGACACCGATGCCCTCGTCCAGGCGATCCGGATCCCACCGGAGGACCTCGAGGGGGCGTTGACCCGCCTCGTTCCGGGCGGCCTCGAGTACCGTTGGGTATTCCTGACGGTCGCTCGCAAGTTCGGGGCCTTGCCGGCGGGGGCCGACCCGCGCGACGCGCGCCGGCTCGAACCGCTCCTCGACGCGTCGCAGACGAACCCGCTCGGCCAGGAGGCGCTCGACAAGACGCTCCACGACCGGTTCGACGTCGAGCACGCCCGACGGGTGCTGGAACGGATCCGCGACGGCGAGATCTCGGTGGTCGCGGCACCCCGCTCCGACTGGACCGACCTCCCGCTCGCCCGGCTCCGATGGCGCGAGGTCCCGGACATCCCCCCGCCGACGCTCTTGAAGGCCGTCGAAGAGCGGCTGCGGGCCGAGCCGCTCACCCTGGTCTGCCTGCGGTGCGGCTTCCAGAGGACGACGACCCCGGCCCGCTACGCCGCCGAGGGGGGCAGTCGCTGCGGGCTCTGCCACGGCGCGCTCTCGGCCGTCATGTCCCCCCGGAGGACGGACGAGATCCAGACGCTGGTCGCCTACGCGAAGCGGAAATGGAAAGGCCGCAAGGCCCCCCGAACCATCCCCGTCTCGTTGCCACCGCTCGTGCGCGCCGGCTATACCTCTGCCGAGCTCGTCGCCAACTTCGGGGAGCGGGCCCTGCTCGCGCTCGCGGCGCGGGGCGTCGGTCCCGAGACGGCCCGGCGTCTCCTCTCGCGGCCGTACCGACAGAACAGCGAACTCGTTGCGGAGATCGTCAAGGCCGAGCGGCGGTACGCCAAGAACCGGGCGTTCTGGGACTGAGTTCCATCACTCCAGGAGGTCGATCCCACACGCTGCGGCGCTCGCCTGGATCCGGTCCGGATCGCTTGGCCCCTCCTGGTGGAGCGCTTCGAGGAACGCCCGAGTCTTCGGACCCATGATCAACAGGTAGCGGGTCGGGACGGACGAGGGGTTCCAGAAGGTGTGAACCACCCCCGGTCGGCTCCAGACCGCCGCGCCCGGTCCGGCTCGGACGACACGGTCGTCCAGGCGAACGGCGAGTTCCCCTTCGAGTACGTACCATGCTTCGTCCTCGTCCCGGTGACGGTGGAGCGGCGCAACGGTCCGGGGCGTTGGGCCGTCCGCCGGACCTTCGACGTACTCGTCGACTCCGAAGGTGCTCGCCCGCGTTCCGATGGGAGAGTCGCGGAGCGGCCGCGCCGAGGTCGTCGCGGTGGGGGGCGGATTCGAATGCGTCACGGTGCCTCCACTCCCGAGGGCGAACCGGTCCGAGTTCCCGCGGGCGACGGCCGGTGGACGTGAACCGGGAGGGCGGTCGCGACCTCGTAGACGTCGGCTCGGGTCGCGGTCGTCCGGAAGGCGCCGTCCCTCGCATGGGTGCGGCCCGACGAGTGCCCCCTCGCCCGGAGCGCCTCGATCAATCGGTCGGTGGATGGCGGCGCCGAGAGCCCATTCTCCTTCGCGATGGTGTTCGGCTCGAAGTAGAACGGCACGTCGGCGACCGACTCGTCCCGAAACCGGCCGAGCAAAGCGGCGAGCGGACCGGGATGGACCGCCCCGGGCGGGACCTGAAGCCGTTCCAGGAACGCTCGGTCGAACAGCGGACCCAGCCACATCGGCCCGACCGGGGCGCGGGTCCCGAGCGGCGGACCGTTCCACCGGTCGCCTTCGATCTCGCCGACGGGGATGGGACCGTCGCCGCTGCGGACGACGACGTACGCCCGGACGTAGTGGTCCCTCAGGTAGGCGAGGAGGGGGTGGATCCTCCGGCCGCGGGCCGCGGACCGGTCGGAAAGGGTCCGAAGCAGGATCCTGAGTCCGCCCTCCGGACCGAGCCGGCCGCGGACCGGGGTCGCCCCGTAGCGACGGCGGGTCGCCTCCGCGTCGACGCCGGCGAGGACGATCATGTCGGTCGCCGTGACGGAGAGCAGCCCACCGGGGGCCAGCGAGTCGAAGGCGGCGTCGAGGAACGGGAGCGGCGAACCGAACGGGTCGAGGTCGACGTGGCCGAACGGCCCCTCGGGTGGCGGGCGGCGAGCGTCCCAGCGTCGGGAGCTGGCGCCGCATTCGGCGAAGCGGGCGGTGTTCGCCGCGAGCACCGCCGATGCCGGGCCGCCCGAGTCGGTGCTCAACAACCGCGCCAGAGCGCCCGATTCCACCAACACGCGAAGGCCG
This sequence comes from Thermoplasmata archaeon, assembly GCA_022750115.1. GTDB lineage: Archaea > Thermoplasmatota > Thermoplasmata > Lutacidiplasmatales > UBA184 > Lutacidiplasma. The sequence goes on from JAKIWI010000006.1 coordinate 47,530, forward strand.
CGGACCCCGGTGGCGGCGAGCATTTCCCACCCACTCGCCGGTGCTCCGCGCCCGGAGGCCCACGCCGTCGCGACGGCGACGTGCAGGTCGCGGTCGAGCGCCATCGCGCCGTTGTAGAACACGGCCCGACGCTTCGCCGGCCCGCGTTCACCGGCCGGCTCGGGCAGCCAGAGCGGTGTCGCGCCCTCGCGCGAGTCCCGGACGGACGCTAGTGCGACTTCCCCGTCAGGAGTCGGACGATCTTGAACGCGAGCAGGTTCTTGTTCACCGGCGTCACCTCGAGCAGACGTAGTTCGTCCCTCCGCCGGATATCCTGGAGGAGGGGATTGCGCGATTTCTTATGAAGCGTCATCACGATCGACTTGCTGGCGTCGAGCGTCTCCACGACCGCCGCCGTGAACACCTCGCTCTCGACCTCCATCTTGCCGACCTCGTCGATGACGATGACGTCGGCCGACTCGCGGGCCTCGGCGAGCGAGCGGGTCCCCAGCCCGTCGAGGGCGGCGAGGTTGACGCCGTAGCGCCCGCTGCGGACGCGCGACTTGAGCCCCTCGTGGGCGAACACCTCATGCTCCTTCGTCAGCCAGTTCGTGATCCGGAAACCGGTGCGGCGCTGCTTTTCGATGATCGGCTCGGTCACCATGCCGCCGACCTTCACGCCCTCCTGCTCGAGGAGCTGGATGATGCGGAGCAGCGTCTGCGTCTTTCCCGAGCCCGGTAGCCCGGTGATGCCGATCTTGACAGGGGCGGCGAGCCGGCGTGGCACGATCGCAAAACTCCCGAAGGAGACCTCGCATGGCCCGAACGCACAAAAGGCCTCAGGGCGCCTGCGTTCGGCCGTGCTAGGCTCCGACAGTCCGAGCCGTGGGGCGGGAGCGACCGCGATCTACCCGGCTCGCGAAGACACGCGGCTCCTCCAACGGTTCGCCAGCGGCCCCGCTCGTGGCCGGCTGCTCGAGATCGGAACCGGGAACGGGGAGGTCAGTCTCACCGCCGCTCGATCCGGATGGTCGGTGGTCGCCACCGACCGGAACCGGTCCGCGCTCCGGCGCCTTTCGGAGGCCGCGCGCCGCGAAGCCCTCCCGCTCGAGGTCGCTGTGGCCGACCTCGCCAAGGGGCTGCGCCAGTTCGACCGCATCCTCGCGAACCCTCCGTACCTGCCCACGACGGTCCGGCAGCGGGACCCCGACCCGTGGATCAACCTCGCACTGGACGGCGGGCCCGACGGACTGAGGGTCGTGCGAAGGATCCTCCGATCGCTCCCCCAGCACCTCCGTCCTCGAGGAGAGGCGTTCGTGCTGGTTTCCTCGCTCTCCCCCGCGGAACGCCGGGCCGCACTCTGGACGACGTGGCGATCGGGGGGCGGCACGGCCCGCGAGGTGGCCTCTCAGGAGCTGGAGGGCGAGCGGCTCGCCATCTGGCGACTCACCCGGTCCGCTCGGCCTGCCGGAGCATCGCGTCGAGGAACCGGTGGCCGTCGGACGGGCCCTCCGCCCCGCCGGACCGGGTCCAGTCGGGCGCCTGGGCGCGGAAGAAGTTCCGCTCGGGGTGCGGCATCAGCCCGAAGACGTTCCCCTCGGGGTTCGTGAGTCCCGCGACGTCGCCGACCGAGCCGTTCGGGTTCCAGGGGTACGTCGCGGCGCCGCCGTCGGGGGCGACCCATCGGAACAGGACCTGGCCGGCCGACTCGAGGGCGCGGAGCTTCTCGCCCGGGGGACCGGCGAGGACGAGTTGGCCTTCCCCGTGGGCCGACGGGAACTGGAAGCGGCTCCCCCGCGGGAGGTGAGAGAGGGCGGCGAAGTTGCCGGAGTCCCAGGCGACGAACGTGGGTCGGCACTCGAAATGGCCCGAGGCGTTGGCAAAGAGCGCGGCCTCGGGCGGTCCCAGGTGCCCACCGGGTCGTCCGGGGAGGAGCCCCAACTCGGTGAGCACCTGGAACCCGTTGCAGAGACCTCCGACGAGGCGGCCGCTTCGGACGAACGCCTCGAGCTGCGGGCCGATCGCCGCGCGCACCCGAGCCGCGAAGATCGCCCCGGCCCGGACGTAGTCCCCCGCGGAAAATCCACCGGGGAAGAGCGCGACCTGGTAGTCCTCGAGGGTGCGGAAGCGCGCGGGCTCCACATCGCGGTGCTCGAGCTGCTTCAGGTGGACGATCTCGGGACGCGCCCCGAGCGCCTTGAGCGCGAGGTACAGCTCCTCGTCGCAGTTCGTCCCTTCGATGGAAAGGATCGCGACCCGGAGCTCCCCGCGGCGCACGGACCGATCGAGCTCCCGAGTTCCTTAATCGATTGCGCTACGACCGGGCGCGCGCCATCGGCAGGACGACGTCCTCCCCGAACGATGAGGGTACGGGGCTCGGCGTCTCGGGTCCAACGAAGAACGGGCGACGGCGGTCGACCGCGAGCGCGAATGCGTGGGCGAGCCCCTCCTTCGGCGCACGGCCGCGCAGGATCGGCCGGAGGTCGACGAGACCGGCGTTCGTCATCAGGCAGCCCTTGAGCTGGCCGTCGCTGGTCAGTCGGAGTCGCTCGCAGGCCATGCAGAACGACGGGTTCTCGACCGGCTGGACGACTTCGAGCGTCACGGGCGGCCCGCCGTCCGAGATCGCGTAGCGGGGCCGATGGTGGAGCGGGTTGAACCCAAGGAGGACCGCGGAGCGCGCCGCCTCCGGGGTCAGTCGGGCGAGTTCGGAGTGGAGCGAGCGATAGACCTCCGGGTCGACGCGTCCGCGTACGTTCTCGAACTCGATGACCTGGATCCAGGCCCCGACCTCCCGAGCGAACGCGAGCAGCCGGTCGAACGACGCCGGGTCGGCGGTCGAACCGGCCAGGGCGACCACGTTCAGCTTCACGGGGTCCATCCCCGCGCGCACCGCGGCCCGGACCCCCGCCACCGTTCGCTCGAGGCCATCGACACCGGTCAATTGTCGGTAGGTCTCGCGGTCGAGGCTCGGAAGGCTGACGTTCACCCGGGCGAGGCCGGCGGAGCGGAGCGGTCCGGCGAGCTCCTCCAGCCGGAGGCCGTTCGTGGTCATCGACACCTCCGGGACGATCGCCGAGATCCTCCGGACGATCTCGACGATGTCCGAGCGGAGCGTGGGCTCCCCGCCCGTGAGCTTGACGCGCTCGACGCCGGCGTCGACCCCCGCGCGCACGACGGTCTCGATCTCCGTCGGTGTCAGCTCCTCATGGGAGACCGGCTGGCCCTCCATGTGGCAGAACACGCATCGAAGGTTGCACCGCTGCGTCAGGGAAACGCGCAGGTCGCTGAGGGCGCGGCCGTAGCGATCGCGCACGTCTCCGGTACCGCCCGGGCCTCACTAAGCTTTTCGGCGGCCCGTCGCGATTCCCGTGGACGGAACGGAAGCCGCGAACGGAGGCGGCAGGAGGCGCGCCACGACGACCTCGCCCTTGCGGAGCGCGGGCTTGCCCGGCGGGAGCAGGACGAACGCGTTCGCCGGGACGAGGCTCGTGATGGCGCTCGAGCCTCGGAACGTCGGCCAGGCGACGCCATCGCGGAGCTCGAGCGGGACGACCGTGGAGAAGTTCGAGGTCGGCACATCGTACGGCGCGCCGAGCGCGACGGCGCGCTCGCCCCAGGGCTGGGAGGGGCCGTGCGCGAGGCGGGAGAGCACCGGCGCGACGAGCCACAGGCCGTTCGCGAGGCACGACGTCGGGTGCCCCGGCATGCCGATGACGAGCGTCGAGGGAGTCCGAACGGCGAGCGTCGGTTTCCCGGGCCGCACGGCGATCCCGTGGAACAGGAGCCGGCCGAGCCGGGGGAAGATCGTCGGCAGGTAGTCGCGTTCGCCCACCGAACTCCCGCCCGTGACGAGGAGAAGGTCGGAGTTCCGCATCGCGGCGCGGATCACGACCTCGATCGCCCGCTCGTCGTCGGGGACCGGGGCGTGGGTGGTGACCTCGGCGCCGAGGGCGCGGGCGAGGGCGCCCAGGGAGGCGTTGTTCGACTCATGGATCGTGCCCGGCGAGAGTCGCTCGCCGGGGGCCCGGAGCTCGTTGCCGTTCGGGAGGATCCCGACGCGGGGCCGTCCCCAGACCACGACGGTGGGTTCGCCCGCGGCCGCGAGCGCGCCGAGGCGGGGCGGCGTGAGAAGCTCGTCGACTTCCACGAGTGTCGTTCCCCGCCGGAAGTCCTCGCCGACGTCGGCGATCCGGTCGCCGCGGCGGACCGGCGCGGAGATGACCACCTCCGCCCCCTCGACCCGAACCTCCTCGAAGATCACGACCGCGTCCGCGCCCATCGGGAGCGGCCCGCCCGTGGCGATCGCGGCCGCTTCCTGCGGCCGCACGGTCCTCCCGGGTCGAGTTTCGGCGAAGACGTCGCCCACCAGGCGGAGCCGAACGGGCGCACGCGGCGACGCACCCGCGGTCGAGCGGGACACGACGGCGTACCCGTCCCACGTCGCACGAACGAACGGCGGCACCGCGTGGCGGGACTTCACGCGCCTCGCGCTCCGACGTCCGACGGCCTCCTCGAGCGGGAGAGTCTCGGTCCGAGCGACCGGAGTTGTCTCGGCGAGGAGGAGCGCGAGCGCCCGGGGAGCCGGGAGCAGCGCTCCGAACGGTCGCATCTTCATCCGCGTCGCCTTCGCGGGAACTGGGCCGTCTCGATCCACTCCACCGCCGCGGCCACGCCCGCGCTCATCGCATCGACGAGGGGAGCGCCGCGGAGGTAGGTTGCGTAGAATCCCCCGCGGAACGAGTCCCCGGCCCCGGTCACCTGGTGGAGGCGACGGGGCGTGCGGCCGGCCACGTCGACGGTACCCGCCCGGCTGTACGCGCGGGCACCCCGACGGCCGCGCGTGACGATGACCAGCGGGACGAGGCGCGTCAACTTCGACGCGCTGCCGACCGACAACAACCGGACGGCCGCCGCGGTCTCGGCCTCGTTCCCAAAGAACACCTCCGACCCCGCGAGCAGCCGGCGGAGCCCCTTCGCGGTCCACCGGTAGTGGATCTCCTGGGCCGGGTCGGCGGCGATCCGCGCCCCACTCGCCCGGGCGGCCGTCAGGAGCCGGAGCTGGAAGCTCGGGTCGCCGGTGGTGAGGTGGACCCACGGGTAGTTCCGGAGCAGGTCGCGCGGGATCTCCGCGTCGGACTCGTCGTCCATCGCCCCCTGGTCGATGAGCGTCATCTGCCCGCCCTTCCCATCCTCGACGATCAGGCACGTCGGCGACCGCGCCCCGCGAACCGTCTCGAGCCCATCGAGCACGAGGTGGCTCGCGCGAAGTTCGGCGCGGAACTCCTCGGGAAAGTCGTCGCCGACCCGACCAACGAGCGCGGTTTGGAGCCCCCGTCCGGCGGCGGCCCGGGCGATGTTGGCGGCGGTCCCGCCGAGCCGGACTCGCACGCCCTTGACGGGGACGGTGCGATCCCGCAGCGGGAGCGAGGCGACGTCCCAGTAGCGGTCGATGATGGTATGGCCCGCGACGAGCAGGTCCCCCGGCCGATGGGGTCGCGCTCGCGTCACGGTTTTCGGGAACGGGGAGCGGGTTTTGTCGTTTGGCCCGGTACCGCCGCCCGACTTAGATACCGCGCCTCGTACGGGAGCTGGAGGGTCGACGGGGGATGCTGGTCGAGGGGGCGATCGTGGACCTCGACGGGGTCCGGCCGGGGTACGTCCGGTTCGACGGCGCGACCGTCGTCGAGGTCGGGACCCTTGGGACGGCCTCTCGCCGCCCGGGCGAGCGACGGGTTCGAGGCATCGTCGTCCCACCTCCGGTGAACGCGCACACCCACCTCGGCGATGCGAGCGCGACCGTCGAGCCTCCGGCGACGACCGTCGCGGAGATGGTCCAACCGCCCGACGGGTTCAAATTCCGCCTGCTCCGCGACACGCCCCCGACTCGCAAGGTCGCGGCGATGCGGCGCGCCCTGCTGCGGATGCGCCGGGAGGGGATCGCGGCCGCGATCGACTTCCGGGAGGAGGGCGTGCCCGGGGTCCGTCGACTGCGCGAGGCCGCGCGGAGCTCCGGCGTCGAGGTTCTCGCCCTCGGCCGTCCTCTCGCTCGGCCGCTCGACGACGCGGAGCTGACCGAGCTGTTGGGCGAGGCCGACGGCGTGGGACTCTCCGCGGCCCGCGACGAACCGGCCGGCACCCTCGAACGAATCGCGGCCGCCTGCCGAACCGCCGGAAAACGCCTCGCGCTCCACGCGAGCGAGGCGGAGCGCGAAGACCCCGAGACCTACCTCCGACTCCAGCCGGACCTACTCGTGCACCTTGCCTGCGCCTCCGTCGCGGACCTCGAGCAGGTGAAGGCCGCGGGGACGACGGTGGCGGTGTGCGCCCGGTCGAACGCGCTGTTCGGCCGTCGTCCGCCGCTTGCCGAGCTCGCCCGCCTCAGGATTCCGACCGTGCTCGGCACCGACAACGCGATGCTGCACGCCCCCTCGATCTGGCGCGAGCTCGAATTCGACTACGTCTCTTCCCGCCTGGCCGCGGCCCCGGTCTCCGCCGAGTTCCTGGCCCGGGCCGCGTTCGTCGAACCCTGGCGATGGCTCGGCCGCTCCTCGTTCGCCCGCATTGCGCCCGGCACCGAGGCCCGACCGATCGTCCTCCGGCTGCCTGCCGATGACCCGTCCTACCAGCTCGTCACCCGCGCCACCGAACACCTTATCGTGCGACCGGGAAGCCGCCGGTCGGGGGGCGGACCGGCGTGAAGATCGACGAGCTCTACGCCCTGCTGCGACGTCGCGGGGTCCTCTGGCCGACCGCCGAGATCTACGGCGGCACGCAGGGCCTCTACGACTACGGCCCCCTCGGCGCGCAGTTGAAGCGCCAGATCGAGGAGGCGTGGCGGGCCTGGTTCGTCGGCCTCTCGGAGGATTACTACACGATCGAGCCGGCCGAGATCCTCCCCGAAGCGGTCGTCCGCGCGTCCGGCCACCTCGAGAACTTCACCGACCCCGAGGTGAGTTGCGGGACCTGCCACAAGAATTTCCGCGCCGACACGATGCTCGAGGCGACCCGCCCCGAGGGGATCGACGGGCTCTCGCCGGAGCAAATCGCGGAACTCCTCACGGCGAACAAGGCGAAATGCCCGAGCTGTGGCTCCACGAACCTCTCCGTGCCCACGCCGTTCCACCTGATGTTCGGCGTCACGCTCGGCGCCGGCGAGGGGGAGCAGGCCTACCTGCGCCCCGAGACCGCGCAGTCGAGCTACCTCGCGTTCCCCCGGATGTGGGAGGTCGGCCGCAAGGCGCTCCCCCTCGGTGTCGCCGTCGTCGGCAAGGCGTACCGTAACGAGATCGCGCCGCGCCAGGTCCTGTTCCGGATGCGGGCGTTCACCCAGGCGGAGCTGCAGGTGTTCTTCGACCCGGCGAACTTCCCGGTCCCCCTCGAAACGGTCGCGTCGCTCGAGCTCCCCGTCGTCCGCGCCGCCCAGCGCGAGGGGGGGGATGAATCCCCGGTCCCGACCTCGGTCGCCGCTCTCGTCGGCGACGGACATCTGCCCGAGTTCTACGCCTTCCACCTGGCGCATACCTACCGGTTCTACCGCGATGTCCTCGGCGTCCCCTCCGACCGGATCCGGCTGTGGGAGAAGAACGACCGCGAACGGGCGTTCTACAACCGCATCCAGTTCGACGTCGAGGTCCGGCTCGACTCGCTCGGGGGGTTCAAGGAGATCGGCGCGCTGCACTACCGCGGCGACTACGACCTCAATCGGCACTCGGTCGGCTCGACGGAGGACCTGTCGATCGCGAAGCCGGACGGGAGTGGCCGACTGGTCCCCCACGTCCTCGAGATGACGTTCGGCGTCGACCGCGCGCTCTGGGCGCTCGCCGACCTGGGGATCGCGAGCGACGCGGAGCGGACCGTCTGGCACCTCCCGACCTCGCTCGCGCCCATGACGGTGGGAGTCTACCCGCTGATCCGCAAGGCCCACGGAGCGTTCGCCCGCTCGCTCGCGGACCGACTGTTGCGCGAAGGGATCCGCGCGGACCTGGATTCGGCCGGGACGATCGGCAAGCGCTACGCCCGGGCGGACGAGGCGGGGACCCCGTTCGGGGTGACGATCGACGGCGCGACGGTCGACCCGGCCTCCCCGGACCACGGGACGGTCACGCTCCGCGAACGCGACTCGCGCGCGCAGCGGAGGCTACGTCCCGATGACCTGATCCCGGTGTTGCGCGCCGCGCAGCAACCGCAGCGCCCGGAGCTTCCCGAGCCCGTGGTGACGGGTGCGCCGTAGGGGCGCGCCCGCCCGTTACCCGACGAATGAAAGCGTTAAGGGAGTAGGGGTCCGTCCTCGCGACCGGTCGGAATGTCGGGCGATCCGAATCCTCCCCCGTCCGGACCGAGCGTCTCGGGAGCCAGCGTCCACCGCGAGTCCCGCTGGCTCGGTCAGGGCTACGCGGACATCACCAAGCTCCGCGAGATCGCGGCGAAGCACGAGCGCCTGTCGACGAGGGCGCAGCAGCGGGCCGCGCGCATCCACACCCGCATCGAGAAGCTCCGCCACCAGGCGGCGATCCTCCGCGAGAAGGCCCAGAAGGTTCTCGCGATGATCCCGGACAAGGAGTCGGAGATCGCCCAGCTCGACCGCGACATCAACGCCGCCACTTCCCGCACCGGTGGGGCGCCGATCGGCTCCGACGTCACGAGCCTCCACTACCGCGTGCGGAAGCTCCAGCAGAAGATCGTCGACCTCCAGCACAAGGCGCGGACCTACGACCACCGGGCCGCGATGCGCACCCAGAAGACCGCCGAGCTCAAGATCAAGGCCGACCGTTACCTCGAGACCTCGAAGCTCGAGGAGGCGGAGGCCGTCAGCTACCGCCAGCGCGCGGACCGGCTGCAAGCGGCGACCGAGGGCGAGGTCGCGGCGCGGCTCGGGACCTCCTCGGGAGGCTCCCCCGCCCCGCCGCCCCCGCCCCCGGAGTCGCTATGAAACTCATCGTCACGGTAGGCATGCCGGGCTCCGGCAAGGACGAGCTCGTCGAGGTCGCGCGCCACATGGGGCTCGCGACGCTCAAAATGGGCGACCTCGTCCGCGACGAGACGCGGCGTCGGGGACTCCCGATCACGAACGCGAACATCGCCCGCGTCGCCAACGAGGAGCGGGAAAAGCACGGGCCCGGCGTCTGGGCCCAGCGCGCGGTCCCGAAGCTCATCGAGACGAAGATGCTCGTCGACGGCTGCCGATCCGACAGCGAGGTCGGGATCTTCCGCCATAACTTCGGCGACTTGTTCGTCCTCGGGATCTTCGCGCCGCCCGAGGAGCGCTACGACCGACTCATGCGCCGCGGCCGCGGCGACGACGGGGCGACCCTCCAGGAGTTCTTCGACCGCGACCGTCGGGAGCTCAAGTGGGGGATCGGCAACGCCTTCGCCCTCTGCGACGGGATGCTCAGCAACGAGGGAAGCCTCGAGGACTTCCGCCGCGCCTCGCGCACGAAGCTCGAAGCGATCCTCGACTCCGAGGACTGAGGGAAGCCCGGTGCGCCTCGTCGTCGTGCGCCACGGCCCCGCCGAGTCGCGCGACCCCGGTCGGTGGCCGGAGGACGTGCACCGCCCCTTGACCCGCGAGGGACGGCGGACCACGAAGGCCGCTGCGGAAGGGGTCGCGGTGCTCGAACCCGACGCCCGCACGATCGTGACCTCTTCCGCCGCCCGGGCGCGGTCGACGGCCGCGATCCTCCGCGGGCCGCTCGGCGCGCCCCGACCGGCGGAGTGGGCCGAGCTGGCCCCCGACGCCCCGGCCGCCCCGGTCCTCGAACGGCTCGCCCGCCACCACGAGCCGAAATCGACCGTGGTCGTGGTGGGTCACGAGCCGCAACTCGGTGAACTGATCGGGCTCTCGCTCACGGGCGAGGCGATTTCGGTCACGCGGCTCTCCCGCGCCGGGGCCGCCGCGATCTCGTTCCCCCGGGCGGTCCGATCCGGCGCGGGCGTCCTTGATTGGCGGCTCGACCGCACCGCGCTCTCCCGCCTCGCCGAGCGGAGCTAGCGGCCGGTCCGGCCGATTTTCTACCCTCCGGATCCGGTGTCCTCCCCCCGCCTCGTGGTCCGGCGACCCGCGCCCGCGGAATGGGAGCCGACCCCAACGTCTAAGACTCGTTCTGAGGTCGGTGGCCGATGGCGACGCCGAGCCCAAGCTCCGAACGCGTGACTCCAACGGCCGCGACGCCCGATACTCTCGCCGCGCTCGCGGGGCTGCTGCTCCTCGTCGATTTCGTGGTCGCCGTCGTCATGCTGGCGACCGACAAGAACCTCCAGACGAACTTTGGCGCCTCCTCGCCCTACTATGTGCACTGGTACGGCGTACTCGGCATCGCCGTCGTCACCCTGATCGGGGGGCTCGCCGTGCTGTCCTCGGCCTCGCCGAGCATGGCGGCCCGGATGCCTCGCGTGCGACCGTCGATGATGCTGTTCGCGGCGCTCGGCTGGTCGGTCCTGGTCGTCCTCGCGATGGTGGGCATCGTCGAGTCCTACTCCCAGGTCGGCTTCCCGTCCGCGAACGAGTTCGGGAAGTACCTGTTCGGGACGAGCGCCTATCCGGGGGCGCTCTCGTACATCCCGTGGCTCTACGATGCGATGCTCGCGCTGTTCGTGCTGACCGCCATCGTCGCGGCCGCGGCGGCGTGGCGCGCCCGCAAGATGGCACCGGCGGCCTGAGGCGCTCGAACGTAGCCCTCAGAGGGGCGAGCGGGGCCCTCGGCCGTCAGCCGAGGATGGTGAGGGTACCGCCCGTCAAGTCCGCCACGAACAGGAGGTGCGCACGCCCGTCGTACATCGCCGCCGCCGGCCCCGATCCGACGGAAATCGTCGCCGTCACGTGGCCCGTGGCGGGATTGACCTCGCTCACGGTCGAGTTCCCCAGGTTCGTCACGAACAGCGCGCCGAGGCCGCGGGCGAACACGATCCCGTCGGGGGACGCCCCGACGGCGATCGTCGCCACGACGAGGTCGGTCGTGGTGTTGATCTCGCTGACATTGTTCGACCCCTCATTGGCCACGAAGACTGCCCCAAGGGCCACATCGACCGCGATCGCGTCGGGAGCCGACCCGACCGGGACGCTGGCGACGACCGAGTTCGACGCGAGGTCGATCACGCTGACGTTGTCCGAGAATCCGTTGGCGACGAACGCCTCACCGAGCGGCGCGTCGACGGCGACGGCCGAGGGATAGCCGCCGACACCGATCGTCGCGGTGACGGAGTCGTTGGAGTCCGCCACGACGGTCACGGTGCCCGAGAACCCCCCGGCGACAAGGACTTCGCCGAGCGAAGGCACGTACGCGACCCCGACGGGACTTCCGCTCGTGGGGATCGTCGCGACGACGGAGTCGGTGAAGTCGGAAATGACGCTGATGTTGCCGGTGACCCCGCTCGTCACGAACAGCTCGCCGCGTCCGCTGTCGTAGGCGATCCCGTCGGGGTTCCCGAGAAGGGGGATCGAGCCGACGATGCGGTCCGTCGCGGCCGAGATCACGGTGACGTTCTCCGTGTTGCACACGTAGAGCCGGTTCGTACCCCTGTCGTAGGTCAACGCGTCGGGCTGGTAGCCGAGGCCAACCGTCGCGACCGTGAGGTTCCGGGCGTTGGAGAACACGCTGACGTTGTTCGACCCGGTGTTGACGACGAACATCCTCCCCGATGCGGGGTCGTAGGCGCCGCCCCACGGGTAGGTGCCCACCCCAAGCGTCGCCACCACGCGAAGCTGCGGCACGCCGATCACCGACATGTTCCGCCCGAGGTAGCTCGAGACGTAGATGCGGTTCGTCCCCGAATCGTACACAATGCCGCCCGGAGAGGCGCCGACGGGGATCGTCGTGAGGACCACGTGCCGGACGCTCGAGATGACGCTGACCGTATTGCTCCCTTCGTTCGAGACGAACACGTCGCCCGTGCGCGGGTCGAACTCGGCGCACACCGGACCCGAGCCGACGGGAACCGTCGCAACCACGGTGTGGTTGGCGTCCGAAATTATGCTCACCGTGTCCGAGGCGGCGTTGACCACGTACACCTCGCCGGCGCGCGGGTCGAATGCCATCCCCCAGGCGAGGTGGCCAACGAGGATGCGCGTCACGACCCGGTTCGTGGAGTCCGAGATGACGTCCACGTGGCTGGGACCTCCAAACCGGAAGCCGGCGGAGTCGACGAAGACCTGGCCGGTCCGGTTGTCGTACGCGAGCCCGTACGGGCTCGGTCCGGTGGAGATGGTCGCGACGACGTGGTTCGTCGTGTCGTTGATGACGACGACCTGGCTGGTGGACGTGCTGGAGACGAACACCTCTCCCTTTCCCGGGTCGTACGCGAGGAAGAGGCAGAAGCCTCCCACCGGGATGGTCGCGACCACCCGGTCCGTCGCCACCGAGATGACGCTGACGGTGTCCGTCCCGAGGTTTGCCGTGAACACCTCGTGCTTTGCGGAGTCGAACACCGCCGTGTAGGGTTCCGCGCTGTTCGGGACAGGGTGATTCCCCGGCTGGAGGGAGTCGGCCAGCAGGACGAGCGTGGAACGCACCCCGATCGGTGCGGACGTCGCCCCGGCCAGGAAGAGGTCGCCTCCCGAGGGGGCCGTAGTACCGGCGAGTCGATTGAGCAAGCCTGCCGAACCCGCCGATGGCGAGTGGGCGACCACCGCGGTCCAGCCCGCCAGGATGGTCAGGGCCACGAGGACCAGAATGGAGAGGCGAGGTAGCTCCTGCACTGGCCTCGAGGGGTCAAGGGAAATCCGGGCGGTGGTACATAACCGTTGAACACAGTGCAGAAGGACGGCGCGGCGTCCCCGGTCGCGCGGGGCCGGCCGACGGTTCAGCGTTGGCGGTCGCGGTTCTGGCGGAACAGGGGCGCCACGAGCTCGCGAGTTTCGCGGTGGACGGCCGCGGGGGGACGGTTCGCGTCGACGCGCCGGAACCCGTAGCGGCGCTCCATGAAACCGAACTCCTCGCGCAGCAGCGACTGGTACCGGTAGAAACTCTCGAACCGGTCGCGGGAGAGGCAGAGGTCCATCCCGCTCTCCCAGTAGTCGAGGCTCCCGTACTTCGCGATGGCCCGGTGCAGCAGGATGTCGGTCTTCGCGTCGAGGAAGATCGTGAGATCCGGGACGAGCGCGAAGCTGTAAAGGCGCTCGGCCCACGAACGCGTCGCGCCCCGCACGATCGCCCGCGCCATCAGGGTGTAGATGTACCGGTCGGCGAGGACCGTACTGCCGGCCGAGAGCGAGGGGAGGATCTTGTTCTCAAGCTGGTCGCCGAAGTCCGCCGCGTAGAGGAGCGCGAGCGTCGTCGAGCTGAGCGTATTGCCCTTCTTCGCCTCCTCGATCTCCTGGCTCAAGAGGGTCGAGCGACGCAGACCGGTGTCGACGACCGGATGGCCCTCGACCTCGAGCCATTCCTTGAGGAGCTCGACCTCGGTCGTCCGTCCCGAACCGTCCGCGCCCTCGAGGACGATCAGGCGGCCGAGCACCGGCTCGCGGGGCATCCCCGGGAGGCGAGTGCCGTAGGTCCCGTACGTCCTAGTCTTCCGCATGCACGAGCGCCTCCGTCTTCGGGAAGCCGGTCATGAGGGGTCGGACCTCGCGCCGAACCTGGCCCAGCACCGTCTCGACCGGTTTGTCGGCGTCGATCACGACGAACCGATCGATCGGCACCAGGCGCTCGTACTCGCGCTTCAGCCTCGCCTGGAACTTTTCGTAGCTCGCGATGACGTCGTCCGCGAGCCCGAGGTCCATGCCGGCCTCGTAGTAGGAGATCTTCTGGCGGCTCGCGAGTTTCCGCCCGAGGCTCGTCGCGACCGGGACCCGGAAGTAGAACACCTTGTCCGGGCTCGGCGCGAAGCTGTACAGGTTCCGCACCCACTCCGGGTCGCAGCCGCGTGCCGCGTCGCGCACGAACGCCGTGTAGGTGTAGCGGTCGCAGACGACGACGTAGCCGGCGCGGAGCGGCGGCAGGATGTGCCGCTCGAGGCGGTCGGCGAAGTCGGTCGCGTGGAGGAGAGAGAACGTGGTGGGCGTGAGCAGATTCTTCTTCTTGCCACGGCGGATCGTCCCGCTGATCAGTTCCGACGAGTTCCATTCCGTGAAGAACACTCGGTAGCCGCGCGCCTGCAGCCATTTGACCAGCAGCCGGGCCTGGGTCGACTTGCCCGAGCCGTCCAATCCCTCGAAGACGATGAGGCGCCCGGCGAGGCGCGATCCCGGCGTCGTCCCCGGCGAGGGCATGCCGGGGTCGGCCGGCGGACCGGACCTACCGTCCATCGAGTTCCACCTCCAAGCCCAGCGCGCGTCGCGTTGGCTTGCGGAGCCGCTGCACCGTGCGATCGGAGGGTCGGGCGCCGCGCCCGCTCTGGGGGCGAAGAACGAGACGATCGGTGCCGCGCGGGATCCACATCGCCGGTCGGGCACCGTCGAGGGCCTCCGCAAAGAAGACGAGGGCCCCGAGGCGGCGGGACGTCTCGAGGTCGTCGTCGTTGAGGATCCCGCGGAACGATACCTTCCAGGCGGCGGGGAACGGGTCGCCCTCGTGGAGGTAGGCCACGATGCTCGCGATCGCGACCTCGCGCTGCGTCAGGCCGTGGATCGCGGCGTGACGGAGGACGTAGGCGGAGTGTTTGGAATGCCGCCACGGGTCGATCGTCCAGCCCACATCGTGCATCCACGCGGCGACGCTCAGGGCGAGCCGCTCGCTCGCGCCCCAGCCGAAGCGCGGCGCGAGCGCCTCGAAGAGCTCGAGAGCAACGGTCCGCACCGCCTCGCCGTGGGGGAGCGAAAAGCCGAGGGCGTTCGCCTCCGCGGTGACCGACCTCCACGCGAGCGTTTCGGAGGGGGCCGGGACCCGGACACCGGCATGCTCGAGCGCGATCCCCTCCCGGATCCCGGTCGCGCTGACGATGATCTCGGATGCGCCGGTGCGGCGCATCAGCGCGTCGACGACGACCACGCCCGCGCCGATGACGTCCGCGCGGTGACCGCCGACGCCCGGGATCCGGCGTCGCTCGTCGGCATCGAGCTCGAGCAGGAGGCGCTCGACGCGGGCAAGGGTCCGCCGGGTCAGAGGATATCCGTGGACGCGCTCGAGCGGGTAGTTCGTTACATCGACCGCGATCCGAGCGAGGCACCGGATCGTCCCACCGACGCCGAAGAGGCGACCACGCGTGGCACCGGCTCCGCGGAGTTTTGCGAGCTCCTCGCGCGCGTGACGCCGCAGCGCTTCGATCTCGCGGCCCTTCGGCGGGTCGTGCTCGAGGAACGCCGCCGTCAGTCGGAGGGCGCCGAGGGGAGCCGTGCCGGCGACGTCGACCAGGCCGCCCTTCGTGCGGACCGCCTGCAAGGAGCCGCCGCCCAGATCGACGATCGTGTCGGAGCGGAGGTCCCAGGCCCCCGCCACGCCGAGGTAGGCGTAGCGTGCCTCCTCCTCCCCCGTCAGGACGCGCAGATTGAACCCCGTCGCCGCGCGGACCCGGGCGACGAACTCGGCGCCGTTCGGCGCATCGCGCACGGCACTGGTGGCGACGGCGATCGCCGGCGGGTCACCCGCGGCGGCAAGCCGTCGGCGGAAACGGGCGAGCGACTCGATCCCGCGTCGGATCGCGCCATCGGAGAGCGACCGGTCCGGTCCTACGCCCTCGCCGAGACGGGGAACCTCTTTCGACTCGAAGGACGCGCGGAGCCCGCCGGCCGAAGTGACCTCGAACACGGCGAGGCGCGCCGTGTTGGAGCCGACGTCGACGACGGCGTACGGCCGACTCTCGCGGCCTTCGGACGCCTCGGACGGCATCGAAGATGACCTAACGGAACGGTCGGGGTGAGCCGGGTCTTAACGGCTCGCCCCGCCTCCCCCGTCGGCGGCAGTCCGGACGAGCGAGGGGCCCTCGGCGAGCAGCTCGACCACGCCCTCGAACCGCTCGCGGTCGACCACGACGGCGATGCTCGAGAACCGAGCGCGCATCCGTTCGACGCCCTCCGCGACGACGGTGTCGCGCTGCGCCCGCAGCCGGCGCGAGCCAGCGCCGGGCTCGATGGTGCGACTCCACGCGAGGGCGAACGCGTCCGCGTCGGCCGCTGCGGGTGGCCGCTTTCCGGCGCTCCGTTCGCGCAGCGTCCGTCGGACCAGTTCGAAGTAGCCGATCGAGCGCGCGAACATGGTCGAGTACTCGTCGTCCGAAGGGTCGAGCGCCGCGAGGGGGGCGTTGGTCGCGTCGGCCCACCGGATCGCGGCCAGGACCGACGGGTTGGGGACGCCGACGTCGCCATACCGGGCGAGCGCGCGGATCTCCGCCGCCTCGGTCGGGGCGAGCGGGACGACCGGCTCGGTGGCGGCGTCGACGAAGTACTCGCGAAGTCCCTTGAGCTCGTCCTCGGATACCGCGAGACCGACGGCGTTTGGTCGGACGGTCTCGAGCCGAGCCCGCAGCCGCTCGCCGTCGGCGACGAGCCCGCGGACCGGACCGAGGACGGTCACGCTGCCGACGGCCCGCTCGATCAACCGGCCCCTCGCTCCTCGATCTCCTCGAGGAGGTCGTCGCGGTCGCGGTGACGCTGCAGCTCGCGCACCGAGAGGACAGGGAGGCCCTCGATGTCGCGTCGGCCGCTCGTCTCGCGGGCGATGAACATCGCGTGGCCCTCGGCGACGCGGGCCAGCTGCAACAGAAGGTCGGCGCGGCGCTGGGCGGTACGCAGCGTGCCGACGGAGGTAAGGAGGATCATCTCTTCTCCACGGGTGTCGCCGTGCGACAGCGAGTCGAACGGGCATCGGATCGTCACCGAGACCTCCCAGCCCATACCGTCGAGCTGGCGGAGCACGCCGTCGCGCAGGGGGTCGCCGGTCGAGCGCCGGGCCCGTGGCGCGGGGGATTTCTCGTCTCCCTGGTTCGCGCCCTCGGGCGCGGGGGTGCGCGGGGGGCTCTCGAGGAACAGGTCGAGAGGGCGCGCGATCGGCTCCGCGAGGTATCGCTCGAGCCGCTCGATGACCATGGGCTCGGCCCCCGCCCCCTCCTCGTAGAGTTGGATCGTCCGGCGCGAGACTCCGGCGATGCTGGCGAGCGCCCCCAAGGAGATGCGCCGCTCCTCGCGGAGCCCGCGCAGACGCGGCCCGTCCACGCGCGCGAAGATACCGCCGGGTCCGGAGAACAAGAACGGTGGGATGCCCTTTTGGAGATATTCCCGGAGGCTCTCCTCGACGACGATCGGGACTCCATAGCGGCTGTAGACGACGCCGGGCTCGAGCTCGCTTCCCCCGGAGGTCTGGCCGATGACGAGCACCCGGGCGGGGAACAGCCGCCCGAGCTCGAGGATCCGGGCGGCCTCCTCGGGGTCGAGCGCGTCGATGTTCTTCAGGACCTTGACGATCAGAAGCTGCGAGTCGCGGCGGGCCATCAGGTCAAAGCTCGTCGGGCGGATGTGGTGCGCGTCGGAGACGAAGAATCCCGCGCGTTCGAGCAGGCGATGGACCTGCTCGATCGCCGCGTCGCGGGTCACGTCCTTCGCCATCGCCTCTCCCGACCGACCGCCGTCGGTAATGTCCCGACGCTCGTATATAAAAACGTAGTACTGCCACCGCCGAGACGGAACCGATTATCGTGCGGACTCGGTGGCTCCCGCCGTGCGGACCGCGCGGGTCGCTCCGGTGCCAGACTCCCCGGCCCTCCTCGTCACGCCCGGGCACGGCGAGGATCGATGGCTCATCGTCGCCGACCTCCACCTGGGGCTCGGCGAGGGGGAACAATCGTTGCCCGCCCCACCGGAAGGAAGCCCCGAACGGCTCGCGAACGCGCTCCGGGACCTCGCGATTCGGACCGGGGCCTCCCGGATCGTCATCGCGGGCGACGTGAAGCACCCGATCGTCGGGACGCCGCGAGCCCTGCGACCTGCGATCTTCCGATTCTTCGCGGACCTCCTGGAAGCCGGCGTCGCGATGGACGTCGTGCTCGGCAACCACGACGTCGGACTCGTCCCCCACCTTCCCCGCGAGGTCGCGGTCTATGCGGCCGCCGGGATGGTGCGAGACGGCGTGGGCGTGTTCCACGGACACCGGTGGCCATCGCAGGAGGTCCTTCGGGCGGGACGCCTCGTCGCGGGCCACCTCCATCCAGGGTACCGGTTTGCCTCGGTCGGGGAGTCGGCCTCCGGAAAGCTCCCCTGCTGGGTCCGCGTCGCCTACCCGCCGCTCCCCAAGGGAGACCGACCGAGGGCGTTCCGGGCGGAGGAACTGATCGTGCTCCCCGCGTTCCATCCGCTCGCGGGCCGGGAGGCGCTCAATCGGGAGAAACCGCGGCGCGGCCGGTCGTTCCTGTTCCGACGGTTCCTCGCGGAGGGGCTCCCCCGCGCCTACCTTCTCGACGGGACGGACGTCGGCCCGATCGCTACGCCGCCGCGCGCCCGCCCGCGCGGATCGCCCGGGCGAGCTCGTCGGCGTCGGTAATCGGGGCGAGGCAGCGCATCCCGAAGCACACCAGCGCCCGCGGGAGCGAACGTCCCGTCCCGAGCTCCTCGGGAAGCGAGAACGGCGGCGGCGGTGCCCCGCGGAAGACGAACAGATTCGGGTAGAACGTGCGTTCCGCCGCCCGCGCCAGTGCCTCCGACTCGGGCCCCTCGCCTTCGACGACAACGCGGGCTGGCGCCACCTCGAGCAGTCCCGCGGCGTAGGCGGCTCCGCCCGCAAAGACGCCCGCGGACCCCAGGCGATCCGACATCGCGCCGATCAACTGGGCGGCCCGACCCCGCAACGCTTCGTCCCCGGACAGCGAGGCGAGCCGTACCATCGCGATCGCCGCGGCGGAGTTCGGCGCGAGGTTCGGCGTGTCCTCGAGGGGGTAGGCGGGTTCGTCGACGGCGCCGATCCGCGGGCCATCGTAGAGGCGTGGCGCCACGTCGCGGAGCAGCCCGTTCTCCGCGCGGAACTCGCGTTCGATGACCTCGAGGATCTCGCGGGCCGCGACGATGTACTTCGGCTCGACCGTGACCGCGCCGAGCTCGACGAGGCCGAGGGCGAACGCCGCCTGGTCGACGAGCAGACCACGGCCGCTCCCCGAGCCAGCGTTCAATCGGTGGGCCACGCCCGCCTCGGACGAGTACCCTTCTCGGAGGAATCGGTCGGCGGCGCGTCGTGCGGGAGCCAGCCACGCGGGTTCCCCTTCGGACTGCGATGCGCGCGCGAGGGCGCGCAGGAACAGCCCGTTGATGTCGGCGTACGGAGTACGGTCCACCAACGGTGGCGGTCGCCGCGCGCGCGCGGCCGCGAGCTTCGCGACGGCAGCGTCGAACGAACGGCGAACTCCGGGTTCCGGCTCCCCGAGGTCGGCGGCCAATTCCGAGACCGGCATCATGCGGTAGAGGACGTTGCGGTCCGGGTCGTGGGGCATACGACCCTCCGTCCCGATCCCGAACGCGCGGCCGACGAGCTTGCGCTCCTCGGGCGTGAGGGTCGCCTTCAGCTCTTCCCGGCTCCATGTGAAGTAGCCCCCGTCGTCGCCCGGAGCGTTGTCGGCGTCCTGGCTGGCGCCGAACCCCCCCGAGGGGTCCGCCAGCACCGTCGACGACCACGCAACCGTCGCCCGGATCGCCTCTGAGAATCGGGGGCGGGGCTCGTACCGGTCGACCTCGACGAGGGCCGCGAGGAGCTCCGCGTTGTCGGCCCCCATCTTCTCGAAGTGCGGGATGTGCCATCCCTCGTCCACGGAATAGCGGTGGAATCCTCCGCCGACCTGGTCGAACATTCCGCCGTCGACCATCCGGGCCATCGTCTCGACCCCGCGCGCTCCCGATCGCGGCTCATTCTCCGCTACGGCGTCGAGGACAAGGAACTCGACGCTACCCGCGTGCGGGAATTTCGGGGCGTGGCCGAAGCCTCCGTTCACCGGGTCGTACGACTCGTTGAGCGCCGCGCGGATGCGGGTTCGGAACTCCGCGCTGGAGGTCTTTCGGACGGTCCGCCCTTCGGCCATCCGGTCGAGCGCTCCGCGGACCACCGAGGCATTCTGCCGGATGGAGGCGGGCTCGTCGCGGTACATGCGGGCGACCTCGCGCAGCACGCGTCGGAAGCCGGGACGGCCGAGTCCGTCCTCGGGAGGGTAGTAGGTGCCGCCGAGGAACACCTCGCCGTCGGGGGTGGCGAACGCGGTGAGCGGCCAGCCGCCTTCGCCGCTCAACGCGTTCACCTGGCGCTGGAACCGGCGGTCGACCTCCGGGTTCTCATCGCGGTCGATCTTGACGGCGACAAATTCCTCGGCGAGGATCCTCGCCACCTCCGGGTCCGAGTAGGTCCCCTCGTCCATGACGTGGCACCAGTGGCACCAGACCGCGCCGACGTCAATGAGGACCGGGCGGCCGAGGCGCCGGGCGAGCTCGAACGGCTCGGTACCCCAGGGATACCAGTCGATCGCCTGCTCCGCGGCGCTGCGCAGATAGACGGAGGCCGCGTGTTCCAGCCGATGGGCCTTCGCGACCGGCCGGTCGGCCTTCGAGCCCTCGCTCATCGCATCCACCTCGACCCGTCCGTCCGTTTGGCCGTTGCGCGCACGAGTCCGGACGCTAGGCTGCCTACCTCAGCGCCAGTTCTCCGGCGACCCGTTATAACCCGGGCCTGAGTGGGGCGGGCCGTTTCGGAAGGGCTGCTCGATGGAGATGCAACCAGGCCAGATGGCGTATGACCGCGCCATCACGGTCTTCTCGCCCGACGGTCGATTGTTCCAGGTCGAATACGCTCGAGAAGCCGTTCGCCGCGGCGCGACCACGGCGGGCGTCGTCTACGAGGAGGGCGTCGTCCTCGTCGCGGACCGCCGGATCCCGAATCCCAAGCTCGCCGAGCCAGCCAGCCTCGAGAAGATCCACCTCATCGACGAGCAGATCGGCTGCGCGACGGCCGGCCTCGTCGCCGACGCGCGGGTCCTCGTCGACTACGCGCGCCTCGCCGCGCAGATCCACCGCGTCACCTACTCCGAGCCGATCTCGGTCGAGCTCCTCGTCCGCCGGATCTGCGACTACAAGCAACAGTACACCCAGTTCGGCGGCGTCCGACCCTTCGGCACGGCGCTCCTCGTCGGAGGCTGGGACGACGGCGGCATTCGGCTCTACGAGACCGAGCCGTCGGGCTCCCTCACGAGCTTCAAGGCGACGTCGACGGGCGGCAACAAGGCCCCCGTGATGGAGCTGTTCGAGCAGAAGCACAAGCCGCACATGGACCAAGACACCGCGATCCTGCTGGCTCTCGAGGGGCTCCGGCAGTCCCTCGACGAGTCGGCGACGCTCGCCCAGGTGGAGGTCCTCGTGCTCGACCGGACGAAGGGTTCGCACCGCCTCTCCCTCGAGGAAACGCAGAAGTACGTCGCCCGGCTCCCTCCGCTCGGACCCTCCGGCAGCAAGGCCAACAAGGCCTGAGCCGGTCGGGCCTGAGGGCGCGCCGATGGTCACGGTCGAAGACGCGGTCGTCGCGCGCTGGGAGAAGGCCGGCTCGCGCTTCGAGGTCCTCGTCGACCCCGAGGCGGTTCAGGCGATCCGCGACGGGCGTCCCGTCAACCTCGCCGACAAGCTGGCCCTCGACCAAGTGTTCAAGGACGCGAAGAAGGGCGACAAGATCTCCCTCGAGCACCTCGAAAAGACGTTCCACACCCGCGACATCGTCGAGATCGCTCGGCAGATCATCCAGAACGGCGAGGTCCAGGTCACGACCGATCAGCGCCACCAGCTGCAGGCGCTGAAGCACCGCCAGATCGTGACGATGATCGCCCGCAACGCGATGAACCCGCAGACCGGCGCCCCGCATCCGCCCGCGCGCATCGAGGCGGCGATGAACGAGGCGCGCGTCCACGTCGACCCGTTCCGATCGGCCGACCAGCAGGTCAACGAGATCCTCGCGAAGCTGCGCCCGCTCCTCCCGATCCGCCTCGACACCGTGCGGGTCCGGATGAAGGTCCCGGCGCAGTACTACCCGCGGGTCATCGGAGAATTGAAGGGCCTCGGGAAGCTTTCGGAGGAACAGTGGCTGGGGGATGGGGCGTGGAGCGCCGTCCTCGAGATTCCCGCCGGAGTTCAAACGGAACTCTACGAGAAGCTCAGCGCGCGCACGAAGGGCGCCGCCGAGACCGCGCTCGTTAAATAAGCAGGCTCGGTCGCGCGACCCGGTGCACGAGCAGCAATGCGTCATGGACATCGTGGTGGCCCGCGTGGCCGCCGCCAAGGAAGCGACCCGTCCCGATCGGACGGGGATCGCACGCTAGTACTCCCGGGCGAGGAGATCGACGTCCGGGGCCTTCAGCCAGGCCCTGGAACGTACCGCGTCGAAGGACGCACGTACGCCTCGGTCCTCGGACTCCTCTCGCACCGCCCCCCGATGGTGCGGGTGATCCCGCTCTCGGGCCGCTACATCCCGAAGCCCTCCGATGTCGTGGTCGGTACCGTCACCGACGTCCAGACGACGTTCTGGCTGCTCGACATCGGCGCGCCCCGCTGGGCGCCGCTCCACATGACCGGCACGCCGTGGAAGATGGACGTCGGCGAAACGGGACAGTATCTCCATGTCGGCGACACGGTCGTGGTCCAGATCGAGAACCTCGACGCGACCGGCCGCATCGGCGTCACGATGCTCGGCGACGGCCTCGGAAAGGTCGACGGCGGGACCGTCATCACGCTCTCCCCCGCGAAAGTGCCGCGGCTTATCGGCCGCAGCGGTTCGATGATCCAGATGCTCACGCAGAAGACCGACTGCCGGATCGCGGTCGGCCAGAACGGCCGCATCTGGGTCGATGGCACCTCGGACGGCATCGAGCGCGTCCGCGAGGCGATCCGTCTGATCGAGGAGGAAGGCCAGCGCCCCGGGTTGACCGAGCGGATCGCGGGCTACCTGGGCTCGACGCAGGGCACCTCGGGACCGCTCGCTCCGACTCCGGGCCCCGCCCGACCGCCGTTCGAGCCCCCCGGGCCGATCGAGCCAGGCGACGACGAGGACGACGCGGGCCCTGGGCCGTTCTAGGGCGGTCGTTGATTCCATTCCACAAGGAGAATTCAACATGGGAAGCGTTGGAGCGAAGGAGGTCCCGGTCCTCCTGACCCCGGACGGGAAACGAATCGACGGTCGCCACCTCGACGACCTTCGGGAGATCAAGATCGTGGCCGGTGCCCTGCACCAGGCCGACGGCTCGGCGTACGTCGAGTGGGGCGCGAACAAGGTGATGGCCGCGGTCTACGGGCCGCGCGAGGTCCACCCGCGCCATCTTCAGCAGAACAACAAGGCGATCGTCCAGTGCAAGTACAACATGGCGGCGTTCTCCGTCGATGAGCGGAAGCGCCCCGGCCTCGACCGCCGCTCGCAAGAGATCAGCAAGGTCATCGCCGAGGCGTTCGAGTCGGTGATCTTCGTCGAGGAGTACCCCCGAACGAGCATCGACGTCTACATCGAGGTCCTCCAGGCGAACGCCGGCACCCGCTGCGCGGGCGTCGTCGCCGCCTCGGTCGCCCTCGCCGACGCCGGGATCCCGATGGTCGACCTCCTGCCCTCCGTCGCGGTCGGGAAGGTCGCGGGTCAGATCGTGCTCGACCTCAAGAAAGAGGAGGACAACTTCGGCGAGGCCGACATGCCGATGGCGCTCGTGCCGCAATCCGGCCGGCTCGTGCTCCTCCAGATGGAGGGGCACATGACGGCCGACGAGCTCGGCCGCTCCCTCGACCTGGGGGTCAAGGGCTGCCGGGCGATCTACGAGAAGATGAAGCAAGCGCTCCGCGACCGGTACGAGACCGGCGCTGGCCCCGCTGCGGGAGTCGCCCAATGAGCAACGAGGTCACCGCCGAGATCCTCGGCACGCACATCCTCGACCTCGCGCGCGAAGGTCGACGCCTCGACGGGCGCGGCCTCGACGAGTACCGGGCGGTCTCCATCGAGCACGGCTTCGTCGCCTCCGCCGACGGCTCGGCGCTCGCCCGTATCGGCCACTCGGCCGTCGTCTGCGGCGTCAAGCTCGAACCGGGTAAGCCGTTCCCCGACACCCCGAACGCGGGCGTCCTCACGACCAACGCCGAGCTCGTGCCGCTCTCGAACCCGACGTTCGAGCCCGGCCCGCCCCATCCGAGGGCGATCGAGGTCTCGCGGGTCATCGACCGCGCGATCCGCGCCGCCGAGGCGATCGATCTCAAGAAACTCTGCGTGACGCCCGGCGAGAAGACGTGGGTTTGCTACGTCGACGTCCACGTCATCGACCACTCCGGGAACCTCATCGACACCGGCTCGCTCGCGGCGCTCGCCGCCCTCACGCACGCCACCTTGCCCGCGAAGCGGTTCGGCATCGGCGAAGACTCGCCGCTCGCGGTCCAGCACTTCCCGGTCGAGACGACGTTCGCCCGGCTCGGGGACGCCATCGTCGTCGACCCGTCGTTCGACGAGGAGCTCGCCTGCCAGGGCCGGCTGACGATCGCGACGGACGAGGCGGCGAACGTCGTGGCGATGCAGAAGGGTCTCGTCGGCGCCTTCTCGCCCGAAGACGTCAAATCCCTCGCCGAGCGGGCATTCCGCCACGGCGACCGGATGCGGAAGCTCGCGATCGGGGGCTAGATGAGCAAGCGCACGAAGAAGGTCGGCAACACCGGCTGGATGGGACCCCGGTACGGGATCCGGATCCGCCGTCGCGTCCTCGAGATCGATCGCGCCCGCGAGCTCGCCGCCGCTTGCCCGAAGTGCGCCACCGTCACGGTCCGCCGGATCGCCTCCGGAGTGTTTCAATGCCGTCGCTGCGGCGCCAAGTTCGCGAGCGGGGCCTATCTGTTCACACCCGCCCCGCCGATCACGCGGTCCGAGAAGGACACCCCGCCCGCCCCCGCGGCCGCAAACGTTTAGTCGCCCCGTACGGAAAGGCGGTCGATGTTTCGCTGCATCCGCTGCGGGGAGGCCCTCCCGAGCGACTCGAACCTGTTCGGCGTCCGCTGCGACAACTGCGGCGGGAAGATCTTCACGAAGGAGCATCCCAACGTGAAGAAAGTCCTGAAGGCCCGCTAGGGTCTTCGTTCGGACCAACCGTCAAGCCCCCCGGCGGCGTTGGAGCGCCGTGGGGCATCCGACGCTCCGCTTCCTCGGCGGTGTCCGGGAGATCGGCGGCAACAAGGTCGTCGTCGAGGACGGCCCGGACCGGATCCTCATCGACTTCGGACCGTCGTTCTCGCCCGTCTGGGAGCAATACTGGGGGCAGTACCTTCAGCCCCGGTCGAGCTCCCCGGTCAAGGACCGGCTCGAGTTCGGACTCATTCCCCGCATCGAGGGCCTCTACTCGGAGGACGCGCTCGCGGGCTCCGACCTGAAGCCGACGGACCCAGGATTCCAGGCCGTGTTCGTCAGCCACGCGCATCTCGACCACGCGGGGCACCTCAACCTTGTCGACCCTCGGATCCCCGTCTACGCGAGCGCGGGCACCCGCCAGCTGCTCTCCGCGATCGAGGCGAGCACGTTCACCCGGTACGGCGAGCACGACTGGCGGACTATGCCGTACGGCGACCCTGTCCGAATTGGTCGGATCGAGGTCGTCCCGCTCCCCGTCGACCACTCCATCCCGGGAGCGAGCGGCTTCCTCATCCGGACCAGCGAAGGGACGATCGTCTACACCGGGGACTTCCGCCAGCATGGGCCGCGCGGCGCCGAAACCCGCGCGTTCGTCGCCGCGGCGGCGGCCGAACATCCCGCGGCGCTCGTCACGGAGGGGACCCGTGCCGGTCCCGATCCCCGACGGCAATTCTCCGAGGAGGGGGTTCGTTCCGGTGTCGACGCGCTCCTCGGCACGACGGACAAACTGGCGCTCGTCAGTTGCTACCCGCGGGACCTCGACCGGTTCGCGACGCTGTACGCCGCAGCGACGGCGGCCGGCCGTTCTCTCGTCGTTTCGCTGCGGACGGCGTACCTGCTCGCGGCCACCCGGGCCGCGTTCCCCAACATCCCGATCCCTCTCCCCGGCGAGAGCGACGGCCTCTACGTCTACAAGCGTCCGAAGTCGCGCTACTTTCCGTGGGAGCGACCGTTCCTCGACGCGGCCGTCGATGCGCCCTGGGTCCGGGCGCACGCTCCCGAGCTGCTCCTTTCTCTCGACATGAGCCACTTCGCCGAGTTGATCGACCTACGACCGGACGCGGGAAGTCCATTCGTCCGGTCGATGTCCGAGCCGTTCAGCGAGGACGACCTGGACGACCAGATGTTCCGCCGCTGGCTGGAACACTTCGGCCTCGAGCTGCACCAGTACCACGCATCGGGCCATGCCTCGGGGAAGGAACTCGAGCAGATCGTCGGGGAGATCGCGCCCGCGAACGTGTTCCCGGTCCACACGGAACACCCCGAGGCGTTCGTCGGCTGGGCGAAGCGGACCACCCAACCCGAGCTCGACACCCCGTACCCCATCGGCTGACCATCCACCGGCGGGCGGGCCCTTTTAGGCGGGGGCACGCGTCCCCGCGCGCATGCCCGGCGACCGTTGCCCCACCGGCATCGGGCCGGTCGACCAGTTGCTCGGGGGTGGGCTCGAAACCGACGGGCTCACCGAGCTCTACGGGGAAGGCGGATCGGGAAAGACCCTGATCTGCCTGCAGGCCGCGACTCGGCTCGCCCTCGACGACCGCTGGGTCTGCTACATCGACACGGAAGGGGTGAGCGTCGACCGCCTGGAGGCGATCGCGCAGGGTCGCATCGATCAGGTCCTCCAACGACTCCTCCTCGCGACACCAAAGAGCTTGGAAGAGCAGACGAAGGCGGTCGGTGCGGCGTGCGCGCTCGCGCGCGACACGAAGCGGGGCATCGGCCTGATCGTCCTCGACTCGGCGACGTTCTACTACCGGCTCACGTTGTCGAGCGACAGCGAGGACGACGGGCGCTTGGCCCTCGGTCGGGAGTTGGCCGAGCTCGTCGCGACCGCGATCGGGAGCCACATCCCGGTGCTGTTCACGAACCAAGTGTGGCGGAACCAGCGGACGGGGGACCTCGAACCGTTGGGTGGCTCGTTCGTCAATCACGCCGCGAAGACGATCCTTCGCATCGACCGGTTGCCCGGCGCCCGTCGACGGGCCGTGCTGTTGAAGCACCGCTCGCTCGGCGAGGCCGCCGCGGAGTTCCAGATCACCTCGACCGGCCTCTCGTAGGAACGACGGCTCGAGGGACGGTAGCGCACCGCTCCGCAAGCGAACCGAGATATCCCGGGTGGATGTCGCCCGGCCATGGAGGCCCGGGTGGAGTTCGCGGAGGTCGCCACGCCCATCGGCACCTTCCGCGTCGTCTACGAGGGTCGGAAGGTACAGGTCGTCGACCTGCTCGAGCGTGGGCACGACCAGAAAGGCGTCCCCGAGGGGGCCGAGCAGCGGAAGCCGCCGTACCCGAAGGGCTCGCCGCCGTCCCAGTTGTCGGAGTACTTCCGCGGGGTCCGAGCGGAGTTCGACGTCGACATCGATGGGTTGACCTCTTCCGAGTTCGACCGCGCGGTCTGGCGCGAACTCTCCCGCGTTCCCGCTGGCGAGACCGTGACCTACGGCGAGCTCGCCCGCCGGGCGGGCCACAAGGGTTCCGCCCGGGCCGTCGGCGGTGCGATGCACCGCAACCCCTTGCCGATCGTCATCCCGTGCCACCGTGTCGTCGGGGAGACCGGTGACCTCACGGGGTTCGGGCTCGGCCTCTGGCGAAAGCGCTGGCTCCTCGACCGCGAGGGCGCCTGGCCGCTGAAGTCGAAATCCTCCGACGGCCCGCGCCGCGGCGGGCAGCGGACGCTCGACGGCCGTCAGTCGGCGCCGAAGTGACCACCGCCGACCGTCCGCGGGGGGGTTGGTCCCTTCCCGTAGGCCTGGGCGCGGCGGGGGTCGTCCTCCTCGGGGCGGGCACCGCCCTGATGCGGGACGCGGTCGCGAAGTTCGACGCCGCCCTCGCCCAGGATTGCCTCAGCTCCGGGTGCGCGCACGTGGGTTCGCTCGCCCAGCAACCCGAGTACCTCGATGGCGCCGTCGCGATCGCGGCGGGCGTGGTGGTGCTCGCGATCGCCCTCTTCTTCGCGGCGGGTCGCGCGGGTTGGATCGGGAGTCGTCGGAGCACGAAGCCCGACGGCCCGCCGAAGTAGCGCCGACACCCGACGGTCGATGGGCTCGGCCTAACCCGCGTAATACGCGGCGTCGTAGGGTTCCGGCTTGAGGCCGCGGCGCTGCCGGACCTCGCCCACGATCTTGCCCTGGAGCTCCGTCGGGAGCACCTCGAAGCCGAGCGACTCGGTCGCCCAGAGGACCTTGCCGGCGGTGGCGCTGCGGATATCCGAGGCGAAGCCGAACATCTCGGCGACGGGGACCTTCGCGATGATCGTCTGGAGGTCGCCGACGTTCGTCATGTCGAGGATCTCGCCGCGCCGGCGCTGGAGCTCGCGCGTCGCGCCGCTCAACACCTCTTGCGGGACGTTGACCGTGACCTTCTGGAGCGGCTCGAGAAGCACCCGGCCGCCGAGGACCATCGCGCCGTAGATCCCCGAGCGCGCCGCCGGGATCGTCTGGGCGGGGCCGCGGTGGATCGAGTCCTCGTGGAGCTTCGCATCGACGAGGCGGACCTTGAGCCCGTAGACCTTCTCGTTCGCGAGCGGCCCGCGGTTCATCGCCTCCTTGAACGCGTCGACGACGAGGTCCATCGTCTCGTTGAGGTTCTGGATCCCCTTCGTCACGTCGAACAGGATGTCCGTCCCGTCGACCGCGACGATGCCCTTGGCCTCGTCGCGCGAGACTCCCATCTCGACGAGCTTCGCCACCAGGGTCTTCGTGTCCTTGAACGACTTCCCCTGCGGGATCTCGCCGTCCTTGACGGCTTGGACGACGGCGGCGGGGAGCGCCTCGACCTCGAAGTAGAACTTGTTGTGCTTGTTCGGGGACTTCCCCTCGAACGGGCCGCCGGGGGCCATCACCGTCTCGCGGTAGACGACGATCGGCTTCGAGGACGAGATCTCGACCTTGTAGTCGTTGACGATCCGGTACTGGGTGATCTCCAGGTGGAGCTCGCCCATCCCCGACAGGAGGTGCTCGCCCGTCTCCTGGTTGATCTCGACGCGCAGGCTTGCGTCCTCCTTGCCGACCTTCCGCATCGTCTCGATGAGCTTCGGGAGATCGCTCATGTGCTTCGGCTCGATCGCGACCGTCACGACCGGCTCGGAGACGTGGCGGATCTCCTCGAACGGCGCCATGTCCGGCACGCTCGACATCGTCGTGCCGGCGAAGGCGTCGGTCGCCCCGATGACCGCGGCGATGTTGCCCGCAGTGACCTCCTCGACCATGAGCCGCTCCGGGCCCATGAACAGGGAGACGTGTTGCACGCGGTTCTTGAGCTTCGTCCCGGCAACGTAGAGCTCCATCCCCTTCTGGAGACGTCCGGAGAAGAGACGGCCCGTCGCGATCTCGCCGGCGTTCGGGTCCATCGTGATGTCGGTGACCATGAACGTCGTCGGACCCTCGGCGTCGGTGGTCATCATCGCCTTGCCGACGGTCGAGCCGATGTCGCCGCGCCAGATGTTCGGGATGCGGTACTTCTGGGCGACGGTCGGGCTCGGGAGGTGCTTGACGACCATGTCGAAGACCACGTCGTTGATGCGCGCCCGCTGCGCAATCTCCTTCGAGCGGCCGGTGGAGACGAAATCGAAGATGTCGGGAAACTTGACTCCGGTCTTCAGCATGTAGGGTACGCTGATCGCCCAGTTCTCGTAGCCGGAGCCGAAGGCGACAGAGCCGTCGCGCGGGTCGACCGACCAATCGTCGATGAATTCCTCCGGCGCCATGCGCCGGATGAGCTCGTTGACCTCGCTGATGATCGTGGTGAAGCGCCGCTGCATCGACTCGGCGGTGAGCTGGAGTTCCTTGATCGCGCGGTCGACCTTGTTGATGAACAGGACCGGCTTGACCTTCTCGCGGAGCGCCTGGCGAAGCACCGTCTCGGTCTGCGCCATCACGCCCTCGACCGCGCAGACGACGACGACCGCGCCGTCGACGGCCCGCATCGCGCGCGTGACGTCCCCCCCGAAGTCGACGTGCCCGGGGGTGTCGATGAGGTTGATCAGGTGCTGCTGGCCCTCGTACTCGTGGACGATGGTGACGTCGGCGTTGTTGATGGTGAGGAGACGGGCCTGCTCCTGCACGTCGAAGTTGAGGTAGAGCTGCTTGCCCGCGAGCTCGTTCGAGATCATCCCGGCCGCGGCGAGCAGGTTGTCGGACAGGGTCGTCTTGCCATGGTGGATGTGGGCAACGATGCCGATGTTGCGGATCCGGTCGAGGTTCCGCATCATGCCGGGGATGGCTTCCGCCAACTCGGCTCGTACGTGCGTCATCGATCCCAAACCTCCGGAGCGCCTAGCGGGCGGACTGCGCGACCCGTTCGACCTCTTCCTTCCGCCCGACGGCGTAGCTGGTCAGGTCGCCCTTGGCGGCGAGCGCGATCTCGTTGGCGAGGCAGGTGTGGATCGACTTGGTCGACTTGTGGGACGCCGTGATCGCTCCCTGAGCGAGGTTGCGGATCGCGACCCCGACGCGGCGGGCCGGGGACGAGTCGACGGCCCGCGGTACGGAGATCCCGCCGAACTGGAGACGGGTCACCTCTTCGCGCGGGGCGGCGTTCTCGATGGCGGTGACGAGGAGTTGGAGCGGGTTCGTCGTCTCGCGCTTCGCGAGCTCGTCGAACGCGAGGCGAACCGTCTGGAGGGCCTTGCCTTTCTTGCCCGTGAACTTCCCACCCTTCATCAGGTGGTTCGCGAGCCGCTCGACCACGTGCATGTGGCTCTTCATGAACGGCTTGCCGGAGAGTTTTCCCTCCGAGTGCGGGGCGTAGATCGGGTGGAGGTAGAGGTACGGCAGAAGGCCCGGGTCGTGCACCTCGATCTTTTCGAACGAGTACTTCCCGAACAGCGGCGGCAGCGGGAACGGGGGCGGCGGGGCCGGCACGGGGCGGACAATGACGGGGCCGGCGTCGGCCGGTGAGTCCGGCGGCGGCATCATCGAGTCGCGGGTCGAGCTCATCGCTGCGGCTTCTCCTTGCGCCCGCGGACCAGCTCGTCGAGCGACGTGCCATTCACCTGGATCACCTTGTAGCGCACGCCGGGGATATCCCCATAGGACCGACCCATTCGGCCCCCGATCCCCTCGACCAACACATCATCGTGCTCGTCGATGAAGTTGATCGCGCCGTCGCCGACGGCGAACGCGGTAATCTGACGGCCGTTCTTGATGAGCTGGACCTTCACGCACTTGCGGATCGCCGAGTTCGGCTGCTTCGCCTCGACGCCGACCTTTTCGATCACAATGCCCCGGCCCTGGGGGGCGCCCTCGAGGGGATCGGACCGCTCCTTGAGGTGGAGGGTGCGGCGCTTGTAGTATCGGTCCGACCACCGGCGGCGTTGGCGGAGGGAAGCAAGCTTCCCCGCTGTGTTGATGCCGGACGGCGGACTCATGGGCTTGGAGGGGCCGTGCCACCGGGCCTCGGTATTTAAGTCTCACGGCGACGATTTCGCCGGTGTCGGGGCCCGCGCCTCTTCTGCCGCGTTCGGGCGACAAACGGTCAAGCCGGGGCGTCTGTCGGCCGAACTGGGGCGACCGATTGCACGCGACGACCGAGGGCCCGGTCGGGTCCGAGTGGCAGACGCTCTCGGACGAGATCCGGTCTTGCACGCGATGCCCGCTCCATCGGACCCGGGCGCAGGCCGTCGTCTATCGGGGCGGTCCGAATCCAAGCGTGGTCTTTGTTGGAGAGGCCCCGGGGGCGGAGGAGGACCGGTTGGGTCGGCCGTTCGTGGGAAGGTCCGGGCGGCTCCTGGACGAAAGCGTGGCCGGCCTGGGGGTGCCGCCCGAGTCCGTCGGGATGATCAATGTGCTGAAGTGCCGTCCCCCCAAGAACGTCTTCGTCGAGCGGTCGGTCGCCGCCTGCCGGCCGTACCTCGACCGACAGCTCGCGCTCCTGGCTCCCGGCGTCGTCGTACCGCTCGGCGCCCACGCGCTCGGGACCCTCGACCCGTCGGCCCCGCGGATCACCGACGCGGCCGGCCGCCCGCGCACGGCCGGGCCCTGGAGATTGTTCCCGCTCCTGCACCCCGCCGCGGCGCTCCGATCGCGCCGGAATCTCGCGCGATGGCGCGACGACGTTGGGCGGCTCCGCGTGTTCCTCGACGCGCCCGCGAACGGCTAATACGCGCCGGACCGGTGGCGCCGCCGTGACGGCCTACGAGATGTTCCTTCTCGGGGGTTCGTACGTCCGGGACGGGAACGACCCCGTCATCGAACTGTTCGGGCGACTGCGCACCGGTGAGGCCGCGGTCGCCCGCTACGAAGGGTTCCACCCGTACTTCGTCCTCGTGGACCCGACCCCCGAGACTCTGCAGAAGCTCCGTTCGGATGCGCAGATCCTCGAGCTGAAGGAGGAGAAATCCTGGGTCGCCGGCTCCGACCGGCGGACCGTCCGGGTCCTGCTCCACTCGCCGTGGCTCGTCCCGGAGTACCGGGAACGCTACCGAAAGCCGAACGAGGAGACGAGCGTCCTCGCGAGCGACATCCCGTTCGTCCATCGGTTCCTCTACGACAAGCAGTTGGGCCTCACGATCGCCTTCGATGCGGAGCCGGTCGCCGCGGAGGTCCGCGCGCTCTACACCGTCCCAACGGTGTTGCGGGTCGTGCCCGGAGCGGCGGGCGCGCCGGACATCCGCTCCGCCGAGCCGTTCCGCCCGGCCCTCACGACCCTCTCGTTCGATATCGAGAATTCGATCCGCGACCGGACGATCTTCACGATTTGTTGCGTCGTCCGGCGCGCGGACGGCACGCGCGGGGCCTACCGGTTCGGCGGACCCGACGAGCGGGCCATCCTGGAGGATTTCGTGCGCGTCATCCGCGAGGAGGACCCCGACGTCATCACCGGCTACAACATCGGCGGCTACGACCTCCCACTCCTGGTCGAGCGGACCGCGGCCGTCGGACGGACGCGGCTCGCGCTCGGGAGGGACCGCTCCGAGCCCCGCGACGCGGGCGGACGCCTTTGGAAGTCGCCGGGCCGGGTGTTCGCGGACGCCTGGTGGTCCGCCCGCCGAGAGCTCCGCCCGAAGCAGGAGTCGCTCGAGTTCGTGAGCCGCCTCCTGCTGGGCGACAAGAAGCTCGACGTCGACCGGCGGAACATCGACGCCGAGTGGAAGGCCGACCCGGCGAAGGTGATGGAGTACTGCGAGCACGACGCCGACCTCGCACTGCGGATCCTCGAGAAGCTGCGCGCGATCGACAAGGCGGCGGATTTGGCGACCGTCGCCCACCTCCCGTTGGAAGAGGGCCTGAACGGACGCACGTCGCTGTTCATCGACGCGATCCTGATCCCCAGGGCCGACCGCCGGGGGATCGGGGTCCCGCCGACGCGCCGGATGGGCCGCGACAACCCGATCGAGGGCGGATACGTCCACGGCATCCGGCCCGGGATCTATCCGTGGGTCGTCGTCCTCGACTTCAAGTCGATGTACCCGTCGATCATCATCGACCGCAACATCTGCTTCACCACGCTCGACCCCCAAGGCGCTACGGTGAGCCCCTCGGGCGCGCGCTTCGTCCCGCCCGAAGTGCGCGTCGGCATCGTCCCGGAGATCCTCCGCGAGCTGCTCGCCGACCGCGACCGGTTCCGTCGGTCGATGACCGAGGCGACGACGCCCGAGGCCCGGCTCTACTACGACGGTCTGCAGAACGCGGTCAAGATCCTGATGAACTCGTTCTACGGCGTCCTCGCCTCGAGCTTCTACCGGTTCACGGACAAAGAGATCGGCGCCGCGATCACCTCGTTCGCCCGGGAGGAGATCACCTCGATCATCCGCGCCCTCGAGGTCGAAGGGCACGAGGTGGTGTACTCCGACACGGACTCGGTCTTCGTCCGCGCCCCCACCCCAGGCGTCGAGGCCGCGCGCGAGTTCGGCGAGGGGATCTCGAAGCGGTTCACGCGGGCCGGCGTCACCTTCGAGTTCCAGTCGGTCTACCAGTCGTTCTTCTCGCACGGCGCGAAGAAGCGCTACGTCGGCCGCACCGTCTGGCCGAAGGACGAGCTCGTCATCCGGGGCTACGAGTCCCGCCGCAGCGACGCGTTCGATTTCCAGTCGGAGGCGCTGCTCGAGGTGTTCGACCTGGTGCTGGCCGGCAACACGGACGGAGCGGTCGCGCGGGCCCGCGAGCTCGTCCAGCAATGCCGGCACGGCGACGTTCCCGCCGAACGGCTGGTGATCGCTCGCTCGGTGCGTGAGGAGTCGGAGTACAACGAGGGCACGCGCGACGCCCTCCCGTTCCTCCGCGTGTTCCGCCAGTTGAAGGAGGAAGGCTACGACGTCATCCCGGGGATGAAAGTCGCCTGGATCGTCACGGACGCGTCGAAGAGCCCGCAGGAGATCGAGCCCTGGCGGGAGGGGCGGCCGATGCTGAAGACCCCGGACTACAGCTACTATGCCGACCGGGTCGCCCAGACCTTAGCGAGGGTGACGGAAGTGTTCGACTGGGACGCGGCCGCTCTCCTTCGCGGGAGCCACCAGCGGCGCCTGCTCGAAGCCGCTCCTCGACCGCCACCGGGCCCCGACGCGGCCACGCTCGACACTCCCGTGGGGGACGCGGCGAAAGGTCCCAAACGCCGCCGGCCGACCTCGCTCGCCGAGTTCGGATAGCCGCCGCTACTCCTCGGGATTCGTCGCGGCGGCGTACTGCCGCGTCCAGGGCGGGTGCGATCCTTGGAGCGCCACGATCGCTCCCAGCACGGCGAGGGGGACCCCAACGATGCCGAGCCAGGGCGGGATCTGGCCGAACAGCGCGACCGAGAGCAGCAGTGTGAACACGGGGATCGACGCCATGAGCACCGCGGGCAGCACGAGTCCCGCCTCCTCGATCGCCCGGAAGTACATCGCGGGGGCGATGAAGAAACTCGTCGTCCCGAGCACGACCAGCAGGACGAGGCTGCGGCCCGAGTCGATGGCGAGACCGCCGAACCCTCCCGGCAGCAGCGGGGAGAGGAGAACCGACCCGAGCGCCGCGAAGACGGTCGCGTGGGCGACCACGGCGGCGGTCGGAGTCCGCCGGTTCTCCTGCGCGGCCGAAAGGAAGTAGATCGCGACGACGAACGGGACGAGGGCGGCCACGAGCGCCGCGGCGGCCGTCAGCGGGCGCACGGCCCCCCCGGCCACGATCGTGAGTCCGGCTCCCACCGAGGCGAGGACCACGCCTCCGACGAACAAGGGGTCGCGAGCCTGCTCGCGTCCTTCCCGGAGGACCGTCATCACCAGGATCGGGGTCAGCACGACGTCGCCGATCAGCGACAGGAGCGAGGTGTCGACCGGTCCGGCGAGGAACGTCTCCGCGAGGACCGACAGCTGCATGAGGACCAGGAGGAGCACGCGGGCCCACGCCGTGGCCGAGCGGGAGAGCCGGACCAGGTGTCGGCCATGCGTTGCGACGAACGTCCAGGTGAGGTAGGCGATCCCGCCAAACACGAACGGCCAGACGATCAGACCGGACGGCGCGACGTACGGGGCGAGGGCGAGCACGAACGAATAGTAGGCCGCCCAGAGGAACGCCGCCGCGAGCGCGAGGGACGCGGCGAACAGGCGCCGCCGCAGGTCGGGCTCCACGCCCGGTCATCCGAGGGTTCGTCGATAACGGTTCGCCCGGTCGGTTCGCCGCTCAGCCGTATCCGGTGTATTCGAGGGCGAGGTGGGGGAGAGCCACACCGCGACCACGGGCGACGCGGCCGATCGTCCGAGCGTCCCGGACGCCCGCCTTCTGGAGCGCTCGAAGGGAGGCGGGGACCGCTCGCGCCGAGACGACCGCAACGAAACCGATTCCCAGGTTGAAGGTCTGGTAAAGCTCGGGGAGCTCGATCTCACCGAGCTCCTGGGCCCACTGGAAGATCCCCGCCGGACGGGGCCATCCGTCGAGCTCGAATCGGACATCGGGATTGAGCCGAACGAGATTGCGAACTCCTC
Organism: Thermoplasmata archaeon; assembly: GCA_022750115.1. Classification (GTDB taxonomy): domain Archaea; phylum Thermoplasmatota; class Thermoplasmata; order Lutacidiplasmatales; family UBA184; genus Lutacidiplasma. The sequence goes on from JAKIWI010000006.1 coordinate 83,425, forward strand.
CGCCCGAGATGTGCGCGAGGCCGTGAGTCGTCGCGAGATCCGCGAGCGCCTCGGAGGCGTCGACGTAGATCCGGCCCGGAGTAAGGAGCTCGGCGCCGAGCGCGGTCCGGCTCCCGCGGCGCGGGCGGCGGAGGTCGACGCGCTTCTCGCGAAGGAGACGGCGGAGAAGGGTGAAGCCGTTCGCGTGGAAACCCCGTGACGGAATCCCGATGACGTGGTCCCCGGGTCGGACCCGGGCGCCCGTCACGGGGCGGCGGCCACGGGGGAAGAACCCCACCGCCGTCCCACCGAGGTCGACGGCCCTCACGATCTCCGGAACGACGGCCGTCTCGCCGCCCGCCAGAGCCACCCGGCCCTTTCGGAGACCCCGCTGGATGCCGCGCCCGATCGCGGAGAAGCTCTCCGGGTCGGGGGTGACGCAGAGGATGAAGTCCACGAGGACCGACGGCCGAGCGCCAACCGCCGCGAGGTCGTTCACATTGACTTGAACGAGGTCCTCGCCGACCCCTTCCCAGCTCGCAAGCTCCTCCGCGAGGAGCGTCTTCGTCCCGACGGTATCCGTCGTCACGGCGATGGTTTCGCGCCCGATGCGAACGAGCCCCGCGTAGTGTCCCGGCAAGTCGAGCAGTCGGCCGTGCGAGGCCGGCGGCCGGTGCCCGGTCTCCTTCAGCAGAGCGGCAAGCGCCCCCGACACCGCGGAGCGGTCGACGCCCGCTCGGGAGTAGGTCCAGCGCCTCGGCTCCGCCATCCGACGCGGGCGAATCGGAGAGGCGTCTATGAGCGTTCGCCCACGGCGCGCGGCGAGGCTTAATCCCAGTCGCCCTCCAGAGGACGATGTCGGTCCGACGGGGCATCGGAGCGCTTGGGGGCGCGTCGGTCGCTGCGGTGTCGTACGACCGGGTCGTGACGGGTCGCGCCTGGGTCGGCGGGCGGCTGATTCCGGTTGAGGTCGGAATCGACGACGACGGACGGATCGGGCGCGTCGGTCGCTCCGTCCGCTCCAGCGGCACCCGCCTCGACCTGGGAGACGCCGTCCTGCTCCCCAGCGCCACCGACCTGCATGCCCACTTTCGCGACCCGGGCGGTCCCGACCCGGCCGAGTCGTTCGCCACCGGGACCGAAGGCGCCGCCCTCGGCGGGATTGGGACCGTGGTCGACATGCCCAACACGCAGCCGGCCGTCACCGACCGGGAGCGATGGCTCTCGAAAGCCGCGCTCGCCCGTCGCCGAATCGCCATCGACGTCGTGCTGTATGGCCAGGCGGATTCCGGGCCGGGGATTCGGTCGCTGGCCCCGGTCGCGGGCGGACTGAAACTCTACCTGAGCCCGACGACCGACGCCGTGGAGACCGTCTCGGAGGCTGACCTCCCGCAGCTCCTGAGCGCGAGCGCGGCGTCCGGGCTCCCTCTCTCGGTACATGCCGAGTGGCCCGATGCCTTCGTGACCCCGCAGGAGCCGCCGGATTCTTCCGAAGCGTGGAACCGAACTCGGCCTCCCGAATCAGAAACCGAGGCCGTTCGGAGGCTCCTCGGCGCTCCGCTGGACCTCCGCCTCCACATCGCCCACGCCACGCTCGCATCGACGGTCGACGCCGTCGCTCGGGCTCACCTCTCGTGCGAGGCGACGCCGCACCACCTCCTTCTCGGCGCCCGTCCGCACGACGACGCGTTTCGGAAGACGAATCCTCCGCTCCGACGGGAAGCCGACCGGGCGGCGCTGTGGGACAAATTCACTGCGGGAGCGATCCCGATCCTCGCGAGCGACCACGCCCCGCACCACCGGGAGGAGAAGTCCCGCCCATTCCCGCTCGCTCCCAGCGGGGTTCCCGGTGTGGAGACCATGCTGCCCCTCTTCCTCGAGCTGGTCCGCGACGGACGGGTGACGCTCCCCGTCCTAATGGCCGCGGCGATGGACCGCCCCGCCCGCTGGCTCGGGCTCCCCACGGGGCGCCTGATTCCGGGGCACCGCGCGAACTTCCTCGCGGTCGATTTCCGGCGTCGGGGAACGGTGGAGGCTCGGCGGCTCCGCTCGCCGGCGGGTTGGTCCCCGTTCGAGGGGTGGAGGGCAATCTTCCCCACCTGGCACTTCCGCGACGGTTCCCCGATCGTCCGGAACGGTGAGTTCGTCGGCGGCCCGGTCGGTCGGATCGTCCGACCGGAGTACGCGCGCGGGCGCTCCGCAGCGGTCGGGTAGCTCGGTCTCGCGAAACGGCTTTATCGAGGGGCGCGCCCCGCTCGACAGGGACGCCGATGGGGACGGAACTGGTCGTCGAGGGTCGCGACGTGTGGAAGACCTACGGAACCGGGGAGACGGCCGTCACGGCGCTCCATGGCGTCAACGTCGAGATCCGCCGGGGCGAGATCGTCGCGATCATGGGTCCGTCCGGCTGCGGGAAGACGACGCTCCTGAACTGCTTCTCCGGGCTCGACGACATCACCAAGGGCCAGGTCACGCTCGAAGGGGTCGACATCCACGCGATGGACGACCGCAAGCGGAGCGCCTACCGAGCGAAGCGCACCGGCTTCGTGTTCCAGTCGTACAACCTGTTACCGATCCTCTCCGCGGTCGAGAACGTCGAGATGCCGCTCCTGATCGCCGGGGTCGCTCCGAAGGAAGCGCGCGAGCGGGCCCGCAAGACCCTCGAGGACCTCGGCCTCGGCGACCGCCTCAACCACCGCCCCTCGGAGCTCTCGGGCGGCCAACAGCAGCGCACCTCCCTCGCGCGCGCCCTCGTCGGCCGCCCCGCGATCGTCTGGGCCGACGAGCCGACGGGGAACCTCGACGACGAAGGGTCGCGGCAGGTCACGGGCCTGCTCCGGCAGCTCAACAAGGAGTACGACCAGACCATCGTGGTCGTCACCCACGACGCCGAGGTGGCGGCCGGCTGCGACCGCACGCTCCGGATGCGCGACGGCCACTTCGTCGAATAGCGACACGGAGGACCCATGTCCGTTCCGCTGACGCTTCTGATCCCGATCGCGATCCTCGTCGTGGTCCTCGGAGTCTCGGGACTGCTGGCGCTCACCCACCGCCTCACGTTCCGGATCGCGATGCGCAACGTGCGCCGCGGCGGATCGCGGACGATCCTCGTCCTGCTCGGTCTCCTCGTCGGAACGACGATCATCTGCGGAAGCCTCGTGGTCGGCGACACGGTCAACGCGATCAACGTCTACGGCACGTACCTCGCCTACCACGGCGTCGACGAGGCGATCTACAACCAATCGGTCGTCACCGGGGGCTACTCGCCGATCCCCTACGCGACCTACCTGACGATCGCGCACGCGGCCCAGCAGGTCGCGGGGGTCTCGGCCGTCACTCCCATGATTTTAGGGACGACGACGGTCTTCGACAAGACGACGGGTCTGCCCCAGCCCGGCCTCAACCTCGTCGGCAGCGACGTCAACTCGAGCGGCGCCCTCGGGTCGTTCCAGACCGACTCCGGAGCGACGGTCACCGGACCGAACCCGGGCTCCGTCATCCTCGACGACGTCGCCGCCGCCGACCTGAACGCTTCGGTCGGCGACCATGTGATCCTCGTGGGTCAGGCGAGCGTTCCGCTCTCCGTCCAGGCCATCGTCTCGGACACCGGCCGCGGTCTCTTCCTGTTCGGCGCCGACGCGTTCGTGGACCTCTCGACCGCGCAGGCCGTCGAGAACATATCGGGTCAGGTGAACTTCGTCTCCGTCACGAACACGGGCTCGGAGCAGGCCGGTGCGGCGAACTCGATGAACGTGAGCGCGCGGCTCAACACCACGCTCGCCGCGCTCGGCCTCGCCCCGATCCTCACGGTCCACGACTGGCTCGAGAACAACCTCACCCAGGCGAGCATGGCCGGCAGCTCGCTCGCGACCCTGTTCCTCGTCCTCGGCTTGTTCTCGATCGTCGCGGGGTCGATGCTCATCGTCGGAATCTTCGTGATGCTCGCCGAGGAGCGAAAAGGCGAGATGGGGATGCTCCGCGCCATCGGCCTCAATCGGCGCGAGCTCGTCTACGCCTACTATTTCGAGGGGCTTGCCTACTCGCTCGGGAGCGCGCTCGCCGGAACCGCCTTGGGCATCGGGGTCGGCTTCGGCCTCATCTACGCCTTCGCGAAATTGTTCGCCGCGGGGTCGATCAGCGCGAACACGATCCTCGGTTCCTTCTCCTTCACCCCGTCGACCCTTGTGATCTCCTACGTCGCGGGGTTCCTCCTCACCCTCGTGACCGTGACCGTGGCCTCGGCGCGCGTGAGCCGGCTCAACATCGTGCGGGCGATCCGCTCGATCCCCGAGCCGCCTCCGCCGCTGAAGGTCTACACGTTCCTCGCCTACCTCGGTGGAGCGCTCGGGGTTGTCGGCGCGCTCCTGTTCGCGACCAGCTACAAGGGAACGACGGACATCTCGCTCCCGATCATCGGCGGCGGACTCATCCTCCTCGGGGCCGGCCTCCTCGGCTCCCGGTTCGCCCGCAACCGCCCCGTGTTCACCGCGACCTCCATCGGGCTCCTGATCTGGGGCGGATTCGAGCCGCTCCACGCGGCCCTCCTCGGCACCCACCACACCGGCACGATCTTCGTGTTCTTCGTCGAGGGGATCCTGATGGTCCTCGGCGCCGTCATGTTGTACAGCTTCAACTCCGACGTGATCGTCCGCGCCGTCGCGCGACTCGTGGAGGGTCGGCCGCAGACCGTCCCCGTCGTGCGGATCGGCCTCTCGTATCCCAGCCGCCGTCCGTTCCGGACCGCGATCAACCTCACGATCTTCGGGCTGGTCCTGTTCACGATCGTCGGGGTCGCCACGATCGGCTCCTCGGTCCAGGCCGGGCTCGATTCCGAGATCGTCGCCCAGTCCGGCGGCTACTCGTTCCTCGCGTACTCCCAGAACCCGATCCCGGACCTCCCGGGCGCGATCGCGAACAACTCGACGCTGGCGAAGGAGATCTCGACGGTCGTCCCGCTCGATGCGGGCAGCTTGTCGGCGACGATCGCGGGGTATCCCGGTCCCTACATCGACTCGGCGTTCTCCGGGCCGCTCGGATTGCCCGCGAGCGAGACGATCGCCGGCACCGCGAAGTTCAACTTCACGGCGACGACCAACGGTTCCTCCGCCGCCCAGGTCTGGGCGGAGCTCGCCGCGCAACCGAACGATGTCGTCGTCTCGAACCAGTACAATCCGGGCGGGTTCAACTTCGGTGGGGGCGGCCCCCACCCGGTCACGCCGATCGGCAGCCGATTCCTCCTCGCGAACCCCGACACGGGGGCGAGGTCGAACCTGACCGTCGTCGGGATCCTTACGGAGAGCTTCGTCGGCGGCTTCTTCCTGAACCCGGCGACCGCGACGAAGCTCGGCATCACGCTGCCGACCGCGTTCTTCCTCACGGTCGCGCCCGGCGTGTCGGCGACGACCGCCGAGCAGCACACGAAGGCCGCGTTCTACACGTACGGGCTCGTCGTCATCGACTTCGCCCAGGTGCTGCGGACGAGCATCCAGAACACCGAGGCGATCATCGGGCTCCTGGAGGTGTTCGTGGCCCTCGGCCTCGGCGTCGGCATTGCGGCGATGGGGATCATCGCGCTGCGCGCCGTCGTGGAGCGGAGGTCCGAGATCGGCATGCTCCGCGCCTGCGGATTCACGCAGGGGATGGTGCTGCGCTCCTTCCTCCTCGAGTACTCGTTCGTCGCGCTGCTCGGCATCCTGATGGGGACGGTGCTGGGCATCGTGCTCGACTGGGACGCGAGCCAGGGTGCGGCGGGGCTCCTCACCTTCAGTATCCCCGTGGCGAACCTCGCCACGGTCGTGCTCGTCGCCTACGTGCTGACGGTGTTCGCGATCCTGGGGCCGTCCCTTAGGGCGGCGCGTCTTCCGCCGGCCGAGGCGATCCGCTACTCCGAGTGAGTCGCGGCGGGAAACCGGCGCTGACCACGCCGCGCCATCGGAGCGCGACGTAGACGAGCAGCACGACGATCAGGGCCACCGCGGCGTAGTCGAAATACCGGAAGGTCCCCTGGACCGAGTTCCAGTTGCGGCCGAGGACGACGCCCGCGTACAGCAGCGCCGCTGTGAACGGCGCGGCCCCGAGCGCGGTGAAGACGCCGAAGCGCTTCGGCTCCATCCGCGCGGTGCCGGCGGGGTAGGAGATGTACGCTCGCACGATCGGAAGGAGGCGCGCCAGGCCGACGGTCGATTCACCGTGCCGGGCGAACCAGCGGTCCATCTGGGCGAGATGTTTCGGGTCGAGCCGGAGGGATCCCTTCCCCGACCGCTCGATCCATTTGCGGCCGAACCGACCGACGAGGTAGGCGGCGAAGGCGCCGACCACCCCGCCCGCGAGCGCCGCGACGAACGCCTCGGGGAACGTGTAGACGCCCTGGAACACCAGGTAGCCGGCGAACGGGAGGATCACCTCGCTGGGGAGCGGGGGGATCCCGAAGCTCTCGACGGCCATCAAACCGAAGAGCGCGGCGAGGCCGCCGGCGGTGAGCACCGCGGTGAGGAGGTTGACGACGGTCTCAATGATCGGGATGGAGATCATGCTGGGTCGGACCCGGGGGTGCTAGCCCGGAACGCCGGGGCCATCGAAGATCAGTCGGAACGGGACGCGCAGGGCGGCGTTCGTGCGGGCGGGGATCCCTTCGAACTCAAGCGGGGTCGTGCAGCCCCCGCAGGCGACGGCCGGCCGCATGCGGCCGAGCTCGATGGAGAGCTGGATACCGACCTCGATCTCGCGCACCGGCCCCGGGGCCCGCGCGAGCTCGCTGTGGAGTTGGGAAAGGAGGTCGTCCACCCCCGGGTTCCCCTCGGACGAGGCGCTCATCGTCCCGAATCAGCCGTTGGCTCGGTATAAGGGCGCGCGGTCGCGGGCTTCAGTTGCCCGAGGACGGCGTCTCGTCGTCGCCGGAGGACGGCGGACCCTTCTTGCCCGGCCCGCGCTTCAGGATCTCGCCGCTGATGCGGTCGAGCTCGCCCATCAGGGAGTCGATGTCCCCAGGGGCTTCGGAGCCCACAGCGGCGGCTCCGCCGGCGACCGCCACCCCGCCGCCCATCGACCCGATGTCGTCGGCGTTCTCCACGTAGGGGGCGGATTCGGCCGGGGCGGGGGACTCCGGTCCGGCGCCGCCGGGAGCGCTCGGATCCTCCCAGTTCGCAACCCCGCTCGTGGGGGGTTTCTGGCGGCGCCGTTGGAAGATCAGGGCGGCGGCGATGAGCAGGATGACGAGGGCGATCAAGCCGCCGATCGCCCACGTGAGGGGTCCGGGCCCACTGCTCGGGCAGGTCCCGTACGGACAGGAGGAAGCGGCGCTGACCGTCCCGGTCGCAGGACCCAGGGCGGCGGCGGCGACGACGGCGAGCATCGCCAGGGCGAGGGCGACCGGAACGACGTTCGCCCGGTGTGGAAGGATACGCATGGCCATGCCCCGGCCCCGAGGGGCCCATCCAGAAAGGGCGTACCGCTCTATGTAAAGGTTGGGCTCCCAGTTCGAGGTCGGCATTGTCGTCGTGCGCCTGCCCTTCGGGCGTCGTCTCGACACCCACCCCCCCGTGAGTCCCGAGGGCTCAGAACGGGGGTCGACGGCCCTCGGGCCGAATACCAGAGCCCGGGGGTCCGGACCTGCCGTGCCGTTCGCATTCCGCCGGTCCGTCCGGGCTATCCGAGCCCCGGAGGTGACCCCGCGCGGTGGCGATCCCCTACCAGGACGCGTTCATCGTCCTCCTGTTCGCCTTCCTCGGCTACTCGTGGTGGAGCGGTCGCAGCCCGCGGTACCTGCTCTACGGCGCCTTGATCCTCCTCGCCGCCGCGGCGGGGGCCGATTGGCTCGGCGAGCTCGGGGCGGCGAACAACCTCGCGCTCGACATGGTCCTCGCCCTCATGGGGGCGGTCGGGCTGACGGCTTGGCAGGCGCGCTTTCCGAGGGCCTCACGGCCGGTCGGGCTGGCGAGCGCGGACCCGCCACGCCCCGATCCGGCGCAGCCAAGTGAGGCGCCGCCCGAGCATCGACTCGACCACCTCGAGGGCCAGGGCGTCCCCGTGGTCGACGCTGCCCGTCAGCAAGACGATCCCCACGAACAGCACCGCGATGAGGAGCCCGAGGGCGGGCAGAAGTAGGCCCGACGGCGCGAACGGGAGCACGGCGAACACCACCGCGACCGGTACCCCGGTCAGTACGACCGGGACGACGTAGTGGCGGCGGAACGGGTGTACGCCGGCCAGAACGGCGAGCTCCACGATGGACAGGAGAGGATTGAGGGCGTTCGCGCTCGCCCAGGCGATCGCGGCCCCCGTCGCGCCGTAGCCCGGGATCAGCGCGAGACCGAGGATCACATCGACGACGGCCGTGATGGCGGCGTTGTAGACGAGCAGCCGCGTCTGGCCGAACGACACCTGGGTCGCGGCGGCCGGTCCGACGAGCGTGGAGACGATCGCCCCGAGCGCGAGGATCCGGAGCGGGACGGTCGACCCTGTGTACAGCGACCCGTAGACGAAGCCGAGGGAGGCCGAGGGGAAGAAGAAGAACAGGAGGAACAGCGGAAGCGAGGTCAGTGCAACCCACTTCGTGGCGGTCGCGTAGGTGAGTCGGACCCCCTCCACGTCGTTCTCGCGCACGAAGCGCGCGGCCACCGGGAGGAAGATGTACGCGAGGGACCCGACCCCGATCTGCAACAGCCGCGCGAGGGTGAGGGTCGCCGAGTAGCTCCCGACGCTCGCGTAGTGGAACGCCCCGAGCAAGAGGAGGTCCGCGTTCCCGGTGACGAACCCCGCCACGGCGACCGCGGCGAGCGGGATGGCGAACAGGTAGAGGCGCCGGGCCGCCGCCGGGGCTCGAGGTCCCTCGGGGAGGTGGGCGGGGAGCCGGCGCCGGGTGTAGAGGCCGAGCCCGACGATCATCAGCAGGTTCGCAGCGACGAACCCGCCGAGCGCTTCGGGGAACAGGAGCGAGTGCGGGGAGAAGCGGAACAGGACGACGACGAACACGAAGAACGCCGCCGGGTTCAGCACCTGCACGAACACGACGTTCGGCCGGACGTCCTCGAATCCCTGGAAGACGGAGATGACGAGCGCGCTCAGGATCGAGCAGCCCACCGCGACGCTGAACGCCACCAGCGTCTCGGCGAGGGCCGGCGCGTTGTAGAACTGGCCGATCAGCACCCCGGTCACGGCGAGTCCGGCGGTGAAGCCGATGGCCGAGGCGATCAGCACGAACGAGGCGCTGCGGACGATCGTCCTCCGCTCATCGTCCCTCGGGGCGAACGGGAGGCTCCGCGCGACCGCCTGCGGGAGCCCGATCGTCCCGATCGAGGCGAGGAGACCCGCGAGCGCGACCGCGAAGGCGAAATCGCTCCAGTCGGCGAGCGAGAGCGTCCGGACCAGGACGACCCGCGTGAGGAACGTCGCGCCGACGTAGACCAGCGTCCCGAGGAGCATCAGGACGGTGCCGTGGGTGACCGAGTGGAGGCCACTGCGGGCCGACGGAGCTTGCTCGGCCAAGGCCGCCCATCTTCCGACGGTCGGGTGAGGATGAAAAGGATGCCGTCGTCTCGGAAGGCGGGATAATGACCCCCGCCTCCCATCGTGGGTCGTGACCCTCCCCGGACCACCGTTCGGGCTGTGGGCCTTGGGCCTGCTCCTCTTCGCCGCCGGCTCCGCCCTGGTGGGCGGCGCGGTCCGGACCGTCGCGCGCCGATGGATCCCTTCCTGGCGGTCGCTCGGAGCGATCGAGCGGCTCCTGCTCGACCTCTACCTGGGCGGCGCGGTCGTCTACGGCCTCGCCTTCCTCCCGCTCGGGCTGTTCGGTCCCGCGACCTTCCCGGCGGTGCTCGTCCTCGCCTTCGTCGTGCTGTCGGCGGAGGCGGCTCGACTCGGGCGTCCTGCCGCGGGAGCGGCGATCGCGCGCGGCGCCGCGCGGTTCGTGGCCGCGGGTCCTCTGATCGCCCTGCTCGCGGCCGGAGCCCTGGGTCTCCTCGAACTCTCGGTCGCGATCTCGGTCCCGACGGGGAACACCTACGACGCGAGCCAGCTCGCGACCTACACGTCGCTGTTGATCACGCACCACTCGGTCCCAACCGACCTCACGGGCGTCGGGCTGGCGTTGCCCGTCGCCTACCCGCAGGGGGCGGCGGCCTGGATGGCCACCGCCCAACTCCTGTTCGGGCTACCGCCGGCGCGTACCGCGCTGCTGGTTGCGCCCATGTTCTTCGCGCTGGCGCCTCTCGGGGCCTACGTCGTTGGCGACCGATGGCTCGGGGGTGGCCGCGCCGGGCCGGTCCTCGCGGTCGTGTTCGCCGTCCTCGCGACCTGGACCCGCTGGCAAGTCACCGGTAGCTACGATTTCGTTCTCTCGTTCCCGCTGGTCCTCCTCCTCGTTGGGCTCTCGAAGGACTGGACGGGACCCGCTCCGGTGGGCTGGTCCGACGCGCTCGCGTTCGGCCTGCTCGCGGGCTACGCGGCGGCGCTCAGCCCGGTTGGGGTCGGGTGGTGGCTGCTCGCGCTGCCGGTCGTGGCGGGGTTGGTGTCCGCGGTGCGATGGGGAGGTGCGGCGCGACGGTGGTTCGCACGCTATTTCGTCGCGGTCGCGGCCGCGCTCGCTCCCGTGTCGCTCTCGCTCGTCGTCGTTCTCTCCGGTCTCGGCCACATCGGTTTCGCGCCCACGCAACCGGGCGTCGGGACGATCGCACCCGTCGGACTGGGCGCTCCCCAGATCGTCGGCTACGTCGACCCGTTCCTGTTCGGAGGCGCGGCCGTCTGGCTCTCCCCGTTCCCGGTGCTGCGCGCGGAGCTCGCCATCCTCCTGGTCGCCGGCCTGCTCGTTCTCATCCTGCGTCCCGGATGGTTCCGTTCCTTCCCGCTGCTCCCGGCGCTCGCAATTGCCGGGGGAGCGTCCGCGCTCGCCTGGTTCGCCCTCGAAGGGCTGGCGGCGGACCACGTCCGGGCGTTCGAGTTGCTCGCCCCGCTCACCAACGGCGACGAACTCGCCGAGCTCCTGTCGACGGTCTACGCCGTCGTCGCCACCGTGCCGATCCTCGCGTTGCTCAGCTCGCCCCGTCCCGCCTCCCCCGATCCTCCCCCCGAGCCCCGACGGACACGACGGTGGTCCCCTGCTCCGTCGGTCACGGTGGCGATCGCCATCGGACTTCTGCTGCTGGTGCCAGGAGTGGCCGTCACGGCGACGCAGCTCCCCACCTCCGAACATGCGGTCTACGAGTCGTTCGGCAACGTCAGCGCCTCCGACTTCGCGCTGCTCGACTGGGCGAAGACCCATCTTCCCGCGGGCGCGCGGGTCCTGGTCGCGCCGGGAAGTGCCGCGGAGTTCCTCGTCGCCTACGCGCCCTCCATTCGGGTCCTGTATCCGATGGTCGAGGGGTTCGAGTACCCCAACACCACCTACCGCGACCTGCTCGACGAATTGACCCACGGGACCCTGTCGCCGAACGGGTCGGCGGACCTCGCGATCCTCGACGTCGAGTACATCGTGGTGACCGGCGCGAACACCGTCCTCGCCAACCCGCTCTCCCCGGCCCCGCTGCTCGCCGACCCGAACGGCTTTCCGATCCTGTTCCAGTCGGAGGATGCGTTCGTCTTCGCCCGCACGGCGGCGGGCGATCCGCCGTTGCTGGCCGCGGTTACGTGAACTCGTCGAGCACGCTCTCGTGCCCCTTCATGCCGGCCGGTTGGTGCGAGAGCGGCCCCGCCTGCAGGACCTCTTCGAGGTCCTCGTACGTCGGCTTCTCGGTCTTGTAGAACAGACCGATCGGGACCTTCTCGCCCCACTCGAGGGAGCGCTGGAACGCCTGCGGGAGGTCCGTGGGGTCGTGCCCTGCGCTGTCGAGCTTGTAGACGCGCTGGCGGAACCAGTCGAACGTGTTGATCTTGTTGTAGGTGACGCAGGGGCTGAGGGCGTCGACGAACGCGAACCCCTTGTGCTGGATGCCGCCCGCGATCAGGTCGGCCATGTGCTTCACGTCGCCGGAGAATCCCCGCGCGACGTAGGTCGCGCCGGCCGCGAGGGCGAGCGAGATCGGGTCGAGCGGGTTCTCGATCACCCCGCCGGGGGTCGACTTCGTCTTCTGGCCCATCATCGATGTCGGGGACGCCTGGCCGGTCGTGAGCCCGTAGACCTGGTTGTCCATCGTCACATACGTCATGTCGACGTTGCGGCGCATGGTGTGGATGAAGTGGCCCGCGCCGATCCCGAACCCGTCGCCGTCTCCGCCCGTCGCGAGGACGGTGAGGTCGTGGTTCGACCATCGGACCCCCTCGGCGATCGGGAGCGAACGGCCGTGGATGCCGTGGAATCCGTAGGCCGAGAGGAAGTGCGGCAGGTTCGACGAACAGCCGATCCCCGAGACGATCACGACATTGTGGCTCGGGATCTTGAGGCGCTTCAACGCCATCTCGACCGCGGCGACGACTCCGAAGTCGCCGCACCCGGGGCACCAGGTCGGCTTGGTATCGGACTTCCCGACGACGGGCAGCTGCATCCCGACCGCCGGGACGACCGACGGCGCACTAGTTCCGGCCATACCCCAACACCTCGACGGCTTTCGCCATGATCTCGAACGGATAGAATGGCTCCCCATCGTACTTCAGGAGCCGCTGGGGGATCGCGCGCCCCGTCTCGGCGCGGATGAGCCGGCCGAGCTGGCCCGAGTAGTTCGCTTCGACGAGCAACGTCGACTTCGCGCGGCCGAGCGCCTCATCGACCGGCTTCGCGTGGAGCGGCCAGACGGTGCGAATGTTGAGCAGGTTCGTCGCCACGTTGCGGCGCGCGAGTCCGATCATCGCATCCCGAACCGGGCCGACGGTGGAACCCCAGGCGACGAAGGTGAGCGGCGCGTCGGCAGGGCCTTCGAGCGCGGGCGGGTCGGTCGCGCCCTCGAGCCCGGTGAGCTTGCCCATCCGCTTCTGCATCATCTTCGTCCGCTCGGCCACCCAGACGGGCAGGCCGGATTTCACGTCCGAGATGAGGTGCCCCTTTTCGTCGTGTTCGTCCGAGCCGGCGATCCAGTTGAGGCCCGGCTGGCCGGGGAGCGAGCGCGGCGAGACGCCCGAGGGGGTGTACTGGTAGCGCTTGTACTCGTGGCCGTTCGAGGGCACCGAGTACAGCGAGGGGATGTCGACATTGAGGTCGATCTCGGAGCGGTCGACCGTCATGTAGTTCTCCGAGAGGTGGAGGTCGCTCGCGAGGAGGATCGGCGTCTGCCAGTCCTCGGCGAGCTGGAAGGCGCGGATCGTGGCCTTGTACGCCTCGGCCGCGTTGGCCGGGGCGAGGATCGCCCGAGGGAACTCACCCTGCCCGGCGCCGAGCATCAGGTTGAGGTCGCCCTGCTCGGTCTTCGTCGGGAGTCCGGTCGACGGCCCCGAGCGCTGCGACTCGACGACGACCAAGGGGATCTCGGTCATGCCGGCCATGCCGAGCGCCTCGACCATGAGCGAGAATCCGCCGCCGCTCGTCGCGGTCATCGACCGGACGCCGCCGTACGACGCGCCGATCGCCATGTTGATCGCGGCGAGCTCGTCTTCGGCCTGCTTCACCACGACGCCGAGCTCGACCGAGTGCGCGGCGAGCCAGTGCATGATCGTCGAGGCGGGGGTCATCGGATACTGGGCGAGGAACTTGCAACCGGCGGCCGCGGCGCCGAGGGCGATCGCGGCGTTCCCGGTCATGAGGAGCTTCGGCTCGCCCGCCTTGGCGATCGCCCGGTCGTGCGCGCCCGTTTTGGATTGGGCGTGCGCGTAGCCGTCGGCCGCCGCCCCGAGGTTCCAGTCGGCGATGTCCCCCTTCTTCTTGCCGAACGAGTCGGCGAGGGTGCCTTGGAGGATCTCGAGGGGAATCCCCGCGAGGAAGGCGCTCGCCCCCAGGCCCGCGGCGTTCTGGAGGATCGACTGGCTGGTGTATTTTCGCGCGATCTCGAGCGTCGGTACCGGGAGCGCCTTCACTCCTGCGGGCAGCGAGTCGGCGGCGACCGGGAACTTCTCCGGGTCGAACACCACGACGCCTCCCTTCGAGAGGCTGGGAGCGTGGATGTCGACGGTGTCCTTGTTCAGCGCGAACAGCACGTCGCAGCCGTCACCCTGAGAGTGAACTCGCTCGGTCGAGGCGCGCGCCTGGAACCAGACGTGACCGCCGCGGATGACGGACTGGTAGGCGTTGAGCCCGAACAGGTTCAGCCCCATCCGGGAGAACGACTTCGACAGAACCTCGCCGACGGAGGCGATCCCGTCGCCGGCCGCGCCCCCGGCGCGGACCGAAATCTCGCCCATCGACGCGCTTCGAGCGGGAGTGCATATTAATGGGTTGCCGGGCCCGGACCGACAGGGGACCGCCGGCGTGTCGCTGGGGCGCGGCGGCGAAAGAGGTTAGGCACGCTCAACCCTCCCACGTGTCGTGGTCGGCACGGTCGTGGTCCGCCTCTACGCCACGGCCCGGGAGGCCGTGGGAAACGCCCGACTCGAACGACCGGCTGGGCCGCACGGCGTCTCCGTCGGGGGTCTGCTCGATGCGTTGTCCCACGACTACCCGGCCCTCGCCCCGATCCTCCGACACGCGCGCTTCGCCCGGAACGGGAGCTACCTGCGCGGCCGCTCCGGGCGACTTCGTCCGGGCGACGAGCTCGCGATCCACCCGCCCTATAGTGGTGGATAGTCGTGTCCGTCCGGATCTCCCCGCGCCCGCTCGATCTGGACCAGGCGACCCGAGAGCTCGGCCGGCGCGATGCGGGCGCGGTCGTGGTGTTCGCCGGAATCGTGCGTCCCGACTCGACGCCAGCCGGGAAGGTTCGTGCGTTGTTCTACGAAGCGGACTCGGTGATGGTCCGCAAGTCCCTCGCGCGCATCGCCCGCGAGACCCTCGCTCGCCCCGGTGTGCAGCGCGTCGTCCTTTGGCACCGAACCGGCCTGCTCGCGGTCGGCGAAGTGTCGGTCGTCGTGGGAGCCGCGGCGGGCCACCGCGCCCAGGCCTTCTCCGCCGCCCGACGGCTGATCGAGGCGGTCAAGCGCGACGCGCCGATCTGGAAGACGGATCGACTTTGGTCCCCGCCTCCACGGCGGCGACCCCCATCCCCTCCGCGGGGCTCCCGGAGTACCGGTCGTGCTCGGAGAACCGGGGCAGCTCGACGCTAGGCCGACGAAGCCGGCTCGAACACCGACCGCGTCGGTTCGCTCGTCGGCACCCTCGGTCGTCCGTTATATACCGTGGGCCGGCTCCGTGACGATGGCCGGACCGAGCACGAGCCCCCCCGGTCCGCAGCCGACCTCCCAGCCGCCCGGGGGACCCGCCACCCGCGGGCGTCCCGGCGGAGTGCTTCAGAAGATGGGCAAGGGCCAGATCGCCCATGTGGTGGCGGTCGGATCCGGCAAGGGCGGCGTGGGAAAGTCCGCCACGACGGCGTTGCTCGCCGCCGAGCTGCGTCGGCGAGGTCTATCGGTCGGCCTGCTCGACGCCGATGTGACGGGCCCGTCCGTCCCGAAGCTGTTCGGCCTGGCGGGGCCGCTCCTCGACAAGGGGGAAGGCATCGAGCCGAAGTCGACGCCGAGCGGCATCCCGGTGGTCTCCTCCCAGTTCCTGGTGGAGGACGAGCAGGCGCCGGTGATCTGGCGCGGTCCGCTGGTGACCCGCCTCATCATGCAGTTCTTCGGGGGCGTCAACTGGAACAAGCTCGACTACCTGTTGATCGACATGCCGCCCGGGACGAGCGACGTCCCGCTCACCGTGTTCCAGACCATCCCGATCGATGGGATGGTGTTCGTGTTCACGCCGCAGGAGCTCGCCGGAATGATCGTCAAAAAGGCGATGAACATGGCCCGCGACCTCCACGTCCCGCTCCTCGGCGCGGTGGAGAACATGAGCTTCCTCAACTGCCCGCACTGCGGCGAGCGGATCCTCCCGTTCGGTGAGAGCGGCGTCGACGCCATCGCCCGTGAGTATGGCGTGCCCGTACTCGGCAAGCTGCCCCTCGACCCCGCGCTCTCGGCCGCCGCCGACCACGGAACGATTGGCGACTACCAGTCGGACGCCGTCCGGGCTCTCGGCGAAGCGTTCCTCGCCGCCGTCGCCGCGCAAACGTCGAGCGCGGTCACGACCCTGTAGGTTCGCGAAGGGCGCCGAACGCCACCGTCTCGCACGGGACCCCGCGCCCTCGGAGAGCCGCGGCGAGCCCGGCGACGTGCGCGTCCCCCACGACGGCGGCCACCCGGCCGTAGCCGTTGCGTCGGGCGTCCACAAGTCGCCCCGCCATGTGCTCGTTCCGCTCGTCCAGAAGGACGCGGGCGACCGAGGGGTACGCCTGGCGGAGCTGGTCGACGTAGTCCTGGGGCGAGTCGACGTACTTGTCGATCTCGTGCCGCACGAGTCGGGACGGGAGGAACAGGCCGACGATGCTCCCCACGAGGAGGCCGATCCGCTCCTTGGGCGACAGGGAGGCGATCAGCCGACCGACCGTCTGGCGGATCGGGTCGTCGATGAGGAGCAACGGGATTCCCCGCTCCCTCGCGACGGTGGCCGCGCTGCGCATCTCCGCACCCGCGAACCCCGCGCCGAGGTCGCCCCCGAGGCGCCGTTGGACGACGCTCCAGAGGCGCAGGAACAGCGGTGCGTCCCCCCCGCGCCCGGACACCGGCGTTTCCGCGAGCAGCGAGCGGGCCCGCTCCTCGTCGAGCTCGACCGCGATGGCGTCGAGCGGCCGGTCCTTCAGGGTCCGCCGGATCGCGGCGTCGAGGTCCACGACGTGGGCGGCGCCCACGAGCAGGACCGGCGCCTCGAGCGTGCTACTGAACACATCGAGGGGACCCCGGTCGGCCAGATGGGGGTTGCGCCCCACCGCGAGGCATTTGGACTGGGACGGCTACGTCGTCGCCGTGCTGACCCCGTTTCCACCGCCGCAGGACCCGAAACCGCCCCGGGGCCGAACCCGTCACCCATTCTTCATGCACGAAATGATCCGGCGCCAGCACGTCGCCGTGAAGGCGACGCTCGCGGCGGCTGGAGAGTTCCACACCCAACTCCCAGTTCGCGACCCCAAGGCTCGCCTGCTGACCCTGGGGATCGGGACATCGTATCACGCGGCCCTCGCCGTCGCCTTCGCGGCACGCGAGGCATCGCCCGGCCGAGTGGTGGAAGCCCGGCCCGCGTTCGAGTTCTTGGACACGCCGGCCGAGATGGGGTCCGACGTCGCGATGGTGTTCTCCGAATCCGCCGAGACCCACGTGACCGTCCGGGCGATGGAGCTCCTGCGGAGCCGGAAGGTCCCGACGTTGCTCGTCACCGCGGCCCCCCAGGGGGAGGGGCGCGCCGTCGCCACCGAGGTATTCGAGACGAAGCATGCGCAAGAGTCGTCCTGGACCCACACGGTCAGCTACTCGGCGGCGATCGCTGCCGGCTGGGCGCTCGTCCAGCCGCGGCCGGACCCGGTGGCGGACGCGACGGTGGTCCAAGCGGTCGAGGACGCGCTCGCGCTCGAGCCGCGGGTGATGGAGACCGTGGAAGCGCTCGGGGACCGCGACCGGTTCCTCATCGTCGGTTCGGGCAGCGCGGCGGCCAGCGCGCGGGAAGCAGCCCTCAAGATCCGAGAAGCCACGCGCCGCTTTGCGGCGGCCGTCGGCGTCGAGGAGCTGCTCCATGGTGTGCTCCCCTCGGTCAACGAGCGCACGGCCGTGCTCGCGATCACCGGGACCTCGCTCGAACGACGGCGCGCGGACGAGGGCCTCGCGGCGGTCCGCCACCTGGACGGGTTCACCTGGCTTGTCGATACCTCCGCCGGTCCGAGCATCGAATCCGGCCTCTCGCTGCCTCCCGTCCCGCCGGGCATCGCTCCCGTCGTGCAGGCGATCCCCTTGCAGTCGCTCGCGTACTGGATGGCCGTTCAGGACGGGCTGAACCCGGACATCATGGGGCTCGACGACCCGAAGGTCCTCGCCGCGCGGCGCAGCTTCGGGATCTGAAACCTCCCCCAGCGGCGACCGCGGCGCCCGAGGACCGCGCCAAACCCAAATACGGGAGGTCGGTCGCGCGCGCGATGGCCCTCACGATCTTTGAAGTCCCGAGCACCCGCCGCACCGAGCTCGATGCGGCGCTCCGTGACGACATCGTTTCGCGGCAGAGCCAGAAGATCCGCGACGCGCCCTCCGCGGGCGGCCCCGCGGGGCAGCTCTACGTCGTCGTGAGCGGCGCGCCCGAGGCGGTCGCGCGGGCGGATGGGCTTCTGACCCCGCTGGGTCGCAAGCTCCCTCCCGCGGAGGCCGACAGCCTGCAGAAGAAGTTCCAGGACGAGGACGACGCAGCGTCCGCGGGCATGGGCCTCTTCTTCACCGAGTAGCGGGCCTACTCTCGCTCTTCGGGGCTGTGCGACGGCTCGAGGTCGTCGCCGCCCGAGAAGCTCTGCTGGAACTGCCGGTACAGGTTCTCGAGGCCGACCCCGCTCCGCGCGGAAGTCGGGATCAGCGTGGCGAGCGGGGCCAGGGCCTCCATCGCGCGGAACAGCTCGGTCGAGAGCGCGAGGTCCGGCGTCGCGACGTCGCGGGTGACCGCGTCGTAGAGGCGGCCCGGCTCGTCCGACCAGCCGAGGATCTCCTCGAGCCGTTCGGGCACGACGAGGTCCGTCTTGGTGAGGACGTTCACGGTCGGGAGTCGGAACCGGAACTCGACCGTCGCGGAGAGAAGGAGGAGCGAGACGAAGCCGTTGGGAGTCTTCGCGAGCGCCGGGTCGAACAGGAACGTGATCAAGGAACGCTCGCCGCTCAGCGCATCGACGATGGCGCGCGATGCCTCTCGGAAGGCGAACAGCTCGATCTGCCCCGGGGTGTCCACGAGCAGGTAGTCGGAGCGGAACTCCGAGAGCGCTTGTTTCACGTCGAACACTTTGAGCGCGATCATGTCGGCGGCGGCGACCTGCGCGCCGTTCGGGCCGAGCTCGTGCTCCTCCATGACCTCGGACAGCCGCACCCACTCGCGGATGTCGACGTCGGGCGCGAGGTCGGGACTCTCATTCCCCGGGTCGAGGTTGAGGACCGTCGCGTCGTAGCCGGAGGTCTTCAGGTAGTTGCGGAACGCCGTGACGAGGTTCGTCTTGCCGGCACCGGCGGTCCCGGTGAAGTAGACCGTCTGGGGCTCGTCCATCTAGTGCGTCGCCCCCGCCGCCCGCCTCCGCGTCAGCTCGGCGCCGAGCCGCCGCAAAAACTCGGCCTTGGAGACGCCCGGCTGCTTCACGACCTTGAGGCGGCCCGCGTAGGTCGAAACCTCGCGGGGGTACTGCTTGTCCGGCTCCGCGGTCGCGACGAAGCCGAGCTTCGTCGCCGCCTCGGCAATCTCGGAGAGGGTCGCGTCCGCGACGGCGATCCGGTTGGGGACGCGTCGACCCAAGGCGCGCGTCACGCCCTGCTTCACGTAGGTGGGGTAGACGAAGAAATGGTCGGGCATCCCCGTCTCAGGGTGGGGTTCACTTCGCGCGGGCGGGCTCAGCAATCCGCACGGCGTTCACGACGCCGTCCTGGCCGGGTCGAGAACGGACGCGGACGAGTCCGAGCTCCGTCTCGAGGATGGCGCCCTTCGTGAGGATGTTGCGTTGGACGTAGTTCGGGTTCGCGGGGTTCTCCCGGACGGTCACGATCTTCACGACCTGCGACTTCTTCGTCGCGGGGTCGAATACGTTCGCCGTGTTGACCGTGAGGATTCGCATCTTCACGTTGGCGCCGCGCACGCGGTACTTCTTGACCGTGCCCGGGCCGATCGTCGCGTGCTGAAGCTCGCGCGCGATCTCAAAGCGCCGCTTCTTGCGGATCGGACGCAGGCGACCGCCCGTCCGTTTCCGTCGCGAGCGACCCTGCCAAATCCCCATAGGTTCCCGTGGGAGGGCGCACCGAGCGGGGTGCGGTATTTGACGTTTCGTCCGAGGACACGTCGGCGTTCGGCCGACGTCGACGCGCGGGAGCCCGAACCGAAGCGAGGGGCCCGCTACGCCGAGAATACCAACGCGGACTTCGGCGCTCCGCTCGGTCGGTCGAGCAGGAGGCGGGAGAACTCCTCCACGGGACGGCGTTCGGCGACCAGGTGGTCGATCGCATCCCCGTAGGATCGCCGGAACGCGAGCAGATCCTGGACGCCCTGCTCGAAGTAGGTCCGGTTCGCGTTCACCGAGCCGACGACCGCCTGATTTTTCAGCACGAGGTCGCGGAGCAGCGACCCGAGCGGCACGGGCACCGTTCCACCGTCGGCAGGTGGGATCCCGGTCAGGACGAGCACACCGTTCGGACCGAGCGTGGGGAGGAGCCGAACGTCGATGTCGGCCGAGCCGGTGGCTTCGAGGACGAGGTCGAACGCGCCCAGCGGAACGCCCTCCCAGCCGGCCGTGACGTTGAGGTGCGATCCTCCCAACCGCGCCACGAGCGCCGCCGCCGGCGTGGCGTCGTGGCGGTCGACGGCCGTGACGTCCCAGCCGCGAATGCGGAGGCACGCGACGGCGAGGAGACCGATCGCTCCCGTCCCGGCGACGAGCGCTTTCGGCGGACCCGCGGGCGGATAGCCGGGGGTGGGTTCGCGGCGCGAGAGGACAAGACGTCCCTCCTCGAGCGCCTTCTCGACCACGCTCAGCGGCTCGAGCAGGACGGCGACGGCGGAGAGCTCGGGCGGGACGACGACGACGTAGTCCGGACGCTCGACGTATTCGTCCGCGAAGTAGCCGTCGGCCCCGCCGATGCCGCGCTCGGTGAACCGTCCGCTCGAGCAGAAGTCCGAGCGGGCGGAGAGGCAGAACCGGCAGATCCCGCAGCCTCGTCGGACCGTGGCAACGACCAGGTCGCCCGGGTGGAACTCCGAGACCGACTCGCCGGTCCGCTCCACGACGCCGAGATTCTCGTGGCCAAGGATCAGGTCCGTCCGACCGTCGGGGGCGCGCCCGTACTTTCCGGCGACGATGTCTCGGTCGGTCCCGCAAACACCGCATTCCCGGATCCGCACCAGCATCTCTCCGGGACCGGGGACCGGCGAGGGCACATCCGCGAGGCGAACACCGGGCGTCGGCGGACGGACGAGGAGCGCGCGCACTCGGCCCCTACAGAAACGGACGGAGAGCCGCGAGAAGCGGGTCGAACGCGGCGAGCACCGTTCGCTCCTCCTCCGGGGTGAGTGCTTCGTACGGGGCTCGGTACCCGATGCGCGCGCCCCAGGTGCGGGTCGACAGGAACTTCCCCGTCGACGGGAACGGTCCGGTGTGGATCGCCTCGGCGAGTCGGGTCACGAGGATCTGCAGCTCGTTCGCGCGCGCAGTCTCGTGCGCGCGCGCCGCGCGGACGAGCGCCGCACCGAGCTTCGGAACGACGTTCGCGGTGCCGAGGATCGCACCGCTCGCCCCGTTCTCGATCGAGGCGGCGGCGAGCGCATCGTCGCCGGGCAAGATCGGGAACCCCTCGGGGGCGCCGTGCAGGAACGAGAGGACGCTCGCGAGGTAGCCGGCGGTGTCTTTCAGCCCATCCAGGATCCGCTCCCGTGCGAGGCGATGCACGAGCTCCGGTGGTAACGGGTACCCGACGAGGCTCGGAATGTTGTAGGCGAGGAGCGGGATCTTCGTCGCGTCCCGGATCGCCCGATAGTAGTGCGCGATCGCCTCGGGGGTCGGGTGGAGGTAGTACGGCGGTACCGCGACCAGGGCGGCGGCGCCCAGCTCCTCGGCCATCGTGGCGTACCGAACCGCGAGCCGCGTGCTCGGGGCTCCGATCCCGATCCACGCATCGGTCTTGCCGGTGAGGCTCTCGATGTCGGTCTCGACGAGCAGCCGACGCTCGGGTTCCTCGACGGTCGGGAACTCTCCGAGCGACCCGAGAACGAACAGGTGGTCGGCGCCGGCCGTACAGAGCGCGCGAGCGTACGGCCCGTTCCGGCCCGGGTCGAGGGCGCCGGACTCGTCGAACAGCGTCGGAACGGGTATCACGAGTCCCGAGAGCATCTCGCGCGCGAGGCGGACGGTCCTTATGGGGTTCGCGCCATCGGGACGACGTCCGATGGCCGGGTTCGCGGTGGCCCCGGCGCCGACCCCCTCGGGGGCGGTCCTTGGGATCGACGAGGCGGGCCGAGGGAGTCTGGTCGGTCCGTTGGTCGTTGGCGGGTTCCTCACCGATTCCGATCGGATCCCGGAGCTCCGACGCGCCGGCGTGCGCGACTCGAAGCTCCTGTCGCCCGGCCGCCGGGAGGAGATTTTTCAGGAACTTTCGGATCTCGGGTCCCGCCTGGTGGTGCATCTCCCGGCGCGCAGCGTCGATCGCGCGGTGGCCCACGGCGGGCTCAACGACCTGGAACTCTCCGCCTTTGCCGAGCTCGTCCGACGGTCGCGGCCCGCGTTCGCGTTCGCGGATGCCTGCGACCCGGTGGCCGAGCGGTTCGGCCGCCGCCTCGCCGCAGCGTCCGGAACGGGTTGCGTCGTGCACGCCCGCCACAAGGCGGACCGCGACCTCCCCATTGTCGCGGCCGCCTCGATCGTCGCCAAGGTGCACCGCGATCGTGCGCTCGCCCGTCTGCGCCACCGCCTCGGATCCGAGCTGGGCAGCGGGTACCCGTCGGACGTGCGGACCGTGGCGTTCGTCCGTTCGACGCTCGCCGACGGCAGCGCGCCACCGTCGTGGCTGCGCGCCTCCTGGTCGACGACGGAAAGACTTATGGAAGCCCGGTCGGCTCGACCGCTCGAGGCGTTCGGCCCGTGATCGAGGAGACTCTCGCGGGGATCGTCGAGCGGTTCAACCGCCACACGGAGCAGAACCCGGCGCTCCGCACCGAGCTCGCCGGACTCGTCCGTTCCATCCGGATCAAGCTGACGGACGAGGGGACGTACGCCGTCGACCTCGCCAACGGGCGCCTCCAGAACCTGCGGAGCGACGGCACCGGCAAGGCCGACCTGACGATCACGACCGACCGGGCGACGTTCCTCGGCCTCGTTGCAAAGGAGATCGGCCCGATGAAGGCGCTCGTGACGCGCCGCCTGGCGATCGACGGAAGCCTCGAGGACAAGCTGCTGTTCCGCAAGCTCCTCTGAGGGAGCGCTGCGGTGCTACGGCAGGAAGACGCAGGCCGCGATGCAGACGCCGTAGTGATCCATCGGGATGACGAGCTCCTCGGTCCGGTAATGGATCCGTCGGAGTTCGACGCCGCGGAAGTGCGCGATCTCCTCCATCCGCCACCGGAGGAACTCCTTCAGCGATTTCTGCGTCCCGTGGACGTGGCCCTCGGCGACGTAGCCGCCCTGGCCGTCGGTTCGGAATCCGTACGAGATCCCGGAACTGATCACCTCGCCTTCCCCGCCGCCCATGCGCGCGAGGACGGTGTGCGTGATCGCGCCCCGCGCGATCGGGACTCGGTCGACCTGCCGGATCCCGATCGGGAGGACCGAGGAGACGCTGACGAGGTTCTGCTCGCCGATCCCCGCCTGCAAGAGCGCGAGGTCGAAGGCGTTGAGCTCACTCGTCTTGTTGATCCCTTTCCCGCTCGTGACGAAGAAACGGGTTGGGATCGGGACGAGCGTACCCTCGCGAGCCTCGGGTCGACGCGGCACGGCTGCGGGGAGTGGTCGCGGGCCTTAAGAGTTCGGTCGAGGGACGCCGCGAAACCGAACTCTACACCATGATGGCGTGACGGGCCCGCATCGATTCCTCGGATTCGCGACGCACCCGCATCAACTCCGCGACCAGGGCATCGGTAAGGCGCAGGCTCGCCGACTCGAACAGTGTGCCCAGCGGAGCGAGCCGCCGGCGCTCATCGTCGTCGGGGAACTCGAACGAGAGAAGGAGGCTCGCGGCGTGCGCGAGCTTGGAGGTCGCGCGCCCGGTGACGACGATCAGCTCCGCGCCCTCGCGACGCACGATGTTCGCGGTTTGCGTCGAGGACTGGCTCTCGCCGGCGCCCGAGAGGATGAAGACGGCGTCGCCCTTCCGGACGATCGGCGTCACACTCTCGCCGATCACGTAGGCGGTGAGGCCGGTCTGGACGAGGCGCATCGCGAACGCGCGACCGATGATCCCGGAGCGTCCAGCCCCGTAGACGAACGTCGCCGGCGCGCGGTCCAGGATCGCGACGGCCCGGTCGACCTTCGCCGGGTCGAGCCGGTCGATCGCTTCGCCGACGCGACGGCCGATGTACGACTGCGCTCGCGAGAAGCGCGACCCTTCAGTGCCGGCGTCGTCCGCCACGATCGGGCCTCTTTGCCGACGGCTTCGCGCGCGCGGCGATCGGCGCTACGGGGCGCCGGGGACCGGCGGGGGGTGCCCGCGCGGCGGGGCGGAGCGTCGCCACCGGCTTGGTCGGCACAACCGGCTTCTTCGCGAGAGGCGCCGCGGGGGCATGCCGCTTCGCGTAGCGCTTCGCGAGCGCACGCTCGTAGAGGAGTTTCATGTACATCGCGTCGTGCTCGAGGAGCGGCGAGCTCGAGATCACCGTCACGTCGTACTCGCGGT
Organism: Thermoplasmata archaeon; assembly: GCA_022750115.1. Classification (GTDB taxonomy): domain Archaea; phylum Thermoplasmatota; class Thermoplasmata; order Lutacidiplasmatales; family UBA184; genus Lutacidiplasma. The sequence goes on from JAKIWI010000006.1 coordinate 107,824, forward strand.
CGGCGAACAATTCCGCCACCGGGTCGAATCGCGCCTGACCGCGCTTGATCGGGGTGAGCCGGAACTCCCCGGGACCGTAGAACTCCACGCCGGCGAAGTTCATGTAGAGCTCTCCGCCGCTCGCTTTCACGAACTCCTCGACGATGGGACGGAGGTCGTCGGGCGTCTCGAAGATCTTGTGCTCGCGCGCGGCGAGGTGGGGGAGGTTGAGCACCGGCACGACGCCCTTCACCTGATGGGCGACCTCGAGGATCTCCTCGCGCGAACCGAACACATCGGGGTGGCCGCTCGGCTCGATGCCGAGCCGGACCGACCCGTGCGAATACTCCTTCAGCCAATCGGAAAGTTCGCGGGCGACCTCGGTCAGCTCTTGGACGCTGTCGGACCGGCTCCCCGGGCCGTAGAATCCGAGGTGCGTCACGGCCATACGAGCGCCGAGCCCCTCGGCGAGGACCGAGGCCCATTGGATCTGGTGCATCGAGCGCTCGCGGGCCTCTTGGCTTCCGAAGAAATCGACGTAGTACGGAGCGTGGAGCGTGAGGTCGACGTCGAGCGCGCGCGCGAGCGCCTTCGTCTGCGCGAGGTCCGCATAGTCCTTGGCGAGGCTCCAGGTCAGCGTCGTCAGGCCGTCCTTTTTCCCGAGGGGAGCGACCATGCGCGGCGCGCTCGGCGGGGCCGGCTTGTCGCCCGCGCCGACGCCCACGACAAGCTGGAGGAGCAGCTCGCGCGCGGCCTTCCCGATCTCCTCGTCGAGAACGACGCGCGTGAGCGGATTGACCTTGATGAATTGGACCTCCATCGCGGTGAGACCGAGATGGTGAACGTCGGAGATCCCGTCCCTCAGGGTGCGTCCCTTACACGAAAGGGGAATCCCTGCAGGGCCAAACCGAATCACAACTAATCAAGCCTCAAAATTGGCGGGACGTCCGCAATCGGCGGCCCTATATATGGGGTCTTAAGGGGACAAATCGGCACACCGGTCCGTGCGTGATGGAGCCGGTCGCGCCATCCCTCCGGTACGTCGTGAGGATCTGCGAGTGGGCATCGCCGATGGGCGCGACGAGCCGCCCTCCCTCCGAGAGCGCGGCGATCCAAGTCGGGAGCAGTTGCGGGCTCGCGAACGAAACGATCACGGAATCGAACACCGCGCCTTCGGGCACGCTCTCGCGACCGTCGCGGATGCGGATCGTCGCATCGACCCCGAGTCGCGCGAGGACGTGCCGGCTCTGCGCGGCGAGCGTCGGGTCGAGCTCGACCCCGACGAGGTGGGCCGAAGGGCCGGCCAGCGGAGCGGCGACGGCGAGCAGGTAGCCGCTCCCGCTGCCGATCTCCAAGAGGTTCCGACCCGGTCGCACGCCGGCCGCCTCGAGCTGCATCGCGACCATGTGGGGCGCGGAGACCGTCGCGAACCCGCTCGCGAGAGGGACCGGCTCGTCGTCGTAGGCGCGCCGCTGATGCTCGACGGGGACGAACCAGTGTCGCGGTACCGAGCGCATCGCCGAGGCGATTCCCGGGGGGACCCCCCCCAGGCCTTTCACCATCCGACGGGCGGACGTCTCCCAGTCGTCGCTCACGGAGCCTTCCGGATCGCGTGGTAGCCGAGGCCGATGAGGTAGAGCTCGCTCGAACTTTCCCGCGAGGCGGGAGGCTTCGTGCGCACCCAGCGGCGGAACGACGGAGCGAGGTCGGCGTCGAGCTCCGCTTGCTCCTCTCCCGCGAACACCTTCGCGACGAACGAACCGCCGGCCGCGAGCACGTGGTCGGCCAGCTCGAACGCGGCGCGGACGAGGGCGACCGAGCGAGCATGGTCGGTCGCGTAGGCGCCGCTGATCCGCGGCGACATGTCGGACAGCACCGCGTCGAACGGGCGGTGCCCCAGGCGGTCGGGGAGCGTCTCGGATCCGACCGTCCCGCGGACCACCGTCACCCCGTCGATCGGCTCGATGGGGCGAGGGTCGACGGCGACCACCTCTCCGCGACGGCCCACCCGCTCCACGGCGACGATCGACCAGCCGCCGGGGGCCGCGCCGAGGTCGAGGACGCGGTCGCCCGCGCGCAGGATCGGGTAGCGGTCGAGGAGGTGTTCGAGCTTGAAGGCGGCCCGCGAGCGCAGTCCTTCCGACTGGGCCGCGCGGTAGAACGGGTCGCGCCGGCGCTCGGCGACGAATCGACGTCCCATCGCGACCGGGTCACCGGCGAGCGACGGATAACCCGTCCGAATGGAACGGGGCGCCGGAGTGGGGCCGTCCGAATTTGAATCGGAGTCTCTTGCACCCCAAGCAAGAAGGATGGACCAAGCTACCCCACGGCCCCGACCCGGGCGCGAGCGGCGGACCGAGGTCCGGAAGATAACCGTTCTGCCCCGCCGGCCTATCGGTGGACGAGCAGCCAGCCGGCGACGGCGACGACGGTCAGAATCCCGGTGCAGGCGACCGAGAGCCAGAAGAACGACCAGAGGTCGCTGACCCCCTCCTCGGTGGACACGGAGGGTCCGGGAGTCGAGCTTCCCGGGCTCGTGGCGTACGGGTTGACCACAACCGATTCCGAGGACGTCATGGGATCGACTCACCCGGGTTCGCGGGCCGATTCTTAACGACCCGGTTCGTCCGGCGGCCTAGCCGGCGAACCACGGCAGGCGCGCCGCGGGCCCCGTCGGCTTGAGGACGAGTCCGTGCAGGTTCGAGGCGGCGTCGCCCGGAGCGTAGGAATCCCGCTGGGCGAGCTGGTAGAGGAGGAACAGCGCGTCCTCGTCCGTCGTGACGCCGAGGGAGCGGCGCACGTCGATGTGGAACCGCTCTGCGAGGATCGCGAGCAGCTCGGAGAAGTCGACGGGATTCTGGCCCGCCGAGGCGAAGGCGCGGCGGAACATCCCCACGACCACGCCCGTCGAGAGTCGCAGGAGCGTCCGCCGGTCCACGACGATCGAGTGCCAGTGCGGATTCGCGTGTCCCCCGGCGCGGAGCACCAGGATCCGGACCTCGCTGTCGATCTCGGCTGCGCCCTCGGACGCGATCCGATTCCAGGTTGCCTCGGCCGCCCGGTCGGAGCCGACGACGAAGATCGCCCGGGCCGACCGGCCCGAGTCTTTCCCGAGGGCTTCGAGGCTCCCCCAAGAGGCCTTTCCCGGCGACTCCGGGTTGGAGGGCACGAAGACGGGGAAGGTACGGCGCGGCACTCCGGCCTCCTGGACCCAGAACGCAGGGGGCACGGACCCGGCGCGGACCTTGGGTTCGACCCGGGCGTACCCGAGTCGCTTGAGGGTGGATTCGGCTTCGCGAACGCGCTCGATCTCGTCGCGCCCCACCCCGGTAGGAGCCACGTCGGTCATTCCTCTCCCACCGGGTCGCCGCGCATAAGGGTACGGTGGGTCGACGGCAATCGCACGGTGCTCAGAGGGAGCCCACTCCGAGCGCGTGCAGCCAGAAGTTGACGATGAGGACGCCGATGACGACGAGCAAGTAGGGACCCGACCCGATGAACGCCCGGAGCGCGACGGGCCGGTCCACTCGTTTCCAGAGCGGAAGCGCGAGGACGAGGTAGGTCGCCGCGGCGACGAGGACGAGAACGGCGGCTGGCCACGCGAACGGAGCGACCAGGACGAGGAGGGCCGAGGCGGGGAGGAGCAGAGCCGCGGAGACGACAACGACACGGCCCGAGTACTCCGGATCGTCCATCCGCGGGAGCATCGGGAGCCCGACCCGCTTGTAGTCCTCGCGCAGCAGCAACGCGAGGCTCCAGAAGTGGGGGGGCGTCCAGAGGAAGACGAGGAGCGCGAACGCGAGGACCGGCGTGTTCCACGTGCCGATCGCGGCGGCGCCGCCCGCGAGCGCCGGCGCGCTCCCGGCGAACCCACCGATGACGATGTTCCAGGCCGTGCGGCGCTTGAGGAGCAGCGTGTAGACGAGCACGTAGGTGAGCCCGCCCAGCGCGATCGAGAGTGCGGTGAGGGGGTTCAACGTCACGTACGCGACCCCCACCCCGATCCCCAGCAGGGCGGTGCCGGCGACCAGCACCCCACCGCTCCGCTCGATGCGGGCGTCGGGGAGCGGACGCTGGCGAGTCCGTCGCATTCCGCCGTCGACGTCGCGGTCGAGGTAGTGGTTCAACATCGCGGACCCCGCGGAGGCGATCCCGCCCGTCAGGGCGAGAAGACCGAGGCGGAGCGGGTCGATCTGGCTCGGGAGCGCGAGGAAGTAGCCGGCGACCGCGACGAGGACGATCAGTGCCGTGATTCCGGGCTTCGTGAGCGTGACGACGTCGCGCCACCGGGCGGGAGCGGAGCGCTCCGAAGTCGGGCTCGATGCCGATCCGCTCACGGGCGACCTCCCCGACGTCCCCCCCCTACGGGGGGTCCGCCCCGCCGACCGGCGACGGCTCGGGAGAAGGGTCGTCGCCAACGCTGCGACCGAGGCGGGCCAGTGTGACCGTCGCCGGCTCATCGTCGGCGGCGTGCTCAGCCCAGGCGGCCCATCGACGCGGGATCTCGCGGAGGTTCGCGAGGAAGGCGATGAGGAGCAGGAGGCCGAACAGGATCGTCGCGAGCAGGAAGTGGAGGAGCACGATCCCGACGACGAGGTCGGTCTCGACGACGAGACCGCCCAGGAACGCCTGCGCGAGGACGAGGACCGCCGCGCACACGGCGAGGCCGCGGAGCGCGGGGCGGCGCCGCTCGGAGACCAGGCCGACCAGCGCGAGCCCGGCGACCAGGACTCCCGTGACGAACGCGCTGAGGCGGTGGCTCCACTCGATCGCCGTCGCGCCGGAGAATGGCGGAAGGAGCGTGCCGTGGCACGTCGGCCAGTCCGGGCAGGCGAGGCCGGAGTCGCTCGCCATCACGTTGCCCCCGAGGAGGATCGTCACGTACGTCGCGGCGAACGCCGCGATTGCGAGGAGCCGGAAAAGGGTGTGTCGCTGCATCGTCGGTTCCCTCGCTGCCGAACTCCTACGGCGCGAGATCGGCGGGGGCCGCCGCGGCGGGGGTGCCCCGAGAGGAGCGCAGCGGCTGCGGGACGGGTCCGGTCATCTGGGTCGGCGCGGGCTCGCCCCACGGGTCGTCGGTCGTGACCTTGCGGCCGGCGAAGTAGCTGTAGACCATGTTGAACGCGAAGACCAGCTGACCGATGCCGAGGATCATCGCACCGACGCTCGCGAGGAAGTTCAGCATCTCGAAGTTCCCCGTCGGGAGGTAGGTGTAGACGCGGCGGGGCATCCCCTCCGCCCCGAGGATGAACATCGGGAACAAGAGGAGGTTGACACCGACGTACGTGAGGAGGAAGTGGATGTGGCCGAGCCGCTGGGAGTACCAGCGTTTCGTCCAGATCGGGTAGTAGAAGTAGATCCCGGCGAAGATGCCCATCAACGTCCCGCCGAGCAGGATGTAGTGGAAGTGTGCGACGACGAAGTACGTCGCGTGGTAGAGATAGTCGACAGGGATCGAGGCGAGGAGGACCCCCGACAATCCGCCGATGACGAATCCCGTGATGAACGCGACGCAGAACCACATCGGGACGGCCATCCAGATCTGACCGCCCCAGAGCGTGGCGACCCAGTTGAACGTCTTCACGGCCGACGGCACCGCGATCGCCATCGTCGAGAGCATGAAGACGAACCGAAGGTCCGTCGAGACCCCGGTCACGAACATGTGGTGTTCCCAGACGGCGAAGGAAAGGACCGCGAAGACGCCGAGCGCGACCGCCATGGCGCCGTAGCCGAAGATGTCCTTTCTCGCGAGCTTGGGTAAAACGGTCGAGATGATCCCGAATGCCGGGAGCACCATCACGTAGACCTCGGGATGAGCGAAGAACCAGAACATGTTCTGGTAGAGGAGGGCGCCGCCGAGCGGCGTGCCGTTCGCGGCCGCGAGGATGTGCGTCCCGAAATTGCGGTCCGACAGGACCATCGTGAGCGCGATCGAGAGCGAGGGGAGCGCGAAGATGAGGAGGACCGAGTTGATCAGCGTCGCCCAGACGAAGAGGGGCATGTTCCAGTACTTCACGCCCGGCGCGCGGTGCTTGACGATCGTGACGAGGAAGTTGATCGCGCCCAGCATCGAGGACGCGGAGAGGATGTGGAGCCCCGTGATCCAGAGGTCCACGCCGTGCGGGTTCGGACCGTACGCCTGCACCGAGAGCGGCACGTAGCCGGTCCAGCCGGCGTAGGCGTTCGAGAGAAGCAGGATCACCCCGGCGGGCGGGAGCATCCAGAACGCGATCGCGTTGATCCTCGGGAGGGCCATCTCCTTCGCCCCGATCATCGACGGGACGAGGAAGTTGCCGAACCCGGCGAGAACGGGCATGATGAACATGAAAATCATCAGCACCCCGTGCATCGTGAACAGGGTCGAGTAGACGTCCGGCGTGATGCCGAGCGTCGTCTGCGGGTCGAGCCCGAGCCCCTGAACGAACCCGAGGTCGGTGCGGATCAGGGTCGCGTAGATCCCACCGATGAAGAAGAACACCATTCCCGTGGTGATGTACATCAGACCGATGCGCCGATGATCGGTCGTGAACAGGTACTGGGCCGCCTTGCGGACGAACCACTCGCCGTGGTAGCGGAGGACCCACAGCACGAACGCAGCGATGGCCACGAGCAGCGCGATCTCGACGACCGGGGTCACGAATTCGTACATCGTTCCTCCTCTCCCCTCACATGATCAGCTGGGCCACGACGTAGGCGATCCCGAGGGCCGTCGCGAGGACGACGACCCAGGTGAGCAGTTTCGCCGCGGCGCGGGGCGTCGCGGGAGGGGGGGTCGCCGGCCGGAACCGGCGGCCGAGCGGCCAGACCCGGTACGTCACGTCGGCCAGGTGGGCGAGCAGGGCGCCCATCAGGAACATGGCCGCCGCCGCGAAGCCGAACGATGTCTCCGCGCCCGTGCCGACCAAGGGGCCGAGCTTGAACGCGTACAGCGCGAGCCCGGCGATCCCCAGCAGCATGAGGACCGTCACGGCCTGGTAGAGGGCGAGCACCTTGCGGGCTGCCTGCGATCGGTGCGCCTCGACGCTCGCGAGCATCTCGGGCGTGAGCTCGGTCACGTCACTCAAACAGCCTCACCTCCCGGTGGGGAACGCCGCGAAGCCGGTCGACCCGGTAGAGGATCCCCGTCAGCAGCAGCATCGCGATCGAGGCGACGACCGCCCCGCCGACGAACGCAGGGACATCGACGAGCCAGTTGCCGTTCGCAAACAGGTCCGTCAGGCCATACACGACGAAAGCGGCCGCGACCGTGCCGACCATCAGGAGGATCGCGAGGACGCCCCAGAGCCAGCCGGTGGCGTACGTGCGGGGCGCCGGCTCAGTCATGGGGTCGGGCCTCCGCGACGGCGGGCCGGGGCGTTCCGGGGGAGCCGAGCGGGTACACCCCGCGCCGGTCGGCGGTCGCGCCGTCGCGAGAGGCGAGCCGAGCGCGGTAGCTCTTCTGGTAGCGCCAGTGGAACAACGCGACGACCACGGCGTTGACGGCGAACAGCGGCGCCAACCGCTCGGCGACGGTCATCGGGGTGATCGCGACCCCCGGGGTGAGCCCGCCCCAGACCGTCATCAGGACGAAGAACTCGAGCATCGAGTTCGCGAGGAAGATGAACAGCGGTCGATCGCGGGGGTGGGTACGCTTCGAGCGGTCGAGGAACGGCAGGAAGAGAACGTAGAGGATGATCACGGTCGTCACGCCGACGGCGAGCACCGGCGTCACGCCCTGGAAGTCGACGAATTTGAACTCCCAGAGGAAGTACCAATCCGGTTGCGTGACGACCCCGGCCGCGGAGAGGTCACCCGCGTAGGTCGGAAGGCTCCACGGCCAGAGCGCAGCGATGCCGAGCAGGAGCCCGATGTAGAACAGCGCCCACTTGGTGATGTAGAAGAAAATGTGGGGCATGAACGGCACGTGTTTCTTGTCCTCCGTGGCGTTGAACCGCCGACGTTGGAGCGGGTCGGACGTCGCCGGCGGCGCGATGCCGTGGGACTCGAACAGCGCGATGTGGGCGTACAGGAGTGCCGCGAGCGCGAGGGGCAGGAGGAGCACGTGCGCCGCGAACATGCGCGACAACAGCCCCTGTCCCGTGCCGTCGGACAGAATCAGCGGGCCGAGGAGCGGGCCCGCGTACGGAAGCCGGATCGCGAGGACCAGCCCGACGTTCGTCGCGTTGAGGGAAATCTGCGTGTACGGGAGGAGGTAGCCGGTGAACCCCATCCCGAGCGTCGTCAGCATCAGGAGGCTGCCGACCATCCAGGAGAATTCGCGCGGGGCCTTGTACACCCCGAGGTAGTAGCCTCGGTAGAAGTGCACGAACGCGAGGAAGATCATCGCGTAGGCGCCGTACAAGTGGGTCGACAGGAGTAGCTGGCCCATCGGGACCGAGTGGACGATGTAGTAGGTGCTGCACCAGGCCGCGGGCGAGGACGAGAGCGTCCCGGTCGGTTGGCCACACGCCGTGAACGTCGGGCTCGTGCTCGGCTGGTAGTAGAGGAGGAGCAGCAGCCCCGAGATCACCTGGTAGAGGAACGCGTTCACGACGAACGCGCCGGTCCAGTAGGACGGCTTGAACGAGAACTCGGGCTGCGGGCGGAGCGCCCACTTGGGCATCCCGGTCCGGTCCTCGACGAACCCCCAGACCCGGTTGAGGGTCCGATTGAACCACCGCTCGAACGCCATCCCGCCCTCCGACTACGAGAAGTTGCACAGGCGCACGGGCTGCTGGCGCGTGAGCTGGCTCGATGTGCCGACTCCATAGTCGCCGGTCAGTGTGTCGAGGTGGCCGTTCACCGGCGGGCCGACCATGTTGACGGCGTACAGCGTGTCGTCGCCCTGATCCCATTCGAGGATCACCTGGGGCAGCGGAAGGACGGCGGGGCCCGTGAGGTTGGCCGCGCCGTTCGTGACGTCGTAGGTCGAGCCGTGGCAGGTGCAGTGGATGTAGAACGACTTGCCGCCGGGCGATTGCGGGCAAATGCCGGCGGGGTAGTAGGAAATGGCGGGCGCGGGGCACCCGAGGTGCTGGCAGATCGCGCTGAACGCGACGATCGACTTCTGGCTCCCGACCCCGTTCACGACGTTCGTCGCTCCCGAGGAGGAGCCGGACGCGGGCGCGACGTTGAGGAGGAAGTTCGGCTCGTTGCGGAGCGGGTAGTTGAACGTCAGGACATCGCCCGTCTCGGCGTTGTACTCCTTCTCGGCCTTCGTGACCGTGAGGGGCGTCCCATCGAGATCGAGGAGCTGCACCCGCGGGAACGACGAGAGGCCGACCGTGGGCGGCTGGGCGTACTGCAACGATCCGGCGACCAACCCTCCGCCGGCGGCGCCGACGACGCCCGCGGCGACGAGCAGCTTGAGGACGTTGCGCTTCGTCTCGTCGACCTCGCCGGGCTCCGACGACGGGGTCGCTGCGACGCGGTGGAGCTGGCCGACGGGGAAGGACAGCGCCGCGGCGGTGCAGGGCGAGGGACAGGCCGCGCCCATCCCGAACGCCGTCACAGCGTCCTCCCGCGCGTGTCGACCTCGAGGTCGTCCGGCAGCCCCGGCTCCGGGATCGGAGCGTCGCCCGGGAGCTCCGCGCGCTCACTCCCGTAGTACACCGCCCAGGTGATGCCGATCCCCGCCAGGATCAGGAGCACTTCGAGCAGCGTGATCTGGTCGTTGATGGAGAGCGCGCTCATCGGGTTCGGGGCGCCTCCAGCCCGGCCGACGGAATGGCGAGCGACCAGTGGTCGGGCCCGATCGACCCGAGGCTCGCCGTCGCGGCGATGGCGAACGGCATCGGCGGAGTCGTCACCGCGGCCGGGATTCCGGGCGTCTGCGACCCTTCGGGATACCCCATCAAGGCCCCGCGCAGCGAGAGCGAGCGGAGGCTCGACGGCGCGGGGAGGTCGGCCGCGCGGGTCAGTTCGCCGAGGAGTTCCTGCTTCAGCCGGACGAACCGCCCGTAGTACCGTCCGAACTGCCGGAGGAGCGCGCCGCTCTCGCGGCCGAGCAGAAGGAAGCCGGCGACGCCGAGCAGGATGGCCCAATCGATGTCGGAGAACAGCGCCATCTCACCTCACCCCGTCACGGCCGCGGGCCCCGACCGGCGCTTCGTCGCCCGCGACTCCCAGCGGCCGGCGAACCAGGCGCCGCCGAGGTAGAGCGCGATCATGGGCGTCGCGACGAGGAGCATCGTGATGCCCGAGTTGTCCGGCGTGACGATCATCCCGAAGACGAGCGAACCGATCACCGCGCCGCGCCAGTGCCGACGCCAGACGGCGGCTCGCACGACCCCGAGGCGGGTCAGCGAGTAGACGAACACGGGAAGCTCGAACACGAGCCCGAAGGCGAGCGGATAGAGGAGCGCGAATTGGACGAACTGCTGGACGCCGAGGACGGGGGCGAGCCCCATCGCGGCGACGTAGAGGAACAGCAAACGGAACGTGAGGGGCGTCAGCACGAACACGCCGAGCGCCGTGCCGATGGCGAACAGGATCGTCGCGGGAATGCCGATGCGCCGGATCATCTCGCGCTCGTTGCGGCGGAGCGCCGGGACGAGGAACGCGGAGACCTCGTGGACGATCCACGGCATCCCGAGGATCAGCGTGAGGAGGGCGCCGATCTCGACCTGGACCAAGATCGAGTCGCCGACCCCGACGTTCAGGAGAACGACGTTCGACGGGAGCATGAGTTGGACGAGCGCGCGGAACACCTGGGCCGTGACGTTGTAGAACAGGTTCGGCCACGGGTAGGCGAATGGGATCGTCCGCCCGAGAACGTGCAAGGGGTAGGGCTTCAGCTCGAACGTGACGAGGAAGCCGAAGATGGGGGCGAGGACCAGCATGGTCCGGACGAGGCGGTGGCGGACCTCGCCGAGGACGGCGAGGATCTTGTCGAGCTCCCCCATGCGTCACACCCACCCACTTCGTCGGCCCGGAGCCGCCCACGGCGCCCCCCGCCAGGGTTCGGCTTCGACCGGACCGACGGTGCCCATCTCCCCTCGGGGCCTCGGTCTACCGGGGGCCGGGGGTGGGGGTGGTCGCCAGGTTCGCCTGCTCGGCCTTCAGCTCGCGCTCAACCTCGAGCCGGCCGCGCTTGAACTCCCCGATCGAGCGGCCGAGCGCGTGCGCGAGCTGGGGGATCTTGCTCGAGCCGTAGAACAAGATCGCGACCACGACGCCGATGATCAGCCAGTCGTCCAATGAGTCGAACATGGGTTGCTCCCGACCACCGGGGGCGGGGGTATCTGGCGTTCGTACCGGGAAGTCCGACCCGTACGAGTTGTCCGTACCGGCCCTACTTAAACGGTCACGCCGGCGCGACCACGATCGTCTCGTTCCCGAGCGAGACGGCGCGGTCGACCGCGACCTCGGCGAGCGTCGAGAGGCAGGCGGCGCTCCGCTGCGTCGCGACGGTCGCGGCGTGGAGTCCGGCGCGCCGCGCCGTCACGCCCATGCGGTCCGCCGACTCGCGGGCCGAGCTACCGAGGGCCGCGACCTGGGCGTAGGCGTCGCACGCCTCGCCGAGCGAGGGACGAATCAGCGTGTCGACGACCGACTTGAGCCCATCCTTCACATCGGCGAGGCGAGCGCGCAGCGCCGCGGTGTCGCCCGCGGGCCGCTCCCGGCTCGCGTCGAGGAGGACGGCGATCTCGGAGAGGAGGTGGCCGAGCTCCTGCAGCGAGTGGACGACGACGCGCCACTCGAGCAGTTGGCGGGGGTCGGGGCAGCCGATGCGCCGCGCCAGTGACCAGTCGCGGCTCGCGAGGAACAGCTGACGGACCAGGAGGGCGAGCACCCGTTCGCTCTCCTCGTCGAGCGAGGCGATCCGCTTCGAGCGAGCGCGCCGGTCGAGCAGCATCTCCGACTCCTCGAGGAACGCGATCAGAATCATCTTCATGCGCTGGACGAGCTGCGGCAGGCCGTACTTCGACGGGTCGATGAAGTTCTGGAGGACGATCCGCGTCGGCTCCTGGGCGACGACCGAGACGCCGATCAGGCGCCGCGCGGCCTTCAGAAGCTCCTCGATCCGCTCAGGGGGGATCGGGGTCTCGCTGCGGATCTCGATCGCATCGTGCCCGACGCGGTAGGCGCCGAGGACGAGCCGCTCGAGGACCCCCGGCGTGTCGAACGACTGGGCCTGGACCAGGTACGGGGCGCTCGCGCCGACGACCCCGGCGGCCGGGGCCGGTCGAAGGTAGAGGGCGCCATCGTCGTTCTGGTCGAAGACGATGAGGTCGCCCGGTCGAAGGTTCATCGCCTCCGCCCACGGCTTGGGGAGCGTGACCGCGATCGAGGAGTGGCCGGCCTTCAGAACCCGTCGCTCGCGGCTCGGGACTCCCCACGCCATTGATTCGACCCCGAACCTCCTACGAGGTCCGTAGGTTGCACCGACTCATCCTTCTTAGACTTTCCGGCGCCCGGCCGACGGGAATCGGGAACCTACGGAACGTGCGGAGGTTCGGCCGGAGTGGCCGCTGGCTCGCGGTAGCCGAGCCGTTCGGGGGGCATCTCGTCCGAGGAGCCGCGGCGTTTTCCCACCACGAAGCCGAGGACCAGCGCGAGGATCACGAGCCCGACGATGACGCCCGAGATGATGAACACCGGGGCCCCCGGGCCGTTCGTCGTCGAGAGCGACCCCGGCGACATCCCCGAGCCGAGGAGCCCCGCCATGTTCGGAAAGTGCCCGGGCTGGGTGCAGACGTACTCGTAGACCCCGACCGGGGGCGCGGTGAAGTTGCCCTCGTAGTGGCCCCCGGTCGTCGCCCCGACCTGGACATTGACGAGAGGCGCGTGCGACGAGAAGTAGGAATCGAGGTCGGAGGCGCTGTCGGTGCTCGGGAACTCGTACCCCGCCGTGGGCGACAGGGTGAAGGTGTGCGTCACCGAGCCGAGCTGCGTCACCACGACGTGCACGGAGTCGCCGGGCTGGACCTCGTCGATGCTGGTCGCGAACACGAGCGCGTCGGTGACCGTCACGTTGAGCCACCGGTCGGTCCCCGCCGAGGGACGGACCCCGGACGACGGGGTCCGGTCGCGATGGGACACCGCCAGGGCCGGAACGAGCGAGATCGTAAGGAGCCCGGCGACAAGGAGGAGCGCGAGCGCGGCACGAACCGGCGGCCGGGGCATCGTTGAATCTCGGCGCGCGCGGAGGCGCGCTTGGGCCGCGGGACGGGGAGAGCGGTTCAAAGGGGTTTGGTACGAACCGGGCCGTCCGGGCCCGCTCGCGCGTGGACGCTGCACGCGGTTTCCCGTTCGTACGGCTGAAATATCAAGCGGGCGCCCTCGTCCTCCGGCGTGACCCCAGGGCATCTTGCGCGCGCGCTCGGGGGGGTCGCCCCGGCGCGGTTCGCGGCACCTCTCCCCGCCCTGGTCGCCGCCGGGTCCACGGACCTTCAGCAGACCTCCCCGCTCGTCTGGGTGATGGTCGCCGTCTCGGTGGCGGGCGCCCTGATCACCTATGCGTTCCTCGCGTACGCGATCTGGCGCTACCGCGACCCGCATACCCGGGGGCGGCGGTATGGATAGCACGCGGAAGCTCGAGTACGCCTGGACGCTCGCCGTCGTGGCGCTTCTCGCCGCCGTCATGTTCTACTCGACGATCCTCCTCTACCACGTCGACGCGATTCCCTCGCACATCGACGAGTACGTCGAGGTCACCGGCCACCAGTGGTACTGGGAGTTCTGCTACCCCGCGAACGGCACCTGCGCGAACGTGACCTACAACCCGTCGAACGGGACGACGACGGGCGGTGCCCTCTGGGTGCATCCCGGGACGACCGTCCAGATCAATGTCACGAGCCTCGACGTGATCCACTCGTTCAACGTCCCGGGCCTCGGCGTCCGGATCGATGCGATCCCCGGCCGGACGAACAACTTCGCGTTCAACGTGCCGAACGCCGCCGCCGGGACGACCTACCTGATCCAGTGCACCGAGTTCTGCGGCACGTACCACGGGATCATGCGCGCCTTCGTGGTCGTCACGTAGACGGCTCGTCGACCATCCGGTACTCGGCATCGACCGGACCATCGCTCGCGGGCGGCGGTCCCCGACGGCGGAGGATCAGGACGGCCGCGGCCGCCATCACGACCACCGCTGCGGCGCCGCTCGCGAGGACCCAGGTCGGCGGCAGCTTCAACGACGTTGAGGCGAGGGGCACCGGCGGAACGAGCGCGATCGCGGTGCGGTTGCCCGTGGGCCCGACGAACACGGACACGTTCGTCGGTGTGTACCCCGGCGCGGATGCGCTGACGTTGTAGGTGCCCGGGGCGACCGAGAAGCCGAAGCGACCCGACGGGTCGGTCGCCGCGCTCGCGAGCGCGCCCTTTCCCTCGGCCCAGACGGTCACCGCGGCTTGGGCGATCGCACGGCCGGTCGAGGCGTCGACGACCTCGCCCGAGAGCGGGACCGCGGTTCGCGGGAGCGTGAGGTTGTGGAACGTGGATGCGCCCGCGACGACGACCGTGAACGCGACCGAGCCGTACTGCACCGCACCGGTCGTGGCGAGGCTCGCGACGAGGTGGGTCGTGCCGTTCGGCACGAAGAAGGAGAACGCCCCGTTCGCGTCCGATCGCGCGAGCTGGCTCCCGTTGGAAGCGATCTGCACGTCCCCGAGGACGCCCTTCGTTCCTCCGTCGGTCGAGACCCCGCGGACCCGGTAGGTCATCGTCGCGAGCGAGAACGAGAGCCCCGAGACGTCCTGGTGGACGGTCACGGTGAGGTTCTGGGCCGCGTAGTTGGGCGCGCCCACGAACAGCTGTGCCACTCCCCAGGGGACGACGAGGTGGAACGAACCATTCGGGAAGCTGAGCGATTGCGCGACCCGGATCCCGCCCTCCCGGGCGACGACGAGCGCCCCGGAGATCGGGGCGGCGCTCACCGCGGACCGGACGGTCCCGGTCACGTTCTCTCCGATGTTGGGCGGCAGCGGCACGAGCACGATCGGAGGCAAGGCGACGAACACGCCGGAGAGCGCGGTAGTTCGGGCGACGCCGTCGAGGTAGCCGGACTTCGTAACGGTGATCCCGACCGGCCCGGGCGGCGCCGCGACCTGGTAGCTTCCGTCCGCTGCGGTGCTCGTTGGCCGGCCGCAGGGCCCGCCGCCCCAGTTTCCGCAGGCGAGCACGTTCGCGTTTGGGACGGGGGCACCCGTCGAGGTCACGACCTGACCGGTGAAGAATCCGTACGCCGCGAGGAAGACGATGCCGAGGTCGAGGTTCGCGCCCGGGTTGAGGCTGAGGAGGTAGCGGGTCGTGTTGTAGAACGGGGCCGAGGCGGAGAGGAAATACTGGCCCGGCGGTGAGGGGATCGAGAACGTCCCGTTCGCGTCCGTCGTGACCGTCTCATCGGGGAGGCAGCCGTTCGGGGGGCTGAACGGCGAGCACAGGCTCACGTTCGCCCCGACGAGGAGCCCGCCCGACGGGAGCCCGCGCACGATCCCGTGGACGGTCGCGAACCCGAACACGGGGATGACCCCCATCTCGACGAAGGAGTCCGGCGTCACGTTGACGATCTGCGTCAGGTTCGCGAGGTAGATGTTCGATTGGACCGTGAACTGATCGAGGCCCGCGGGGACGCCCACCCAGAAGACCCCCGTAGCGTTCGTCTCAACGACCGTCGCGCAGAGCGGCTTCGTGATCGGGCAGGCGGTGACCATCGTGTATGGCACCGTCACGTTGCCCGGCATCGCCTCGACCGTTCCTTCGACGATCCCGTCCGCGGTGAGGTTCAGCCGAGGCTGGACGTAGGTCGAACCCGGCGGCAAGTCGACCCCAGTCTGGAACGTCGTGAACCCGGTCGCCGCCACCGACACATTGGTCGCGCTATCGGGAAGGCCGCTGAGCAGGAACTGCCCGAGGTCGTTGCCGTTCGCGGGTCCCGCGTGGACGGTGCCGTTTCCCGAGTCCTCGAAGACGTAGGTTCCTTCGACCGGATGGAACGTGACGTTGTCGTAGACCCCGGGAGTCGGCGGGGTGGCGACGGTGTTGACGTCGACGGTCCGGATGAGGACCACTCCCCCGCCCGCGACCTCCGTGAGGCGGATCTGGCCGAAAGCCGTCGCGCTGCCCGCGCTCACCGAGACCGTACTCGACCAGTTGGCGAACGCGGTGGAACCGACCATGATCGCGTCCGTCCCGGGCGGGGCGCTGATGTTGACCGAGCCGGTGCCGTTCGACACCGAGCCACCGGAGAGTGCCTGATTCAAGGGCCCGCCGGACCCCACGACGTCGACGGTCAGCCCCACGGCGGGGAACAGCGTGGTGTTGTCGAGGACGGTCGCGTCCACGAACCCGAACCGCGTGAGCGTCAGATTCGGCCCGGGGACCACGCTCCCGGCGGTCGTCGTTCCGGCCACCCCGGTGGACTGGGCGGGCACGAGCCCCTGGGCGTTCGCGTTCACCTGCTCGCCGTACGCCCCGTCGGGCAGGAACGCCGTGTAGTTGCCCGAGGTCCCCGTCAGGGCGGTGATGCTCGGACCGGCCGACGCGCTCGCCAACGTCCCATACGTCGCGAAGAACGCGGCTGCGGTGTTGCCCCCCGAACTCTCCCGGATCGATCCGGTGAGTCCGCCAAGGATCAGGAACAGCACGCCGCCGCCAGGCCCGCCCCCCGCGACCGTCACCTGGCTCGACGAGACGGGCAATGCGAAGCTCGAGGGCGAAAAGCCGGGGTCGCCGTTCCCGGCGTTCGCGATCCCGCCCCCCGTGAGGGTGATCGTGTCGGGAGCCCCCGCCGGGACGCTGACGTTGAAGAACCCGCCGGTGTCGCTCGCCTCGATCGGCCCGCAGACCATCCGGGGGTCGCAGCCGCTGATCCGAACCTGGTCCGCGCCCTCGCCGTAGTGCGCCCCGAGGCTCCCCCACGGCCCGACCAGGATCCGGCCGGTGATCCGGTCGAGAGGCGTGAGGAGGACCGAACCCAGGTCGACCGTCCCCGCCGTGGAGGCGTTCAGGTAGACCCGCAGGCCGACGTAGTGCGAACCGTTGACCCACATCTGGTACGACCCGTGGACGGTCGTCAGGTTGAACGCCCCGTCCGCGAGGGTCTGCGAGCTGGTGAGCTGGCATCCGCCGGCGCCGCTCAGGTAGCAGAGCGAGATTCGGGCGTCCCCCACGGCGAGGCCCGAACGCGCGTCGAGCGCGCGGCCGATGACCCAGGAGCCGGTCGTCGGGGTCGAGGAGTTCGCGGAACGGGCCGCCGTCGGTTGCGGAACGGCCGCGACGCCGATGGGAGCGAGGCGAATCGTCGGGACGGTCGTGATCGTTCCCGGCGTCAGGTTCGCGAACGTCGTCTCCGTGTCGTAGCCCGTGGCGCTCGCCTCGAAGGCGACCGCGCTCGCGGGGTACGGGGTCACCCCGACGCTGCCGTTGTAGGTGCCGTTCGAGCCGTACGTCGTCCCGACGGAGGTGCAGGCGTTCGGGTTCGCGACGATGCAGGCGACGATCTGCGCCTCGAGGACGGGGTATCCCGTTGTCGCCGAGAGGACCTGCCCGCCGACGTAGGCGACCGGACCGACCTCGATCACCCCGGTCGTGTTGTTCGAGGTGACGTCGACCCACGTGCTGTTGGAGCGGTAGCCGCCGGCGGAGATGGTCACCTGGTCCCACCCCAGCTCGGCGTAGGACCAGAACGACCCATTCGTCGCGTTGTACGTGCCCTGGAAGCACGGCCCTCCGAGGGGATTCGCGGGACATGCCTCGACTCCGACCCCGGCGCCGGTGACGGAGGGGAGGGACCCGATCGGAGCTCCCTCGACTCCCACGCTCCCGTGCAGCGATGCGAGCTCCGCCGAGAACGAAAACGTCCCGATCGGCGTCGGGTTCCCTTCCTGGGCGCAGCAGCGGGTCGGCACCGTGATCCAGGTGCCCCCCGAGTCGGGGCCCCAGGAGATGCCGACATGGTCGGGGCCGGGCGGCGCGGGAACGCAGAACACCCAGGCTCCGGTCGGGCATCCGGCCGGGACGGGGGGAAGTTGGCCCGTGGCGGAGGTCATGACCGGGGGAAGGCACTCCGAGCCCCGGACCATCGAGCAGACGGTGATCGTCGCGGACGTTGCGAATTCGGTCGAGTACGAGCCCGAGACGACGACGGTTCCGGACAGGTAGGTGCCGGGGCTGACATCGACCGTCCCGACATACGTGACCAACCCCGGAGTCACGTTCGCCCACGTCTCATTGAGCAGCCGGAAATTCTTGAGCAGCCCCGGCACCGGCAACTCGGCGAGCGGGAACCCGTTCGGAACCGGGTAGTCGACGGGACCTCGAGCGACCATCACCACGTCCCGGAGCGGGGGGGCGGGGACGAGCGTGGTCACGCCGAGCTTGACATCGGTCATGTCGCAGGCGGCCGCCGCGAGCTCCGTGTCCCCCCCGCTCGCCCCGTTCTCACCGGAGAGGGGGCAGACCACCACCGAGATCTCGCCCGAGCCGTTCGGGAGGGCGCTCGGCCAGGTCCCGATGGGCATTCCGCCGGTGAAGTTCACCGTGACCTCGACCGCGCCCACCGGGAGGAGTCGCACCGTCCCCAATTTCACGGGGCCGGCCGTCCCGGAGGGGACGTCCGCGAGCTGGGTCACGTTCGTCATGTACCCACCGGCGACGACGTTCACGAAGCCGGCTCCGGCCAGGGCCGGGAACAGCACGGAACCGTCGGCCGACTGCGCGCCGTACAAACAACCGTTGTCGATGCGGTCGGAGCAAAACCAGGCGGAGGCTCCCGAAACGTTCTGGCCTGTCACAGAGTCGACGACCGACAGGTTCACCGAGACGTTCCCTTCGAGCGCCACCGTCCCGACGTCGAGGACCTGCCAGGGGATCGGGTCGACGAAGCTCGCGTTCCCCAGGAAGTTCGCGAACGGCGGCCCGAAGTCCACCTCGATCGGGAGGGGATCGACCCAGATGGAAAACGATCCGTTCGGGGCGGTGAGATTGCTGTCGGGGCCGATGAGACCTCCGTCCCGGGAGGTGCTCGAGACCGAGACGTTCAGGATGGGGGGGTGGCTCGGAAGGTCGGCGACGACCACTCCATGGACGGTCGCCTCGTGCACGAGCAACAGGGTGCCGAGCGAAGTGAATGACCCGAGGACGATCGTCGGGAAGGACCGATTGACGACGTAGTTGGTCGCGACAATGTCGATCCGGGCGGGGCCCGCGTCTCCCTCGACCACGAAGTCGCCGGTCGCGTTCGTCGTCCCCGAGTGGCAGTAGGTGCAAACCCCGGTGGTGACCGAGACGCTCGCCCCCACGACCGGCGTGAGGTAGCGGCTATCGAGGACGGTCCCGGTGAGCCAGCCGCCCCCATTCGACGGCCGGAGCGGGGTCGGCGCGAAGGGCGAAGCCGGAATTGTCGGCGGGAGAGCCTGCCGACCCGGCCGGGAGGCGTTCGGGCCCCCGAACGTGGCCGTGTGATCGGTGCGATACAGTGCGGCCGCGTCGATGGCGCGCCCCCCTCCGCTCGCTCCGGGCAGGTGCCCGGCGGCGACTCCCGGCAGGTGCCCCGAGAGGGAGGGAGTTGCCCCGCCGGTCGCCGCGGAGGGGACTGGTGGCTCGGAGTGACTGGCGGGAGAGACCGCCGGCATCGCCATCAGGAGCGCGATGCCGAGGGCGGCCCACACGACCCGACGCGAGAACGAGCGAAATCGGGGCGTCGTCCGCATGCGAGATCCCGGGTGCCCCGTCCTGGGTCGGAGGACGCCGGACCCGGCTTCGAATGGAGAACGGCGTATAAGCGCGCGCTTCGCGAGTCAGTGTTTCGGCCCGTACGCCGGCGACGGGATTCGGCCGACGAGCGATGCGGCGAGCGCGAGGACGACTCCCACGACGAGCAGGGCCCCGCCCGCCAGGAGGAGCGCGGGCTCCACGACCGCGGTGCTCGGGGGCGCGACCACGGGCGGAGGGGGAACACCGACGTAGAGGTACCCCTCCATCCCGGCGCCGAGGTGGCCCGGGATTTCGCAGATGTACTGGTACACCCCCTTCTGGGTGATCGTGAAGTTCGCCCAGACGACCTGGCCCGGCGTCAACGGCACGTTGACGTTCGCCGCCGGCGGGTGGGATTGGAAGTAGCTCGTGAAGTCGCCGGCCGTGACGTTCACGTCCGGCTGGGCGACGAGCGTCCAGGTGTGCGAGTTCGAGCCGAGGTTCGAGACCTCCACACTGACCGCGACAGGGAACGCCGTCGCGTTCGCCGCGAGGACCGAAGGGACGAACGAGAGCCCGGCGTTCGCCGTCTGTTCTTGGAGCTGAACACCGGCGCCGCCGCCGGCCGCGGTGACGTTCAGGTAGCCGAACATGCCCGCCTGGAACTGGTAGGGGACCACGCTCACGAATTCGTAGCTTCCGACCGCCGTCGACGGGATCGTGAAGTTCGCCCAGGCCGAGGCGCCCCCGTTGAGGGAGACGTTCGCCCACGAGCCATTCGAGTGGAAGAACTGGTCGACCTGGGCGGGGGACCAGCTGCGATTGAGCGTGATGTTGGTCGCCGAGACCGTGAAGGTGTGGGCGAACGACCCGCGGTTGATCACGTGGATCGCCACCGGCGACCCCGAGGTCGCGGTCAGGGAGTTCGGAGCGAACGACGGCGTGTCGGTCATGTTCACCGTCAGGATCCCCGAGGCCGAACCGGAACCGCCGCCCCCGCTCGCGAACGAGCGAGGTCCGGCCGACGACCCGCTCCCGCCGGCCCTCAGGAGCAATCCGGTCAGGAGTAGTACCACCCCGAACGCGATCAGGCGGGAGGACCACCGGGCCGCGCGAGCCGCGCGCGGGGTACCACAGCGCCGCGAGCCCGCCATCGATGGTGCCGGCCGCCCGACGAAGGTTCGCTTGATATCCCTAGTGTACGAATCGTCGGCGCGCCGGTTTCACGTCGGTGGTGAAGGGGTGCCGGCGGCATCGTCCGGCGCGAATCGGCGGATGAGCTGGGTCGTGACCTCGAGCAGCGGATGGTGGGCCGAGCGGTCGATCTCGATGTCCGCGAGGGTGTGGAGGTTGTGGTCCCGCGCCACCCGCTCCAACCCCGTCTCGGTTGCGGCGAACGCCTCGGGGTTGTCGCAGGTGAGGATGTACGCCTGCAGCTGGGCGAGCCCCATCTCCTGGGCGGCGAGGGCCCGGTGGTGGCCGTCGACGAGGATCCAGAGCTCGCCCTTCTGGACAACGAGCACGGGCTCCGCGAACCCGCGCTCGAGCTCGTAGCGGCGGCCCTCGAGCTCGTCCTCGAACACCTTCCACTGGGTGGGGAGCAGACGCGCGATCGGCACGAGCCCGCGCCGGGAGGAGAACGGGAGCTGGTAGCGCTCGGCGAGGAGTCGCTTCAGCGTGTCCGCCTTCGCGGGCGACGCGCGCTCGAAGTGCGAGCGGACGATGTCGAGGTTGGAGATCACGCCGACGAGACGGCCCGCCTCGTCGGTGATCGGGAGATCGCGGAGCCCGAAGCGGAAGATGATGCGCGCAACGTCGTCCAGCGCCATGTCCGGCGAGGCCGTGTACGTGCCGCCGCGGATGATGTCCCGAAGGGGAGTCCCGCGATGCTGGGAGTTCCGCAGGAGCTCCTTCGCGCTGACGAACCCGACGAGCTTGCCGGTGCCGTCGGTCACGGGAAGCCCATGGTGACGGCTCCGCGTGAGCCGGTCGATGGCGACGCCGACCGTCGTGCTTTCGTCCAGGTGCTCGACCTGGAGCACCATGTAGTCCCGGACGCGGACCGTCATCGCGGCGGAGGCGCGGGGGCCTCGTCCCGGAGGTAGGCCGTCAGGAGGTGGCAGACGAGGAGGTGCACGTCCTCGACGTGCTGCATCGAGTTCGAGGGAACGACGACCGGGATCTCGACCGCGTCCTTCAGCTTCCCGCCGCCGATGCCGGTGAGTCCGACGGTCCGAAGGCCCATCTTCCTCGCGACGGCCATCGCCTCGAGGACGTTCGGGGAGTTCCCGCTCCCCGAGATCCCGAAGGCGACATCGCCCGGAGCGGCGAGGGTCGCGAGCTGCTCGCTGAACACCTTCGCGTACTCGGCGTCGTTCGCCCAGGCCGTCACGGTCTCGACGTTGTCGACGAGCGCGACGCACTTGAACCGTCGGCGGTCGCCGCGGATCGTCGCCTTGCCGATGTCCACGACAAAGTGCGAGGCCGTCGAAGCGCTGCCCCCGTTCCCGAAGAAGTAGATCGTGCGGTCCGCGGCCCGGGCCGTGAGCAGGACCGCCACGATCTGCTCGATCGCGCGGGCGAGGTAGGGGTCGGCGAGCGCGGCGTGGGTCTCCTCCACGTAGCGCCGGACATACGGCCCGATCTCCATCGTCATTCGCGTCACCGGCCCACGAACAGGATGCGCGAGCCCTCCGGGGTGATCTTCACCGGGAGCCGGCGCATCGGCGACAAGGCGCTCGATATTTGAGCGTGCTGCGCGGACGGGTGCACGACGAGGAGAAACCCTCCGCCGCCCGCTCCCGTGATCTTGCCGCCCCACGCTCCGGCGGCCTTCGCCTTCGCGTACCACCCGTCGATCTGCTCGTTCGAGATCCCGGCGGAGAGCGAGCGCTTCAGCCGCCAACCCTCGTCGAGGATCGAGCCGACGGCGGCCCAGTCGTGGCGGAGAAACGCATCGCGGGTATTGTCCGCGAGGGCGCGCATCGCGTCGAGGGTGCCGATGTTCTGGTCGGTCCGCGCCTCCTGGCCCTTCAGGATCCCCTCGGCCTTGCGAGTGAGTCCGGTGTAGAACAGGGACAGGTGGGAGGAGAACTCCTCCCGCTCCTTCGCCGTCAGCGGGATCGGCGTCGTGCGGACGGTGTCGTCGCTGCGGAATTCGAAGTGCCGGAGGCCGCCGAAGGCGGCGATGTACTGGTCCTGCTTGCCGAGCGTCCCGTGCAGGTCGTCGATCTCGATCTGGCACGCCTCTTCGGCGAGCTCGGCCGGGTCCTTCAGGACCCCCCGGTAGGCGTAGAGCGCGTTGAGGAGCCCGACGGTGAGGCTCGAGGACGAGCCCAGCCCGGTGCCTTCCCCAGGGATGTCGGCGATCGTGTGGATCTCGAGCGAGTCGCGAACCGTCGTTCGGCGCATCGCCTCGCGGGCGAGGCCGTGCTGGAGGTCCTCGAGGCGCTCGACGTTCTCGGTGCGGGAGTACGCGATCCGGATCGACTGGTCGAACTTCTCGTTGACGAGCACATGGACGTAGCGGTCGATCGCCGCGCTCACGACCGCCCCGCCCCCGTGCGAGCGGTAGTACGAGGCGAGGTCCGTGCCCCCGCCCGCGAAGGAGACGCGGAGCGGCGTCCGAGTGATGATCATCGTTCGCGGGGTCGGGGAGGCGCCCCGCTCCTTACGGCTTTGGGGCCGTTGTCGCTCGGTTCCACCGGGTGCGCCGGCCGAAGAACCCTCGCGCCGTCGCGGCGAGGTCGCCGGCGGGCTTGAGCTCGGGGATCGCCGAGGCGAACGCCGAGGCGCGGCGGTCGAGGATCACGCCGATCCCCCGGTCGTTCTCGGAGCGGATCATCCGCCCGAGGGCTTGCAGGACGGCGCGCTGGGCGGGCGCCTCGACCGCATACTCCCAGCCGTGCCCGACCGTCGCATCGAGGTAGGTGCGCAACGCTTCCCGCTTCGCGCTCGGACGGGGATACGGGATGCCCACGAGGACCACGGCTTCGAGTTCGTCGTCCGGGAAGTCGACCCCCTCGGCGATCCGACCGCCGGTCACCCCGAGCAGGACACCGCTCCCGGGTTCGGCCTTGAAGCCCTCGATCGACCGCCAGAGGTCGCTCATCGGGAGTCGGCGACTCTCGATCACCGCGTTCGCCGGGAGAGCTCCAGCGAGACCGGCCGCAAGGACCCGGTCCATCAGGTCGAAGCTCGGGAAGAACACGGCCGTCTTCACCGGTAGGCTCTGCAGGACCTCGGCGAGGCGGTCCGCCATCCGACCGATCGCCGCCGGGTCGGATTGCAGCTCCTCGTACTGGGTCGTGACCAGGGTGTCGTAGAACACGAGCCGGTTCTCGGGCGGAAAGAACGAGGGGACCGCGAGGAGGCGGGTCGTCTCGTCGAGCCCGAGCGAGTCGCGATACTCGGGGAGCGGGGCGAGGGTCCCCGAGAGGTGAACGGAGAGGTGACAGCTGCGGATCGGTTCGGCCGGTCCGCGGGCGTCGAGGGCATAGGCCTCGAGGGCGCGGCGCGGCTGGCGCGAGGCGACCTTGACGTACTCGGGGGCGGAGAGCTGCGGCCAAGAGAGGAGCGACAGCCCGACCGCGTGGACCCAGGAGCGGGGGAGCCGACGCTGGCGCCGCCGCTCGTCGCGGAGCGTCTCGCCCCAGGAGACCAGCGCGCCGAGCCAGGTGTCCAGGCGGTGCGAGGTCCCCCCGATCTCGGCGAGGAGCGTGTCCTCGAGCGCGTTCGTCGGAAGGATGACGTCGTCCTCGCTCCCGCACCGTTCGACGAGTTGGTCGATGGCGAGGCTGACGATCTCGAGAAGGCGGCTCGCGCTCGGGCCGTCGGGCAGCGCGAAGTCGCCGCGCTCGGCGACCTCGGCGCGCGCTCGACGGACCGATTCTTGCGGCAGCGAGACGGTGGACAGGTCTCGCAGGTGGTCGGGGAGGTGGTGGGCCTCGTCCACGACGAGGTCCACGCGGTCGGCACCGACACCCATCCAGTCGAGGAGCGAGCGGCGGATGTGGGGGTGGAAGAAGAACGGGTAGGGCGCGGTGACGAGCCGTGCGCGTCCGGAGAGCTTCTTGGCGAGCTCGTACGGGCAGAAGTTCTCGTCGCGGCTGAACGCCTCGAACTCGTTCGGCGTGGGGATCTTCTGGCTGAACTTGTCGGAGAGGGATTCGATGTCCGCCTGCAGCACCCGGGCGTAGTAGGCGCACCCATCGAGGTCGGTGAGGTCGAGCGGCCCGGTCTCGGGGAGCTCGGGCGGCGGCTCCGTCCCGACCCCGTCGGCGAGCGACCGCTCTGTCGCGCGCTTTCGGTCGGCGCACAGCTTGCCGTGCTCCTCCGCGGTCGCCCCCTTCATCTCGGCGACCCGCTCGAGAAGGAAGCACCGTCGCTGCCGGCCCTGGAGCCCGACTGCGAGGATCGGTTGTTCGAGGCGGTGGGAGATCGCGCGCACCTCGGCGAGGACCTGGACCTCCTGCGCGTGGGTCCGTACCAGGTAGAGGATCCGGTGGTCCGCCGCCACCGCGTGCTCGATCAGGGGCGCGAGGGCGGCGACGGTCTTGCCGCTCCCGGTCGGAGCGTCGACGAGGAGCGCTCCGCCCCGGCGCGTGAGCTCCTGCACAGCGCCCACGATCCGTTCTTGTCCGGGCCTCAGCCGGTACGGGAACAGAGCCGGGCTCTCCTGAAGGGTCGCGGACGGCGTCGTGGACATTCTCGAAGGGCTCGAGCGGGCCCCGGGGGTTTGAAGCTGAGCCTCTACGCGAACGTCGGTACCGGGCGAACGACCCCGCCGTTGCTACCCGTACGCGTAGCGGACGCCGTACGGTCCCCGGGGCATCGTCCATGTGACCGAGCCTTGGTCGCAGGCGATGTCGCAGGCACCGCATTCCACGCAATCCTCGTAACGGAACACAAGGCGGCCCTCG
Source organism: Thermoplasmata archaeon (assembly GCA_022750115.1). Classification (GTDB taxonomy): domain Archaea; phylum Thermoplasmatota; class Thermoplasmata; order Lutacidiplasmatales; family UBA184; genus Lutacidiplasma. The sequence continues at coordinate 133,341 of JAKIWI010000006.1, forward strand.
ATCCGCTCGTAGCACTGCGCGGGGCAGACGTTCGTGCAGAACGAGTGCGGGCAGCGCGCGCAGATCTCCGGCTTGACGGTGATGTGCGCGTGGTCGGCCGAGTCGGTCTGGTAACGGAGCGTGGCGAGGCGACGCTTGATCTCGACCGCGGCGACGGGGGCGCCATGCGGGGGTTCCGACCCAGCTTCGGCCACGGCGATGCTAGGGGGGCCGGACCTATGAGCCGTTCGCCTCGGGGGGGCCAACGGCCTACTTCGGCAACGTGGCGAGGTCGGCTTGCACGGCGGCGGCGCTCGCCTCGAACGCCTTCCGTTCCGAATCGGTCAGGGCGACCTCGACGACCTTCTCGACACCGGCGCGGCCGAGCCGCACCGGGACCCCGAGGCAGAGCCCCGAGAGCCCGTACTCCCCTTGGAGGTGGGCCGTGACGCCGAGCACGCGGTGCTCATCGTGGACGACCGCCCGGACCAACTCGGCCTGGGCCGCCGACGGGGCGTAGTAGGCGCTCCCCATCTTCAGAAGGTTCACGATCTCTCCCCCTCCGGCCTTGGTCCGCGCCACGATCGCGTCGAGTTTCTCCGCGGGCAGGAGACGCGTCAGGGGGACGCCGGAAACACTGGTGTGGGAGAGGACCGGGACCATCGTGTCGCCATGGGTCCCGAGGACGAAGCCGATGACGTCGCGCGGGGCGACGTGGAGCTCCTCCGCGACGAACCACCGGAAGCGCGCGGTATCGAGGGTGCCGGACTCGCCGAATACCCGGGCGGGGGGGAGTCCCGACACCTGGCGGAACCAGAACGTCATGACGTCGACCGGGTTCGTCACGACGATCACCGTTGCGTTCGGCGCCTGGCTCCGAACGGCTTCGGCGTGGCCGCGCAGGATCTCGGCGTTCTTGGTGAGCAGGTCGGAGCGGCTCATCCCGGGCTTCCGGGCGAGGCCCGCCGTTTCGACGACGACGTCCGCCCCGGCCAGGGCGTCGAGGGAGGTCGAGCCCGAAACACGGGTCGAGAACCCGAGGATCGGGGCCGACTCCTGGATGTCGAGCGCCTTCCCCTGCGGGAGGCCATCCACGATATCGATCAGGACGAGCTCGTCGCCGAGGTCCATCTCGGCCAGCCGCTGGGCGAGCGTGCCCCCGACGTTTCCGGCCCCGAGCACCGCGATCTTCCGGCCCCCCGACATCCCCTCCGACCCTCCGGGCGCGAGCGAGCCGCGTCGGGTCATTACGGTGCCGGCCCGGGGCAGGAGCGACCTCCCGGCAGGTCGACCGGAGGACGCCGCCCTCGCAACGAAACCTTCATTCCTGAGAGGGGCGCTCCGCCCGTCGGGCCGATGGACGTCGAGACGGTCCTCCAGAGCCTCCACGAGCGGGACAAGTGGCGGGGGCGCCTCCAGCTCCTGCGCGCCTCGCTTCGCGAGGTGCGCGAGCGCGAGCGGCGCCTCCAGACGCGGCTCCGCCGGATCAAGCGCGAGCTGGCGCAGCTCGCGAAGGTCTCGGATGCGCTTCTCGACCAAACGAGCCGAAACTTTTCGGGAGGGACGACCCGTGGGCGTTCGCCGACGGACCCCCAGTTCACTTCACGATAAGCTCGAGACGCTCCTCGCCGACCGCGCGGCCGTGGAGTCCGAGGCAGCCCGGCTACGGCGCGAGGTCGAGTACCTCGCGAGCCAGGTTCGGCAGGCCGAGGAGCAGGTCCGCCACTACGAGGGCCTGCTGACCGAGCTCCGGAAGGACTGGGGCGGGGCGCCGAGACTCACCGACCTCGTTCGACGGCTCGGCTGACGGACACGTCCCTCGTGCGCGTCATCGTCTTCGGAGCGGGCGCGGTCGGCTCGAGGTTCGGCGCGGCCCTCGCGGACGCTGGGCAGGAGGTCACCCTCGTCGGCCGCCCGGCGTATGTGGCCGCCGTCGCCGCCCATGGCCTCGTGGTCCGGTCCGAGTCGGACCGGCAGGTCGGTCTGCGCGCGTGGGAGGTGCTTCCCCCGGGAACCTCGGCCGACCTCGTCCTCCTGACCGTCAAGAGCTACGATGTTCGGGCGGCCGGCATCGCGTTGGCCACCGCCCTGCCGAGCCCGACTCCGGTCTTCGCCCTCCAGAACGGGCTCGGGATCGAACCCGACCTCATCGAAGGTTTGCGATCGGGAGGTTGGGCGGATGCCGCGCAGTGGGTGGTTCGCGGCGTCCACACGGTCCCGGCCCGGCTCGTCGCGCCGGGCGTCGTTCAACCCACGGGGACGGGCGAGGTCGTACTCGGGCGGAATCCGGCGATCCCCGAGGCGACGGAGCGGCTGCGCGATGCCCTCGCCGCGGCGGGGTTCGCCGTGCGGGTGACGGACGACATCGCCCGGGAGGTCTGGCGGAAGGTGTTGGTCAACGCCGCGATCAACCCCGTGACGGGGGACCACGGAATCCCGAACGGCCGTCTTGTGGAAGAGCCGTGGCGCGGACAGGCGAAGGCGCTCCTCGCGGAGGCGCTCCAAGTCGCCGCCGCCGAAGGTTTCCGATTCGAGCCGGCCGAAGCCGAGCAGGCGGTGTTCGGAGTCGCCCGCGCGACGGCCTCGAACCGGTCCAGCATGCTGGAGGATGTGGAGCGGGGGCGCCGAACGGAGGTCGACTCCATCTCGGGCGCGCTCCTCGCCCTGGGACGACGGCATGGACTTCCCATGACGGCGACCGAGCGCGCGATCGTCCGGATCCGGACGCGCGAAGCGGAGCGGAACGCAGCCCGATAGCCGCGCCGCTCGCAACGCCTTTACCGTCGCCCCGCTCGACGGCCCCGCATGGCCGAAAAGCGGAGCGTGACCGAGGCGGCGGTCCGGGGTCGACGCGTCCTCGTCCGCGTCGACTTCAACGTGCCGCAGCGGCCCGACGGGTCGGTCGCCGACGACCGACGGATCGTCGAGGCGCTCCCGACGCTCAAGCACCTCGAGGCCGCCGGCGCGAAAACGGTCCTCCTTTCGCACCTCGGGCGGCCGAACGGGAAGCGCGACATGGCCTACTCGCTGCGCCCGGTCGCCCACCGATTGAGCGCCCTCCTCGGCCGCCCCGTGCCGATCGCCGACGACCTCGTCGGCATCCACGCGATCGAGGGGGTCACTCGCCTGTCGAACGGTGGCTTCCTGATGCTCGAGAACCTTCGGTTCCATCCCGGGGAGGAGGCGAACGACCCCACGTTCGCGGCCGAGCTCGCGCGGCTCGGCGACCTGTTCGTCGAGGAGGCGTTCGGGACCGTCCACCGGGCCCACGCCTCCACCGTGGGGGTCCCGAAGCGACTCCCCTCTTGCGCCGGCCTCCTCGTCCAGAAGGAGATCCGAGCGCTGACGCCGCTCCTCGGGCAGACCGAGCGGCCGTATGTCGCGCTCATGGGCGGGGCGAAGGTCTCGGACAAACTCCCGCTGTTGGCGAGCTTTCTCGGCCGCGTCGACACCCTCCTGATCGGAGGGGCCCTCGCGTTCCCGTTCCTCGCCGCCGATGGAGCGGACCTCGGGGCGACGACGGTCGAGGGCGGTCTCGCCCCGGTGGTCGCGGAGTTCCGGGAGGCCGCGAGGGCCGCGGGCACCGCCATCGGACTCCCGACCGACCTCGTCTTCGAGCGCACCGCTGGGGCGGTCGGCGAAGTAGCCCCGGCCTCGCGGATCCCGGCCGGAGCTCGAGCGTTCGACATCGGACCGGCCACGCGCCAGCGGTTCCTGGACGTCTTGCAAAGCTCCCGGACGGTGTTCTGGAATGGTCCGCTCGGTCTCGCCGAGGACCCACGGTTCTCTGAGGGGACGCGCGAGGTCCTCGCCGGACTCGCCGATGTCCCGGGGTTCCACGTGGCGGCCGGCGGAGACTCCGCCCGGGTTGTCGAGACCCTCGGCGTCCGCGGTTCGTTCCAGTACCTCAGTACCGGTGGCGGGGCCGCGCTCGAGTTTGTCCAAGGCGCGGAGCTCCCCGGGCTCGCCGTGCTACCGGACGCCTAGCGCGCGCGGACCCACCGCCGAGCGGCGGCGGGGGCGAGTCGGCGTCGAGCGTCTCGGCGAGGTAGGCGAGGTACGGCGGGTGGACCCTCGGAACGTCGATCTCGATGAGCTCGGGGACGTCGTAGGGATGGCGCTCGCCGAGGTGGCGGAACAGCGCGCCGACCCGCTTTGGGACGGTCTTGAACACGACGACGACCTCCTCCTCGGCGCGGAGGCGACCTTTCCACCAGTAGCGCGAGTGGACCGCGGTCGACTGGGCGCACGCCGCGAGGCGCGCCCGCAGCACGCTCTCGATGGCGCGGTTCGCCGCGGCCTCCGAGGGGAACGCCGTGAGGACGAGCCGCATCGGGCCAGTGGCGTCGACCGGGTCGAGCGGGTAGGGGCTCACTCGGCCTCCACCGCTCGGCCTTCGCTGAAGTCAAGCGTGGAGACGCCGAGGGTGCTGAGGTCGACGATGGCCGCGCGGGCCGGCACCGGTTCGATGTTCCGCATCCGCTGGTACTCGGTCTCGGACTGCCACGTCGAGGCGTTGAGAAGGAGCGTGCCACCCGACCGGTCGACCCCGAAGGTGTGCGAGTGCCCCGTGACGAGGATGTCGGGCGCGGGGTCGATGACGAGCCCGTCGCGGGCGAGGGGAGCGAGGGGTGTGCGGCCCCCGTACATCGGTCCGAGATGGCGCATCTGGAGCATCCGCTTCATCACGTCGGTCGGACGCGAGTAGCTCGCGCCCGGGATCGCCGGGATCAGGTCGTCGAAGCTGCGACCGTGGTAGGCCGAGACGACGACCCCCTCGAGCGCCACGGTGGAGGGGTTGGACAAGCTCGTCACGTTCGGCGGGAGGAGCGCCACGACGTCCGGCGAGAGGCCCGGCTGCGGCTCCGCCGGACAGACCGCGTCGTGGTTCCCGGGAATGACGATGATGCGGAGGCGCTCGGGGAGTTCGCGGAGCCTCCGTCCGAGCTCCTCGTACTGTTCGAAGACGTCGTGGAGCGCGAGGTCGCGCTCCTGGTTCGGGTAGATTCCGATCCCATCGACCAGGTCGCCCGCGACGACGACGTAGCGGATCTGCTCCGCGACGTCGGGGGCCGAGCCACGCCCGTGGAGGAACTCGGTGAGCTCCGACCAGGGGCCGGTGAGGAACGAGCGGCTGCCGACGTGGAGGTCGGAGAGGAACAGCACCCGGCTCGCCCGCGCCGATCGGTGCTCCGTTCGTCCGCGCGAACTGTCCGGGCGCTCGACCCCCGCGACTCGCGGCGCCCGTCCCTTGTCCTCCCCCACCTGGAGCTGCAGTCCGACGACCTCGTCGGGGATGAACGTGGTTCGCCCCGCCGGCGAATCGCGCGGGACGAAGCACTCGATCGAGCCGGAGTCATCCTCCACACGGACGATCGTGTGGTGCTTCTCGACCGTGGTCCGCACGTCCCGCACCATGGCGATCACCGAGACGGAACCCCGCGCGCGATTCGACTCGGCGACCGGCACCAGGTTCGGGAGCGTCGAGCGGCCCCGGAGCAGTCGGGCGAGCGCCGCGTAGCGGGAGGCGAACAGCGTGGTGTACGCTTCCAGCGGCTCGTCGGTGCTCGGCGGCGCGGAGAAGCCCAGCTGAACCACGGAGAATTCGGGGACCGACGCGGAGGTCGGGCCTTCCGGGCCCGGCATCGAGAGAGAGAGGAGCGACGTCCCGAGGGAACGGCGTGCGGGTTCGCTGGTCCGGGACGCCTCGCTGACGGCCACGATCCGCGCCACCATCTCGGCGGTGACGAACGGGTGGGCGGGTCCGGCCTCGTCGATGACCTGTTGGGAGATCGCCAGGGGGACCGACTGGGCCGCGAGAATTCGGAGCGCGTCGGAGTCGACGAACTTCTGGTGGGCCTCGAAGTAGGCGACGATCTGGTCCCGCATCGCGGTCGCGTTCGCGCCCGCGCCCAGTCGAACGGACCCCCCCACCAATCCTCCCGGCGGCTCGAGGGAGCGCTCGCTATTTCAACTGCCGGTCGACGGCCGCCGACCCACGCCCCTTCGAGGTCGGAATCGTCGGCGTTCTAGTCGCGGTACGACTCTTTCGCGTAGGTCACACCCTTCGGGAATTTCTCCTTCAGGTGCGCGATCAGCGAGTCGGGGCTGCGCTCGAGATGCGCGGTGTACCACCGCACGACGAGGTCGCGCAGCGCGGCGTGGAGGTCGCGGAGGTTGACGTCGTCCTCCCGGGTGTCGTAGAGGACCGCCTGGTTCATCATCCGCATCCAGCCGGTGTACTTGTGGTACGATTCGCCCTCGCACCACTCGTAGATGCCGCGCAAATGAGCGACTCCCTCGGGCGTGCGATAGAACCAGAATCGGAGCGTGAAGCCGACCCAGCCGGGAGTGCGGTCGTGGAGCTCGATCGTCTTGACGGCGCCGAAGTCGAAGCTGTCGCGGAAACTCCACTTCTCCGGGTACTCGACGAACGTCGCGAACAGCGTCTGCGACGGCTCGACGGTCAGATGGACGGAGATCTGCTCGAACTGATTGTGGACCTCCCAGAGGTCCTGCAGGAGACGCTTGTTCAGTTCGCCGCGGTGCGCGAGGTCTTCGCCGCCCTTGCCTTCGGCCGTCTTTTGCGAACGGGCGAGCTCCTCCCGGAGCGTCGCGACGAAGTTGTCGTCCGCGAGCTTGGGGGGCATGGCCTCGTCGGGGGTCGCCGGTGGGGCGGGCGGGGCGGACTTGCGCTTGGCCATGAATTTTAGGCTCCGAGGGCCGCGTAGCGGAGTCGCGTATATAGTATTGATTCGCCGACAAGCGACGGCCTCGTTCGCCGGGTGCCGCAGTCCGTTCGTTCGCGGGCGCGGGCGGCCCAGAGCACCCGGCGTGAGAATCCCCCCATCCGACTCTTGGGATCTGCTGACCGAATGACTTGGAGGAAAGCGTCGTCGAACGGGGCGGCAGCGGCAGAAATGATGGGGGAATCTTGCGCCGAACGTTCTTGCACTCGCGCTAGTTGCGGACGACATGGCACGGCGTCGGCTCCGACCGGTACAGCGGGACAAGTCCCTGTCACCGAATCGCTCCGTGCTGCTTCTCTGCCTATGCGCCGCCGCTCTCTTGATTCCAACCCTACCGGTACTCCCGCCCCAGAGCGGTGCCTCCGCGCAGCCTCCGAACCTCGACTCGAAGAGCGTGGCCCGCGTGGCCGCCTCTCCTGCCCCGGCGGATGGTTCGCGCGAGCGGCCCCTGACCCCAGCGGTCTCAGGAGGATTCCGGTGGGCCAACCTCACGAACGGATCCGCTCCGAGTGCGAGAACTCAGTTCGCCATGTCGTATGACGCGACCGACGAATACGTCGTTTTGTTCGGCGGACGGAGCGCCATCGACAGTCGGTTCGCCCTCAACGACACGTGGGCGTACCACGCCGGCGTGTGGCGGAACATCACGTCGACGGCCGGCCGAGCCCCTCCTGCGCGCTTCGCCGCCGAAATTGCGTACGATGAGTCCGACCACTACGTCTTCCTGACCGGGGGTCGGGGTCAGTACCAAGATGAGAACCACACGAACCCGCTCCTGACCGACAGTTGGGCCTTTGCCGGCGGGCATTGGAGGCAACTGGGCGCGAGCTGGCCAACCGCTCTCTTGTCTTCGTGTCAAGGCACGACGGCGGCATTCGATTCCACCGACCAGTTCGTGATCGTGCTCAGTCCCTGCTCGGGATTCAGTACGGGAGGGCAGGCGGCCGCCTACCACAATGGCAACTGGACCGACCTCAGTGTGAACACAACGACCAATGCGACCATCCCAACGCCGGGCTTCATCGATCCCCTGCTGGTCGACGAACCCGCGCTCGGCGGTGTCGTGCTTTTCGGTGGGACAGACCCCTTCCTTCACGCCGCGTACAACGAGACGGTTCTCTACACCGGCGGCCAATGGATCGACGAAACCGCGAACCTGACTGGGACTCCTCCCGGGCGAGTCTTTGCGGCGGGGGACTACGATCAGGCGGATCCGGGATTCCTCCTAAGCGGCGGGGATGTCGACGTTCCACCGCTCGCCGCCACGAACTCGACGTGGATCCTCTCGAACCGGACCTGGATTCAGGCTCCGGCAGGACCAGCGCCACCGGCGGACTCCGCCAGTCGGATGGTCTGGGACAAGGTCGACAACGCCTCGATCTGGTTCGGCGGCATCCCGAACGAAACATGGTCGTGGGGAGTGACCTCCCCCCTTGTCGGCCTCGCGATCCTTCCCGGAATCAACCCAGTCGATGTCGGTGTCGCGACCGCGTTCTCCGCGAGCTATGAAGGAGGCACTGCCCCCTTCAACTTCACCTGGCAGTTCGGCGACGGAACCGCCAGCAATCTGGCGACGCCGAGCCACGCCTACAGCGCCATCGGATCGTATTCCGTGAGCCTCGTGGTCCGGGATTCGTTCGGGCACACGGCGGCCGCCTCCGACTTGCTCAACGCCTCGGGGGCCCTGGCGGTAAGCTTGTCGGCCGGGCCCAATCCTGTCGATGTCGGGGTCCCGGTCGCCTTCAGTTCTCACCTGAGCGGCGGCTCAGCGCCGTTGGGCTACAACTGGACGTTCGGTGACGGCACCGCTCCAATCGCGTCCCCAGTCCAAGCGATCCATGCCTACGGTGTCGCCGGCAATTACACCGCCGCGCTCGTCGTCACCGACGCGGGGGGCGGCCGATTCGTCGCCGGCGCCACGATTGATGTGATCCCCGGTCCCTCGGTCCCCGTCATCACGGCGACCCCTATTTCGCCCGACCTTGGGCAGTTGGTGAACTTCTCGGCCGTGGAGGTCGGTGGGACAGTCCCCTACCACTATTCGTGGGCGTTCGGAGACGGGGGGGTCGGTGGGAACCTCGCGGCAATCTCCCACATCTTCACGACCAACGGCCCGTTCGTGGCGACCGTCACAGTGGTCGATGCGGAGGGAGCGACTATCACCGGCTCCCTAAACATGACGATCGCGTTGAACGTTTCCGCCCTCGGGAATTGGAGCGCGGGCGCGGCACCCCTCATCCTCGGATTTCATAGCGCCGTATCGGGCGGAGTTCCCGGATACACCTACGCCTGGACGTTCGGAGATGGCGGGACCGCCGCGGGCCCAACGCCCACTCACCAGTTCGACGTCCCTGGCCTCTTCACGGCGGAGCTCCGCGTCCAAGACTCGTCGGGGCACAGCGCAGAGTCCGGCTGGACCGTGTTCGTTGCGCCGGGGGGCGGGGGTCCGCTCACCGTCACCTTGTCGCCCGAGCCATCCCAGATCGCGGTCGGCGGTTTCTCGCTCGTCACCGCCACTCTCTCGGGAGGGCTCGGGGGGTACACGTTCCGTTGGACCGACGGGATGGCCACCTGCTTGCTGGCTGGCCCCCTGAGCGTGCGCTGCGCCCCGGCCACGGTGGGCACTTACCCGGTCGCGCTCACCGTCGTCGACCAAGCCGGACACTCGGCCACGGGTTCGACATCGCTGACTGTCGGCGCCGCAGGGACCGTGACAAGTCCCCCGGTGGGAGGTCTCCTATCGTGGGCGCAAATTGGCGTGACTGTCGGAGTGGCTGGGGCGATCGCGGTCGCACTGATCGTGCTCGTCGTAGTCCGAAAATCGGGGGGCCGGAATGCAGCACGCCCCCGAGAGCCGGATGCCTACGCCGAATATCGCTCGGCGGTGCGGGCCGCGCCACGCGTCATCGACTCCGGTTCTCCATCCCTCGAGTCCGGCACGCCGGCCAAGAAGCCCACCCGGCCGGGTGCCCCCGATCCGCTCTCCGACCTCGAGTGAATCCCCCCGGGCCGACGGACCCGATTCCGCGAGGAGCCGGGGGGGGCGCCAAGACGCCTCCCGAACGAGCGCTCCGCCCACTCGCGAATGCCCTAGCAATCGCGCGGCCCGTCGGCGGATTCCCTCAGTAGGTCGACGAATACATGCTGCTTGGCCGGGGTGATCGCCGCCAGCGGCAGTCGGTCGACCTGAATGTTTCGTAGGTAGGGCTCCAAGATGGCGAGGACATTTCGTTCCGGACGCGCGGTCGCGGGACGCGGACGGACTCGCTGCCGAGACAAGGTTCCGATGAGTACCCGACCCTGCCCGAAGGCAAACAGGAACGGCGTGATCTCCCCGGAGGTGACCAGCTCCCGGAACAGGTCCGAAGGTCGCGACTCCGGTGTAAAGTCGCCATGGACGAACGCCACGCTCTCAGGGAAACCGGCGATCCATCGGGAGACCGCGACCGGATTCAGGAAGTACCGTCGCTCGACCAAGCCGGACGCGAGCGCCCGACGTTCGCGAACCCCGCTGAGAACGCCCCCGCCGGAGCCGCTCTGCCGGTACTCAAACGGTCGATGTACCAGTCGGACGACGGTCTCTTGCTCACCAGAACTCAGTCGAACCGGACCAACGGACGGGCTTGCGCGGAGTTGCGGCGGCAGCGGATGTGGGTAGGCCAGCGGGGCGCCGAGCGCCGCGAATCGGCTCCAGGCTCCCTCGAAATCGAAGTAGACCGGTACAGCACCCAACCGCGCATCGGCTCGGAGGACGGATAGTGCGTGCACCATCTGGGCAGGGGTCAATGCGGCATCGCGTCGAGTCGCCGCTTCGATAGACGGCGCGAGAAACGCGCCGAACAGCCGTTCGGATGCCGCCCAGGCCGCGATGCAGAACGGACTCCCGACCCACAGCCGCGCCAGCTCCTCGGATCGCTCGGTGAACGGCTGCGCGAGCACAAACGAAACGATCGGGAGTCCCAACGCAACGGGATCCGGAACGTACCGATGGAGCACCCAGTCGCGGGCGATCGCGCGCTGTCGGGCGGTCTGCTCTGTGCGGCGCGGAAGTGCCCCCCGGTCGCCCGCTGGCACGGGTCCTCGAATCCCGGCGAGCAGGTCCCGAACGACGATGCCCTCGGCCCGGCTCAGACCTCGCAATGGACCGGCAAGAACTCCCCCTGAGACTGATAGGCTCGTCGGGAGAAGTGCATCCCCTCGATGGCTAAGCGCGCGTCAGCGACGGGAGTTATCCACCGGGCCAGGACGGGCGAAGAGTCCCCCGGAATCCAGGGAGTTTCGCCGTCGCCTTCGCCGGCCCAGCCCTTAAATACGCTTCGAAGCTCAACGACGTTGGAAGGACTCCCGGAGACGGAAGGAGGAAACTCCTGGCGTCGCCGCGCCTCACGGACTGACGACTCATGCTGACCCCACGCCTCTGTCGTACCCTCCGCGTACTCGCGACCGACCGCTAGGCCGAACCCCCGGTCCGCCTCCACCAGAGTCCCGCGCCCCGAAACGGGGGCGTGGAAATCCACCCCACACCGGAGGAACGAACCGAACATGAGCAACGATCCCAGCGCCGCCAAGTACCAAATCAAAGCCCGCATCATGGCCGAAGGAGTCATCGACAAGCCCGACGTCGTCGGAGCTGTCTTTGGCCAGACGGAGGGCCTGCTCGGAGACGAGCTCGACCTCCGGGACCTTCAGAAGTCCGGCCGAATTGGCCGGATCGAGGTCGACATCGACTCCCGCAAGGGAAAGAGCGAGGGCGAGATCACGATCCCCTCCTCGCTCGACCAGGTCGAGACCGCGATCCTCGCCTCGGGCCTCGAGACCGTCGACCGCATCGGACCCTGCCGGGCCCGGATCGAGGTCATCTCGGTCGAGGACATCCGCATCTCGAAGCGCCAGAAGGTCGTCGAGCGGGCGAAGGAGATCCTCGCCAAGCTCCAGGAAGGCTCGAAGGGGGTCGGCCTCGACCTCACCGAGTCCGTCCGCAAGGCGGTCCAGGTCGACGAGATCACCACGTACGGCCCCGAGCACCTCCCTGCCGGGCCGAACATCGACCAGGCCGACGCCCTCATCGTCGTCGAGGGACGGAGCGACGTGCTGAACCTGCTGCGCTGCGGCATCAAGAACTGCATCGCGGTCGAAGGCACCAGCGTCCCGCAGACGGTGAAGGACCTGTCCCGTGGCAAGACGGTCACCGTCTTCACCGACGGCGACCGCGCGGGGGAACTGATCCTGCGCGAGATGCTCCAGACGATGGACATCGATTTCGTCGCCCGCGCGCCGCGCGGGAGCGAGGTCGAGGAGCTCACCCAGAAGCAGCTCGTCAAGTGCCTGAGGAACAAGATCCCGATCAACCAGTTCCTCGAGATGAGCGGCTTCGAGTCGACGGGCGCGACGCGCCAGCCGATGGAAGAGCGCGGCGAGGGACCGGGACCCGGTCCGAACCGCGGCGATGGCCCGGGCCCGAACCGGGGCGATGGCCCCGGCCCGAACCGGGGCGACCGGCGCGACGACCGCCCGCCGCGACGCGACGAGCCGGAGCGGGGCCTCCCGCCCCCTCCGCCGCCTCGGGAGCCGGAGCGCCGTGCCCCGCCGCCCCCGCCTCCGCCCCCCGCGGCCGCGCCGATGTCGCCGGAGCTCCAGAAGTACTTCCAGATGCTCAGCGGGATCGAGAACACCTCGAAGAGCCTGTTCCTCGGGCCCGATGACGCCATCGTGGGCGAGGTCCCGGTGAAGGAGATGATCGACGCGCTCGCCGCCCTCGGCCAGCCGGCGAAGACCGTCGTCTTCGATGGGGTCGTGAGCCAACGTCTCCTCGACGTCGCCCAGGAGAAGGGGATCGCCACCGTCGTGGCGAACCGGATCGGCGCGGTCGGGAAGATCCCGGAGAACATCCGGGTCGTCACCCGGCTCGACGCCGCCCCCGCGCCGCACCCCCGCTGAACCCCTTCGGGCGCCGGCTCCGCCGGCGCCCGCCGTCCCCGACCTTTATCTCCGCTTCCAACGTAGTTCACGTGAAACCGTGTCCGACGCGACCACGGCCGCTTCTTCCGACCCTGCCCGACCGGCGCGGATGAGCCTCGACGAGATCCGCACCTCGAACGACATCGCGATCCCCTCCGACCCGCTCGCCCGCGTCATCGGCCAGGAGAAGGCGGTCGAGCTGGCCCGCATCGCGGCCTACCAGCACCGGCACCTCCTACTCGTCGGCCCGCCGGGCGTCGGGAAGTCCATGACGGCCCAGGCGCTCGCGCTCCACCTCGAGCGTCCGAGGACCGAGATCCGCATCGTCCACAACCCGGAGAACCCCGAACGACCGAGCGTCGAGGTGACGGGTCGCGAGGAGGTGTACCGGGAGCGCGAGGCGCGACGGACCATCGAGGGGGAACTGATCCTGCCCACCGAGGCTCCCGCCTCGGTCGCCGAGCGCCTTGGCTACCGGTGCCCACGCTGCAGCTTCTACTCCCTCCCCACCGAGCGGTACTGCCCGAGCTGCGGGAACGTCAAGCAGGTCGTCCCGGGCATGACCGCGGGGAGCGGCAATCCGTTCCGCGATCTCGTCGGGGGAATCCTCGAGCTCACCGTGAGCCCGGGCGGCAACCCGATGGAGTCTGTCCGCACGACCCGGCTCCGCAACGGGGTGGAGGAGGTCGTCGCCTACGAGCGCGCCGGCGACAAGATCACGGTCCTCGACCAGCGCGCTCTGGAGCACCGCCGCTCGCTCCAGAAGGAGAGCCCCCGCAAGGTGCTCGTCAAGATCGACCGCAATCCGTTCGTGATGGCGACCGGGGCGAGCGAGACCGAGCTTCTCGGCGACGTTCGTCACGACCCGTACGGCGGCCACCCGCAGCTGGGGACGCAGCCGTACGAGCGGACGATCCCCGGCGCGATCCACGAGGCCCACGAGGGGGTGCTGTTCCTCGACGAGCTGCCCCACCTCGGCAACCTGCAGCGGCACATCCTCACGGCGATGCAGGAGAAGCGGTTCCCGATCACTGGGCGCAACCCGCAATCCGGCGGCGCGGCCGTCCGGGTCGACAACGTGCCGTGCGACTTCATCCTCGTCGCCGCCTCGAACATCCAGGACCTCCACGGTATCCTCTCCCCCCTCCGCTCGCGGATCGCGGGCGGCGGCTACGAGGTCCTCCTCGAGACCACGATGCCGGACACGGAGTCCAACCAACTCAAGCTCGCCCAATTCGCCGCGCAGGAGATCGCGACCGACGGCCGGCTGCGGCCCGCGACGCGGGAAGCGATCCTCGAGATCATCCAAGAGGCGCGGCGGCGCGCCGAGGCGTACGACGGCAGTCGGAACGCGCTGACGCTCCGCCTCCGCGAGCTCGGCGGCCTGATCCGGACCGCCGGCGACCTCGCTACGGTGGCGGGGAGCGAGTACCTCGAGGCGTCCCATGTGCGCCAGGCGCTCCAGCGGGCCCGTTCGATCGAAGAGCAGATCCGCTCGGCGTACGGCTCGCTCCAGGGGGCCATTCGACAAGACGCGACCGAGGCGCAGCGCCAGAGCATGGGCTACTACCACTGGAACGAGCACCCCGACTCCGGGAGTTTCCCCGGCGGCTACGGCTGACACCGCTGGCTCCCAGGCGGGACGCTCCGGATCTCACCCTTCGGGGGTCAGGCTCAAGCCTCCTGCCGCACCTGCTCCCGTCACGACCGATCCGGAGCCCGTCGAGCACGAATCGACCGAATCGGAGGCGATACCGTGGCATCGGCGAGTTGTCGGCTGGTTGCCGCCGGCTCGCCTGACCTGGATCCTCCTCGTCGCGCTCGGGGGGTACGCCGTCGCTCACTTCGGCGGCTTGGGATTGACCACGCTGATCGGCGTGCCCATCGTCGCGGCCATCGCGGACCTCGCGTTCCAGAGCGTGCGGTTCGCGAAGCTCCGCGTCCCCGACGCGGCGATCGCCACGGGGATCTTCGTCGCGTTGCTCGTCCCGCCCACCGTTCCCCTGTTCGCCGCCGGCACCGCCGCCTTCGCCGCGATCGGCGTGAAGCATGTGCTGCGCCACCGCGGGAGGCCGATCATGAATCCGGCCGCGGTCGGGGTGCTGCTCGGGGTGTTCCTGCTCGGTCTGGCTCCGGCCTGGTGGGCCGGGGTCAACACCGTGAGCGAGGTCGCCGTCGTGGTCTTCGGCGCGTTCCTGATCGCCCGGAATCCGGTCACGTGGCGCCTTCCGGTCACCTTCTTCCTCGTCTACGCGCCGTTCTCGGTCCTCGTGAAGGTCCTCCTCTCGGCGTCGCTCTCCCCGAAGCTCTTGATCCTCGGCGTCGTCGACCCGGCGACGCTGTTCTTCGGCCTGTGGATGGTGGCGGAACCGAGGAGCGCCCCCCGCGATCCCCGGCTGCACCCGCTGTTCGCGGCGATCGTGGCGTTCGGCGCCGTTCTGCTCCCCACCGTCCTGCCCTCCACGGGCGTCCTCGTGTCGCTCGTCCTCGTCGGCCTCGGGAGCGCCGCGGTCGCGGCCGCCTGGCAGCTGTGGCCCAGTCGGACGGGCCCGAGCTCCACCTCCCGACCGAGATCCCGTCCGCGCACGAGCACCTGGACCGTCGGACGGCGAACGGCGGCGGGGGTCGCGGTCCTCGTGGTGATCGGACTCTCGATCCTCATCGCGCCCCCGACGTACTCGACCCCGAGCGCCAACGTCGGACTGCCTCCTCACAGCTCCGGAGGAGGGGGGGGATCGTCGGGCGGGGGAAGCGATGGGTCCGGCATCTCCACGGCATCCTGCACGAACGACAGCACCAGCGTGCCCAGTTCGACGCTCGCCGCGCTCCACAAAGCGCTCGGCCCGTCGGTGATCCTTTCCTATAGCGCCTCGACCGGGACCACGGTCTTCTACGACCCGGTGAACCAGGTGACCGTGACCGAGACCGACCTCTACGAGGACTACGGGTTCGCGGAGTTCAACGGCGATGATTTCGCCGTGACCGGCTGCGTCCCGTGACCGGCCGCTGCGAGCCGGCCGCTCGGACCGAGAGACCGCCCCGGGCGGCAGCGTGGTGGGAACTGCTAAGAACCGGATTCCAGTGGTCGCGCGCGCGGGCGCGTAGTCTAGTGGTTATGACGTCACCCTGACACGGTGAAGACCGCCAGTTCGAATCTGGCCGCGCCCATCGATGGCCCCGAGACTCGTGCGGTCCAGCCGAACGCCCCTTCCGCCCACCCAGCACTCCAACGACCGTCGAACCCTCGAGCCAGGGCTGCTCTGGCCCCCGAACCGGCCGGCGAAGCGGATCGGCGGGGATGCTTGTCCGCGTTCTCCGCGCGCGCCCCCACGGGGGTTGTGGCACGGGACGCTACGGGCTTGGCTCCCGAGACACCTCGAATCCTTCCAGGTTGGACAATTCGAATGCGAGCCAGGAGCCCGCGGCGCTCAGCACGACCGAAACGATCCATGAGAGGCGAATCCATGGGCGAAAGACGGCGAGCAGCCCTCCGAACGTAACGTCGAAGGCAAACAGGAACAGGAGGAGCGTTCCCCAGAGGAGGAACAGCCCACCCAGGATCGACTCGCCCGGGATGGCGAACCCTGCCCGGTCCGTTCGACCCTGGACCGCCGCCGGGTCGTGCTCGTGAAGCCACGACTCCACCGGATCGCGGGATGGCGAGCCATGCGCGGTCATCGGAGGGGCCCCTCATTGAGGAATCGCCGGCGGCCCTCATGAACATCTCGTGCCGTCGCACGCGCCGCGGGCGGAAATCCGCGGCTGTTGGCTTAACTCGAGTTGAGGAGGGTGGGAAGTACTCGGCCCCTGCCATGAGTGACCATGGCGAAGAAGACCCGCGGCGCGAGAATGGTGGCAGTGCGAAAGCGATCAGCGAAGCGCCCCGGCGGAAAAGGACCCATTGCGAAGCGCCCAGCCGGCCGTCATGTCATGAAGACCTGACCTGACCCGACGCACCCTCGCTTGGGGGAAGGTCCGGGCGGCCCGGCCCGGGGGCCCGACGCGTTTCCTCCGCGTCGAGCCGGATTCGGTTCCCGTTCGGCCCCCGGGCACCGGCCCTTACGGTCGGATTTCGAAGACCCGATTGAACGGGGTCTGGGACGCGAGTCGGAACCGGGTGAACCCGCCCGCCTTCGCGACGTCCTTGAGCTGGGCAGCGCTCGCCTGGGCGCCGAGGCCGGCGCCGCCCGGCTCGAACAGCGAGGCGGGAGTACAGATCACCGACGACGCGCTGTAGTAGATCCGTCCAACGGGGTTCATGTTCTCCTTCAGGCTCTCGCCGGCGGCCGGCTCGACGACCATCCACGTGCCGTCCGGTTTCAGGTTCGCATGGACCCGCTTGGCGGCCCCGACCGGGTCGGACATGTCGTGGAGGCAGTCGAACAGCGTCACGAGGTCGTACTTGGGGCCCGGGAATTCCTGGGCCGAGGCGACATCGAAGTGGACCCGCTCCACGGCGCGTTCCAGGGCGGCGTAGTACCGAGCGGCCTGGATCGAGCCCGCGTGGTAGTCGAAGCCGAAGAACTCCGAACGGGGGTACGCCGCGGCCATCAGAAGGGTGGACGAGCCGTACCCGCAGCCGACGTCGGCCACGCGGGCGCCGGCCTCGAGCTTCGGCACGACTCCCTCGAGGGCGGGGAGCCAGGAACCGACCAAGTTGCCGACGTAGTTGGGCCGGAAGAACTTGCTCGTCCCGATGAACAGGTTTTCGTCCCGCTGGTGCCAACCGACCCCCTTGCCGGACCGGTAGGCGTCGATGATCCGTGCCTCGTCCCGGTAGTTCGAGGACGCGAGGATGAAGGCGCCCGGAAAGTAGGCCGGGCCCCTCTCATTGGTGAGGACGAACGCCTGCTCGGGCGTGAGCGAGTACCGCTCCGAGGCCCCGTCGTACGTCACGTACCCCGAGGTCACCTGCGCGGCGAGCCATTCCCGGATGAGACGTTCGTTGGTCTCGGTGGCCTTGGCGAGCTCGGTGGAGGTCCGACCCCCCGGCACGTCCAGCGCCACGTAGAGCCCGAGCTTCTCACCGATCACGATGGTAGAGCCGTGCATCACGGCGCCGAGGTCGTGGACGAACTGCTCCAGCAGCAGGTTCAGCTTTTCCGGGTTCGGCTGCGGTAGGTCGGTCATGGAATCGGTGGGTTTCTCCCGTCGGCGAGGACGGCCCCCATCTATAGGAAAGTAGCGAACCGGGCCGAAGACGGCTAGTTCGTCGACGACGGGGCTCGAAGGATCAGGTCCTCGTACGCCCGCGCGACGGTCGACAGCTCGAACAGCGACTCGGCGCGCTGGCGGGAGGCGCGACCCATCCGACGGCGCAGTTCGTCATCCCCCGCCAGCCGAGCAATCGCGGCTCCCAGTCCTTCGGCGTCGC
Organism: Thermoplasmata archaeon; assembly: GCA_022750115.1. Taxonomy (GTDB): domain Archaea; phylum Thermoplasmatota; class Thermoplasmata; order Lutacidiplasmatales; family UBA184; genus Lutacidiplasma. The sequence continues at coordinate 151,401 of JAKIWI010000006.1, forward strand.
TGGGCGGCACGAGCAGGCCGTTCGTGCCGTCCTCGACCAGATCCGCGAGGCCCCCCGTCGCCGACGCGATGACGGGCAATCCACACGCCATCGCCTCGAGGGCGGCCATCCCGAACGGCTCCCGTCGGCTGGGCTGGACGTAGAGGTCCGCCGAGCGGTAGAGCGCGGGAAGGTCGGCCAAGGGGAACGACGAGCGATCGATGGAGAGGGCGTCACCGACGCGGAGGGAGGCGATCGTCGCCCGCAGCCTCGGTTCGTCCGGACCGCGTCCGTGGACCATCGCCTCCAGGGAGGGGAGCGACCGTCGCGCCAGGGAGATCGCCCGCGCGAGGGTGTCGAGCCCCTTCGCCGGGTGCAGCCGGGCGACCGTCAGGACACGGATCCGGCGCGCGCCCTGGCTCCAGAGCGCTTCGACCGCTGGGGGGCTCGGCCCCTCGCCCGGTCGGAACAGTTGGCTGTTCGTGCACGAGGGAATGAAATGGGTCCGTCCGGGTGGGACTCCGCGGGCCGCAAAGAATCGCATCGACGCTCGCGAGTGGAAGGTGAGGGCGGCGCTGAACCGCCACAGTCGGGGGAGGGTCGTCCGCTCGAACGCGCGCACGGCCAGCCATGGGATTCCCCGGTCGAGGTCGTCGTACCGCTCGCAGGTGAGAAGGTACGGGATACCGGAGGAATGGGCGACATGGGCGACGAACTGCGACAGCGGCGGATAGTCCTCCTGGAGGAGGCAAACATCGGGCCGTGACCCGAGGATCTCCGAGACTCGTAGCGGCACGGACGCTTCGGCGTACGCCAGGGGCAGGGACGAGATCCGTTGCACTCGGAATGGGAAGTCGGGCGGAGTGGGCGGGCCGGCTCCCGTTGCCCAGGCCCGGTCCCGGGCCGCAGCGCGGTCCGAGGAGAATACGGTGACCTCGTGCCCGCGGCCGGCGAGGCCGTGCGCGAGCCACAATTCGGACGAGGTGACGCCGGTCGGAAAGGTCGGAACGACGATCCCGATGCGCACGCCGGTCCAAGTCCCTCGGAGTATAGCGCTTCCTCGGCGCCGGACGGAACGGTACCGGACCGGTGCGCGCTCGGGTCGAAGTCACCTCCGCCTCCCAGCAGGTAGGCGCGCCCGCGCAACCAGCACCGATTTGGGGTGGAAGGGTGGTTGGGGAATCGAGCCGGGTGGAGAGGGTGGGTTCTCGGCGGAGTTCGGGGACCCTTCGAACTCGACGGCCGCTTGGGGTCGACCTCGTCGTCCACGGGGACGCCCAGGAGGCGCTCCGGCGGATTCCGGCGAACTCGGTCCAACTCGCCATCACCTCGCCGCCGTACAACCTGCGAATCGAGTACGCCGGGTATGCCGACGACCGGGCGCACGATGAGTACCTCGCGTGGCTCAAGGAGGTCTGGCGAGATCTGCATCGCGTTCTCGTGGTCGGCGGCCGGTTCGCCCTGAACGTGGCCCCCACGTCGATCAAGGCGTTCCGTCCGATCCACCACGAGTTGACGGCCGACCTGCGCGCGCTCGGCTACATCATGCGGACCGAGGTGATCTGGTACAAGCAAACCATGGGCCGGCGGACGGCCTGGGGGAGCTGGCGGAGCCCCTCCAACCCGCACATCGTCCCCTCGTGGGAGTACGTCCTCGTGTTCTCGAAGGGGCAATGGAAGCTCCCGGGCCGCAAGGAGGACAGCGACCTCACCTCCGCGGAATTCCAGAGCTACTCGGACGGGTTCTGGGCCATCCCCCCCGAGCGGGCGCGGCGCGGCCACCCGGCGCCGTTCCCGGAGGCGCTCATCGAGCGCCTGGTCAAATTCTACAGCTATCGGGGCAACACGGTCCTCGACATGTTCGGCGGGACCGGTACGGTCGGGGCGGTCGCCCGGCGCCACGGCCGCCACTACCTCAGCGTCGACGCCTCGCTTGAGTACTGCGAGCGGGCGGCGGAGCGGATCGCGCGCGCCACGCCGGTCGAGGGGGCTCCCGCCATCCCCGCGCCCCGTCTGGTCGAGTTGGTTGGTCCGGCTTAGCTGATTCGGCCGGGCAGCAACCGGTCGGACAGCCGCGCCACTGCGAACTCGAGGAGTGGCTCCAGGTTCACGGTGTCGGCCCGGTTGTACTTGACGAGCCGGGCGAGGGAGTTCGCGTCGCCCCGCCGATAGGCCTCCCAGAGGCGGACCGCGTCGAGGCCGTGGATCCCCTCTACTCCGGACCGGTCCCCAAGGGCGAGCGTCTGCTCGATCCGCTTGAGACCGCCGGAATAGCCAAGCCGGTAGAGGAGGAATCGGAGGTCGATGTGCACCGATGGGACCAGCATCCCGGGGAATCGGCTTTCGAGGAACGGCACGTCGAACAGTCTCCCGTTGAACGTCGAGAGCAGGCGGAACCTCCGCAGATAGGCCGGCAGCTCTTCGAGGTCCTCATCGGCGACGAACGTCCGCGTGTGGCCTCCGCCGTGGATCGAGACCACCGTGACGATCCCCTCGTAGGGGGAGAGGCCGGTCGTCTCGATGTCGAGGAACGCCGTCTCCTGGCGGAACGACGGATAGAGCCGCCAGTGTTCCGAGGGGGGGAGCCGGCGGGCGAAGTAGTCGACCCGACGTTCGGCCAGTGCGGCCTCGCTCTCCTGGACGGCGGTCCGGAGACGACCCGTCAGGGACTCGGGGAGCTCGGCGAGGCGGGCCGAGCGCTCCACATCCGACCAGTCGCGGACCCCGCGCCGCCAGAGCTCGGCCTCGGTGACGGGCCCGACCCCGGGGATGTGGAGGAAGGTCGAGCGGATCATGCGGCGCGAAGCCGGGCGGTCCCACTAAACCCTTCCGGATTCCCGCGTCCAGTTCGCCGGCGTTCGCTCATCCGGATCTCCCTGCGTCCGCGGGCTCTTCCGAGTCTGCCAACGGAGCCGTCTCCGCCGACTCGAGGTCCGAATCCGGGCCCGTCGTGTTCTGTGATCGCCCACCACGGCGGCGGATCAGGAGAGCGACGGCCAGCAGGGCCACCACGGCGACCGCCCCACCGATGGCCGCGAACACGACGACGGGCGCCGTCCCGAACAGGGTGGACGATCCGGGGACACGGACGAAGCTGACGTTGACGAGGAGCGGCGCTCCGTGCACCGTGACCGTGCCGGAGGGCGGAGTGACGAACCCCGGGACGCCGGACACGACGAATGCGAACGTCCCGTTGGGTGCCCCCGTCCCGTAACTCCCGCTCGTGGAGTCGTTCGTGGGGGCTGCGTCCGCGCCAGGCGGGGCCGGGGTATCCCAGGTCACGTTCCACCCTGTCCCGTCGGGGAGCCCGGTCTCGTGGAACTGGATCGACCATGCAAACGGCGTGAACAGGAGATCGAAGGTGCGACTGGCTCCCGCGACCGCGATGGAGCCGCTCCAGGTGATTCGGTCCGCCGCAATCCCGCTGACCCACTCGTAGCCCGGAACCCCGAGAATCCGGAGCGAGTAGCTGCCGTTCGGCTCGCTCACGGATAGCGACGCGTTGCGGGTGGTCGACGTGTTGCCCGCGATCGCAACGCCCCAGACCGTCTCGGTCGGTAGCCCGCCGACTTCGAACACGAGGGCAAACTTCGGGGGCGGGGGCGCATGGGTCAGCGCGAACGACACCAGGATCGAGTTTGCCACGCTCGCACTCCCATTGATCGTGATCGGTCCTTGCGAGGGAGTTGCGGAGTATCCCGTGGCGTTCGCGAAGAACTCGTAGGTCCCGTTCGCGAGGAGGAACTGCAGCGAGGGGCCGAGGGTGGAGTTCGATTCGTTCGCGATTCGGATGGTCCACGCGTCGTTCGCGGGGAGTCCGGCGTCGCGGAACCGAAGCGCGTACTCCGTCGAGGCGTTCGCGACGAAGGCGACTGTGACATTCGCGGGGACACCTTGCACCGTCACATTCCCCCGGCTGGAGCTGGGGTGGAACCCTGGGGCGGCCGTGGCGATGGTGTATTGGTACGACCCGTTCGTCCTGAGAAATGTCACCGACGTACGATTCGAGGACACCGGGGCGGAGCCGCCGAGGGCGACCGACCAGTTCCCGCCCATCGGGAGCCCCGACGCGACGAATGTCAACGCGTACAAGCGCGCGAACGCCACCGTGATCGAGACCGCGGAGCCATTGACCGTGAACGGGGCGCTCGGCAACGCCAACGCATAGCCGGGGACGGAAGCGACGGCGTAGACGTACGACCCATTCGGCTCGGCGAACACCATCGTTCGGGACGTGCCGTTGTCCGTCAAGTTCCCGACGCGAACTTGCCACGGCGTGCCGGGAGCGAGCCCGGTCTCGTTGAATCGGACCGAGTACTGGACCGACGTGAAGGTCACGTTCACCATCGTGGCGGTGCCCGAGATGTTCGCGATCCCGGTCCACGTCGTCTCGTACCCTCGAATGGGGGTGATGGCGTACGAAAACGAGCCGTTCGGCTCCCAAAGATCGATCGATCGATTCGTCGAGGCATTCCACTGGAGTCCGATCGAGACATTCCAAGTTACCAAGGGCCCGAGACCGGTCTCGTGGAACATGATCGGATACGCGTCGACGAACGTGATGTTCACGGTGGCGTTCCCGACGACCGTCAATGTCCCGGAGCCGTTGACGGCCACATGGTCGGGCGTGGCGCTGCGGGCCGAGTAGTTGTACGTGCCGGGAGCGGCGGGGACGTCCACGCTGGAATTGTTCGTCGAATACGTCGTCGCACCGAGCTGGATGTTCCAGGCAGCACCGGCTGGGAGACCCTGCTCATGGAAATGGACGGTCGAGGCGTTTGGGGGCGTCCCGAGCACCGAGACGCTGAATGAGTTGAAGTTCACCACGTAGACCTGCTGATTCGCTGGATCGTAGGTCGCCGAGTACGGTTCCGCCCCGACGCTCACCGATGCGACCACATGGGTCCCGTTGAGGATCGTCGCCTGCCCCGAGGTCCAGTCCGGGATCACGATGTCACCCGTCGCGGCATCGAACACGACATTCCGCGGGTAGGTGCCGGTCGAGACGTTGGCGACGGTCGTCGTTCCATTGAGGACCGTGACCGTGTTGGACCCGGCGTCGGCGATGTAGATGTCCCCGTTCGCCGGGTCGTAGCCGCCCATGGTCGGCGCGATGCCGGCGGGCACGTTCGCGACAGTCGAGCTCCCGTTGAGGATCGTTACGTTGTTGGACCCGGAGTTGCAAATGTAAACCAATCCGTTCGCGGGGTCGAATACGGCCGCCGTCGGGCTGCTGCCGACGTTGATGTTTCCAACGACCTGACTGCCGTTCAGGATGCTGACGTTGTTGGTTCCGGCGTTCGGGACGTAGACGACGTGTCGGTTCGCGTCGTACGCCGACACGCCCGGGTAGGCCCCCACGGCCGGGGAAGCGACCACCGACGTGCCGCTGATGATACTGATGTTGCTGCTTCCTTGGTTGGAGACATAGACATCGCCGTTCGCGGGATCGAACAGCCCGAAGTACGTGCTCGTGCCGACGGGGATGGACCCGATGGTGCGCGTCCCGTTGAACACCGTGATGTTGTCCGTCGTTCCGAAATCCAGGACGTAGTCCAGCCCATCGGCGGGGTCGTACACCGAATTCAGAGGGTCGTCGCCGACCGGGCGGGTAGCGAGCACGGTGTTGTTCGACTGGTCGACGATGCTGACGGAATTGCCCCCGGCGGCGGGCGACCCGAAGTTGATCACGTAGAGGTAGCCGTCGCGACTGTCCCAACTCGCCGTGGTGGGCGTGTCCTTCACGACGATCGTCGTGAGGAGATTGGCCCCGGTTACGGTTCCGGCCGGGAACGATGCGGGGCGGGAGAGTGGGCCTCCGATCGGAAGCTCGCGACTCATGACGGCCGGCGCGCCGGCTTGCGTCGGAAGACCCGCCAGAGTCCGAGATGGGACGCCCGCGTAGAGCGCGGGAAGCAGGACCAGGAATGCGACGGCCGTCACCGTGGCCGCTCTCGAGATTCGGAGCCGTTGGCGACCGAAGGGACGGCTCGGGACGGGAGCGAGCGCTCGACTATCCGGACGCATGGAGAGGCTGCCGATGGCCCGAAGGCGCATCAAACCGACGAACCCCGAAACTCGTCGAATCGCTGGCTGGGGCGACGGCCGCGACACTACTCGCGGCGAGCTCGGGTAACGCGTGGCTTACGGTTTCGGGTCGGCGCCGTCGACCGGGAGGGGGCCCAGTGGAGCGATCAATCGCTTCACCTCGGCCCAGAACCCCGCCACCTGGTCCTTAGGGAGACGCCCGCCGAAGAGGGGGGCCCGCAGCTCGGCCTCGAGGACCTCGGGATCGTCCGCATCCCAGATCAATCGCACGATCCCTCGATCGGTTGGGTGTTCGACCGCGAACACCCGTTTTCGAGGGTCGGTCGCGACCGGGTTCCGTTCGAGGATCTCGAGCGGCGGGTCCGGGGGGAGCGGCGGACCCGCGAGCGTCATCGGGATCGAGGGTGGGGGGAGCCGGAGCCGGATCCAGGCGACGACCGGCCAATGCGTCGAAGGAACGCCGAGCGAGGGCACGATCGTGGCGAACCGGCGACCGCACTAAAGCCCGGGGGACGAGCCGGTCGGCCCGTCGGTTACAATTCCCTCCCAGAGGGAGGGAAAAACCACACGCGTTCTGTTTAACTGCCAAGCGCAACTAGTTGACGTAGCTGCGGACGTTAGTGGCCGCGGGCTGAACAGATCGCCCGAAGGCTTTCT
>JAKIWI010000021.1 GCA_022750115.1 Thermoplasmata archaeon
GCGCAGCAGCGACTCCAGCTCCGAGTGCGGGATCCGGGCCGGCACCGTGGGGTTGCCGATATGTGGAGCGTGATATAGTGTCATCCGTGCCGACCTGTGACCTCTACCTGCGTCTATCAGACGCGCGCATCGAGGAAGCTCTCGACGGGCGGGAGGTCAAGCTCAGGGGCAAGGCCGACGACCTCGGCTGGATCATAAACCGTGTCGTCGTAGAAAACGACGCGGCTCGCCGCGTCGATGGGAAGCTTCGCCCCGCGTCGGCGTTCAAACGCCGGATCGTGCGGGACCGGGACGGCGCGCCGGTCCTCGACCCCGACACGGGCCGACCGATCACGCGCGTAATCCGGCCGGGTTGGCAATCGGTGATCGCCGACCTCAAGACCGGCCGCGCGTCCGCCGTGCTCGCCGAGGATCTCGACCGGGTATGCCGCGACCCGCGGGACCTAGAGGATTTGATCGACGCTTGCGAGGCGCGCCGGGCGTCCGCCCGGTCGCTATCCGGGTCGCTGACCCTCACGGACGGCGGTACCGATGGCGAGATCACGTTCGCCCGAATGATGGTCACGATGGCGAACAAGAGCAGTAGGGATACCCGGCGGCGCGTCACGGAGAAAAACGAGACGCTCAACGGTAATTCTTACCGTGGCGGCCCCCGTCCATTCGGGTACGTGCCCGCCCATGACACGGAGAAATATCACCGGAACCTATTGGTAGTGCCCGACGAGGCCGAGGTACTTCGCCAAGCGGCGGACGACATTCTACGCCGGGGCATTTCCCTACAGGCGATAGTAAGAGACCTCCGCGAGCGCGGCGTACCGACCGTGAGCGGAGCCAGCTGGAAACCCGCGATCTTGCGGAACGCCCTACTCAAGCCGACAGTCGCCGGGCTCGCCCTCCATAGGGGAGTGCTAAAGGATGCCCCGTGGCCCGCCATCTTGGACCGGGACGTGTGGGAGAGGCTAAAGGCCAAACTAGAGGACCCGGAACGATGCACCAATACCGGCAATGAGCCTAAATGGCTGCTAAGCGGGATCGCGAAATGCGGCGTCTGCGCAGACGGGACTACCGTCAGGACAAGCGGGAGCGACCTGCACAATAGCGGGCCGGGGTACACATGCACGAGCGGTAAGCGCCATATGCGTAGGAGTACCCGCTACGCCGACGCCCTCGTCGCCGGGTTGATCGTCGCTCGGCTCGAAATGGACGACGCGCGGGACCTGCTACGCCCGCCGCCTCGACCGGCCGGGGTCGACGCGCCCGAGCTACGCGCCGAGGCTAAGAAACTCCGCGCCCGCAAGGCTAGCCAAATGAAGATGCACGCGGCCGGGGACATTGACGACGCCGACCTCGCGGCCGGTATGCGCGAGATCAGGGACCGGCTCGCCGTCATCGACGCCCAGCTGGCGGCGAGCGACGAGCCGGACCCGCTCGCCGAATTTAGGGACCGGCCCGCCCAAGCGGTATGGGAAAGCCGCACGATCGCGCGCAAGAGGACCATCGTCCGACTGTTGCTTGACGTGACCATGATGCCGACGACGCGGCGGGGGCCGGGGTTCGACCCGGATTCGGTGCTTACCGAGTGGAGAGCGTAGGCATGACCAGATTCGACGGCGCGCTACTGCGCGCCCGCCGCGAGACGCTCGGCCTCACGATCGAGGAACTATCCGACCTGACCGGGCTAACCAGGCGGCGCCGCTACACCGTGCTAATGGACCTTGAATCCGGCGCGATCCAACCCTCGGTCGTCGCCCTCGGAAAGCTCTGCCGGGCGCTCGGCGTCGACCCGAGCGCGCTCTTTAGCGGCGAGCCCGACGACGACGCCGACGACCGGCCGACCGACCTCGGCGAGGCCACCGACCGCGCGATTGCCGAGTTGCTCGCGGCGGCGCCGCCGATGACCGATCGGCAGGCCGCCCGCATGAGCGCGATCTTGTTCGGCGGGGCGTCCTAGATCACTCCGCGTCGGCCGGGTTGCCGTCGAGGTACCCGGTCAACGCCTCGGCGAGCCGGGGGAGCCGGTCGGCCGCGATCGTCGTCATCACGAGCGGGACCTTGCCCGGCTCGGCCCACACGATCGCCTTAAGGTCGCCGTGCCCGGCCGCCGGGTAGTCATGGACCTCATAGTGACCAGCCATGTACCAACCATACACAACCGGGCTCGGGGTATCCGGCGTGAACTAGGCTGACCTGATCGGGGGCGAGCGCGCCCGCAACGATGCACACATGGGACCGCAAGACACGCCGGATACACCTAGCCCGATCGACCGGGGGACCCCGGCGACGCCGAGCGAGCAGGTAACCGCGATCGTCCGCGGCCGGATCGCCTCGGGCGCCTACCCGCCCGGCTCGCGGATGCCGTCGACGA
>JAKIWI010000011.1 GCA_022750115.1 Thermoplasmata archaeon
TGGGGCTTACTACTGCGACCTGGCCGGCACGTCAGTAAAATGGGGTGCCGCCGGCCCGGAGACGCCGTTTCCGGGCCGGGAATGGTTTAGGAACCCCTCCCAACGGTCCATGCCGGTGCGCCCATCCGCCCGGTCGATGCCGATCTACGAGCCAGTCTGCTCGAACCTCCCGCGGCTCCAAACCCCTGAGTCGTCGTCAGGGGCGCTCGGGCCCGGTACGCGAGCCGTCCGAATGTCCAGCGCAGCTCGCTTGGCGGATCGGTACTGCACGATCGCCGGCCGCGCGAGCCAACGCGTCGCAGCTACGGAGCGGATGGGACACCCGCACGCAACTCTGGAAACGACCCCACGAGATACTCCGTTTGTTCGAGCGTCAGGAAGATTCCGCGGCCGCGCTTCGGGGCGGCTTTCGAGACATAACTGAGCGCCGACCCAAATCGCCCGGCCCGAGTCAGCCGAAACGTATAGTCCGAGGGCGCCAGCTTCCTTCGTGGGCCCCACCGGGTCTCGAACACGATGCTGCTAGCCTGGGCCGTGAGGTAGCGCGGGACGAGCAGGTGATAGCCGACCACCCACGCGGCGGTGAGGACAGCGAACATGAGAGCACCCAGAATCAGCGCGAAGGGCCTGGCTCCGCCAGTCGCGAAAAAGAACGTGGCGCCCGCGCCAACGACGTAGAACGCCACGGCGACGAGCGTGATCGGGGTCCTGACGGTGAAGCCGGGTCTTCCTACCGGCTCGATGGCTTGGCGCGCCACGGCTCCCGCGGGCGAGGAGGCGAGGCGGGGGATGAGGGTTCGCCTGCCGGTAGATCGCGCGCTCGGCCGAGGCGTAAGACCCCACCACAGGACGTCGGGTTGGTGTCCTTGCGAACTTCAGCGAATTGCTCGAGGGATGCGTCGCTCGTTTCATCCGGGAAGCTGAACGGGCGACGCGGGCCGAGGGGAGCGGTCACGGACTGACTCGCGGGTGGCGGTTGCTCCGCTTAACGGCGGATGACTACACTTCGGCGCGAGGCTTAAGGCGGGCGGCGAGGTACGGGTAACGGCTCAGTATATGCGCGGCACGGGCGGCACGCTCGTAGTAGCACTCGCCTTGACTTGCCTCCTCCTTCTGGCTTCGGTGGCCCTGAGCCTTGGCCGCCAGCAGCGCATGGGCGCAGAGCGGGCGCCTCACGCCAGTACCTCTCGGCCCTCAGTCTTGCCGCTCGGAAATGTCACGCCCTGCTCGTCCCTCAACTCCAACGGCTCCCTGAACGGAACCTATCTGACGATCTACGACGGAGTGAACAATCTGTCCCAGAACTGGACCCCCGGCCCCAATGAGTCTAAGCCAGCCAATCAGAGCGAGTACCCCAACGCCCGGACTGGCGAGCAGCAATTGGACGAGGCCTGGACCACTATTTGCGAGAGCCTCGCTTATGGCACACTGTATGCCGAGTGGGGGTTCAACAGCACTTTCAGCGGATTCCAATTGGATCCGAACGGATTCTACGACGTGAACTTTGGGTTCGTCTACCATGCGTCGTGCGATAACTCGTCGCGACTGCCGGGACCGAATCAATCCTCCTGCGAGTACTTCACAACCTGGTACGTCAACGCGTCGAGCGGTGTGATTGTTGGACCGCAAACGACCCCCGGCTACAACGTGAACACCGGGCCGCCACCCGTACCCGGCGACGATGGCGGTACTCCGCTTGGCTCACACTCGTCGCGTTCCGGTACTCCGAGCCACTCTACGCGGACCAGCGGCGTGCCATTCCAGGCCTCCCTTCACGCAACGAGCTCCGGTGGGTCAGGGAACGCTTCGTACATCGCCCTCGGAGTCGCGATTTTTTGCATAGCGGGCCTAATCGGGGCCTTATTGGCGAGGCGCCACATCCCGTAGCCCGCCCCCGGCCGGCGCAGGTCGTGGGGGCTCCGACTTGGGACCCCGGCACGGTCGCGGGCGTTCCAAAGGTCCCGTGGTAGCCGACGTCGTCCTGCATTCCCGAAGCGGCCCCCCACCATCGGGAGCTGATGCTCGGATGCGGCGGCACGGTGTCAGGGGAGGGGGGAGGGAGGCTCCGCCCGATTTATAGTCCGGGACGAACTCCCAGGACCAGTGGAAAGGACCTTCTGGTCGATCTACCTGCGGGTGGTATTCCCCGGAGTACTCCTCGTCTTCCTAGTTCTCACGCTGTCCGCCGGGAGCAACTGGCCCTGGTTCGTCTTGGGAGAGGCGGTCGTTCTCGTTCTGATGCTCGGGGTCGTCGCCTATCACTTCGGAATCGATTCAATCTTCGAGTCGCGCAGGGAGTTGCTTGAAGATGCCGAGGGCTCGGAAGAATCGGCCGGCGACCTTGTCCGAGATTTGAATCGTGATGCGGCCCAAGCGGAGGATCTGAGCTTTGGGGCCCCCGGCTTGCGCCGCTAGGCCGGACCGGACTCGATCTTCCGACTCCCACGAAACTTCGGAAGTGTCACCGCGACCGTCCTTTCTCCGCCGACCCGGTTCTCCCGTGTCGAATCCTGGGACCAAGGCCCGAGGGCCCCTGGGAAACTAGGTTGGGCTACGCTGTCGGCGGGGGAGGATGCATGTGACCGGAGCCGGCCATCTGCGACGCTCGGGGTGGCCCGACCGGCTCGGATACATTCGTTCCGTGCGATTTTCTCGTCGGAGAGTTGAAGTCGGGCTCACTACCGCGACCCGGCCCGGCGGGTGTCTCCTCCGGCCGGTGACACCCAAAATCGGCCCCTCGGCCCCGGATGTTCCGCCCGGCGCGTCCCACGACGGTGGAACGCCAAGAATGCCCATCGAGGCTTAAGTACTACTTTCCAATAGCCAATCGAACGAGTCCCCGATGGCCGAGTGCAGGAATCGAACTGGACGAGAGCGTCAGCGCTCTTCGATCCAGGATTCGCAGCCTGCGACGCACGCTTGCTGGGGCCTGGTGCCGTAAGGTTCGAAGGAAGCGCTGGAGCGAAACGGAGTAGGAAACAAATGAAGAAGAGTGGAATCGCAGTGGCCTTCGTTCTGGTGGTCCTCGCCCTCGCCGTGCTGGCGGTACCGGCCCACGCGCCGCGGCCGACCGCTTCCCTGGCATTCTCCTCGACCGGTGTTGCTGGATCCGCGCCTGGGACCCTCCGCACCGCGGTGGCGCCCGCCACACCGACCCCGCAGACCACGTTCCCGCGCACCGTCCTGATTGAAACCTTCACGGGGGTATGGTGCCCGCACTGCCCCGCGGAGACGCAGTCCCTCTACCAGTTCGACCTGAACACGAGCCACTCGGTCCTCAACATCGCGGAACTCCACGTCTGCGGACAGGCGCCTCCCGCGGCCTGCCTGGACAACTACGTCCCGCCCGACCAGACCAGTTACACCCGCGGGACGTTCTACAGCGTGTGCGGATACCCCGACGTGTTCTTCGATGGCCAGCACGATGTGTGCGGGGCTTCCAACTCGGAGTCCCAGATGGGCGGAGAGTACGCGCAGCACATCGCGAACGCCTCGGCGTACGCCGGCAATGTCTCCATCGCCGACGTCGCCTCGGTTTCGCTCGGCAATGTCAGTGACTTCGTGAACGTCACCTCCGGCGTCACCGGCACCTACAATGCGGTCACCTACCTCCTCGAGTACATCGGCAAGCTGAACGTCAACAACGGCGGCGGGCCCCACGACATCGGCAACGTCGTTCGCGAGACGCTCTACAACCACCCCCTCAACCTGACGGCCGGTGAGAAGACCTCGTTCCACGCGATCGGACCGGTCAACTCGAGCTGGAACACCCAGAACCTGAGCGTCGCGACGCTGGTTCAAGCCAACGCGACGCACATCGTTCAGAACGCGAACATGAGCGCCGTCTCGAACATGGTCACGACGGTGACTTCCAACGCATCAATCGTCGTATCTGGGAACACGGCGACCATCACCGTCCACGCCATCAACGGGAGCTCGGGCCTCGCGATTCCGGGCGCCACGGTGACGGTCTCACCGAGCCTCGGTTCCGTCAACCCCACCAGTGGCGTGACGGGAAGCGGAGGAACCTTCACCACGACGTTCACCGCGTCCAACGTCTCTGCCCCCCAGCCCGTCCTGATCTCTGCGCAAGTCCAGGCGTCGGGATTCGTCGACGGCACGGGGGCCGTGTCGATCGTCGTGAATCCCCTGGTGCTCTCGCCCGCCCCCACGGGACTGACGGTGATGCCCGGTAACGGAGAGGTCACTCTCAACTGGACGACCCCCGCGGCCGGCGGCTTCGGAGACACGTACTACGTGTACCGCTCGACGTCGGCGAGTGGCGGCTACGGGCCGATCGGAACTTCCACGACGAACCAGTACGTCGACTCGAGCGTACTGACGGGCCAGAGCTACTGGTACACGGTGAGCGCGCAGAACACGAGCGGGTTCTCGGGAAACACCACTGCGACCGGCGCGACCGGAGTCACCACCGTGCCCCAGGGGCTGCCGTCGACCATCGCTTGGTGGTTCTCGATCGATTCCCAGAACTTTACGTCCACTGGAGCGAGTTCGCTGCCGCTCTTCCTGCCCACGGGGAACTTCACCTACCAGTTCGCGCCGCGGTCGTACGCCTACGTCGGTGAGCCGGTGACCGCGATGCTGCACGTCGCGGGCACCCCGATCACACTGACCGCCGCGTTCGTCCCACGCTACGCGAGCCTCGAAGGGACCGTCAGTCCCGCCAACGCCGCCGTCACCCTGAACGGGACGGTCGTCAACCTGACCGGCGGCGCGTTCGTCGAAGCGCTCGCGGCCGGCTCGTACGTGATCGACGTCACCGCGCCCGGATACCAGTCGAACTCGACGACCGTCGTCTTGACCCCGGGCAACCTCACAACGGACAACGTGGCCCTCCAGCACGTCGGTGGGGGAGCGTCGAGTTCGGGCACCGGACTCGGCACCACCGAGGTCGTCCTGATCGTCGGCGTCGCGATCGGCCTGGTCGCTCTCCTCGTCGCGGTCATGCTGATCCCCAAGAAGGGCGCCAGGTAGGCCGAGATCCGTGCGGGTCCCATCCGAACGACCGTACGCGCCGCGTCCCGACCCTGTCCCGGGCCGTCGCTCGGTGGGAGGGTCCGCGCGGATCGCGCGCTGGGCGATCGTTCCCCTCCTCGCGCTGCTGGTCCTCGGATCCGTGGTCGCAGCTCCGGCCCCGAAGATCGCGTCGGGACCGGTCCTCGCGATCACCCAGTCGACTCGCGTCTCCGAGCAACAGGCGTTCACGGTCTCGGTCCAGGTCGCGGACCCCGCGAACGTCACCGACGCCTACTTCCTGTTCTGCCAGCTCACGAGTTCGGTCTGCTACCTGCCCGTCACGATGACCCTTCACGGGACGAACTGGTTCGTCGGCACCACGAAGCCGATGTCGAGCTACCATGGGATGGCGCCGGGCGTCGTGGCCGGCTACAACATCTCGCTCGACTACCGCGACGGGGTCAATTTGACCTACCCTAGCCTCCCGAACACGTTCGGGAACCTGACCGTGGCGACGACGGTCGTCAACGAATACATGTACGAGATGTCGGTCGCCCCTCTCGTCTTCGGGCTCAGCGGAGTCGTTCATGACTCGAGCACCGGGGCGGCGGTCGCCGGCGCCACCGTCACTCTCGCCAACTCCTCCGGGGCCACCAACTCGACGACCAGCGGCTCCACCGGCGCCTACTCGTTCGGCTCCCTCCCGAACGGGACCTACCAGCTCTCCGTCTCGGAGCACGGCTACGAGACGAGCAGCCAGAGCGTCACCATCGCCGGGCTGACGGCGACGGCGAACGTCCCCCTCACGAACACGACGAGCAAACCCCACCCCGCCTCCACGAGCTGGTGGTCCTCCCTCGGGCCGTCCGGACAGCTCAGTCTCGAGATCGTCCCGGTCGTGGTCGTGCTCGTGGCCGCGATCGTGGTCGTCTCCTGGGCCGGGCGGCGCGCCAACGTGCCCCGCCCGAAGGCCGATGATCCCACCGAGTCCTCGCCTCCGGGGCCCGCGTAGGGGGCCGGTTCCGAGGATGACGGAGCGTCCCTCCGGTCGGACGTCCTCCGAGCGACCCCCCGTCGTCCTTTTCGCCCTCTTGCGGCATCGTTAGTTCGGTTCGGGTCGGGGACATGCGGATCCAGACGCTGCTGATTCCCCTCCTCGTCGTCCTCACGCTCGTGGCGGCCGCCCTCGCCCTCGCGCCCACGCACGCGAGCGCTCACGCCGACCTGACGACCGCGTCGGTCGCGCCGGCCTTCACGCTGACCGACATCTACGGCCACCCGTTCAACCTCTCGAGCGCCACGAGCACCGACGTCGTGGTGATCGAGTTCACGGCGCTGTCGTGCAGCGAGTGCCAGGTCGTGGAGAAGAGCCTCGCTTCGCTCTACGCGAACTACAACCAGAGCGGGACGACCAGCGTTCGGATCGTCTCCGTCTACATCGAGCCGTCGTTCGGCGACACGATCCCCGCGCTGCAGGCCTACCATACAAAGAACGCCATCACGTGGACGATGGCGCAGGACACCCCAAGCCTCGCCGTCTCGACGTCCTACGGCGTGAACGCGATCCCCGACGTGGTCGTGGTCGACAAGCACCAGCAGGTCGTCTACGACGTGTCCGGAGTGCAAGACAGCGGCAAGCTGCAGTCCACGATCTCGTCGGCGAATGCCGGCACCGCGAAGGCGATCACGCTCGTGACGGTGAGCGTGTTCGCGCTCGCCGCCGTTGCCGGCGTGACGACGTTCTTCTCGCCGTGCGCGTTTCCGATGTTCCCGGGGTACATGAGTCTCTTCCTGGGGTTGAACGCGAGCGGCGCTCCGTCCCAGCCGTCGGGCGCCGCGACGTACAAGGGGACGGCCCGTCGCGCGCTGTTCGCGGGCTCGGTCACGGCGGCCGGCATGATCGTCGTGTTCCTGATCATCGGCGTGGCGCTGATCTACGCCGCGAGTCTCATCGGGGGCTACATCCCCTACCTGCTGATCGTCGTCGGCGTGATTCTGGTCGGACTCGGCGTGCTCCTGCTGACCAATCTGCAATACTGGAAAATCGTCACGCCGCTGCAACGACTGTGGGCCCGGGCCCGCGGGCAGAAGCCCGCCGGCGCGGAGGTTCCGGCCGTGGGCGCTTCCGGGAAGGGCTTCTACGTCAAACTGTTCAGCTACGGGACGGGCTACGCCGCGGCCGCGGCGGGGTGCGTGGCGCCGGTCATCTTCTCGGCCATCATCGCCGGACTCGCCCTCGGGCTGCTCGGGGGCCTGATCAGCATCCTGATCTACAGCCTGACCGCCGCGCTCCTGATGATCGTCGTCACGGTCATGCTCGCGGTCGCCGGCAAGAAGTACGTGAACCAGCTGAAGGCGTTCACGCCGGTGATCAAGAAGATCAGCGCCGGCGTGCTGATCCTGGTCGGGTTCTACCTGATCTACTTCTTCTACACGGCGTGGGGATTCTGAGCCGACCGACCCGCCGAGCACGCGGCCCGGCCTGGTGTCCCCGACTGAATTCTCGAACCGGATCGCCCAGTTCAACGCGAACCGCCGACCTCACGCCGCGGCACGCGCTCCCCTCGCATTGAGGTAGATCGCGAACACGACCGCCGCGACCCCTAGGAACTGCAGGGGGAGCAGCCGCTCGCCGAGCACCACGGCGGAAGCGGCCAAGGCGACGAGGGGGACGAGGAACGTGTACCCGCTCAAGTTGACGGCCGAGCGCACGGCGAGGAGCCGGAACCAGATCGTGTACGCCAGCGCGGTCCCGACGGCGCCAAGCCAGAGGAGCACGAGCCAGGCGAAGGCGGTGGGGGGGAGCGCCGGTGCCCCCCCGACCACGAGGCCGGAAGCCGCGAGAACGAAGGTCCCCCCGACGAGCTGCCAGCCGTTCGCGCTGGCGGGGGCGCGGGTCCCGAACCGTCGTTTGAACAGCACCGTCCCCAACGCCCAGGCGATCGCCGCGAGCAGGAGCTCCACGACCGCGATCGGCGCGAGACCAGGACCGCCCGAATTCCACGGGACGGAGATCAGGACGACGCCGACGAATCCGGTGGCGACCGCGGTCAGCTGGACCCGGGTCGGGTGCTCGCCGAGGAACGGGCTCGCGAGGAGCGTGACCCACAGCGGAAACGTGTAGATGATCACGGCGGTCTCCCCGGGGGAGACGGCCGAAGCGGCGACGAACCAGAGGCCGAAGAACACCGCCGTGTTCGGGATCCCGATCAGGAGGGCGTCGCGACGCTCCCGACGCGAGAGGCCCTCGGTGCCCGAACTGAGAGCGAGCCAGGTCAGGAGGACAACGGCCCCGATGCCGGCTCGAATCGCCGCGAGCCACAGTGGCGGCTCGAAGCCAAGGCCGATCCGTACGAAGACGTAGTTGAACCCCCACGCGACGATGACCACTCCCAAGGGGAGCATCGACGCCGGCGCGTCGGTGGAGTCGGACATCCGGTGGCGCGCTCGCCGCAGTCCCGCTTGGCGGTTTCGCAGGGAATCCCTCCGGCCAAACGATTATCTTGGCCGCCCGGCTGAGCCCGCCGGATGGGGCTCAAGGGTCGGGACATCATCTCCATCCGGGACCTCTCGCGCGACGAGATCGAGGAGGTGCTGAAGGGCACGCGGCGGATGATCCCCTACGCCGACGGCTCGAAGGCCGGCCACCAGCTCGAAGGGAAGCTCCTGATGCTCGCCTTCCTCGAGCCCTCGACTCGCACCCGGCTCTCCTTCGAGACCGCGATGCTCCGACTCGGAGGGAAGGTCGCCTCGATCCAGGACCCGCTCTCGAGCTCGGTGAAGAAGGGCGAGAGCCTGCACGACACCATCCGGATGCTCTCCGCCTACGGAGACGCCATCGTCCTCCGCCACCCGAACGAAGGCGCCGGCCGCCTCGCTGCCCAAGCGTCGGAGAAGCCGGTGATCAACGCCGGAGACGGCGCGGGCCAGCACCCGACGCAGACGCTCCTGGACCTCGCCACGATGCAGGAGGCGTTCGGGACCCTCAGTGGCCTCCGCGTCGTTCTCCTCGGTGACCTCCGGTACGGTCGGACGGTCCACTCGCTCGCCCACGCGCTCGCGGTGTTCGGCGCGGAGCTCGTCCTCGCCTCGCCACCCACCCTCCAGCTACCGGAGGAGGTCCGCGAGGACCTCGACCACCAGGGGGCGAAGGTCGAGGAGGTCGAGCAGCTCCATCAGGCGGTCCGCGACGCGGACGTCCTCTACGTGACCCGCATCCAGCGCGAGCGGTTCGCGGAGGAGGCGGAGTACGCGAAGGTCGCCGGCTCCTACCGGGTCGACAACGCCCTCCTCTCCGGCGCGAAGTCGCGTCTGATCGTGCTCCACCCGCTCCCGCGGACGACCGAGATCGCTCCCGAGGTCGACGGGAGCCCGCACGCCGCCTACTTCCGCCAGGCGTTCCTCGGAGTGCCGACCCGCATGGCGCTCCTGTCACTCATCCTCACCGGCAAGGCGGCGTAGGGGGTCCGATGCGCGAGCTCAAGATCACGCCGATCAAGAACGGCACCGTCATCGACCACATCGGCAACGGCCTTTCTCTCGAGGTGCTCCGCATCATCGGCGTCCGCGACCTCGACAAGGACTCCACGGTCTCGGTCGCGCTCCACGTCCGCAGCCAGAAGCTGGGTTGGAAGGACATCGTCAAAGTCGAGAACATGGAATTGTCCCCCCGAAAGGTCAACGCGATCGCGCTGATCGCCCCGACGGCGAGCATCGCGATCATCCGCGACTTCAAGGTCAGCGAAAAACGGGTCGTCGACCTGCCGGACCGGATCGTGGGCGTCGTGCGGTGCCCCAACCCGAACTGCATCACGAACCAGAAGGAGCCGATCGAGAGCGAGTTCGAGGTCGCGCGGCGGCGCCCGGTGGTCCTGCGGTGTACGTACTGCGAGCGGCTCGTGGACGACTTCCTGCGGCACCTCGCCTGACGACCGGCCCAGGGTCCGATGGCCGCCGATGTCGTCCTCGAGTTCCTGCTCGTGTTCGCCGTCATCGGCGGGACGGAGCTCCTCGACCGGACCAACTTCGCGCTGATTGGCCTCGCGGCCCAGCTCGACCCCCGCTCGGTCTGGGCGGGCGCCGCGAGCGCCTTCGTGCTCACGACGCTCCTCGCCGTCGCGATCGGAGCCGTCCTCCTCGACGCCCTCGGCGGGCACGTCACCTACCTGCGCCTCGGCGGCGGTCTGTTCCTTCTGGCCTACGCCGGCTACCTCCTGTTCGTGCCGGAGTCGAACCGCCGGACCCCACAGGGGCGCTCGGCGTTCGCGACGGCGTTCCTGCTGATCCTGCTCCTCGAGATCGGCGACACGACGATGATCTTCACCGTGGTGTTCGTCGGCGCCATCTCCAGCCCGGTCATCGTGGGCGTCGCCGCCGCCCTCGCGCTCGTCCTGGTCGCGGCGTCGGCGGTTATGATCGGCTCCCGGCTGGGCGCCCGCGTCGAGCCCGCGAAGCTCGAGCGGTTGGTCGTCGTGATCCTGATCATCGTGGGAGTGGCCACGATCGTCTTCGCACTGGAGCCCGGCTGGCTCCCGAGCCTCGCGGGCTAGTTTCCGTTGCCGGTCTTGGGCAGCGCCGCTGCGCCGTGGCGCAACCCCTCGGCCTTTCCCTGGAGGACCTCGGGCGAGACGACCCATCGCTTCGGGATCGCCCCGTGCAACTCGTCGTCGTCGAGGCGGTGGAGGAACCCGCGCGCCTCGCTCGGCCGATGGTCCGCGAACTCGAGCAGGGCGAGGCGGATGGCGGCCTCCGCGCGCAATCGGGGGTAGAGGATCGGGCCGGGGCGGTCGAGGATCGACCCCCAGCGGTCCCGCGCTGCGTCGAGGCGCTCCTCGGCGGCGGCGATGCGTCCTTCGAGGACCCATTCGCGGAGAAGGCCCCAGGAGGGAGGCAACAGGTGGTGCGTCTCCGTGAGCTCTCGCGCCCGTTGGATCGCCTTGCCGGCCTTCGGGTAGCCCGTGGCCGGCCCGTCGAGGGCGAGGGTGGCGACGTCGAGATGGTGGTACAGCTCGACCATGCCGGCCCGCAGGCGTTGGCAGACCGGGATCGCCCGTTCGTGGCCCGCGATCGCCTCCTTCGCGTCCCGCCGGTGCTCGAGGACCCGCAGACGGAGCTCCTCGGCGATCTGCTCGAGCCCGTACCGTCGCGACGCCGCCAGCATGCTCCGGGCGCTCGCGAAGAAACGGCCGCCAAGGGCGCGTTCTTGCGCCGTTCCTTCGGAGAGGACGGTGCCCATCGAGAGGAGGGCGAGGCCTTGGACCGGTCCCGGTCCGAGAGTCCGGGCATGTTTCAGCGCTCGGTCGGATTCGACCCGAGCCTTGGCGACGTCTCCCCGGTCGAAGGCGAAGTCGCTCAGGGCGATGAGCAGCATGACCTCGGCCGCGGTCGCCCCGCTGGTCTGGCAGCGGTCCGCGAGCTCGGTGAGCTCCATGACGAGCGACGGCCGCGGTCCCGCCGCGCGCAGCGCGGGGAGTAGGAGTTCGACCCACTCCTCGAGGCGGTCGGTCGCGACCTCGCCGTTGAGAGCGACGGCGATCCCCTCCTCGAGCTCGCGTTCGGCGTCGCCGATGCGGCCGGCGAAGATCAACGTCCGGACGTGGAACAGCCGGAGCTCCGCCTCCGCCTCGGGCCGGTCGCCCGCGGGCAGCGACGGGAGGCAGGTGAGCGCGCTCGCGACCGCCTCCTGGCTCGCGTCGAAGGCGGCGAGGCGCTCGCTGATCTCCGCGGTCTCGAGTAGGTAGCGGAGCGCGGTCGGGTCGGGCGCCGCCGCGAAGTAGTGGCGGGCCATCTCGATGCGGCGCTTCAGGTCCGGCTCGGGGTTCAGGGCGGCCAAGGCGTCGCCGATGTCGCGCTCCATCTCGGCGCGGACCGAGGCGGGGACGAGGTCGGGGAGCAGCTCGACCCAGGCGCTGTGGGGGATGGTGACGCGACCGTCGGCCAGCCGAACGAGGTTGGCGTCGACCGCCGGGGCGAGGGTCTCGGCGAGGGCGCGGAAATTGAGGCGGGTCGCCCGGCCGAGGCTGACCTCGCTGACGGACCCCCCCATGAGGGCGGCGAACACCAAGACCCGCTGGGTCGCATCTGGAATCGCCGCGAAGTTGTCCCCGAGGCGCTGTGCCTCGCGCGGGTCGTGCCTCGCGGCCGGGATGCGGACCCAGTCCACATCCCCCCGTCCCAGGAGCCGCTCCTCCCACGCCGAGTAGGCGGGGAGGGACGTGTCGAGGACGAGAACCAGCAGGAGCGGGCGCCACCGGGTGCGTTCGCCGAGGTACAGGAGGACGTCGCGGCTCTCCGCATCGATCAGCGTGGCGTCCTCGGCCAGGAGGGCCGTTGACTTTCCGGGCCCGGTGCGGAACGATTCGACGAGCTCGTGGTAGTACTCCGGGGCGTCCACCATCGCCTCACCGCGTCGCCGGGTCGGGCCGAACAGGCTGGGAGCGGGGCGGTCCCCCCGGCCCCGGCGGCTTCGGGGGCTCTCCTCGAGCGGGGCGAACGCGAGCGGGGGGAGCGGGATGGCGGGCATCGGGAGGTCTCCCGGACTCGATTCTGCCCCTTCGGACTCGTTGGACGGATCCGGTGAGGCCTCGGAGTTGGGCTCGCCGTCCGACGAGAGCGGCCCGCTCTCGGAGGGCACCCCCTCCTCGTTGGGCTCCTCGGACGTCGCGAACGCCGCGTACGGGGTCATTCGGTCCCGGTACGTTCCGCGGAACTCGATCAGTCGGACCGGCCGCAGCGCGAGCTCCTGGCGGATCTCGGCGAGGATCTCCGACTTGCCGCTCAGCGGCGGTCCCGCGATGACGAGGGTACGACCGCTTCCGTCGGCGAGACCGGCGATCGACCGGGCGATGGGCGAGGGGAAGGAGCTCATGCCCAGCCCATTCTGGGAAGCTCCCCCTCATAATCCCATCTGCGCGGTGACGGTCCGTCCAGCGCGCACGAGCCGTTCCGACAACTCCCCGGTCCCCGCCGGGTTATGAACGGCACTTGGCTCGGCGCGCCGTGTCGAAGCGGATCGACTCCGCGCGGCGAGCCGTCCTGAAGAAGACCGTCGAGCCGATCGATGTCACGAAGGTCGAGGGGCTCGGCGAACTCCTGACCCAGTTCCAGAGCAGCTCGATCCAGGCGCGGAACCTCGGCCGGGCGTTGACGGTCTGGGAGAACGCCCTTACCGACCCGAAGCGACCTACCATCTTCCTCGGACTGGCGGGGCCGTTGATCGCCGCCGGCCTCCGCAAGGTGCTGCGCGACCTCATCGACTGGGGACTGGTCGACGTCGTCGTCTCCACCGGCGCGGTCCTCTACCAGGACATCTACCAAACGATCGGCGGTCGCCACTGGATGGGCAGCCCGAACGCCGACGACGTCCAGCTCCGGGAGCTGTACCTCGACCGGATCTACGACACCTATGTGGACGAGCTCAAGTTCGAGGAGACGGACCGGGCGATCGGCGCCGTCACGGAACGGATGCCACCTCGTCCCGCCTCGTCCCGCGAGTTCCTCCAGTTCCTCGGGGAGCAGTTCGACGACTCGGCCTCGATCGTCGCCACGGCGGCCCGACGGGGGGTTCCCGTCTTCTCGCCGGCGTTGATCGACAGCTCGATCGGCATCGGCCTGACCCTCCACTACCAGAAGCATCGGGGCAAGGAGAGGTTCCTCCTCGACTCGGTCCGCGACAACTACGAGCTGGTCCAGATCCTTTCGCAATCGCCCCGCACGGGGGTCGTCTACATCGGCGGGGGCACGCCGAAGAACTGGATCAACGACGGGATCGTGATGGCGAACTACGCCTTCGGCCGGGAGGGCGAGGGCCACTTCTACGCCCTGCAGCTGACCACGGACGTCCCCCACTGGGGCGGCCTCTCGGGGTCGACCCTCGACGAAGCCCAGTCCTGGGGCAAGATCTCGAAGACGGCCACCCGCTCGATGGCGCACCTCGAGGCGTCAATCGGCCTCCCGCTCCTGGTCGGGGCCCTGTGGAACCGCCGCAAACTCTGGCAACCCCGCTC
Organism: Thermoplasmata archaeon; assembly: GCA_022750115.1. GTDB lineage: Archaea > Thermoplasmatota > Thermoplasmata > Lutacidiplasmatales > UBA184 > Lutacidiplasma. The sequence continues at coordinate 13,983 of JAKIWI010000011.1, forward strand.
CCGCCTCAAGTTCGACTGGACCGGCGACGAGGTCAAGATCCGGGCGCAGCGTCCCCGCGCAAGATGAGCTGGGCCGATCCCCCCGAGCGGGTTCGCTTCGGCCCCGGGAATGGGCGAAACGCGATGGGTCCCTCTGGCCAAACGGCTACCTCCATGCCGTGTGTGGGAATCCCCCCGATCCGGGTTCCGGCGACCCGACTCCCCCTTCTGAATCGACCCCGTGTACAAAATCGACGGTCCGGCTCATCGTTCGGGGGTGCCGTGCGACGGAAAACAGTGCGCTTCGGACGTTCTGAGGATTCTTATCTGAGTGCGCATGTACCCTTACGCACGCGTGGTGTATAACCACGTGTTTCGGAACGGCTAGGTAGGGAACGTTAATCTACCCGAATTCCGGCGGGGCCTTCGGAGGTGACCCGCACCAATGTATCTCCCCGCAGTTCCGCCCCTACCGACCGAGCAGCTGTAAACTCGTCCCGGCCGACGTGAGGGCCGTCCGCCCTCTCGCCGCCGACCTGTGACCCCCGCGCAAGCGGGCGAGGTCGGCGGCGGCCACCGTCACTCCCTCTCCTTTTGGGCTTACGAAACGGCCTCGCCGACGTCCCCGACCTTCTCCCCAAGTTCCCGGCGCAGGTTCTCGCGCCATTGTCCCAGGCCGAGGAGGTCCGCGAGACGGATCGACTCGAGGTAGTGCCGCTTCCCGAGGGCCGGTTCCCCACTGAGAAGGCATGCCTCGGCGAGGTAGCCGTGGGCGATGACGAGGGAGTCGGAAGGGGGGAGGCGGCTGAGGACGGTCACGCTCCGGGAGGCGTGCTCGCGCGCCTCGGTGAACAGCCCCTGACGGGTCTCGGCCGACGCCATCAGACCCAGCGTGTGGCCCAGGACGAGGTCGTTGCCGAGGCGTTCGGCGAGTGTGCTCGCCTGACGGGCGTAGCTGACCGCATCGGTCCAGCGGCCCGCCTCAGTGGCCATCGCCGCGAGGCCGCTCAGGGTGTAGGTGAGCTGCCCCAGGTAGCCGAGCGATTCGGCCTCGACCCGGATCGACTGCATCTCTTGCTCGGCGAGCTCGCGCCGCCCGGTCTCGGCATACCCACGGGCGCGGATCAGAAGGAGACGGAGCACAATGTCGATCCGGCCCGATTGGCGCGCCTCCGGCAACCCCTGCGCGACGACCCGGAGCGCTCCTTCGTGGTCGCCCCCGATGGCGGCGAGGCGCGACCACGCCGCGACCGCCTCCAGGCCGACGTCCGGAAGCCGCGAGCGCCGGGCGTAGTCGAACGTCTCCTGGAACATCCCCTTCGCTCGGAGGATGTCACCCCGCGCCTCGACGATCCGCGATTCGGAGAGCAACAGCATCGCCTGGAGGCGCTTCGTCGAGGTTCCGCGGGTCCGCGCCTCCTCGAGGGCCCGTTCGGCCTCGTCAATCTGGTGGAGCCGGACGTAGAGGTCGACGATCTGGTTGAGGCACTCTGCCTCGACCCGTCCGTCGCCGGTCGCTTCCAGGATCGCGCGCCGGAAGGCCAGGATCGACTCCGTGTACTCGGAGTGCGACCGGAGCACGATCGCCTCGACCCGCAGCGCGCGGACCCGGTGGGCCCCGGGCGGCATGGCGAGGGTCATGTGGTTGAGGGCATTCCGGAACGTGTCCGTGTAGCCGAGCGCGAGGAGCGAGCGCTCGTGCCGCCCGAGCACCTGGACGGCCTCGTCCCACCGCTCTCCCGCGGCGAGGTGGAGGAACCGCTCCCGGAGAGCCTCCGGACGATGGCTGCGGCCGTAGAAGGCGGCGACCCGGAGGTGGGCCTCTCGCTCCTCGACCGGGCCCAGGCGGGAGATCAGGGCCGCCCGGACGACCTGGAGCAGCTCGACGTGGCCCTCCACCGTGGTCTGGAGGATCCCCATGCGACGGAGCTCCTCGATCCGGGCCCCGTCGAGCCCGCCCGTCTCGCGGACGAACGCCAGCGGAAGCGGTTCGTGGGCGATGGCGATCGGGAGGAGTCCGATCGCCTCCGAGATCGGGAGTCGGTCTACGACCGCGGCCGGCAGCGTGGCGGGAGACGCGTCGAGTCCTGGGTTGGTGACCGCCAGCTGGAGGAGGAGGGGGCTTCCGAGGGTCGCCTGATAGATCGACTCGAATCGGTCGGCCAGTCCCCCCTGGCGGTCCGTGAGCTCGTGGGCGGCCCCCCGGTCCAGCCCGCCGAGCACGAACTGGTGCGTCGGGACCCGCTCGGGCTTGAAGAACGGCGGATCGTGGCCCGCGAGCAGGAACAGGTGGTTCCGCTCGGGGGCCAGGCTCTGAACCAAGTCGGAGAGGAACGTTTTGAAGTCCGGGTCGGCGTTCTGGAGGTCGTCGACGACGGCGAGGAGCGGCCGCTCCCCGAGGGCGCGCCGCACCAGGTCGGCGACCTCCCGCCCGACGGGCTGGCGGGGGAGTTGGGAGTAGTAAGCGAGCTGGGGGGAGCCAAGGGCCGAGAGCGCGTGCGAAAGGGCCGTCGTGAACTGCCGCACCGAGCTGCCGACCCGGATCGTGAACCAGAACGGCACCCAGCCCGACCGGAATCGACGGACGTGGCGACTGACTAGGGCGGTCTTTCCCATCCCGCTGGCGCCCTGGATGAAGACGACCGCCCCGCCGCCCTTCGAGTACTCCCAGAGCTCCTTCAGCTCCGTCCGGCGGCCCAAGAACGGGTTGGGAGGCGGGGGGAGCTCCCCGGAGAGCAGCGGGACGTGCTGGGTCTGCTCCTGGAGCCGATCTCGGCCCTTTTCGGTCAGGGCGTAGATGAGCTGCCGCCGCTCGCCCCCTCGAACGTGTCCCCTCTGGCGGCGAAGGTAGCCATCGTCGACGAGGTCCGCGAGGGGTCGGGACATCGAGCAGGGGTGGTAGCCGAGGGATTTCGCGAGCTCCTTCTGGCTGATGCCGAAAACGCTGTCCGCAGGGGGGGCGTGCGTCTCCAGGTAATCGAGGATCTCCGTCGGCAGGTAGGTCTGGACGGGCACGGCAGACCCACAAGGGACCCCCTAATACTTGAGGTTATTTTGTACAAAATATTGGTCTCCGTTTAAATACTCAAAAACGCCCACTTCTCTTTGCTATGGCGCGGACAGCGGCAAGCGGTGCCTACCTCTCGGGGATCGGCACCATGCTGACGCAGACGGACGTCTGCCCGGCATGCGGCCGCGTCCACGAGGACCGCCTCTTCCGTTTCCGCGCCGAGCCCTCCGAGGAGTGCCCCGCCGTCTTCGGAACGTTCCCGATGATGGCCGGCTTCGGCGATGCCGAAGCCGGCTCTAGCGAGCCCGAGTTCGAGGCCCCGATGATCGATGTCGAGGTCCCGTACGCCATGGCCCCGAACTTCACCGCGCGCGCCCCCGTCGTGACGACCCGCCGCTCGGGACTGTCGATCCCGTGGGTGATGCCGAGCGAGCGCGAGGAGTTCCTATGATGCTGCTTCCGGAAGGACCTGGGGTTACCGGCCTGCCGCGTGTTCGGCGGGGGCCCGCCCCCCGCCAGGGGACGTATCTCCTGGCGGAGGGCGAGCAGACGGTCCCGGTCTTCGCCTCCTACCGATGGCCCTCGTGGCTCGCTCCAGTCGACGCCGGCTGGAAGCGCAGCGGTGCGATCGCGTCCTCCCACGACTCCGCGCGGAGCGAGTAGATGCTGGTTGGACTTTAGCCCTCACGATGTCTTTGGCCCCCGCCGGGCTTACCCGGAGCTCGGCGGGGGTCGTGTTTTCTCTTTTCCGGGGTGAGCAAGCGCTGGTTCTCCACCGATGCGAGCTTCGGAACTCCGCCCGGTCGCCGCGACCGCAACCGACAGATACCCCCTCGAAGGTGGGAGCCTCGGTATCCAGACCATGGGCGAGCGGTGCACCAACTGCGGGGCTGAGGCCGAGGCCGGTTTCCTCACGACCTCCAACGGGTCGGGGTTGTTCTGGTCGCACTCGACGGCGAAGTCCCGCCTGCGGCCTCACGACATGGAGGTCGTGGTCCCGACCGAGTTCGGCGGCACGTTCTCGGCGAACCTCCCGGGGACCCGATGTCCCTCGTGCGGCACGATCGCACTGAAGACGAAGTAGGCCCGCGCTAGGGGCTTTCGGCCCCGCCGACGCCCAGGCCGTTGACGACCATCGTGGGGGCGCTGAGATGCGGCGCCAGCACCGGATGACGGCCCACGCCGATGACCGTGTTCATGAGGGAGGACTCGCCCACTCCGCCGACCACGACCCCCCCGACCGTTCCGCCTCGGACGGGCTCGCCGATCTTGCCGCCGCGGATCCGATAGCCGAGGCGGACCTCCCCCCCGAACGCCGCGCTCAGCGGGTCCGGGAAGGCGTAGCCGAGCTGGTCGACCCAGATCCCTTCCTGAGCGACCTCGGCGAGCTCCGCATCGGTCCCGAGGTCGCCGGTGCCCACCACGAGGGTCGTCGGCTCCGGTCCCGGTGCCGAGTCGAACCGCGAGAACCTCGGGAAGACGATCGAGTGCCGGAGTCCGCTGCCGGTGCTGGCGCGGCCGGCGGCGCTCGCATGGAGAAGGTCGTAGAGGTTGGCGGCCGACCGGCCGTGCGAGATCAGCTCCCGTTTCACCTGCGGGCTCCCCTCGTCGTCGAGGCCGGAGGTTCCCAGGGCGAACGGGTACAGGCCATCGTCCCAGAGGGAGACAGTGGGGGAAGCCAGCTCATCCCCGGGCTTCGGGGCGATCCCGCGGAGGTCGGCGACGCCGGAGAGCCGGAACCCGAGGATGGCGGGGAGGATGTCCGAGAGCACCCGGGGCGGCAGGACGACGGCCTGGGGCCCTGCCGAGGGCGCCGTCGCCCTACGGACATCCTGCGCCTTCTGGCACCATTCGGCGGCCTCCTGACGGAGGTGGGATGGGTCGAGGCGCACGCTTCGGTCGGTCACCCAGTACTCGCCGGGAGGGCGACCCTCGGGTCCTCCCTCGGCCTTGACGGCCACTTCACGGTCGAACTCGGTCCGGCTCTCTCGATGGTGAAGCCCGGAGGAGTTGACCAGCGTCGCCTCCGACCGGATCAGGTGGACGGAGCCGAAACTGGGGCCCACGCCGACGCGACCGTCGAATGCGTCGAAGAGGACGGAGAGGTAGGCCTCGAGCGACTCCTCCGGCCGCTCCCACGCCCCCGGGTCGTACGAAGCGACCTCGGAGGACGACCCGCCCCGGGACGGGAGTTCGGCCCGCGCGGCAGGGAACCGGGAGAAGCGGGCGGTCGCCTCGGCGTCCGCGACGAGGGCATCGATCGACGTCTCCGACAGGTCCGAGGTCGCGGCGAATCCGATCCCAGTCTTTCCCTCGACCGGGCGGAGAACGCGCATCCCGACACCTTCGAGCCGGACCGGGGTCCGAACCATCTCGCGTGTGGTCCCGTTGAAGTGGATCTCGTAGCGCTCGAGGAGTTCCCCGTAGACGTCCCAAGGCGCGGGCACCTGGCGCCGGAGGAGCTGGTCCGCGACCCGGGTCGCCGCCTCCGAGCCGAGCGAGGGCGCGGTCATGCCGGCCCCACGAGCGCTTCGGAGAGCAGGTAGGAGCCGCCCGTCCCCGCCGGCAGGAGGTCGGTATGGCCCTTCCCGCAATAGCCGGGGTGGATCGCGAAATCGGTCGGCTTCCCGACGCCCCGGATCGCCTTCAGGAAGTCGAGGACCTTTCCGGAGAGCGCCATCGACGGCGCGATCGCTCCGAGCTTCCCGTGCTCGATCCGACGGGCTTTCTTCACCTTGATCTGCATCTGGCCCCCCAACGGATCCTCGATCCCGCTTGTACAGTTCTCGAGGAGGAGACCGTGGTCGGCCTCCTGCACTAGCTCGTCGAGCGTCCAGCTGCCCGGTTCGATGAAGGTGTTCGTCATCCGGACGAACGGTCGGCTGAGGAAATCGGCCCGGCGGGTGTTCCCGGTCGCCTGGCGCCCGAGCACCGCCGCCGACTCCCGGTCGTGGAGGACTTCGATGAAACGCCCGTGGTCGACCAGGACGGTGCGTTGGGAGGGGTGGCCTTCGTCATCGAAGAAGATCGACCCCCAGGCGCCGTCGATCGATCCGTCGTCCACGAGCGTCAAGGACTCCGGTCCGACCATTTCGCCGAGCAGTGGTTTCAGGTAGGAGCGGCCGCGAAGAATCTGGTCGGCCTCGGTTCCGTGGCCGAACGATTCGTGGGCGAAAGTCCCCGAGGTGCTGGGATCGAGCAGGACGGGCATCGAGCCCGTCGGCGCCGCGGCGGCCGTGAGGAGCTCTTTGGCCTCCTTCGCGGCGTGCAGGATCCGATCCTCGGTGAGGTCGTCCAGCACCTCACATCCCCCGGTCCCGCCGAAGCCGACGTAGTCCCAGTCGACCTTTCCATTCTCCATCGCCACCGGCACGACCGTGCCGCGGGTGCGGTCGACTCGCTGGAACAGCCGTGCGCCGGCCGTCGAGAGGAACAGCCGCTCCTCGAACGACCCTTCGATCGTGACGATCGCGTTGTCGATCCCTCCCGGAGAGCGGGCGATTTCGTAGAGGTGCCGTGCGAGCGCGATCCGGTCGTCGACACGGAACTCCGCGAACGGCCGCTTCGCGACCGTCGATCGGTCCCCCTTCGTGACCGCCGATATCCCAGGTGGCGCTCGTCCGGGAGGGTGCTTGGCGAGGCGCCGAACCAGGGCGTCCGCCGCGCGCTCGAGCTCCGCCCGATCGAGGCCGCTCGTCGCGGACTCCATCCAGAATTCCCCGCCCCAGGCCCGGAAGGCGGCGCCTTCGAGCCGAGGGTCTGGGCCGAGCGAGGTCTGGGACTTGTCGACGCGCAGGCCGTGACCCCCGGTCCGTTCGGCCATCACCTCGGCGTACGGCGTATGAGGACCGATCCGCTTCAGCAGGCTCGCCAGCGTGTCCTCCGCGTCGCGGAGCGATGCCATGGTTCCGCCGAACTCCGGAGGTTGGTATAAAGCCGGGACCCCGATGGGGCGGGCTCACGCTTCCTCGGCGCTCGGATCGAGGCGGCTGGCGACCTCGCGAATGGGCCGGAGTCCCAGCAACTCGGCCACGGCGGGCCGGCCGGGGGGGCGGGGACGGCGCGAGGGGTTCAACCAGACCGGACGGATCCCGGCGGCGAGCGCGCCCTCGACGTCGGCCGGCCAGTTGTCGCCCACCATGACGGCGTCGTGCGCTTCGGCTCCGGCGAGCTCCAGCGCCCGTCGGAAAATCGCCGGGTCCGGTTTCTCCACGCCGGCGTCCTCCGATGTGAGCAGGAAGTCCACCTCACCGTCCAGGCCCAACGCACGGAGCTTGTCGTTCTGTTCGTCGGTATGGTTGTTGCTGACAACTCCGACCGTCGCGCGTCGGCGGAGCCATCGCAGGAGTTCCGGAGCACCCGGGACGGGTCGGCGTGCCGCCTGGTAGAACGCCCGGTAGCTCGAGGCGACGAGCGCGAGCTCCCGTTCGGGCAGGCGGGCTCCCGACCACTCGAACAGCTTCCGGAATCGTTCCCGCCGGGCCTCGGCGTGCGTCATCCGTCCGGCCAGGACGTCGGGGTGGACCGCCTCCAACAGACGGTCGTACTCCCCGAGCAGTCCTGCGAGGGTGCTGCGGGACAGTCGCGCGTCGTCGCGCCGCACTCGGGCGAGCGCCTGGCGCACCGCGAACCGGTGGTCGAAGATCGTGTCGTCCATGTCGAACAGCACGACCTTGGGGATGGTCGGAGGAGCACGGTTCGGCATCGCGGACACGGACCGACGAGGACCGGCGCGGATGACCATTGCCGGTGCGACGACGTGCGTTCTCCGAAAAGGGTCCATATACCTCGGCCCTTGCCGGCGCCGAGGACCGCTGGGTGGCTCGGCAGAGCATCGACTTCGGGATCGTCGGCTATGACCACGTCGACATCAAAGTCAAGGACCGCGCGAAAGCGCGCCGGTTCTTCGTCGAACAGCTCGGTCTCGACGTCCTCGGGGAAGGACCGGATCATACGTTCCTCCTGATCGGGGACCAGGTCCTCGGCCTCCGCGACCCGAAGAAAGGCGAACGGGTGACCGGCGTCGACCACGTCGCGCTTCGGGTCGACACCTGGCTCGGGCTCCGCAGCCGCATCACCCGCGCGCGGATCGAGGTCACGGACGAGAAGGAGCGCGATGACTCGCGTTCCCTCTACCTCCGCGGGCCGGATGGACTGCGGATCGAGCTCGTCTATCGACCGGACCCGACAACGCACCGGTGCCCCAACCACCCGGTCGGCGTCCCGGCGGCGGCCGCTGAGACCGACTAGGCGGAGCCTTTCTCGCGGCGCGGGGAGCGCGTGACGACGCGCGCGAGGGGCGGGACCGGGGTGAGCCAGCTCGCGTACTTCGGCTCCTCGCCGCGGACCACCCGGTAGAAGACGTCCATGATGTCGCGCGTGATCGGGCCGGGCCGGCCGTTGCCGACCGTGTAATGCGAGACCTCGCGGATCGGCGCGATCTCGGCGTACGTCCCGGAGAAGAACGCCTCGTCGGCGGTGAGGAGCTCGTTCACGCCGATGAGCTTCTCGACGACAGGGTAGCCGAGGTCCTTCGCGATCTGGATCACCGACATCCGGGTGATCCCGAGCAGGATGTCCGACTCGAGGCCCGGCGTGTAGACGGTGCCGTCGCGGACGAGGAAGATGTTCTCGCCCGTCCCCTCCGCAACGTGGCCGTTCGCGTCGAGCAGCACGGCCTCGTCGTAGCCGTCGTCGGCGGCGTCGAGCCCGGCGAGGTAGCTGTTCAGGTAGTTACCGTCGGCCTTCGCGAACGACGGGATCGCGTCCGAGCGGGGCTTTCGGAGCGGCGAGATTTTCGCCCGCACGCCTGACTCCGAGCTCTCGCCGAGGTACTTCTTCGCCGGGATCACACCGACCGCGAGCGAAACCTTTCCGGCGCGGTTCTTCACGCCGAGGGCCGGCTCGCCGCGGTAGAGGATGGGCCGGATGTACGAGGGAACGATGTCGTTCGCCGCCTGGGCGTCGAGGATGGCGCGGGTGATCTCCTCGGCCGTGTACGGGATCGGCATCCGGTAGATGCGCGCGGAAGCGATCAGCCGCTTGACGTGGTCGGCGAGTCGGAAGATCGCCGGCCCCGAGGTCGTCGCGTAGCCTCGGATCCCCTCGAAGACGCCCACGCCGTAGTGGAACGTGTGGTTGAGGACGTGGATCTTGGCGTCGGCGAAGTCGACCAGGACCCCGTCCATCCAGATTTTCTTGCCCTGCGTGGCTAGCATCGAGCACCCTCGAACGGCGACGAATCGCCGCTCCCCCACGACTAGGCGGGCTCACCTATAATATCGTCCCCGGGCGGGCGGCGCCGGGCCTCCCATCATCGTCGAGGAAGCGGTGGGATGACCGAATCCACGTCCACCCGAAGGGAGGAGACCGTCGAGGGTTCCGGCGCCGACCTGGACGTGCTACAGTCGGAGCATGGTCGCGTCCCCCAGGATGCAGGAGATGCGCCGCGCCGGTTCCTGGGCGACGACGCGGGACTCCCGGCCGAGGATGCTGTCGACGATCTCGAGCGGGCCGGAGATGGTGGCGCCCTCCAGCAGGATCGAGCGGCGGACGGACGCTCCAACGACTTTCACGCGGTTCCCCAAGGCCGTGGCGGGGCCGACGTAGGCGCCCGGTCCGATCTCGCACCCGGAGCCGATGACCGCCGGGCCGTGGATGCGAGCGCCGGCGCGGACGACGGTCCCGAGGCCGAGCGCGACCCCCCCGCGGACCTCGGCGCCCGATTCGACGGTCCCTTCGCGCTTCAGCTGGTCGCGAGGGAACGCCCGGAGCACCCGCTCGTTCGCCTCCAACAGATCCTCGGGCCGACCCGTGTCCTTCCACCAGCCTTCGACCTTCTGGACGGCGACCTTGGCGCCGGTCCCGTGGAGGGCCCATATCGCGTCGGTGATCTCGAACTCCCCCCGGGCCGACGGCTTCAGCTTCGCCACAACGTCATGGATCGCGGGCGTGAACAGGTAGACGCCGATCAACGCAAGGTTGCTCTTCGGATGGGCCGGCTTTTCGCTGATGGAGACGATCGAGCCGTCGGGACCGAGTTCGACCACGCCGTAGCTCCGCGGGTCCGCGACCACGGTCGCGCCGACCACGGCGTCGGGCGTGTCGCGCTCGTACAGGTCGACGAACGGGAGCGCTCCCTGCTGGAGGAGGTTGTCGCCGAGGTACATCACGAACGGTTCGTCCCCGAGGAACGAGCGCGCGCACCGGACCGCGTCCGCGAGCCCGCGCGGGTCGCCCTGATGGATGTAGGTGACCTCGAGGCCGAAGGCGCGGCCGTCGCCGATCGCCTCCTCGATCCCCTCGTGGACGGTCCCGAGGATGATCCCGACCTCGCGGATCCCCGCCTGCGCGAGGTGACGGAGGCCGTAGAACAGCATCGGCTGGTTGGCGATCGGGATCATGTGCTTATTGCCGGTGAATGTCAACGGCCGCAGGCGCGTGCCGTGTCCGCCCGCGAGAAGGAGCCCCTTCATGGAACCCGGCCAGCGCCCGCGAGGGCCCTGACTCCATCTTCCCAGGACGTGAGGACACATCCGAGCGCCTGAGCGGCGCCCGTAACGAGACCCCCCCGCACCGGTCGGGGTGTCACGCCGGGTTCCTGGAGTCGGTTCGCAAGCGAGCCCGTTGCGAGCTCCGGCCGCCGTCCCGTATCCGCCTCGAGGAGCGCGGTCGCAAAGCCGTGGGGGGAGGTGAGCGTCGGCGACGCCACGTGAAACGTGCCGGGCCGGCGTTGCGCCACCAGCGCGCCGACCACGCTCGAAACATCCGGGATCCACGTCGGGGTGATCTGCTGGTCGGTGTAGAGAGGAGGCAGCGCACCCGACCGTCCTTTCTCCCGGACCCATCCGGCGAAGTCGCTCTTCCCGCCGAACGGGGGTCGATACGGATAGGAGATTCGAACGACCGCCGCCTGGGGCAGGGTCGCGCGAACCCGGCGCTCTCCTTCCCCCTTGGTCCAGCCGTACCAACTGACCCGCGGACCCAGGGGATCCGGGGGTGCTGCCTCCGCATAGGGCCCCCGATGGCCGTCGAAGATGAAATCGGTCGAGATGGTGATCAGAAACTTGCCGTTCGCCCGCGCGCCCCGCGCCATCGCCTCGGGCGCAAGCGCGTTTACCCGGTACGCGTTCGAGAGCGTTGGGTCGGCGCTGGCGACGGCGGGACGCTCGCGTTCGACGCCGTCGACATCGGTCCGGGCGGCGAAGTTGACCACCACGAGCTCGGGAGACTCGGCCACGACCGTCTCGACGGCTTTCGCATCGTGGAGGTCCACGGCATCGAAGCGGGTGGGCGGGATCCCGATCCGATCGGGGGACCTCCGTCCCGCCGCCGCGATCGCCACCCCCGCGGGCGGGTGGGCCACGAAATGCGAGCCGACCAACGATGTGGCGCCGAACACGAGCACCCCGGACATCGTCACGCTCCGGGCGACGCTGGCGTCCGGTCGACGAGGTCCCACGAAAACCCTCGTCCGAGCGAGGGGATGGGGAGCGTGTCGAACGGCACCCGACCCTCATCGCTCGCGTCGAAGTACTCCGTGGGGAAATTCTGGAGAACGAAGGGCGCCTGCGAGATGTTCCCGATGCAGTGGTGGACGCCGGGGGGGATTGTGACGAGGAACGTCGTCGTGTCCCGCTTCGTGGGGTGTCCCGCCGTGTCGATCGGAGGTCCCGCCATCCGCACGACCTCGAGCCGGTGGGCGGTGGGCGATTGGGCACGACCGTCGTGTAGCGCGAGGATCATCTCCCCCAGGGGTACGACGAACCGGTCGGTCTGGCGAGCGTGAAGGTGCCAACGGTCCTTGTCTCGGAACTCTCCGGGGACCGTCACCGACGTGTAGGTCATGCGGAACCGCCCGCCGTCGATGGTCTGGTCGTCGGCCCGCATCGTCTCGACCAGAAGGCCGCGGGGGTCTTGGTGAACGGCGCGGGCCAGCACGACGACTCCCTCGATTCGGATCTCGTCCGGCAGGACCGGCCGAACGGTCCCACCGTCGTGGGACGTCATGCCGCGCCTCGGGCCGCTGCCGGTCCGCTCGCCTCGGCGACCTCGCTGAGGGGCTCCCACCACTCGGGGTGGCCGCGGTACCAGCTGACGGTCTCCGCGAGGGCCTCGGGGAACGACCGCTTCGGAGTCCAGCCGAGCTCGGACTTGAGCCGGCCCGGGTCGAGCGCGTACCGGCGGTCGTGGCCGGGTCGGTCCGCGACGACCTCGATCGCCTCCGGGCCCCGCCCGAACGACGGAAGCAGCCGGTCGAGGATCTGCCGGTTGGAGAGCTCGTTCTCCCCGGAGACGAGGTAGGTGGTGCCGAGCTTTCCCCGGTGGGCGATCACGTCGAGCGCCTCGCAGTGGTCCTCGACGTAGATCCAGTCGCGGACATGCTTCCCGTCGCCGAACAGGGGGACTCGCAGTCCGCGGATCAGGCGAACGATGGCACGCGGGATCAGTTTCTCGGGGAATTGGTACGGCCCGAAATTGTTGCCGCAGTTCGAGATCGTGGTCGGGAGTCCGTACGTCTCCGACCAGGCCCGCACGAGGTGGTCGCTGCCGGCCTTGCTGGCCGAGTACGGACCCCGCGGGCGGTAGGGCGACGCTTCGGTGAACCGATGCGGGTCGTCGAGCGAAAGCGAACCGAACACTTCGTCCGTGGAAACGTGGTGGAATCGGCCGACATCGTGGCGCCGGCACGCTTCGAGAAGGACCCCCGTGCCGACGACGTTGGTGCGGAGGAATGGAGTGGGGTCCACGATGGCCCGGTCGTTGTGGGTCTCGGCGGCGAGGTGGACCACGAGGTCGGAGCCCGCGACGACCGGTGCGACGGCCGAATAGTCGGCCACGTCGCCCTGGACGAATCCCAGTCCGGCCCGCTCGAGGTCCCGGATCGATTCCCTCCGACCCGCGTACGTGAGCAGGTCGAAGACGACCAGCTCGTCCTCCGGGTGCTGGCGGCGCCAGAGCCGGGCGAGGTTCGAGCCGATGAAGCCGGCTCCCCCCGTCAGGACGACCTTCATTCGCGTTGACCTTCCTGCCCGGGGTATTGAAGCTTCGCCCGTGGGCCACCGGCGGCAGGTCTGAGACACGACTTCGGGGCGCGGGCTCGCGGCACGATCCGGTCGAGCACGGTCACCTACCGAGTATTCCCAGTCGGCGCGCCATCGAGGTAGAGAGCCGTCGTTGGGGGTCCAGCCGGCGCTGGATGCGACGGAACTCCTCCAGGCGAGGGTAGGCCGCCAAGAACAGCCGGGGACTCTGGACGGCGTCCTTCGCCAGGTAGACCCGCCCACCGTGCTGGAGCAGGATCTCCTCGAGAGCCCGCACGATCCCCGGCAACCGGTCGTCGACCGGCAGGTCGAGACTGGCGGTTGTCCCCGGCCGGGGGAAGCTCAGCATCCCGCCGCTCGGGTCTCCGAACCGCTTCAGGACGCCGAGCAACGGGGCCCGTCGCACCGCGCGGATCGCCCGCGCGGCGCGGGTCAGGACCTCCTCCGCGACCTCGTTGGGCACGACGAACTGGCATTCGATGAACCCCCGGCGGCCGAACAGGCGGTTCCACTCGCCGACGGTGTCCAAGGGGTGGAAGAACCGACCAAACTCCACGAACTCCTCCGAGCCGGGGCGGTGGATCGCGAGGTAGAGCGCGTTGAACGCTCCGATCATCCCCGGGCCCCGAGGGGCGGCGGGAATCGGGAACGGGACGGAGAATCGAAGGCTGGATGGCGGCGCAAACGGCTCCCACCGGGTGGGGAGCTCCGACGCGGCGGCATGCCGCCCCAGCATGAGGAGCGAGCGGCCGACGCGCGGCCCCGGCGCGGCAAGGTCCAGCCACGCCAAGGTGTACTCGAACTCGCGATCCCCGCGCGCCAGGCCATCGAGCGTCTCGCGCAGGCTCGCGGCCCGCTCGTAGCGAACGAGTACGAAGTTCGAGCCGACGGAGCGAAGCTTGAGCCGAGCCCGCACGACGAAGCCCGTGAGGCCCATCCCCCCGACCGTCGCCCAGAACGCCTCGGAGTTCTGCTCGCGCGAGCATCGCAGCGACTCGCCCTCGGCCGTAACGAGGTCGAAGTCAATCACCTGACTCGAGAAGCTCCCGACCCGGTGGTGATTCTTGCCGTGGACATCGGCGGCGATCGCTCCGCCGATCGTCACGAACCGTGTTCCCGGGGTGACCGAGAGGAAGTGGCCGTGGGGGAGGGTCGCCCGGATGAGGGAGTCGAGGCTGACGCCGGCGTCCAGGTCGACGATGCCGGTGCTCGGCGTGAAGGAGTGGATGCGGTCGAGCCCCGTCAGGACGACGGCGGCTCGGTTCTCGTTGAGCGAGGCATCCCCGTAGCTCCGACCGAGCCCGCGCGGCGCCAGGCTCGCCTCCGCGGGCGACCCCAGGAGGCCGACCAACTCCTCGACGCTGCGAGGAGAATACACCCGAGATCGTTGGCGCGGGAACCGCCCCCAACCATGGATCTCCTCGGTCGGGACCGGTCGGCCGCCCACATGGGAATCGCTCATCGACTGGAGCTGTCCAACTCCCGGCGGGCGCCGTTCCACATGGCCCTTCCTCCCGGAGACCGTCGGGGAATCGCTCGACCGAGGGAGCCGCGGCCGGGCCCGAGCGTAGGCTCGGGGGGACCGGAGGGCCTCAGGAATCGGTGGAGCGGTGGGTGAGTGCGGTGCATTCCTGCCAGAGGCGTGCCGCGACGCCGGCGTCGAGCGAAACGTCGGACGAGGGCGTCGGGCGGTCCCGGAAGTAGTACGCCCCCGAGGACGAGGCGACCGACGGCGCCGTGGCCACGAACAGGACGTGTCGGGCCGCCTCTGCGGGAGGAATTCCGAGGACTCGCTGGAACGTACGCAACGCGAGGACGAACAGCCCGGAGTTGCCGAGCCCGAACCGGGTGTTCACCCGGCCGGGGTTCACGGCGTGGACGGTCACGCCGGACCCTTGGAGACGGCGCGCGAACTCCTTCGTCAGCAGAAGGATCTCGAGCTTCGAGTTGCAGTACGCCCGCCAGCCATTGTACTTCCCAGCTCCCTGGAGGTCGGCGAGGTCGAGCCTGGCCCTCCGATGGGCGTCGGAGGAGAGGTTGACGACGCGCGCGGGCGCGCTCGCCCGGAGTCGGTCGGTCAGGAGCTCCGTGAGAAGGAACGGCGCGAGAACGTTTACCGCGAGCGTCTTCTCGATGCCATCCTCGGTTTGCTCGCGCTGGCCGAACATGGCACCGGCGTTGTTGACCAGTACGTCGATCCGGGGGCACGAAGCCTGGAGGGCCGCGGCGAGGCGCTCGACCTCCGAGCGTCGCCCGAGGTCCGCGACCATCGCCTCGACCGGCCCGGGCGGATGCCGCGCCCGGATGCGAGCCAGGGCTTCCTCGGCCCGTCGAGCGTCCTTGCCGACGATGATCACTCGGGCACCGATCGCGGCGAGGCCGGCGGCCGTCTCTTCGCCGATTCCCGAGCTGCCGCCCGTGACGATGCACGTCATCCCGTTCGGAGCAGAGATCGTGGGGGAAGCCATGCTGCACCGACCCGCTGCCTAGGACGCCGTGAGTTGCGTGACGACGATCGCGTACAGGTAGACGCTCATCGTCTTCGAGATCTCGATGCCGGGGAAGTCCACGAACCCGAGCTGGTTGACGGTGAAGAACACGGTTCGGTTCGTGGTCGTCAGGTGGTTGATCGGGATCGAGCTGTTCAACCAACCTTGCTGCAGGGTGAGCGTGATGGGGACCCCGGTCGCGCTGGAGGCGGGGTGGTAGGTCACGACATGGTACGACCGGCCGTGGAGGGTGAGGAAGGGGAGGTCCCGCACCATTCCCGGATCTTCGCTGACGTTGAATCGTAGCAGCGTTGGCTTGGTGCTATTCGAATTCGGAGCGGTGATTCCGAAGCTGAACGTCGCCTTGTACGTCCCGAGGGGCAGGAACGGAGCGTTGGGGACGTCCCACAGCTCCGCCCCCCTCGGGCCTCCCACGGGGTGATAGTACGCGGGCCCGGTCGACTGATTGACGATGTTGCCGTACTTGGTGTGAAGAGTGGTCGGGTCGACCGAGAGCGTCCACGGGACCCACAGGGCCGGCGCGCCGTTCCATCCCCGCTCGTAGACGACCGCGCCCGCGTCGGAGGCGAGGAGGCCGAACCCCGCGAGGTTCGCGTCCGTGAGCAGCATGAGCGTGTTCTGCGGGTCGACGATGTAGTCGGCCGCGATGTAGTTCGCCTTGTGCACCCAGGCGTTCACGTCGTAGGAGTAGTTCTCCGGGACCGGCAGGAACGCGTGGTCGGGCACCACAAAGGCGTTCGGACGGTTCGACAGCTGCGGGAAGAGGTGCGAGACGGTCAGCACCGCCGCGTCCTTCGGGATCAGCTTGAGGACCGTGTCGAGCGCTTTCTCGTGGACGCTCGGCGAGGTGTTGCCCGCCTGGATCTCGAGGTCGACCGCGACGGGAGACCGGCCGAGCGGACTCGCCACGCCCGCGGCGACGAGTCCGGCGAGCACGATGATCACGAACACGACCGTGGCGGCGCGGTCCCCCGAGCTGGGGAGCAGTCCGCGTCGGCGAAGTCGCGGGCCGAGGCCCCAGGCAGGTGGGGGCTCGGTGGTCGCTGCCGGTCGGACGTCCGTCCCCGCACGGAATCGCGGGTCGGCTTCGAGCTCCCGCTTGGCGCGGACGAGGCGACTCTCGGCCGAGCCGAGCTGGTCGTCCCGGAGGTCGGAGATGGCGGCCTTCAATCGCAGGACGCCGGGCGGCGGTGGTCCGTCCCCCAGGGGAACCGGACGGACCCGGGCGATCATTCGCTGCGTGAACGCCCGCAAGCGGGCGCCGACTCGTTGGTGCGCTTCCATCGCATCGGTGTGGTGCGTGTACATCACAATCCGCGCGGCGCCCTCGATCGAACCGGCGACCAGGAATCCCGCGACGAGGGCCGAGTACTCCGTCCCGAAGAGGTAGAATGCGGGGTTGTTCGACAACAGTGCGAGCGTGAAGTAGCCGGTGACCGGCAGGAGGAACCGGAGTCCCCCGAACACCGACACGAGCCCCGTCCCAGCGAGGATCAGGAGCAGGTACGTCGCCTTCTGGCCGCCGCCGAACTGGAGCGCCGCTCCCGCCGCGCCTGGGTCGCTCGCCGCGCGCACGAGAACGTTCGGGAGCGAGGTCGCTCCGAGGACCGTGTACCGGGTCGCGTAGGCGTCGCCGAACCCGCCGCCCCGCCCCCCGGTCAGCGTGAGGGCGCCAAACGCGAGCACGAGCCAGCCGGCCGAGAGCGCGAACGCGATGAAGAGTGGCCGTCGCTGCTGGGCCTGCGTCCAGTACGGGGAGACCATCTGGGAGAACCAGCTCGGCAGGAACGTCCCGACGAGCGCCCCCACCGCGAACAACATCATCAGACCCGATGCGGCCTCGATGGTGGACATCGCGAGGATCCAGAACGCAACGAACGGCCAGAACCGACCTCGCGCAAAGAAATACAGCGACACCAGGAGGAGGATCGGGAGGAACACCTCGGGGTCGAAGTTGTTCCAGTCCGTGGCGACGGTGACGGGGCTCACCAGGTAGAGCACCGCGAAAGCGATCGGCGCGAGGGGCTTTCGGAAGTACACCTTCGCGAGGCCGTAGACGGGGAGGACTCCGAAGCAGAGCGCCGCCTGTTTGAGGACAATGAGCGTCGTGGGACCTTGCGCGATGGCGTAGAATGGGACGAGCGCGAGGAGGAACGGACTGAAGTGGACGGCGAAGATCGATCCGCTACTTCCACCGGGGATGTTCGTGGTGTAGTACATTAGGCCCTGGCCATGGACCGTCGTGTAGTACGCCTGGTTGTAGTCGCCGAGGTCCCCCTGCGTGGGGAGGAAGGAGAGGAAGTTGCGCCACTGGATGTAGGATAGGAACGCCGTCTCGATCGCGGCGAACAGCGCGAGGACCCAGACCGTTAGCGAAAAGCGAGGGACCCAGCTGGGGAGCCACGAGAACCGGTCGCGGTGGGGCCGGGGCGGGTTAGCGGCCGGGCGCGACGGTGTCGCTCGACGGGGCGCGAGGTCCTCGTCGCCCAAGTCAAACTCCGTCGGGGGTCGCCAGGGCGTCGGGGGGGACGGCGCGGCCATCCTAGTTCACCCCGCCCCGAGGTTCGGCTCCCGTCGGGGATCGAACCGGTTCGTGGGGGCAGTTGAGTCCGGTCCGCACCATCGGGCGGACGACGGGGTTGCCCATCGTCCGGAGTCGGGGCGCTGCCCGAGGCGGTAATAACATCTGGCAAGCGGGATTCCTGTCGGTCGTTCTCGACGAGAGCGAGAGCACCGCCTCTCGCGGCCGACCGTGGAAGCCCTTGCGGCGGCCTAGATGTAGCCCCATGACCGGAGTCGCTCCTCCACATCGATGTCCACAGGCGCCGGCCCCGCGCTCGCCTTGGCGCGGCGCTCCGACTCTTGCGCCTCGTACGGGCCGAAGACATCCTGACGGAGATTGGCCCGTTCCTCGCCCTGGAGCGTAGTGGGAGCCGAGCGGTCGGGGTCCTCGCCCATCGGCCAGCGGAGGAGATCACCGGTATCCAGGTCGAGAACGAACTTCTCGTCCTCCCGGTACGCCGCCAGCAGTCGATGATTCCAGGACTGGTTCGCCCCAAGCTTCCGGAGGGATCGGTTCGAGTCCGAGGCGGGAGCCCCCTCACAGTACACCACCCGGGAATCAGGGGCGGAAGTCGAGAACGGATACGGGGCCCGCCCTGCCGAGTCGAACGGGGGCAGGCCGGCCGCGGCTGCGCGGATCCAGGAGTCGACCTCGCAAAGGCTGACCCACCGCTCGACCCTCTTGGGCACCGGCACGCCCTTCGGCGGGGCAACGACGAGCGGCACCCGTGTGACCGAATCGGTCGCACCGGTGCCGTGGTAGACGTTCCCGTGTTCCCCGAACGACTGGCCATGGTCCGAAGTGACCACGACCATCGTCCGGTCCCGCTCGCCGTGGCGCTCGAGCGCGCGGAGGAGCTGACCGACCTTTGCATCCGCGGCCGTGATGGTCCGGAGGTAGTCCCCAACCATCGCCTCCCACGGGGCGCGTTCCTGGAGTCCCGGCACGGCGAGGAGGTAGGAGCGCGGCGCGTACAGGTACGCCTTCCCGAGCCAACCGACGCGTTGCCCGTTCTCGACGACCCCGTACGGGTCGTGGGTGTCGACGAAGTTGAAGAACGAGTAGAACGGCTTCTCCGGAGACCGTCGCCCCAGCCAGTCGGAGAAGTGGTCGACCGTCATCTGGCCGCACACCTCCTGCTTGAACGACACCTCCTGGGAATGGAACATCCACGAGAGGGGAGCGACGAGCGGGGGGATCCGCTCCAGCAATTTCAGGACGCCCGGACGATAGATCGCCTCGGTTCCCCCGAACAAGCCGGTGACGACCGTGCGTTCGTCGTCGGAGATGCCACCCTTGTTCGCGACCTGGTTCTCGAAGCCCGCCTCGAGCCCGTAGCCGCCCACGAGGTGGATGTTCTCGGTGAGGATCGAGGTCTCGTAGCCCTGGTTCTTCAGGTGCTCCGCCGTGGATTCCGGTCGGTCGGTGACCTTCTGGTACGTCCGGTAGCCGTGGACGTTCGGATACGACCCGGTGAACAGGGAGTAGTGGGAAGGGACGGTCCAGTTCGAGGGGGCGACCGCGCGCGGGAACGCGGTCCCCTCGGCGGCGAGCGCATCGATGACCGGCGTCGGCGCGATCCGGCCGCCGCCGCTCAGCGCGAAGTTCTTCGCACGAGCACAATCGAGGACGATCGTGACGATGTTGGGCGGGCGGACGGGGAGGGACGCCCCCGGCGTTGGGTTTCCGCTCATCCGTCGTGTGTTGTCCGGCTCCCAAACTATTTGAAGCAAGCTCGGCCCCCAAGAAGCAGCAGCATCCATGCGTATTCTGGTCGGCGGGGCGGTCCTACAGCCCGGGTGGCGGGGAGGCGAGACCCCGATCTCGAATGCCCTGGTCGTGGGCATGCAGCGGCGCGGGGTCGACGTCGTCACGCTCTCGCAGGGACGGTCCCGGGCCGACCTCGCGGCGATGGGCGTCACGCCGTTCGACCTCGACCCTCTCGCTCTGCGACGGTACGAGACGGTGTTCCGCAGAGAGAAGCCCGACGTCATCCTGGGATTCTACGACTACGACAGTTCCCTCGCCCATGTCGCCGCGCGCCTCGCGATCCCGTACGTTGCCGCGATCCACATCCACTGGCCCGTCTGCCCGATCGGAACCCAATTCCTGGAGAGCGAAGGTCCGTGTCGCGGGCCGTCGTTCGGACGATGCGTCGCCCACATGGGGCGCGTGCCCGTCCTCACCCACCTCGGACCGGGAGAAGCACCGCTGCCCGCCATCCTTGCGCTCCTGGTTTACACCAAGTTCCGGACCCGGCACCGGCTGCTGAGCCAGTCGACCGCCTTCGTCGTCCCGGGCCGCTGGATGAAGCCGTTTCTGGAGTCCCGCGGCTTCGAGAACGTCCACGTCGTTCCGAATGCGATCGACCCGAAGGAGTTCCCTTTCACCCCGTGGGAAGGGCCGACAAAGTCCGTCCTCTACGCCTCGGGAAGCGTCCGGGAGGGCAAGGGGTGGCCGGACTTTCTCGAGCTCGCCAAGAGGGTCCGCTCTACCCATCCCGAGGTGCGATTCCGCGCCACCGGCTACGCCGGAGACGACGTCGTCGACGGCGTTCCCCGCCTGGGCCGGGAGGCATTCGTCGCGGAGATGCAGCGGACGTACGCCTTGGCCGTTCCCGCGCTCTGGCAGGAACCGTTCGGCATGATCGCGCTCGAAGCGATGAGCGCGGGCCGGCCGGTCGTGGCCTACGCGAGCGGGGCGCTTCCCGAGGTCGTCCAGGATGGCCGCGACGGGTTGCTGGTCCCGCCCGGAGACCGCTCGGCGCTGGTCGCGGCGACCAAACGCCTCCTCGACGACCCTCCGCTCGCCGCCGAGATGGGCCGCCACGGGCGCGAGAGGGTCGTCGACGAGTTCACCCTCGACCGGATGATCGACGGCTATCTCTCGGTCGCGAACTCCGTCGTTCGCTGAGCGGCCACGGCCGCCTTCGGCGGCGGGACGGGCTCAGTGAACCATGATCGAGCCGAGCATGGCGAGGCCGATCCGGATGGCGCGGGTCCGGCTTCCCCCGGCGCCCTTCGACTCCCCCATGCGGGGCCGGAACTTCACCGGCGCTTCCGTGAGGTTCATGCCTTCCTGCAGGGCGACGAGGATCATGTGGGGAGAGAAGTGGTACGTCCCGACGGTGAGGTTGTCGATGATCTTCTCCAGGGAGTCGCGTCGGATCGCGCGGAAGGTGCACCCGACGTCGGTCAGTTGCACGCGGCCGAGAAAGTCCCAGTCCCAGTAGCGGAGTCGAATGAGTACCGCGAGGAACAGATTCCCCCAGATCATGAACCAGTCCATCTGGGAGCCGGGGCGCGTGAGTGAGCGTGTCGTTCGAGTCCCGATGACCATGTCGCAGTCGGCCAGGTAGGGAACGAGCTTTTGCACGTCGTTCCCAAAGAACGTCATATCGCCCTCGGAAAGGACGATCAGCGGCTCGGACGTGTGGTCGAGCGCGTAACGGAGGCCGGCGATGCAGGCGAAACCGTAGCCCTGCTTCGACTCCGGGATGACGATGGCGCCGTGCGCCTTGGCGATCTCGGCGGTCCGGTCACGGCAGTTGTTGTCCACGACGATCACATCGTGGACGTTCGGGATCGCGCGGAACTCGTCGACCGCATGGCCGATCGATGCCTCGTCGTTGTAGGCGGTCAGCACGACCGCAATCGGCTGGCCGTCGACCGGGATGGGCGGCGGGACCTTCCACCGGGTCGCTCGGTTGCGTAGGAAGTAGTCGGCGACGAGCAGGACGAGAACGCCGAGGGGCACGACGAGGAAGAAGTAGTAGACCGCGAACTGGAACCAGATCCCCGTGAACCCGAGGTCCTTCGGAAGGTTCCAATGGCCGATGGGGGCCAAGGCCGGGACCGCCGACCCGAGGAAGACGAGGACATCCTTGGCAAAGTGGAGGAGACCGATCGCGATGGTCAGGAGCCCGAAGGCGACCGTTCCGAGGAAGAGCGCGACGAGGGTGCGGGCCACGGAGTCGATGGGCCGCCGCCGGCTATATCACCGTTCCGCCGCATTTGGGACACGTCTCACCCCGGGAAAGCTCGGCCGGCGCGATGTCGGTCGAGTGACGAGCGTCACCCTGGTCCACCCTCATCCCACGGCGACGGGGCTGGAGGCGGGACTGTCGGAACCGCCGAGACGGCTGGAGCGGCGGATTCGGTTGGCTGTGGCGGTGGACGGCGGGAGCGGAGGATCGCGACCGCGACAACGGCCGCGGCGACGGCCACAGCCACATTCACCCACGCCCACCACGGCACCCCTCCGGCCGGGCCGGAGGAGCCGGAGTTGTTACGCGGGGGCGGCCCCCCGAGCGGCGCGAACACGTTCACCGTGAAATTGTGGAACGCCCGCGTTCCGTTGGCGTCCAAGGTGACGAACTTCACGGCGAAGGAGCTGCTGAAGTCGGTCGAGTACTGGTGAACCCCCGAGGACGTCGTCGACGAATTGCCATCGCCGAACGTCCAGGAGAAAACGAACGGACCCGTCCCGTTGT
The DNA here is from genome assembly GCA_022750115.1 of Thermoplasmata archaeon. GTDB lineage: Archaea > Thermoplasmatota > Thermoplasmata > Lutacidiplasmatales > UBA184 > Lutacidiplasma. The sequence continues at coordinate 36,580 of JAKIWI010000011.1, forward strand.
GCGTCGTCGCCGAGTAGCTGATGTTCAGCGGGGAGGACCCGCTCAACGGACTGACAGAAGCCGAAGCTTGAAAGTGCGCCGGTTGCGGAGTGGACATCACGTCGACCATCGAGGTCTTCACGACGTAGGCTCCCGTGATGTCCGTGACGTTCAAGGTCACCGTGAACAAACCGGCCGAGGCGTACTGGTGGCTCGCGGAGGTGGCGGTATTTCGGGGCGCCGACGCCCCGTCGCCGAAGGACCAACCGTACTCGTAAGGCGCCGCCCCACCAGAGGCACTAGCGACGAAGGCGACCGTCAGCGGGGCGGTCCCCGTGGACGGCGTGGCCGTGAACGAGGTGGTCAGGGGGCCGGGCGTCGTCGTGACGGGGAACGTGGATCGTTGAACGACTCCCCAGCTGTCCGAGACGTTCAGGTAGAGCGTGTAGGTCCCCACCGAGCCGACCACGAACGAGCCATTCGCTGCCGATGAGATCGCGCCCCCAATGGCCCACGAATACCGATACGGAGCCGCGCCTCCTCGCGCGGACGCCGAAAACGAGACCGTGTACGGGACGGGACCTCCGGTTCCCACCGCTGTGATATTCGTCGTGAGAAGGTCCAGTGCGTCGGTCTCCGCCCCCAGCTGGATCGTGCGATTCACGACGTCGAGCGCCGCGCCCCCGTACAACCAGGTGAGGTTCGAGACGGAATCCCACCAGATGTCGGAGAATCCGAGTCTCGGGGGAGCGGCGGTCGTGGGGATCGGACGCCAGCCAGTCGGACCGAGAGCCCAGGTGTCGTTGTACTGATACCGCGGCCCCGTTGGGGTCCAGCCCCCGAACAGCACGAGGCCCCCGACGCGCGGGTCGGCGCTGATTCCAGCGCCGAACCGGGCGGCCGGCGGGGTTGTTCCGGCGAACTTCGACCAATTCCCGCCCGAGTACAGCCAGGTGTCGTTGAACGCCAAGGTGCCCGTGAGCGTTCCGTCTGGCGTGCCCCCGAAGAGCACGATTCCCCCGAGAGCGGGGTCGTAGGCCGCTGAGGCTAGCCAGCGGGCGGGCGGCGAGAGCGAGGGTGTCATCTGGGTCCACACGCCACTCTGCAGGGACCACGTATCATTGAGCGTCACATTCGTGGCGTTCACCCCCCCGAACAGGATGTCCGTGTGCGTCGCCGGGTCGAAGACGAATGAGCCCCCAGCACGAACGGACGGGCCGATCGTCGCCGTCCGGTTAGTCCATGTTGTGCCGTTGAACGACCATGTGTCGTTGAGGAGGGTGAGCCCCGTGTTTCCTCCGAACAGTATCTCATCCACGCCTGCGGGGTTGCCGGCGAGCATTCCGAAGGCGCGGGACGGGGGGCCGCCGGGCGAGATCCGCTCCCTCCAGTAGTCTCGAGAGAATTCCCAAGTGTCGTTTCGCGGAGCCGAATTCGCCCCCGCACCACCGAACAGGACCGCGCTGGTCGGGGACCCGACGGCTCCGGCAAACGCCGCGCCTATGCGAGCGTCGGGCGTGAAGTTCGCTTGCAGCTCAGTCCACACCCCGCTCACGAACTCCCACGTGTCCGTCTGGAATCCTCCGAGACCCCCGGTGGGGGCAAGTCCCCCGTCGAGGACGTCCCGACCGAGCGAGTCCACGGCGAGTCCCGGAGAGTAGCGAGCCGCGGGTGAGGGCGAGGCCGCGACCAGAGTCCAGACTCCGAGCACGTAGGTCCACGTGTCGTTGAACACGACGTTCCCGTTCGAGAGTCCGGTCCCCCCGAAAACGAGCACGCCCCCAAGCGAGACGTCGTCCGACATCCCGGATCCCGCGCGGGGTGTCGGACCCCCGCCCGTGAAGTTCGACCAAGTACCGGAGCTGTAGATCCAGGTCTCGTTCAGGAAGCTCGAGGAGTTCGCGGTGACATTCTCTCCACCGAAGAGGACGATTTGCTGGTAGACTGACTCGTACGCCATACTAGCGAGGAAGGTCGCCGGGGGCGCGGACGCGGTGAGCACGCGGTTCCACTCCGTTCCGTTGTAGAGGAAGGTCTCGTTTGTCGTAGGGAAGCTGGGGTTACTCGTGAGTCCGCCAAACAGCAGCACCCCGTTCTCGAACGGGTCGTTGGCTGCGGCCGTGCCGTACCGCGGCGATGGGTCGGTGGGGCCGGTGACATTGTACCAGTCGCCCCCGCGGAACACCCAGGTATCGTTGAGGAGGTGCGTGCCCGAGCTCGCCAGGCCACCGAACAACACCAGCTCGTTCGCCGTAACGTCGTACGCGAGGCTGCCGAAGAGGCGCGTCGGGGGTTCGTGGGCCGGCGAGAGGTTGGTCCAACCCGCGGGGCCGAACTCCCACGTGTTGCCGAAATACCCATCGAATTCGACCGTTCCGCCGAGCGCGGAGTCGTAGGCGAGCATCCCGGGATACAACGGGAGGTGCGCGAGTGGGAAAGTACGCGACACCCAAGCCGGACTGAGGATCGCGGCGGACGCTTCCGCGCGAGAGTGCGGAACGTGGCTCGCCTGCTCCTGGGCTCGCCTGGCAAGTTCGGCGGGAAGGATCGGGGCCACTGCTCTCGCGGCGGGGCCGATCTGCGGTGGAGCATGCGGGACGGACGTCCGGCCCGGGAGAAGAAGACCAGACGCGGGAACCGCCATTAGAATCGCAATGAGGCATGCGAAGGCGACGGTCGCAGGGGGGACCGGCAGGTGAATCATCCACGGGCGATTCGAACAGAGCTACATCTGCCTGCCGAATCCATGGGAGAGATGTCGGGCACGTCGGTCGACCAGTTCATCCCCCGGTGGGCCTGGGCCAAGCGCTCGATACCACTAGCCAGTGTCCGGGACACCCGCTGGAGATGATCGAGGATGATGGTGTATGTGCATATGTATCTACATATGCTGACTCGATTCACATCGTTTTCTGGTGTCGTGCCCCACGGGTCCGACCGCATTGTGTTCGCCCCCTACCGGACCCAGGGCGCTGGGGCAGTCCACCCCCGAACGGTTCGATTTGACTCAGCCGCACCTGATTCGATGCGATATCGGGGCGGCGGTGGCCATTGCGATGAAGACGGCGGTGATCCGGGGACCCGGACTCTCAGCGGGACTGGCTAGCTGCTCCCGCTGTGCGTCGCGGTCGCTGACGGGAGAAGCGCGAAGCGACGGCGGTCCCGGTCGGCGACCGCGTTCATCCGAAAACCGGCCGTTGAGGCCCAATCCCCAACTGCGCGCTGATCGGGGGACTGTGCCATGAGCGGTTCGAGCTCCAAGGCACCCGAGCTCGGTTCGTATAACTCCAGTTATACAGCTTCTCGACGGAGAACCGAATCGGGCACCGGGCGATCCGCCCACCCACTGGGCGGCCTAAGGGCCAACATTATGAGATGTAGTGGTCAATAGAGCGTCAAGTCGCGCATCTATGCGACTTACGCCCGTTCCTTGAGAAGCACGTGCTCTCCGACCGACGCCGCTGGTTGGGAGGAGCTCGAGAGCTCCACGAGGCGCACGCCCCCGATCTGACGTGCCCGTCGAGAATCCGGGACGGATGGAGTCGTTAGGACCCATAGTCGCGCATCTAGGCAACTTGGTATCCTATGTCAAGATGCGGGTTACGTGGAGCTTTGACGGGGTCTTCGGAAAGCCCAACGCGCGCGAGGTGACCCACTCGGTGCAGCCGTTCGCCTCAAGGGCGCCGAGGAGCAGCCAAGGCGTCGAACTGAGGCCTTGGCCATCCCCTCGCCATCGCGAGGAGGCCAATCTCGACGCATGCGCGTCGAGGGGGATGACCGTCAGGCCACGGCGCAATCGGTCGATTGCCGCCAACCTCCGCTCGAGCCCGGCCGGGCCCAGCGCTCGAGCGACCGCCGCGAGCTCGAACAGGTTCAGCTCGGTCGTGCCGACCTCCTCCCCCGTGAGTCGCTTGAGGAGAGCCTTGGCCGAGGGCCGACCGCCGAGGATCTCGAGGAGCACCGGAGTGTCCAGGCCGATCATCGCCGTTTCTCCGTCGGGGATCCCCGTAGGGCCTGGAGGGCCCGGTGCGCCTTCCGCCGGTCGAATTCCCCCCAGGCCCCCGCGGCCTGCTCGAGGGGAGTGCGCTCTCCGATCAACCGGAGGAACAGCTGGGTGAAACTCTCGTCGGGGCGCTTGAGTCGGCGAAGCGCGTCGTACACATTCTTCTGGACCGCGACGTTCCGGGACGGCATGCATGCACATATGAATGTGCATACTTAATGGATGCTTCGCGTTCCGGTTGCTCGTGGCCAGAATGGGCCGACCAACCTGCGGTCGAGGGGGCGGGCGTGCGCGATCGCGCGCCGGCCGTCGGCGGGCGGTCGTCCCTAGCGATGGAGCATCTTCAGCGAGTGGTTCGGCGTCCCCGAGTGGAACATGAAGGCGACCCAGAGAATGCAGAGGGGCTCGAGGACGCGAGCCAGCTCGATTCCCCCCAGGTCGACGGGATTCCATCCGAACGTCTCGAGGATCGCCTTGACGGAGTCTTTCGCGGCTTCGTCGTTGCCGCAGTAGAACATGTCCGGGGGGCCGCCCGGGAAGTCGGGCCGGAACATGTGGGCGTTGCCGACGGAGTTGAACGCCTTCACCACATGCGAGTGAGGGAGCCATCGCTGGACCTGCTCGCCCCCGGAGTCGGTGTTCCCCACGGCGAGCGAGGGCAGTCCGTTCGGGTGAAAGACGAGCGGGTTGGTGACGTCGATAACGACCTTTCCGGCAAAGTGTCCAAGCCCGGCGAGCCGAAGCGCGTTCTCCGTGCCCGTCCAGAGGGTGGCGAGCGCGAGGAGGTCCCCGAACTGGGCGGTCTCCTCGAAGCTGCCGGTGCTGGCGGCCGACCCGTTCGCGAGCTTCCAGGCGGCGAGTTTTTCGCTCCTGGGCTCCCGGCTTCCCAGGCGAACCTCGTAGCCTGACGCCACGAACCCTGCGCCGAGCTTCTGGGCGACGTCTCCCGAACCGAGGATCCCCACTTTCTTCATCGCGGCCCACCGGCCCCACTTCCCGCTGGACGATAACGTTCGCATCGCGGTCGCGAGCACCGCCCTCACGGGCTCCGAGTGTCGGAGCTCTCGGTTCTGCCCGGTTCACGGGGGGCTTGGAGTGGCGTTCGCCACGATGGTCTGGCAAACCGGAGGCGGGACGTTCGGATGGGGAGGGGGGCTCAGAGGAGCTGAACGTAGACCAGAGTGGCGAGATCCAACCCCGACGAGGGCGACAGCTTCGCGTCGGCGGTGCACGCGTCCGCATCCCCCGTCGTGGGGTTGTCGACCTGGGCCGTCATCCAGAAGGAGAATCCGGTCGAGATGGCATACGAGTCCGCCGTGCTGAGCTGCACGGGCATCGACATCGAGACGTTCGTGGCAAGGTTGAGCGTCGTGCTGCCCGCGGAGGTGACCGCAGTATGATTGATCCGAGCGGCCGTCTTGAGCGGCATGTTGCTCGTTTCGTTCAACACCCCGGCCGCGAATTCAAAGTTCATTTCCGCCATTTGGTTCGGTTCCGAGCAGGTCGAACCGCTCAGGCTGACGGCGACGTCCATGCTCATCATCCACTTGACGCGAACCGTGAACGATCCGCTCTGACCAGTAAACCCTTGAATCAGGATGCCGGTTCGCAGCTTTTCGTAGCCGCTGCTCCCGAGCGACGTGGTCGAGGAGCAACTGCTCGCCATGACGCTCCCCCCGCCGCTCACCTTCCCCGTCGTACTGTTGAACGAGTCACCCCCGACGGTGACCATCCCGCACCCCAACGCGTGGTGCATCTTGGTGTTCACGACCGTCCCGGTGTACGGAGCTTTCCAGTGAAGTACCGCGGCCGGGAGGGCGGCGTTGGCTAGCCCTCCAGAGACAATCCAAGCCGCACCAAGGACCACGAGGAGAGTTGGGAGTCGTCCCAAAGCGCGTCGACGGGCGACGTTAGGCCACCCAGGCCGACGGGCGACAATCGAGCTCGGGTTGGACAACGTGTCGCCCCCCCGGTCAGGTCTGGATGCTCTCCCGGCTCATAACAGCCGATGCCGTCGGGGGATCCAGGGAGCCTCGGACTCTCCCGCTGGACGCATCACTTGCCGACGCCGTAGCCCGCCAGGCGCACAGTCTCTTCGCGGCCGGCGGCGACCGCCGGGGTCATCTTGTCCGGAGGTTGCCCGACGACTTTCTCGATCCCTTTCGGGACAAAGTAGTCGGCGGTGAAGAACTCCCCGACGGCGCCACATTTGGGACAGGTGTGGTGCAGTCCGTTCATCGTCACACCGCTCAGTCCCGCCTCGTCGGCTAGGGCGATTCCGCTGGGGAACTCCTCGTGGCACTGCCGGCATTTCACAAACAACGACGGCATTTCTCTCACCGGGAAATCCTTCGGTTTCATCCCACTTGAACCCTTGTCCAACCCTGGTCGGAGCCTCGTCGCGAGACGACAATCGACGTAGAATCGACGGTCCGATCGGCCCGGCGCAACGACGATGGTCGAGCGTGGTCCGGGCGGGGGCGACCGGACGGCTCGCGCCCTCCCTCCGGCTCCGAGACGGGTCGCTCGCCAGCCGAGGTCAAATACGCCGTTCCGGTGGGAGCGGCATCCAACGGGGTGTTCTGGTGGCAGCTTCGGCGCCTCGGCGAGGCACATCTGCGTTCTTTCCGTCCGAGCTCCCCGCGCCACAACGGCCCCGCAAGACCGGGGTCACTCACGTCCTCGACCGCCTCGACCCCCTCTCGGAAGAGTGGCTCCGCCCGCTCGCGCGCTACATCGACGTCGTGAAGATCGGGTGGGGGCTCCCGCTCCTACTCCCCCGGGAAATCGTCCGACGGCGTATCCGGTTCTACCACGACCTCGGTGTCGAGGTGTCGACGGGGGGGACGCTCCTCGAGCACGCGGTCTCCCGGGACCGCGCCACGGCCGCCATCACGGAGGCGCGCGAGCTCGGGTTCGACATCGTCGAGGTCTCCGACGGGATCATCGAGCTGTCCACCGCGCAAATCGCCAAGCTCGCCCAGGAGGTCCGCTCCCACCGGATGGACGTCTACATCGAGGTCGGGAAGAAGAACCCGCAGAACCAGCTCTCGCTCCGCGAGACCCTCGACCGGATCGGGCGCGCTCGGGAGCTCTCGCCGCGCAAGGTGATCATCGAGAGTCGAGAATCCGGTCGCGGGGTCGGGATCTACGACGGGGAGGGCATGATCAAGTGGGACTGGGTCCGCTCGATCGTCGCCGACCATCCCCCCGAGGACCTGATCTTCGAGGCCCCGCAGGAGCACCAGCAAGTCGCGCTGCTGAAGGAGCTCGGGTCCGAGACGAACCTCGGCAACGTCTCCCTCCACTCGGTCGGTCCGCTCGCGACGGAGCGGCTGGGGTTGCGCGGGGACACGTTTGGCACCATCCGAAGCTCCCGGTCGGTCAAGGGACCCCCCGCGACGAAGTTCCTCTACTTCCTGCTCGAGACGTATCGCGGTCTCGACCAGTCCGAGCTCGTGCGCCTGTCGCGACTCCCCCGCCGGACGGTGCAAAGCGGCCTCGATTCGCTCCGTCGTCAGGGTCTCGTCCGCGAGGGCGTCTCCCTCGTCGACTCGCGAAGACGCGAGTACCGGCTTACCTGAGACTCGGGGGGCGCCCACCGGGCCGCTTCAGCGGCGATTGAAGGTCCGTTCTCGCGCGACGGTGGCGGCGCCGATCAGAACCGCGTCGTGACCCAAGGCGACGGGATGGACCGTCACGGCGTTGGCCGCTGGCGGCTGGCAGTGGCGCCGGATCGCGCCGTCGACGTCGCCGACCAACTCCGGCCAACCTTCGATGACGCCGCCTCCCAGGACCACGCGGGCGGGATTGAACGCGTTCACGAGGCCCGCCACACCCTGTCCGAGCCAATCCCCCGTCTCGTTGACGAGGCGGAGAGCGAGCGGGACTCCGAGCATGGCCGCGCGCCCGACCGATGCGGCGCCCAGGCCGTCCCCGACCCGGTCGGCTTCAACGAGGAGTGGCGCCCCTCCGGAGGGGTCGGCGGCAACGGCTTCGCGGGCGCGTTGGGCGATTGCCCAGCCGCCCACATACGCCTCGAGGCAGCCCCGTCCGGGGCAGTGGCACTTCCGTCCGCCGGCGAACAGGATCGAGTGACCGACCTCCCCAAAGGCGCCCGAGGCTCCCTCGAGCAATCGGCCGCCTGCCACGACGCTTCCTCCGACCCCGGTGCCCACGAAGACGACGAGCAGGTCGTTCGCCCTCTGGCCGGCACCGAATCTCCATTCGGCAATCGTAGCTGCTCGGGCGTCGTTCAGGACGGCGACGGGTACGCCGAGGGCCTCCGCGAGCTTGGCGCCCAGCGGGTACTCTCTCCACCCGAGGTTCGGCGCGTGATGGACCAGGCCGCTCGCCTCGTCGACCTGCGCGGCCGCGCCGACGCCGACCGCCTCGATCGGGGCGGTGGAGTTCCCCCGGACGAGATCGATCGTCGCGAGGATTTCCTCGACCACAGCGTCGGGGCCGGCGTTCGAGTGCAGGCGACGACTCCTCTCGCCGCGGCGGCGCCCGTCCGCCTCCACCTGGGCCACCGAGATCTTCGTTCCTCCCAGGTCGACGCCGATCACCGTCCGCGGGTCGGGCTCCGCGGCGGGCGCCACGCGGTCGGATCCTCCCCTACGCGGCGTGACGGGGGCGCTCGGGGTAGCCGGCCAGAAGTTCGGAGATCGCTTCGGCCGGGTCTACGGCGCGGGTCACGGCGCTCGCAACGAGGACCCCGTGGGCGCCCAGCTCGAGGGCGATTCGAACATCGTTGCGGTCGTGGACGCCCGCGCCGCAGAGGACGCGCGTGTTCGGGGAGACCTCCCGGACCGCCTCCACGGTACCCCGCACGACCTCCGGCCGCGCGGTGGCGACGGACCGGTCGCCGCCAATGAGCTCCGGCGGTTCGACGGCGAGGTAGGGGGGATGCGTTCGCGCCAGCGAGCGCGCGTCCTCGACGTCCTTCGCACAGACGATCGCCGCGAGCCCAACGGCGTGAAGCCGGCCCACAACTTGGGCGATGTCCTCCGGGCCGATGCGATGTTCCGAGTGGTTGAGGATGCTCCCGACGACTCCCGAGGCGCGAAGCGATTCGGCGACGACCCATCCCGTGTGGGCTCCTGGGTCGAAGGCGTCGACGTGCTGGGCGACAATCGGGATCGGGAGCGCCGCAGCCAGGACCCCGAGGTCGGGGGCGGCCGGAGCGATCGCTACGGCGACGCCGCGTGCCGACCCCTGGCGGGCCAGGATCTGGCCGATGTGGAGCGCACCGGCGCCGAGGGCGCTCGGCGCGGCCTTGAGGTTCAGGAGGAACAGCGGGGCGCCGAGCGGCGCCTCAGTGGGCGACGGTGACCCGGAGCCGCTTCGGGCGCGAGCAGATCGCGTACTCGTCGCCGTCGAAGAAGACCTCCCGGTCGGGGTGCTTGAGCTGGAGCTCTCGGATCTTGGTGAGAACGTCCTCGATTGTCGTGGTTTCGTCATTCGGGTCAATCCGGAGGTGGACGGTCTTTTCCAGCCGCTCGATCGGACGCCCCCGCTCCACCATTCGGGCCCCGGCGCGTCCGGGCACCGCCCCCCCTTCTAAATAGCCTTCTTCGGAGCTTGCGACGGGGCGCGCTTATGAACGAGACCTCACATCGCGCGCGCGGACGGGCCCCGTGAAGGACCGCGACGAGCTCAAACGGGTCGTGTTCGGCCAGACTCGCGTCATCCTCACGCGCGACCTGTCGATCATGAACCCGAACCTCGTGGAAGGGGCGAGCGGGCTCGTCATGGGAAAGCTCGCCACCTACACGCTGAAGGTGCAGTTCCCGAAGGTGACGGTGGGCGTCAACTGGCAGGACTGCGACATCGTCGAGGGGAAGTTCGGTATGACCACCGACGCGGACCAGCCGAAGGTGATCCCGCGACCCCGGGCGATCACGGACGACGGGTGACGCCCCCCGGCGACCCACCCCACGCTCCCGGCCCGTCCCGCGGCGTCTTGCCGCTGGGACGATTCGGCACTCCCCTCGTCGGCTCCGCCCGTCGCCTGCTCCTGCTCGGGAGCGGCGAGATCGGCCGGGAGGTCGCGATCGAAGCGATGCGCCTCGGCGCCGAGGTCGTCGCGGTCGACCGCTATGAGAACGCCCCCGCGATGCAGGTCGCCCACCGATCCCACGTCATCGCGATGACGGACGGGGGGGCGCTGCGGGCCGTCGTGGAGGCGGAGCGACCCGATGTCATCGTCCCAGAGATCGAACAGATCGACACGGCCGAGCTCGTCCGCTTGGAGTCGGACGGCTGGACCGTCGTTCCGAACGCGGAGGCGACGCGTGCCACGATGGACCGAGAGCGGATCCGCCGCCTCGCCGCTGAGATCGCGCACGTCCCGACGTCACGGTTCGGCTTCGCGGATTCCCTGAACGATGCCCGCTCGGTGGCGGAGGGCCTCGGTTTCCCGTGCCTGTTCAAGTCGATCACGAGCTCGTCCGGCCACGGCATGAGCCGCGTGAATTCGCTCTCGGAAGTAGAGGCGGCCTACCGGGAAGCGTCCACATCGGGCCGAGTGGCGAACCCTCGGGTGATGGTCGAGGAGTTCGTCCGATTCGACCACGAGGTGACGGTGCTCACCCTACGGCACTTCGGGGCGAGCGGCCGGACCGTTACGACGACGATGGCCCCGATCGGCCATTCCCGGCCGGGCACGCTGTTCCACGAGTCCTGGCAGCCCGCGGATCTTCCGGACGCGGTCGTGGAGTCCCTCGACCGGACGGCGAAGGCCGTCACCGACCAGCTCGGCGGGATCGGGATCTTCGGCGTCGAGTGCTTCGTCCGGGGGACCGAAGTCCTGTTCAGCGAGGTGTCGCCGCGGCCTCACGACACCGGATTCGTCACGATCGCCAGTCAGGCGAACAGCGAGTTCGCTCTGCACGCCCGGGCGATTCTAGGCCTCCCCTACGAAGGGCCCGAACCGACCCAACCGGCCGCCGCCCACGTGATCCTCGCTCCCTCGTCCGGTTGGGCGCCGAGCTTTGACGGCGCGTTCGAGGCGTTCGCCACGCCGGGCGTCCGGCTCCAGTTCTTCGGCAAGCCCGAGGGGTTCCATGACCGACGCCTCGGCGTCGCGGTCGCCCGGGCCGAGAACGTCACGAAGGCCCGAGCCCGCGCCGAGGCCGCCGCGCACCTCGTGGAGCAGCGAATCGAGTTCGAGGGTCGGCGCGACCCCGTCGCGCGGGTTTCCTGATGGCACCGGAGCTATCGACAGGTTAAGCCCCCGAAAGGGAATCCCGGTCAGGTCCGAACATGGCGAGCCACATCCGAACCGTCGAGGAGCGTTTTCCGGGACTGGAAGCGATCGAAGGGGCGGGGGTCCGGCTCCATCGTCTGTTCGGACATTCCGAGGTGCCGCGCCTCGACCCGTTCCTCCTGCTCGACCATTTCCGCTCCGCCGACCCGAGCGACTACGTCGCCGGGTTCCCCTGGCACCCGCACCGTGGGATCGAGACGGTCACCTACATGTTGAACGGCCAAGTCGACCACGGCGACACGCTCGGCAACACCGGCACCATCGACTCGGGCGACGTCCAGTGGATGAGCTCGGGGAGCGGCATCCTGCACCAGGAGATGCCGAGACGCATGGAGGGCACGCTCGACGGGTTCCAGCTTTGGGTCAACATGCCGGCCCGCGACAAGATGTCGACCCCCGAGTACCGGGGCGTCCGGGGGACGGCGTTCCCCATCGTCCGCGACGACGCCGGCTCGACCATCAAGGTCGTCGCGGGAGGGTTCCAGGGCGCCGTCGGGCCGGTGGACCAGCTCCCGGTCGACCCCACCTACCTCGACGTCAGCGTCCGCCCCGGCGAAACGTTCCGGGCGCCCACGGTCCCGGGGCATACGACGTTCGCCTACCCGGTCGAGGGGGGCGCTCGGTTCGACCCGGTGACGCAGGACACGATCTCGCAGCGGGAGGTGGCGGTCTACGGCGACGGCGATTCGGTGGAGATCACCGCCGGGCCCGAGGGGGTCCGCTTCCTGCTCGTCTCCGGCCGACCGTTGCGGGAACCGGTCGCCTGGTACGGTCCGATCGTCATGAACCGTCCCGAGGAGCTCCAAGAGGCGATGCGGGAGCTTCGACGGGGCGACTTCATCAAGGACA
>JAKIWI010000012.1 GCA_022750115.1 Thermoplasmata archaeon
GTCTCCTGTCACCTTTGTTTGTACAACTGCTACACCGTGCGCCGGTTTCGCACGGAGATGGAATCGGTTGTCCTCCGACCGGCCCGTCCGGCCGGAACGCTTTCCGGCGTAGGCCCAGGCGCCGGGCTACGTCCTTCGCCGCCGCTGGCGGATCACGACGAAACCACCGATCGCCACGATGGCCGCCACGGCGATCCCGGCGGCAAGCCACCCCCAGCCGATCTGGAATGCCGGGCCAGATGAGGATCGAGAGCTGACGGTCAGCAGCGCGCTCGAGTTCGCCTGCTCTCCGAGAGTGTCGGTTACGGCGACCGAGATGGTGTAGGTTCCTGCGGCGGTCGGCCGGCACGAGAGCACGCTGAGGTTGGCGGACGCACAGCCGCTCGGGAGGCCGGAGTAGGCGAACGTGAGCGGGCCCAGGCCCCCCGTCACCGCCGACAGAAGTGTGCGCAAATCTCCCGCCTCGCCCGAACTGCCGGAAACTGTCAGCGTGGCCCGCAACGATGCGACGGCGGTGACGTTCCAGGACTGAGTCGCGTTGGTGCCGTGGCCATCGGTGGCGACCACCGTCACCACGTACCGCCCGGGGGACCCGTAAATGTGCATGACCTGACCCGAGCCGGTCGCCGAGCCGCCGTCGCCCAAGGACCAGCCCACATGAACGGGGGCGAACCCCCCCACAACGGTCGCGTCGAACGCCGCCGTGAATGGCACCACTCCGATCGATCCAATCGCATGTAGGCTGACGCTCAGAGGAGCGGCCACGGTGACGTTTACCGTAGAGATGGCCGTGTCCCCGAGGGAGTCCGCGACCGTCACCTCGGCCGTGTACTCGCCCGGGTTTTCGATCACGACCGTCGGCGATTCCGCGGTCGACGTCCCCAGACCCGAACCAAGCGCCCAATAGTACACGAACGGGGCGAGCCCCCCCGCCACCGTCACCTGGAACCGGACGGGCAGCGCCCCGTACCCGACGGTTTGGTTCGCCGTGGCGGTGACGTTGAACGCCGACACGACGACGATGGGGAACGAAGCCGTCGCCCAGCCTCCCGCCCAGCCCGACGCGCGGACCACCGCCGTCCAGTTGCCGACGGCCGTGTAGGTGTGGTTGACGTCCGGAAGCGTAGAAAGTGCGGAACCGTCGCCAAACGACCACGAGTATCCGATGGCGGGCGAGGTGGGGCGTCCGACCGCGGAAAACCCGATGGTAGTCGGCGAGGCCCCCCCGCCCCTCGTAACGGCCGCGCGGAGTTGGACTCCGGTCTGCAGGGCCCAGAGGTCACCGAAGACGTACGACAATCCCCCGTTGGGCGCCTCGTTTCCGCCCTCGAGCAGTTCCCCGCCCATGCTCGGGTCGTAGGCCATCACTCCGTCCCACCGCCCGGCCGGCGCCCGGTGCAGAGCGGGGCCGAGGTTGCTCCAGACGCCGCCCGAGAACAGGTAGGTCCCGTCCACGGCCTCGCATTGGGAGTCCATTCCACCGAACATGACGACCCCACCAAGGTTGGGGTCGTAGTCCAGCATGTTCGGGGCGCTCATCGCGTCGAGGGGGACCACCGACTGATTGTCCGTCAGGTTTCGGAACGAACCGTTGGCGTAGAGGTAGGTGTATCCGAGCCCATTGTAGGCTCTCGAACAATCGCCGCCGTAGCTCCCGCCGAAAAACAAGATTCCGCCGGCCGTTGGGTCCTCCGAGACCGCGAAGTTGACCCCGCGGGGGGGTGGGCCGACGATCGCGGCCGTGATATTCGTCCAGTTGCCGTCCCGGAGGGCCCAATAGGCCGTGCCACCGTTCGTGTGCCCCGGCGCCGCCGGGGCAACGAACGTGTCGAGAACATCGTGGGCGCTGGGGTCGTAGGCGAGGTCGCTGGCGGCACCGGCCGGGGGAGCGCTCGACGTATTGTCCTGGGTCCATCCCGACCCATTGAAGGTCCATGTGTCGTTGATTGGCACGGACCGTCTCGTGCCGCCGAAGAGCACGAGCTGACCGTGATCCGGGTCCCAGACCAGGCCGGCCGAGCCGCGGACGGTGGGCTCGGCACCGAGGTCGCGAGTCACATTCCGCCAGCTCCCGTTCTGGAACTCCCAGGTGGTGTCGTACGGCGCGGAGCCGCTCACAGGACTCGCGAGCAGCACCGTTGCCCGAACGGCAGGGTCGTAGGCCATCTCGACGGCGCTATTGGCCGGCGGGAGGGGTGAGGAGTCCTGCGAGATGTTCGTCCAATCGGCATTCACCGAGGGGCCGGGCAGAACCCGAATGAGAACCCCCGCGCTCGCAGTCTCGTAAGGGGAGACGGACACGCGGACCGTTGCGGCGAACAGGCCGAACGACGTGTAGGCGTGAGTCGGGCGCGACGTCGAAGCATTCGGAGTGCCGTCGCCAAACGACCACTCGTAGGAAACCGCGCCGGTAGCGAACCCTACGTGGGCGGCGAGGGAGACCACCAAGGGTGGTGGGCCGGCCACCGATGTCGCGACAACCGTGGCCCGCAGGCCCGTGCGAAGTCCCCACGTGGTCACGAATCCGCCCGGCTCGACGGGCCCAGACTTTCCATTCGAGACCACGTAGAGGTCGCCCCCCCAGGAGGCGTCGTAGACCAGTCGCGCGTTCGGGGTCGAAGGCGGGGGCGAGCCGAGCGAATTCGAGACGTTCTCCCAGAAGCCGCCGAGGAAGATATAGGTCGACGGCTGGCCGACGCAATAGGGGTCCTCACCGCCGAACATCACGACCCCGCCCAGCGAGGGATCGTAGGCGAGCGCATCGAGAGCTCCGTCGCTGTCGACCTGAGAGATGGTCTGGTTCGGGGTGAGATTTTCGAACGACGCGTTCCGATACGCGAGGGTCAGCGGAGCGATGGTCGAGCACCATCCCACGGACGGACCGTAGAACAGGACGTACCCGTCCCAGGGGTCATCGGCGACCGTGACCGTGGGCCCGAGCGGAAACTTGCCCCGAACGTGCGCCGTGATGTTGGTCCAACTTCCGCCCTGCCATGTCCAGAAATTTGGGCTCGGCCCTAAGCCCGGATACACCGTGAGGAGGAGATATCCGTCCTCCGAATCGTACACGAGGGCCGATCCGATCGACGGCGGTGGCCCTCCGCCGCGAGTAACGTTGTGCCAGCCCGTCGCATTGAACACCCAAGTATCGTTCAGAAAGTACGACGCGAACGTCTGCGGACCTCCCCCATAGTGACCCCCGAACAACACGAGGCCCCCGACGGACGGGTCGTACGTCAGGCCGGCCCCCCATCGCGCCATGGGCGCTGGGCTCGACAGCGGAGTGAGGTCGGTCCAGTTGCCGTCGACGAACTCCCACGTGTCGGCGAGGGGGAACCCCTGGACGTCCTTCCCGCCGAAGAGGATGGTCCCGCCCAAGCTCGGGTCATAGGCCATCGAGTACTCGGCTCGGCTCCGGGGCTGGCCCGCCGTGGGACTCGTCAAGTTCGTCCAATTCGACGGAAACTGTCCTGTCGGATGCGAGGTCGGCCCAACGACCGTCGAGTTCCTTGCTATCGAACTCGGGTCCGAGGCCGCGCCGTGAGCGCCACCCGCCCGATCGGGAAGGCCGGCGGCGGCAGCCCCGGGGGCAATGGCCCCGCTCGGGGTTCCGACCAACAGCAGGGTCGTCAACAGGAGGATGGCCGGGACGGCCCCATGATGGGCCGACCGCCGTCGCTCCACGCGGGTCCTCCCCCAGCGCACGCTCGGACGCTACAAGAAAGGTGGCCACGTCCGAACTGGAAACCGACGGGCCGGACTGACTTCTCTAGGGTCGTGCTGGAAGCGCCCGCCACCGATCGGAACCGCTCCCGACCCGGTTTCGTACGGGGTTTGGAGCGGCGCGATTGGAGTACTTCGAACGCAGTGGGCTGGGGCGAGTGGCGAAACCGTGATTCGGGTGGGAAAACGCCGAAAGCGTTAGGCTCTGGGACACCACGGAGCCCTCATGCCGGCCTCGACCCCGACGTTCGGTGCTCGCCGACCCTCCGGAACCCACCTCCTCGGGCTCGTCGCCGTCGCGCTGGCCACGATCGAACTGTTGAGCTTGTGCTCCGGAGCCACGGCGTTCGGTATGCCGGCCCACCCATCGCCGGCGGGCGTTGTCTCCACTTCTCGAGTCAACCAGGGCAGCGAGGGAGCGGACCAAATCGCCGCGGCCCAGCGGTCCTTGACCTCTGGATCGGCCCCGGTACCCAGTGCGGCAGGTGCCTGTCGGGTCGACCTCGAGCCCGTGCCGATGCGGAGCTGCCCCTCCTCCCTCGCTCCCGCCCCGCTCCTCTCCAACAGCCCCGTCACGAAACCTTCCTGGAGCCCGTTCGTCAACCCGGTCCCCTCGAACCGCGAGGGTTCCGGCTTCGTCTACGATGCGCGGGACAAGTACGTCCTGCTGTTCGGCGGATTCACGGGGCTCGCCTATCTCAACGACACCTGGAAATATGCTGGGGGCGCTTGGTATCTCCTGCATCCCACGAAGTCTCCCGGAACCCGAGCGTTCGCGGGGATCGCATTCGATGCGGCCGACAACTACGTCGTGCTCTACGGCGGGGCCACGGGGAACGCGTCGTCGGCGCACGCGATCGGGGACAGCTGGTCGTACGCGGGCGGAGTCTGGAAGGTGCTCGCGCCAACGATGTCCCCAGGACCCCTGGCCGGCCCGATGATGACGTACGACGCGAAGGACGGCCGAGTCGTCCTGTTCGGCGGCGGGAACTCCACGTACGTCCCGAAGAACGCGACGTGGGAGTTCCTCGCCGGTCAGTGGACGAAGCTGACCCCCCACCCCGCTCCCTCGATCCGAGACATCGGCGAGATGTCGTACGACGCGAACGACGGGACGGTCGTCCTCTTCGGGGGCTATACCGGCAACTCCTCGAAGCCCCTCCTCACCGACACCTGGAACTTTACGGGCGGGAAGTGGACCAAGCTCAGCGTGGCCACGTCCCCGCCGGGAGTGATCTACGCGGGTTTCGCGTACAGTCCCCTCGACGCGAAGCTCGTCCTGTTCGGAGGGGCCGACTCGGCGCTCACGTTGGCCTCCATCTCGCAAACTTGGACGTTCTCCGCCGGAGCGTGGACGAAGATCGGGCCGCCGGGCCACCCCTCGAGCCGCAACGACGCCGGGATGGCCGACGGCACTCGCACCTCCGGCATCGTGCTGTTCGGCGGCGACACGTCGTCGTTCGCGGAGCTCAACGATACGTGGACGTTCCAAACCCTCGTTTGGACCCACGCCCTCCCGCGGACCCCCGTCTCCCGACTGATCCCGGCCCTGACGTGGGACGGGGCCGATGGGTACGTCCTCCTGTTCGGGGGAACATCCCCGGCGACCAGCAACGTCCTCGGGGACACGTGGAAGTTCTCCGGAAGCGTCTGGACCCCCCTCCATCCGGCGACCTCCCCGTCGCCTCGAACTGCCGCGACGATGGCGTACGACGCCTCGGACGGCTACGTCGTGTTGTTCGGCGGGGCGAACTCGTCGGGACAGCTCGGCGACACCTGGACGTATGCCGCGGGCGTGTGGTCCCCCGTCCTGACATCGGGAGGACCGGCGAAGCGGGCGGCGGCCACGATGACCTACGATTACGCCGACGGCTACGTCGTCCTCTTCGGGGGCGCGAACGCCACGTCCGAGCTCAGCGACACCTGGTCGTTCTCCGCGGGGGTTTGGTCCACCGAGGCGACCGGGGGTGCGGCCCACCCATCCGCCCGCCAGCTCTCGGTCATGGCCTATGACTCGGCGGACGGCTACACCGTGCTGTTCTCCGGGTCGCTCCAGACGGGTGGCCTGTACCCCGACACCTGGACCTACCTTGCGGGAACCTGGACGAACGTGAGCCTGGGACTCGCGCCGACCCCCCCCGGGTTGGTCGCGGCGACGATGACAGACGACACCTTTGACGGCTACCTGCTCCTGTTCGGAGGAGATACGAGCCTCGGGCCGACCAACGCCACGTGGAGCTTCACGAACGGGACCTGGACCCATCTCCAACCCGCGTTGAACCCGGGAGCCGACTACTACACGGGCTCGGCGTACGACCCGAACCTGAACGGCGTGGTCCTGTTCGGGGGCATTTCCGGAACTCGGACCTGGCTCTACTGACGGAGCGGCTCCGGGAGCGGGGGGAATCGCTCGCCCTGCATCGGGCGGGCCGCGCCCGAGGATCGAGGGGTGCAATCACTCACTTGGGCTTCGCGGCGTACGCTCGGACCGCCGGGGCGTCGTCGCGGAACTCGTTGTCGAGGAACTCTCGAGCGGCCGCCTCGACCTCCTCCGGAGGGAGCGACTTCGACGTGAACTCGCCGTAGACGTCGATGCAGGTCTTGCTTCCGTGCGGCGAGTGGCCGTAGGTGAGCTTGGAGCCGGCCAACCCCCCTTCCATCCACTCGGTCACGACCGCAACCGGCGGGAACATCGAGATCCGGAGCCGGTCCGGCGCCCACTCGCCGCGGAGATGCCGCTCGGATCCGTAGAGGATGGTGATCTCCGAGACCTTCTCGAACGTCGGATTGCGCGTCGTCTTATGGGCGGAGTCGTGCTTCTCCCCGTCGAAGATGTACCTCCAAACGACGTCGATCGGTGCGTCGAATTCGCTGCCCTCATCCTTCGCAAACACCATCGCGGTTCACCGTCGCTTCGATCCGCCCATCCGATGCGGCCGATCGCTATCGGCAGGCGAAGGAAAGTAGGTCGGCCGTGCCCTCGTCCTCGCTCCGACGGCAGAGCCTCCGCATCGAGGTCAATTTCTCCGCGTATCCCCTTCAAGCGAGTCTCGGCGCGCTCGGACGCAAGTGGGCGCTCCTGGTGCTGATGAACATCGCCCTGTCCCGGGCACAACGATTCAACCAGATGCTCCGGAGCGCTCCCGGAATGAGCAAGCGGATCTTGGCCATGCGGCTCCACGAACTCGAGCGCGACGGATTCATCCATCGGGCGGAGCGGTCGCCGGGATTCACGAAGTGGGAGTTGACCCAGAAGGGAGCCGACGTGCTGCCCGTTCTGCTGACCCTGATCCATTTCGGCTCGAGGTGGCGATCCCCCAACAAGGCCTCCGACGGGCCGTCCGGAACCATCGGCCCTACGTTCGACGTGACGTATCGACCGGAGGCCCGGAGGACAGCACCTTCGCGTCCCCGAACGGCGCGTCCTCGACCGACGCCTCACGAATCAGAGTGACGCTTCTCGCGCGCGTTGGCGCTCCCGTTCCACGGGCATCGGAAAAGGTTCTCCGCGCCCCCTCCGAGTGCAGGGGGCGAAGTCGGCTTCGTCGGGTCGCCCGGACCCAGGTCCCGGTCATGCCTCCGTGCGCATCGCGCGGCCCTGGACGGTGAGGATGCCGGCGATCACCGCGTCGTGGACCGAGGCGGATCCGCCGTGGTGCGCCGGCGCCATCGGCAGGCCGTGTCCGGTCTCCCACAGGAGTCCCTTCGGGCTCAGGAAGGCGTTCCCGAGCGGGGTGATGTGGCCCGTCGACACGTTCAGCGTCCCGACCAGCGGGTTCCCGTTGTCGTGCGGCTCCCCGACGAACACCGTCCCGGCGGGGAAGCCGGCCGTGCTGAGCGCCGTGATCGTGTTCGCGGACGCGTCCACGACGTAGAGGATCCCCGAGCTCGCGGTGGCGACCGCGAACCCATCGATCGGGGGCAGGTTGTGGGTGACGTTGTCGGTCAGGTTCAGCTGGTGGAGGCGGACGTGGCCCCCGGCCGCCTTCGCGAAGACGACCCGTCCGTCCCCCTGGCTGATCGTCGCGAGCTCGCCCGCAAAGCGCGGAGTCGACGACGGCATCACCGCATTCGTGTCGGGATCGGTGAGGGCGAGGTGGATCGTCTTGTTCGACCGGAGGTCGGTGGCGACGCTGTTGTCCGAGAAGACGGTCGTGAGCGCCGCGACATGGCTGGTCTGGTTCAGGGTGACGAGGTACTCGGCGGCCTGGGTCGTGTCGTTCGGGTTCGAGTGCGTCGTGTAGAGGTGACCATTCCAGATCGACACGCTATCGGTCCCGCCGTTCCCCGAGACCGCGGGGTTGGGCGAGTAGGTGTAGCTCGTGACGTTGCCGGTGCCCGGGTCGATGACGCGCAGCGCGGAGTTGTCGTCCTCGTTGACCGTGGCGATCAGGCGGCCCATCGAGCGGTCCGCGGTGAGCCCGTCGACCTTGCCCGGAATGGGAATCGACTTGACCAGCACGCCGAGGGCCGGGTCGTATCCCGCCAGGGTACTGTTCGTCGTCCCGTTCGGGCTTCCGGCCGTCCCGTTCGGGTTGATCCCGTTCTGGTAGGCCGTCCAGACGAGGGGACGGCCCCAGTCGAGGCTCGGAGTCGCGAGGTAGGCGATGTCGTCGGGTCCCGTCGCGCCGGTCGGAGGGGCGGAGACCAGGGTCGCGGACGGCAGGGTCGTCCAGTTGTGGTGGATCGTCGCGTTCACGGCGCCGATCGCTGGAGCCGATGCGGCGGCGCCCGCCGAACCCAAGCTCCCGACGACGGCGACGACGATCAGCACGAGCGCGCTTCCCCAGGCGATGGTTCGTTTCGGTCCGGTCATCGTCGGGGAGAGGCCCCTGAGCTAGAAAACCTCGCGAACCGGAGAATCGTGGGATGGCGTAGTACACCAGAGATGCCCGGACGGACCGACCCGGTGCCTGCGCACGCGGAGGGGAATCTCGCCGGAGCGAACCGCTCCGGGACGGCGGTCGCGGACTACCCCTGGCTGGCCATGTACGTTCGCGATTCCGTTGCGAGCGCCAGCCACTTCGCCTGACGGGCGAAGTCGACTGCGACGTACTCCTTGAGCGGCTTGCCGTTCCCGGGATGCCATGGAGTACCCGTCCCCGCGGCGATCAACTCGGCGACCCGCGGAGGCAGTAGCTTCAGGACGAGCGCTCCGGTCTCGTCGAGCAGACCGAACATCTTGCGGCCGACGAACAGCGAGCCGGTCCCGAACCCTTCCCGCCGGGGCGTGTTCGTGTCCTCTCCCTCCGCGAGCTGCTGGATCAACTTCTCGAACCGGGACCCGGCCGCCTTCGGAGGAGTTCCCATCGTCGCACCGGGGGACCGGGAAGCGCGCGTCCCGGTAGTCCTGTCGGCGAGTTCCCGAGCGAGTGCGGGCGGGGTCGATCGCGGGGCCGTCGCGGCTCACGCCGCGGTGACGGAGAATACGCAACCGCGCTGGGCGTGGCGGCGCGGGTCGGGCTTGGAGACGTCGTAGCCGGCCCCGAGTCGGGTTTCCAGCGCCGACTTGATCAGCTCCGGGCACAGGATCCGGCCGACCTCGGGCGATTGGGAAACGCAGCCGAAGCAGCCCTTCACCTGCAGGGTGAGGGGACGGTCCTTGACGACGGACATCTGGCCCATCGCGTGGGCGCCGTAGTAGGTTTGGAGCGACGCGGCAACCTCGGTCGGCGTCTCCCCTTCCAGCGAGCGGCCGACCTCCTTGCCGACCTGGCGTCCGATGGCGCCGATGAGCTCCGAGACGTCGAGCGTCATTCCGGACAGCCCGGCGACGCGCATCCCGAGCGCCGTGACCTCGCGCAGGCGGTCGAACGACTCTCCCTCTCGGCCCGGGACGACGGTAAGGCCCGCGCTGACCGGGGCCTCGAGCTCCACGAACCGTCGCTCGGCCTTCGAGCCCTTCGCCCAGAGACGCTGGTGGTAGTCCCGGGCGAGTCGCAAGAACGACGGGGCGCTCGACCAGAGGGCGACCTGGTGGGCGTCGGACGACCCGAGGCCCTCCGGACCGGAGACGTAGATGAGGGCCCCCGAGCGGTCGATCGTGACCGTCCGGTTCGACACCGGCCCGCTCGCGTGCCGAAGTTCGCAGAACGACCCGAACAGCTTCGCTTCCGTCAGGTTGGCCGTCGTCACGTCGGTGATCAGCCGGACCCGGACGCCCCGCTCGGACGCCTCCTGGAGCGCCCGGTCGACGCCGCCGTCGATCGCGCGCGCGAGGGAGAACCCGCCGACCGCGACGCGGACCTCCTCGCGGGCGACGCCCAGCCGCTTGATCAGGAACTTGTGGATCGTCTCGGGACCCTCGAGAACGGTGAACCGCCGTCCGTCGACGTCGGCGGGCGCTTCGAGACTCTCCCGCCAGTCGGAGAGGACGCGCTCCCGGTCGCCCTCGAGCCGATGGAGGCGATCGCCCGCGCGGCGGATCCACCGGTCGACCAACGCCTCGGGCGGCACCGCGGCGAACCGCATGGGCCGCTGCCCCTGGCTGGTGACGAGCCCGGCGGACTCGAGCTGGCGGATGAACCGGTAGCCCTCGGCCCGGTTCAGCGCCGCCAAGCGGGCCAACTCGGCCGCGGTCTGGGGGCCGTCGCGGCAGAGAGCGAGGTAGAGCCGGGCCCCCCGTTCCGGGATGCCGTGCTCGACGAGGAGGGCGTGAAGCCCCCCGTTCGATTGCCCCACGGCCGTCGAGTTCCTCCGCGGGTTAAAAGTCCGCCGCGCGGACCGGTGTCGCAGCCCTACAGGGCGGCTTGGAAGTCTTCGATGGCTAGGCTATAGGGAATCTCGGCGCCGCCTGCCCGAGCCCGCAGCACCTCGCGCGCCACCAACCAGTAGACGGTGGCGAGCGCGACCCGTCCCTTGTTGTTCGCGGGGATCACGAGGTCCACGTTCCGGGTCTCGTTGTTGACATCGCAGAGGCCCACGATCGGGATGCCGATCGAGACCGCTTCGCTCAGCGCCTGCATGTCCGTCGCGGGGTCGGTGACGACGAGCACCTTCGGCTCGATGTAATCGGCGAGGCTCGGGTTCGTCAGGCAGCCTGGGACGAACCGCTCGGCGTAGGAGACGGCCCCGATCGTCTTCGCGAACACGCGCACCGGCTTCTGGCCGTACTGGCGCTGGCTCACCGCGAGGATCTTGTCGGCGGGGTAGCGCGACAGGAACTTCGCCGCGATCCGGATCCGTCGGTCGGTCTCCCGGATATCGAGGACGTGGAGCCCATCGAAGCGGACCTTGTAGACGAACCGGCGCATCGACGCCGACTTCTGCTGAGTGCCGATGTGCACGCCGCTGGTGAGGTAGGTCTCCTCGGGGATCAGGAGCTCGCCCGGCCGGGTGTCCTGCCCATCGCTCTCCGAGGGAGGGAGCGGCTCGGCTAGGGCATCTTCGGGGGACAAATCAGGCCTCGGTGGCGGCGCCGAGCCGCAGGAGTTCATTTAGCTTTGCCACGCGTTCTCCGCCGAGAAGTCCGCATTTCAGGGCGGCGGAGCCGAAGGCGACCGCGAGGTCGGCGAGCCACCCTTCGGGAACCTCACCCGACCGATGCGAGGTCACGGTCGCCAGACCGCTCGAGCGCGCGAGGTGGACGGTCGCGAGGGTGTCGCTGAGCGTCCCGACCTGGTTGACCTTGATCAGGACCGCGTTCGACGACCGTCGGGCGATCCCGGTCTCGAGGCGCGAGCGGCGCGTCGTGTAGAGGTCGTCCCCGACGATCAGCGCCTTGGAGCCGACCGAGGCGGTCAGACGCGCGAACCCATCGAACTCCTCCTGGTCGAACGGGTCCTCGACGTACCGGAGACCGTAGTCGTCGACGAGCTCCTCGACGAACCGAACCTGGCCATCGAGGTCGAGCGTACGGTCCGCGTAGCGGTATTTCCCGTCCCGGTAGAACTCGCTGGCCGCGAGGTCGAGTCCCGGGTGGACGGAGAGACCCGTCGAGTCTCGGACCGACGCGCAGGCGTCGCGGAGCATCTCGAGCGCCTCGACGTTGCCGATGGGCGCGACCCAGCCTCCCTCGTCCCCCCGACCGAGCGCGAGCTTCGGGTACTTCGCATGGAGCGCTGCGCCCAACGCCCGATGGACGCCGATGGCCGCGCGGATCTCGTCCGACGGTGTCGCGTTCGGAGCGAAGGCGATGAACTCCTGGATGTCCGGGCCGCCGATCGCATGGCGGCCCCCGTTCAGGGAGTTGCCGACGATCGCCGGCCAGCTGCTCGGCGCTCGCAAGGCTCCCAGCGACTGGGCGAGGCTTTCTCCTCGCTCCGTGGCCCGCGCGAGAGCGAATGCGATGGAGAGCGCCGTCGCGGTGTTTCCACCAATTCGGGAGAAGTCGGGTGTTCCGTCGACCTGGTGGAGCGTCGCATCGAACCCCTCTTGGTCGTCGACGTCTCGTCCGAGGAGCACCGGGCGGACGTCCTTGGCACCGGTCTGGAGCGCCGCGGCCACGCCACCGACCGGGAACGCCCGGACCTCGTGCGTTCCCGTGCTCGCCCCGCTGGGGGCGCCGGCGACGCCGCGATGACCGGTGTCGGTCTCGACCGTCGCCTCGACGGTCTCCTGGCCCCGGCTGTCGTAGATCATCCGGAGAGCCACGCGCGAAATCCGGCTCATGGCGGCACTCCGACGAACTCGACGAGCACGCCCTGAAACGACGTCGGGTGAGCGAAGCCGACCGTACGGCCCCGGGCACCGATCCGCGGGACCTCGTCGATCAGGCGTCCGCCCGCGCTCCGTACCTGACGAAGCGCCTCGCCGACGTCCGGCACCCGGAGCGCAAGATGGTGCATTCCCTCGCCGCGCTTTTCGAGGAACCGTCCGACGGGAGTGTCGGGACGCAAGGGTTCGAGGAACTCGAGATGGCTCTCCCCAACCTCGAGGAACGAGACCCGCACGCCCTGGGCGTCGACGTTCTCGGGCGGCGAGCCCTTCTCCCGCACGACCGGCGCGAACTTCGCCAGGGCGTCGTCGAGGCTCCGGACCGCGATGCCGAGATGGTCGACCTGCATGTGGGCGGCCCTCCTCAGAACGTCCGCGGTGCGCGGTACTCACCGAACAGTTCTCGCCAGACGTCGGAGACCTCGCCGAGGGTGACCCCCGCGCGCAGAGCGGCCAGGAGGGGCGGCATCACGTTCTGGCCGGCCTCGGTCTCCTTGCGAAGGGCCGCAAGCGCTGCGTTCGCCTTCTTCGCGTCGCGCTCCTGCTTCCACCGCGCGAGGTCCCGCTTCTGGGTCCGCTCGAGCTCGGGGGAGATCGTGAGGCCGCGCCCGCGCTTTCCGCCGACCTCGTCCGGGAACAGCCGGAACCCGTGGTCGCCGTCGGTGAACGCGTTCACCCCGACGACGAGCTCCTGCTTCGCCTCCCGCGCCTTCGCGATCTGGTAGGCCTCCCGGGCGATCTCGGACTGGAAGAACCCCTTCTCGACGGCAACGAGCGCTCCGCCCATCGACTCGACCCGGTCGAGGTAGGCACGGGCGTCGGCCTCGACGCGGTCGGTGAGGTGCTCGATCTCGTACGCGCCTCCGAGCGGGTCGACGGTCGAGGGGACCCCCGACTCCTCGGCGAGGATCTGCTGGGTTCGGAGTGCGAGGCGGGCCGCGGACTCGGTCGGAAGCCCGAGCGCCTCGTCGAGCGCGTTGGTGTGGAGCGACTGGGTCCCTCCGAGCACGGCGGCGAGCGCTTCCAGTGTCGTGCGGACCACGTTCAGCTCCGGCTGCTGGGCCGTGAGGGAGGAGCCCGCCGTCTGGGTGTGGAACCGCAGCGCCCAGCTCCGCGACTGCTTGGCGCCGAGCGTCTCCTTCGCCACGGACGCCCAGAGCCGACGAGCGGCGCGGAACTTCGCGATCTCCTCGAGAAAGTTGCGGTCGGAGGAGAAGAAGAACGAAAGACGCGGGAGGAACTCGTCGGGGTCGAGACCCCGCTCGACGGCGGCCCGGGCGTAGGCGATCGCGTTCGCGATCGTGAACGCGACCTCCTGCGCAGCGGTGGCCCCCGCCTCGCGCATGTGGTAGCCGGAGACGGAGATGTAGTTCCACTGGGGCATCTCGCGCGTCGCGAACTCGATGACGTCGGTGGTCAGCCGAATCGACGGGTCCGGCGGGTAGATGTACGTCCCGCGGGCGATGTACTCCTTCAGGATGTCGTTCTGGACCGTCCCCCCGATCTTCGCCCTGGGCACGCCCGTCTCCTCGGCGGCCGCGACCAGGAGGCCGAGCAGGATCGGGGCGGTCGCGTTGATCGTCATCGAGACGGTCGCGCGGTCGAGCGGGATGTCGTGGAACAGCCTCCGCATGTCGCCGAGGCTCGTGATCGCGACGCCGACGCGGCCGACCTCGCCCTTCGCCTTCGGGTGGTCGGAGTCGTAGCCGATCTGCGTCGGCAGGTCGAACGCCGTCGAGAGACCGGTCTGACCGCCCTTCAGAAGGAAGTGGAAGCGCTGGTTCGTCTCGGTGGCGCTTCCGAACCCCGAGTACTGGCGCATCGTCCAGAGCCGGCCGCGGTACATCGTGGGCTGGACGCCGCGCGTGAACGGCGGCAGACCGGGGAACCCCAGCTGGTCGACCGCGACCGCGTCGGGATCGTCCGGCGGCCCGACGAGCAGCGGGAGGGGGCCCTCGTCGACCTTGCCGCCGATCTGGGCCCGGGCGGCGGCCTCCCATCGGGCGTGCGCGTCGGGAACGGCCCGTTTGCGCGCCGCCATCGTGCGCCGACCGGGGCACGCTACATAGGCGCTTCGGGGGCGCGGCGCGCGAGCGGCCACAACGCCGAGACGTCGAGCTCGGCCCAGGCGACGGGAACGGGAATCCGCAGGGCGGAGAGGACGGACGGGTGGAGCTCGGCCACCTCGCCGATCGACTCCCCCGCGAGCCGCAGGCGCGCGGCCCGGCCGGGGATCGTCCCAGGGATCTCGACCGGCTCGCGGACGCCCACGGCCGCGACCGCGCCCGACAGGTAGTCGAGGAGCGCGGCCCCGTCGGCGAACCCGGCGCGTTCGCCGGCGAAGACCGCCCCCGCGCGATAGAGCGTGCGTCCCCCCGTCTCCGACGTCGGGTCGACGACGACCACCGGCCCGACCTCGAACATCCTCTGGGGGTAGGAGTGGCGGACGTTGTGGGCGAGACTCGTGAGGAACGAGGGGAGGAGTCGGTTGCGGACGTGCGAGAACAGGTCCGAGACCGGGTTCGCGACCGCGATCGCTCCGGTGGGAGCGAGGAGCGTATCGACCTCGCGGGAAACGAGGAGCGGCGTGTAGAGCTCGGCGTACCCGAGGCCGAGCAAGAGGTCGGCGAATCGGCGCCGGAACACCGTCTCGGGCCTCCGTCGCCCCCGGGTGGCGCTCGGCGGCACCACGCCCTCCTCCGACCGAACCCCGCGGGCGAGGACGACGTCCTCCGCGACGTCGACCTCCGAGAGGAGGTCGGGCCGCCACGGGGGGACCTCGACCGAGAATCCACCCGCCACGGGGTGCGCCCCGAGGCGGGCCTCCGCGAGGAGATGCTCCCCTTCGGAGACGGTGTAGCGTCGCCCCGAGATCGCGTCCAGGGTCGCGAGCGTGAGCGGGAGCGGCCGCGCGGCGACGACTCCGTGGCCGTCGTCGGCGGAGTCCGGTCGGCGCGTGCCGACCGGCACGACGCGCCATCCGTTCGCGACGAAGACGAGCGAGAGAAGTCCGACCGTCTCGCGCACCCGCGCGTCGGTCATCCCCGTGGACTCGATCAGCAACGAGCGGTCCCCGGGCCGAGCCTCGCCGGCCGTGCGGCTGTTGAGCGTCGGCGGGAGGCTGAGCACGACACCGTCCGCGTCCTCAAGGACGAGGAGCTGGCCGCCGGAGATCCCGAGGGGTCCGTACCGGAGCCCCAAGGGGTGTTCGCGCAGGAACGCCGCGACGTCGACCTCGGTCGTTCCGTCGAGCGGCACGAATCGAGTGCCCGCGATCGGCCGCAGGCGGTACCGAACCGGGAACTGGAACCGGTCCGTCGGATAGACGCCGAGGCTCGCGCGCCGTCGGTCGGCGCCGTAGGTGGCGTGCAACAGCTCCTGGAACCGGATCGCCTCGTCGAGCAGGGCGGCGTCCAGCGGCCGGTCGGCAGGAGCTTGCACGATCACGCCCGCGATCGCGGGTCGGAGCGGGGCCACCGAATCGTCGACCTCGAAGACGGGGGAGGGCCCGTCCCAGAAACCGGGGACGATAGGGGGAAGCCCGTGCGTACCGCCGACCTTCGGGGCGAGCGCGAGAGCCAGTCCGGCTTCGGTCAGGAGGTCGAGGCGGTCGGCCGTCGCCTCGATCGTGAGGCTGCCGCCGTCCGAGCCGTCGAACTCCGCTTTGGTCGTCCACAGGAGGTCGCGGAGCTCCGAGTCGCTGAGGTTCTTCCCCAGCGCCGCGGCGAGGCGTTCTCGGGGGATCGAAGCGCGCGGCACGGTTACCCGCTGCCTCCGCCGAGCCGCTCGAGGTCGTCCTGGAACAGGTCGCGGATGTCCGAGACGCCGAGGGCGACCATCGCGAGCCGCATGACCCCGATCCCCCACGCGGCGACGGGCACCTCGACCCGGAGCGGCCGGAGCACCTCCGGTCGGAACATCCCGCCGGGGAACACCTCGATCCAGCCGAGCCGCGGGTGCTTCACGTACCCCTCGACCGACGGCTCGGTGAAGGGGAAGTAGCTCGGCCGGATCCGGAGCTCGCGGATCCCGATCGCGTCGGCGAGCGACTGGAACATCCCGACGAGGTCGCGGAGCGACGTCCCCGCGCCGCCGAGGATCCCCTCGCACTGCGTGAAATCGATGTGGTGGGTCGCATCGACGGCCTCGACGCGGAAGTTCCGGTCGAGGGAGAACATCCGGAACGGCGGTTTCGGCCCCGCGGCGAGATACCGGGCGCTCACGCTGGTCGTCTGGGAGCGGAGGACCAGCCGCCGCGCGACCGACCGGTCGTAGGGGGCTCGCCAGCCGGGCGAGATCGGCTCGGTCTCGCCGGGGAGGGGATCGCCCTCATGGACCGCGGCGACGCGCTCGAGGAGCTCCGTCGGGGGGAGACGTCCGCTCACGCCCACCACGCTGAGCACGTCGTGGATCGAGCGGGCCGGGTGGTCCTGGGGCATGAACAGCACGTCGGAGTTCCAGAACTCCGTCTCGAGAAGGGGTCCCTCGGATTGCTCGAACCCGAGCCCGAGGAGGATCTCCTCGAACTCGCGCAGCCAGGCGGAATACCGGTGGGGCCTCGCCCCGGTCACGTACGGGACGGTCGCGCGCACATCGTACTGGCGGAATTCGGCGCTCGTCCAGGTCCCATCGCGGAGCATCGCGGGGGTGACCGACCCGAGGAGCTGGGCATCGTCGAGGAGCACGGCGCGGCGCCCCTCGTCCGACGGCTGCCAGCGTTTCTCGGACCGGCGTTCGACGGAGAGCAGTCCCCGACGGCGGAGCTCCTTGACGACGGCCTCGTCGAGCGCGCCGTCGCCCGCGGCCACGCGGTCGAGCGCGTCCTCCTCGGGGAACGGCGTCGCCGGGTCGGGGTGGGCGTCGGCGAGTCGGAACGGCACGCCGGGCGCCAGGAAGCCCCGGCGCCGGAGGATCCCGAGCGCCGCGGATCGCTCCTCGTCGACGAGTCCAATCGCGACGAGGTCCTTAGGTTCCATCGGGCCGGCCCGGTCAGCCAAGGCGCGAACGAGCCGGCGTTCGGGCAGCCCGTTCTGGCGGGCCGCCGTGCCTCGGTCCGTGAGCTGGAGCTCCTCGCGGTGTTCCTCTTCCACGACGGCAAGGCCCTTGGAGCGCAGCCGTTGGAGCGCGCCTCGCACGGCCTCGAGCGAGAGCCCGGTCGCCGCGGGGAGCGCTCCCTCCTCGACGGGGATCGGCCCGGCGGCGCGCAAGGCGGCGAGAACACCGCGTTCCGGCCCCGCAAGCGAAAGGGAGAGGGCCGGCGCCGCCTCCTCGGGTTCTTCCGAGTCGGGCGCCATGTCGGCGCGGACGGGCCCCGTCGATTAAGAGTTTCGGCGGAGCGGCGGGCGAGGGGCCGTTCTGCCGACGGTGCGGCGCCCCGGTCCGGGCCCTACGCGAGGAAGTTGTTCCCCTGGAGCCAGTAGAACGGCGTGTCGCCGCCGCCCCCGATCGTGACGTTCGTGTTGATGCTCGACGGGTTCAGCCACGCCGCGACGCCCGCGACGATGTTGCCCTGGCCGGTGTAGGTGTAGAGCGCGAGTCCGTAGGCGATCTTCTCCGCCTGCGCGTAGAGGAGCACGCGGCCCGGACCGACCGGCGCCGAGGCGGCGGTCGTCAGGAGGTCGAGCATCGCCTTGTACGCGGTCCCCTGGCACGCCTGCGGGATCGCGCTGAGGTTCGACCAGTAGTTCCCGTCGGTCGCCGTGTGGCAGCCCTGCGTGAACGCCGGGGTGTTGAGCTGCTGTTCGACGGCGTCGCCGCGGGTGTACGTCGCGTTCGAGCTGTAGAGCGGGATGACGTAGTCGGTCGGGTCGGGGTAGTCGGGCGCCCAGCCGAGGACGTAGAGCGGCATCGGGTTGCTGCCCGGGCCGTTCCCCTGCGCGTTGACGATCAGGCTCACGAAGTTGATGTCGACCGGCGAGACGCGGATCGCCCCGCCGCTCAGCGACTCGAGCTCCGCGGCCCAGAGGGCCATCACCTGGTCGTTCGCCGCGGCGCCCGTTTCACCGAACATCGGGAGCTGGCACGGGTTCGACGACGTACACAGCGCGATCTGCGGGTCGAAGAACTGGCTTGACTGGTCTTGCATCTGAGCCCACCAGTACGCGGGGCAGCTCGCGTTCGTCTTGTCCGTGCACGGGTCGGTGTTCGGCCACGGAATGTTCGTCGGGAAGTAATTGCTCATGAACTTCGGGATCGCCCCGCCCGAGTTGAACCCGAGCTGGATCCCGTCCTTCGTGTTGATCGTGTTCTGGATCGTGGCGTACGGGTACGCCCGCGCGAAGAACTCGCGCATCCCGAGGTAGGTGAACCACGTGCTCTGGACGTTGATCGTGGTCGTGGTGTACTTCTGGGCGGTCCCCGTGTTGAAGTTCAGGTCGAACGGATAGAATCCGATCGTGATCGTCGGCGCGGTGATCGCCTGGATCTTCCCGAGGTTGACGAGCTGGATGAACAGCGAGAAGTCCGTCGACGGGATCGAGGCGAGGTCGGCAGTCCCCGAAATGTACGCCTGCTCGCCCGGCTGGGCGGCGGTCTCCCACGTGACCTCGACGGTCGTCGCGTACTTGTGGGGCGCCGGCTGGCAGCCGGTCCACGTGCAGTAGGGGTTCTGTCCGTAGAACGGGTTCGCCTTCAGGGTGTAGCCGACCGCGATCTGGTAGCCCGCGAGCCCGTACGGCCCGCTCCCGACCATGTTCCACTGCACGTGGCCGAGGTACTGGCCGCCGAACGCGCCGCTCCCGAGCTGCTCCCACTGGTCCCAGCCCTCCGAAGGCATCGCGCTGAACGGCACGCCCAGCCCGTTGCTGCCGGGCAGTGCGCACGGGTGGTCGCCCGCATCCGAGACGTTGCCGCGGGTCCAGAAGGGGATTCCCGCCTGCTGGTTGTTCGAGCTGAACCACCCGCACGGAGTGATGGAGCCGCCGAGCGGGTCGGCGATGAGCTCGAGGAAGTACGGCCAGTTCTCGTTGTGGCCGTGGGCGATGAACGTGATGCAGCCGTGCGTGGTCGGGTCGCTGGCGACCGACGCGGGACAGTCGGACCCGTTGACGACCATGGAGGCGGAGACGTTCGCCGGCGTGTTGTTGTACGCCCCGTGGAGCGCGTCCCACGTGTTGTTACCGGGGCTGATCAGCGCCTGCGCCTGGATCCAGCCCGGGTTCGCGGTCGTGAACGGTAGCGTGGAGAACCCGAGGGTCCGGATGAAGGAGAACAGGACATCGCTCGGATAGACGCCCCAGTGGCCGCCCGTCGCGGGGTCGTAGAAGGAGGCGTTCGCCGAGATCACGAAGGTGTAGTTCCAGCCGTTGACCAGCGAGTCGCCCTTGTAGAGGTGCTGGCACTGCGAGCTCCCCGGAACGCAGGTCGCGAGGACCGGGACGAACGAGTCCGGCGTCGGGCCGGTGGTTGTACCGTTGTAGGTGATCAGCGTCTGGTAGACGTTGATGATCGGCTCGGTGCCGACGGTCTCGTAGTCGATGGCGGGGTCTTCCGAGAAACCGCCGCCCGGCGCGAGCTCGTAGGAAATGACCGTGCCTGGGTGAGGATCCTTGACCGCGGAGAGGCCCGCAACACCGGGGTGACCGCCGGCGGGGGCGACGAAGACGGTCCAGTTGTAGTCGACCGGAACGGTGGTGGCGACGTTCGTCGCGCCACCTTGGAAGGAGACCTCGTAGCTGCCCGGGGCGCTGAACGTCGCGGTGGCGCCCGCTGAGGAGGTTGTGTTGACGAGCTTCGAGAGGGTTCCACCGGTGGAGACGACGATCTTGGGGACGACGACGGAGTAGGCGGGGTTGGTCGGCGCGGTGGTGTACGAGGCCGACACGGAGACCGACTGGCCCGTAACCAGCGCGGCGGTGATGAGCGGGGCGCCGGGGCTCGCGGTGGAGTTGGAGACGAGCGCTCCCTGGACGCCCGGCACGTTGCCGGCGGTCGTCGCGGAGTAGGAGGAGGTGACGGTGACCTCGACGAGCCCGTGGAGGTTGTCGTGGCTGACGGAGTTGACCGTCGCCGACACGAAGACGAGGTAGGTCCCGATGTTCGAGAAGGCGTGTTCGAGCGTCGGAGTCCGGCTCGCGACGGCCGAGGTGCCGTCTCCGAAATTGAACGAGTAACTGGTCGACGACTCCCCCGAGGGGAGAGACGCGGTGAACGGAACGGCGTTCCCTTCCTGGACCGACTTGAACGGCAACAGCAGCGTCACATCGTGCAGGTTCTGGAAGGCGGCGCACGCGGGCGCCGTGATCGGCTGGCAGGTGAGCGGGGCTCCCTTCGAGAACCCGCCCAGGACGGCGTACGTCCCGACGCCGACCAAAGCGAGGACGACGACGATGAGGATCGCAGAGGTCACGGTCGTGAGCGCGCGGCGTCGGCCGGCCAAGAACGGCCGTCCGGTCGGTTCGTTTGCCATCAGTTCACCAAGTCGGAGCGAGAGCAGGGCTCGTCCCGGGGTGTCATCCTAACCATCGGCCCATATATACCTCTCAGGAGGAGGGCGGCCGCCGAGAGAATCCCGCGCGCCGTTCACTCGAACCCGGCCGGCTCCGGGTTCGCCGGGTGGACGAGTCCGGACAAGACTTGGAACGCGTGGAGGACGTCGGCCTCGCGGACCACGAACGTGGAGTCCGTGTAGACGCTCATCAGTTCCAGAGAATTGATCCCCGATTGGAACAGCGCACCGGCAAGGAACGCGAGGACCCCGGGCGTGTCGACGATCGTCTCGGGGCTGCGCACCGTGACCGCGGACAGCCTTCGGTGGACGCCGAGCGTCGAGCGCTTCCCGGTGGCGGCGAGGACCGCATCGACGAGGTCCTCCTCGCAGAGGATCGTCACGGCGCTCGGGCCCTGCAGGAGTTGGAGGAGGTGCCGCCGGTCGGCGAGCAGCGTCCGACCCGCCTCGAGGACGCGGCCCATCGTCTCCCAGTCGGACCGGGCGGTGACGATGGCGACGCGCGTCCGCACCTCCAGGCGGCTCGCCTTCACGACCTCAAGGACCCGGCCCTCGAGGGTGCGGTCCGCGTGCATCTGGCGTTGGTAGCGTCGGCAGGCGACCTCGATCGCCTCCTGGTTGGCGAGGCCCGTCTCTTCGCGGATCTTCCGCGCGAGGCTGGTAAAGTTCAGGATGTTGTAGGAAAGGCAGTCGCGGATCGCCGGGTGGTCCTCGATGTACTGGCGCGTCACCTCGGCGGCCGTCGGCCCCGTCGCCCGCGCTTCCCCGGCCATGCGGAGCTCCTCGGGCCGCCACCCGCGCCGCGGCCATCAACGTTTCCGTCGACCGAGGGATCTTCGGCACGCGCTCGCAGCGCGCGAATCCGGACGGTGGCTTGGAGCCGCTCAGCGACTCCCGCTCGACGCGGCTCGCCGTCCGGGCCGATTCACACGAGGTCGGGTTCTTCGCGGTCGGCCGGTTCGGAGGGGATCGATGCCCCTGGACCGAGGCGAGCGGCGATCTCGCTCGGCACCTTCGAAGGACCTCCCGAGTCCGTCAGCACGCTACCAAACAATCGAGCGGAGAAACCTCGTCCCTTGCTCCCGCCGCCGGCGTTGTGCGAGCGGATCGTTCCGGCGGTGATCGTGATCGCGAGGCTAACCGGCTGGTTCTCCGGTGCGAGCCGACCGCCGGGAGCGATCTTTCCCGAGTAGGCGATGCAAACGACCTCGCTGTCGAAGGTGGGGATCGACTGCAGCCGGATCAGGGCGTAGCCGAGTACTGGGGCAGCGAGCACGACGCCCACCGTAACTCCGCGAATCCCCATGTACAGCCCAAGGGCGGCCGAGACTCCGAGCAAGGTGGCGAGGCCGCCGACCAGGACCCCCACGGCCGTCCGTCGGGATTCGGATTCCCCCTTCGCCGACCGAACGAGGTTGCGCTCCCCTCCCACGAAGCCGCGGAGCGTGCGGTCCGGCGAGCCGACCGACCCGTGAAACGTCGGGCCGGCGGTCAATTCCCCGATGAAGAAGCCCGCATCGTGGACGAGATGTTTCGCGAAGTACCGGACGTCCATCGCGGGGGCCGAGGCGACCGTGGCGGTCGCTCGGTAGGGGAGCGGTCGCTCCGGCAACCCGCCATCAATCAGGGCACGAGCGTCGTCGGTATCGGACCTCATTCGCGCCCCACCCAACGCAGCGGCGTTCCGCCCGCTCGCGACGTGATTCCGAGTCCGGGGGATTAAGCTGGCGTCCCTGCCGCCCTCCCCCTCCGATCCGATCCCTCTTGGCCGGCGGCGCCGACGGGCTCCGCATCGGAGGCACCCGACGTCGCGGTGTCGACGAGAGAGCGCCGGCGGAGGCCGGCGTAGGTTATCCGCAGTGGCGGCCCTGACGGGACCTCACATGCACCGTGCGTCGTGTCGGCACGTGGAGCGCCAAGCGAGACGACTTGTCGCGGCCGAGACAACCCCGCTATATTCGGGCCGGCCACGGAGCACCCCGAGGGAGTCCGGGACTCCCGGAGTTCATCCGAGAGGATGCGCTCGAACGACCCACCGAGAAGATCCTAGGGAGGACGCGAACCGACCGTGGTAACTCAGCGCCGACATCTGCGCCTTCTCGCCTGCACGGAGTGCGGTCATCTCCGTGCGAGCCACTATCTCCTCGCCCCTCAGGACGGACGGGTCCGCCGCCATTTCGCTCGCCCTCGCGACCGGGTGACCCCGATGCCCTGCCATGTCCTCACCTGCAGCTGCGCGCGCTTCGACGCGGACAGCCAGGTGTTCTTGTGCCCGGTCTGCTCGCGCGAGTACGCCACCCGGGCGAGCCTCGAGATCCACCTCTACGGCCAGCACCCGGGCCTTTCCTCGCGGGAGCGCTCCATGCTGCTCCAGGGCGCGATGAGCGGTCGGACGGTCCTGCCGCCCTCCGTGGTGGCCCGACTTCCGACCCGGCCGACGCCGGCCAACGAGCCGGCGGAAGCGTAGCGGCGCGCTCAGCGCTCGCCGAACAGCCGTTCGGGGATTCCCGCCGCAGTTCGCAAGCGCTCGAGCCGCACCGCTTCCCGCTGGGCGGCGGCTCGTCCGGCCTTCTCGCGGCGCCGGACCTCCGAAAGTAGGCGGGCCACTTCGCGCCACGACGACCCGCCCGCGCTCGTGCGCCGCTCCGGCTCGTTGTCGCCCGTCGGGAATCGGAACTCTTCGGGGAGCTCCGGGAACGATTGGCGGAGCTCCGATTGGGTGACCGCGTCGATCCGGGACCCCCGGCGGGCGCGCGCCGCCAGCCAGACTCCGACCCGGCGGTGGGCCGTTCGGAACGGCACGCCGACCCCGACGAGGGCGTCGGCGAGCTCGACCGAGCCGGTCGCGGCGTCGGTGACGGGTGGGGAGAGGAACTCGGTCTGCTCCGCCATCGCGGCCAACACTTCGAGCGCGAGGCGGGTCCTCGCAAGACCGTCCAGCACGACCGGCTTCCCGACCTGCAGGTCGCGCTGGTAGCCGATCGGGAGTCCCTTCAGGAGGGTGAGGTGCGTCACGAGCCGGCCGATCGCCGGGGCGCTCTCCGCGCGGACGAGCTCGGCCAGGTCGGGGTTCCGCTTGTGCGGCATCAGCGAGCTCGTCGTCACGAACCGGTCGCCGAGACGGACCCGGTCGACGCCGGGCATCGATCCGAGGACGAACTCCTCCGCGAGCGCGCTCGCGTGCACGAGCGCGACGCAGGCGGCGTAGAGCGCGTCCCCCGACGCGTCCCGGTCGGACACGGCGTCGAGCGAGGACGCCGTCGGGCGGCGAAATCCAAGCGCCCGCGCCGTGCGGGCGCGGTCGATCGGGAGTGAGGTGCCGGCGATCGCCCCGCTCCCGAGGGGGGAGGAGTCGATCCGTTCCCGCACCCGGCGGAACCGCTCGGCGTCGCGGACGAACCGAAGCGCGTGGCTCCCGAGGATCTGCCCCCAGTAGAGCCGCTGCGCCGGTTGCGTGTGGGTCCAGCCGTCGACGACACTGTGGCCGGACGGTCCGGCGGCCGCCGCGAGCAGGGCTCGGGCCGCCTCGTTCGCGGCGCGCTCGAGGCCGAGCAGCTCCTCGCGGAGTGCGATCGCGAGGTCCGTCGCGACCTGGTCGTTGCGACTGCGGGCCGTGTGGAGCCGCTCGCCGTCCGAACCGATCCGGCGGGTCAGTTCCGCCTCGACGTTCATGTGAACGTCCTCGAGCGCGGGGTCGAGCCGGAAGCGCCCGGCCGCGGCATCGTGGGCGATCCGTCGGAGGCCCGTCACGATCCGCTGGGCCCGTCGCGCGGGCACGATCCCCGTCGCACCGAGCATCTCGGCGTGGACGACCGAGCCCCACAGGTCGGCGCCGAGCAGCGCGCGGTCCTCCTCGACGGAGGAGGAGAGCGCCGCGGCCCGCTCGTCAAGCGGTGCGGAGAACCGGTCTCGGAGCATCGGGTGTCGGCTCGGGGGCGGCCCGCGCCGCCTCGACCCGGGCATGCGCTAACTGGTTCGGCAACCCGTAGAGGTGGATGAACCCGACGGCGAGTTCCTGGGGGAAGGTGCTGCCCGTTCCGTACGTCGCGAGCTCGTGGGAGAGGAGCGAGTACTCCGAGCGCCGCGCCACGGCGCGGCAGCTTCCCTGGTGGAGCCGAAGAACGACTTCGCCCGTGACGACGTCCTGGGTCGAGCGGACGAACGACTGCAGTGCCTCGCGGAGCGGGGAGTACCACAGGCCCTCGTAGACGAGGTCGGAGAACCGTCGGTCGACCGACGCCTTGAATTGCAGGAGGTCCCGCGGGAGCACCAACGCCTCGAGCGCCTGGTGCGCGACCACGAGCGCGACGGCGCCGGGACACTCGTAGGTCTCGCGCGACTTGATGCCGACGACGCGGTCTTCGACGTGGTCGATCCGGCCGACGCCATGGCGGCCGGCGCGTCGGTTCATCTGGCGGACCAACTCGACCGGCGCCAGCGCCGCGCCATCGAGGGCCACGGGGATGCCGCGATGGAACCGCACCGTGAGGCTCTCCGCCTCCGCCGGCCAGGAGTCGGGGTGGCTCGTCCAATCGAACACCTCCTCGGGCGCCGAGGTCGAGGCGTCCTCGAGGCGCCCGCCCTCGATCGAACGACCCCAGAGGTTCTCGTCGACCGAGTACGGCGACTCCGGCGTCACCCGGATCTGCAGGTGGTGCTCGCGCGCATACGCGATCTCGTCGGAGCGGTTCATGTTCCACTCGCGGACGGGCGCGATCACCCGGAGCGACGGGGCGAGGGTGTGGACGGCGACGTCGAACCGCACCTGGTCGTTCCCCTTTCCCGTGCAGCCGTGCCCGACGGCGTCGGCGCCGAGCGAGAGGGCGGTCTCGGCCAGGGTTCGCGCGATGAGGGGGCGAGCGAGAGCGGTCGAGAGCGGGTAGATCCCCTCGTACAACGCGTTCGCCTGAAGGGCGGGAAAGCAGAACTCGGTCACGAACGTCGCCTTCGCGTCGACGAGGCGCGCGTCGCGCGCGCCGTTCGCGCGGGCCCGGGCGAGCGCCCCTTCGAGCTCTCCTTCCTGGCCGACGTCGACCGTGAGCGCCGTCACTTCGGCGCCGTAGTGCTCCCGGATCCACGGGATCGCAACGGAGGTGTCGAGGCCGCCGGAGTAGGCGAGGACCACATGGCGTTTCGTGGTGTCGTCGGTCATCGATTCATCTCCCGCTGGGATACCGGGAGAAGAGGCGCACGCCGCGCGGGCAGAGCGGGGCGGAGCCGGGTGCCCGCCTTCGGGTCCGGTCCATCGTCTCCCAGGCCCGACAGGTTCCCGACCCACGCCGAGCGCGCACCGGCGGCGACCGCGCGAGCGGCGCTGCGGAGTTTCGGGATCATCCCATCCCGAACGGTGCCCGCGAGGACCAACGGTTCGACGTCCGCTCCCGCGAGGGAGCGCATCTCGGTGCCGTCGTCGGAGCGCACGGCCGCAACATCCGTCAGCAGCACGAGCTCCCCGCCCATCGCCGCGGCGATCGCGCCCGCGGCGCTGTCGGCGTTCACGTTGAAGACGCCGCCGTTGTGGTCCGTACCGAGAGGCGCGACGACCGGAGTGTAGCCCTCGTCCAGAAGCGTCCGCAGGATCCGAACCCGGGCGCCGGTCGGTTCCCCGACGAAGCCGAGCGAGCCGGGCGGCTCGCCCGCGGGCTGCACCGGAAGTAGCCGGCCCGACAGTCCCGTCAGGCCGACGGCGGGGACTCCCGCGTCGGTGAGCGCATTGACGACCCGGGAATTCACCCGGCCGGCGAGCACCTCGATCACGACCTCGAGGAGCGCCGCGTCCGTGACGCGTTGGCCCTCGATCTTGCGAGTGGGGAGGCCGAGCGCGGTCGCGCGCTCGGTCACTTCCTCGCCACCGCCGTGGACGAGAACGACCTCGCGCCCGGCCCGTTGGGCCCGCACGACGAACTCCACGACCCCGCGGAGGCCGCCGGCCGGGTCGGTCTCCCGACCTCCGACCTTCAGCACCAGCGCCGTCGCCTCTCCCATGCTCAGCTCCGGTACGCGGCGTTGATCTGGACGTAGGCGTAGGAGAGGTCGCAGCCCCACGCCGTCGCGCTCGCGCGGCCCTCGTGGAGCCGGACCTCGAGCGGGACCTCGTCGAGCTGGCGGAGGAGGTCGCGGACCCGGGCGCCGCCGCCGTTCTCGAGCGACGGGGCCGGGCGGCCGCGGACGATCAACGGAACGGACTGCCGGGGGCGGGTGATCGACACGTCCAGTCGGTCCGGGTCGAGCTTCGCGCCGGAGTAGCCGAGCGCGCACGCGATCCGACCAACGTTCGGGTCGGCACCGAACAGGGCCGCCTTGACGAGCGTGGAACCGACGACCGCGCGCGCGGCGGCGCGGGCGTCGTCGAGGGTTCGGGCTCCGGTGACGTGGACCGTGAGCAGCTTCGTCGCGCCCTCGCCGTCGCGGGCGACCTGTCGGGCGAGCGACTCGAGCACCGCATGGATCGCGGCCGCGAACGCGCGGTCCTCGTCCGCGTACTTCCCCCCGGCGGCGCCATTCGCGAGCACATAGGCGGTGTCGTTCGTGCTCGTGTCTCCGTCGACGCTCAGCATGTTGAACGTGGACTCCGCGCCGTGCGCGAGCGCGCGAGCGAGCGCCGGAGCGCGAACTCGGGCGTCGGTCGTCAGGAACGCGAGGGTGGTCGCGTGAAGCGGGGCGAGTCGCGGGGCGATCATCCCGCTGCCTTTCGCCATCCCACCGACGCGGACGACCGTTCCGTCGGCGAGGCGCGCCCGCACCGAGGCGACCTTCGCCTTCGTGTCGGTCGTGAGGATCGCGTGCGCGGCCCGCTCGGCGCCGTCGCCCGAGGCATCCAGCGCCGCACGAAGCTGGGGGAGGGCAGCGATGATCCGGTCCACGGGAAGGCGCGGGCCGATGACGCCGGTGCACGCCGGCAGGAGCGAGCCGGCCGGGAAGCCGAGCTCCGTCTCCGCCGCATCGAGGAGCCGGCGGTTGTCGTCGATCCCCTCCGGCCCCGTGAGGGCGTTCGCCACTCCCGAGACCGTGAGGATCCCACGAAGCTGGGACGGCGAGCGCGCGAGGCGCTCGGCCCCGAGCGTCACGGGCGCCGCGCGGACCCGGTTGGTCGTGAACACGCCCGCACCGTCGCACTCCGTCAGGGAGGCGATGATCGAGAGGTCCGAGCGGCCGCTCCGCTTTACGCCGCTCGCGACGCCGGCGGCCCGGAAGCCATGGGGCGCCGCGATGCCACCGGCCACGCGCAGCATCGTCACACCCCGTAGCCGGGATGCGCGAGGCCGGCGGACTCGTCGAACCCGAACATCAGGTTCGCGTTCTGGATCGCCTGGGCCGCTCCGCCCTTCCCGAGGTTGTCGATGGCACTGAACACGACCGGCGCGCCGCCGGCCGAATCGACGCTGAGGTAGCAGCGGTTCGTCCCCTGTGCCCAGGGGAGGCGCGGCACTCCGCCGACGCGGACGAACCGGGAGCCCTGGTAGCGGCGGTTGTAGAGCTCCGCCCACTTCGCCGGATCGGTTCCCGCGTCGCCCGGCGCATAGATCGAGCAGAGGATCCCGCGGACGAGCGGCACGAGGTGGGGGACGAACACGAGCGGAACTGGGCCCAGCCCCAAGCGACCGAAGGCCGCGGCCATCTCCGGGACGTGGCGGTGTTCGGGTGTCCCGTACGGCCGAACGGTGAGCGCGGCCTCCGGGTGGTGGGCCGATTGGGAGGGCTGCGCGCCACTTCCGGAAGTGCCGCTCTTCGCATCGACGACGATCGGCCCATGAAGCGCACCGGCCTGGGCGAGCGGCGCGAGAGCGAGGAGCGTCGCGGTCGGGTAGCACCCCGGGTTCGCTACGAGCTTCGCTGCGGGGACCTGGTCCCCGAACAACTCCGGGATTCCATAGACTGCCTCCCCGAGATGCTCGGCGTCCGCGTGGGCGCGGCCGTACACGCGCTGGTACTCGTCGGCCTGGGGCAGCCGGTAGTCCGGTCCGAGGTCGACGACGCGGATCCCGCGCGCGAGCAGCGACGGCACGATCGCCATCGCCTCGCCTGCGCCCTGGGCGAGGAACGCGACGTCGGTGTCGAGCTTCTCCGGGTCGGCGGCGAGGACGACGTCGCCGAACCGCTCCACCTGCGGAAGCGCGTCGCCGACCGTGCGGCCCGCCTGGCTCCGCGAGACCGCTTGCGTGACGTCGAAGTTCGGATGGTAGGAGAGAAGGCGGAGCAACTCTCCGCCGAGGTATCCGTTGACGCCGACCACGGCTGCCGTTGCCATCAGCGTCGAACTGAGGCGCTCACCGAGGCCCACGATATTGAGCGTGGTGTCCCGCTGGGGTCGCCCGGTTCCGCCCGGTGTTCCCCACGCGACTGACGGGAACTCGCTCAGCGGGACGACGGGGCCGGCCCGGCGGGCACCAGCGCCGAGAGCGCCTGGTAGGCGCGGATCGAGTCCTTCTCGCGGAAGACGAACAACGAATCGGTGTGGACGCTCACGGTCTCGAGGCAGTTGATGCCGGCGCGGTAGAGCGCATCGGCCATGAACGCGAGCACCCCCGGGATCTCCGCGACCTCGGGCCGGCTCCGGAACGCGAGCACGACGAGGCCGCGCTCGGTCCCGAGGAGCAGCTTCGCGGGAATCGCCGCGCGCAGCTCCGCAAGAAACGTCTCGTCGCAGAGGATCGTGATCGCGCGGGTCCCGATGATCATCTCGAACAGGCGCCGTCCGTTCGACTCGGTGAGGATCCGCGGTCCGAGCGCCAGGAGGGAGTCGACGACGTCCCAGTCGTCGCGCAGGCGGACGATGGCGACGCGCGCGTGCACCTCGAGCCGGCTCTCCCCGAGCAGTTTTCGGACCTTCTCGAGGGTCGGGGGCTCGATCGAGAGGCCCCGCTGGTAGCGTCGGACCGCCACCGTGACGGCCTCCTCGCTCGTCACTCCGGTCTCTCCTTCGATGCGGCGCGCGAGCGCCGTGTAGTTCACGAGGTCGTCCCGAAGTCCCTCACGGATGCTCGGGTGCTCGTCGATGTACTGGCGGGTCGCGTCGGCGGCGGATGGTCCGGCGCGGGTCGTCCGGCGCACGGTGGTTCGCACTGGTGCGCGCGCCTTAACGGGTGCGGAGCCTCATCGAACGGTCGGCGTCCCGCACGCGGGGCAGCTCGCGGCGCCAGCCGACAGTGGCGCTCCGCAACCGACGCACACGCCCGCATCGACGATGGCGCCGACCGGAGCGGCCGAGGCGCCGGACGCGGTCCCCGTGGGATTGGCGGCGAGATCGCTCGGGGCGGAGTCGCTCGCCGGAGCGATCGAGGCGGACGGTGCTGTCTCGAACGCCGGGGGCGAGGAAGACGCGGGCGAGTTCGGGGGACCGCTCGCTCCCACCGGCGGGACGGGGGTGGAACCCGGCGGATTCGGCGGCCGACGGCGAGCCGCGATGCGACGCTTGTGCCGCGAGCTCAGCAACAGACCCACGGTGGTTGCGACGAACATGATCACGACGAATCCGATCACGTTGTACGGGAACTGCTGGAGCGCGGCGAGTACCCCGGAGAGCCCGTCCAGGTTCACGTTGACCGTCGTCTGGTTGCTCCCGTAGTAGCCGTTCCCGCTGACGGTGACGGAGACGGAGACCTGCGTACCGAAGTAGCAGCCGGGGATCGGGATCCCGACCGAGAACGTGCCGTTCGCGTCGGTCGGACCGCTCGCTGTGGCGAGCGTTCCGCCGCACGGGCCGGTGTAGGCGACCGAGTCGACTTGCAGGTAGACCGAGAGCCCGGGGAGAGTTCGTGCGCTCGTGGCATTGAGGGCGCGGATCGTCGTCGTGAGCGTGCCGCCGGGCACGACGGGCTGAGGAGTGGCGGTGAGCGACACCGCAACGAACGTACCGGCGAGAGATTGGAACAACTGGAGCGCCCTCGGGGAACCCCAGCCCGTGGTCGTGTCCCAGCCCGGCCCAGCCGGCCCGAGGCAGTTCCCGCCGGAGGTGATGTCCACCAAGCCCCCGGAGCTCGAGGTGCCCTCCTGGGCACCGACCGCGTAGAGCCGCGGGGTCAGCAGCCCCAGGGGGTGGCCGCGGACCGCGTCCATCTCGGCGATCAGGCCGGACCAGATCGGCGTGGCGAAGCTCGTCCCTTCCCCGACCGAGTCCGTGCCGTTGAAGTAGAACGCATTCTGGGCCGCCGGTCCCGAGACGTCCGGGACTCCGCGCATGCCGCTCGCCCGGATCGGCGCGTCCGCGCTGCCCACGAGCTGCCAGCTCGGCGCCGCGTACGAGAGCGAGAACCCGCCCCCCGACCCCTGCCAGGCAGGCTCCGAGTCGAGCCCCGTGACCGTGCCGAGCCCATTCTCCGCGAGGACCGGCGCCGTTCCGCCCACCGCGAGGACGAGGGGAGAGGTCGCGGGGAACTGGGGCGCGACATTGCCCTGGCACGATTTTCCGGAAACGCCGCCGTTGTCCCCGCTCGCCGCGAGGACGGTGATCCCCTCGAGGGACGCTTGGTGGAAGGCGGTCGTGAACGCGGCCTGGAACGAGGTGTCCTGGCCATCGTTCGTCCCGAAGGACATCGAGAGCACCTGGACGCCCGCGACCGAGTTGACCGCTTGGTTCAGCGCGTCGATCATCGACGGGTCGGTCGGGGAGAAGCCGTTGCTCTGAGGACCGTCCGGGGCGTAGACCGC
Source organism: Thermoplasmata archaeon (assembly GCA_022750115.1). GTDB lineage: Archaea > Thermoplasmatota > Thermoplasmata > Lutacidiplasmatales > UBA184 > Lutacidiplasma. The sequence goes on from JAKIWI010000012.1 coordinate 31,472, forward strand.
GTCGAGCGTCGCGCCGGGCGCTTCGCTGCCCGACCACTCGATGTCGAGGGTGAGTTCCTGCGGCCCGGTCGACGGGTCGCGGAGCGCCGCGGCCGACGGCGCGGGCGCGCCGTCCACCGGGTAGTATCGCACGGTCGGGACCGGTAGGTCAGACGGGTAGTAGTTCGAGAAGAACGTCGCGATGTCGCTCGGGTCGTAGCCGTCGCCCCAGAGGAGGAGCGCGATCCCGACCCCGCTCGCGAAGTGCGGGGTGCCCGAGTAGTTGTACAGCGCGTCGAGGTCGTAGATCGTGTGGACGGCCGGAGCGCGGACGAGCGTCGACGTGCGCCCTTGGAGCGGCGAGGAGTCGGTCCAGCCCGCGACCGCCGGCTGGGGCGATGCGCGGAGCGGGATCGTGAACGGAGACAGGTCCGAGGAGAGCCCGGTCACGGCGGCGACCTCGCTCGCGAACTCGGGTGGGAGCGACGGCGCCGTGGCGGGGAAGACGACCGACCGTCCTTCGTAACTGCCCATCCGCTCGGCCGTCCCGAACGCCGCGCCGACGGCCGCCGCGGGTCCCGACACGGTCAGGAACAGTCGGTCGGGCCACGTGTGGACGACCGTGAGCCCGTGGGCGACGAAGTACGATGCGAGGGCATCGTACTGCGCCGGCGAGAGGCCGTACTCCGCGGCGACCTCCGACGGAGTGAGGGCCGGTGTGTTCGGCCCGGGGGTCAGGAAGAACGACGGGGCGCTCGGCCAGAGGGTGAGCACCGCCGTCACCGGATCGACGGCCGCCGTATTCACCACCACTCCGCGGGCGAGCGTGGGATCGAACCCCATCCGCACGGCGAGCGGAGCCAGCAACGGCGCGGGGAGCTCGGACGCCGCGATCGAGGTCGGATGCGGGAGCGGGGTCGATCCGGCGATGGGGAGCGCGACCGCCGAAGGCAGAGTCAGGACGAGCAGGAGGGCGAGGCACGTGACCCCCGCCAGTCGGCCCAATGAAAGACGACCCTGCGGCCTCACTGGGACGGACCGCCTAGGCAGTCCGCACCGCGATATACCTGTCGACGGCGAGGGTGCGCGCACGCGCTAGATTCGGATCGGGGTCGTGTAGCCGGCCGGCAGATGGTACGTCTCGGACCCGCCGAATACGTCGGGGCGCGGGGTCGGGGACTCGCCGCGCTTCGCCGCCAAGTACGCGTCGATCGCGTCGGCGGCCTTCGTCGCCGTTCCCATCGCGTAGACGACGGAGCGCCCCCCGGCGGCGAAGACGCCCGGGACGGCCGTCGCGAAGCCGTTGCCCTTTCCCTCCGGCCAGCCCTGGTTCGTGATCTTGAGGTCGAGGTCCGGGCCGAAGCCGCTCAGGTCCGCTTTCTGCCCGACGGCGACGATGAGGGTGTCGCAGGCGATGGTGACCTCGGAGCCGGGAACCGGCACCGGGGAGCGGCGTCCGCCGGCGTCGGGGGGTCCGAGCTCGATCGACTGGAAGACGACCCCCTCGACGTGGCCGTTCCCCACGATGCGGACCGGGGCCTTCTGGAACACGAACTCGATCCCTTCGGCCATCGCCCCATGGACCTCCTCGGGGTCCGCCGGCATCTCTTCCCGACTGCGCCGGTAGACGAGCGTCACATGGCCACCCTCGGAGAGTCGGAGCGCGCTGCGGATCGAATCCATCGCGACGTCGCCGCCGCCGATGACGACGACCTTCTTGCCGATCTGGACCGGCTCTCCGCGGTTCACGCGCTTCAGAAGCTCGAGCGCCGGATGTACCCCTTCGATCGTCTCGCCCTCGAGTCCGAGCGTCCGGTGCGCGCTCGTCCCGACCGAGACGAAGACGGCCTGGTATCCCTCCTCGAGGAGCTTCTGCGGGGGGAAGTCGTCGCCGATGCGGCGGTCCTTGACGAAGGTGACATCGAGGTCGCGGAACCGGGCCCGGTCCTCCTCGACATCGCGGTCCGTCATTCGGTAGGCGGGGATCGTCTGCATGAGCCCGCCGTACGTCGCCTCCTGCTCGAACACCGTCACCCCGTAGCCGCGAACGCCGAGCTCCCAGGCGCCCATGATGCCGGCCGGACCGGCGCCGACGACGGCGATGCGCTGGTTCTTCGGGGCCGACGGGACGTAGGCGAGGTCGCCGTCGCCGAGCTCCATGGCGGCGCGCTTGAGGTGCCGGATGGCGATCGGGACGCCCTTCTTCTTCACGACGCAGGCGTCCTCGCAGTAGTGGTAACAGACCTTGCAGAGGCAGGTTGCGAGCGGGTTCTCCTTGACCGTGACGCGCGCGGCGCCGTCAAAGTCACCGTCGGCGATCAGTCGGATGTATTCGCGGGCGTCCTGGGAGATCGGGCACGCCTCGACGCACCACGGGCGGCGGCATTGGATGCACCGCTTCGCCTCGAGGACCGCGTCGTCCTTCGAGTAGGCGCGGAGCACCTCCTCGAAGTTGACGACGCGCTCCTGGATCGGGGCCTCGTGGATCGGCACCCGGACCGGGTTTAGCTTGGGGGGCGCGGCCTTCGGTGCGGCGACCGCAGGAGCCGGTGGAAGCGCAGCGTCGGCGGTCATCGAATCGTCCAACCGAGTAGGCCCGTCCGTGCGATAAGAGCCTTACCGGAGCGTGCGCTATCTTCGCACGGTTCGCGCTGGGTCGAGCACCCAACGAACGCGATTATCCCGGGGGCCGGACGCCGAACCGTACGGGGGTCTCCCCCGCGGAGGGAGAATTCCGGCTGGCCGACGGCCGACGAGCCGGTTTCGCGAGTCGCGCGCCACGCCAAAGATAATGAGGGGTAGTCGGCCTTCGACGGCCGGCCGGTCGCCTCGGGCGTCCGGCCACGGGGTTGCGATGGTCCTCGACTCACTCGGAAAGTCGCTGCGCGGCGTTCTGCAGAAGATCGCGCGGGGCTCCACCGTCGACGACGCGCTCCTTGCCGAGGTCTCGCGCGACATCCAGCGGGCGCTCTTGCAAGCGGACGTCAACGTCCAGCTGGCCCTCGAGCTCACCCAGCGGGTCAAGCGTCGGGCGAAGGAGGAGAAGCCGCCCGCGGGCGCTTCGGTCCGCGACTTCCTCGTTCGAATCATCTACGAGGAGATCCGGGGGATCCTCGGACCCGACCGCCCGTTCGAGGTCAAACCCCGACGGGTCCTGATGGTCGGCCTGTTCGGCCAAGGGAAGACCACGACAGCGGGCAAGCTCGCCCGACATTTCCAAAAAAAGGGCGTGCGGGTCGGGCTCGTCGGCGCCGACGTCCACCGGCCGGCCGCCATCGACCAGCTCGAGCAGCTCGCGAAGAAGGTCGGCTGCGACTTCTACGCCAACCGCTCGGAGAAGCGGGCCGAGGTCATCGTCCAGGAGGCGCTGGCGATCTTCCCTCCCCACCTCGCGGTGATCGTCGACACGGCGGGGCGCAGCGGCATCGACGCGGAGCTGATCGCGGAGCTCGAACGGGTCCGCGAGGTCCTGAAACCGGACGAGACGCTCCTCGTCCTCGACGCCGCGATGGGCCAGGCCGCCGGCCGCAGCGCCGAGGCGTTCCACAAGGCGGTCGGGGTCACCGGCGTCGTGCTCACGAAGATCGACGGCTCGGCGAAGGGAGGCGGGGCGCTCTCCGCCGTCGCGGTCAGCGGCGCGCCCATTGTCTTCCTCGGGACCGGCGAGCACCTCGACGAGCTCGAGCGGTTCGAGCCGACCCGGTTCGTCTCGCGACTCCTCGGGATGGGGGACATCCAGACCCTCCTCGAACGGTTCGAGGAGCTCGCGGACAAGGAGCAGGCGGAGAAGGCCGCCGAGAATCTGATGACCGGCAAGTTCACGCTGCGCGACATGCGCGCGCAGCTCGACTCGCTCGGGCAGATGGGGCCGTTCTCGAAACTGATGTCGCTGCTTCCGTCGTTCGGCGGCGCGAAGCTCTCCGACGACCAGATGGAGGACACCCAGAAGCGCCTTCGTCGGTTCCGCTCGATCCTCGACTCGGTCAATCCGGCCGAGCTCGACGACTACCACCTGATCAAGGGCGACCGGATCCACCGGATCGCCCGCGGCAGCGGCCAGAAGGTTCCGGAGGTCCGGGCCCTCCTCAAGTACGTCGAGACGACCCGCAAGGCCGCCCACGGCATCGCCTCGAACCGGAAACTGCGCCGCCAGCTCGAACGCCAGTTCGGCGGGGGCGCGCCCCCGGGCTAGTTCGGGTCGATGGGGGCGGTCGATGTCGCCGAGGCCGTCGCGGGCCTCGCGCTCGTGTTCTTCCTCCCGGGGTTCGCCGTCGCCCGTGCGACGTTTCCCGAGTGGCGGTTCCGCGGTCCCTCCGGGACCCTCCGACTCCTCGAGACGCTCAGCCTGAGCCTAATGACGAGCGTCGGGGTCACCGTCATCGTGGGCTTCGGGCTCTTGAAGAGCCCCGTGGGGTTCCAGGCGACCTGGTCGGACCCGCTCCTGTTGGCAATCCTGGCGGCGCTCACGGCAATCGGGCTCGTCGTCGCGCTCGCTCGCGGCGCCTTCGCCTCGACCCCCCCGAAAGGCCCCGAGGTCCGTCCCGAAGCGGGGACGGAGGGAGCGTTCGAGACGATCCGGGAGCTCGACCGCCTCCACGCCCAGGAGCGGAGGGTCGTCCACCGCCTCCGGGTCATCGGCCGGGACGACCCGAGTCGATCTGCTCTCGACACGGAACTCGCTGAGCTTCGGCAGAGGGCGGCCGGGATCGTCGCGGCGCGGGAGGCGGAAGAACGTGGGGCGTAGGGGCGAATCCGGCCGCTACAAGATGGTCTTGGTCCTTCGCGGCGAACTCCGGCTGACGCCCGGCAAGGCGGCGGTCCAGGTCGCCCACGCGGCGGTCATGCTGGTAGAGGCATCGCGGAAGCGGCATGCCGGGGCCCTCGAGGCCTGGTTCGCCGGGGGCCAGATGAAGATCGCCGTCGTCGCCCCCGACCTCGAGTCGATGCAGCAGCTCGACCGTCTCGCTCGGGCGAAGGGGCTACCGACCGTGCTGGTCGAAGACGCCGGGTTCACCGAGGTTCCGGCCGGCACGAAGACGGTGCTGGGCATCGGCCCCGGCACGGCCGTGGACGTCGATGCGGTCACCGGTTCGCTGCCGCTGCTCTGAGCCCCGCGCGGCGCAGTCCTCCGGGGGACTACCGAATCCCCGTTAAATCCATAAATACTGGGACCCGAATCCGACGGTTCGTCACCGCGGGTGTGGTGACGGTACGGAGGTCTCGTCCGATGCGGATGTGGATCTACGTCGTTCGGCGCCTGCTCCTGCTCCTCCCCGTCATCATCGGGGTGATGACGATCACCTTCGTCCTCGTCAGCACCCTCCCGATCGAGGAGAAGCTCCTCGCCTACTACGGCCCGTCGAAACAAGGGTACAGCAAGACCATCACGTGCCCGAGCGGGGTCGGCATGTGCACGAACCCCTCGTACACTCGGGGGGTCCACGCGCTCGGCCTCGACCAACCGATTTACGTCCAATGGCTCCAATACATGAAAAATAGTCTGACCCTCAATTGGGGGTCGACCGATCACGGGAGTCACGCGAGCCAGAGTCTGCTCGGCGCCTCCTCGCTCCCCGTCACGACCGTCCTCTCCTACTTCCTCCCCTACACCCTGGAGCTGGCGGCCCTCTCGCTGCTCCTGATCCTCGCGCTCGCCATCCCCCTCGGGAACTATTCGGCGGTCTACCGGAACCGCCCGCTCGACCAGGCGACCCGGGTGCTGTCGTTCTCCGGGTTCGCGTTGCCCGGATTCCTCCTTGCGATTCTGCTCTTGCTCGCCGCGACCGTCGCCGCCGGACAGTTCACGCAGGCGTGCAACGGCCAGTCGAGTCCGTTCTTCAACTTCTTCGGCTCGTGGCCGCCCCCGGGGTGTTTCCCCGGCGGCATCTTACCCAGTTGGATAGGAACCTACTACCAGACGTCTCCCACCGGGTTCCCCACGGTCGACGCGATCTACCACCACGACTGGTACCTCGCCTGGGAGTCGGTCAAGCGGCTCCTCCTGCCCGCCGTGGCGATCGCCTACGGCTCGGTCGCCGGGATCCTGCGGTTCGTGCGCAACAGCATGCTCGAGGTGATGAACCTCGATTTCATCCGGACCGCGCGCTCGAAGGGCGTCCCCGAGCGGCTCGTCGTGAGCCGCCACGCCGGCCGGAACTCCCTCAACGTCACGATCACGGTCCTCGGCCTCACCTTCGCGGGATTCATCGGCGGCTTCGCGATCATCGAGCTGGTGTTCGGGCTGAAGGGGATCGGGCTCCTGCTCGCCTATTCCATCCTGCCGAGCCCCGACTTCGGGCTCATCTTCGGCACGACGCTCCTATTCACCATCATCGTCGTTGCAGCGAACATCATCGTCGACGTCCTCTACGCGTTCCTCGACCCGCGCGTCCGGTTGGGGTGAGATCGGTCGATGGAGGAGAACCCCGCCCCCGACGCCGCCACCGGACCCGACGCCCCCGGCCGCTCGGGGACGGTGCCCCTCCCGCCCGTCGTCGCCAAGGGGCGTCGGCCGAACCCGAAGATCGCCCAATTGAAGCGGACCTGGTACTTCCTTTCCCGCAACACCCTCGCCCTGATCGGGCTCGGGATCCTGATCTTCTTCGTCGTCATCGCGCTGTCGACCGTCATCTCCGGTACCCACGGTCCCCCGAAGGACCATCTTGCCCTCTACTGCGGCACCTACGCGGGGGTCGGGACGGCGAACTACACGCCCCTCAACGGCTCGTGCACACTGATCTGCACCTACGCGTCGAACGCTCCGCCCCCGTCCCCGAACTGCTACGCCGTCGACCAATACGCGCCGGGGAACGTCCCTCCGACGCTCAATCTGGCGCACCTGTCGGGCGGCCCCCTCCCGCTCGGTTCGCTGACCACGGTCACCGACACGAACCTGTTCTACTCGATCTACGACGGCTTCCTGGTCGGAGCGCAGTGGTCGCTCTCGATCTCGGTGTCGATCGTCGTCACGGGAGCCCTCATCGGGCTCGTCCTCGGCTCGGTCGCCGGCTACCTTGGGGGCCTCGTCGATGAGTTCATCATGCGGATCACCGACATTTTCCTCTCGATCCCGGCCCTGCTCCTGGTGCTGGTGACCCTCGCCGCCATCGGTCCGTCGTTCGCCACGCTCCAAGGGCGGGTTCTCCTGCTTGTCGGGGCGTTCATCATCGTCTGGTGGCCGAGCTACACCCGCATCGTCCGCGGCCAGGTGCTGGTGACGCGCGAGCAGAAGTACGTCGAGGCGTCCCGGGCGAGCGGCGCGCGCTCCGGCCGGATCATCCTCCGCCACATCGTGCCGAACAGCCTCTACCCGGTGTTCGTCCAGCTCTCCCTCGACGTCGGCGCGATCCCCCTGCTGATCGGCGGCATCGCCTACCTGGGCTACCAGATCTTCCCGACGCTCTACTTCCCCGAATGGGGCCAGATGTCGGCGATCGCCGTCGGCATCCTCCCGAGCGAGCTCACCGCCTGCCAGCTCGCGAGCGGCTGCGCTTTCCCCTGGTGGCAACTGCTGTTCCCGGGCCTCATCGTGTTCCTGTTCGCGATCTCGGTGAACTTCCTCTCGGACGGAGTGCGCGACGCCTTCGATCCCCGGTTGCGGAGGTGATTCGGACGGCGGTCGCAGTTCCGAGCTCCGCGAAGACCGCCCTGCCCCGCGACACCGCGCGCCCCACCGACGACGTCGAGGCGATGCCCGCTTCGCGGGCGTCGGAGTCGACCCCGGTCATCCTCGACGTCGCCAATCTCCGTACCTACTTCTTCACCTACGACGGGGTCGTCAAGGCGCTCGACGGGGTCAACTTCCAGATCCACCGCGGCGAGACCCTTGGCCTCGTCGGGGAGACCGGCTGCGGGAAATCGGTCACGGCGTTCTCGATCACGCGTCTGATCGCCGACCCGCCCGGCCGCATCATGGACGGCCGGGTCATGTTCAAGGGCGCGAACCTCCTGTTCGGCGTCGAACGGGAAGCGACGTTCAAGCCGATCCCGAAGACGAACCGGATCAAGGTCCGACGGCGCTACCGACGGATCCGCGCCGGCCAGGACCGCATGACGGCGGTGCGGGGCGGCGGCATCTCGATGATCTTCCAGGAGCCGATGAGCGCTCTGAACCCGATCTTCTCGATCTCGGACCAGATCGGGGAGGCGCTCGCCCTCCACCGGGGCATCGAGGTCATCGATGGGCTCCTGACGGCCAAGACGCGCGGGCCCGAGGTCGAGACCGCTCTGCAGGCCGTCGCCGACGCCGCGCGCGCGAACAGCGGGCACGTCCTCCGACCGGCTTGCGTGGCGTTCGGGGAGGCCACCGGGGTGCCCAGTCTCGGGACCCAGGCCTACTACATGTTCCGCGGGGCGTCGGCGGACCCCGAATCGAAGATCCCCGAGCTCCGCAAGGCGCTCCGTCGGGCCGAGTTCTCCTCCCTCCAGCGGAACTTCCTCCTCCACCGCCGGCGCGTCCTCGTCCTCGAGAACTCGCTGAAGGCGTCGTTCCTGGAGGAGATGCGGACGGGGAAGCTCGACAGTAACCACCGCCGCTACGTCCGCACGAAGCGCCTCGCCCTCCAGCTCTCCACCCTCTACCTCGGCCTCTGGGGGATCAAGCGCCACGCCCAGAAGCCGCTCAACGACGAGCTGTTCTGGCGGGTCGTCCATCTGTTGGAGGGGGTGTCGATCGCGAACCCCGTCCAGGTCGCCCGCGGCTATCCCCACGAACTGTCGGGGGGGATGCTGCAGCGGGTGATGATCGCGATGGCGCTCTCCGCCGAGCCGGCCCTCCTCGTCGCCGACGAGCCCACGACGGCCCTCGACGTCACGATCCAGGCCCAGATCCTCGAGCTGATGCGCGAGCTGAAGACGAAGGTCGGGACCGCCATCCTCCTCATCACCCACGACCTCGGGGTGATCGCCGAGGTCGCGGACCGCGTCTGCGTGATGTACGCGGGCAACGTCGTCGAGACCGCGCCGGTCGCGGAGCTGTTCCAGCGGCCGCTCCACCCCTACGCCCAGGGGCTGCTGAGCTCGATCCCCCGGATGGACGAGCCGGACAAGAAGCTCGAATCGATCCCGGGTTCGGTACCCAACCTCATTTATCCCCCCTCGGGCTGCCGATTCCATCCCCGGTGTCCCCACGCCATGCCGGTCTGCAAGGAGAAGCGACCTCCGATGACACTCGAAGGGGGAGGGCACACCGTCGCCTGCTACCTGTATAACGGGCCCGTCGTCGAGGGATAGCGGTTCGTTCCGGGGAGTCGACGGCAGAATGGACAACGGGGGCCAGGGCCAGGTACTGCTGTCCGTCCGGAACCTCCGCAAGTACTTCCCGATCCGCGGGGGCCTCTTTTCGAGCCACATCGGCGACGTGCGCGCCGTCGACGGCGTCAGCTTCGATGTGCACGAGTCGGAGACCGTCGGCCTCGTCGGCGAATCCGGCTGCGGCAAGACCACGGTCGGCCGACTGATCCTCCGTCTGATCGAGCCGACGAGCGGCCAGACCTACTACCGCCCTCCGCCCGACGTCGCCACCCGGCTCGACGACCTGTACGCCACGCTCCCGCTCGACGGGTTGAACGACGACCTGCCCGCGGCCGCCCAGGCGGCGATCCAGGAGCTCGACGAGCTCGCGAAGCAGTACTCGCTCTATCGCATGAGCTCGAAGAAGATCCACGCGCTCCGCGGCAAGCTCCAGATCGTCTTCCAGGACCCGTTCTCCTCCCTCTCCCCCCGGATGCTCATCCGCGACATCGTGAGCGAGCCCCTCACGATCCATCGCGTCGGCACGCGCCAGGAGCGGTACAAGCGCGTCGCCGAGCTCCTCCAATCGGTCGGGCTCAACCCGGAGCACCTGTGGCGGTTCCCGCACGAGTTCTCCGGTGGCCAGCGCCAGCGGATCGGCATCGCGCGCGCCCTCGCCCTCCGACCGGACTTCATCGTCCTCGACGAGCCGACGAGCGCGCTCGACGTCTCCGTCCAGGCCCAGATCCTCAACATCCTGAAGCGGCTCCAGTCCGAGCAGCGGCTCAGTTACCTGTTCATCTCCCACCACCTCTCCGTCGTCCGCGCGATGAGCCACCGAGTCGTGGTGATGTACCTCGGCAAGGTCGCCGAGCGCGCCCCGACCGAGGACCTGTTCTCGCGCCCGATGCACCCGTACACCCAGGCGCTGCTCGCCGCCATCCCGATCCCCGACCCGACGCTGAAGCGCGAGCGGATCATCCTGAAGGGCGACGTGCCGAGCCCCGCGGCCCCCCCGCCCGGCTGCCGGTTCCACACGCGCTGCCCGGCGGTGATGCCGATCTGCTCGAAGGTCGAGCCACCCCTCATCCGCATCCGCGGCGACCACTGGGTCGCCTGCCACCTGTATCCGAACCCCGCCGAGGGCTCCACGGCCCGCTCGACGGCCTCGGAAGGCTCTCCCCTCCCCTCCGGGGCGATGAACGCCTCGGCCCCCGCCGCCGCGAGCTAACTCCCGCTTCCGGACGATGTCCACCTCCCCCGACGGCGACGGCGGCCTGTTCCGCCGTCTGCGCCCGAACCCGGAAGAGCGCCACAAGGCCATCGAGGACCCCGGTGTCCCGTGGCGCGACTGGTTCTACTTCTCGTTCGTCAAGGCGTGGCTGGCCCTCGGGTTCCTCGTCATCGACGCCCTGATCGCGGGGGCCTGGGCGGAGTCTCACAACTACGTCGGTCTGGCCCTCAGCGAGGCCGTGGCGGTCTACCTCGAGTTCCTGGCCTTCCGATACCTCTGGACCCGCCCCGGGCCCGAGGAAGAGCGCCACGGGCCGTTCTCGCCGAGCTGGCACCGCCCGGTCCGGGTCGGGCGATGGACGCCCGAAGCGTGGTACCCCGAGCGGTTCCGCGTCCAGAAGCCGGGACAGTCCGGTCCCGACCCCCACGAGTTCCTCTAGGCCCCAAGATCCCACGGGGTCCCAAGATCGCCAGGAGGAGCCGGACGTGCCGGCGACGGCCGGCCGAGATCGGCGGGAGCTCCACTATGGTCGAGTTCCACTCGTAGAATTCTGTCCACCGCTCCGCCGCCCCCCGAAGGGGGGAATGGGTTGGTCGACGGCCCCCGAGGGGGGGCCGCCGACGGTCCGTTGGGGGGTTCCGTCGCCCTACGAGACGCCGTTCCCGGTGATGGAGTACCAGGTCGAGTCTCCACCGCCACCGATCGCGACGTTCGCGTTGTACGACGCCCCGTTGATCCACGGGGCGTAGCTCAGCACGACGTTCGCTTGGCCGTAGTACACGTAGAGCGCCAGCGCGTTCGCGATGTGCTCGATCATGTTGTACACCAGCTGGCGCGCGGGTCCGTCGGGCATGTGCGCGGCCACGATCTGCGCGTAGGACATCGACGCGTACGCCGTGCCCTGGCAGCCGTTGGTCACGCCGCCAACCGAGCTCGCCTGGCTGGACCAGTATCCGTAGTCCTGGTACGGGTGGCTGGTCATGCAGCTGCTCTGGTTGTACGGTCCGATCCCGTAGGCCGGCGCACCCTCGAACTGCTCGGTGAGCGCGTCCGCGTGGGTGTACGAGCCGTCGGGCTGGTACATCGGGACCATGTAGTCCGTCGGGTCGGGGTAGTCCGGCGCCCATCCGAGCGTGTAGAACGGCATCGCGTTCTGGCCCGGCCCGCTGTACAGCGAGTTGAGGACCAGATCGACGAAGTCGATGTCCAGCACGTTCATCTTGATCGCGCCGCCCGACAGGCTGCTGACCTCGCTCGCCCAGAGGGCGAGGCGTTGGTCAACGTCCGGAGCTCCGGTCTCACCGAAGAACGGCACCTGGCACGGGTTCGCCGCCGAGCAGCTCGCCAACTCCGCGTCATACCACGGGCTCGAGGACGTCGAGATCTGGCTCCACCACCAGGCCGCCGTGCCCTGGGTGGTCGCGCTCGTCGATGGGTCCGTGTTCGGGAACGAGACGTTCGTGGGGTAGTACTGCCCCATGAACTGCGGGATCGCACCACCGTAGTTGAAGTCGTACTGGATCCCGTCCTTCGTGGCGATGGTGTTCGCCGTCGTGGTGTACGGATAGGCGTTGACGAAGAACTGCCGCACCCCGATGTTCGTGAAGAAGTCGGGCTGCACGGTGATCGGGTTCGACGTGTACTTCTGCGCGCCCGCCAGGTTGAACAGCGTCGTGAACGGGAAGAAGTAGATGCTGATCGACGGGAACGTCGTCGCACCCACCTTTCCTTGCTGGATCAACTGGAGGAGCAGGGCGGCATCCGTGGCGGGGATGCTCGCGAAGTCCGCGGTACCCGAGGCGTAGGCTTCCTCACCGGGGAGCTGGCTCTGCTCCCACAGGACGCTGACCGACGACGCGTAGAGGTTCTTCGCCGGCTCGCAGGCGGCCCAGGTGCACCCGGGGTTCTGCGCATAGGCGGGGTTCTGCTTCAGGAGGTAGCTGTTGCCGATGTGCAGGTCCGCCATGTAGTACGGACCGCTGCCGGCCATCGTCCACTGCACGTTCCCGAAGAACTTCCCCGACACGGTCGTGCCGGAGCCGAGTCCCTGCCAGCTGTCCCAGACCGTCGGGCTCATCGCGGCGACCGCCGAGGTGAACGAGGCGTCGTTGCTCGACGTCGCGCCGCCGGGGAGGAGCACCGGGTGGTCGCCCAGTCCCGAGACGCTGCCGAGGGTCCAGCCGGGGACTCCCGCGTCCTGCGGGCTCGCGCTGAAGTATCCGGCCGGAACGATCGACGACCCGAGCGGGTCGGCGATGAGCTCCAGGAAGAACGGCCAGCTGACCCCGTTCGCGTTCGCGTGGAACGTCACGCAGCCGTGGTAGAGCGCGTTCGTGGTCGCGGCCGCGGGGCACGACGAGTCGTTCACGGTGATCTGCGAAAAGACGTTCGCAGGTGTGTTGTTCATCGACGCGTGGATGCCGCCGTCCCAGGCGGTGTTTCCCGCCGAGAGGAGCGCCTGGGCGACGATCCAGCCGTTGTTCGCACCGAACGCCGGCTGCGTCGCGAACCCGAGCGTCCGCGTCAGGCTGAACAGGACGTCCGAGGGGTAGACGCCCCAGCTGGCGTGGTTCACGGGGTCCCAGAACTGCGGCGCCGAGCTCAGCACGAACGTGTAGTTGTTGCCGTTCGTCAGGTTCGTCTGGAACTGGCTGACGCACTCTGGGCTGCCCGGGACGCAGCTCGCGAGCTCCGGGATGAAGTTCGCGTAGCCGGGTCCAGAGTCGCTCCCGTTGTACTGGATCAGCGTCTGGTAGACGTTGAGGATCGGCTCGTAGCCGACCGTCTCGTAGTCGACCGCCGGGTCCTCCGAGGTTGAACCGCCGGGGTAGTACTCGTAGACGTTGAGCCCCTTGTGCTGGCTCGTCACGGGTCCCGTCACGCCGCCGGCGACTCCCGCCTGGACGCCCGTCGCCGAGACGAAGATGGTCCAGGTGTAGTTCTGGTAGACCAGCGTCGAGCCGGACTTCGCCTCACCGACGAAGTTCGCAGTGTAGATGCCCGCGGTCCCGTAGAGGAGCGTCGCGCTCGCGGTCGTCGCCGAGCCGGGTCCCGCCGTGACCGTCGCGCCGGTCGCGGAGATCGTCGGGGTCACCGGGACGAACGCGGGGTTCGTCGGGGCGGAGCTGTAGGAACCGCTGACCGTGACCGAGCCGGACGCGCCGATGACGGCCGTCGGGGCAGTCGAGGTGGTCGTGTTCTTCGTGATCGCGCCGCCCACCGTCGGGGCGCTCCCCGAGTGGGACGACGAGAACGACGGAGAGACGGTGATCGCCACGAGCGACTGGTAGTTGTCGTGGACGACGCCACCGATGGTGGAGGTCACGGAGACCAGGTAGGTCCCCGGGTTGGTGTAGACGTGGGAGACCGAGGGGGTCGAGGTGTTCTGGGGCTTCCCGCCGTCACCGAAGTTGTAGGTGAATGCAGTCGAAGTTTCGCCTTTTGAAAAAGATGCCGTAAAGGGGATGGTCGTTCCAGCTTGAGCCGTCTTAAACGGTACAAGCAAGGTGATGTCATGCCCCGCCAGCAAATTCACGCAGATGTAGCTCGATGCCGGAGCGCACGTCTGCGAGTTCGAGTTGTTCGGCTTCACCGAGTTGAACGCGAAATATCCGCCCGCACCGACGAGCACGACAACGATGATCATCACGACCGCCGCCGTCGGTGTCGATAGGGCGCGGTTCCCGCGCCAACGTCCGTCCGTTCCTGGAGATGTGCTCCCCGCTCCCATTCTTTTCACCCGAAGGTCGGCTGCCGCCGAGACTTCGGCCTGCAAGCCCGTAGGTCGTATATATACCCCCACGGAATCGCCCGGACGTGTCGGTGCCTAGCCGGAGGCTTCGGCTGGCTCCGTCCTTGCTGAGTGCCGATTTCGCCGATCTCGCGAGCGCGATCCGGGCGGCGGAGGAGGGGGGCGCGGACGCCTTTCACCTCGACGTGATGGACGGGCATTTCGTGCCGAACATCACGTTCGGTCCGGCGATGGTCCGCGCCGTCCGGAAGCGGACGAAGCTGCCGCTCGATGTGCACCTGATGATCGAACGACCGGCGAAGTACGCGAAGGAGTTCGCGGAAGCGGGGGGCGACACGCTGGTCTTCCACTTGGAAGCGAGCGACCCGCCGTACGAAGCAATGCAGGCGATCCGGGCCACGGGCGCGAAGGTCGGCGCCGCGCTGCGTCCCGACACCCCGTTCGACCGCGTGGCGCCGCTGATCGATCATCTCGACGAGCTGATGATCATGAGCGTCCACCCGGGATTCTCCGGCCAGGCATTCCTCCCCCAGGTGCTCCCGAAGGTCCACGCGGCGCGCGAAGCCCTCGACGCCCGCGGGAACGGGGGAGAGGTCGCCGTCGACGGCGGGATCACGACCGCGACGGCGGAGGAGGCGGCCGCGCACGGGGCGACGTTCTTCGTCTGCGGAAATTCGGTGTTCGCCTCGGGCACGGTCCCGGACAACCTCAAGAGCCTCCGGAGGGCCGTGGACGCGGGGGCCCGCCGTGCGGTTCGCTGACCTCGTCCGCGCGTACGAGAAGCTCGAGGCGACGACCAAGCGCCTCGAGATGCGGGCGATTCTCGTCGAACTGTTCGGCTCGGTGCCGCCGACCGAGCTCGCCGAGGTCGTCTATCTGTCCCAGGGCCAGCTGCGCCCCGAGTACGAGGGCGTCGAGCTCGGCGTCGCGGTCTCGCTCGCGAGCCGGGCGGTCGCCGAGGCGACCGGCGCCGATGCGGGACTCGTGGCGACGCGGCTCCGCTCGCTCGGGGACCTCGGCGACGTCGCGCAGGAGCTGCTCTCCGCCCAAGGCCGCACCGACGCCGACGCCACGCTCACGACGCACGAGGTCTACGACCGCCTCCTCGAGGTCGCCCGCACCAGCGGCGAGGGCTCGCAAGAGGCCAAGATCGCTCAACTCCGCAGACTGCTCGGGCAGGCGAGTCCGGTCGAGGGCAAGTACCTCCTCCGGTTCGTCGTCGGAACGCTTCGGCTCGGCGTCCGGGAAGCCACGATCCTCGACGCGTTCGCCAGTACCTACGGCGACGGCGCGAAGGAGACTCGGCTGAAGGTCGAGGCGGCGTTCAACGTCTCGAGCGACCTCGGCGTCGTCGCCGAGACCCTCGTCCACGGTGGTATCGAGGCGTTGAGCTCGATCCGCCTCACCGTCGGACGACCCGTCCGGCCGATGCTCGCCGAGCGCGCGAAGGACCTGGCGGAGGTCCTCGAGCGGATGGAGGGCCGGGCCGCGCTGGAGTACAAGTACGACGGGCTTCGGGTCCAGGCCCACATCGACGCCGGGGGCCGGGTGCGTCTCTTCTCCCGCCGTCTCGAGGAGATCGGCCCGCAGTTCCCCGAGCTGCTCGAGGAGCTCCCGAAATCGCTGCATCGCAAACCGGCGATCATCGAGGGCGAGTGCGTCTCGATCGACCTCGAGACCGACGAGATCCGCCCGTTCCAGGAGATCTCGCGCCGCCGTGGCCGGAAGTACGACCTCGAGAAGATGCGCGCCGAGATCCCGGTCGTCCTGTTCGTGTTCGACGTCCTCCTCGATGGGAGCGAGGAGACGTTCTCGCTCCCGTTCCCCGAACGACGAGCGCGCCTGGCGACCCTCGTCGCGCCGTCCGAACGGATCCGGCTCGCGACGCAGGCGACCGTTTCGGACGTCGAGGCCGCCCAGGCGTTCTTCGACCAGTCGATCGCCGACGGATGCGAGGGAGTGATGGCGAAGTCGCTCTCGCCCGATAGCGCCTACCGCGCGGGTGCCCGCGGCTTTTGGTGGGTCAAGTACAAGCGCGAGTACACGCAGGGACTCGCCGACTCGATCGACGGCGTGATCGTCGGTGCGTTCCACGGGCGCGGCCGCCGCGCCGGGAGCTTCGGCGCGTTCCTCCTCGCCGCGCGCGACCCCGAGACGCAGACGTTCGAGTCGTTCTGCAAGGTCGGGACGGGGTTCGACGACGCCACGCTGCAGGCGCTTCCCGCTCGTCTCGCGCCGCTCGTCACTCCCGAGCGGCCTCCCGGTGTCGAGACCGGCCTCGTCCCCGACGTCTGGATCCGGCCGTCGCTCGTCCTCGAGGTTCGGGGGGCCGAGCTCTCCCTCAGCCCAACGCACCGCGCCGGCATCGGCCTCGTGCGGCCCGGGGCGGGGTTTGCGCTCCGATTCCCCCGGTTCACCGGCCGCTTCCGCGACGACAAAGGACCCGATGAGGCGACGACCGTCACCGAACTCCTGACCCTCTATCGCTCCCAGGTGCGCCGCGAATCGACGGGGGATGACGAGTCCCCGGACGGCGCCG
>JAKIWI010000002.1:0-4167 GCA_022750115.1 Thermoplasmata archaeon
CGACGTTCTCCGCGTTGACGCCGTCGAGCGACATGTCGACCTCGTCGAACACGTAGAGCGGGCTCGGGTCGTAGCGCTGGAGCGCGAAGACGAACGCGAGGCTGGCGAGCGACTTCTCCCCGCCGGAGAGCTGCTCGAGGCGCTGGACGTTCTTCCCGATCGGCCGGGCCTTGATCTGAAGTCCGCCCGCGAGCGGGTCGTCGGAGTTCTCGAGGGAAATCTCTCCCTCTCCCCCTCCCGAGAGTTCGCTGTAGAGTTCGCGGAATCGGAGGTTGACCGCCGTAACGACCTCGACCAATTTCGTCCGCTTCTTCTTCTCAATCTCACCGACGAGCGTGAGGAGATCCTGCTTCTCCGTCGTCAGACGAGAGATCTCGGACTGGAACTGGTCGAGCCGCGCCTTCTCCTGGTCGTACTCCTCGAGCGCCCGGAGGTTGACCGAGCCCATCGCCTCGAGCTGGGCGGTCACGGTCGAGATCGTCCGCTTGAGGTCCTCGACGGGGATCGGCTTCTCGTCGGCCGCCGGTTCGGGGAGCTCCTTGAGCGCGGCCTCGACCTCGGCGAGGTGGGTCTCCGCCTGTTGGAGTCGGACTTGTTGTTGGTCCGACATCGTGGAGCGCGAGGCGAGCGTCTCCTGGGCGCGCGCGAGCTGGTCGACGAGCGTGAGCCGGTGGTCCTCGAGCTTCCGCTTCTCGTCGGCCTGAACCTTGACGCGGTCGAGCTGCTTCTCCTCGACCGCCCGCATCGCGTCGAGCGCGGCCTTCGCCTCGTCGCGGCTTGCTTCGAGCCCCTGGCGGAGCTTCTCCTTCTCCGCGCGGCTCGCCTTCAAGGCGTTGAACTCGGTGACCCGCTCGGCGCGGCTGGTCTCGGCCGCTTGGATCGACGCCCGGGTCGCCTCGAGCTCCTGGCTCGCAGCGAGGCGCTGGTCGTTCGCGAGCTGGTTTGCCTCTTGGAGGGCGCGAATCTTCGTCGAGAGGGCTTCGGGGAGGTTCCCGAGGTACTGCTGCTGGTGGGTCGAGAGCGCGGACTTCGTCTCGGCGACGGCGGTCTCTCGCTTTTCGACGAGGGTGATGGCCTTCGCGAGGTCGGCCTCGGCCTGCGAACGGGCGGCGGTCGCCGCTCCGACCCGCTTGCGGGCCTCCGTCAAGCGCTCGCGCGCCGACGTGAGCTCTTTGTCGAGAACCGATCGGGTCGATTGGTGCGCTTGCGCCTCGGCGGTGCGCTTCGTCAGCTCGCCGCTGAGGGTCTGGACCCGGGATTCGAGGGTCACGAGCTCCTTGCGGAGCGCCCCTTCGGAGTCGGTCTTCGCGCGGAGCTCGTCGCCGAGGCGCTTCAGCTCGGCGGCGTTGTCGGCGCCGCGAGCGTTGGCGCCGGTCTCGATGAAGCCGCCCGACATCGCGCCGGTCGCCTCGATGAGGTCGCCTTGAAGCGTGACCAGGCGGACGCCGCCCATCTGGGTCCGTGCTTGGGCGAGGTCGTTCATCACGACGGTTTCGCCGAAGACGTACCAGAACGCGCCGTGGAGCTCCTCGTCGTAGTGGACGAGGTCGAGGGCGAATCCGACGGCTCCTCCGGACTGGGAGGCGATGAGGGACTTTCCCTTGGGACGGCCGGGGAGCATTCGGTTCAGCGGGAGGAACGTGGCGCGGCCGCGCCGCTCGGCGCGGAGGAGCTTGATGCATTCCTCCGCGACCTGGTCGGATTCGACAACCAGGGCCTGGAACCGATTGCCGGCCGCGATGGTCAGCGCCGTCGCGTGTTCGGACTTGAACGTCGCGAGCTCCTGGACGGTGCCGCGGATCCCCGCAACCTTGCCGAGGTTCCGCTGCGAGAGGAGGAAATCGACGGCCGCCATCGCGCTGGGGCCGCGGCCGGAGTCGGCGCGCGCCTTCAGGCGCGCGTCGAGAGCCATGTAGCGTCGGTTGAGTTCCAGAACCTCGAGCGTGAGCGTCTCGAGCTCCTTTCGCACGCCGCCTTCGCGGTTCTTCGTCTGGACGAACTCCTTCTGGAGCTCCGGGGTCGCCTTGCCGTCGCCTCCGCCGGGTCGGCTCTCGCGGGTGCGAAGCTCGAGGTCTTTGAGCTCGATTTCCCGCGTCCGCTGGTCGTCCTCGAGTTGCGCGAGTTCGCGCTCCGTCGAAGTAAGACGCCCGTTCGCCTCCTCCCGCGCCTGGACGGCGGACTGCCAGGCCTTCTGGCGAGTGTCGCCCTCGCCTTCGAGTCGGAGGATCTCCTTGCGAGTTCCAGCGAGCTTGCCCGGGGAGTCGTCGGCCGTCCCCGTGGCAGCCTTGAGTTCGGAGGCTTTCGCCTTGAGTGCCTCGTCGGCCGTACGGAAGCGCCCCGACGCGGCGGCTTCCTTCTTCTTCAGCCCGTCGAGTTCCGTCTTGTCGGCGGCGAGCCGCGTTTCGAGCTCGGACTCCTGCGTCGCAAGCGACTCGAGTTCGGCGACCGCGGCGCGGACGTTCTCATCGAGGCGCGCGAACGCCATGCGACGCTCGTCGAGCCCGGCTTTGAATTTCGCGGCCTCGGGGCCGCCGTGCTTCGCGATCTCCTGGTCCACCCGGTCGATCTCGTTCGCGACCTTGGTCCGCTCGCTCTCGAGGCGCTGGGCCGCCGATCGCGCGGTCTCGAGCTGCTCCCTGAGCTCGGCGAGGTGCTTCGCGCAGGTGTCGACCTCCTGGCGGGCCATCCGATGACCAGCGCGGGCGAGGCGAGCCTCCGCTCGCCGCTGTTCGTCCTGGAGTTCCTTGTACTGGATCGCCTGCAGACGCTGGGCTTCGAGGGAGGAGAGCCGGCCCTTGATTTCGCCCAGGAGGGTGTTGATCTGGCCCAGGTTGGTCTCGAGGTCGGTGCGCTTCCCATCGGCCTTCTCGAGCTCCTCGTCGTACTGGGAGATGCCGGCAAGGCGTTCAACGAGCCCGCGGCGGGGCACGGGACCCATGCTGACGATCCGGTTGACATCGCCCTGCTGGACGAGGTTGTAGCCGTCGCCAGAGAGGCGAGCGTGGGCGAGGACCGAATCGATCTCCCCCTGCGTCGAGCGTCGTCCGTTGACGTAGAAGTAGGAGTAGTAGCCGTTCGCGTCGCTCGGTGCGAGCTTGACGTACCGGGTGACCTCGACCTCGTCGGTCTGGACCGGGAGAAGGCGGTCGGCGTTGTCGAAGATGAGGGACACCTCGCACTCCGTCGCCGCCTTCTTCGAGGACCCGCCGTTGAAGAACAGGTGGGTGAGGCGGTCGGCCCGGAGCGCTTTCGAGCTCGTCGGGCCGAGGACGAACAGGATCGCGTCGGAGATGTTCGACTTGCCCATCCCGTTGGGGCCGGCGACCCCCGTGAACCCAGTCTGGAACGGGATCTCGGTCGAGCCGGCGAACGACTTGAAGTTGCGAACCTTGAGCCGTTTCAGGTACATTGTTGGTGACCCCTCGGCGGGCTGCTGCTCGTCGCCGACTCTCGCTGTTTGTCAGACAGATGTCGGCGGGAATCGACCACCTTGTCAGCCATATTTAATCGTTCGGCCCCACACGAGAGCCCCGATCGATGGCCAGTAGGCCCGAGGTCTCCGGCGGCCGCCAAATTGAAGGCGCGGCGAGCGGTCGGGGGAAGGCTACCGGGGTCGAATCGTCGATTGAGCGGTCCCTGCGGCCGGTGTGGCGCGTACGAGTTCCACCTGATCCACCAGTATCCGCCCCGGGTCAACGGTTGGCACCCCTACCAGCCGACCCAGACGACGGTCGTCCATGTGCTGGGATTCGATGTCGCCACGCTGCGAACCTCGGCCCCCCCACCGCCCCCGCCCCCACCTCCACCGCCGCCCCCTCCGCCGCTGCACAAATGCCGGTACTGCGGACGGCACTGGGAGCTCCACCACGGAAAGTGCCCCTCCTGCGGGGCCCACGCCTGACACCCCTCGATGGACGATTCTACCCCTTAGCCAACGCCGGATCACCGTCAAATCGCTAAGTAGCTCGGCGGGCCCCTTTCCGCCGGGATGGGCGTGCGACTGGTGCTCCTCGCGGCGATCCTCATTGTCCTGGGACTCTCCCTGGTCAGCGCTCCCATCGACGAGGGCCAGGTCACCTTGACGACCGTTGCGACCGGATTGTGGACGGATATCGCGGTGCCGGCCGATACGTCGTGGACTGGGTCTCCGGTCGACTTGGAACTGAG
>JAKIWI010000002.1:4267-317061 GCA_022750115.1 Thermoplasmata archaeon
TCGCGGTGCCGGCCGATACGTCGTGGACTGGGTCTCCGGTCGACTTGGAACTGAGTTGGGGAGCTCTGCCTCCTCCGTGTCCCGGGTTCGGCGTGGCGTGCCAGGGGGAGTATCCGAAGAGCTCCGTGCAGGTTTACGACTGCGGTGCGACCCCTTGTGCCAGCAATCAGACCTACCCACTTCTCGTGTCGACGAATCCCGCCCCGGGCGGGAACACCGAGATCAACGCGACGCCGGGAGAGCACTACCAGGTTTGGGCGTGGGCCGGATCCCTCGCTCCGTCCAACACCACCATACGAGTTCGCTCCGCGGTCGACGGGCCACTGTTCGACGGGGTGTTCGGCGCCGCGATGGTGGGGTTCGGCATCGAGGCCGCGGTCGTCGGGGCAGTCCAGTGGCGACTCGAGCGACGGAAAGTCAGAATGCTCGCGGCCTGGGTTTGATCCAAGTTTCCGAGGAAGTCGACCGGCTCGGTGACAGCGCTGGACACCGCCGTGAGCGGTGTCGGCACCCTGGAGCGGGAGTCCGCCTCGAACGGGAAGTCCCGCCTACCACACGGTCGCTCGGTGCGCCGCGGACGGGAACGTTGGTGAACCTTCCGGCACGCCGAACGCGGGTCCAAAGGCCGGGTGATTCGCAGCGGCGCCCGCCGCGCGGAAGCGACCGGGCGAGTGCGGGTC
The DNA here is from genome assembly GCA_022750115.1 of Thermoplasmata archaeon. Taxonomy (GTDB): domain Archaea; phylum Thermoplasmatota; class Thermoplasmata; order Lutacidiplasmatales; family UBA184; genus Lutacidiplasma. Next base: position 4,948 of record JAKIWI010000002.1, read on the forward strand.
GATCGCGATCCGTCGCCGGGTTTCCTCGTCGCGACTGTTCTGCCGCCAGACCTGGGCCCAGGCGAGGAAGAGGCGCTGTTCGGGGGTCAATCCGTCGATCGTTCGCCGTCGCGCCGGTTCGCGCGCCAAACGTCGCTGGAGTGCCTCGAACGCGATGCTCAGGCCCCCGAGGTCGGCGATGTTCTCGCCGAGTGTGAGCTCCCCGTTGACGAAGATCCCGGGGAGGGCCTCGAAGCGATTGTAGGCCTCGATCACGACGCTGGCCCGTCGGTCGAACTCTTTGGCGTCGGCCTCTGTCCACCAGTCTCGGAGGTTGCCCTCGACGTCGTACTTCCGGCCCTGGTCGTCGTACCCGTGGGTGATCTCGTGTCCGATGACGGCCCCGATCCCCCCGTAATTCACGGCATCATCCGCGGTCGCGTCGAAAAACGGCGGCTGCAGGATTCCCGCCGGGAACACGATCTCGTTCTGGGTCGGGTTGAAGTACGCATTCACGGTCGGCGGCGTCATCTCCCATTCGGTCCGGTCGACGGGACCACCCACCCGGGCGACACGGCGATTCACCTCGAAGAACAGCGCGCGTCGGACGTTGCCGAGGTAGTCGTCCAAGCGGATCTCGACCGAGGAGTAGTCGCGGAACCGGTCCGGGTGCCCGATCTTGACCGAGAACCGCGCGAACTTCTCGAGCGCCTTCGCGCGCGTTTCGGCGGACATCCACGGGAGAGCGGCGAGCCGGTCGCGGAACACCGCCCGCAGGTCGTCGATGAGTTCGTTCGCGCGAGCGCGGGCGTCGTTGGGGAAGTACTTCTCAACGTAGATCTGTCCCAACGCTTCCCCGAGGAGCCCGTCGATCACGAGCGCGGAGCGCTTCCATCGGGGCTCCTGCGTCTGCTGGCCGCGCAACCGTCGCTCGAAGAACTCGAAGTGCTCGTTCTCGGCGGCCCGGTGGAGGAAGCGGGCGTACGCATGAAGCACGTGCCATCGAAGGTAGGTCTTCCAGTCCGCGATCGAGCGACCTGAGACCAGGGCATCGAACGCGGAGAAAAACTCCGGCTGGCCGACGACGAGGTACGCGAGGTTCGGGAGCCCTCGTGCCACGAGGTACGCGTCCCAGTGGGACGCCGCTCCGAGCTGACCGAGCTCGGTGGGGGTGAGCCGGTTGTAGTTGCGGTCCTCGTCGCGCAGGTCCGCCCGCGGCCGGCTTGCCGTGGCGAGCGCGGTCTCCATCTCCAGGACAACCTTCGCTTGCTTGGTCGCGACGTCGTTCGCCGCTCCGAGCTGCTCCAGACTCCGCGCGATGTGCGCCGCGTACTCGGTGCGGATCGCGGCGAACTCGTCGTTCAGGTAGTACTCCCGGTCGGGCAGCGAAAGGCCGCCCTGCATGACGTAGAACGCGTAGACCGAGCTGTTTCGCTTGTCGGCGATAACGTACGATCCGAATCCGGGCTCAATGTCGAGGCGGTGAAGCTCAGCGATGGCGCGCACGACGTCGGTGGGGGTGGCGAGGGCCTTGATCGCATCGAGTTCGGCTTGGATCGGCGAGAAGCCGAGCCGATCGATCCGCGCTTGATCCATCGCGGAGGCGAAGAACCGACCGACCTTGCCCCGCGGAGTCGCGTCGTCGTTCGACCCGACCGCCGCCGACTCCTCGAGAATTCCTCGCAGGAGGTGGAAGTTCCATTGGATGAGCTCGTCGAACGCACCCCACCGAACCTTGTCGGAGGGCACGGGATTCCGGTCGAGCCACCCTCCGGCGGCGTACCGATAGAAATCTCGCGCCGGTTCGGCGCTCCGGTCCATGTTCTCGATGGAGAACCGAGGGATCCTGGGCTCGCCGTCTGCCGGACCTCCCGCACCCGTCGGCTTTCCCGTCATGGAGCTCCCGAGTCGGCGGTCGTCTTCGGTCATCGGCAATCGAACTCCTTGCCCTCCGGAGCGCGGGTCGCTTTGAGCGTTTCTCGCTTTCCGCGTTGTGTCTTCTCTGCGCTTCGAGGGTCGTTCCCGGACGGCGACATCGTTCCCGACCCCCAAGCGGCGTCCCGCTGCCGAGTGTTCGTCTCGGACCGAGTGCCACGGGAAGCGCGGCGTACCGAACCCGACAGGCCGAAGCGAACTTGTCGCAACGGCTCGCCCAGAAGCGGCCAATGGAATCGTTTATGACCCCCATCTGGGTGGGCCCCGCACCGGGAACTCCTCTCTCGAGAGGAATGCGGACCTATGCAGACGTATCCGTGCAACGAAATCGCCCCTTCTGAACGCTCTCTGGCAGGCAGCCTCTCCTCCACTCCGACCCGACTGGAGCCCCTGGGCCGGTCCCGCCGAATCAGCGCGACGCTCATCGCGCTCGGGGCAATCCTGGTCATCTCGCTTCTCGCGATCACCGCCGTGCCGCTCCCTGCGGCGGGCGTTGGCTCGGGCCTGAGCGGTCATTCCGCGGCGCTCTCGACTTCCGCCTTCGGAGGCTGCAACGCGGTCTATACTCCGACTCCCTCCGCGCTCCTGCAGGGGATCGCCGCCCCCGCTAAGAACGAGACTCCGGGCGGCAACATCACCGCCACGATGGAGTTCGCGGTGCTCAACTGGACCTCGGCTGACTCGAACATCACGGTGCTGTTCCCGAGCATTTTCTTCAACTTCCCCCGCGCGTCGGGCGGCAACCAGCAACTGATGCTATCCAACCGCTCGGCCCTGCTGAACTTTTCGGGCTGGTCCAGTCCGTCGTTCGGACAGACCAAGCCGTACGTGTTCCCGGCCGGTCTCCAGTTCAAGAACAACTCGAAGGCGAAGATCGACTCGATGAAGCTGGCCGTTACCGCGACCGCGGACTACGGGCAGGTCACCCTGGAGGTCCGCTGGCAGTGGGCCTACCAGCCCCACCCGAACGTCACGGCGCGCAGCCCGTGGTCGGTGCCGACGACCGCGGCGCACTGGCCCTCGTCCGTTCCCTCGATCTTCTATCCGGCCCCGTACACGACGCTGTTGAACCACACCGGTCTCAACGGCACGGTCGGCACCAACTGGACCGCGAACCTCGGCGGGGATGTGGCCGGACGAACGTTCTTCCTCGAGATGGAGGACCCGTCGGGCACCGTGCGCGCGGACCAGCTCCAGACGGCTCCGGCCAACGCGACGAATTACACGGTTCACCTGATGATGCTGAACTACAACAACTTCCTGCCGACGGGGCCCTACCTGATCCACATCCACGACGCCTGCGGCGCGATGCTGTGGAGCCGCACGGTCCACGCCGTCCTGGCCCCGACCGCGAGCCTCCGGTTCATCTACAACTGGCCGTCGGCGTGCTCGGGCAAGACCGTCACCTTCAACGGGACCAGCTACGGCAACAACTCCGTCGGGGCGATTACGCCGTCGAACACCGCGTACAACTTCACGCTCCCCTTCTGCTCGGGCCACAAGTTCTCCACTTGGCTCACGACCGGGGCGATCCACATCTCCGGGGGCCGTTCGATGATCGTGAACTACAACGGCACGTGGACCATCTGGTACAGCTGAGCGGCCGCGGAGCCTCGAGGAGCTGATGCGAAACCGATCCCTCCGACTGGGCGCGACGGGCGTCGTCGCGCTGTCGGCGGTGGCGGTCGCGCTGCTGTTCCTCGTGCCGGGAGCTGTTTCGGGCTCGACTCTCGGCGGCGCCCCCATTCGAGCCGCCGGGTCGGCCTCCAACGACACGCCGTTCATCCAGCATCTCGTCGTCGTTGTCCTCGAGAACGAGGCGCTCGCCTCCGTCTACGCCCACGGTCCGTACGAGCGGTACCTGGCGGCGACCTACGGCAATGCGAGCTCGATGTTCGCCGCCTGCCACCCGTCGGCCCCCAACTACCTCGCGATGGTGGCGGGCGTCGTGAACCAGTGCGGTTCGGACACCTGGAACAACTACACCAACACCACGCTGTTCACGCGAATGGACCACGCCGGGCTGACCTGGGGCTCGTTCGCGGAGAACCTGCCCACGAAGGCCTGCTCGAACCCCGGCGGCGTGACGAGCGGCCTGTTCGCGACGCGGCACGTGCCCGCGCTCTGGTTCCACAGCACGCTGAGCAACCAGTCCTACTGTCGGAGCCACGTCTTCGGCGCGGACGCGTTCAACGACTCGGTTCAGGCCGGCTCATTGCGGAACTTCTCGTTCTACACCCCGAACCTGTGCGACGACGGCCATACCGGCTGCGGGTCGAACACCTCGAACTCGCAGCTCACCGCGCAGGCGGATGTTTGGCTCCGCGGATGGCTCGGGCCGATGCTGAATCACACCGGGGTCTACGCCGGCGCGCGTGAGCGTGCGCTGATCGCCCACACCGCATTCCTGGTCACCTGGGACGAGGCGAGCGCCGGGACGAACTCCGGCTTCGGCCTTCCCACGATCACCGGCGGAGACAATTACAAGTGGTGCGCCCAGAACGGGGCTCCCGGCGACGCAGTCTGCGGCGGACCCGTGTACGCCGCCATCGTGAGTCCGTACTCCCTCCACCGGACGATGACCGCCAACGACTCGACCTACGGGATCCCGCACACGGTCGAGTGGCTGTTCCACCTCGCCCCGCTCGGCAACCCGGGCGGGTACGACACCTACCACGGTTTCCCGGGGATGTCCGCGCTGTTCAATTTCACGGCGAACACGTGATCGCTCCGACGACGTTCCGCACCGTCTACGCCAACGGAAACGCTTTTTAAGCGCGCGAACCCTTGCACGATTGGATGCGCCGTTCCGTCGCGGGGAAGTAAACCCCTCGGACCTCTTTTTCGCTCGAGCTTTCCGCGGACACCCGTCATGGACCTCAACGAGGCGATTCGCTCCTACCGCCCTTGCCGCGCCTTCAAGCCGCAGCCGATCCCCTCGGAGAAGCTGCGGGCGGTGCTCGCGGCCGCGCGTCTCGCCCCGTCGCAGGGGAACATGCAGCCGTGGCGGTTCGTGGTCGTTCAGGACGACGAGCGAAAGCGGCTCCTCGCCCAGGCCTGCCCGAAGGGCAAACCCGTGGCGGAGGCACCCATCGTCATCGTGGCGTTCTCCGTCGAAGAGGACATCCCCGTGACCATCGGAGGCTACATGTCCGCCTACCCGCTCGATGTGGCGGTGGCGATCGGCCACCTCCAGCTCGCGGCTACCGCGGAGGGGCTCGGCACCTCCTGGATCGTGGATTTCCACGCGGACAAGGTCCGAACGGTCCTGGGTGTTCCCGAGGGCATCCATCCGCTCGCGATCATCCCGTTGGGGATCCCGGCCGAGAACGGTGGGACTCTGGCCCCGGCCGAGGGCCGGAAGAGCCCGGACGAGATCATCGCCTACAATCAGTTCGCGTGGTGACCGTGGACGTCACCTTCGTGACGTCGAACCCAGGGAAGGTCGCCGAGGTCCGACGGATCTTCTCCGACTTCGACATCGGGGTCCGATGGAGCCGCCGAGAACTTCCGGAACCCCAGAGCGACCGGCTCGAGGACGTCGTTCGAGCGAAGCTTCGGGCGGCGCATCGACCCGGTCAAGCCGTCGTGGTCGAGGATTCGGGCCTGTTCGTGGACGCCCTGCGGGGATTCCCCGGCGTCTACTCGCGCTTCGCCCTCGATACGATCGGTCTGGAGGGCGTGCTCCGGGTCGCGAAGGGCCAAATCCGGTCCGCTCGGTTCCGCGCGGTCGCGGGATTCCGGCGCGGCCGGACGGAGATCCTCACCGAGGGGGAGGTCCGAGGCGAGTTGTCCGGCCGTCCGAAGGGGACCGGCGGCTTCGGGTTCGATCCCATCTTCATCCCCGCGGGGGAGCGGGAGACGTTCGCGCAAATGAGCGCCGAAGGGAAGGATGCGCTTTCGCACCGAGGACTTGCCATGCGATCCCTGGCGCGCCGCATCGCGGCGCTCGACGGAAAGTGATCGCGCTCCCGGGGAGACCCCGGGAGCGGTGGAACGGGTTCGGCCCGACGGGAACGGAGTGGTCTAGTCCTCGCCGAAGTCGCCGCCGCCCATGCCGCCCATGCCACCCATCCCACCCATGCCGCCGCCGGGTCCACCAGCGCCGCCGGGGGGAGAGGGCGAGCCCTTCGAGGCGATGACGTCGTCGATTCGCAAGATCATGACCGCCGCGTCCGTCGCGGACTCGATCGCCTGGCGCCCGACACGGATCGGCTCGATGACGAACAGCTTCGCCATGTCGTCGACCTTGCCGAGGTGCACGTTGACGCCGGACGACTTGTGGCCGCCCTTGTGCGCCTTCCGCAGCTCGATCAGGATGTCGATCGGGTCGAGACCCGCGTTCTCGGCGAGCGTCCGTGGGATCGTCTCGAGCGCCTCCGCGAAGCTCTCGAACGCGAGTTGTTCCCGGCCGCCGACACGCGCCGCCTCGTCGCGCAAGTGCATCGCGAGCTCGGTCGCCGAAGCGCCGCCGCCGACCACGGTGCGTCCGTCCTCGACGGCCACCGCGACCACGTTCAGCGCGTCATCGAGCGAGCGCTCGATCTCATCGAGCACGTGCTCGGTTCCGCCCCGCATCAGGATGGAGACCGCCTTCGCGTTCTTGGCGCCCGTGACGAACGTCAGGGAGTCTTCCCCGATCTTCCGCTCCTCGACGAGGCCGGCCGTGCCGACGTCCTCGGGGGTGAGCTCGCTGACCTTCGAGACGATATTCGCCCCGGTCGCCTTCGCGAGCTTCTCCATGTCGGACTTCTTGACACGGCGCACCGCGTAGATGCCTTCCTTCGCGAGGAAGTGCTGCGCGAGGTCGTCGATGCCCTTCTGGCAGAAGACGACGTTCGCGCCGCTCTTCTTGACCTGCTCGACCATCCGCTTCAGCATGTTCTCCTCCTCCTGGAGGAACGCGTTCAGCTGGGACGGTTCGTTGATCTCGATCTTGGCGTCGATCTCGGTCTTCTTGATCTCGATCGCGGCGTCGAGGAGGGCGATCTTCGGGGTCGGGACGCGGTTCGGCATCCCGGAATGGACCTTCTCTTTGTCGACGATGACACCTTCGATGAGCTCGGTGTCGGTCATCGCGCCACCCTGCTTCTTGATCAGTTGGATGTTGTCCAAGTCGACGTAGTGACCCTTCTCGGTCTTCTCCGCGACGGCGGTGACCGCCTTGACGGCGATCTCGCCCAACTTCTCGCGGTTGTAGGAGACCGACTTCGAGGCCATCGAGGTGACGGCGATGTGAACGAGGGTCGCGTGGTCGTTGATGTCCACGGGCTCGCTGATCTTCTGCAGGACCTCGAGCGCCTTCTGGGAGGCGAGTCGGTAGCCCTGGCTGATGATGGTCGGGTGGATGTTTTGCTCGACGAGCGCCTCGGCTCGCTTGAGCAGCTCGCCCGCGAGGACCACGGCCGTCGTGGTGCCGTCGCCGGCTTCCTGGTCCTGGGTCTTGGCGACCTCGACCAGCATCTTCGCGGCGGGGTGCTCGACGTCCATCTCCTTCAGGATGGTGACACCGTCGTTCGTGACGACGACATCGCCCATCGAGTCGACGAGCATCTTGTCGAGGCCACGGGGGCCGAGCGTGGAACGCACCGCGTCCGCGATCGCCTTCGCCGCAGCGATGTTGTTCGTGAGCGCTCCGCGTCCGCGTTCGCGCTTCGTCCCTTCCCTGAGAACCAGAATCGGCGTTTGTCCAGACATCATGTGTTCGAATTCCTCCAGCGTTGGGCCGTCACGCCCGAGATAGTGAACTTCCGCTTGTATTTAATGACTTGTGCATCCACTGAGGGAGCAGCCGAGCCCCGCGGGGGTCCGAGGGTGCGAATCGGGGGCTCAGCGGCCGTAGCGCCGTTGACGGTTCTGGAACGCCTGGATCGCCTTCAGAAAGTCGAGTTTCGTGAGCCCCGGCCACAGCACATCGGCGAAGTAGAGTTCCGCGTACGCGGTCTGCCAGAGCAGGAAGTTCGAGATCCGCTCCTCTCCGCTCGTTCGGAACACGAGGTCCGGGTCGGGCAGGTCCGCGGTGTAGAGCCGGCGCGACACCATCGCCGCGTCGATCTGGTCGGGGCGGATCGTCCCCTTCGCCACCTCCTCCGCGATCGCCCGGATCGCGAGCAGGATCTCCTCGCGCCCTCCGTAGGCGATGGCGACGTTGTACTGGTATTCCTTGTAATCCCGCGTGGCCGCCTCGGCCTTGGCGATCGCCTCCTGGACGTCGGGGCGGAGGAGCTTGATGTTCCCGATGGCGCGCACCCGGATGTGGTGGCGGTGGACCCGGGGGTCCGTGACCACGTCGAGAAACGCGCCGGCGAACAGGTCCATCAGGGCGTCGAGTTCGTCCTTTGGTCGGTCGAGGTTCTCGGTCGAGAGTGCGTAGACGGTGAGAATCCGAACGCCCGCTTCGAGGCACCAGTCGAGGAGCTGCTCGAGCTTGTCCTTTCCCCGGACGTGGCCCTCGGCGATCACCATGCCGTGGTCGGCGGCGAACCGGCGGTTGCCGTCCATGATGATGGCGAGGTGGCGGGGGACCGCGTCGGCGTGGACCCGCTCGAGGAGCGTCCGCTCCTGCGCATCCCGTAACGCTCCCGCGACAGCGGTCGAGAGCGAGCCCCGGGAGCGCTCCGGGGGCGGCGGCAAGTCGTCCACGGAGATTCGAGGAAGGCGAACGGGTTAACGGTTCCGCCGTCGGCCGGCGATGTCGCGGGGAGCGCCCTGGTCGGGAGTTTCGGTCGTCCGCCGGAGCGGTCGACATTCGAACCCGAGTCCCAAGCTCGACAGACTTAGATCCTAGACCGCTAGACTACCAGGGCAGCCCCGCCGCCGCTAGCCACTTTCGTTCATGAATCTTGCGCGACGCGGTTCGGGACCCTGGTCGCCCCCGAGGGCGCCGTCGACCGGACGGAGCGAGCGCTAGGGCGGACTCGGTTTGCTCGGTCGCCGGCGGCGAGGCCAGAAGATGTAGACGGCGAGCACGGCCACGATCAGGAGCGCGACGACGATGAGCCCGACCGTCGTCGTCGTCAGAAAAGTTCCGGCGGCGGCAATCGGTGTCAGCGTGATCGACGCATGCGTCGTCACGTCGGAGGTCACGGTGACGGTCTTGTCGACCTCGAGGAACCCGGGAACCGAGGCATTCAGCTGATGCGGGCCCGGCTTCAGGGTGACGTTGAACCAGCCCGAGAGGGTGACCACGACGGGGTGGCCGTCGACCGTGACCGTGGCATTCGTGGGAGAGACCGCCCCGGCGATCCAGCCGGAGCTGAGGTTGAGCGCGAGCGCGATGCGGGTCGACTCATTCGCACGGATGGTCTCCGAGGCGCTTCTCGGATCGTACTGCGGGGCGGTCGCGGCGATCGTGTGCACGCCGGGCGTCAGGTTGAGGGAGAACGATCCCGACGTCACCACGATGGGCTGTTGGTCGACGAGGACGGTCGCCCACGCGGGGGAGATCGTGCCCCCGAGGGTCCCGACGATGAGGACGAGCGAGAGGTTGGAGACGAGGCGGCCCAAGGGCACCATCGTGAGCGGCCCGGACGTCGACGGGTCGAATCCCGGAGCGGTCGCGTTCACCCAGTAGGTGCCGACCAACTCCTGGACCGAGTACGCCCCGTTGACCACCGAGACGTTGGCGCCGTTGATGGTCACGGTCGCGTTCCCGGGGAAGACCGTGCCGTTGATCCAGCCCGGTAGCGGGACGAGGGTGATCGGCAGGTACGTCGTCTGGTTGAACTGGACCGAAACGGAGTGGTTGACGTACGAAGCGTACCCGTAGAGCGTCGCGCTGAGGGTGTAGGTTCCCGGAAGCGTCGAGGATGTGAAGGATCCATTCGCGGCGACGGCGATCGGCGTGGAATTCAGCAGGACCGCGGCGCCCGTGGGTGAGACGGACCCTGCGAGGGTTCCCGGGACGGCCGGCAGCGTCAGGTTCACGTAGCTCACGTTTCCGGGCGTGACGTTCCCCACGGCCATCGCCGGCCAGTGGCCGACCGCCCACGCCTTCACCTGGTACGGGCCGGGAGTCCGGACGAGATCCACGGTCCCGAGCGGGGTCGCGGTGGAAACCCCGTCGACCTTGACCGTCGCATTCAGCGGGAGCACGTTCACGACGAGATTGCCGGGAGCTCCCGCCGCATGGCACCTCCACCCCTGCACCGGCACGAAGCAGGCGAGCCACCGGTCGGCCCCGTGGACCGACGTGGCCAGTGTGACGTTCTCGGAGTCGACCGAACCGTACCAGGCGGCGAAGAACCAGGTGGTGCCGTTGACCAGGACTTGGGCGGGGGCGGTGAGGTTGACTGTGTCCCCCACGAGCGCATCGACCCCGACGGAGCCCGTCCCCACGCTGGTGTTGCCGGGGAACGGGACCGTGCCGTTGACGGTGATGTTCACCGGGACGTTCGAGCCCAGCGTGGCGTTGGTGAGCTCGCTCGTGTAGAACGTGATGTTGTAATTGACGCCCCACAAACACGGCGAGCAGTCCCACGCCAGCGACGATCGCGCATCGGTCCAGAGGGGTCGGGCGCCGAGCTGGTCGGCGACGATGTGCGTGTAATCGCCGATCCACCATCCCGCGCTCCCCCCGACGGCGTACGTGGGGACGGAGTCGTTGTCGCTCACCGCAAACTGGGGGTCAAACGTCGCCCCCCCGTCGTGGGATTCGGCGCCGTAAAGGCGGTAATGACCGTCCGAGAACCGTTCTCCGTACCATTCGGCGTAGACGGTGCCGTCGGGTCCAACTGCGATGTCCGGCTGGTACGACTCGAGGGTGGTGTTCGAGTTGATGGCCGTCGGATTCGACCACGTCGTCCCGTTGTCCGACGAGTAGGTCAGCGAGATGACCGGAGTCCCGATGGCGCCTCCCGAGCCGTTCTGCCAGATGGAGAACAGCCGTCCGGCGTACGGGGTTCCGGCGGAATCATCGATCCCGAGCCCGGGGAGCATGAACGCTCGGAAAGAGTCGGGCGACGGCGTCGCTCCGCTGGTCGCGGTCGCGAGGAGCTTCGGGGTGCTGAAGTGGGCGCCGTGGTCGGAGGACCGGCAGAACTCGACGCCGTTGTTGGCCCACGTGGCGTCGACGCCCCCCCACGGGTCCACGACCAGCTCAACCCCGAGGCCGCCGGTGCCGCTGGTGAGGTTCACGGGGCGGCTCCAGTTCAGGCCGTTGTCGGTCGAATTTCGGAGGGAGATCGTGCCGTTCCCGTCGTCGTTGTAGGCGACGTAGACTTCCCCGGTGTGCGGGTCGATCGCGATCCAGGGCTTGTCGATGAATCCGCCCGCGGTCGTCCCGGCCAGGCCGATGGGCGTCCCCCAGGAGTTCCCTCCGTCGGTGGAGATGGTAACGTAGAGGGCGAGCGAGGTGGTCGTCGCGGTGCAGACCTGGTCCCCGATGCTGTCGGTCAGGTCGACGTAGTAGACTGTGTTGTTGGGGCCGAACCCGATCGCGGTGTCGGCGAGGTGCAGCTGGTTGCAGGTCGCCGAGCTCGAGTTGAACCACTCCGGATTGGCGGGAAGAGTCTGGTCGACCCACGTCCTCCCGCCGTCCCAGGAAGTGAAGGCGCCGCTGACGCCGGTGTTGAAATAGCCCGTCGAGTTGAACGAGCTGAGATACTGGTAGAGGCCGCCCGCGACCAGGTTGTTGGGGTTGGTGGGGTTCTCGGCGATCATCCCCTCCCCGCTCCAATTGGCGACCAGCCAGTTGGTGGCGCTCGACCCCGAGGGGTGCGCGCCCGGGTGCGGCAGAGCGCTGGATGGGAGCACCATCGGCCGTTGACCCCGCGTGCCGCACGTCACGGCGAGGCAGAGCGGGTGAGCGGGGGCGATCCGTGTCGGGTCGGGGGTCACCGACCTCACCGACACGGTCGGTTCCCCGTGGATGGGGTTCGGCGATGGCGCGGCGACGTGGGCGGAGACAACTTGCGTCGACGGCAACACCACGATCACGAGGAGGAGAGCGACGGCGAGCCGGAGACTCGCCCGTCGCACGGGGCGTGAGCTCGCGCACGCAACGCCCCGTCGCATCGGCGGCTTGAGACCCAGTCGTCTTAAGGCAATTCCGGCGGGAAGAAGCGTCTCGGGCGGTACCGGTCCGGTCCAGCGAACGCGACGAAAACGCCGCGGCGGAGCAGGTCCGCGAGGGCGCGAGTAGGTCGACGGGGAGCCCGCCGATTCTGCGTCGGGAGTGCAGCGGCTAACGACCCGCCGGCCCTGTAGAACCGGCTCATTATCTACCGGAAGGCGGCGTGCCCGTCCTCCCGGAGCGAACGATGACCGCTGTGCAAGCTTGGGCCGTCACCGTCGTGCTGGCCCTCGGCATCGTGGTGGTGTTTTTCTTCCTCGGGTGGAACGTGGCCTCCGCCATCGGCTCGGCCCTCCACGGCGTCGAGCGGTTCCTCGGGCGGCCGCTCGCGCTCCTCTGAGCTCGCTCGCCCGTCGCGGATCCCTCCCGCCAAGGTCATGGCCCCAATGCCGTGGCGAGCTTCGTGGCTACGGCCGCCCCCACCGTATCGTTCACGGCGACCAACCTGAACACCTTCGACCGATTGCCGGGCTCCCTCGAGAGCATCCGGGCGCTCGGCGCGGCGGTCGGCGGGTCCTACGAGGTCGTCGTCGCCGACGGTCCGAGCGACGATGGCGCAACCGAGTGGCTCGCCCGGGAAGCGTCGCGGGATCCCAAGCTCCACGTCGTTTCGATTCCGGAGCGCAACCGCGGCCGGGGTCGGCGCGAGGCGTTCGAGGCGAGCACCGGTCGAACGGTCATCCCGTTCGACACGAGCCTCGCGTACGACGCGGCCTATGGCCCGATCTTGTCGCGCTTCCTCGCGCTCCAAAGTCCGAAAATGTTGTTCAGCGAGATATGCGCCCTCTCGCGGAACAGCGTCGAGGCCGTCGGAGGGTGGCGCGACCTCATCGGCGGCGAGGATGTGGACCTCTACGCGCGCGTGATCGCCCGCTTCGGAGTCCTCGCCTACCCGACCGGTCACGCTGCGAGTCAGTCGGCGAAGCTCGGCTCCTACGCCCGCCAGATGCGCTACGTGCGCGGGGGCCGCCTTGCCCGGTTCCGCCGCATCTATGCGGTGCAGCGGGACCAGATCATCGGAAGCCACGCGAGCGTCTCCGACCTCCTCGCGTTCAACCGCTCCCGACCGGCCTCGCGCCGCGTGGCCCTCGCCGGATTCTTCGCGCTCACCGCGCTCGGAGCCAAGCTTTCGCCGATCGGGCCTGCCGAGCTGGGTCGGAACAACTACGTGATCGTGCGCGAGGGACTCTTCCAAAGCCTTCTCTCCGAGGAATGGAGGTCCGTCGCTCCGCAGGGGCCACCGCCCCGGCTGCCCCTGACGGCGGACGAGACCGACTTTCTCTCCCAGCGCTCCTCAGTCTTTCGGAACCGACGCGATGCGCTCGCGCCGTATCTGACCCAGAAGTAGCCGACGCTACTCGGGCCGAGCGATGCGCGAGAGCCGCGCGGCGAGTTCGCGGGGCCGCAGAACCCCGTCGGGCGTGACGAATGCCGTGACGAACTTCGCGGGGGTAACGTCAAAGGCAGGATTCCGGGCGCGCGACGCCAACGGTGCGGTGCGCCGGCCTCCGAACTCGAGCACTTCGTTCGGATCGCGTTCCTCCACCGGGATCGCGCTCCCATCCGGGCGCGCCCCGTCGAACGTTGACCACGGCGCCGCGACGTAGAACGGGACGCCGTTCTCGCGGGCGACGACCGCCTTCTCGTAGGTCCCGATCTTGTTCGCGAAATCCCCGTTCCGGGCGATGCGGTCCGCGCCGACGATCACGGCGTCGACGGCGCCGGTCCGCAGGAAGTATCCGGCCGCGTTGTCGGCGATGACCGCGTGCCGGATATGCTCGCGAGCGAGCTCCCAGGCGGTGAGCCGCGAACCCTGGAGGAGCGGGCGGGTTTCGTCGACGTAGACGAACAGTTTGGCGCCACGGTCCCGCGCCACCCGGAGCGGCGCCAGCGCCGTGCCCCACTCGACCGTCGCGAGCGCGCCCGCGTTGCAGTGAGTCAGCACGTTGGGGCGTCGCTGGAACAGACTCGCCCCAGCTTCCCCGATCTTCCGGCATTCCTCGACGATTTTTTCCCGGTAGGCGTGGGCAGCGGCGAGGGGGTCGTCTCCGTTGGACCAGGCGGCGCGGACCGTCTCGATCCCCACGAACAGATCGTAGGCCGTCGGTCGCGTAGATCGGAGGAGCTTCGCCGTCTTCTCTGGCGTCGAACGCGGTTGGGCCGCGGCGAGCGCCATCCCATAGGCGGCCGCCACGCCGATCGCGGGAGCACCCCGCACCTGCATCGTGCGGATTGCGTTCGCAACCGCGGCGACCGTCCGGAGCCGGAGGATCTTCTCGCGACCCGGAAGAAGACGCTGGTCCAGCAGCGCGAGGCGCCCCTCGTCCCACCAGAGCGCCCGTACCCGCATTCCGAGCCTACGCGTCGAAGGTATGGAGGAGGTCGATCCAATCCGGACCGACCTTCTTGTTCTCGCGGAGCGCCTCGTCGAACGGAACCCCGATGACCTCGGCCCCGCGCAACACCGCGACCTCACCGGAACGACCCGCGAGGAGGAGGTCGACGGCCTTCGCCCCCATTCGGGTCGCGAGGATCCGGTCGAACAAGGTGGGAGCGCCGCCGCGCTGAATGTGCCCGATGACGGCGCTGCGACTTTCGACCCCGGTCACGGTCTCGATCCGCTTCGCCACCTCCGCTCCGACCTCGCGCTCCTTGAGGAGTTCGTGGCCGAACTGATCCCCCGAGCCGGCGTTGCCCTTGCGGGGACCGAGATCGATCCCCTCGGAAACGACGACGAGCGCGAACCCTTTGCGGGCCACCGCGGCGCGGACGTGGTCCATCAACCGCGGCTCATCGTAGGGCTCCTCCGGCAGCAGCGTGAAATCGGCGCCGCCGGCGAGTCCAGTCGCGAGCGCCACCCAGCCGGCGTGCCGCCCCATCACCTCGAGCACGACCGCTCGGTGGTGACTGCCGGCGGTGTCGCGAAGTCGCTCGAGCGCGTCGAGCGCGACCGAGGAAGCCGAATCGAAGCCGAACGTCCAATCGGTCCCCGCGACGTCGTTGTCCATCGTCTTCGGGACGCCGACGACCTTCCGTCCCCGGCGAGCGAGCTCCCGTCCCGCCGTCAACGTGTCGTCGCCCCCGATGGTCACGAGCGCGTCGACGTGATGTCGGTCGAGCGTCGCGAGGACCTTCTCCGCGTCCTCGGGCGTCTTGAACGGATTCGTCCGCGAGCTTCCCAGGACGGTCCCGCCGCGGAGCACGATGTCGGCCACGTCCGCGGGGGCGAGCGGGCGGGAAAGGTCGTCGCGGACGCCCTTCCAGCCGTCGAGGAACCCCACCACCTCGTGCCCGTTCTGGGCCGCCCGGTAGACGACGGCCCGGATCGCGGCGTTGAGTCCGGGGCAGTCCCCACCCCCGGTGAGGACGCCGATTCTCACGCCGATACCTCGAGGTATTCGCGGGGCGCCTTGGTGAGGAACCGGTAGCCGGTGTCGGTGACGACGATGTCGTCCTCAATCCGGACCCCGCCCTTCCCCGGCAGGTAGATCCCTGGCTCGACGGTGATGGTCATGCCAGTGCGCAGTGGCTCTTCGACGAGATGGTTCATCCCGAACCCGTCGTGGACCGCGAGCCCGATGGAGTGGCCGAGTCCGTGCGTGAACCGCCCCTTCCAGGGGGAGTTGTCGATGACCTTCTGCGCCGCCATGTGGACGTCCTTCGCGATCGCACCGTCCCGGATGACGGCCAGCGCGGCCTCTTGCGCGGCGAAGACCGTGTCGTGGACCCGCTTCATCTCCTCGTCGCGGGGACCGAAATGGAAGGATCGAGTGATGTCGGACGCGTAGCGGCGGTACATCGCACCGAAGTCGCAGACGATGGACATGCCGGGCTCGAGCTTCCGCCCGCCGGGCGAAAAGTGCGGCTCGGCCCCGTCGGGTCCGAACCCGGCGATCGTGGCGAAGCTGCGGCCCGACGCGCCCTCGCGGTTCATCGCGTACTCGATCTCGGCCGCGAGCTCGAGCTCCGTGATGCCGGTCTTGAGCATGGAGGGGATCTTCTTCGCGACGACGGAGCCGATGTGCGCGGCTCGCTCGATCTTCTCGATCTCGCTCGCGTCTTTCACCATGCGCGCCTTGCGGATCGCGCCGCTCGCGTCCATCCAGCGCGCCTTCGGGAACGCCTTCTCGAGCTGGAGGAACGCCTCATGGGTGAGCTCGCGGTAGTTGAGCGCGACGGACTTGGGGTCCGGGAGGATCTTCTGGAGGATCCGCTCGCGGTCGGCGTTGTCCTTCATCACGTGGACGGTGACCGACTTGTCCAGCTTCGCGGCCTGGACGGCGCTCTCCTCTTCGAGGGCGGACGACAGGACGTCGAGGCGACCATCCGGGTGGGCGACGGCGACGGACCCCTCGAACAGCCCCGACGGGACGTCGAACAGGTAGAAGAAACTCTGATCGAGATGCGGGTCGGTCGAGTTCGCCACGACGAGGGCGTCGGGCTGCGGGTCGAGCTGCTCGAGGACGGTGAGGACGCGGGCCTTCATCCGCCGCAGCGAGGAGCGGCCCGGCTCAAGACGATTTGGATAGCGGAGCGAGATCCTTCCGAGAGAGGCGGAGCTCGCGCGCGGCGAGGACCTCGTCGACCCGCCGTACGGACGTCGCGGTCGGGGCCGCGTGGAGGTTCTCGGGGGTGTCGGTGACGGCGCGCTCGAACGCGGCCGCGAAGCCGTCGAGCTCGCGGCGGCTCTCGGTCTCGGGAAACTCGATCATCAGCGCCTCGTCGACGAGCGACGGGAAGTAGATCGTCGGGGCGTGGTAGCCCTCGTCGAGCAGTCGCTTCGCCAGGTCGAGCGTCCGCACGCCCTTCGCCTTCAGAGGGGCGCCCGAGAGCAGGAACTCGTGCTTGACGAGCTCGCGGAATGGCCGGGGCAGGAATTTTCCGAGCTTCTTCGCGAGGTAGTTCGCGTTCAGCACCGAGCGGCGGCTGATGTGACGGAGCCCCTCCTCGCCGTGCGCGAGCAAGAACACGTAGGCGCGCAGGTCGAGGCCGAAGTTGCCGTAGCCGGTCTTGATCTTCCCAATGGAGTGCGGGCGCTCGTAGTCGAGACGGTACGATCGTCCGCGCTTGACGACCCGCGGCACCGGGAGGTACGGTCCGAGCGTCTCCGTGGCCGCCAGGACCCCGGCGCCCGGCCCGCCGCCCCCGTGGGGCGTGGCGAACGTTTTGTGAAGGTTCAGGTGCGCGACATCGAACCCCATGCGGCCGGGGTTCGTGACCCCCAGGATCGCGTTGAGATTCGCCCCATCGTAGTAGAGCATCGCCCCGGCCCCGTGTACCGCCTCGGCGAGCTCGGTGATCTCGGACTCGAACAGCCCCGCGGTGTTCGGATTCGTGAGCATGAACGCGGCGGTCTTCTCCGAGAGCGCGGCACGCAACGCCGCGAGGTCAACGCATCCGTTGACGCTCGGGATCTCTCGCGTGGTGAACCCGGCCATCTGCGCGGACGCGGGGTTCGTTCCGTGGGCCGTGTCGGGGAGCAGGACCTCGGTGCGCTTCTCGAGCTCCCCGCGGTCGCGGAAGTAGGCTCGGATCATCAGCAGCGCCGCGTACTCGCCATGCGCGCCGGCGGCCGGCTGGAGGGAAATCTCGGGGAGGCCCGTGATCTTCCCGAGCGCGTTCTCGAGCCGCCAAAGGATCTCGAGCGCGCCCTGGACGGTCTCGACGGGCTGGTACGGATGGAGGGCGGCCGCGCCGTCCCGCCGGGCGAGCTGCTCGGAGACCTTCGGGTTGTACTTCATCGTGCACGACCCGAGCGGGTAGGCGTTCGTGTCGATGCCGAAATTCATCTGAGAAAGTCGGGTGTAATGCCGGACGACCTCGAGCTCGCTGAGCTCGGGCCACTCGACGGCTCGCGCGCGTCGGAATCGCTGCGGAATCCCGGGAATCTCCGGCACGGCCCCCGTCGTCAGCTCGGCCGGGCGGGAGAGCTCCCAGATCGGAGGCTCGTCATACCGGGCTTGTCGGAAGGTCATGCCGCCCCCGGAACGTGGGCGAGGGCGGTGCGCGCTGCCTTCGCGTACTTCGCGATCTCCTTGTCGCCCACGAACTCGGTCGCCGCCGTGAGGACCAGCTCGTTGCCCGGCGAGGCGGCGGGCGTTCTCGGGTCCGCGAGCGGGTGGCCGCCGAGGACCTTGCGTCGGCGCAGGCGGTCGAGGAATCCCGTCGCCGTCCCCCGGGTCACCTCGAGCGTGAACTCATGGAGGTACGGAGCGTCGAACCGGGGCGCCCGGAGTCCATCGATGCCCGAGAGGGCGTTCGCGAGCGTACGCGCCCGCTCGGAGAGCGACCGCTCGAGGTCGGCGAGTCCCCGAGGACCGACCGTCGAGGCGTAGACGACGAACGCGAGGGCCAGCAACGACTGGTTGGTGCAGATGTTGGAGGTCGCGCGCGAGCGACGGATGTGCTGCTCGCGCGTCTGCAGCGTGAGGGTGAACGCGGGCCGGCCCTCGGCGTCCTTCGTTGCGCCGACGATCCGCCCGGGAGAGAACCGAAGGTGATCCCGCCGGCAGGCGAAGAGTCCGAGGAGCGGACCTCCGAACGAGGGCGATGCGCCGAATCCTTGACCCTCCCCCACGACCACATCCGCGCCCCAATCCCCCGGGGGGGAGAGCACGGAGAGAGCCAGCGGGTCGGCGACGACGACGTACGGCACGGCTCCGATCAGCGACTTCATGTCGAGGAGGCCCTCGTCGACGTGTCCGAAACCGTTCGGGACGTCGGCGAGCACGCCGAAGACGTCGCCGCGGGCGACCTCGGCCTTCAGATGTTCGAGGTCGAGCCGACCGGTCTTCGGGTCGAACCGAATCTCGTCAATGCGGACTCCCGTCCCCATGGCATAGTTGGCGAGGACGCTCTTCTCCTCCCACGGGAGGCTCGCCGGAACGAGGAATCGCTTCCCCTCGTGGATTCGGCGGGCGAGGAGCATCGCCTCTCCCGCGGCGGTCGCCCCGTCGTAGAGCGAAGCGTTGGCGACATCCATGCCGCTGAGTTCGACCCAGAGACTCTGGAACTCGAAGAGCGCCTGCAGCATGCCCTGGCTCGCTTCGGGTTGGTACGGCGTGTAGGACGTGTAGAACTCGCTCCGCAGCAGGATCGCATCGACCGCGGCGGGGACGAATCTCGGGGCGATGCGGCCCCCCAGGAACGTCGCGAAGCCTGTGTAGGGGCGGTTGCGCGAGAGGATCTTGTCGACGGTCCGGACCAGGTCGAGCTCGTCGTGGGCGGGGCCGACCCCCATCCGGCCGAGCCGCACCTTCCGCGGGATGTCCGAGAACAGCTGGTCGGACTCGGCGAGTCCGGCCTCGGCGAGGAGAGCGGACTCGGTCGCCGGGTCGTCCGGGATCCAGCGAGGCATGTTGTCGTCCCCGAGGGACGCGCGAGTCGGGTCGCCCAGAAAAGGGCTTGCTTCCCGGGCGCTATCGCCGGCGCCGCCATCTGACGGAACCGTCATTACCGCCGGTCCGACGAGGCTCCGAGGGGCCTTGGCCACGCAACGCAAGCCATCGAGGGGCCGGGAAGATCGCGGGGCCACGCCCGCTCCGCCGAAGCCATCGAAGGGCCGGGAAGACCGCGGCGCCGCCGGCAATGCGCGGCCGGGAATGCCCCCCTCCTCCTCGATTCTCGACGCGGCGTTCCGCAAGGCGTTCAAGGCGGTGCCCCACGGCACGGGCCGCATCGACCGAGCCCGCCGTCGGGCCTCCCTGAAAGTCATCCGCTCGGGCGCGATCGTGATCCGCCATCTCCGCGGCGCCGACAAGCGGTTCGCGAAACCCGGGCTCACGGAGTTCGAGGAGACACTCGTCGAGAACAGGTTCGGACGGGGGACGCTCGATCGCTCTCGGGTCCGCGTCCAGCGGGCCATCGAGCGGATCCGGGGGATGTCGATCGAGGAGCAGCGCGCGCTCCGCCGGGCGTCGAGCACCGAGGCGTTCGGGACTCTCGTGAAGCGATTCTACGGGCGGCTCGCGAGCTTCGTGCGGGAGGTCGACCCCGACCTCATGAACCTCGACGAGATCGGACGGTTCCTGAAGTCGCGACCGCAGCTCGACCCGGGCACGCCGACGGTCGTGATCGCCGGATTCCCCAACGTCGGAAAGTCCTCGCTCGTCGCCCGACTCTCGACCGCGAACCCGAAGGTGGCGGAGTACCCATTCACCACGCTCGCCATCGAGGTCGGCCACGCCGACCTGGGGTTTGACCGGTTGCAGATCCTGGACACGCCGGGCGTGCTCGACCGCACCTCGCACCACTCCGACGCCGAGATCGAGGCGGAGGCCGCCGTCGAAGGGGCCGCCACGATGGTGGTCTTCCTCATCGACCCCTCCGAGAGCTGCGGGTATCCGATCGCCGACCAGGAGCGGTTGCTCGCGCGTTGGCGCGAAGAATTGCCGAACGTGCCGTTCATCGTCGTCGCGACGAAGTCCGACCTCGTGAAAGAGCCGAGCGAGCGGTTGCGCGTCTCGGCGAAGACGGGGGAGGGCATCGGAGAACTTCGCGCCGAGATCGCGAAAGCCCTCGCGTCGAGCCGACCCGAACCCGGCCAAAGCGGCGCGACGCCCCACGTCCGCGATATCTAGATCCTTCGTGGGCGGCTAAGTATCGGGAGGACGTGCCGCCGTCGATGACGTGGAAGTCCACCGGGGTCGCCGAGGCGACCCTTCCGCCCGGGTCGAAGCGCGAGGTCATGATCGAAGGGGCGACCATCCTGATTGTGCGGCTCGGCCCGCTCATCCACGCCGTCGATGGGATCTGCACCCACGAAGGCGGACTGCTCGCGGACGGGACGCTCGAGGACGAGAAGATCATCTGCCCGGTCCACGGCGCGACGTTCGACACCGTGAGTGGCGCGGTCGTCACCGACCCGGACGGCGTCACGCCGCCCGGGGGCGTCGCGAAACCGCTCCACCGGTACGCGACGAAGGTCCAGTCGGGAACGATCTGGGTCGACGTCGACTGAGCCGCCGGCTCAGAGGGTCATCTTCTCGCCGTTCTGCGGCATCAGGACCTGAACGGTCCCTTCGAGCGACGCCGCGAGCTTCGCGCGGTCGTCCCCGTGCATCAGGACGACGGTCTTCGCGCGCGTCGCCTCGACGAGCTTCACGAGGTCGGAGTGTCCGGCGTGCGCGGAGAAATCGAACTTCTCGATGTCGCAGGCCGGGCGGACCACGACTTCGTCGATCGTGAGCGTCCCGTCGTCGAGGAGTTGGCGACCGTTCGAGCCGGCGACCTGGTAGCCCGTGAGGAAGATCGAGCTGTTCGCGTCGCGGTGGAGTTCGCGGATGTAGTGGAGGACCGGTCCGCCATCGAGCATCCCGCCGGTGGTGACGACCACGTCGGCTTCGCGGAGAACATGGCGCCGCGCCCCGGCGTGCTCGACGATGTGGACACCCTCCATCGCCTGGCGGAACTTCCGTGCGTCCGCGAGGTATTCCGGCGCGCCGGCGTAGATGTGGTTGACGTTGCGCGCCATCCCATCGAGGTAGACCTCGAATCCGGAATGGGCGAGCGACATCAGGACTTCCTGGGCCCGGCCGACGGCGAACGCGGGGACGATCGCCTTGCCGCCCCGCTCGACGGTCTCGGCGACACGGTCGCGGAATTTCCGTTCGGTGACCTTTCGGTCCGGATGCTCGCGCCCCGCGTAGGTCGACTCGAGGACGAGGATGTCGCACTCGAGGGGCTGGGCCGGGCCGACGAGGTGGGTGCCAATAGTCTGAACATCGCCGGAGAACAGGACATCCTTCTCCCCGCGGTACCGGTACATCGTCGCGCCGGGAATGTGGCCGGCGGGAGTCAGCTCGACCTCGATACCCTTTTTCCGGTAGGTGCCCCGCCGGTCGATGGCCTTGAATCGCGAGTGGAGCGAGCGGATGTCCTCGGGATCGTACGGCGGGAGGTAGCCCTCCAAGCGCGCGATCTTCAGGGTGTCCTTCGCGAGGAGGTCGGTCACGGCGATCGACACGGGTGTCGCGACGATGTCCGCCTGCGGGAGGCGGGACAGGATCGGCATCATCCCCGAATGGTCGAGGTGGGCGTGCGAAAGGAACGCGGCGTCCATGTGCGTCGGAGCGGGGCGCGGATACGACGGCGGGTCGGTCGGCGTTAGGCCATAGTCGAACAGCAGGGTACGACCCTGGTCGCGGACGACGAGGCCGAGCGAACCGACCTCCGAAGCGCCGCCGAGGAATTGGAGTTCCATGCGGCGCGCGCACCCAAGGAGTCCGATTTAACGGTTGGCGGGAGCCACGACGGTCCGAGGAACCTAATACGGACGGGCCGGGTCGCCGCGTCGTGTCCCCCGACCGGTCGGCCGACCTCGAGGTGCTGATCCGGGTCGCCCAGTCCGTCCAGGTGTCGTTCCGGAGGTCGTCGGGTTCCCCCCACCGGGCCGACGTCGTCGCGATGGGCGCGGACGGAACCCCGACCGAGGAGGTCGACCGGGAAGCCGAGGCCCAGATTCTCGCGTCTCTGGACCGGGAAGGGGTCGATTGGGATCTCCTCAGCGAGGAGGCGGGTCTGGTCCGACGCGGAGGCGGCGCGACGCTCGTCGTCGACCCGATCGATGGCAGCCACAACGCGCTCCGCGGACTCCCCTACGCGACCGTCAGCCTCGCGCTGGGGCGGGAGAACCTCGGCGGGATCGACCTGGGGGTCGTCCGCGACCTCTACCGGGGAACGACCTACTGGGCCGTCCGCGGCGGCGGCGCGTTCCGAGACGGACGCCAACTGAAGACCCGGAAATGGGTGCCGAAGGCGGAACTCGTGTTCCTCAACCTCGGTCGACATGCGACCGAGCGGGTGGTGCGGCTCGCGGCGAAGGCGCGCCGCGTGCGCTCGCTCGGCTGCGCGTCGCTCGAGATGCTCGCGGTGGCGGAAGGAGCGGCGGACGCCTATCTGTTCGAGAACGACACGCCGGGCCGCAACCTCCGCGTGACCGACATCGCCGCGTCGTACCGGATCCTGCTCGAGGCTGGCGGGGACGCGTCGGACCTGGGAGGACAGCCGTTGTCCACGCTTCCCCTCGGGCTCGCCCAACGATCGAGCGTTCTTGCGTGGGCGGATCCGGAGTTCGTCGCGAGCGCCCGCAAGGACGGCAGTTTGTGAAGCTCGGCATCACGGCGAACCCGAACAAGCCGTGGGCGCTCGCGCTCGTCCGTCGGACCGTCGAGCTGGTGGCGGGGCGGGCGGACGTCGTCCTCGCGGAGGAGACTGCCGCAAAGCTCTCGCTGGATGCGGCGCGCGCGCCGCTCGACCGATTGGAGGCCGATGTCCTCGTCGCGATCGGCGGCGATGGGACGTTCCTCACGGCGCTGCAGCGCTCCCGTCTCCCCATTCTCCCCGTGAATGCCGGCACCGTCGGCTTCCTCGCCGAGGTCGATGGCGACGACGAGGGGGCGTTCGCCGGGGCGGTGGAGCGGCTCCTCACGGGCCGGTACTTCGTCGAGGCCCGCATGAAGCTCGCGAGCGCCGTGCGGGGCAAGCCGCTGCCCGACGCCACGAACGAGATCGTGGTGCACACGAGTCAGGTCGCGAAGATGCGACTCTTCGAGGTGTCGGTCGACGGTGCACCGGTCGGCCGGCTCCACGCCGACGGCGTGATCGTCGCGACCCCCACCGGCTCCACCTCCTACGCCATGTCCGCGTTCGGGCCGATCCTCGACCCGGCAATCGAGGGGATCGTGGTGACCGCCCTCGCGCCGTTCCGGGCCCCCCAGCGCGCGATCGTGATCGACCCGCTCCGGTCGCTGGGCGTCCGGCTCCTCACGCCCGCGAAGGACGGAGTGGTCGTTATCGACGGTCAGCACGAAGCGCCGCTGCCGGGGGGCGAGCAGGTCCTCGCCTACCGGTCGCCGCGACCGGCGGAGTTCGTCCGGTTCGGCTCGGGGTTCTTCCGGCGACTTCACGGCAAGCGGATCCTCCCGTGGACGGAGGACGCGGTCGAAGGAGACCCAAGGGACGATGCCGATCTTCCGGCCCACCCGTAGGCGGACCGCCGGCGGCCCCCGCATCGGGAGCGCCCCGACCGCCATCACCCGGCGGTGCCTCGACTCGGCGCTCGCCTGCGGAGCATCGGCGTTGCCGAACGAGTTCGGCGGGGTGCTGCGCGCGGACGAGCCGGGTCTCATCACCGACCTGCTCCTGGTCCCCGGGACGACGGCCGGGCGCCGCCACGCGAACTTCATGCTCTACATGCTCCCCGTCGACCTTGGGGTCGCGGGAACGGTCCACAGCCACCCGTCGGGCGCCCTCCACCCATCGGAGGCCGACCTCAACCTGTTCCGGCACTGGGGGCGTCGGCACGTGATCATCGGAGCGCCCTTCGGTCCCGGGCAGTGGCGCGCCTACGATGGGAACGGGAACGAGACGCCGCTCGATGTAGTCGGACCGCCCGCTTCCCGCGACGACCGAGTGGCGACCGGAACGTACCGACCGAGAGTGTTGCACGCGTCGGGAAGCGTCCCGCTGCCGAACGTCCCGGACGTCGAGTAGGGTCGATCTAGTCGCGCATCGGGATCGTCGGCATCGGCAGCCGGTCCGGGTACCGCATCGGATCTTCGAGCCGGTGCGGCGGGTGCGTCGGCTCGCTCCAGAGGCCGTTCATCCGGCTGAGCGTCTCGAGGAACCCGATGAAACCGCGGAACGTCGCGCGGTAGGCCGTGGTGTGGCGGCCCTCCCAGTCGAAGAAGTCACGGAGCAACGACTTCGATTGCCGGAGGCCGTGCGTGAGCGCGCGGCGGAACAGCTCCTGCTGCACGTCGCTCATCCGGTCACGGCGGAACCAGTCCTTGTTCTTCAGGTGCCCGAGCGGCACGAAGAACATCGGCACGAGGATCGCCTTGAAGTCCCACAGATTGTCGATGAGCTCGATCGTCCGCAGGACGTCGTCCTCCGTCTCTTGCGGGAGGCCGACGATGAACGTGCAGGCGGGGTAGACCTTGTTGTCGTTCATCAGGCCCGCCGCCTGGACGACGAGCTCCGGCCACTGCGACGCCTTGAACGGGGCGACCTTGCCGGGCATCGCCGCGGTGATCATCCGAGGGCTGCCGGTCTCCACGCCGACCTCGACGCCCCACCAGTCCTGCTTCTCGTCGAGCAGGATCTCGCCGCATTGGCTCAGGAGTTTCGGCTTGGTCATCAGCGAGGCGATCGCGACGTGGCTCCAGCCGACCTGGTCGTAGTGCTTCTTCGCGAGCTTGAGGAGCGGGAGGAGCTTGTCCTCGCGGGGCATCACGTTCGGGCTGCCGTAGAAGTAGACATCATCGGAGTGAAGGAGGCCTTTCTTGATGCCGATCTTAGCGTTGACCTTGAGCTCCGCTTCGATCTTCTCGAGCGGGTACCACCGGGTGGGCCGGGTCGTGACGGAGCAGAACGAACAACCCCGGCAGCAGCCGCGGCCGATCTCGACGAGCCCGTTGACGCTCGGGTAGCGGATGGTCGAGATCTGCTCGACCTTCGGGGCCTCCTTTGCGGACAGGACGACGTGGGGCGGGAGGAACTCGTCCGCCAGCGCTTTGCGGACCAGCTCAGGGACGTAGACGTCCGCCTCGCCCTCCACGACCGAGTCGATGCCGCCGATCGAGGCGACGAACTCGCCGATCCACGGCAGTTTCATCTGGGTCGCGGGGGACAGCTGCCAGGCGCACGGACCGCCGGCGATGAGCCGCATCCCCTGCTTGCGGGCCTCGAGGACGGCGGGCTGGCTGAGCATCCGCTTGAAGTTCACGCAGTTGAGCGGCTCCTTCCCCATGACGCCGCCGAACGTCGAGCTCGGCGGGTTGAGTCCGAAGTAGTCGTGCCCCGAGACGAGGAGGACTTTCGCTTTCCCCGGCATGTAGCGGTCCAGGTAGCTGGGATGGACGATCCGAGCATCGAACCCGGCGTCCATGAGGGACGCCTCGACCTTGCGCATCCCATACGGGGCCTGCTTGGGGTACCCGTTCGCGTCGACCTCCATCGTGGGGTAGAACAGGCGCTGGTAGACCGCCTCCGGGAAGATGTAGGCGGGAGTCGTGGTGCCGAACCCGAGGAACTCCTTCCCGTGATGATTGCTCATCAGGGTCCAGTCGCACGTCAGCACGACCTCGGGCATCGATTCCACCCCCACACCACGCGGCGCGGCTCAGGACGCGCGACGGTGCCCCGGTTCTTAGTAGTTGCGTTTCGCGCGGCGCCGTCGACGAAGGCCTCCCGAGGATCGGTGCTTTCCCCCGTGTCCCGGGCCCCTAGGTTCGACCTCGGGGGGCCCGTCGGCGGCCCACCGAGGTTGCCGCAAGTCTCGCGCCGACGGTTACCGCAGGAGCCAGGTGTCGTCCAACTGGTTCCTCCCCGCGTCCGTCCCTCCGAACAGGACGATGGCGCCGAGGCCGGGATCGTAAACCATCCCTCCACCGCTCCTCGCCGCGGGCGAGGGAACAAAGTGGCGCTGCTTCCAACTCGAGCCGTTCCAGGCCCACGTGTCGCGGAGCGGGGTGCCGGGCGAACTCGCACCTCCAAACAGATAGCAGACGGAGCGGTTCGGGTCACACGCGATCCGAGCGGCGGCCCGCGCGGGCGGCGTCGCGCCACTCGGCGCGGCCGAGGTCCAGTTGCCCCCATGGAACGTCCACGTGTCGTTCAGGTACACCCCGTTTCCGGCGTCGCCGCCGAAGAGGAGCACGACATTTCCCACCGCGTCGTAGCTCATCGCGCTCAGGCTGCGGGCGGACGGAGACGAGCCCGACGGCGACAACTGGGTCCATGCGCCTTTGGAGAACGCCCAGGTGTCCGCGAAATGATTTGGGTAACTGTAGCCCCCGAACAGGACGACGTAGCCGTCCGCCGCGTCGTAGGTCATCATTCCCCCGTAGCGAGCGCCCGGGGATGTGGCCGGGGCGACCGCGGTCCAAACTCCGCCGCGGTACGTCCACGTGTCCCCCGAAGGCCCGACCGAGGTGAGCCCCCCGAACAGGACGACCTCCTGGTCCTTGGCGTCGTACGCCATCATGGTGGCTCCGCGGGGCGACGGCGCCGCGCTCGTCGGGATCTCCTGCCATCCGGCCGAGCCGTACGCCCAGGTCGAATTCGAGATCTCGCCGGCCGAGCGGTACCCGCCGAAGAACAGCGCGTACCCGTCCCGCGCATCGTAGGCGGTCCCCGCCCCCGACCCGCCCGCCGGATCGACGACGCGAGTCCAACCGTGCAAACCCAGCTCCCACGTGTCGCGGAAGTGGCTCGGGTACTGATAGCCGCCGAACAGGACGCTCGCGCCGATGGCCGCGTCGTACGTCATCGCATCGCCGTAGCGGGCCGGAGGGGTCTTGGGCGAGGAGACGCGCGTCCAGCTTCCGTGGGCGAAGGCCCAGGTGTCGCCACTCCCGCCGGAGCCGGGGGTGCCCCCGAATACGACGACCCGCCCTCCCGCCGCATCGAACGCCGCACCGGCGCTCCAGCGCGCCGTCGGGGAGGGCCCGCCCGGAACGAGGGCCGTCCACGTGCCGTTCGCGAACCGCCAGGTGTCGCCGAGGGCGCCGGTCGCCCCGTCCCCGCCGAACATCAGGAGTCCGTGTTGCCCCGGGTCGTTCACCAACACCATCGACGATCGAGCCGAAGGGGCCGATGCGAGCGAAAGCCGCGCCCAATGGCCGGCAGCGAAGGTCCAGGTGTCGTTGAGGAGGGTCCCGTTCGGTCCCGAGCCGCCGAACAGAACGACCGTTCCCGTCGAGGAGTCGTAGGCGAGGCCCAGCCCGACACGGGGCGAGGGCGCGGGGCTCGTGACAACCTGGCTCCACATCCCCGAAGCGTACGTCCAGGTGTCGTTGAGACGGGTGCCCGAACTGGCCGCGCCGCCGAAGAGGACGGTCTGCCCCCGGACGACGTCGAAGGCGAGCCCGTAGGCCGCCCGGGCGGACGGGGCACCGTTCGTCGCCACGGAGCTCCAGTTCGCGCCATCGAACAACCAGGTGTCGTTCAGGTAGACCCCGGCCCCCGCATCTCCGCCGAAGGCGAGGATGTGCCCGGTCCCAGACGGGTCGTAGGCGAGGTGCAGGAGGCTCCGGGGGGTGGGGGACGCGGGGGTAACGTCGGACCAGCGCGCTGGGGGGGGAGCGGCCGGTACCAGGCCCGTCCCAATCACCGCGGAGGGGAGTTTCGAAGTCATCATCGAGTGTGCCAGCGGGCCGGGTACCGCCATCGTCACGGCCGTGGGTACGACGAGAAGGGCGACCACGACCGCGCTCGAAAACGCGGCGCGGTGGAGCCAGCGCGCCGATCGCTCGGCCACCGCTCGCGCAAGGGGGCCCCGTGCCGGATTGCGGGTCGTTCCGGATTCGGGCATCGATTCCACCCTCGCGCCCGCAGGCGGAGGACGCGCAGACGCATGCGTTCCCCCTTCAAGGACGTTGAGGATACGGTCTTCCGCCGCGCGAACGTTCGTCAGCCCGGGTCGGCTTCATCGTCGTCGCGCGGGCCCGTGCCATCGACATCGTCCGACGGCTCGTCCGTGTACTCCAGCGCTTCCGGTTCGCGAAACGCCGGGTCCCGCTGGACGAGGTGGATTCGGACACATTCGCGATGCGCCGGTTGGCCGTTCCACGCGCTCGTTTCTTCGGGAGCCCCGAGCGGTTCCTTGCAGAGCGTACAAATCTCCGGAGGCGCAGCGATCCAACTGATGCGCCGGGGCGGGGCGGACGTGGGGGGCATCCATCGCGACATTCGGGCCACCCCGCAAGTAGATTTCGGGCGACCCGAGCCCGCGAGAGACATGGGTTGGCCCGCCACCGACAGCACCGGCCACCGCGCTCGGCTCCTTTCGAAAAAACGTGGAAAGGCTGAAAGCCCGGAAGCGTTTGCGGGGCCCTCCGTGGGTTCGATGCGGAGAGAATGGTCTCACCTCGCCCGCGGGAACGTCGTACCGCTCCTCGGCACCGTACTCCTCGTCACCGTACTTCTGGGCGCGAATGCGTCGGCAATCCCGTCCCGGCCGACGGGGATTCCGGGCGCGGGAACCGCGGTCCGCGCCGCTCTCGGAGTCGCTCCGCCGGGCTGGGTGACGCTGCCGGTCTCGGGGTCTCTCCCGCCGACGCGAGTGGCTCCGGCCATGGCGTACGACGCTGTCCTGAACGAATCGATCCTGTTCGGCGGCCATCTCGTGGGTCAGTCGAACGACTACAACGATACCTGGGCGCTCCGGGGGGAGACCTGGACGAACCTGGGCGCGAGCCTCCCGCTGTCGCCCCCGGGACGTTCCGGCGCCAAGATGGTCTGGGACGCGGCGGACAGCGAGATCGTGTTGTTCGGCGGGTACAACTCGAGCACCGGAGCGTTCTACAACGACACTTGGATCTTCGCTGCCGGACACTGGAGCCAGGACGTCGTCGCCATCGCGCCCCCGCCTCGGAACTGGGAGGCGTTCGGCTGGGACAGCCAGGCCAGCTCGGCGGTCATGTACGGAGGAGCGAACAGCACGTCGGCGCTGAATGATACCTGGCTGTTCGTCGGCGGAACCTGGACCCGCGGGAACCCCGCGACGGTGCCGGGGCCGCTTGCATATGCGGCGGCGGCCGACGACCCGGCCGATCACGGGTTCGTCATGTTCGGAGGATCGCCCTCGCCCTCGTCCTCGAGCCCGGTCAACACGACCTGGGTGTACTCGTCTTCCAACTGGCTCCTCGTCCGAGGCCCAGCTCCCGGTGCCCGAACGAGCGGGGACATCGCGTGGGATCCAGCGCGCAGCGCGGACCTCTTGGCGGGCGGGTACAACGGCAGCACGTCCACCTACGACGGCGACACCTGGGAGCTCAATGCGTCGGGCTGGTCCCAACTCGTCCCGTCGATTGCCTTCCCCGCCCGAGGCGCATCGGGCGGCGCGTACGACGCCGCCTCGGCCCGCGTGGAATTCTTCGGCGGGGCAACCGCGGGCTCGGACCTGGACACGACCCAGGCGTTCGACGAATTGCAGGCTCGAATCACCGACAACGCGTCCTCCGGGATGTCGCCGCTGAAGGTGCAGTTCGGATCGATCGAGACGGCCGGCGTTCCGAATTACACCTACAGCTGGTCGTTCGCGGACGGCTCTTTCTCCTCGGCGGCCGCGCCGTCGCACACCTTCACCACGCAGGGGACGTACGACGTCCGAGTGAACGTGACCGATGCGGGCGGCATCGTGGCGGGCGCGAACACGACCGTCCGCGCCTCGGCTGCGCTCCTATCGGCGAGCGTTTCGGCGACCCCGGCGACGGGGACGGCTCCACTCCGCGTGACCCTGCACGACTCCGTCGCCGGCGGCGCCGCGCCCTACAACGTGACCTGGTCGTTCGGAGACGGCTCCACGGGGTACGGCGTGTGGGCGAACCACACCTTCGTCTCTTCCGGAACGTATGTCGTGAACGCCACGGCGCGCGACTCCGCCTCGGGCCTGAAGGTCTCCTCCACCACCGTCACGGTCTCCGCGGCCGCCGTCCCATTCACCGCCTCGATCTCGTTGAGCCCCGTGTCGGGGTTCGCTCCGCTGAACGTATCCCTGCGGGCCTCGACGAGCGGGGGCGTCGGGGCGGACGTCGCCACCTGGGCCTTCGGCGACGGCGCCACTGGGACCGGGCTCGCGGCCACGCACTTGTACAGCGCGGCGGGGAACTACACGGTCGCCTTGACGGTCCGCGACTCGGCGGGTCACACCGCATATGCGAACCAAACCATCGAGGTCCATGCGAGCACGCCGGTAACCGAGTGCGTCGGGTCGGGCTGCCTCTCGCCCCTCGACTCGCTGGGCATCATCGTCGGGATCGCGATCCTCGCGGGCGCCGTAATCGTGCTCGCGTGGCGCCGACGCTCGCCCCGAGACGGCCCGCCAACCCCGCCGTCAGCCCAGCCCGCCGACCACGCTCCCGCGCATTTCGGTCCCGGGGCCGTCCCGGGGCCTGCCGGTCTGCCTGCCTCGCTCGCCGGGGCCGAGATCGCGAGCGAGCCCTTGGCCGGCAGCGCGGGGAGTCCCGACACCGCGGAGTCCGACGCCGCAGGAGCGACGCTCTCGAACCAGATTCTGGTTCACCTGCTCCGCCAAGGGCGCAGTGACCCTGGCGCCCCCAACCTCCCTGGGCTGACCCAGGACGGGATCGCGGGGGGCCTGGGACGACCCCAAGCGTCGTTCGTTCGTTCCCTGCAGCGGCTCGAAAAGTCGGGGTACGTGGTGAGCCGGACCGACCACGTTTCGGGTCGCGCTCGGCGGGTCAAAGTCTACGAGCTGACCCCCCGCGGGGAATCGGCCGCTCGGCGATTGTTCGGCGAATTCGCGGGCCGCTAACCGTCGTATGCGGGCCCCCCTCGCATATGCGAGCATGGGTGCGCCAAAGGTCCTTTTATCCTCCCGACAGCCCAAGCTCCGATGTCGCCCGCTCCCTCGGAACTGCGCCCGATTCGAGAGTCGCCGATCCGCCTGACGAACGTCGCGACAATCGCCGCCGTCGTCGCGGTCGCCCTCCTGCTGCAGGTCTCACCGAACCTCCTCGGGATCCCGGAGGGAGGCCCGGCCGTCGCCGGCGCGGGTGCGGCCCGTGCCGTTCGAGGCGAGGTGGAGTCCGCGGTGTCGTCGCTCGCTCACGGGGCCGGCCCCGCCGCCGGTCACGCCGTCTCCTGCGCGGCCACCGGGGCGGCCGCGCGCTGCGGCGCGTCGAACGTCTCGGGCTGGACCAACCTCACGGCCGGTCTCCAAGCCTCGCCGTCCTGTCGCGGTGACGCGGGGATGGTCTACGACCCGGCGATCCAGAAAGTCGTGCTGTTCGGCGGCTGGGGATACTGCGGCTGGTACCAGGTCGAGCTGCTCAATGACACCTGGACGTTTGGGAACGGGACCTGGACGAACATCACGACCTCCGTCGGAGTCGCACCCCCGGCCCGCTGGGACGGGGGCATGGCCTGGGACGCCGCGGACCAGGAGATCGTCCTGTTCGGCGGTTGGACGCTCAATGGTACGATGCTCAACGACACCTGGACCTACTCGTCGGGGGCCTGGACGCAGGTCCCGACGACCCTCGCGCCCTCGACCCGGCATGGTCCGGGGTTCGCGTACGACTCCACCGACCACGAGGTCGTCCTCTTCGGCGGAAGCCCGTGGATGGGCTCCGGCACATTCCTGAATGACACCTGGACGTTCCGCGCGGGCACCTGGAACTCGGTCTCGGGGGCCGGCGGGGTCGCGCCGTCGCCGCGCCGCATGCCGATGATGGCCGACGACCCCGCCGCTGGCGGCGCCGTGCTGTTCGGGGGCGTCGACCCGGGCTTCGGCGCGTTCTCCGACACCTGGCTGTTCCACAACGGCACCTGGAGCCGCCTCGTGCCGACGGCCTCGCCGCCCGCGCGGTTCGACTCCTCGCTCTCGTACGACCCGAACATCGGCGGTCTCCTCCTCTTCGGGGGTTGCTTCTCCCAGGGGTGCATCGTCCACGAGAACGACACCTGGGCGTTCGCGAACGGGACGTGGACGAACGTCTCCGCGCAACTGCCCGCAGGCCCATCGCCGCGGGGCGCGGCGGGGTTCACCTACGACCCGCTCGCCCACGCGCAGCTGTTGTTCGGCGGCTCGGACGGCGGTCATCACAACGACACCTGGCTTCTCGGCGCGGCGGGATTGGTCCTGTCGAATGGGTCGGGCCATTCGACCCCAAACGGCTCCGGCGGGCTCGGGGTCGTCCTGAACCTCACACCGTGGAACGGAACCGCTCCGCTCGCGGTCCAGTTCACGGCCCACGTCGTGCCCGCGAACATCTCGGTCCGCGCCACCTGGTCATTCGGCGACGGCGGGAACGGCACGGGACTCGCGATGAATCACACCTACACGACGGCGGGATCCTTTCTCGCGGCCGTCACGGTGACGGAGGCGAACGGCAGTTCGGCCACCGCGTCGGCCACCATCCTGGTGACGCCCGCCGTCTCGGGCGGCGGGGGCGGCTCCTCCGGTGGCGGTACCTCGAGCGGTGGCGGCAACCGGGCCGGCGCGAACAACTCGAGCGGGAGCTCGGGCAAGGGAAGCGGCACGCTGGCCCCTCCGGCGCCTCCCGCGGGCGACGGGGCTCGGACGGCGGGAGGGAGCGCGAGCCTCGCGCTCGCCGGTCCGCCGGGTCTCGTGCCGGCGCTCTGGCTCACCGTGATTACCCTCGGGGTCGCCGTGGGCGCGCTCGGGACGAACACGTTCCTCCAGTGGCGCGACCGGCGGCGGGGCTGAGCCCGGACGTCGCCCGGGGCGCGGGCGACTCCGCCCGCGCCCATCGCCCGCGCGCCGACGCCCTTAACGTCGGGCGTCGTGTCTCGGACCCGTGGACGCGCTGGCGGAGATTCGCAAGCGGCGTCTCTCGCTCGGGATCCCCCTCGGCGAGCTCGCGCGCGCGGTAGGCCGGAGCGACGCGACCCTCAGTCGCATCGAGCGCGGCCAGATCCGGCCATCGTACGAGCTCGTCCAGCAGATCGATTCCTACCTCGCGGCGCACGAGGGTGTCGCGGCCCCCCACCTGCGGGCGCGCGACGTCGTGGTCGCGAGTTTGGTGACCGTGGAGGGCGGCGCGACGCTCGCCGACGCCGCGCAAACGATGGAAAAGGGGGGCTTCTCTCAGCTTCCGGTCTCCGACGCCGGTCGAGTGACCGGCTCCGTCTCGGAGACAGGTTTGCTCCGGGCGCTCGCCCGGTCGAACGGCCAGCGCCTGCGGGTGCGCGAGGTCCAGGAGGGCTCCTACCCGCAGGTCGATATCGAGTGTCCCGCCGACGTTCTCGCCGGCCTGTTGACCCGGTACCCGGCGGTACTCGTTTCCGAGCGGGGCGCGTTGGTGGGGATCGTGACGAAAACCGACCTCATCCGCGGCCTCCGCGGGACCCCCCTTCGACGAGTCGGGGCGTCGCGCGGCGGTTAGCGGCTCGGCCGGCGGCCACGATCGCCCGGACCGTCGCGCGTTCCGCCAGAACTCCGAGCCGATCGGCGGTTTCCCCCGTGCGCCGTTCGTGAGCCACGTGGGCCGAGTCGCCCGCCACCGAGGTCACGAACACCGCATCCCCGTCGGTTGCCGTGTGCGACGGGACCACGGCCCGCGAAAGACCGGTGTGCGCGAACGCGGCGACGCGCTGGAGGACCGGTCGGGACACCGCAACATCCGTGACGAGCGCGACCAGCGTCGTTCCCGGGGAAGCCGTGGGTCCCGCCACGTCGGGGGGTACGAGCCGGCCCGCGGTGTCGCGAGCCCCCGCGATCCAGCGGCCCCGGTCCGGGTCTCGGACCGCTCCCACGGCGTTCACCGCGGCCAGGGCGGCGATGGTGCCGAGGTCCGGATCGGTCACGAGCTCGAGCGCGATCGCGCCCGGTTGCGAACGGCCGGGACCGAGATACTTCCCGATGCGCGCGCCGGCCCCGGCCCCGATCGCGTCCGCGGACACCCCGAGTGGGCCCGCACCTCGGGCGGCCTCGAGACCGAGCGATCGGTAGTCCGGCGGCGCCCTCGCTTCGCTCGGCAAGTCGAACAAGATCGCTCCCGAGACCGGCGCGACCCGGTTGGGGTTCCCGAACACCGCCTGGCCGCCCCCATCGCGGAGAATCTGGTCGCGCACGCCCGCCGCGGCGTCGAGGCCGAACAGGCTTCCGCCCGAGAAGAAGATCGCCCAGCGACGACCGAACGTGGCGTCGAGCGCGAGCGAAGCGGTGTCGTACGTTCCCGAGGCGCCGCCTCGGACGTCCACGACGGTCGGGGCCGCCAGCCCGAACAGCAGGACCGAGACGCCGCTGAGGCCATCGGCCGTCGTCGCGTGGCCGACCCGGACCGAGGAAAGTCCCTGCCGCCGGGGGGCGATCCGCGGGGGCATGACCTGCCACGGCGACGGACCATTAGAGCGCGAGCACCGCTCCTCCGCGAACGCTTATGGACCGTCCCGGTTCCGGGCGACGATGGCACGCCGAACTCATCCCGCCCCTCCCGCCCCGACGGTCGTGGAAGAGCCGCCGAAGGGGTTCCGGATCAACCGCGAGATCGCCGTCGGTCGCCACCCGCTCCTCGAGGTGTTTCCGGGCCTCGACAAGCTCGGGACCGCCTCGCGCCACGAGCCCAACGCGGCCAAACGACGCCAGCTGCACGAGGAGACCTGTGTCGAGGTCGTCGACGAGGATATGTGGATGTACGTCGCCCCATTCGAGATCCCCAAGTCGTTCCGGCGGCGCTGGGAGCCGGTCGTCTCCCCGGAATCCGACTGCATCGTCGTCGGGCAGAGTCACTTGCGGGAGAGCCCGGCGCTCATCCTTTTCCTCGACATCTTCCACGAGCTGCGGCACGTTCAGCAGCGAAAGGCCGGCCAGGAACTGTGGCCGGAGAAGCTCTCGTACGTCGAGCGACCGACTGAGATCGACGCCTACCAGTTCGTGGTGGACGAGGCGCGCCGGTTCGGCGTCAGCGATGTGACGTTGCGCGATTATCTCAAGGTCGAATGGATCGACGACGCCGAGCTCGGTCAGCTCTACGAAGCCGTCGGTGTGCCGGTGAAGTAAGCCCGGACGCCGGTGGGGCGCTGCGGTTGCGCGCGAGTCTTTAAGCGACGCTCGGGAGTGATTTTGGTCCGGCCTATCGCGGCCGGGGCTTCCGACCGTGGACATCAAGGCCCGCGCGTCGGTCCGTCCGTCGAGCAACGACCTCTGGTTCCTCGCCTACCTTCCGCTCGCGGTCACCGACGGGATTGCCACACCCCTGATCCCCCTCCTCGCGCTCGAGCACTTCGGCGCCTCGGCGTTCGTTGTGACGATCATCATCGCAGCGAGCGCGATGAGCCAGGTTCCGTTCACGATCCTGTGGGGGAACCTATCGGACCGCGTCCCGCATCGGAAGTACTTCCTCGTCGGGTCGTTCCTCGCGACCGGCGTTTCGATCATCGCGATCGCGCTCGCGCACGACCTGATCTCGTACTTCTGGCTCAACGTCGTCGAAGGTCTCGCCTCGGCCGCCAGCGCGCCGATTGGCACGATGCTCCTTCTGGAGACCCGCCACAAGCGCTGGTGGCCGCAGGACATCGGATTCTTCGGCCTCATTTCGGGGATCGGCACAACGGTCGGCCTCGGGATCGGGTTCGTCTGGTTGTTCGTGATCGGACGGAACGTCCAGATCATTTCGGTGATGACGGCGCTCCTGATCCTCGCAGGATCGCTCGCGATCCTTTCCGCGGTCATCGCGATCGCGTGGATCGAGGAGCCCGGCACCCGGGTCGAGCGACGCAGCGTCGCGGAGCTGATCAACCTGCACCGGGGCGTGCTCGAGCGCGTCCGCCACTACCGCAACCGCGTCCTGAACATCATCGAGCTGACGCGGGCAGCGCCCGAGCCTCTCCCGCGCCGCGAGTGGGTGTTCCTCGCCGCGCTGGGCGTGATGACGGTCGGCTTCGACGTGTTCTACGGTCCGTTCCCGGTCTTCCTTGCGGAGTCGCTCTCCCTGGGGAACGCGAGCATCTTTATCGTGTACTTCGCCGCGAGCGCCGCGTCCACGGCACTTTTCTTCCACTCGGGGAAGGTCGTGGAATGGGCGTCGCCGAAA
This sequence comes from Thermoplasmata archaeon, assembly GCA_022750115.1. Taxonomy (GTDB): domain Archaea; phylum Thermoplasmatota; class Thermoplasmata; order Lutacidiplasmatales; family UBA184; genus Lutacidiplasma. The sequence goes on from JAKIWI010000002.1 coordinate 41,458, forward strand.
CTCGTCTTCCTCGAGTCGCTCGGGGGACGCGCGGTCCTGATGGGATTGTTTCTCTGGGGGCCAATCTACCTCGCGCTCGGCGTCGGGAGCCCGCTGCTCGTCGGCTGGGTCTCGCTCCTCAACGCGCTGCTCGGGGTGACGTGGGCGTTCATCAGCACGGCGAGCACGATGTTCCTCATCCGGCTCGTCGGACGGACCGCCCGGGGCCGCGCGCTCGGCCTCTACAACGCGATCGCCGGAGCCGGCGGCCTGTTCGGGACGCTGCTCGGCGGCTACCTGTTCGTGACCTACGGCTGGCACTTCGCCTACACGATCGGCGGGATCGCCGTTGTCCTCGGCATGGCGATCCTCGTGCCGATCCCGTACCACATGTTCACGCTCCCGAAGGGAAGCGCGCGCCATCGGCGACGGTGGCGCTCGGTCCGCGCGCTGTTGCCCCGCCCGCCCCGGCCGTAGTCGGGGTCGCCCTGGCCTACCGGAACATCTCCCAGACGAGCGTCCGGATCAGGTAGCCGAGCGCGAGGTTCGCGAAGAACCCCTCGAGGTCGGCCGGACTGTCGCGGAGCACGCAGGATCGGAACCCGAGTTCGCCGGAGGCGACGACCGTCCCCTCGCGGAGGATCGCGAACCGTCCCGTCAGCTTCTCGTGGATCTCGTACGGCACGCCGCCGTACTCGAACGTCATCGGCCCGAACACGGACGACTTCGTCCGCCATTTCTGCTCGCCGACCTGGACGAGGATCTCGTCCTTCTTCGGGAAGTACGTCACCGTCGAGTAGACCGTCACCGGCTCCGAGGCCCGGAACGTCTCGTAGGTCGTCGAGAACAACGAGACGATCTTCCTTGCAAGCGCCCCCTCCGCGGAGGCGACCGGCTTCGCGGTCCAAGCTTCGCCCGAGACCTCGAGCTCGACGACGTTGCGAAGGACGCGGGCGGTGGCCCGAATCATCCTAGGGGTACCGAGGAGAAGCCATGGGCTATCAATTTATGGCGCGGCTTGTCGACGAGGTGTGCCGAGTCGGTGGCGTCCGCCGGACTCCGAGCGCGCCATCGGCCTCGGATTCTATGCGACGACGACCCCGCCGTTGACCGGCACGATCAAAGCGGACGCCGACGACTTCCGCGTCGACGAGATCTCGTCGTACCCCGTGCCCGCCGATGGGGGACCCTTCACCGTGCTGCGGGTTCGCAGCCGCAACTGGGAGCAGCACGAGCTCGCCGCTCAGCTCGAGGCTCGCCTGGGGCTTCCGCCCCACGCGATGAGCTGGGCCGGAACGAAGGATCGCCGCGCCGTGGCGGAACGGCTGCTGTCCTATCGGGGCGCTCCCCCCAGCACGATGCCGGAGATTCCCGGTGTCGAGGTCCTCGAGGCCTACGCCGCTCGCGACGGACTCTCTCTAGGTCACCACTACGGGAACTCGTTCTTGATCCGCGTAACCGGGCTGGCCGCCGCCGAGGACGCGCCCGCCAAGATTCGGACCGCGGTGGGTGAGCTGCACCAGGTCGGCGTCGTCCCGAACTTCTTCGGACCGCAGCGGTTCGGCGAGGTCCGGCCGGTGACGCACCTGGTCGGGCAGGCGCTGGTGGCCGGCGACACGGCCGGTGCGGTGGAGCTCTACCTGACGGCGCTGCCGGAGTTCTCCGACCCAGCGGGCCGGGCCGCCCGGCTCGCGTTTGCGGAGACCCACAATGTGACGAGAGCGCTCTCGGAATTCCCGCGCGCCTACCGTTTCGAGCGGCAGATCCTCGAGAGACTCGCTCGGGGCGCGTCGCCCGCTTCGGCCTTGAGGGCGCTTTCGCGTGAACTGAGGCTCTTGTTCGTGCATGCCCTCCAGTCGTGGATGTTCAATCTCTGGCTCACGGACCGGGTGGCGACGGGTCGGTCGCTCACCGTCCCCGAGCCGGGCGACACCCTCCTGCGGGTGGCCCGGGACGGAACGACTCCCTCCCGCGACCCGGTCGCGGTCGCCGTCGGGAACCTCCCGGAGTGCGAAGAGACGGTCCGCAAGGGACGGGCCCGATTGGCCGGGCCGTTGATCGGCTACTCCACCGCCCGCCCCCCCGGCCGCACGGGGGAGCTCGTCGAACGGGTCCTCGCGCAAACGGGTGTGAACCCGGACGGGTTCCGGATGCCCACGTTCCCCGAGCTCGCCAGCGCCGGAGCGTGGCGACCCGCGACCCTCGCGACGCCGCCAATCTCGGTCCGCGACTCCGCAGACTCCGTCGTGGTGGGCTTCGCGCTCCCCAAGGGAAGCTACGCGACGGTCGTCCTGCGCGAGCTCCTGAAACCCGGCGCGATCCCCGAACCCGTCGGGGCGTGATGGGTTTCGCCACCCCTCGAAGCGACGATTCTAATACTCGACGCCCGGCTCGTCCGCCGGAGCACGAAGGGATGGCGGTGGAGTCGCCCAAGGCGTGGACGGTACCGACCGAATCCGTCGGCTCGGATCCGTTCGCCACGACCCGGGCGGAGGACCGGGTGCCCGACCGAATCCCGACGGGCGTCGCAGACTTCGACTACCTGTCCGGCGGTCTCCCCGTGGGCTCGGTGGTCCTCTTGGCCGGGGAGGCCGGCGCGGGCCACGTCGAGTTCGCTTTGACCTCCGCGGTCCACCTGATGCTCTACTACGACGATCCGTCGCTGCACCAGTTCTTCCTCGGGAACGCGCGGGGCCCGTTCGTCTATCCGCGCGGCGTTTCCTACGTGAGCCTGACCCGCTCCGAAGAGCACGTGATGCGCGAGATCGCCGGCTCGTTCGACCAGAGCTATCACGACGGCCTGGCGCGCCACCTCTCCTTCCACGACCTGTCCCCGTCGTACTTCGCCGACTCGGTCGTGCCCCCCACTTGGGCGTCGGTCGGAGGCGGCCTCCTCGCCTCGGGTCCCGCGTCCCGGTCGCCGCCCGGACCGCTCGCGGCCCTCGCCGATGCGATCGAGGCCGACGGCGCCTCCAACCTCGTGATCCTCGATTCCCTCACCGACCTCCTGGTCCGCCGCTCGGTCGACTCGGAGTCGGTCCTCACCCTCGTCAAGGGTCTCCGACGCCGGGCGAAAGCATGGGGCGGCGTCGTCTACCTGCTCCTGACGCGAGGCGTCGCCTCCACCGCGACCGAGCAGGCGCTCTACGACTCCGTGGACGGGGTCCTGAACTTCAGCTGGACGTCGAGCCCGCACTCTTCCCACCGCCAGCGCACGATGCTCGTCGAGCGATTCATGCCGGTCCTGGCCCGGATCCCGCACGAGCAACAGAGCCGCTTCGTGATCCGCGTCAGCGCGATCAACGGGTTGGTGACCACGCAGTATGAGCGAGTCTGAGACCGCCCGCGTCACCACCGGCATCGCCGGACTCGACGAGATGCTCGGCGGGGGACTCCCCGCCGGTCACGTCGTGCTCGTCACCGGGCTCCCCGGGACGGGGAAGACCTGCTTCGGCCTCCAGTTCCTGTTCGCGGGCGCCGCGCGCGGGGAGAAAGGGATCTACCTCTCCCTCGAGGAGGACGAGCCCGCCCTGCTCGCGAGCGCGCGGGAGTTCGGCTGGCCGGTCGACGCGGCGATCCACGCCGGGACCGTGAAGGTCATGCGTCTCGACCCCAAGCAGACGCACCAGAACCTCCTGAGGATTCAGAGCGACCTCGGCAAGGAGCTCAAACAGATGGGAGCGAAGCGGATCGTCGTCGACTCCGTCAGTTTGCTCAACATGCTGAGCGACGACGAACCGGCGCGACGCAACACGCTGTTCGGTCTCGCCGCCGCGTGTCGGGAGGCGGGCGCGACCACGGTCCTGACCGCCGAGGCGGACCCGATCCATCCGGCCGTGACGCGCGACGGACTTTCGGAGTACATCGCCGACGGCGTCGTGCTGCTCGGGTACTCGTCGGCCGAGGACGGCCATCGGATCGGCCTCTCGCTCCGCATCCTCAAGATGCGCCGCACGGCCCACGCGCGGACCGTTCAGCCCTACCAGATCGGCGCCGGCGGGATCACCGTCGACTCCAAGGCCGTCGATTTCGGTCGCGGCCGATAGGGAAACCGCCAAACTCGCGTCGACCCTCCCCACCCTCCGGGAGGTCGCCGATGCGCTGGACCGTGTACCTCGACATCGACGCCTACTACGTCTCCTGCGAGCTGCGCGACCGTCCCGAGCTCGAGGGACGAGCGGTCATCGTGGGTCCGAATCCCGCCCTCGGGGCGACGCGCGGCGTCGTCCTCTCCGCGAGCTACGAGGCTCGGACGTTCGGGATCCGGAGCGCGATGCCCGCCTCGGAGGCCGCTCGCCGATGTCCGGAAGCGATCTGGCTCGCTCCGGACTTCGCGAAGTACGGCCGCATCGCGGAGGAGCTCCGCGCCCGTCTCGGGTCGAAGTTTTCGGACGTCGTACCGTTCAGCATCGACGAGGTGGCGGTCGCCGTCGAGGCGCCGGATGCCGATGCGGTCGGTCGCGTGGCCCTGGAGGTCCAGGCCGACATCCGCGATGCCCTGCGGCTGCCCGCTTCGATCGGTGTCGCGTCCTCCCGGACGGTCGCGAAGGTCGCCAGCGACCGCGCGAAACCCGGCGGGGTCGTCGTCGTGCGGCCCGAGTCCGTCGCGACGTTCCTCGCGCCGCTTTCGGTCCGTGCGATCCCCGGAGTAGGTCCGAAGACCGAAGCGCGTCTCGCCGCGTTCGGCGTCGTGACGATCGCCGACCTCGCGAAGGGGCTCCCGCTCCCCGCTCGTCGGGAGTTCGGCGACCACGGCCGGTTCCTGGTGCGACTCGCGCGCGGCGAGCCGATCATCGAATCGAGCGACGACCTCGGACCGCGGTCCCGCTCCTCGGACCAGACGTTCTCGACCGACGTCTCCGACCTCCGAGAGGTCCAGATCGCCCTCGACCGGCTCGCCCACGAGCTCGCGGAGAGCCTCCTGAGAGAGCGGTTGCGGTTCCAGACGGTGGCCGTCGGCCTCCGATGGGAGGACTTCACCCGCACGACCCGGAGCCGGACGTTGCCCGTCATGACCGAGGGTGGCGAACGGCTCGCTTCGGTGGCCCTCCGGTTGCTCGACGAGTTGTGGACCGACGAGTCGGAGGGTCGGCATCGGCGCGTGCGGACGGTCTCCGTCCACACGGAGCGGTTTCACGCCGCCAAGGACCGGCAGACGAAGCTCGATGGGTTCGTGCCGTCCACTTCCTGACGAATCGCGGTCCACCGAGTTGCGTGCGGAGCGTCCTGCGAGAGTGGCTCGGCGCCTCCCAGAGGGCGGTCTCGGACGGCGACCCTCACGTCCGTCGACCTGAGTTCGCCGGCGGCCGGACGAGTTAAGTAACGAGCCCCGGCTGGCGACGAGAGGGCGAGTGTCCGGGCTGGTCGTCGTCACCGCGGCCGGGTTCGGCTCGCTGCTCGCGCTCCTGCTCCTGCTCGCGGTTGCCTTCGCCGCCGGGGCCGTGGGAGCCGCGCTCGGAACGGGGGGCGGGCTGTTCCTCGTGCCCGCTCTCGTCCTGCTGTTCGACGTCGACATCCATCTCGCGGTCGCGGCGAGCCTCATCAGCGTCATCGCAACCTCCTCCGCGTCAGCGTCGTTCGGCGTCGAGTCGGGGCTGACGAACGTCCGTCTCGCGATGTTTCTCGAGACGGGGACCGCGATCGGCGGACTTGCGGGGGCGATCATCGCGGTCACCGTCCTGGCCGCGCGCTCGAACGTACTCGCGTTCGTCTTCGTGCCGGTCGTTCTGCTGGCGGCGCTGCTGATGGCGTCGTCTCGGGACCGGGACATCGACCCCGACCCACCGCCCGACGCGTTGGCCCGAAGGCTCCGGCTCGAGGGCGAGTACATTGGCCCCGCGACCGGCATCCACCGCTCGTACCGGGTGACCCACACGCGCCTCGGTCTCGTCTTCGCCGGCCTCGCCGGGATCGCGTCGGGGTTGCTGGGCATCGGCGGGGGGATCTTCAAGGTCCCGGCGATGAACGGGGCCATGAACGTCCCGCTTCGCGTCGCGGCCGCGACCTCCACGTTCATGATCGGCGTGACCGCCGCCGCAGGGGCGCTCGTCTACCTGTTCGCGGGGGACGTCGTGCTCGCGCTCGTGGCCCCGGTCGTTCTCGCGGTGTTCGTCGGGACGATCGTCGGTCGTCGGTACGGCCACACGGCTCCCATTTCCCGCCTGAAGCTCCTCTTCATCGCCGTCTTGGTGGTCTCGGCCTTCCTCATGGTCGCCCGCGGCGTGGGGGTGCTAGCGTGAGCGAGTTGGCGACGTCGGTCGCGCGAGATTCTCCCACGATGCGCAACTCCTTCGTCCGCGAACTCCGGGCCGGGGTCGCGGTGTCCGGAGCACTGCTTCTTCTCGGACTGCTCGCCGTTGCGTGGCACGGGTCGGCGGGCATCGCGGGCGTGTCGGGCGTTCCCCCGCTCTCCCAGTTCGGGACCGATCTCCTCGCCGGCCAGGCATGGACGTTCCTCTGGCTCGGGGTCGCGGTATTGGCCCTGACGCCGGTCGTGCGGGTCGCGTTCGCGCTCGCCCAGTTCGCCCAGGTCAAAGACCGAGACTACGTCGGCCTCACCGCGTTCGTGCTCGCCGTCCTCGGCGTCAGCCTGCTCGTCGGAGTGACGGCCGCGTGACGCGCCCGGCGTTCGCGCCGCCCGAGGACCCGGCCGCCCGGCGGGTGTGGTCCGTCGATGCGTCGACCGGGCTCCCCAAGCCCCGCTACGATGGGCGGTCGATCGTGAATCTCGCGGTCAGCGTTCAGCAGAGCATCGGCCGGGCCAGCAAGGGGAGCGATTCCCCGCTCGCCCTCCCGCTCACCGAGGACCTCGATCCGTTCCACGGACGTCGGGCCCGGGGCACCGTCGTCGTGGTGTTGGTCGACGCGCTGGGTTGGACCGGATTCCGGCATTGGTGCGAGGGAGCGGGGGAGGCCGGCCGCGTGTGGGGCCAGAACGCTTCGCCCATCACCACCGTGTTCCCTTCGACGACGACGGCCGCCCTCGTCTCGCTGTCCACCGGCGTCCCCCCCGGCCGCCACGGGGTCGTCGGGTATCGCCAGTACCTCCCCCGATACGGGGTCGTCGGAGACATGCTGAACATGACCCCGGTCGGGGTCGGAAGCCGCGACTCCTTGATCGGTCCCGGCTGGCGGCCGTCGGACATCACCGGCGCACCGACGTTGTTCCGGCGCGGCCTGAATGCCACGGTGCTGTCGCGCGACATTTTCGAGGGGACGGGGTTCACGCGACTCCTCTACGATGGCGCGGAGTTCGTGGGGTACGCGACCGCGGTCCACCTCGTCCAGCAGTTGGTCGCGATCCTCAAGCGGCCCCGCCCGCCGCCGGCGGTGTTCGTCTACTGGCCGGACCTCGACACGATCCAGCACCTCGCCGGGACCGACCCGCGCTGGTTCGACATGGAGCTCGACCGACTGGTGCACTTGATCGAGAGAACGGCGGCGGAGCTCCCCCGCAACCTCGTGGAACGGATCACGGTCGCGGTGACCGGCGACCACGGCCAGGTCCTCGCCGACCCCGCGCTGACCGTTGCGGTCGATGAGGAACCGTCGCTGGTGCAAGAGATGGTCCGCCCGCTCGCGGGGGATCGGCGCGCGGGGTTCTTCGCGGCGCGCCCGGGTCGACAAGCCGCGCTTCGCAAGGCGCTCGTTCGCCGGCTGCTCCCGAAGACCCCCGTGCTCGACCGTCAGGCCATCCTCGACGCGGGCCTCTTCGGCCCGCCGCCGTTCCACCCCGAGATCGACGAACGGATCGGCGACGTGATCGCCCTTCCCCGGAGCCCCCAGTGCCTGACGTACCGGGTCCCGGGCGCGGCGCTCCCGAAACGGTTCCTCATCGGCGCGCACGGGGGATTGGAGGCGGACGAGCTGATCGTTCCGCTCATCCAGGGCTCGCTCGCCGAGCTCGGCTCGGTCCGGTCTCGCCTGACGCCCTCGAAAGCCTAATTCCACACACGCCGTCGGGCGACTCGTGACCGACGGGCTCCGCCCTCCCATCGTCTCGCTGCTCGGTCACGTCGACCACGGCAAGACGACGCTGCTCGACCGCATCGCCGGGTCGATCCGCGCCCAGCGGGAGGCCGGTGGGATCACTCAGCACATCGGCGCGCTGATGGTCCCGTTCGCCACCGTGCAGGCGCTGAGCCACGGGATCGTCTCGACGGAGGGATTCCAGATCCCCGGCCTGCTGTTCATCGACACCCCCGGCCATCGCTCGTTCGAGACCATGCGACGCCGCGGCGGGGCTCTCGCGGACCTCGCCGTGCTGGTGGTGGACATCAAGGAGGGGTTCAAGCCCCAGACGCGCGAGTCGGTCCAGATCCTTCGCCACGAGAAGACCCCGTTCGTGGTCGCCCTCACGAAGATCGACCTCGTGCCGGGCTGGCGGAAACCGTCGGGCCCGGTCGCCCTCGCCGACCAGATCAGCCGCTCCGGACCGGAGTACGTCCGCGCCCTCGACGAGCGGATCTACTCGGTCGCGGAACAGCTCGACCAGGTCGGGTTCTCGGCCGACCGGTACGACCGCGTGAGCGATTTCGCTCGGAACGTGGGTCTCGTCCCCGTCTCGGCCAAGACCGGGGTCGGGGTGGCCGAGCTCCTCGCCCTCCTCGTCGGACTTTCGCAACGATTCCTGAAGACGGAGCTCAAGATCAGTACGGGCGGCGGCGAAGCGACGATCCTCGAGCGCAGCGACCAGAAGGGGATCGGCCCGGTCGGGAACGTCATCGTCTACCGGGGCCGCTTGAAGGTCGGCGACGAGGTCATCGCCAACGGCCGGCGCGAACCGTTCGCGACGCGGATCCGGGGGATCTACCGGCCCGCTCCCCCGAAGCGGGGCGCGGCGGGCAAGACCATCCGGCTCGAGTCCCTCACGGAGGTGGAGGCCGCGGCCGGCGTGTACATCTCCGCGCCGGGGATCGAGGACGCGATGCCGGGGGGCCTGCTCAAGGTCGTCCGCGATGCGGCCGACCGCGAGACGGTCATCCTCGCGCTCCAGTCGGAAAGTCATCCCGTCGCGGACCTCGCCGAGAGCGGCGTCGCGATCGCGGCCGACACCCTCGGCGGGCTCGAGGCCCTGGCCTTCGAGTGCCGCACCGAGAAGATCCCGATCCACGAGGCGGAGGTCGGCCCGATCGCGCAGACGACCGTCGTCAAGGAGGCCGATGTCGAGGACGTCTCGCACCGCGCCGTGCTCGCGTTCCAAGTTCCCGTTTCCGACGAGGCCCTCGACGCGGCGAAGCTGGCCGACGTGCGGATCTTCCGCGGCGACGTGATGTACCGGATCCTCGAGGAGTACCTCGCCTGGCGGACCGAGCGCCTCTCGGCGCTGGACGCCCAGCGACGGGTCGATACCGTCCATCCGGCGAAGCTCCAGATCCTCCCCGGGTTCATCTTCCGCGCGTCGAAGCCCGCGATCGTCGGCGTGAAGGTGCTCTCGGGGACCTTGCGACCGGGGGTGCGACTGATGAACCGGAAGGGCGAGGAGGTCGGCCTCCTGAAGTCGCTCCAGAAGGAGGGCGACTCGGTCCAGAGCGCGGAGGAGGGGACCGAGCTCGCCGCCTCGATCGACGGCGCCGTTGTGCACCGGACGATCGAGGAGGGGGACACCCTCTACGTCCAGTTCAACGAAGGGGCGGCCCGGGCGCTGCGCGCGGCGAACCTCACCGCGACCGAGAAGGCGGTCCTGGACGAAGTGGTCCGGATCCGCCGTCAGAGCTCCCCGTTCTGGGGCCAGTGAGCCCGGCGACCTCGTTCGCGTCGTCGGCCGACCGGGACACGATCGGCGGCGCGGCGCGGAAGTCGCCGCGCAGGAACAATCCGAGGAAGAGCCCGATCCCGCCCACGACGGCCAGGATCCCGCTCGCGACCTCCGCCGTGATCTGCGCGAGCGTGGCGGGCGGGCTCACCTGCCATGATACGAGCGCCGTGGCGCTCACGTTCGCATACACATGGGCCGGGGTCGTCCACGCCAGTGCGTAGTTCGAGTCCAGCTTTCCGGACCAGTGGAGGGAACCGGAGGAGTTCAATGGCCACGCCGCGAGCACCGGACCCGAACAGCTTGCGGCGCCGCCGGAGCACGTCGCGGCGTTGAGGGCGACGGAGATCCGCGCCGTGGACGTCCAACTGACCGTGAGCGAGCCCATGGCGTTGGAAGCTCCCGCGAACGGGAACACGCCGACCGACTCGGGCAGCGTGGCGTGACTCACCAATTGGGCCGAGGATTGCTGCTGAATGCTCGGAGGGGGTAGGAGCAGGATCGCCACCAGCGCCCCGCCCCCGACGAGGAGGAACGACGTGCCGAGGACGACCAGCCACGGGCGCATCGCTCGTCTAGGCCGGGACGAGTCGAAATAGCATTCGCACGGTGGGACGAGGGAACGTCCCTCGAGCGGAAAGAAGGACCATGACCCTCAAATAGCCCGCCCCGTGTCCATGTTAGACTGTGACAGGGTCCGGGGACCTCCCCAGTGACGAGGCGGCCGACGGCGCCGCCTGCCCGATGTGCGGGGCGCGTCACCGTGTGATGGACGCCGCCCTCGTCGAGGAGCACTGCGGCGAGTGCGGGTTGGTGTTCGACGGCAAGGCCCTGATCGCCCAACCGCCGCGCCGATCCGAGGAGGCCAGCTCCGATGGGTCCGGCCGTGGCATCGGGCCGTTCGTCGCCCCCGGGGGCAGCCGCCGCGCCCTCGGATCCGTCCTGACGGGTTCTCGAGATGGGCAGGGCCGGCCGCTCGGTTGGCACCGCCGCTACGAGTTCCAGCATCTCAACCGGGTTTCCCGCCGCCAGACGTCTCGAGCGATCGAAGGACCGCTCGACCGGTCGGAGGCACGGACCGAGATCGCCCAATCCGGGGGCCGCCTCGGCTTACCAGTCGTCGTGATCCAGGAGGCGGAGCGGACGTTCCGGGAGGCCAAGGTTCGTGGCCTGTTCCGGGGCCGAAGCCTTCCCTCCAGCGTCGGGGCGACGCTCTACGCGGCCTGCCGACGCTACTCGATCCCACGGACTCTCGGCGAGGTCTCCAAGGCCGTGGGCGCCCGTCGGTCCGAGGTCGGCCGCGCGTTCAAGGTCGTCCAGCGGGGCGGAGTCGCTCCGGTGCAAGCGGTCAGCTCGCGCGCGTTCCTCGCTCGGTACGCCGAAGAGCTCGCGCTTTCGGCCCAGGTCCGTCAGACGGTGGAAGAGATGCTGGAGGTCGCCCACGAGGACCCCGAACTGTCGGGCTTGTCCCCCCACGGCCTCGTGGCCGCACTGATCTACCTCGCCGCGGAGCGGAATGGCGAGCGACGTTCGCGGGCCCAGGTCGCCCACGTGAGCGCCGTCACCGAAGTGACGCTCCGCTCCACCAGTCGCCTCGTCGAGCGGCTGATGCACCGTACGGAAACGGTTCCGTAGCGGATCCCTTGGGACGCACGGCGGCGCCCAGGGGCTGCGCGGTCCGGCGCTACTTGAGGAGATAGTAGCCGGCGGCCTTCTCGCGGACCTTGCGGCGAGCGAACCCCTTCGTCTGGAGTTCCTGGAGCGCGTTGAGCACCATGTTCTTCGGGAGTTTCGAGGTCTGGGTGACGCGCTCGGCGGTCGTCATCTTCTCCTCGCTCGTCATGCCCATGTCGCGGAGCGCCTTGTAGACCTTCACGGCGTTCGGCGACACCTCGTCCTCGATCCCCATCGATGCGTCCCGGCCGGGGGACGAGTTCGGGGAGATAAGACCCGCCGCCCGACCGAGGGAGAGCCAACGATCGACGGGCTCACCAAGTCGCGCGGCGCTCTCGCCGGGGTTCCTGGGTGGGCCGTCCGCTGCCGCGGCGCGGGGGTCCGCGGCCCCGCCCACCGCCGGAGCGGCCCCTCGCGGGACCCTCCCGACGGCCGCGGCCGCCGCCTCCGCCCCCACGGTACTGCCCCGCGTCTCGCGCGGGACGGTCGGGGGGAGGTCGGTCGTAATCGAACCCTGGGATCTTGGCGCGGCGGATCGGAACACCCAGACGCTGCTCGATCCGGTGAAGGTCATCCTCTTCCTCGCGTCCGACCAGGCTGAAGGCGTCACCGAGGCGCTGCGCCCGGGCGGTGCGGCCGACCCGGTGGATGTAGACGTCGGGCTCGGTGGGAATGTCGTAGTTCACGACGTGGCTGACTCCTTCGACGTCGATCCCTCGGGCCGCGATGTCGGTCGCGACGAGGACCCGGTGGTGGCCGGTGCGGAATCCGTGGAGCGCCTTGACGCGCTGGGCCTGGCTGCGGTCGCCGTGGATGACCGTCGCGTCGACGCGGCGCAGTTCGAGCTGGCGCATCAGTCGGTCGGCGCGGTGCTTGGTCCGCGTGAAGACGAGCACGCTCGTCATCGTCTCGTCGGCGAGCAGCTCGATCAAGAGGTCGGTCTTGAGGTGGGACGGGACCGGGAGGGCGAGGTGGGATACGCCGACCGCGGCCGCGGCGGTCGGGTCGACTTGGACCGTCTTCGGCTCGTGGAGGAAGTCCTTCGCGAGTCGGACGACCTCGGGGGGCATCGTCGCGCTGAACAGCATCGTCTGGCGGCGGCGGGGCAGTCGCTCGAGGATCCGGCGCACGTCGGGCAGGAACCCCATGTCGAGCATTCGGTCGCCTTCGTCGAGGACCAGGATCTCCAAGGAATCGAAGCGGACGTAGCCGCGCGACATGTGGTCGAGCAGTCGCCCGGGTGTGGCGACGATGATCTCGGCGCCGCCCCGCAGGGCGCGCTCTTGGTCGCCCATCCCAACGCCACCGTAGACCGCCGCTCCTTTCAGGCGGGTGTGGCGGCCGAGCTTGTCGAGGAACTCCTTCGCCTGCAGAGCGAGTTCGCGGGTCGGCGTCAGCACGAGGGCCAGGATGCGGCCGTTGGGACGGTCGAGGAGTCGCTCGAGGATCGGCAGGAGGAAGGCGGCGGTCTTTCCGGTCCCCGTCTGGGCGGTCCCGATGAGGTCGCGTCCGAGGACGGCGTCGGGGATCGTTCGGCTCTGGATCGGCGTCGGCTCGGTGTAGCCGAGCTCGCGCACCCCGGCGCGGATCGTGGGGTGGAGCGGCAACTCCTCGAAGGAGGAGGCCGTCGCGGGAGGCTCGGTCGGTGGGGCTGTCATTCGGCTCCGACACTTTCGGGGGGGATTAACCGTTCCCACCTGCGCGTCGTGTCGCGACTTAGCCTGCCCCGAAGGTCGCCCGGAGCGGTGTGTCGCCGAAAGGATCCGGGAGTCCACCGGGTCGGTCCGCCCGGGTCAGAACCGGCGCCCGGTCGTCGGCCGGTCGAGCCACTCGGCGTCGGTGGCGCGGATGCCGTTCCAGACGTCCGCGGCGTCGAGTGGGCCGTCTCGGCCGTCGAGTCGCTGGAGCACGCTCCCTCGCGAGAGCGCCGTCGCGGCAGTTCGGATCAGGTCCGCTTGGGCCGCGGACTCGAGCGGTCCCGCCGGAGCCGCCTCGGCGAGGACCGCGTCGAGGAGGTCATCGCGCTCGACCAGGTAGTGGAGGTAGCCCCGCAGGACTCGATCGCCCGGGCTCGACACGGCCGGCGGTGCGTCCGGCGGCGGAACGACCGCCAGCGTACGGGGCTCCTCGCCTCGCTCCGAGAGCGCGAGGAGCATCCATCCGCCGGGATGCGAGGCGAAGGCGAGGCGCCCGTGGCTCGGAGAGAACGTCACCGGGAGCTCCGCCATGGACTCGGCCGCGTCGGGCGGCTCCTCCGGCGGAAAATCGGCGGCCTCCGGCCAAGGGAGGGAATCGTGCAGGGCCCTGCGCAATTCCTGGAGCGAATCCTCCCCGCGCTTCGGCCGGAATCTCACCCGGTGGCGCTCGAGCTCCCGGACCGACCCTGAACGAAGCCACTCTCGGCGCGCCGCCTCGATCTCCCCCGCGAGCCCCACCGACGGCGCCGATTTCGGTGGACCGTCCGCCCATCGCAGGATTCCGGACGGCTCGATCCCCGGGCACGAGAACACGAGCGTCGCCTGCGCGCGGTCGCTGACGTGCACCGTCACGGGAAACTCCGCACAGGGGGCGGGGCGGGCGGTGTGGGCGCCGCAGCGCAGGTCGTGGAGGAGGGAGCACGCTCCGCCGTTCGGACGGTGGTCGAGGAACGACCAGCCCCCCTCTCCGTCGACGATCGGGAGCATCGGCTCGATCTGGAGCAGCCGCGTCCGCTCCTCGGAGGTCACGGCGGGGCTTGCGAAGCAGCAGAGCCCGCAGCCCGGTCGACACTGGAACCGGAACCCGCCGAGGAGGGAGGTGTCCAGCGGCGGTAGCTCCACCCGGCGCTCCGACGGGTCAGCCGCGCCGGGACGGTCTCGGGGTCGCATCCGGCGGCGGGGCGTAGGCGCAGGCCGATGCGGGGGCGGGGCACTGATTCGCGGCGGCGGGCTGAACGATCGCGTTCAGAAATAACCCGTACGGGAACGGCGGAGGGAACGCCGTCGTGGCGCCGAGGAACGCCCCCGCCTGGTCGAAGTACGACCGGATCGGGGTTTGACAGTTCGGGCCGCACGGGTCGCAAACCTCGGGGTTCGCGAGGTTCGCGCTCGGGTCGACCGCGAGCTCGGCGAGCTCGTGGCTCAGCGCAAGGGCGTAGAGGTCCGCCGGGTCGGAGACCGTCAGTCCCGTCCCCATCACGTTCACGAAGGCGTACGGGACCGCGGCGAGGCCGTGGTAGCCGAGCACACCGCGCCCCGGGTCGGCGTCCGTGTTCAACGGGCCGGGAGGGTTCAGGATGACGATCGCGGTCGTGGCCCCGTCGAGATGCTGGGCGGCGACGACCGCGTTGACCCACTGCTGGACGGTCGCATCGTTGTAGACCCCTTTCGGGAGGGAGACGGGGACCTCGACCGTCGACGCCGTCACGGACATCGTATTCGGTCCGTACTGGGCGGCGTAGCGGGTGATCTGGGCGACCGCGCCCCCGGCGAACTGGAGCGCGACGCCGAGGTCGGACGGCGAGAGGGCGAAACTGCGCGAGCCGACGGTGACGTTCAGTCGAAGGAACACCAGGGATCCGTTGAAGAGCGGAGCGACGGCCTTCGTGCCGGCGCTGGGAACGCCGGCGGGACCGAAGGCATCGCGAAGGACGAAGCGCAGGGACGGGTCGCTCCCCTCCAGGATCGAGCCGAACCCCTCCAGCGGCTCGACTGCGGGGACGATGTCGGGCCGGGTCCTCTGCAGGTGGTGGGCGACCTTGAGCGATCGCGTGGAACAGCTGCGGTCCGTCATCCCCGACCTCCTTCTCGAATCCGAATCCGCACCTTCGGGAACCGGAGCGTGGACCCGCGGGCGCCCAGTACTCCGAGCCTAGACGCGGTGCCGGCAGTGCTGCTGGATCCGGTCGGACAGCGCGGGGAACTGCCAGGGCCTGCCGAACTTCTCGAGTTCCGTGTGCCCGGACTTGTTGGACCAGTAGAACCAGTCGTCGCAGACGCCCTCGGACCGCTCGACGACCATCCCCGAGCTGCCGACCTGTCCGCTGCGGGCGAGGTGGTTGAGCGCGCGTTGGGTCTCGACGAGGATGTCCTCGCCCATGTGCTTCAGTCCAACCTTGTCGTAGAGCTCGTGGACGCACCACGGTTGCTCCGGGTGCGCGTTCAGGAACGCTTCGAGGTCGGTCATCAGCGGCGCGAGAGAGTCCGTGTCGTCCGCCATGGGTCGCTGGAGCGGGGTCGGCCTACTTGAACGCTCTGGCGCTCGGGGGGCCCTCGGTCTCTGGCACGGGCGGCCCGCGCTCCTCCGGCGGGCGGAGGTGGCGGAACCGCGCGTAGACGGCGGCATCGTAGGCGATCTTGAGGCCACCGGCGATCGCGAACGGGGCGCCGACCCAAGGTCCCCCCGCCGCGAGGAAGGCGCCCGCCACCGGGGCGCCGAACGCCTGCGCGCTCCGGGCCGCGGTCGTGTACCCGGCCGCGGCGGCGCCATCCTCGGCGGGGACGACCGCTTGCGTGTAGGACTGACGTGTCGGGACATCCATCTGCGAGAGGGAAGCCCGCGCAACCCACAGGGATGCCGCGACGAGGAACGACGGAGCGACGACCACGAGGATCAGGAAGACGTTGGAGGGAATATGGCTGAACACCATCGTATTCACCAGCCCGATGCGCCGGGCGATCGGCGCGGCCAGCACGAGGGATAGTCCGGCGGCGAGGTTGCTGAGAAAGAACACGACCCCGAGGGTGTCGATCGTGGGGTGAAACCGCGTCAGGAAGTAGTAGGCGACGAGGCCGTTGACGATGAGGCCCCCGGCGAACGCATCCACGCCGAACAGGGCCGAGAGCGAGTAGACGATCGACCGCCCCGCGGGGGAGAGCGGGTTGGGACGCTCGGACCTCGCCCGCCGGTCGACGTCGTCCGAAAGGCCCCGGTAGAGCGGGATCAGTCCGACTCCGAGGAGCCCGTAGAACAGCAACGTCGCGTCGTGCGGACCGGCGGGGAGCCAAGCGGGCGTCGGGCCGGCCACCGAGTTGAGCGGGCCCGCGACAAGAGCGCCCAGCGCCACCCCGACGTACCCGAGCAGGTTGTAGAGGGCGAACGTCCCCGTCCGCGACCGGGCCTCGGTCGTTCCCGCCAGCGCGGCTTGTTCGAGGGCTCCGAGCGGGCTCACGTCCGCCCCGCCCGCGACGATGCCCCCGAGCAGGAGGGCGGCGAGCAGGATCGCCGGATTCGCGATGTCGACCCAAAGGAGCGCCCCCCCGAACCCGAGGGCGATGGCCGAGAGGACGAACACCGAGCGGCGCCGCCAGCTCCGCTCGATCCGGGGAACCGCGATCGCCCACGCCGCCGCGCCCCCCAGGGCCGCACCGAGGGTCAGGCCGATGTCGAACGACGAGTAGCCGACCTGGGCGAGGTCGAGCGCGATGACGATCGAAAGGGCGCCGGCGCCGAACCCGCGCGCCGCCCGCGTTGCCATCAAGAGGACGCGGTCGTGGAACTGAGCTGATCGAGCGAGTGGCGACGACGCAGACGGAGGGAGCGACCCCTCGGACCGATTCACGGACATCGGGCGATTCGCGCTCCATTCGGCTCGAGAATGGGTGCGCCGGTTGGGAACGGCGCTACGCCTTCCGACCGGGTTCCGTGGAAGCCGGCCGGCCGTCCTTCCGTCGCTGCGCGCAGTAGGCGTAGAGCGCGTCGTAGAGCGGGAACTGCAGGCGCTGGTTCTCGAAGTCGTCCTTCGCGATCGCTCGAAAGCCCGTCGCGGCGGCAACCAGGCCCGCCGCTTCGACCGCCTGTCCGGACCCTCCGTCGGCGACTCGGACGATCTTGGCCAGCTCGAGCAGCGCGGGGTCCCGAAGTTGGTACTTCCGGATGAACGCGTCGAAGCTCACGTGTTCGGCTCCGTCGACGGTGGAGTGGTGCAGCTCCGCCCCGGGGGTATCAAACGGAGTCGCTCCCTCCGACTTCGCTACCTCCATCACTCGCTCGTTCGGCACATACAGGAACTCCGCGGAGGGGTCGATGAAACGGCGGATCAGCCACGGGCATGCGATCCGGTCCACCATCGCTCGTTCTCGAGTCACCCACTTCATCGACGGGCCCTCGGGAACCGCAGCTCGAGCGAACAGATGAGCGCGCGAGCGTGGCCGACCGAACTTCCCGAGGGGGAGGAGGCCGGCGGGTCGCAGTGCGGGACGCCGTTACCGAACCGGAACCGGCTCGTAACTGGCCGCCAACGTGCGATGCTCCAGGACGAGGAGGGCTTGGTCGAGGGCGATGACGTCGACGTACTGGGGGCCGATGAACCCGCCCGTCGGATGCACGATGGAGTCGTTGACGAGGCCGAGGAGGACGGACTGGCTCAGGTTCGAGAAGTGCGCCACCCGGGGGATCTGAACGAGGGCTGCCTCGGGTGTGATGTCCGGGTCGAGCCCGCTCTGGGACTGCGAGACCAGCTCGAGGGGGACCGTGACGTTGGTGAGGCCGTACTCCGCGATGTACGCTTTCGTTTCGTTCAAGAGGGCCGGGTCGACCGGGCCGTACGGGACCTCGGAGGCGTTCCCGCTATAGGGCTGATAGTCGATCCCCGAAGGCCGAAGCCAAAACAGCGCGGGGTCGGTGATGTTCTGGCCCAGGGTGATGTTCCCTCCGCTGGCCGTCGCCGGGGTCAGGTAGTGGGCGGCTTCCGTGAAGACGAACGGGTAGGCGAGGCCCGTCAGCAACGTCAGCAGGACGACCGATGCGACGAGCGATCGGGCGCTGGGCCATCGGAACGGAGGGTCCGGCGCGAGCCCCGTGCCCACGGGCTCGACGCCACCACGGAGGTCCGGGGAGAGTTCCCGCGGCTCGCGCGGGGGCCGGCGGTGCCCGACGGTCCGGCCGCTCATGGCGACCCCAGGCCGAGCCAGACGAGCAGGATGTAGAGGAGTTTGATCCCGATGAACGCGCTCACGAGGCCGCCGAGCCCGTAGAGGAGAAGGTTGCGGCGCAGCAGGTCGACCGCGGCCATCGGCCGGAACGACGCACCGACGAGGGCGAGCGGGATCAGCATCGGGATCATCAACGCGTTGAACAGGAGGGTGGCGAGCACGGCCGTCTGCGGATTGCCGAGCTGCAGGACGTTCAGGAACACGAGCGTCGGGATCCCGATGAAGATCGCCGGGATCACGGCGAAATACTTCGCCACGTCGTTCGTGATCGAGAACGTCGTCAGCGCGCCTCGCGTGATCAGAAGCTGTTTGCCGATCGAGATCACGTCGATGATCTTGGTCGGGTCGCTATCGAGGTCGACCATGTTGCCCGCCTCCTTCGCGGCGGAGGTGCCGCTGTTCATGGCGAACCCGACGTCGGCGCGGGCGAGGGCGGGGGCGTCGTTCGTCCCGTCGCCGGTCATCGCCACGAGGCGCCCGTGGCTCTTCTCGATCGCGACGAGGCGCAGCTTGGTCTCGGGTTTCGCCTCGGCGACGAACTCGTCGACGTTGCTCTCCCGGGCGATCGAGAGGGCGGTCAAGCGGTTGTCCCCGGTGCACATGATCGTGCGGATCCCCATCGTCTTCAGTTCCTGGAGCCGCTGGCCGATGCCGGGTTTGACGACGTCCTTCAGGATGACGAGCCCCATGACCTGATTCTGGCGGGCGAGCGCGAGCGGCGTCATCCCCTTCAGGCTCGCCGCGTCGGCCGTCTTGCGGAGCTCCTCCGGGAAGCCGCCGGCGAGGGCCGAGACGGCCGAAATCGACCCCTTCATCATCTCGGTCCCGTCCGGCAGCACGAGTCCGGACATCCGGCGGGCCGTCGAGAACGGGAGGATCTTGCACTCGTTCACGTTCAGCTTCGGCGACCGCGTTCCCCGCAGCGTGGCGAGCCGGGCGATCGACCGACCTTCCGGCGTCTCGTCGAACAGCGAGGCGAGGAGCCCCGTCAGCTGGGCGGTCTCCGCGTCCACGCCCGGCGCGGCGACGAACTGGACCGCGAGGCGATTCCCGACCGTGATGGTGCCGGTCTTGTCGAGAATGAGGACGTCGAGGTCGCCCGCGGCCTCGATGGCCTTGCCGGACTTGCAGACGACGTTCGCCTTCGCGACCCGGGTGACCCCCGAGATCCCGACGGCCGACAGGAGCCCTCCGATCGTCGTCGGAACCAGACACACGAGCATGGCCACCAGGGTGGCCAGGTCGAGGGTTCCGATCCCCGTGTAGCCGAGCAGGTAGGCGAGCGTGACGATGACGACCAGGAGTGCGAGCGTGAGCGCGTTGAGGACGAGCGTCAGCGCGATCTCGTTCGGGCTCTTGTCGCGGCTCGTCGCCTCCACGAGCTGGATCATCCGGTCGAGGAAGCTGGTCCCGGGTTCCGCCGTGATGCGGAGCTCGAGCGATCCGTCGAGGACCTTGCTGCCGCCGAGGACGCTCGTGCGGTCCCCCCCGCTCTCGCGGACGACCGCCGCCGACTCCCCCGTCATCATCGACTCGTCGATGAGGGCCCCCCCCTTCGCGACGTCCCCGTCGAGGGGGATCGTCTCCGCGGCGCGGACCTCGACCAGGTCGCCGCGATGCAGCTGGGTGGCCGCGACCCAGCGCCGCTTGCCGTCGGGAAGGATCTGGCGGGCGCGGAGCCCCGAGCGGACCTCCCGGAGACTGTCGGCCTGGGCCTTCGCCTGCGCCTCGGCGATCGCTTCGGCGAGGTTCGCGAACCAGACGGTCGCGAGCAGGATCAGCGTGACGTCAATGTAGTAGGCCCGGTGGAAGCCGTGCCGGACGATGTCGGGGAAGATCGGCGGGTAGAGCGCGACGGCCGCGGTGAACATCGTGAAGATGTAGACGATGAAGATCACCGGGTTGCGGACCTGCTGGCGCGGGTCGAACTTCGCGATCGACCGGGTGAGGACGAGGCCGATGCGGGTGTGGCTCTCGCGCCGCACACTGACCGTCGCCCCGATGGCGTGCGGACGGGACACGGTGGCCCCGCTCACGGCCAGTTGACCCCCTGGGCCCACGGGCCCATGGCGAGGACCGGGAAGAACAGGAGTCCCGTGACGATGACGACGAACCCCACGAGGAACAGGGTGAACGTGACCGACGAGGTCCGTAGCGTGCCCGTGCTCGGGGGGATGGCCGGCTGGCGGGCGAGCGCGCCGCCGATCGCGAGCATCGCGACCATCGGCACGTAGCGGCCGAGCAGCATCACGAGCCCTCCGGCGACGTTGAAGTACTGCGTGTTGTCGTTGATCGGACCCATCCCGCTCCCGTTGTTCGCCGACTCGCTCGTGAACTCGTAGAGCGCGATGGTGAACGCGTGCGACCCCGGCCCGGCCGCGACCTGTTCCAGGCCCCCGGCGACGGCGATCGCGAGGGGAACGAGGATCAGCAGAGGGTGGGACAACAGCGTGACGATCGCCCACTTGATCTGGTCTGGTCCGATCTTCTTCCCGAGGTACTCGGGGGTGCGCCCCACCATGAGGCCGCCGACGAAGATGGCGAGCAGGGCGTTGATGAGGAGCATCCCGAAGCCCGTGCCTTCCCCGCCGGGAGCGCACTGCAGGAACATTCCCCACAGCAGCACGGACTGGGCGCCCGGCGTCAGCGAGCCGAGCGACATCGACGTCGCACCAACGTTGCCGTAGACGCTGATCCCCTGGAACAGCACGGATTCGGAGATCGTGAACCGGGACTCGGCGCCCACTAGGTAGCCGTGCGACTGGGAGACGTTCAGTCCGGAGACGTAGGGGTTGGACGCCTCGAAGTAGAACAGAAGGAGCAGGGCGACGACGAAGAGTACGATGATCGCCCCGAGGTAGGGGTACGCCTCGTTCGGCCGGCGCACCATGCGCCCGAACATGAACGGCGGCGCGAACGTGAGCAGCATCATCATCACGATCTCGATCATGTTCGTGAACGCGGTCGGGTTCTGGAGCGGATGGCCGGCGTTGGCGGCGAAGTAGCCGCCACCGTTCGTCCCAATCATTTCGATCGAGTCCCAAGATGCGACGGGACCCGTCGGGATCAACTGGAACCCGCCGCCGAGCAGCGCGTTGTGCGCGCTCTGCGCGAGGGTCTCCGGCACTCCCGCGAAGAGCAGGACGAGGGCGCCGATCGCGGCGAGCGGGACGAGGAGGCGCGTGAGCGTCCGGACGATGTCGGACCAGAAGTTGCCGACCATTCCGTCCTTGCGGACGAAGCCGCGGATGAACGCGACGAGGACCGCGATCCCACTCGCGGCCGAGAGGAACATGAGCGTCTGAAGGCCGAGCAGGGCGCTGAACAGCGAGGCCTGCGTCTCGGGGGCGTAGTGCTGGTAGTCCGTATTCGTCGTGAACGCGCTCGCGGTGTGGAACGCGAGGTCCCACGTCATCCCCGGAACGTGCCAGAAGTTGAGCGGCAGCTGGCCCTGGTAGAACAGGACGAGAAACACGAAGACGAGCGCAAGGGCGTTCGTCAGCACCAGGCAGCCAGCGTACTCCTTCCACCCCATCGGCCGGCGCGGGTCGACGCCGAGGATCCGGTAGATCGCCCGGTCGATCGGGTCGAAGACGGGGTCGACGACCGTTGGGCGGCCCTGGAACAGCCGGGACATGTACATCCCGAGCCAGCGGGCGAGCAGCAGCCCGAGCCCCAGAGTGAACAGCACGTCGGCGAGTGTGCTAGAGGCGAGCATCGAAGCGGACTCCGCTGGCCGCGCCTAGGGCGCGGTCCCGAAGGGCCGGCGAGCCGCCGAGGAATCGAACGCGCCCCCGACCGAGGCGCGGGTCCAGACCGAACGAATTCGGGTCCGCAGGGCAGGGCAGCCTCCGGTCGTAACGCCTCGGGCGGGCGGACCCGGAATGCCGCTGATAAACCCATCGTTCGACGGCGCGTCCCGAGCTAGCATGGCGTCGCCCCGGGCCGTAGCCTCGTCGCGAGCGCGAGGGGCAACCTCCACCGTTCATCGCCGCCCGGAATCCCATGTACCATAATGCCATGGTAATATTCGTGGCGGAATTCGAGGCGACGGTGCGCCGGGTAGGCGATTCGATCGGGATCATCATCCCGCACCGGATCGTCGAGCAGGTCCAGGCGCGGCCGGGTCAAACAGTCCGAATCGTCATCCCGGGCAAAGTGGACTGGTCCAAGATCTGGGGGCGACTCCCCACCGAGGACTCGACCGGTGAGATGATTCGAACGGCGCGCTCCGAACGCGACTGATGTACTTTCTGGATAGCCACGCCATCCTCGAAATGGCGAAAGGGAATCCGCGGTACCATCGGTTTCGATCCGAGCCGTCCGTGACGTCCCGGGCCCATCTCCTGGAGGTGTACTACATTCTCACACACCAGGGGCACGGGCCGCTCGCCGAGGCCTGCCTCGCATCGCTCGGCCCGCAGGCCACGGACCTTCCCCTCGACTCGATCCCGCAGGTCGCACGCTTCCGCCGGGGCCAGACGGGCGTCACGGGCCACCGATTGTCCTACGCCGACGCCTTCGGGTACGTCTATGCGCGCGAGAACGGCGACACCCTGCTCACCGGAGCGCACGAGTTCGAGGGTAGCCGGACCTCTGCTTCGTTCGGTGATCCCGACGGACCGGGCTCAGCACCAGCTCCCCGGAGGCTCCGATCGAGGACGCCTTGGAACGGTGGGGGTCGTGGAGGTCCCGAAGCGGGGACAGGGGTGCGCGACCGGAATCAATCTCGTGCGCGCGGCGGTTCGGAAAGCGGAAGGTTCGCGGGGATCGCGGCGGAAGAGTCGCCCTAGGCCTTCGCGCGCATCCGGTTCCCTTTCGGATTGTGCTCGACGTCGGCCATCCCGAGCTTTTCCATCACCGGGGGAACGTAGTTCCCGAAGCGGCCCCGGAGTCCCTTTTTCAGACCGTACCAGCCGCCGACGGGGTTCTTCGGGGATCTCGCCCAGCTCTCCACGGAACCCTCCGGGGCCGGCTTCTGTTCGTCGGCGTTCCCGAGCGGGACCCAGTCGCCGCGCCGCCGGAGCTCCGCGGAGAGGTCGTCGAGGCACCGAAGATGGTAGCGGAGCTCCGTCTTGCCGACCTGGACCACGAGCGCGGGCGGGTCGAGCGCCGCGTCTCGAAACGCCACGAACTCCGACTGGAGGCTGGGGGTTTTCAGGGTCCAAGGGTGCGCGCGCGTACCATCGGCTTTCGGGTCGCTTGCCATCGATGCTCTTCGTCCCGGTCCCGGCGACCGGGCGGACCGCCCCGTCCTCGCCGAGTGACCAGTTCCCGCCCAGGCTTGGGCCGCAATAGACCTTCCGCCCGCTCTTCTGGCAAGTCGGTTGAGAACGGACGGAAGAGGGACAGCCTCCGCCACCCAAATCCCGGGCGGGCCGACCGCACCTGGCCCAGGCCAGCGTCGCTAGGCGTCCGCCCGAGCCAGTGTGTCGAGCGCCTCCCGGTCGAGCGAGAGGCGGGTTCCTTCCAAGAGTTGCTCGAGCTGCATCGGCGACGTCGCGCTCGCGATCGGGGCCGTGACAGAGGGTCGGGCCAGGATCCAGGCGATCGCGACCGCCGTCCGGGGTGCCCCGAGCCGGCGCGCGACGTCGTCGAGGGCCTCCAGGATCTTCTGACCATGCGCATCGAGGCGGGAGATTCCTCTCGCCCCCCGGGCGCTCTTGGTGGCATCCGCCGCGGTGCGGTACTTTCCGGAGAGGAAGCCCGACGCGAGTGCGGAGTAGGTCAGGACGCCGAGGCCGTTCGACACGCAGACGCGTTCGACGTCTCCCTCGAACTCCTTGCGGTCGAGCAGGTTGTATCGAGGTTGAAGTGACTCAAAGCGGTCGAACCCCTGGTCCGAGCTCACCCGAAGGGCCTCCTCGAGGCGGAGGGCCGAGTAGTTCGAAGCGCCGAACGCCCGGATCCTACCTTCGGAGCGAAGGCCGCTGAACGCCCGCAGCGTCCCCTCGAGCGGGGTCGCCGGGTCGTCGACGTGAGCCTGGTAGAGGTCGATCCGGTCGGTTTGCAGCCGGCGCAGGGAGCCCTCGATGGACGCGCGAATACGGTCCGGCGACAGGCCCTTGCGCCCGTCGGAGGTCTCCATCCCGACCTTCGTCGCCAGGATCACCTCGTCACGTCGGCCTCCAGCGCGGAGCCAGCGCCCGATCATCTCCTCGGACTCTCCCCCCTTGTGCCCGGGAACCCAAACCGAGTACGTGTCGGCCGTGTCGATCAGGTTGAACCCAGCATCGACGAAGGCGTCCAACAACGGAAACGCCACCCGGTCGTCGACGGTCCATCCGAACACGTTGCCCCCGAGCGCGAGAGGGGCGACGGAGAGCTCAGAGCGTCCCAGGCGGCGGCGGGATGGCTTGGTCATCGTATCGACCGGGGGAGAATCGCGACCCGAGCTTCATCCTTCCTCAGGACCGCAGCTGGGCGGGAGGTACCATCTGTCCGGTGCCCTTTGGGCGGCCTGCCGTCGCCAATCCGCCCGGTCCCGCGAAGGGACGTCCGACCGAGTCGGCGCGGGAGTCTATTAGTAACGAACCTCGGTGGCGAGTCCGTCATGGCGGGAGGTCGGCCACGATCCCGGGCGGGGTCGCGCTTCATGAATCGCAGCTCGTTCTGGACCGTCCTCCTCGTCGTCGCGGTCACTTCCGCACTCCTCATCCTGCCCACCGCCGCGGGCGAGTGGGCGACCGGGCGTGCCCCGTCTCCGACGGGACTGGGGAGAGCTTCGTTCGCACCCACGCCCCCCGCTGAGATTCTTGCCGCCTCGGACGCTCAGGCCCCCGCGAGCGCTCGTCCGGCGTCCGGAATCGGCAGCGTCCTATCGACCCTCGACCTGGCCACGAACCAGTTGCTGCCGGGCACCACCGCCCCCGGTCTTCAGGACGGTCCGACCACCGGCGTCCTCGATAATCAGAACGGACGGATCTACGTCCGGGGCGACGTGGGGACGGACATCTCGGTCGTCCAGGTGTCGACCCACCGCGACATCGCCGACATTCCGGTGCCCTAC
The DNA here is from genome assembly GCA_022750115.1 of Thermoplasmata archaeon. GTDB lineage: Archaea > Thermoplasmatota > Thermoplasmata > Lutacidiplasmatales > UBA184 > Lutacidiplasma. The sequence continues at coordinate 66,785 of JAKIWI010000002.1, forward strand.
TCCCAGCAGGTCTACTTCCAGGTACCCTCGATCGCGGTCGACACCGCGAACGGCTACCTCTACACCGCAAACGTGAACGCGGGAAACGTCAGCATCATCGACGCGCGGACCAACCAGGTGACGGGCTCCATCTCGACGGGAGGGAGCCCGTACGGTATCCTGTTCGACCCGGCGAACGGCGAACTTTACGTCTCGAACTACGGCGGCAACAACGTCACGGTCATCAACGGCGCGACGAACCATACCGTCGCGAACGTCCGCGCCGGCACGTCCCCGGGGGCGATGGCGCTTGATTTGGCCCAGCACGAGCTGTTCGTCGCGAACTACTTCTCCGCCAACGTCACCATCCTCAACACCTCCTCCGATTCCGCTGTTGGAACGGTGGCGGTGGGGACGAACCCGATCGCGGTCGTGGTCAACACCGTCAGCGGCCTGGTCGACGTCGTCAACGTCAACGGCGCCTCGGGAAGTGTCACCACCATCAACCCCGTCTCCCACACCGTCGGCGCCACCATCCCCGTCGGTTCGGTCCCCGAGGCGGCCGCGCTCGATCCGGTTCTCAACCGCCTCTACGTACCGAACGGGGCGTCCAACAACGTGTCCGTCGTCGACGACGCCAACGGCACCGTCGACGCCACGATCGCGATCGGCCACGGCGCGGGGCCGAACTCGATCGTCTTCGACCCGACGAGCGGCGACCTCTACGTAGCCTGCTCCGGGTCGCAGAACATCACCGTGATCAACCCGGCCACCAACCGGTCGGTCGCGAACCTTTCGACCGGGACGCTCCTGCCCTCCTCCGCTGTCCTCGACACCTCGGCGAACGAGATCTTCGTCCTCGACGGCCAGACGACCACGACCGAGGCGAACATCACCGTCGTCAGCGGGGCGACCAACCGTGCGATCGCCTCCGTGGCGCTCGAAGCGTACCCCACCGGGGTCGTCTACAACCCATCCGACCGCCAGATCTACGTCGCGAACGGCGGGGGCAACGACACCTACTGGCTCAACGCGTCGACCCAACTCCTGGCCGGGACTGCCTCGGTCGGTCCGTGGCCGGACGTACTCGAGAACCCTCTCGTGTTCGACACGCTGAACCACGACCTCTACGTCCTCAATCCGTACGACTCCAGCGTGCTCGTCGTCGGAGCGGCCCGCACGCTGCTGGCCACCATCCCCGCGGGACTCACCCCGGTCGCGATCGCCTTCGACGCGACGAACGGCTACATCTACGTCGCGAACAACTACGATGGCAACGTCACGGTCATCAACGGCGCGACGAACCACGTGGTCGGTTCGCTGCTCGTCAAGATGTACGAATCGCTCGACGCCCTGGTCGTCGACCCGGTGACCAACGAGCTGTACGTGGCCGACGGCAGCGGCAACAACGTCACCGTGTTCGGCGCGACGAACTTCACGAAGCTCGCGACGATCCCGGTGGGGAACTCGCCCCGCGCGATGGTCTACGACTCGCTCAACGGCACGATCCTAGTCGGCAATTTCGGCTCGGGGAACCTGTCCGTCATCTCCGGCGCGACCCGGACCGTCGTGGGCTCGTTCGCCTTTGTGTCGACGGGAGTCCTCCTCTACGACAACCTCACGAACTCCGTCTACAACGCCGCCGCATTCAATCCCCTCGTGTATGCGGTGAACGCATCGACCTACCAACCGCTCGCGGGCAGCCCGCTCCACCTCGGAACGGGGGCCTACACGGCGGGGATCGCGCTCGACCCCACGACCGGTCTCCTCTACGTCTCGACCCAGTACAGCGGCACAATCTCCGTGATTGGGACGAGCACCACCTACCCCGTCAACTTCGTCGCATCGGGGCTCGCGAACGCGACCCGCTGGGGCGTGACCCTCGGCGGCGTATCGAACACGTCGTCGGGAACGACCGTTGGGTTCGGCGAACCGAACGGATCGTATGCGTTCAGCGTCGCCGCCGTCCCCGGCTACAACGTCAACCGATCGAGCGGTTCGGTGAACGTGATCGGAACCGGCGTCACCGTCGACCTCGGATTCTCTTCGTCGGGAGGGAATCAGAGCGGGAACGGGACCTACTCGGTGACGTTCACGGCGACCGGACTTTCGTCGCAATCGTCCTGGTCGGTGGCACTTGCGGGATCCACGCAGTCGGGGGGGCCGACCGCCAGCCTCACGTTCTCCAAGACGAACGGCACCTACTCGTTCTCCGTAGGCGCCGTGGCGGGCTACTCGGCTTCGCCCACCTCTGGCTCGATTGTGGTGCAGGGCATGCCGGTGCAGCAGACGATCGTGTTCACGACGGTGACCCACGCCCTCGTCGTCTCCCTATCGATCGTTCCGCGGGCGGTCGCCGTCGGGGCCTCGACCACGATCACGGCGACGCCGAGCGGTGGCACACCTCCCTACTCGTTCGCCTACACGGGTCTCCCTCGCGGATGCACGACCGCCAACATCGCATCGTTCGATTGCACGCCGACGGCCCCCGGGAGCTTCACCGTGGGCGTGAACGTCACGGACCACAACGGGACCGTCTCCCCCGCGCGCGCCGTTCTCACGGTGACCTCCGCGGCGGGAAATTCGCCCAACGCGGGAGGTGGCGGAAGCAACTCCTCCTGGGTCTGGTGGATCCTCCTCCTCGCGGTCGTGATCATCGCGATGTTGATCGTCTTCGCCTGGCGGCGGAAGCGCCGACCTCCCGACTCCTCGACGGCCCCGGGCAGCGTCGCCACCAGCCCTCCGGGCGCCAGCTCCGCTCCGCCGATCCCACCCCCGAACGGCGCCGCGCCGGGCGTTACGGGGTTCCCCCGGTGTGGCTAGTACTCGCCCGCGAGCCGCTGACCCGCCGTTCGGTTGACGAGCGGACCGCTCAGCAAATTCGAGTTGCTGACCAGCGCGAGACTGCCGTCCTCGAGTCGGAGAACGGTCGTCACGAGGCCCACGATGGCGACTCGTCCGTGTACGCTCCCGATCGTCACATCGTCGCCGAGCCGAAGGAACCGGCGTCGGAGGAGAACGTAGCCGGCCACGACGTTCTGCAAGACGGTCTGGAGCGCGAGGGTCGCCCCGATCCCCGCGACCGCGGACACGGTGAGGGTCGAGAGTGGATTGACCGGACCCACCGACACCGACACGCCGGCGATGACGACGGAAACCCAGACCACCGTCAGCAGGACGCGAGTGGCCTGGACGAGGTGGGGCGGCCAGTGGCGCTTCTTCGCGGCGTCGCCGGCCCATTGCGTGACGAGGATGCCGGCGACGGCCGGCACCAGGACGAAGAAGACGAGCTCGAGGATCGTCGTCTGGTTTGGAAGGGTCACGGGAGAACTCGGCTCCGCGACGGCGAGCGGGTCCGGCCTATTTCACGCCCTCGGGAAGTGGGGGTGCCCCGACGGGCCTACCAGCGAGGTTCCTTCGGTCGGGCGCGCGGGGAGGCCCGGAGTGCGCGCTCGAAGGTCGACGACACGTCCGGCAACCCGCCCAACGAGCGGGACTGCCCGTCGGCGAGGATCTCTCCGAGGCCGCCCTGTTCACAGTGGATCTGTCCGCCCCGCCACGACTCGAGGTCATCGAGTTCGACGCGGAGGGCGACCTCGAACCCCGTGCGGTCCGAGGGGGCGGGACCCGTGTGGCCGACGATGAGCGGGTAGGTGAATCTTCGGGAGAGCTCGAGCAAAGTCACGAGGGGAGTGAGGCCGGAGTGTCCCACGGGCGGCAACCGGTCCGCATTCGCCACCACGACCGCGCTCCGAGCGGCCGGGATGAGTGGCGGACACAGGACGTCCTGGGCTGCGACCGGGAGGCCGAGGTAGCCCCGCAGGAGGGCGACGGTGTCGCTCGAGTCCCCGGATTGGATCACCGCGAAGACGGCTCCGTCGGTCGGTTCGCCCGCCCGGGTCCTTCTGGTCCGGACGAGGGACGGAAACGCGCGCTCCCGCGGAATCCATCCCCAGTCGAACGGACCCGTCGGGCCCTCCGGTCCGCCCTGGACCTCGGTCCAGAGGAACCCGGGGTGGAACTGCTCGGCGAGCGCGAACACGACGGTGTTCACGGAGAGACGGGCATCTCCGCCGACGAAGATTGACGCGGGCGCGCTCGGTTGTTGCATGGGTGGGTGCGGACACGCCCGCGACGGGGCGCTCAGCACTCCAGTCCCGAGGGACACTTGGGCGTGCAACGAACCGGTTCGAGTAGTCGAACCGGTTCGTACGAGTTTCCTCGCCCAGGCCACTAGGGTGTGAGCTGAAACGAGGCGAGGTCGAGCTGCAACGCCGAATCGGCGAGGCGGTTCTGGATCTTCGAGAGGGCCACGGAGACGGTGGACTTGCTACGCCCGAGCCGGTCGGCGAGGTCGGTGACGGAGATGCCGCGCGGGACCGAGAAATAGCCGGTCGAGAGCGCCTCACGGAACACCGAGTCCTGGGCCGGCGTCAATCCGAGCTTCCCCAGCGACATGTCGCTGCGCCGAACCGACTCCACGTGGCCCGGCCCGACGCGCGACTCGAGTTCGGCGAGGAACTCGCGCATCTGGCCGGGACCGGCGAACGTCTCGAACCGGCTCCAGCCGTTCTGGATCACGATGGGGTAGCGCGTCAGGACGCGGTGGCGCTGCGTCACGGTGTGGATCGAGGGCACCTTGAACACGACGCGGTAGAGGACGTTCCGTTCGGACTCCGGGTACGCCTCGACCTTCACGACGATGGGCTGCTCGCGCGCGGCTGCCGGCCATTGGTCAGCGCCCTCGCCGACCATGCGAACCTCGGCGAGAAGGAGACCGTTCCCCACCTCGATCCGGTTCATCAGTTCCAACCGGAGGTTCGGCCAGTCGCGGCTGAACTGGTAGCCCCACGAGTCGCGGGGGAGCTGCGCGGCGACCCGGTACAGCGCGAGCGGCTCGGCCGGCTCGTGGGATGGCTTCGCAGTCGAACGACTGGGCCGGGCGCGGGACGAAGGCCGCGGGAGCGACTTGGGGGTCGACCGCGGCACCGATTTCACTCGTCGGCGCGCGAGCGCTAGTCGCTTTCGAGGAAACGCCGTCGTACCGTCCTCCGCCGGTATCGAGCTTCGACCCTTATACGTTCCAAGGCGCCTCCAGACCGCTCCGCTCCCTCGCCGATGGCGAGATTTATTCCTCCCAAGGTCCTCGACCGGCTGCTCGGGACCCAACCCCGGACAGCGACCGCAAGACCATGCCGTGGGAATACACGGACGAGTACTACCGCGCATACACTCGCACGACCTGGAACGAAAGCGCGGAGGCCTACGCCCGGTTCGCCGCCCAGCTGGCCGAGTTCCGAACGGACCTCGTGGCCGCGGTCTCGCCCCAGGCGGGCGAACGGGTTCTCGATATGGGCTGCGGACCCGGCGAGCCGGCCCTGACGATTGCCGGGATGGTGGGGTCCTCGGGGTCCGTGCTCGGAATCGACCTGGCCGAAAAGATGGTGGCCCTTGCCGGCGAAACCGCCCAGGCGCGGGGAATGCCCAACGCCGCGTTCCGCACGATGGACTGCGCGGAGTTGGATCTGCCGCAGGCGTCGTTCGACCTCGTTACGTCCGCGTTTGGGTTCCAGATCTTCACAGACCCGGAGAAGGCGGCCCGCGAGGCGCTCCGTGTCCTCCGACCGAGAGGACGCATCGGCGTCGCCGTATGGGGACTGGGAGCGAACGTGCCCGCGCTCGACGCGCTGGTGGCCCCGATGCTCGAGTACGCCGAGCCGGACGAGACCGGGTACCTCCCCACGCCCTACGAGACCGGCGGGCCCGGGGAGATGGTGAGATTCCTCGAGGCGGCGGGATTCCACGATGCGCGGGAGGAGCGCGTGACCCATCTCTGGAGGTTTGAGGGCGCCGAGGACTACCTCGACTCGATCCTCTCGTCGACACCACTCGGTCACTCCCTGCACGAAGAGACACCCGAGGTCCAACGGGACGTTTTGCGGAAAACCCGCCAAAACCTTCGTCGGTGGGAAGTCGGCTCGAAATTGGAGCTCCCCGCCGAGGCTGCGATCGTGACCGCGTTCCGCTAGGCGGTCCATCTCCCGTCGGAACGGTCCAGCCGCGCCCGGACGGCGGGAGCGATCGTTGCGCACGCCCGCTCGCGAGGAGCGAGGAGTAAGTGCCGACGATCGAAGGCACCGCGCGGCGGGGGCGCTTCCGTTACGCAGCTCGACGGCGCCAGAGCAGGACGGCCACCACCGCAACGAGCACGAGGGCGGACAGCGCCCCGATCTCGAGGAGACCTGCGAACGGTGCCGGAGCCGAGGTCGTCACCGTATGACAGGGAGGGGGTGCGAAAACGGCCGTCGGGAGGGGGGCAGTCGCGTTGGCGGTGGCTCCCGATGCGTCGGTGACCATCAGGGTGGGAACGACGTTCGACGACGGGGCCGGGCCGCCGAGGTAGACGTGGACCACGGTCGCCCCCGTGGCCGTCGTTCCGTCGCCGAACGCCCACGTGAACGTGTACGGTGCCGTGCCTCCGTTCGCGGTCCCGACAAAGTGATACTCGACGTGAATCCCCGAGCAGCTCCCTGCGGCAACGGCGTTCACCGTGGCGTTGGCGGACAGCGCGGGGGCAACTTGGGGAGACACCACAGTCACGTTGACGCTCTCGCCCACCGTGCCGCCGAGCGAGTCGGCGACGGAAGCGAGAACGGTGTAGGAGCCGGGGCCAGCGAACGTGTGTTCCAGCGAGAGTCCCGTTCCGGTGGACCCATCGCCGAACTGCCACACGACCTGGTAGGGCCCGAGTCCCCCGCTGGGACTCGCCGCGAAGAGGACGGGGAGGGGGAAACTTCCGGTGGCGCCGACCGGGACGACGGTCGTGACGAGAGGGGAGAGCACCGTGACCCAACGGGAGAGGTTCAGCGCGGCTCCGCTCGCATCCCGAAGCGAGACGACCATGTGGTAGAATCCCGACGTCGCGTAGGTGTGGTTCGCGAACGCCGAGCTTGCGTTCTGGAAGGTTCCGTCGCCGAACGACCACGATTCGACGAACGGTGGGTACCCTCCGCTGGTGACCGCCTGCAGGGCGAGCGGGGAGAGCGCGTCCACCGTTTCGGTGGGAGGGACGAGCGACCCGCTCAGCCCGGGGGCGGCCGCGATCGACTCGGTCACCAGCGGGAACGATTCGTGCAGCAGGACGGGGAACCGCCCGCTCTGAAATTGGATCCCACTGGTCGCCGATGCGCCGGCGAGGCACTCGATCGTCGCGCAGATGTCCACGGCCGCGACCGAGGATGGCGCGCCGCTCGCTTCGAGGTTGAACCAGGCATCCCACGAGTCGCCGGCCAGCATGGCGCTGTGATCGGCCGACGTCGACCAGTTCCACCCGAGGACCGTGCTCCCGTTGGCGGTCCGCACGGCGGGGGTCTGGGGGCACGGCGTGAGCGGCCCGGCGGCCGACGTACAGGTCGCGTTGGCGTCCAGCGAGGGGGCGACGGTGAAGGCGGGCGCAGTCACGAATTGGAACATCGGGCCCGAGGGTGGCGGCACAGCGACCATCCCGCTCCCCGGGCTCCCAAGGGAGATGTTCCCGAGCGAGGAGACGAGCGTCGGGTCGGACGAATTCGCCGAGTAGGCGAGCGTTCCGGAACGGTTCCCGCACGTGGAGGAACGCGGCCCGTCCCACGACCCCCCGGTGAACGCGGCCATGTCGCAACCGGCCGAGATGATGTGGTCGGCGTCGGCGCGGACGTCCGAGGTGTTCCAACCTGAGACGTTCTTGGGCGACCAACCGCGCGAAGAGGGATCGGTGGAGGTGGCGTTGACGATGACGGCGTCGAACGTGCAGTGGCCGAAGCTGGAGTTGAAGCACGCGGACGCGGTGACCGAAAGGTCCGCGATGGAGTCGAGGGGGTTGCCGTCCTGGGAGGTGATCCACCCTTGGCAGGTCGGCATCGCGCCCGTGATGCCCTCGGAGGAGGCGCACCCACCCATCGACGTGTTCGTGGTCGTCGCCGAACACCCCTCGTAAAGGATCGGGCAGGGGTATTCGGTGTAGTTCGCGTCGACCGGCGCGGCGGCCCCAACCCAGACCACGACGTGATTGTCGCCCAAGGTCCAGTTCACCGGACCGGCGAGAGACTTCGGGGACCCACCAAGATAGGACGTGTTTGCCGCGGCCCCGGCGAACGAGGCGTACAGGGCCGTCACGAGTCCGGACTGGAGACCATTGTCCGCCATGTCCTCGTCCCCGTTCGGCATGAGAGTTCGGTTGACGGCCGGTCCAAATAGGCTCGCGTTCGTGAAGTTCGCGACCGGGACCCCGAACGGAACCGAGTCCCCATCGTCGAACTCCCCGGGAGGGCTCTGCGTGGTGGCGAGTCCGAAGGTAATGTTCACGCCGGGATGGGCGAGTTGAATCGCTCTCGCATCCTGCCCTGCGGTGGTCTTGAAGGTGCTGAAAGCGTCCGAAGTCCCGACGTAGCACTCGCCGGAGAGCTCGCACCCCACCATCATGGGGGACTCGTCGAGCAGGAAGAGGACCTGGGCCGCATCGGTGCTCGAGACCGCGGTTGTCGGCACATGGACGGTCAGGTGCACGCGCACCGTGGACGGCGCGCTCGGGCACCGAGTACCGGCGAACGCGCAGACCGAGGAAACGTTCGTGGTTGCGGAGAGCCTCAGGGGCCAGGAATCGCTCAGGGTCGAATCTGACCCATGGACGAGTGTCGAGGGGATCGCCTCGGACCCTATCGCGGGAGCGAGTGACCGGTACCCCGCTCCGGATGCAGCGGCCGATGGAGCGCCGATTAGCGCCGATCCGGCCGGGCTTGCCAAGATCACTACGACGAGCGCGGTCGCGCTGAGGAGAACCGCCACACGCTGGACGCCCGCGGAACCGCGGTTCGTCGGCGGGAATCGTCCCGAGCCTAGCTCCATGCTGCGTTCCTTCGAACGGATTTCGCCTTAAAAAGATGCCGATTGGGGTCGCCAGCCTCGGCGGGGCCCCCCGCGAATCCCAAGGAGCTCGACGGGGAACCGGGTCAGCGGGGGGTGGCCCGGCATCCCCGGGTCGGACCGAGGGCCGGCGGGGCTCCTCTCGGCTCCTGTGCGGTGAGTTCCGAACCGGCGACGGGGACCTCGGGGGTGTCGATTGGTCTCACGAAGGTTGGAACAGCTCGATCGGATTGCCGGAGGGATCCTCGCACAGCGTCTGCTGGCCGCCGGGTCCCTTCACGATCTCGTTGCGAAACGGGACTCCGGCGCGATGCAGCCTATCAACCATCAAGGTGAGGTCCTCGACCTCGAGGACGATGCGATTCCAGCCGCCCGGTTGAGGGGAACTCCCGTCCCGCATCGGCCGGGCCGCGGAGGAGGTAGGCCCCGCGAGCCAGAGCCGGACGTCTCCGCGGCTGACGATGGCCATCGCCGACCCAAACTGTTCTTCGAGGTGGAAAGCCAAGTGGCCCGTGTAGAACGCAACCGCCGCGTCCACCTCCCGGACCAGGTAGCGAAATTGCGCCATGAAGTCGACCCGGGTGCCGCCCGCGGCGGTGCAGTTCGCCTGGGCTATTGAATTGCTTGAGCGGGGGACTCGCGTCGAATCGCCCGAGCATTCTTCGCGGGGTGAGCCGAGTGGACCCCCGATCCTCTCCCCGAAGGGTCAACCACGGTAGGACGCCCGACGGGCACGCGGGAATCTCGCCCTGCTCCGGGAGGGTACGACTGGGCCGGGCCGAGGTTTCTGGTCAGCGCCGACCCTGTCGACGGATCACGAACCCCACGACGGCGGCGGCGATCGCGGCCGCGGCGCCCCCCGCCAAGACAATCACGAGGAGCGGGAGCGACGGTGCCGCTGCGCCGGTTGCCGGGCAGGGTGGAGCCGCCGACACCCCGGGGAGGGTCGCGGGAGTCGTGAACGTCGCGCCCACCGAATCGGTCACCGTAAGCGTAGAGTGCAACGAGGTCGGCGCGGCCACCCCTCGACTGTACGAGTGAACGACTGTGGCACCCGAGCCCCCGGTGCCGTCTCCGAACATCCACGAGAAGTCGTACGGCGGTTGGCCGCCGCTCGCTGTCCCTACGAACGTGTAATGCACCTCGCGGGTGGGGCAGCCGGTCGAGGCCGTCGCGCGCACGGTGGCCTGCCCAGTGAGGGCGGGCCCCGAGAGGGCGCCACCGACGTCGACGGAGAGGTTCACGGCCGATGAGTGACCCAAGGCGTCGGATTCGATTGCGACGATGGTGTAGAGACCAGGGACCACGAAGACGTGGAGCAGCGAACTCCCATTTCCCACCGTCCCGTCGCCGAATTGCCACGTCACATTGTACGGCGCCAACCCGCCGGTCGGGGTAGCTGTGAAGTTGATCGGGAGCGGCACGTAGCCGACGATTCCGGTCGGTCCCGCGCTCGCCTCGAGAAGTGGGAGTACCGTGACCGTACTCGAGACGTTCACGGTGGAGCGGGTCTTGTCCACCACTCGGGCCAACACGTGGACGAATCCCGCGGTCGCGTAGGTATGATTCGCGAACATCGATGCGGAGTCGTTCTCGTACGTGCCATCACCGAACGCCCAGGATACCTCGAATGGGGCGTAACCGCCCGCGATCGCGACCTCCATCGAGACTGGGGTCCGCGCTTCGCTGGTGAAGATTGCCGGGACCACGGCTCCGGTCAGCCCGGGGGTGGCGACGATGGCGATCGCGAGAAGGGGGAACGACTCGGCCAGCCCACCGGGGAGAGGCGGGGAGCGGAACTGAACTCCGGTCGTGAACATCGCAGAGCTCCGGTTCTCGACGGTCGCGCACTCCGAGGTCGAGCAGGAGTCGATCGGTGCCGATGGCGAGGGTGCCCCGCTCGCCACGAGGTCGAAGGAGGCGTGCCAGGTGTCTCCGGCGTGCATGGAGCTGTTCCCGGGGAAGGACGACCAATTCCAGGCGAGGATGGCGGACCCGTGGCCCGGAACCAACGAGGGCTCCTGAGGGCACGATGGAAGCGGTCCGAACCGCGAGGAGCACGTGGCCACCGCGTGGAGTGAGAGGGCGATCGAGAATTGCGGAGCGGTCACGAAGCGGAACATCGATCGGTTGGCGAAGGGCTCGGCGACCGTCCCATTCCCGGAGGTCCCGAGCGAGACGTTCTCGAGCGCCGAGACGAGGGCGGGGTACGTGAAGCTGCCGGCGGAACCAAGGGTCCCCGAGAGATTCCCGCAGCGCGACCCCTTCGGACCATCCCAGGAGCCGCCCGTGAATCGGGCCATGTCACAACCGGCACCGACGATGTGGGCGACGTCGGTTCGCACGTCGGTGGCATTCTGGCCGGAGGTGTTGCGGACGAGCCAGGCGGGTCCGGTCGGGTCGGTTGAGCTGGCGTTGACCACGACCGAATCGATCGTGCAATGACCCAGACTGGAGTTGACGCAGTCCGCAGAGGTTCGGGAGAGCGCGGCGATGGAGTCGAGCGCGTTGCCGGTCTGAGACGAGATCCATCCCTCGCACGCGGGCAGGGATGGGTGAATACCCGAGGGGGACGCGCACGTCGGCATCGAGGCGTTCGAGCCGTGGGCCAGGCACAACGGCACGAACGCACACGGAGCCTCCGAGTAGTTCGCATCGACCGGAGCCGTGGATCCCAGCCAAACGATCGCGTGGTCCTCGCCGGGCGTCCAATTGACCGGGCCGCTCGGCATGCTCGCATAGGGCGAGCTGTTCGCCGCGCCATCCGACATTGCGCCGAAGAGCGCCGTGATCACATCGCTCTGCAGGCTGTTGTCGGATCGGTCGGAGTCTCCGGGAAAGTTCAGGTGGTGGCTGACGGCCACGCCGAACATGGAGGCGTTGGTGAAGTTTCCGACCGGGACGGCGAACGGGGTAGAGTCGCCGTCATCGTACCCCTCGCCGGCGCTGTCGGTGACCGCCAGCGCGAACGAGACGGCGACGCTGGGATGACTGTGTTGGATCGCGTGGGCGATGACGGACGCCGAACCCAAGAACGTCTGGAAGGCGTTGGAGCCGCCGGCGGGGCACCCTACGCCGGCGTTGCAGACCATCATCGGAGACTCGTCGAGGAGGAACAGCACCTGCGCGGAGGCCGAGCCGGTGGCGACGGGCAGCGGATCGGTCGCCGTGAGCGAAATTCGCACCACCGACGAGGCGCGGTCACACCGGGAACTCCCGAACGCGCAGACGGAGGAAGCGCTCGAAGAGATGTTGAGGAGCAGGGGCCACGTGGAGTCCAGGATCGGGCCGGAGCCCGTCGCGCTCGCGGCAGCGGCGCCCCCTCCCGCAGTGAGGTCAGGGGAGGCCGAGTTGTCGCGCGTCGTCGGCGCGAATTTCAAGGGACCCATCGGGGACGCGTCGATATTCGGCAGACCGACGAGAGCGACTAGCAGGACTACCACCGACACGGCGACGAGGCCGCCGCCTCGGGGGCGCCGCGTCACGGGGCGCTCCGGGGGCGTCCGTCGGATTCTGCGGCGGACATGGACGGTCTCCTTCGAATAAATTTCTTGTTATAAAGACTCGTATTCACGGACCGCGCCGTTCCCGCTCCCCCGCAGTCGTGACAGGGGGGTGCGTCTTCGCCAGGAGTTCGAGCGTGACCGATGCGCGGGGGCAACTCCTGGTTCCGGGTTGGATTTATCCCGAGTCCCCGAGTTTCGGTCGAAGGGGTGCACGACACGGCGGCGAGTCGTCGGAAGGGAAAGCGCGTCACGGGGATCGGCGGGATCTTCTTGCGAGCGCGGCAACCGGAGAAACTGGCGAACTGGTACCGGGACCATCTCGGCCTTTCGGTGAAGGACCAGGTGGCGGTCTTCAGGTGGGTGAGCCCTCGGAGCGAGAAGCGCATCGGAAACACCCTCTGGGCGGTCATGGCGGGCCGCGACCGGAAATGGGGGCCGGGACGTCCGACCGCTCAGGTGAACTACCGAGTCGAGGACCTGGACCGACTCCTGAAGCAGCTCCGTGCGGAGGGAGTTCTTGTCTCGTCGGAGGCGAGCGCATCGAGCTATGGGAAGTTCGGTTGGGCGGAGGACCCCGAGGGGAACCGAATGGAACTCTGGGAGCCTCCTCGACGCTACAAGTCCTCGGACCGGCACGTTTCGATGGAATGAGAACATTCCACCGCGGGCATGTTCTTCGCGACCCCGGGTCGCGGACCCGGCACCATCCCGACCATCGGCCACGACGGGGCGCGACGAGCTGCTCCGACCGAGTTCACCGGTGGTCGCCGGTGCGCGGCGGCCTCAACTCGCTGGCAGCTGGAAGGGCGCGGTGGTCGCGGGATGACCCGCCACAATCCTTCCCGAAGGCGCGCCCGCGTCAGGGACCGACCAGGCCATGGTTTCTGCAACTCGGACCGCGCTCCTCCAAATGATCGAGCTCGAGCGGCACAGCAGGGGATAGCGGAACTCCCCGCTGTGGCGGATTGGCGTCGAACCTCCGGATTGGGATGAGTTCGAGAACACTCGGGCCGCTCGGTCCCCTCTGGAGGCGTAACGGGGTAGCGTAGACCAGGACGAGGCCAACGGGTTCGAGAAACGCCGTCCTGGAAGGTGGCGACGAAAGTTTCTTTGGTCTGGCCCCTTCTCGAATCGCTCGAGTCCTCGAAAGGGGACGGAAGATCGAGGAATGGCGCGCACCGTTCGCGACTTGGCCGTTCCCATGGGCCCGGGGGTTGACGTCGATCGGTTCCTGACGGGGTGGCTCGCGAGCAACGGTTTCACGATCATCGATCCTCGGTCCGATGGAGCCGAAAAAAAGTTTCCTCACTGGGATGGCAGCCTCGTCCTCCATCCGAAGCCCGGCAGCCTGGTCGCCACGCAAACCCGGGCCGGGGGCGCCACGATCGTCTTCGAGCTGACTCTGAGTCCCGTCGGTGGCTCCCGCGTGATCCACTTCGAGGGGTACACGACGGGACGCGGCCCCGGCTGGGGGGGAAAGGAATTCGACTTCATTCCCAGCGCGCTCGCCGTCGCGGGAGTTCCTCGGAAGCGGGGTTTGGAACTCCTCACCGCACTGCAGGGTCAAATCGCGAGCATGGGAAGCACGCGATTCCTTCCGAACCCGCCGCCCTCGCCGACTCTCGGCTCGATTTCGGCACCCGCCCCGCCGGCGCCCCTCAGCCTCGAACAGCTCGCCTCCCAGCAAATGATTTTCGTTTACGTCGTGCTCGCCGGCGGTTTCGTTTTTCTCGTCGAGCTTCTCGTTCTGGCGGTCACATCGCACCACCTGGATGTGGTCGTCGAGTTGGGTGGCGGCGGCGCCGTGGCGTTGTGCTTCGGTGGAGCGTACTGGATGCGCCGGGGGATCCGGAATCGGATCGAATCCATCCGCGCCGGAACGACAACCGCAGCCGGCACCGGTATCTCCGCCAGCGTCCCCTCCGTGGCGGACCCTGGTTTTTGCCCGGCCTGCGGAGCGGCGAACGCCTCGACCGTCGCGGCGTGCGTCGCCTGCCAAGCACCCCTTGCGAGCAGGGAATCGTTCCTCTTGGAGTCGAGCCGCACGGAGGCGGACATTCGAAGACTTCAGCTGCTCTTTGGCGGGATGGCGCTGTTCTTCTTGGTACTTCTCGCCTGGGCCCTCTCGCCGTTGACCCGGGCGGGACGCGACTTCGAGGCGGCCGTCCTGGGGATGCGATCGTTTGCCGATGCGCCCTCGGGGACGTTCTTGCTGCTGCTGATGGGGCCGATGTCGGCTTGGATTCTCTGGCAGGCACTGACCATCCGCCGGAGCTCCGGACCCGGCGAACTCATCGTCGATGCCACCGGAGTTACGGTGTTCGATGACTCGCGGCACCGATTCCATCTTCCGTGGGGAGACCCCGAATTCAGCATGGTGTTCCAGGACACGCACGGGAACCCGATGTTCACCCGACAGACGATTTTCATGAAGGTGCCACGGAAGGGGAATGGCGGGGCCATCTTCCCGCCAACTGCGTTCGGGGCGCTCGAATCGGCCGCGAAGGCGCACGGCCTGTCCGTCTCCGAGCGGACGGATCAGCTGTTCGGGTCCGGACCGGTTCGGGCGATCACGATCAGCCCCTCGGTCCTACCGGTGTTTACCGACGCCTTTCCCCGCCCGCGCTAAGTCGCGGGGAAGGTACGCGCGCACTCGGGTCACGGGGTCGGGTCCTTCCACGAATTGGCGACCCAGGTGAGGTGTTCGGGGAGCGTGCGAGACGACTCAGGAGCCATCCGGGCGACAAGGGACCTCCCGGGCCCCACACTACCGGTCTGGCCACGGAGGGGAAGTATAGTTCCCATGGCCCAGTCCGGATCCACTCGTTCCTGCCAACTCGCCGGAATATCCTCCCCCGACCGTGGAGTTCGTTCGGGTCGCCCACTTCCGACCGGCCGCCCCGCCGGTACGCCAACCTGACCGTCGTGAAAAGCTCGGGTTACCGACGGAGAAGCTCGTGTCCGTCAGCTGTCGCGCACGCTGTGCGTTGCTCAACTCGAACCCAGCACAGCCTTAATCCCCGATTCCGGTTGGGACGGTCGCTGAGGTGTCGTCAATGGGGTATGGGGAGTACGAATGGGGCGGTCTGCTGAAGGTTCTCGGTGGGTTCGCCGTCCTTGTCGGGATCGGAGCGGCGGGCTATCTGCTGTACCTCAGTCGAGGCTATTGGGTGATTGCGTTGGTCCTGTTCCTTGTCTTCTTGGTCCTCGGGGCGATGATGATCTCCAAGGGCAGCTACACCCGGAAGCAGAACACTCCCATCGGCCGTGTCGAGGACACCGTCGAGAAGTAGATCCGGGCGTCCAGTTCGGTTTCCCGCTCGTTCGGTATCCTGGCGCGGCGCCGAATCGCCCCACCGGGGTCACCCGTTGTCTGACGAGCGACGCTTTTGCAACGGTCGAGTGCCCCAACGTTCGCCAACCCGGTGGAATCGGGGGTTGGCGGGGGGATGGCCCCGGTCGGATTCGAGCCGTAGACTCGAGAGAGAGTCGTACCGGTCCACTCGAAAGCGGCGGAAGTCCGTCCGGGTGAGTGTCTCGATACGGCGCACGACGCTCCCGTCCGAATGGGTGGCGTCCACGAGGACGAACCGCCCGCGACGATGGAACGCGGGGGGAGGGGCCGAAGCCCCAGCGACTTCGAAGCCCGAATCGGGCCCGGCGCACGAGCTACCAGGTCCGGCCCGAACCGGCGGGGACCCGCCGTGCCGCAGTTACGCCGGAGCAAGATCGCACACTCCGCACCAGGCACGTCCGTGGGTCCGTACCGAGGTGCCAATGCATTCTCCGCACATCGACCTCCCGCACTGGGAGCATGTTCTCCAGGCCTCGCGGGGAGCGAGCGCCCGTCCGCAGCTCGTGCAAGACGGGCCGGCTCCCGCGGACGGCACCTTCGAGGCGCTCGAGGCCTCCGGAGCCGAGCCACCGCCCCGGACAGCGGCCTCGGTCGCCATCGATCTCGTCGAAGGGATGGGGCGAGGACTGTCCGAGGCGCTCCACGCCGCCATCGTCGCCGGCAACTCGAGGCGGCGGGGAGGGGACCAGACCGGCTCGCGTGACGGCGCCCTCGTCGCGGCAGACGCCGCGGGAGGCTTGGCGAGTGGAGCCGAGAGGGCGACGTGGTCGGACCCCGTCAGAGTCTCCGGACCACCCGCCCGCTCGGTTCGCGGCTGGGGAAGGTAGGGAGACTCGGCGACCGGGGAGGCGAACCCGGCCGTCTCGTCGGACGGGGTAACCACCCCGGTCGACCGTGAGGGCAGAAAGACTCCGAGGAAGCCGGCGATGGCGATCGCCCCCGCCCCGACGAGAAAGAGCCAGACCGGGGCGTGCCCGAATGTCGTGTGGCCCGCCGAGAGTACGACCCCGGCGCCCACCAACCCGACGCCGAGCCCCAACAGCGCCGCGCCAGAACGGAGTCGATAGGACCACCGCTCGCTCCCTCTCCTCGCGGAGACGCCGGCGGCGCTCTCGAGCGCCGTCGGGTTCGATTCGACCCCGGACACGGACGCCCGGTCGACCCCGGCTCGCCCCAAGAGCTTGGCGGAACCTCGACGGGGCCGTCCGGCGGCGGGCCGGCTGAGCGACCGCCTAGGGGCAGCTACCCACCGAGGAGCACTGCTGGCTGAGCTGCTGGAAACTGTCGAGGACGATCGTCCCGGAGGCGGCGCTGCCCAGGTCGTAGGCGAGCGTGTACGTCTGCGCGGACGTCGGCACCGTGGCCTGCATCTCGACGTACACGGTCACGACATTGGGCGTGGGAGTCGAGCCGGTCGAGATGGTGAACGTCACTTCGAGCTCGGTGCTGGCGACGGCCGATGGCGACTCGGTGAACTTGAAGAAATGGTCGAGGTCTCCGACCGTTCCGGCGTTGATCATGTACAGCTGCCCCGTCGCGGCGAGGGTCGTCGGGGTGGCCACGGCCGAGCTCAGCGCCGTCGGCACGGTGACCGGGACGCTGCTGAGGCCCACCGCCGACTGGGTCCACCAGGGGATGGAGCCGGTCGCCTCGTAGTTGCCGTTCCCGTTCTCGTTGGGACCGTTGGTGACAGAAAACGCCGCCGCGAGGGCGAAGCCGGCGGCGAACGTGAGAATGGCGAGCACCGTCGCCATGTAGACCGTCTTCGCTGGAACTCCCTTCATCGTCCTCATGCCAGTACGGCAGGGCCATCGCGGGCCCCCGTATTTACGACCGCCCTCCGAGCCGAGTCGTGCGGAATCACCATCACGGGCAACTTCCGACGCTCCCGCACAGCTGGGTGACTTCCAGCACGCCGCGAAGGCCGACCAACGAGCTCCCGACGTCGAGGTAGATGGAGATCACGACTGCGCCCGTCAACGCGGCCGGTTGGGTCTCGACGAAGATGGTGTAGGTCGTGATCCCGAGGCTCTGGTTCGTCTCCGCGAGGTAGACCTCGAGCTCGGTGGCGGTCGGCGCCGAGACGAGCTCGGTGAAGTTCCACCGAACCGCGACGTGGCCAGCGGTCCCCGTGGCCAAGAGGTAGCTCTGGTTCGACGGGGTCAGGATGGTCGGGACGGAGGAGTTGAGGCTCGCGAGCGGTGGGACGGTTGCGGGAACCGTGGTCAGGGCGAGGTCCTCCTGGCCCCACCAGGCGACGGGGGTGCCGGTTCCACCGGTTCCTGCGCCGAGTTCGGCCGGGCCCAACATGATCGAGAAAGCGCCTCCCGAGGCGAGGCCGGCGACGAACGTGGAGGTCGCGAGGGCGATCGCGACGGCGAACCATCGGAGATTGCTTCGGGTCGGAGCCTTGGTCCACGTCTCGCCGACCGTCGTCACGGGCAGCCCCCGGGAGCAGGGGGCGTGCAGGGCACCGCGAGCTCCGTGACGCTCTGGATGTCAATGGTCCCGGGAGCGAGGGCTCCGGTTTGGAAGTAGAGAAGGATCGTCGCATTCGAGGTGAGAGTGGACGCGGCGGTCTCGAAATACACCTTGACCTGGACGGAGGCGAGGACCCCCAGCGAAATACCGAACGTGAGCTCGACCTCGGAGCCTTTCGGGACGGCGGTTGTCTCGAGGAACCGCCAGCTCAGCGCGGCCGATCCGGCCGTTGCGGCGTTCACTGTGTAGTTCGCCGAGGTCGTGCCCAAGAGCGTCGGGGAGCTGGCATTCGAGCTCAGCTGCGACGGAACAGCCGACGGGATGTTGGTTTGGCCGTACCGCTGGAACAGCCACCACCCGCCGAGATCTCCTTCGCGTTCGTAATGGCCGTTAACCCTCTCGGGAGGGAGTTGGAGGGCCTGGAGCGAGGACGCGAGCGTGATCCCCGCGAGCGTCGCAAGAACCGCCGCCACCCCTACGAGCAGGAGAGTGCGCTGGCCCGGCCGCGTGCCTCCTCGAGCTCGATGCACCGATTCGCGACCCCCGGCGGCTCGATGCGAGGGTGTTCCGCGACTTTAGTTCATCCGCACCGCGGTTGCCTCGATTCGTGACCGGCGGTCTGTCGGTTCTGGGGTAGTACCGAGCCGGACCGTGCCATTTTTGCGACAGAATCGGCTCCAACCCAAGGGGCCGGGAGGGGGGGGGTCTCGTCAATGTTGGGGTTTCCCCCGCATCAATTCCGTCTCCCGTTGCGGCCGTGGTCCGTGTCAATTGTGGCGGAAGGGAGTCAAAGGTACCTGCCGGCGAAGAAGAGTACGCTTCCCCTGAGCCAACTCGCTGGCATCGGCTGTCTCCCGAGATTGTTCGGCGAGCGACGTTCGGACGGTCGCGGCCACTCGCCCCGAGCCTGCGTGCGAGCGCAACTTGGCCTCCGTCTACCCGCACGGAGCGGGACTCGAAGGAGGGTATGAGTCATATGTGAGACATTATGTCTGTACGTGAGACAACCGATGCGTTTCCACCGTTCGCTCGACTTGGTGCTTACTGGCCCCACCCACCTGCGGATCCTCCGCGCACTCTGGATGAATTCTGCCCGACGGCTGACTGGACGCGAGATTGCACGGGAGGCGAGAGTCTCGGCCGCCCAGACCGCTCGGGTGCTGAATGACCTCCAAGATTCGGGCATCGCAACTGCGGAAGCAGCCGGAAGGGCGTTCACCTGGCGATGGAATCAGGACCATGTTTGGGCAGCCCCGATTCAGCGGCTGTTCGAGGAGGAGGCTCGTATTCCCGCCGATCTACTCCGAGAACTCGCCGAAATGCTCCAGGGATTGCCGGTCAAGAGAGCAACCTTGTTCGGGTCGATCCCTCGAGGTCAAGAGCGAGGTGATAGCGACATTGATCTCTTCATCGAAACTCGAACCGGTGAGTCGGCCGAAATCGTGCGCGACCAGCTTGCCCACCTTCGAACGCGCCTGTGGCGAAAGTACGGGAACCCGCTCTCACCCATCGTCATGACTACCGCGGAGGTCCGACAGGGTGCGGGCACCGAGCTTCTCCGGGCGATTCAACGCGAGGGAGTTCTCATCCAACACTAGGGGCATCGATGGCTCGAGTCAGAAATCAACGGAAAAGCCGATTTGTCGTCTACCTGAGCCGAGCTCGCCAGCAGGAGCGGCAGTTGGCCGTAGCGCTCGCGCATCATCGGTGGGATGCGATCGGTCTCTCTGCGGTCCACCTCACCATTGCCTCGGTCGATGCTGTCACCTGCGCAAAGCTCGGTCAGGTCTGGAGCGGGGAGGACCATGCGGGCGCGGTCGACCTTCTCCGAGACACTGGCGTCGCCGGCGCCGAAGTGACGTCTCGTCAAGTCGCCTCGATCTTGGAGTCGAAAACTCGGGTGGAGTACGGCGCCGAAGCAGCGTCCGGCCCACGAGCCACCGAGATGTGCAAGCAGGCGAAACGAGTCTTCGAGTGGGCGGTCGCCACTCTTGGGTCCGAGGAAGTAGACCAAACTCACCGGCATTGAACGTTGAGGGCCAGCGACTCGGCGGTTATTCCGGGTCGACGCGCGCCGTCGGGTCGTCGTGACACGCGGTTGAGATCTAGCCCCAAGCGGATTCGCTTCCTGTTGCAGAACAATAAGGATACCCCCCTGACGGAGACGGGTCCGTGGTGCACCGGGACCCACGACCTTTCCCGGATTCTTGTTCCCGGTCCGATCGACAGCCCCTCTCCCGCAAAGTTCAGGCCGAAAGAGTGGGGAGGCGCGTTCCGCAAGGTTCCCGCCGGGAGGCGCGCCCGACGGATGCCGAGAGGGCGATCAGCTCGGGAGGGGGGCGGGAACCGAAGCAGGCGATTTGCCCACCCCAAGTGGTCGGGGCCGAGTTTTCGTTCTCATTCGGCGAGTGCGCTACTGAACCAGGAGCGTGTCGGTGCGTCGACGTCCATTTGCCAAAAGAGAGCGTTCATTTCGCCCCGGTGCTGCAGCTCCTCCTCCACTAGGTGCCAGATAATCGTTCGAAGGTTCACCTTCATCTCGAAGGGTTCGCCATTCCCTTGAACCCCTCGGACCACGAAACTCCGGTCGAGCCGAGAGGTGGTCAGTGACTTCGCGAGTTTCCGATTCGAGTGCGCGATTCGGCGGACCTCTCTTCCAATTTCGGCCTTGGAGAGGCCGCCTTTCACTTCTTGGTGGGACTCCTGGCGATTCTGAGGCACGCTCTCGAGCCACCACACATTGTTGTCAAGGATGTGAAGGAAGATGTCTTGAACGGACGGGAACGATGCGCCGCGGTCTTTGATTCGATCCTTCAGAGGGAGATTGAGCAAGGTCTCCGCGTAGCCCGATCGAGTGTCAATCAGCCAATCGATCCATGTGCGCGCGAGGTCTACCTCCGTAACTCTTCGGCCCGTCCCCCTCCTCGGCATCTCGGCTCACTCCTTCGGGAAATGCGAAATCTCCCAGAGGTTGCCCTCCGGGTCCTCGAAAAAAGCGTACCGCTGTCCGTTGCTTCGGGTCGCCGGAGGTTGCACAAACCGAACTCCCTTCTGACGCAACTCCTCATAGGCGCGGTCCGCATCCTCGAGGAAAACGGCGAAGTAGTTGCGCTGAAGTAGGCTCTCGCCGGGGCGAACCCGTTCCTTCGGAATCTCTTGTGCGAGCCCCTCCGCGGAGACGAGGGCGAGCCCGAGACCAGGTTTGTCATCGAATTTCAGATAGGCGAACTCGTCAGATAGCTCCATGAGTTTCAGTCCAATCTTGTCCCGGTAGAACTCGGCGCATTTTCTCACATTGCGCACGGTCAAGGCGTGGGCGTTTACGTGGTCAATCATGGCCGCCGGCAAGATAGCTGAAATAAAGATTCTGGCCCAGAGCGCTGAACCACCCTCCGAGCATTCTCGTGGGTGACCGTGGCCGGCTGATTTTCATTGAGGTCGCGCGCAGTCGATGACCGACCGCGGGTAGGCTGCGGGTCGCGCGCGAGAGGCCACATCGCCTCGCCAGGATACCCTCACTGTGCGAGACCCCCCGGCATTGGTCGACGCGGAGACCGCTAACGGTTAGCCCCGGTCGGAATCGAGTCATGGCCCGAGCGGGACGATCTGCGAACGAATTCGAACCCACCCATCGTCCTCAACCTGAGCCATGAAGGCGTCTCGCCGGGCTGGGCCGCTCCGGTGACTTCATATAATCGGTAACTGTTTGCAGATTGTATGAAGCTCATCCAGACGCGCATTCCCGAAGCGGAGTATGACCTGCTTCGCCGCAAGGCAAGGGCCGAAGGGAAGACGATGCAGGAGTGGATCCGCACCGCCATCCGAAACCGGCTACTGCCGGACGAGGTGGATCCGGCTGACCCAATCTTCGGCGCGTTCCCGCTCGTCCCCGGAAAGGGTCCCAAGGTCGACGTGGCGGAGCGTCACGACGAGCTCCTGTACGGTCCCCTTCGATGATTCTGGTCGACACGGGGGCTTGGTACGCCCTCACCGACCCGCAGGAACGACACCACGGCCATGCGGTGGCTCTGTTTGCTCGGTTGACCAAAGGTGAGCACGGTCGAATGGTGACGAGCGACTACATCCTCGACGAGACGTACACCCTCTTGCGGATGCGCTTGGGGATCGAGCCGGTGAAACGGCTGCGAGGTCTTCTCGGGCAATCTTCAAGCGTTCAGATGGTCCGAGTTTCTGACACCGACTTCGAGCGTTCGTTGGATCTCATGATTTCCCACGAGGACAAGCGTTGGAGTCTCACAGATTGCACGAGCTTCGTGCTCATGCGAGAATTGGAGATTGGAGACGCGTTTACTTTCGATCACAACTTTATCGAGGCCGGTTTTCGGGTGGTTCCGGATTCCTAGAACCGCCTCCCAGCCCTCAACAGGCCCGGGTCCATCTTCCCAAGGAGGGGAAACAGCCCCGAGCGGATTCGCCTACTGTTGCAGACTTAGTGGGATACACCAACGGCAGTGAAGGGGGGGGTGTCTCGAAGAGAGTGGGGTCGGATTGCTGTCCTCCGTTCCCGGGTGGCTGGCCAACCCATCCACCGTGAGAGTGTCGGGCTGACCACAGGGTATCGGCACCATGAGGTTCCCGCCCTCCCAAGGCACTTGCAGGTGAGTTGCGGATCAAGGCTACCTCAGCATCAATGGCCCAACTGTCCCACCAAACGATCCGCTTCCAACCGCGGTCAATCCGTAACCGGCGAGACCGTCAGGGAGTGCCGAGGATGAACCGAC
Organism: Thermoplasmata archaeon; assembly: GCA_022750115.1. GTDB lineage: Archaea > Thermoplasmatota > Thermoplasmata > Lutacidiplasmatales > UBA184 > Lutacidiplasma. Next base: position 89,749 of record JAKIWI010000002.1, read on the forward strand.
GTCCAGGACGAGCATCATGGTCGTGGTGAGAACCGCAGACGGCGACCGGGGCGAAATCGCATCTCCGCATGCCGAGGGTGTGCACGACACCCAGCCGCCGATTGCGGTGGTCTGCGCTATGCCCCTTCCCTCGCTGTCAAGCAACGTAACCGAGACGTAGGGGACAATCCCGCCACCATTCTCGTCAAGCTGGAATCGAATCGCGGTGATTGTCAGGCCACTGGAGGTTCCATTCATACCAACGATCTGACAGTACTCCGTTCCCTCGGCGGGCACTCGACAGCCCGGCTGAGCGGAGGCTCCCGCACTCACATTGAACGCGGTGACGTTGCCGAATGCGAACGCGGTACCGAGCGGGGTGGAGGCGGACGGGCCAAGAGGGCAGTAAACCCACCAGGCATTGCAGTCGCTGCCGGGCGGGGGATGATAGTAGTCGAAGGTGGCAACGAGAAGGAAGCAGGCTACCGCGAGAACCGTGAGGAGGGCCCACAACCCCCTCCTTGAGGGGGGGCGAGGGCGGGCGGAACCGACCGCCGACGGCGGCGAGAGCGAATGGGGTTCCGATGGGGGTGGAGGGGGGAGCGGGGGCGGCGATTCACCGGGCATCGCGAGTCCGAGTCACGGATTGTCTTCGGTGGAAATCTGACTCCGGGTATAGAAAAGGTCCGGTACTGGCGCAACGTGACTAGGGTTGAGTTCTCCGGGACGGGCGGCCAAACTAGCCCGCGCTACACCTCATCCGGCGCGCAACGCCGGTGGGGGTGACGCGGCCTGACTTCAAGGGACGAGACCTAGCCCCGAGCGGGTTCACCTCCTGATACACAGTGTTAGGGATACTCTACTGACGTTCGAGCCTGACGTTTGAGCAAGATGGAGGGCGCCTCTTAGTTCAGTGCGAGCGTGGGAATCTGGAATGCTCCATTACTCTCTCCTTCTCGATCCTGAACGGTCCTCACCCTTGCCCTGGCTACCTGGGCCCACCATGACTTCGAAAGTACTCCTTCCTGCGATCCGGGTCTCGTCGAGCGATGGTTCTACCGAGCGCCATTTGGCACCATAGTGCCGCAAGGTGAGCAGGACAGGCAGGACGTCGGCCGCTTTCTGCGAGGGTTGCCACCGACTGAAGCCACGTCGGTGCTCAGCTCGAACGATGAACCCACCGCGCGGAAGCTCGTTGAGTCGTAGAGCGAGTATCCGCTTACTCATCCCCGGCGTGGAACGGAGCATCTGATTGAACCTCTGGGGGCGGCCTAGAGCGATATTCGTCAGGACCAGGAGCGCCCACTTGCGACCCAACACTCCAAGGCTCGCTTGTAAGGGATTATCGGGGAAGTTAAGGGTGATCCGAGGGCGCTGCGATTGCGGACGACTCCTAGCCACTAGCGCCCTACTTTCGTTCGCCTACTGAAAGATATAGCGGGGTCCGGTATGAGAAGGGTAAGGTGGGGGCCCGGATGGTCTACTTGGAGGACGAAGGGAGTGAGTTCGACGCGCCGATCGACTTCGTGTGGAAGTACGTCTTCGGTGGGGAAAAGCACGATGGTGCCCACAAGACCACTCGGAAACCCCAGTTCAAGAAGATCTCAGACATTACGATCGAATATTCGTCGGAGCGGCTGCTCCGAGGCAAATGGGCGCCCGACCGCATGCGCATCTCGATGGTTCCGCCTATCGCGGTGGTGACGGAATGGCTGGAGGGCGTTCTTGCCGGATCGAAGCTCGTCTATGTGTACTCCCCGAGGGGAAACAAGACCGGCATCGACGTGTACGGAGAGTTCACTTCGGCGACGCTCGCTCCGAGCGAGGTCGAGGCGGCGGCCCGTGAATTCCTCGATACGGAGTACGGCGCCGACGCTCCGGCGATTCGGACGGCGTACCAGAAGGCGAAGGGCACTTCCGCGTGACGCGTGGGTAGGACCGACTCCGTGCCCCGGGCTGTCCACCGGCGAGAGCGATGCCACCCCCCTCGATTGTAGGGATTCAGCAGGACAGGATCGGACTCGCGGACCGGTAGCCGGATACCTCGTCGGGGGCTGGGGATTGGCATCGGTCGTGGATTAGCCCCGAGCGGGACTAGTGGGAATCACGACCTTTCGGGTACCATTCCACGAAAGCTGGGATCTGCCTAGGTTGACGAGGGCGGCCGCCGCGGGACAATGTCTGGAATGTTTAGGTCTATGGACGCCATAGATGCCGCCATGCCGGCGGATGCGATCACGAGTATTCAGGTGCACGAGTCGACCCGTCGGCTCTTCGAGAGCCGCCAGCGAGGCGGGGAGAGCTACGACGTCGTGATCCCCGACGTCATCGACCCGGAGCCGATCGAGGCGGAGAATCGAGAGTTCGATCGGAGGATGCGGGATGGAGATCCGCTTGAATCGTGGACGGCAGGCCCGCTTTTTTGAAGTCCTCGGTGTCCTCTCGCACGGCCCGGAAATGTCCGCCGACCCTACGAACTCCGGACCAAGAATTGAGGCGGCTGCGATCGGAATGCTTGTGGGCCTCGACGCGATGGACCTCGGGCGCGTCGTCGTCGCCGGTGACTACGTTCGGTTCGATGAGACCTCTCGGAGCTCGCTGAAGGATTTCCGCGGAAAGGTCAATGCCGGTCTCTCCGGTGCCAGCCACCGCCCGACCAACCTCTTGATCTGGGGCCCCCCCGGGAGCGGCAAATCATTCCTCGTGCAGCAGGTCGCTCGCACCACGGCCCAGTCGACACGGCTGGTCGAGATCAATGTCGCATCGGTGACCGCCAACGAGTTCCGGTCCAAGCTTGCCGAAGCAGCCGCCGGGCCGACCGACGCAATTTGTCTGATCGACGAGGTCGACTCCCGACCGGCCGAAACCTGGCCCTACGAGCTTCTGTTGCCGGCCCTCGAGCCTACGTCGTCCCTTCCCCACCGAATGGTGTTCTGTCTCGCCGGCAGCGGAGGGGCGGATCTCGAGGAGTTCAGGGGAGGGATCCGGGCCCGCCCGAAAGGTCCGGACCTTCTCAGTCGGATCCCCCGCGGGAACGAGGTCTCGATCCCTGCCTTGGGAGTTGGAGACAGGCTCTGTGTGGCGGCGATTCAGCTCCTGGCGGCTGCTTCCGACGAAGGGCACCGCGTGCGGGAGGTCGAGAAGTTTGCCCTGTTCTACCTCGCGACCAACGCCGATCTCCAGACCGCACGACAGCTGAGAGCCGCCGCCGTGTCGGGCGCGCTCCGGATCCCACCCGGAGAGGACCGGTTCCGGTTCGACCATCTGTTCGCCCCGGGGGACCCAGAAAACAAGAGATTCTGGTACGAGCATCACGATGCGCGACTGTCGCTGGCGGGAGCCTTCCTGGCAGTCACGCCCCCGCAATCCGCACACTCCGTCGGCGTCGACCGGGAAGGCCCACCGAGCCCGACCCCCGATCCGACCGGCGCGGGGGAGTCTCGGCATCGGATCGCCATCCTGCCGTTTCGGAACATCAGCCCTAACCCTTCGGACTCCTATTTCTCCGAGGGCTTGACAGAAGAGCTGATCTCGACCGTCTCCAAGATCGGTGCCCTTCGGGTGATCGCCCGGACATCGGTGATGCGATTCCGTGACGGGACAAAGAGCGCGGCCGAAACCGCGCGGGAGCTTCGCGTCGGCTCGCTCCTGGAGGGTAGCGTCCGACGGGCCGGCGACGACCTTCGCGTCACGGCGCAACTCATCGATGTTGCTACCGAGGAGCCGGTTTGGTCCATCACCTTCGACCGCCGTCTGGAAAATGTGTTCGCCATTCAGGAGGAGCTCGCGCGCCGCATTTCGGAGTCGCTCCACGTGCAACTGGTAGGCACCGAGGGGGCCACTCTCGGCCGAACACCGACGCCGAACCTCGAGGCGTACGACCGGTATCTCCAGGGCCGCCAACGCTTCTTCGAGGCGACGGAGCCAGGATTTCACGCGGCAATCACGCTCTTCGAACAAGCGATCGCTCTCGATCCGCAGTTCGCATTGGCCTACTGCGGGTTGGCCGAGGCCCAAGCCCTGCAGGGAAACCGGGGGGACGTGCCCCTGGGCCCGGCCCTGGAACGGGCGGAGCGTTCGGTCCAAATGGCCCTTCGACTGGACCCCGATCTTGGGGAGGCACATGCCGCGATGGGCCCGATCCTGTACAATCGGTATCGCTGGAAGGAAGCCCTGCGAGAGCTGGACCGCGCGGTGGCGCTGGAGCCGAACAACGTCCAAGCCCAGTTCTGGAGGGCCGTTGCGACGGGCGCCGTCGGTCGCCCGGAGGACGGTCTCCCCAACGCACTTCGGGCGGTCGAGCTGGATCCCCTCAATCCCCGGCGTCGCGTGATTCTCGCCCAGCAGTACTACTGGATGCGACAGTTCGACCGCGCGATCGACATTCTGGGGAGCCCTCTTCTCGAGTCCCAAAAGGACTCTCAGCAAATGCTCGCGTACTCTCTACTCCTTAGCGGGAGAGCCGAGGAGGCCATCTCGGCGGCGGAGCGAGCCGTCGCCGACCTGTCGACGCCCTCCGTGCAGCCGCTGATCGATCGAGCCGCGATCTTCGCCCGAGCCGGGAAACCGGCGGATGCGCGGGAAATCCTTGGGGACCTGCTGGAGCGTCGGAAGGAGCACGCTGACGTTCCCGCCGGCGCGATCGGCTGGGTCCTCGGGGCGCTCGGCGAGTTCGGGAGCGCCGCGGACTGGTACGTGCGAGCGCACGAAGAGGGGAGTATCGTCGGGGTGCCGGACCTCCTGGTGGATCCCTTCCTTGATTCCTTCCGGACATCCGAACGGTACCCCTCCCTGCTGAAGTTGTTCGACCTGACGCAGGCTCCTCTCCCCGTCGAGGGCACCCCCCGCTCCGCCCTGTCGCGCCGCTAGCCCTTCCCGGAGGCGAAACTAGCCCCGAGCGCAGCTGTCGGCGAAACGATCCGAACCCTGGGCAATCCCGGCGGGTTCGCCCGCGGAGAGGCGCTGGGGAGCCGCGAAGCCATCCGCCTACTTGATATAACAAGTAATCAATTGCAGATTGTATGAAACTCATCCAGACACGTATTCCCGAGGCGGAGTACGACCTGCTGCGCCGCAAGGCCAAGGCAGAAGGAATCACGATGCAGGAGTGGATTCGCGGGGCGATCCGGAGCCGTCTGCTGCCCGACGAGGTGGATTCGGACGACCCACTCTTCCGTGCGTTCCCGCTCGTGCGCGGAAAGGGCCCGAAGGTCGACGTGGCAGAGCGTCACGACGAACTCTTGTACGGTCCTCTCCGATGATCCTCATCGACACCGGGGCGTGGTACGCCCTCGCGGATTCCCAGGAGCGCCACCATGGCCACGCGGTGGCGTTGTTCGGTCGGTTGACCAACGGGGAGCATGGTCGCATGCTCACGAGCGACTACATCCTCGACGAGACCTACACCCTTCTCCGGATGCGTCTGGGAATCGAGCCCGTGAAACGCCTTCGTGGCCTGCTGAGACAATCGTCGAGCGTTCAGGTGGTTCGGGTATCGGACAACGACTTCGAGCGGTCCGTGGACCTCATGCTCGCCCACGAGGACAAACGCTGGAGCCTCACCGATTGTACGAGCTTCGTCCTCATGCAGGAATTGGAGGTCGCAGATGCCTTCACCTTCGACCACAACTTTGCGGAGGCCGGCTTTCGTGTGCTGCCACGTTCCTAGATTCGTTCCTGGCCCGTTGGGGCGGAACCGACCACCTCCGGTCGCAAGCGGGATCTAGCCCCGAGCGGGACTAATGCGAAGCTCGACAGATTGGGTACCATTCCAGCTTTCCCGGTGGGCTGTCTGAGCTGATGCACCCCGTCGCAGAGGGACGAGCGGATGAAACGATTAAGTCTATGGAGCCCATAGATGACGGCATGCCGACGGACGTGATCACGAGCATCCAGGTCCACGAGTCGACGCGGCGGCTCCTCGAGAGTCGAAAGCGTGGTGGAGAGAGCTACGACGACGTGATCCTCGACCTCATAGACCAGGAGCCTACGGAGGCGGAAATTCGAGAGTTCGACCGGAGGATGCGGGAGGGAGGTCCGGGCATCCCCCTCGAGGAGACACGCAAGCGGCTCGGACTGTAGGTGCCCCCGGCGTACCGGGTCGAGCATCGCCCGGCGGCCGAGCGCGAGCTCGAGCTGCTCCCGCGGGATACGCAGATCCGCGTGATAGCGGCCCTCGTGCGCCTATCGTTTCGACCCACGGGCGGAGACCCGTTGCTCGACATTCGACAAGTTCGAGATGCTGCGGGGCTTTGGCGGCTGTCCGTCGCGGGTTGGAGGGTGTTCTATCGGCTGGACGGCCAGGTGGTGTCGATCGTGGGCTATCGGCCCCGAAGTTCCTCCACCTACTCCGACCTCCGAAAGCTCCCTCGGTAGACTCGCGCTGCCGATATCGGATACGACAGTCCCCGGCACCAATCGGTCGATGGGAGCCTAACCCGCCGTCGGGCCGGCCCGGACACCCCGAACGGGGGTTCGACGTAGGAGGAATGGGCGGGCGCGCCTCGATATGGTCGACTCGCGCACACGCGTCGACGGGTAGCCCCGCGCGGATTCGCCTGCTACCGCAGAAGGACTTGGATACACCCCCCTCGACGCTGTCCTGACGATTGGGGGCCAACGCACCGCCATTTTCGGCCCGGGGGCGCTCTCACTTCAGCTCCCCTAACTCCTGCCGGGACGAAAGAGGGAAGCCAAACCCCCGTATAGTACGCCGTTCGGAATCGTGCGATCCAGATGTCGGGTAAGCTCGTAACGCTTCGATTCCGAAAAGTCGTGCTTGCACCAGCGAGGTTCGTCTTCGCCTGGTGCACGGATTATCGCGAAGACGACGACCAAATCACGAAATCGATCTATCACTATGAGGCACGAATCTTACTTCGCGAGCCGACGAGGATTGTTCGGACGATCACCGTACCGGGGCGTAACCGAAACCGGAGCACGGATGTGGAAATCATTTCGCTGCAGCCGCCGGATCGGTGGCATCTGCGCAAACTAAGCGTCACCGACGACGAAACGGGGAGCTACCGACTCATCCGCCAGGGTTCCTCGCGCACCCTAATTGAGATGCGATTTCGGAGGAAATGCAAAACCAGACGCATGCCAAATCTAGGGAATTATCGGGCCCTCTTCAGTCGGGTCTGGGACCGCTACGTCGATGAGATCGAGCGGGAATACCACCGGGAGAAGGTCTAGCCCCGAGCGGGACTATGCCATCTCTACGACAGAGTGGGTACGATCCCGACGAACCCGGATTGACTCGAGGACCCAACCGGTGGGGGGGGGTCGCCTTGCGGCGGGTCCGACGCCGGTTTCTTCGAAGGCCCGGGTCGGATTCGGTAGCGCTTGCGGAGGTACCGAGATGCGCCACGCGACTGGCGGGATTCCTCGTCGGACTGGACCCCGGATTGGCTCCCAGCTGGACGGCTGAATCGGGTCCATTCCCAGGCTCGGCCGCGCGACAAGGGCTACTTTGGGAGCCGCTGATACACGTTCGCCCGGTGTCCAAACCGGATGAATCGCGCTTCCGCTCCGTCCCAGCGGAAGATGCCTCGGTAGGGGCCGACCTTCAGCGTCCAGAGTCCACGTCCCCCTTCGAGAGGGTGCGTGTCGAACTCACCGGGCAACCGCAGGGTGGTCGACCTTTGGAACCGAAGCAGGAGCTGATCGAACCTGGTTCGGGGCGAGATCGGAAGTCGGCGGAGCGACGCAAACCCCTCCGGGCTGAGGGTTACCCGGACCATCTAGCGTCCCGGGAGCCCGAGCCGCCGGCGGGCAGTCGTGTACGAGATCGGGGGACGGGTCAGCTCTTGTTCGGCCCACGCAAGGAACTCCTTCGGCGGGACCGCGTCCATGAACTCCTCCAAGATCTCGGCGTACGTCCGACCCCCCGTCTTGTACAACTTGAGGCGACGAGCAATCGAAGTCGGTACCGTGATCGTCGTCGGCGAGTCCGCGAGCATGCCTCCTCAATTGTTCCAATTGGGATAACGGTTTCTGCGATCCGCCCTCGACAGGTAGATAGCAACGCCAGGGTGGGCTGAAGCGAGGAACGTAGCCCCGAGCGGATTCGAACCGCTGTCGCCGGCTCCAAAGGCCAGCATGCTTGGCCACTACACCACGGGGCTGCGGGCAAGCGAGCGTAACCCGCTTACAAAAGTCGTCCGCATCTCGATCGAGATGGGGGACTTCTCGTTTCCCCTGGGTTAAAGGTCAGGTTCCGTTCCGGTCTTCGTGCGTCGAACGAAACTCCTCGTGACCATCGGGCCGGCCTCCTCCGCTCCAGCCGTGATCGACCGGATGCTCGCCCTGGGCGTCGATGCGTTCCGAATCAACTTCTCCCACGGCACGGACCAAGAGCACCAGGCGGCGCTACGTATGCTGCGCTCCACTGCGGCCCGCGCCCATCGCGAGGTCGCCCTGGTCGCCGATCTCCAGGGACCAAAGATCCGAATTGGAGAGATCGCCGGCGGCTCCGTCGTTCTCGAGGACGGCGGGTCGTGGCAGCTGGACACCTCCGGCGAGGTGGGGGACCGCCGTCGCGTCTCGGTGTCGGTTCCGCACCTCACGAAGTCCGCGCGGCCGGGGGACCCGCTTCTGCTGGGGGATGGCCAAGTCGAGCTCGTGGTGTCCGGTGTGCGCGGCGCCGGCGTCGACGTCCGCGTCGAGCACGGCGGGCGGGTCACCTCCCATGCGGGTCTGTTCCTGCCGAGAGCCCGGTTGCGAACTCCCATCCTCGCTTCCAAGGACCTCCACGACCTCGGCATCGCCCTCGCAGAAGGCGTCGATTTCGTCGCCCTTTCGTTCGTCCGTGCGGGCTCGGACGTTCTCGCCGCGCGGCGCCGCCTGGACCGGGCGGGTCACCCGGACGTCGGGCTAATCGCGAAGATCGAGCGCGCTGAGGCGCTCGCCAACATCAACGGCATCCTCGGAGCCGCCGACGGGATCATGGTCGCCCGCGGAGACCTCGGGATCGAAGTCCCCCTCGAGCGTCTCGCCCTCGAACAGAAGTCGCTCGTCGCGCGGGCCAACGCGGTCCACAAGCCGGTCGTCGTCGCGACGCAGATGCTCCTGAGCATGGTCGCCTCGCCCCGACCAACCAGGGCCGAGGCGACGGATGTCGCCAACGCCGTCCTGGACGGCGCCGACACGGTGATGCTGAGCGAGGAGAGCGCGGTCGGTCAATTCCCCGTCGAGGCGGTTTCCTGGCTCGACCGGATCTGTCGGTCCACCGAGGCGGCGATTGCCTCGGGCGCCGTTCGCGTCGCGCGCCCGCCGACCGTCTCGTCCGAGCGGGACGCCGCGGTCGCGGAGGCGGCGGTGCGACTCGCCGACGAGTCGGGGGCCGCCGCCATCGTGACGCCCACGCACTCCGGCCGGACGGCCCGAATTGTGGCGAGTGCTCGACCCAGATCGGTCGTCCTCGCCATCTCCTCCCAAGCCGCGACCCGACGAAGGCTCGCGCTCACCTGGGGAGTCGAGGCCCACGAATGTCCCGCCAGCCTGCCGCTCGATTCGCTCCGGGACTTCGCTCAAGCGCTCGTCGCGACTCGCCCGGGAGTCCGACGGGGCGACTCCATCGTCCTGACGGCGGGCTACCCCGTCGAGGGACGGCCGACCAACCTCGTCACCGTGTTGTCGGTTGACCGGCCGCGCGGCTCGGGGAGACCAGCCACAGGGCCGGCAAGAGCGCGAAGCTGAGCGCCCCCGCGTAGAGCCAAGCGCCCGTGAACCCCACCGTCTCGACGAGGACGCCGAATACGACGACGAACCCGCTCCCGAGCATGACCTGGATCGAGTTCACGACTCCGACGCCGAGCGCCAGCCCCTCTCCCTGGGTCTCGGGGAGGTAGGTGGGGATCAGGTAGAGGATCGTGAACACCACACCGTCGAGGAACCCCAGGGCGAGAAACAGCGGGCCGATCTCCCACAAGTTCGCGAACGGCACCAGGAGGACGAGTGAGCTGACCAAGGCGCCGAACAGCCCGATGAGCAGCCGCCGGTCGCCCCCGCGCTCGGCGATCCACCCGCCGATCGGACCACCCGGGAACGACGAGACCACAACGATCGCGGTCAGCGTCGCCGCGACTCCCGCGCCCCAGTCGGGATGAACGAAGTGCGCGTAGTCGACGAAGTCCTGGGCGACGAGGTAGATCGCGGTCCAGAACCCGGTGAGCGCGATCGACAGACCCCACATCGACCGGCTTCGCAGTACCGCGCGGCCCGCGGCGTAGACCGCCGAGCTGTCCCGGGTCGACCCCTCGGGGAGCTGGGGCGGGAGGAGGAGGAACGCCGCGGCCGTGGTGGCGAGCAGGGCGACGCCGCCAAGACCGAGGGCGACCGGCCATCCGTAGGCGAGGCCGAGGGCGGCGCCGCCGACGAGTCCGATCGCGCCGCCCACCGAGAAGCCCCCGTTGTAGAACCCGATGACCGGGCCGCGCTCACCGGGAGGATAGTACGATGCGATCAGGCTCAGGGCCGGGGAGAAGAAGAACGCGGCCCCGACGCCCCCGAGGAACCGCACCAAAGCGAGGAGCTCCCACGTTGGTGCGAAGGCGGTCGCGACGCTCGCGAGACCGAACAGGGTCACACCGACGAGCGATACCCTCCGGGAGCCCCATCGAACCGACGCGAGTCCCGCGGGAACTTGGAAGATCCCGACCCCGACGAGGAAGGCGCCGAGGACGATGGCGAGCTGGGCGGGGGAGGCGCGGAGAGTGGTGGCGACGAGCGGGAGCACCGCTCCGATGTTGTACCAGTTGAACGCGTAGACGATCCGGACGACGAACAGCGCGCCGGACGGAACCGCGCGTCGCCCCGGCGCCAGCTCGGCCAACGCGGATCACTCCGGGAGAAGACCCCGGACGCGGAAGTACCGGACCAGTCCCTGGGCGGCGAGCTCGTAGCCCGAGACGAGCGCACCCCGGTCGTCCGATGCGGGAGCATGTCCCTCGGCCCGCGCCACGGCCTCCTCGTGCTCGCGCAGCGCGCGCGTGACGTACTCGATGCTCGGGTCGACGCGGGCCGCGCCGAGCGCGACGTCGCGCCATTCCTCGATCGCGCGCCGGTACCCGGCGAGGTCGGCGACCGGGTCGTCCGACCCGCCGAAGTGCGTCCGGAACAGCCGCTTCGGTTCGACGGAGGCGATGCGGTCGAGGCTCTCGAACAATTGCTCCAGGTCGAGGTCGGGGGGCGGCACCGCCGGACGGGCGCGGCGACCGTCGGAGAGTCGGACCCCCGCCGCGTCGCCGGTGAAGACGGCCGAGAGCCCGGTGTCGAGGAAGGCGATGTGGTGGCGGGCGTGCCCGGGAGTCGGGAGCACTTCCAGGGTTCCGTTCGTGAGCTCGAACGATTCCCCCCCGTCGAGGGGGCCGAGCCGCACCGGTGGCACCGGCGTGATCGCTCCCCAGAGCTCGTCGGAGGCGGAGCCCCACGCCCGCCGCGCGCTCGCCGCGAGTCGGGTCGGGTCGACGAGATGGGGTACGCCCAGTCGGTGGGCGAACAGCTCGGCCGACGGGAATCGCTCCGCCGCGGCACCGAGCGCCCCTGCGTGATCCAGGTGGATGTGGGTGACGAAGATCCGCGCGACCTCGCGGGGGTCCACCCCGGCGCGCAGCACGGCCGCCTCGAGGCGGGGGAGACAACTCGTCGGACCGGTCTCAATGATCGTCCAGCCCTCCGGCCCCGGCAGCAGGAAGCTCGCGATCAGCCCCTCGGTGTTTCGGAACCCGAGGTCGAGGCTGAACCGGTCCCGCCCGAGCTCGGTGACGGTGGGGGCGCTCACGTTCCCCCGATGCCGAACGGCCAGCCGAGGGAGACGATCGCGAACATGAGGGCGGCGAACGCCGCGGCGACGACGAAGGAGGCCAGCCAGACCGGGCGACTCCATCGGAGGACCTTGCGGCCGTCGAGGGGTCCGAACGGGAGCAGGTTGAACGCGGCGAACCAGCCGTTGATGAACGCAAGCAGCAGGAGGAACACGGCGATCGTTGTGTACCCGGTCACGAGCGAAATGCCGAAGCCCGCCGACGCGAAGATCGTCGCTTCGACCAGGTTCAGCGCGGGACCGGCGAGACTCGTGCGGCCCCAATCTTCGGCGCTCCCCATGCCCCCGATGACGGTCGCCCCGGGGGCCGCGAACAGAAAGCCGAACAACGCCGTGACGACGGAGAGAAGGAGGCCGGTCGGGGACATTCGGAACTCCGCCCAGAAGCCCCGACGCTCGGCCGAGACCTTGTGAGCGAGCTCGTGGAACAGGAATCCGGTGAGCGCGGCCGCGGCGCCGAATCCGAGCCCCGCGACCAGCGCGTTCGGGTTGAAGCCGCCGAATTGGACCTTCCGGAGCAGCCTGGTCTCGACGATGGCGATGTCCACGGTCAGCACCACGAACGCGATCAGGGCATGCAAGATCTCTGTCGGCGAGGTCGTGACCCGGCGCGACGGGAGCGGCGTCGACCCGACCCAGTATCCGCCCCCCGGAGGGCTCGACCAGCTGCTCACGACGCCGCGACCTCGCGCGCGGACGGAGGGTCCCACCGTTGTATCGCCATCGGTCGGTCGTCGCGGGACACCCCGAGAAGCGAACGGAGGACCCGGATCCCTTCTACGAGCCGTGGGCCGGGTCGACTGAAGTATCCCTCATCGACGAGCCAGGTGCCGCGAGGAACTTGGCGAGCGAGGAGCTCGTCTCCTAGCGGGGAGCGAGCCAGTTCGCGCACGGACCTCTCGACGGAGAAGCTGCACGGCGCGAGGACGAGGAGCTCAGGCTCCCGGGCCCGAATCGAGGACCACGTGGTTCGTTCCCCCACCTTCCCCTCCGCCGGGCCGATGGAGACTCCGCCGGCGCTCCGCACCATCTCGGCCGCCCACAGCCCGGCGAGGATCGGGGGGTCCAGCCATTCGACGATGGCCACGCGGGCGGGCCGGCCGATCGACGGCGCCGTCTCGGCGAGCATCGCTCGGGCCATCTCCTCCGCGCGGGCGCGTTGGCCGATCGCGGCGCCGATCGATTCGATGGTCTCAGCGACCTCCGGGAGGGTTCGGGGGGAGAGACTGAGGACTTTCGGTCGGATACCGGCGGCCTCGCACGCCGCCCCGACCTCCGCCTCGGTCACGGAACAGACCCCGCAGAGATCCTGCGTCAGCACGAGGTCGGGCTGCAGGCGCGCGAGGGCCGGAGTGTCGAGCTCGTAGAGGCTCTCGCCCGCGCCACGCGTTCCGCGCACACGCTCGTCGATCTCCGCCGATGAGCGGTCCGGGTCCCAGATTCGCGGTCGCATGACGGCCGGCAGCCTCTGGACGGACCGGGGCACATCGCACTCGGAACTTCGGCCGACCAGATCCTTGGCCCGACCGAGGGCGGCCACCGTCTCGGTCGCGCTGGGCAGCAGCGAGACGATCCGCACAGGCGCTCTCCGGATCGGGCTACCGCGACGTGCGGGACTTCCCGCTCCGGTGGGCGGTGCGCGCGGCGGCAGGAGCCTTCTTGCTTCGGCGGGGCGGGGCGCGGGAGGGACGCGAGCGCGACTTCGGGGCGGGCGCGGAGGGGCGGGGCCCACCGGACGTCGCGCCCGGGAGGGGCGCGGGCGTTGGGGCGGGAAGGCCGAGATGTTCGCACAGTGCCACTTCGGCGTCGAACGGAAGTCCGAGGGCCCGGGCTCGCTCCCGCTCGCCCGTCGCCTCCCGAGCGTGGCCGAGCTTCTCGAGTGTCACCGAGTGCAGGAATCGCATCCGCGGGTCGTCGGGCATCGTGCGCAGCATCGCCTCGACCTCTGCGCGCGCGTCGGTCCACGCCTTCGCGTCGAGCAGGGCGGCGAGCAGGTGCGCCCGCACGTCCGCTCGCGACTCGTTCGCCGCGAGGAGCGCTCGATAGGCATCGATCTCCTTCGCCGTGTGACCCGTCGCCCCCAGAACAGTGGCACGCCCGATCCCGGCGTCGACGCTGTCGGGGTGCGAGCGGAGAACCTGCTCGAAGGCGCGGTCGGCCTCCATCGGAAGACCGAGGGCGAGCAGGGAGCGACCGACACCGAGCTTCGCCGGGACGAACTCTGGCTTCAGCTCGGCGGCGTGATGGTAGAATCGCAGCGAAAGTGCGGGGACTCCCCACTCCTCCCACGTCCGGGCCCGGTCGAGTACGTCGTCGAGAAGGCGCGCGGACGGCAGCAAGCGCGCCTTCTTCTCCGTGACCTCCGCGCGGGGGGGCTCGCCGAGCCGGTCCGCGAGGCCGAGACCTTTCGCGAGTTCGGTGAACCGATTCCCCTCGACGACCGTCCCGCCGCGGCGGGAGACCTCGGCCCCCAACGCGAGCGGAAGCCGGTCCGGCGTCAGCACGACGACCTTCGCGGGCGAGTCGGGGACCTCGGCGAACATGCGACCGATGTGGTCGAGCGAGAGCCGGGTCGTATCGTCGACGAACGCGAGCAGGAACCCGTCCGGCGTCCGGACGAGCACCGCTTCTTCGCGCGGTCGGGCCGCCGCGACGTTCAAACCCATCGCTTCGACGAGCCGGCCGACCAGGTCGGCGAACCCGGGACGCGCCATCGGCGGTCGATGCTCGGTCCGTAGTTAAATAGAACCGGACTTGAATCGGACGATTCTCGTGGAGTTCGAGCGGCTCACCGAGTACCTGCCCCGCGTCGAGGCGACGTTGGCCGCCGACTACGCGTCGGCCCGAAAGGCGAGCGCGCCTCCGTTCCGCGGCTACCTCGACCGATCCCGCGAGTTCACGCTCCGCGGGGGGAAGCGATTCCGCGCCCTCCTCGTCCTCGCTGGCTATCATCTGGCGAGCCGCAAGGACCCGGCCGCCGCCGTCCCTGCGGCGGCCGCGCTCGAGCATTTCCAGTCGTGGATGCTCGTCCACGACGACATCATCGACCACTCCGAGACGCGGCGGGGGGGGCCCACTCTCCACCGTTGGTTCGCCGAGGAGCACCGTCGCCTCGCGGGCCAGGGCGAATCCGACGCCTACGGGGTTGGGATGGGCATCACGCTCGGAGACCTCGAGGAATCGTTCACCGTGGAGGCGCTCCTCGGCGTGCGCGCCCCCGCGCCCCGTCGGCTCGCCGCTCTCGCCGAGTACGTTCGGATGACACGACTCACCGCGTTCGGCCAGCTCCTCGACGTACGGAATGGAGCCGTCGAGGTCGGGGACGTGACCGAAGCCGATGTTCTGCTCGTCCACCGCCTGAAGTCCGCCGTCTACACCGTCAGCGCGCCGCTCCGGATCGGAGCCATCCTCGGGGGCGCGCGGCCCGCGCTCCTCGACGACCTCGAGGCATTCGGCCTCGCCGCCGGCGTCGCCTTCCAGCTCCGCGATGACGTGTTGGGGACCGGATTCGACGCCGTTGCGTCTGGAAAGAGCGCGAACGACCTCGCCGAAGGGAAGCGGACCCTGCTCGTCGTGCGGGCCTGGGCGCGCGGCGGCGAGGCGGAGCGCGCAGCGATCCGCGCCGTCCTCGGCCGAGCGAACGCCACGGCGCCGGAACTCGACCATGCGCGGGACGCGATCCGGACCTCCGGGAGCCTCGCGTATTCCGAGCGACGGATCGCGACGCTCACGGCGGAGGCGCTTCGGGTCGTCCGCCGCAGTCGCTCCTTGACCTCGGCGGGCCGAACCCTCCTCGGAGAGGTCGCGGATCGTCTCGTCCGGCGGCGGTCCTGATCGGGATCGCACCCGCTGCGGGCGCTGAGAGGGTTCCTCCCAAAGTCGCGTCTCCACGAATCGAATCCAACCGGATTGCGCCTGGACTCCGGACGGTCGAGCAATGGTCGCCATCCGGTAAGGTACTAGTACGGTCCCCCGGATGTCTCGGATGAAGATCCATGACGCTCCCCCCGATTCGTGGCCGCCGTGACCGCAGGAGGGCTCGCTGGGCGGCGCTCGCGCTCGTCGTCGTGCTGTTCGCTCTCTCCGTCGCGCTCCTCGCGCTGGTCCCCGTCGAGCACAGCTCTCGTGCGGTCGTCCTCGAAGCTACGAACGGCTGGACCGCGAGCGCCGAATTTCGGGTCGTCCTGCCGACCGAGGTCGTCGTCCACGTCGCGAGCTCGGACCCGCTGGGTGTCTCGTACAGGGTCCAGGGACCGGGGGTCGGGGGCGGAGCTCAATCCGCGTTGGCAACCCCGACCGGCACGACCACCACGTTCTGGACGTGGGGCGGCTCCTACAGCGTCGAATTCACGCAGCCCATCGAAACTTGTCCGGTCGACGCATGTCCGCACGTCCCGTTCACGGCGTGGGCGAACGCTACCTCGGGAATCCTGTAGGATGGCCGCGCGACGCGGCGAACGATAGCGGGGACGCTCAGGACTCGCTGCCGTCGGCGGCGACGACCCCGGCCTTGTCGAGGGCCTCGGTCAGGTCCTTCTGCATCTGGGAGTACTTTTCCTTGAGGTGCCCTTCCTGGCGCTCGAGCGCCTTGAGCCGGACCTCGAGCGTCTCCTTCTCCTCGCTCAGGAGTTCCTCAACCTCCGCGCGCCCCTTCGACTTGACGAGCAGCCCGCCGATCGGTCGGTAGATCGGCGTGTCTTCCGCGAGGGTCTTCAGCTCGTCGAGGGTGTGGACGGCTTCTCGAAGCTTGAGGTCGAACTGCATCCTCTGCTGCGCGACGTTCGAGAGGTCCTGCTGGAGACGTTGGAACTGTTTCAGGTCGTTCTGAAGCTTCGCGGGAAGGGCCACGGCCGCGGAGGCGAGGCTACGGTGATAACGGCTTCGGGCTGCGCGGGTCGAGACTGGCCCGGCGGGCCACCGATTCGGTTCCCGCGGCGAGGTCGACCCACCCCAGGTAGGTGTTCGCGGCGGCGCGGAGCGCCCCCGCATCCGAGGCTCGAACGTCGATCGTCACGACCGACGGCGACGGGCGCCCAAGCGTGGCGGTCGCCTTCGGGACCTCGCGCGTCGCCTCCGGACCGAGCACCGCCAGGAGATGCTCCGCCGCTTCGGGCCGGTCGAGCTCGATCGTGAAGTGCGCGGTCCATCGAGCCGTGGTCACAGCGCCGCCTCGGCCCGAAGATTCGTGACGAGCCGCTCGGTCTTCCGGGCCGCGGCGCGCACGTAGCGCTCCGGGTCCAGCAGTTCCTCGATCTCACTGGGGGACAGGTGCCGCGAGATCTCCGGGTCCGCCTTCGCCCGGCTGGCGAGAGTGTCGGTGGCCGGCTCCTTGGTCAGACGACGGAGCATCTCGTGGGCCTCGGACCGAGCGAGGCCACGCGCGGTGAGAGCGAGCATCAGGCTCTCGGTCATCGGGAGCCCCTTCGACCCATCGAGATGGGTCCGCATCCGGGCCGCGTCGACGGTGAGGTGCGCGAAGACGTCGGTGAGCTTCGTGAGGATGTCGTCGGTGAGCACCACCGCGTGCGGCACGACGATCCGCTCGTTGGCCGAGTTCGCGAGGTCGCGCTCGTGCCAGAGCACCATGTTCTCGAGCGGGGGGAGGGCGAACGCCCGGACGAGGCGCGCGAGGCTCGTCACGTTCTCGGAGAGCATCGGGTTCCGCTTCTGGGCCATTGTCGAGCTGCCGACCTGTTTGCTCTCGTCGAAGGCCTCCGCGACCTCGCCGATCTCGGTGCGCTGGAGGTTGCGGACCTCCGTCGCGAGTCGCTCGGAGGTCCCCGCGACGATCGCGAGCCAGCAGCCGAATTCGGCGAGGCGGTCCCGTCCGACGATCTGCGTCGGGGCCTCGTCCGCGGTGAGCCCGAGGTCGAACATCACCTCCCGTTCGGTCGCCTCGGCGTGGGCGCCGAATCCCGCGCCCGTCCCGACCGCCCCGGCCATCTTGCCGACGGCGATCCGAGGCGTGAGCTCGTCGAGTCGCCGTCGGTTCCGCAGGACCTCCGCCGCCCCGACCGCCATCTTGTAGCCGAAACTCATCGGAACGGCGTGCTGGCCGTGGGTTCGCCCGAGCTCCGGGGTCGACGAGTGTTTCGCGGCGAGGTCGAGCAGTGCCGACGCCAGGTCGGTGAGTCCGTGGCGGAGGACATGGGCAGATTCCTTCAGTTCGAGTCCGAGCGCGGTGTCGGTGATGTCGCCCGACGTCGCCCCGTAGTGCACCCAGCGACCGGAAGGCCCTGAGACCTCGGCGAGCGAACGCGCGATCGCCATCACGTCGTGCCGGAGCTCGCGCTCGAGGGCCTCGACGCGGTCGACCGAGACCCGGCCGGAAGCCGCGGCCTCGGCAATCGCCGCAGCGGCTTCGGGCGGTACGATTCCGAGCTTGGCCTGCGACTTGGCGAGCGACGCCTCGACGCGCAGGCATCGGTCGAGCCGGGCCTCGCGCGTGAAGATGGCACGGACCTCGGGACGCCCGTAGCGGAACTCGATCGGACAGATGACGGATCCGGTGCCCTCGTCCACGGCGGCGCGAGCGGGCTTGGTGTAAAAAGCGAATCGGGACCGCCGGCCGAGGTCGCCCGACTGAGGCGGCGCGGCGACTTCCAGAGAGCCCATGTACCGTCCCGGTTCGTCCCCCCCCCGAATGGCGGTCATCCTCGTCGCGCTCGGGGGCAACGCGCTCCAGCGCTCGGGGGGCGCGGGCGACTGGGCGGAGGCGCGGCGCCATATGCGCTCGAGCGCCGAGGCCCTCGTCGAGGTGCTCGTCGACGGCCACGCCCTCGCCCTCACCCACGGAAACGGCCCGCAGGTCGGCCAACTGCTGCGCCAGAACGAGCTCGCGGCCCGGGAGGTAGCGCCGCGGCCCCTCGACGTTCTCGTCGCGGAAAGCCAGGGGCAGATCGGGTATCTTCTCGCCCAGGAGCTCGAGGCCGCGCTGCGGCGGGCGAAACTTCCCCAGAGTGTGCTGGTGTTCGTCTCCCGCATGGAGGTCAAGGCGAACGATCCCGCGTTCCGCCACCCCACCAAGCCCGTGGGGCGATTCTACACCGACGCCGAGTCCCGTCCGCTGCGCAAATTGACCGGCTGGACGCTCGCCTACGACGGCGCCCGCGCCGGATGGCGGCGCGTCGTCCCCTCTCCCATCCCACTCAAGTGGGTGGAAGCGGACCCGGTCCGAGCGTTCCTGGGCCGATCCTGGGGCGGGCACATCGTGCCCGTCGTCGCCGGCGGCGGTGGAGTGCCCGTCGTGCGGGAGCGGGCCGGGGGGTACCGGGCGGTGGAGGCCGTCATCGACAAGGACCGCGCGGCCGCCGTCGCGGGGCGAGCGCTCGGTGCCGAAACGCTCGCGATCGTCACCGATGTTCCCGGGATCGCGATCGGGTTTCGAAAGTCGTGGGAGCGATGGCTGCGGGACGTAGCAACGGAGGAGCTCGAGGCGCATCGGAAGGCAGGGGAGTTCGCGGAGGGGACGATGGGCCCGAAGGTCGATGCGATCCTGTCCTTCTTGCGGGAGGGCGGTCGGCTCGGCATCGTGTGCGACATCCCGACGCTGCGGCGCGCGCTTCGCGGGCAAGCGGGCACGCGAGTGTCCGCCGGCCGCCGCTAGGCCCGCGTGGCCGCTCTCACGAGCGCAGCGATACCGCTACCATACTGGATCGCCCGCTTCGGGCGGTCGGCGACCGATTCCGGGATTCCTCTGTGCTTTGCCCACGCCCGTAAGAGCGGTTTGGTTGGCTCCGACCCGTCGATGAACGGGAGTCGCTGGGCCAGCGCGAGTTCGGAGACGGCGGCATCGAGGAAGGGTGCCACCAGTCGGACTCCCGCCGCCCGAGCGAGGTCGATGGTCGCCGGCCAGTCGACCTCGACGAGCTTTCGCCAGTCGGACGTGCGTCGGCGCTCGGCCTCCGGTTCGTTCAACCCCCGAAAGTGGGCGTAGCCGCCGAACAGCTCGTCGGCTCCCTGCCCCACAAGGCGGGGTCCCGGCGAGGGAACGTCGAGTGCGAGCGCGAGGGCGACCAGCACGGAGCGTCGCGGCTCGGCCTCGCCGGTCAAGCCCGTTCGGCGAAGGACCCCCTGGACCTCGGCAAGGTCCACCGTCGTGCCCGACCACGGCAGTGCGAGCATGCCGGCGGTCGACTCGGCGTCGCGCAGGTCCCCCGACCCGGATACGCCGACCGTGATCAACCGAGGCGCGGTGTAGCGGCCAGCCGCGCAGGCGACGAGGGTCGAGTCGACGCCGCCGCTGAACAGGACGGTGACCTCCGCGCCGTCGGGCACGACGCGCCGAACCGCCCGATCGAATGCAGTGTCGAGTTCCCCGAAGGTGGGTGGGTCGCGCGAACGAAGCATCCGCTTCGGCCCAGCCCGTCAACCCTTATCTGAATGCGAGGGCCGGACCGGGCGTGGGACCGTCACCGACCGGGGGCTCGAAGCGGCTCGACCGCCGGGCCGTCTTCGTCGACCGCGACGGCACGTTGAACCCCGACCTTCACTATCTGTCCGACGCCGCGCGCGTCGAGGTATTCCGAGGGGTGGGCGAGGGACTTCGACTCTTGCGCGCGCACGGCTTCCTCATCGTCTGTGTCACGAACCAATCGGGCATCGAACGCGGATTCTACACGGCGGCCGACGTCGACGCGATCCACGCTCGGATCAACGTCCTCCTCGCCCCGCTGGGCGCCGGCGTGGACCGGTTCTACTACTGCCCCCACGCGCCCGGCACGAACTGCCGGTGCCGAAAGCCGGGGGTCGAGCTGTTCGAGCGGGCGAAGTCGGAACTCGGGATCGATCTCCGGGCGTCGGCGATCATCGGCGACCGAAGCCTCGACGTGGAAGCGGGGGAAACCCTCGGGCTGCTGACGGTGCTCGTCCCGCCGCCGGGCCACGAGGCGGACGTGCTCCGCGAGGCCTCCAGCGGGGGCCCTCGGCCGGATGTCGTCGCCTCGTCGTTTCGCGCCGCCGCCCTGCACATCCTCCACCGGGGATAGACCGCCTCGCTGGGGGCCCTCGGGGCGGGCATCGCCCAAGGCTCCCCCGCGCGCCGCAAACCTTGTTAGCGGTGAGTTCGCTCGCGACGACGAGCGGTCTTGGTTCTACCCCTTCTCGACGCCTCCCTCGGCGTCGCGTTGACCGCCGCCCTCGCCGTGGCGGCGGTCGCTACCGGTGCGTTGACCCGGTCGGCCGGGGTGATCGCCTTCGGCTTCGGGGCGGTCATCGTGGTCCTCGGGGGCTTCCCCTACCTCGCGCTCCTCGTACTGTTCGTGTTCGCGAGCGTCCTCGCCACCCGGTTCCGGTTCGAGGAGAAGCGGCGGCGCAACGTCCACGAGGGGACGCACGGCGAGCGAGGAATCTCCAATGTGCTCGCGCACATCGTCCTCCCCACGGCCCTCGTGCTCGTGGCATGGTTCGCGGGCTCGGACCTCCCCACCATCCCGCTGGCCGTCCTCTACACCTCGGCCCTCGCGTTCGGCGCCGCGGACACCTTCGCGAGCGAGTTCGGGGTGCTCGCGGGAAAGGCACGGTCGATCCTCACGGGCCGCCCCGTGAATCCCGGGACGAACGGGGGCGTTTCGTTGATCGGGGAGCTGTGGGCGGTCGTCGGCGCCATGACGACCGCCGTGGTGGCACTCGCCCTGTTCGTGCTCGCCTCCGGCCCGGGCCTTCCGGTCGCCGCCTTCCTCGTCGTGGCGCCGGTGGCGGGATTCGCGGGCTGCCAGGTCGATAGCGTCCTCGGCGAGACGCTCGAGAACCGACGGCTCCTGACGAAAGGGAGCACCAATTTCCTCGGCATGCTGTCGGCGATCATCCTCGCCGCGGTCCTGCTGGTGGCCACCGGGGTCTGGACATGAGGCGCCCTCGACGCGCGGCGCCGAGCGTCGTGCTGCTCTCGGGCGGAATGGATTCCGCGACGTGCTTGGCGATCGCCGCCCGCCGCGGTCCGGTGTTCGCCCTCACCGTTTCGTACGGGCAGCGCCATGTCCGGGAACTTCGAAGTGCCCGCTCGCTGTCGCGGCACTATCGAGTCCGGCGTCACGCGGTGCTGACCATCCCGCTCGCGCCGTTAGTCCGCTCGTCGTTGACCGACGCATCGGCACCGCTCCCAAGTGGGGGGGTCGTCGCCGGCAAGATCCCGTCCACCTATGTCCCGGCCAGGAACACGATCCTTCTCGCTCTCGCCACCGCGTTCGCGGAGAGCCATGGGGCCGACCGGATCTACTTCGGCGCGAACGCGATCGACTATTCCGGCTACCCGGACTGTCGTCCCGAGTTCGTCCGATTGTTCAACCGGCTCGCCCGGCTGGCGACGCGCGCCGGCGTCGAGGGCCGACCGATCCGAGTCGTCGCCCCCCTGCAGCGTGCCTCCAAGGCCGAGATCGTTCGCTGGGGCGCCCGGCTCGGCGTTCCGTGGGAGCTCACCTGGAGCTGCTACGCCGGTGGAGCGGCGCCGTGCGGACGGTGCGACTCCTGCCGACTCCGCGCGGAAGGGTTCCGAGCCGCGGGACAGACCGACCCGCTCGGAGAGCGTTCGCCGACGGCCCGTCGCCGTCCGGGCTCGCGCCGCCGGACGCGTTCTTAGGCGGAGACCGGGGGCACCGTCGAGGTGCAGAACCCGCAGCGGGTCGCCTTGATCGGAATCGTGTTGCAGCAGCTCGGGCAGTCGCGCGTCGTCGGCGGCGCGGCGGCTTCTCGGGCCTTCTTCCGGTCCTGGTACTTCGTGTACGGATAGACGATCAGGAAGAATACGACGAGCATCAGGATCACGAAGTTGATGAGCGCGCCGAGGAGCGCCCCGCCCAGCAGCGTGGCGCCGTTGACGTTCAGCGCACCCAGATGCGAGAAGTCGACGTGCACGGCCGCGGCGATCAATGGGCCGATGATGTCCGTGACCAAGGCCCCGATCAACGCGACGATCGCGAGCCCGACCACGAACGCGACGGCCATCATGATGAGGCTGCCCGAGATCAGGAATTTCTTGAAGTCCTCAACAACGCCCATGCGAATCTACATCCACCGTCGAGCGCCCGACCGAGCGGGGAGAATATAGAGTCTCCTGCGGCGTCCGGATTTCCCCGAACGCGGCTCGACCGCTGCTGCGGTGGACTACATCCGGTCGAGCCGGGCGAGGCCGAGCAGCGCGAGCGTGTTGCCGAGGGCGGTGCGGGAGGCCGCCACCAAGGCGAGCCGACTCTCCCTCTCGCCTCCTTCCGCCTTCAGGACCGGGGTCAGTTGGTAGAACGAGTTGAACGCGTCGGCAAGGTCGTGGCCGTAGCCGGCGATCGAGTGGACGTGCGTGGTCCGCGCCGCGTTGGCGACGGTGCGGGGCAGTCGGGCGAGCACCCGGACGAGCGCGCGTTCGGCCGGGGTCGTGAGGAGAGACCCATCGGCTTTCGGGGGGAGGGAAACGCCCTCCTCGGACGCCTTGCGAAGCAAGCTCGTCGCGCGGGCGAACGAATACTGAAGGAACGGCCCGCTCCGCCCCTCGAACGAGAGCGCGTCCTCCCATCGGAACGCGACGCTCTTCTCGGCGGCGACGCGGAGGATGTGGTAGCGGACGGCGCCCGCCGCGAGCGCGACTGCGATCTCCTCAACGGCCCCCTCGCCGAGTTCGGGGTTGCGAGATCGGACCTCTGCACGGGCCCGGTCCGTCGCCTCGTCCAAGAGGGAATCGAGAAGGACGACGGTCCCTTTTCGAGTCGACATGCGACCTTCCCCAGGGAGCGTGATGTACTGGTACAAGACGAACTCGGGCTCCCGGGTCTCCCCGATCTCCGTGAGCAAGGCCTTCAGAGTTTTCGCGTGCAGCAGATGGTCCTGGCCGAGCACGTCGACGACCCGGGCGAACCGCGCGAACTTCTGCAGATGGTAGGCGACGTCCCGGGTCGGGTAGACGGTCGTGCCGTTCCCCCGGAGCACGATGGCCCGCGCCTCCTCGGTCGGGAGGCCGTAGACGGAGGTGTCGATCGCGAGCGCCCCGTTCTCCTCAACGACCGCGTGCGGCGCCTTCCGGAGCCGTTCGACCACGCGTTCGACCGAGCCGTCGTGCAGGAGGCTCGACTCCCAGACGAACTCGTCGAACGAAACACCGACGCGGGCGAGGCTCGCAAGCATCCCCTGGAGGATCGCCTCGCAGTAGCGGCGGTGCTCCGGGGAAGCGTCGCCCCGTTCGAGTCGCTCGGACAGAGAGGCGAGCTCCGCCGCCGCCTCGGGATGCGTCTTGACGTAGGCCGAGACCGCGGGATAGGGGCGTCCGAGGTAGTGGTCCGCCCGCTCCTCGCGCTCGTCGGCCCCCTGGAGCGTCTCGAGGATCTCGGGGGGCCAGGACTCCTTCGGCTTCGACCAGATCCACGTGACCATCGCAGACTGGCGGCCGATGTCGTCGACGTAGTATTGAGTGGTGACCGGGGACCCTGCGGCTCGGAGCACGCGCGCCAGCGTGTCGCCGATGAGGGCGTTGCGGACACGACCGATGTGGAACGGCGCGTTCGGGTTGGCGCTCGTGTGTTCGACGCAGACGGTGGCCGGTGACCCTTCCCAGGTCCCGTAGCGATCTCCCCGTACGGCGATCATGGCGAGCGTTCGCTCGGCGAGCCATGCCGGGTCGGCCTCGAAGTTGACGTAGGCTCCGACCGCGAATCGCCGCACGACGCCGGGGATCGCGGGGAGCGTGTTCGCGAGCTCGATCGCAAGCTCCGGAGCAGATCGGTGGGCCGCCGCCGCCACGCGGTGGAGCGGGATCGCCACGTCCCACCCGTCGCCACCGTCGGTGTCGAGGAGCCGCGCGACGGCCGCCCGGTCCGGGCCGGCGAGCGCCGCGGTGAGGGCGTCGACCAACGGCCCGACGAGCGCGGCGAGCGGATCGACCGCGGCCGCGTCCTGGCCCCCGGGGTCGGACGCGCCCTTCGCCAAGCAACGCTAAATCGGAACTTTCATCTTAACGATTCCTCCGTGACGTCGCTCGTCCTCGTTCGGTACGGCGAGCTGGCGCTGAAGTCCGCGCCGGTCCGGCGGGAATTCGAGCACCGGCTCCGCCAGAACATCCTCGGCCAGTTCGTGCGGGCGGGCTCGACCTGTCGGATCCGCGCCGATCACGGCCACGTCTACGTCGAGGCCGACGACGGCGAGGGCGCGGTCCGCCTGCTCCGCCGGACGTTCGGGGTAACCTCGGTGAGCCTCGCCGTCGAGGTCCCGACCGACCGGGCCGCGATGCGCGCGGCGGTGCTGGAAATGGCCGCCCGTCACGTCCGTCCGGGGATCTCGTTCGCACTCCGAGCACGCCGCACGGGCACCCACCCGTTCACGAGCCAGGAGCTCGGGCGCGAGCTCGGAGGAGACGTGTTCGAGGCGTATCGATCGATCGGGATCCGGGTCGACCTCGACCACCCCGAGCTCGAGCTGTTCGTCGAGGTTCGTGGCCCGCGGACGTACCTCTACGCCGACCGCGTCGCCGGCCCCGGCGGCCTGCCACTCGGGGTTGCGGGGCGCGTCGTCGCGCTCGTCGACGGCCCACGCGGCGCGCTGGGAGCCTACCTGATGATGAAGCGCGGTTGCCGGTGCGACTGGGTCGCCAGCGGCGAGGGGGTCGCTCTCGCCGATCGTGTGCTCCGCGCCTTCGATCCCCGTGCTCCCACCGCCGTCAGCGAACCGACCGACCCGCTGGACTCGGCGATCGCCGCGCAGCTGGCCCAATCGCATGCGGACGGAGTTGTGCTGCCGCTCTCCGTCGACGACTACACCAACGCTCGGTCGCGATGGGGAGACGTCGTCGTCTTCTCGCCGACCGTCGGCCTGACCGACGAGGAGGTGGGAGCGCGATGGCACGCCGTCGAGGAGCTCGCCGGCTGACCCACCCGAGCGGCGTCGCCCGGGCGATCGACGGTGTCAGCGACGTTGGTCCGTCCTCGACACCGATGGCATCGAACCCCCCGGCGGCTTCGCCGGCGCCGGTGGGCGAGACCCTCGAGGACCGCCAGGAGCGGTGGTTCCGCGAGCGGGCACGACGTCGGGCGGCGCTCGCGCCGCCGTCAAGCTAGCGTCGCGCGGCTAGGCGAATCGAACCGGCATCCGCTTCGGCGGGGGCGGCTTCCGGTACTTCGGGCCGGGTCCGACGTTCGCTTGTCCGACGGCGACGGGCTTGTTCTTCTGGGCGAGCCGAGTGAATCCGGCCCCCAGGAAACCGGCTCCGAGCGCCTGGACCGACAGGCTCGCGATGCTGGTGGCCGCCGTCGGGGTCGGGATCGCGGCGCTCGGCAACGCCGGGCTCGGTATGGATAGGAACGGAGGTGGGGTGGCGGGTGGCGGGGCATTCCCGGGCGGCACCGGGGCCTCGGGGCCGTAGACGATGCGAAGGATCGCGAGCGGGAACGACTCGACGAGGGGACTGCTGTCGACCTGCGAAAGGTAGCGGGCGGCCGTCCAGGTACTGCTGACCGGGCCGCTCCCGCCGGCGGCACAGAGCGCGGTCGTGCACGCGTCCACCGGGATGCTCCCATACGGCGGACCCACCGCGATCACGTCGAACGAGGCGATCCACAAGTCGCCCGTGGTCAGGAAGTTCTTCGCCGGGTTGTTCGACCAGTTCCAGTTGAGGCTCGTGAAGCCGGAGCCGTTCACGTAGTCGGGAGAGGGGCAGATCCCGAGGGGACCGTCGGCGGTGAGGCAGGTCGTCTCCGAGTGCAGGTTCGGTGCGGGCCGGACGTTTGCGAACGGCACGAAGCGGAACATCGACACGTTCCCGCCGCGTGCGGCGATGTCGGTGACCGTCGGGCCGAAGCTGACGCCGCGAAACGCTGCGAACAGCGAGGGGTTGGAGGTTTGGGGCGTGTTCACAGGGCCGTACGGGACGTAATCGAGGTCGCCGAGCTGTCCATCCGGACAGCTGTAGTACGAAGGACCGTCCCACGAGCCGTTCGTCGCGTGCGCGAGGTCGCAGCCGGCGGTCAGGATCCGCTGGGAGTTCTGGATGACGTAGACGCCGCCGGGCCCCCCGTTGTGGGACGACGGCCAGCCGGACGAGTACGGGTCCGTCGGCGTTGTCCACAGGTCGATCACATCGATCGTACATCGCTTCCCGAGCGAGTTGGCGCAGTCCGGTGCCGTGTTCGAGAGCGAGGCGATGGATTCGGCGCTGCCGCCGTTCGCCGAGACCCAGCCGATGCACGAGGGGCTGACCAGCCCGCCGAAGTTGTACGCGGGCTCGCAGCCGTCGCTGTAGGGCCCGGCCCCGCCGTAGCAGGCGTACCGCCATGCCTCCGACGCACTGACGCAGTAGTTCTGGACGTAGGAGGGGTCGCGCGGCGCGGTCGAACCGATCAGCACCAGAACGTGGTGAGCGTTCGGGAGCCAGTTGATGCCGTAGCCCTCCAGGACCCCGTACAGCGCCGTGATGCTGTCGGAATGCAGGTAGTTGTCCCCGAAGTCCGCGTCGTTGTAAGTCCAACCGCCCCCGAGGACGTTCTGGCCGAACGACCCGGCCACGGCCGCGCCGAACTGCGGGGCCGTCACGGGGGCGCCGACGTCGACGTGGTAGGCGTACGATTGGAAGTCGTTCAACTGGTCGTCGTACACGTCGCCGGTCGAGAAGAAATCCACGAGGCCGAACGTCACCGACGACCGGGGATTCACGGCGGCGATGGAGTTCGCGATATCGCCGGCGTGCGTGACGAAGAACGGGATCGCGTTCGACTCCTCGCACGGCTCGTGCAGGGACGAGTCCGCGCAGCTCTCGGTCCCCGGCGTCCCGCCGGTGCCGTCGTACGCGCCGTCGTAGATCGTCGTCTCGAGGAGGAAGACGACCTGGACCGCGGGGTAGGAGACGGTGACGAGCGCGGGGGCGGCCGCCGTCATGGTGACGCGCGCCGACCGTTCGTCGGAGGGGCAACCGAGATTGTTCGAGACGCAGATGATGCCCGGCGTCACGGAGATCGACAAGGAGAGCGCCCCGGTCCCGGACGAGACGGCCGGCGCGACCAGCGCTCGGGCCGCAACCGTGGGGACCACGGGCCCGGCGGCCGCCGGGGTCGGGGCGAGGAACGTCGCGGAAGCGCTCAGCGCGAGTGTCCCGAGCACGGCGCACACGGCCAGGATCAGCGTCCCGTTGTGACCGCGGGGAGCGCGGAATCGGCCGACCGCCTCGTCCTGGTCGCGCACGCTCGGTCGGCTCATGCCCCGTCCCGGGCCGCAACGCGCGTACGCGCACCGCGACTCTGCCGGCGCCGCCGGTTCGAGAGCGGGGTACGTATTAACCCTCCCGTCGGCGGGCGCCTCGTCGCCGGAATCGTTATGTAACGAGCCACGGTGCGGCGGCGGTCTCGATGTCGAAAGGTCACTGGTCGGTCACCGGCACCTTCCTAGCACGTCGGGCCGACTGGCAGACGTTCACGAAGGTCTGCGAGGCCGACTCGGCCGCGCAAGCCCAGGAGTGGGCCCTCAGCGAGATTGGCGGATGCCACCACGTGAAGCGCAACGTGATCCGCATCGCCTCGGTGAGCGAGGTCTCCGCGTGAGCGCCCCGACGGGGCCCGTGACCGAACGCCAGGTCCAGGAGGACGTCGCGCGGCTCGACGTCTATCGCAACCAGCTCAACTCCCTCCTCCAGCAACACCAGTATCTTTCGGCCTCGAGGGCCGAGCACGTGCGGGCTCGAACAACGCTCGAAGGACTCGAGCGAGTTGCTGCCGGCAGTGAGCTCCTGATCCCGGTCGGCGGGGAGACCTACCTCCGTGGCTCTCCGGCGCCCACCTCGAAGGTGCTCATCGGGATCGGCGACGGTTTCGTCGCGGAGGTGGAACGCGGCCAGGCGACCGAGCTCCTCGCCCAGCGCCTCACGAAGATCGACCAGGCGACCGGCGAGATCGAGGGCAACGTCCGCACGCTCGAGGAGCGCATCCAGATCCTGAACCAGCGCCTGGACGCGCTCGCCCGGGCGACCAGCGGCGAGCCGCTCGCGGGCGATGTGGGCAGCGATTAAGGCGCGCCTCACGGGGCGTCCTCCGGCGAACACCACTCCCGAGCCCGGGTCGAGCGCGACCCCTCCTGCTGCCGGTTCTCCGTTCACCGAGGGACTCTTGTCCCGTGGCATCGACGAGGCGAGGCTCGACGACGTCCTCGACGAGCTCGAGATCGTCCTCCTCCAGTCCGACGTCGCTCTGCCGGTCGTCGAGAAGATCCGGCGCGACCTTCGGAAGGGCCTCCAGGGGAAGCGGCTCCGCTGGGGGGCCGACGTGGCCGAGGCGGTCCGGACCAGCCTCGAGGCATCGGTCCGATCCATCCTCACGCAGCCGACCGTCGACATCGTCGAAGCGGCGCGCTCGGGGAAGAAGCCGTACATCGTGCTGTTCGTCGGCGTGAACGGGACCGGGAAGACCACGACCGTCGCCAAGCTCGCGATGCGACTGCGGGACGCCGGGCTCAGCGTCGTGATCGCCGCGGGGGACACGTTTCGTGCGGGGGCGATCGAGCAGCTCCTCGTCCATGGCGAGCGGCTCGGGATTCGGGTGATCCGCCAGCAGGAGGGGAGCGACCCGGCCGCGGTCGCCTTCGACGCCGTCGAGCACGCGAAAGCGAAGAAGGTCGACGTCGTCCTCATCGACACCGCGGGGCGGCAGCACACCAACGAGAACCTGATCGCCGAGGCCCAGAAGATCCGCCGCGTCGTCCCTCCGTCGCTGACGGTGTTCGTCGGCGACGCGCTCTCGGGGAACGACGTTGTCGAGCAGGCGAAGCTGTTCCAGCAGTCGCTGGGCATCGATGGCCTCATCCTCACCAAGTTGGACGCGGACGCGAAGGGCGGGGCGGCGCTCTCGGCGACGTTCGTGACCGGTCGCCCGATCCTCTACGTGGGCCTCGGCCAGGGGTACGGCGACCTCGCCCCGTTCGACCCGGACTGGATGGTCAAGAGATTGTTCGCGGAGGGGACTGCCGCGTGACCGTCCGCCTCAGCGTGGTGCTCGTCCGCCCGAAGGAGGACGGCAACGTCGGCGCCGTCGCCCGGGTCGCGCGGAACTTCGGCGCGGACCAGCTCGTCATCGTTCGCCCACGGGCGGAACTCGGGACGGAGGCGCGCCGCCGAGCCATGGGGGGCGGGGCGCTCCTCGCCGCCGCGAAGGTCGTCGAGGACTTTTCTCAGGCCGTCGCCGACGCGGACATCGTGGTCGGCACGACCGATCTATCGACCGGCCGCTCCGCGTCTTACCTGCGGCGGGCAGTCTCGCCCGAGCGGCTCGGGGAACTGGTGCGGCCAGTGGAAGGGACGGTGGCGCTCGTCTTCGGACCCGAGGACAACGGTCTCGGCCGCGAGGAGCTCGGCCGCTGCGACCTGTTGGTCCACGTTCCGGCCCGCCGGGAGTTCCCCACGTTGAATCTATCGCATGCGGCCGCGATCGTCCTCTACGCCGTCCACCGAGGGCGGGGACCTTCGGACCCCGAGAGCACCCCGGCCCCCGAGGTCCTGCTCATGAACGGTTGGGAGAAGGAGATCCTCCTCCGCCGCGTGGAGGAGCTCGCGGCGAAGGCGGGCTACCCCGCGCACAAGCGCCGGGGCCTCGGACTCCTGTGGCGGAGGGTCCTCGGACGCTCCACACCGACCGAGGCGGAGTATCGCATGCTCCTCGGATTCTTCAAGAGCGTCGACCGCTGGGCGGGGAGGTCGCATGGTGGACGATAACGAGTGGCTGCGCGTCCGGGGCATGGGCCGCGAGAGGTTCGCGGGTCACCTCGCCGACTATCTTGCCGAGATCGGCTACGTCGTGCAGCGGACGGACACCACGGAGCCGTCGGAGAGTCATCTCGCGGCGGAGCTGACGCGCATGAACCCGGCCGTCCCCGTCGCGGCCAAGTCGCTTCGGTTCACGGTTGTCCCCACAAGCGGTGGGGCCGCGGTGGTCTGGATCGCTCCCCTCTCCGTGCCCGCGGAGGAGCGGGGACGACTCGACCGGCTCGTCCGCGAGATGGCCCAACACCTCGAGCGGACCGTCCTGACCGAAAGCCACGCCACGGCGCGCGTGAGTCGGTCGCCCGACCTCCGCCTGCCGTGGGAAGTCCCAGCGAGCCCGCCCCGCGCGCCCGGGAGCGATCGGGACGACTCTCCTGCGCGACCGCGCCCTTAAGGGCCGGTCCGGCGCTCGAACGTTTCGCCGATGGCGGGGGACGGAGTCGGGGACCGTGTCCTTCTATCGATCCTGTTCCTGATCGCGGCCAGCAGCACCGTTTGGGGTCTCTATCAGATCTACTACGTCTCCCCGACCTCGCCGTCCGGATTGTTCAACACCGTCCTCGGTCTTCTCGTCCTTCTGGTCACGTGGGCCTACCTTCTCCCGTTCGTCGTCCCGAAGAAGTCGACGGAGTCGGGGTTTTCGGACCCGACCCCACCTCGCGCCTCGGCGTCCATCGGCGCCCGCGCTCGGTCCACCGGGCGACCCGCCCCGGCCATGCTCTCGCGAGCCGCCGGACCTCGGACGGCTGTCGCCAACCTGGGAGTTCCTCCGCCAGCGCCGGTCCGTCCGGTTCCTCGAGCGGCGAGCGCGGGAACTGTGCGACCCGCGCCGGCTCGGTCGATTCCCCCACGGCCCGCCCCGAGCGCGCCGACCATCCAGGAGGAGCGGGAGATCGCGGAGATCCTCGCCGACCTGCCCGAGCCGCTCGACCCCGGCCTGGCGGCGGAGTCACCGGACGACGTCGTACGCCGTTTGGACGAGCTGCTCCGCGACCTTTCCGTCGACCCGACGAGCCTTCGGCCCGCCTGACGAATCGCGCGAAGCTACCTTTATAACGAGACCGAAGGTCCCCCGCCGCCGCCCATGGCCCGTTCCCTCTACCGATACATCTCGCAATCGTTCCGCCGCACCCTCGGAGAGGAGGGGGCGGACCTGCGGCATGAGCGCCTGCTCACCTGGCGGCGCGAGCACACCGTGACGCGCCTCGCCCACCCGACCCGCCTCGACCGCGCGCGGGCGATCGGCTGGAAGGCGAAGGAAGGGTTCATCGTCGTCCGCGTCCGGGTGCGACGCGGTGGCCAGAGGAAGCGCGCGATCATCGCCGGGCGCCGGCCGAAGCGCAAGGGTATCCTGCGCATGACGCTCGCGAAGAGCGTCCAGCGGATCGCCGAGGAGCGCGCCCAGAAGCATTACCCGAACCTCGAGGTCCTCAACTCCTACTGGGTCGGCGAAGACGGGAAGGAGAAGTTCTACGAAGTCCTCCTGCTCGACCCCGCCCATCCGCAGATCATGAACGACCGGCAGTACGGCTGGATCGCGGGCGCCGCGCACACCGGTCGCGTCTACCGCGGACTGACCCGCGCGGGAAAGGACGGCCGGGGACTGCGCTGGAAGGGGAAGGGGACCGAGCGCATGCGCCCCTCGCGCCAGCGGAACCGCCGCGACATCCGCCGCACGCAGACGAAGGTCATCCCGTAGGGTCGCCCAGTCCGACGGCGTCGGCGATCTCGCCGTCGATCGGAGTTCCGGCTTCCTCCGCCACACGGCGGGCCCAGCCGTTCATCCCCTCGACGTGGGTGATCTCCCCCCGGAGGATCCGGGCGAACTTCCGGCGGTACTCGAGGTCGATGCCGACCGCTTCGGCTTCGAGGAATTCCCGCAGGCGCCGCGCGAGGTGGCCCCCTTCGAGGTCCCAGTCCGTGAGGACGATCGCCTTCCGACCGCCGCGCGCGAGGCGGGCCGCGAACGCGGCCAGAGTGCCCCCGCCGTGCACCAGTGCGATGGGCCCGCGGAGGCCCAGTCCCCGCAGCGAGCGCCGGTCTCGTTCGCCCTCCACGACGACGACCGCGGTCCCGGACTCGGATTCCTCGCGGAGTCGGGCGAACAACCGGACGAACTTCGGCCAGGCCTCCGTGCGTCGCCCGGTCTCCCCCATCGTCGGATTGCCGACGCCGGGGGACGCCAGCCTCCCGCCGAGTCGGCAAGCCCTTTTACCTATCGCCCCTCGGACGGAGGCCGATGCCCGACCCGTACACCCAGTTGCTGGAGTGGCGGCGGGCCGAGGGCGCGGCGCGAGGACTTGCGAAGCTCCCGCTCGAGTTCTACGACACGACGCGCTCGTTCCTCGCCGAGGTCCGGAAAACCTTCGAGGCGGAACTTCGGGCGAACCCCGGGGGGAAGAAAGGGGACCTGGCACGCCAGACCCACTCGCGGGCGAGCCAGGTCGCCCGGGACATCGTCGAAGCTCGGATGTCGAAGGTCCTCAGCGTCGCGTTCCAGGCCA
The DNA here is from genome assembly GCA_022750115.1 of Thermoplasmata archaeon. Lineage (GTDB taxonomy): Archaea > Thermoplasmatota > Thermoplasmata > Lutacidiplasmatales > UBA184 > Lutacidiplasma. Next base: position 122,765 of record JAKIWI010000002.1, read on the forward strand.
GCGTCGGCGGGTCGCGCGACATCCCGAACGCTCTCCCCGAGGAGAGAGCCCTCTTCGACCGTGTCGTCGACGTGCTCCGGGGTCATCGGACGGCCGTCGCCCCGTTCCTCGAGTCGACGGCGGTGGCCGGCGCCTCGGCGCCCATCGTTGCCGCCCCCCCGGAGGTTCTCGGGACGGGACACCCGACCTCGGCCCCCTCGACCCCTCCCGACGCGCCGCGCCTCGCCTACGTCCGTGTCCTGAAGGACGGACCGACCGTCGAGATGGGGAAGGAGACGCTCGAGCTGCGCGCCGAAGACGTGCTCGCGCTCCCCGAGGAACGGGCGAATCTCCTCGTGAAGAGCGGCCTCGCCGAGCGGATCCGCCGCGACGAGCGGCCAGTCACGACGTAGGGCCGACCGGCTCGGGAGCCCCGAGCTCGAGGACGTGGAACGTCTCGAACCCGAACAGCAAGTTCTTGGCCTGCAGGCGGAGCTTCACGGCCTCCTGGGAGTCGGACGCGGACTTCTCCCGGGCGGCGAGGAGTTGCGGAAACCCCCACGCCCCGAGAGCCTCGGCCTGACGACGGAACGCGCGCTCGACCAGTCCGGCGCGGACGGCGGCGGCGCGCAGCCGGGTGAAATCCACGAACGCACTCAGGTCGGCGGTCCCGGGTTGAGCGAGGGGCTCGACCGGTCGGTGGCTCCGAACGGCGGCGAGGGTCCCGGCGCGGTGCCCCCGGAGAAGCTCGTCGGTGCTCGCGCCGTAATCCAGGAAGATGGCGGTGCCCGCGCTCAGGTGGTCCGCGACTTCGCGCACGAACCCATCGGCCCGTTCGAGGAGCTCGTACCGGCTCTCCTCCTCCGCCGGGGGGAGCGCTTCGCCGGGGATCGTGGGTGCGTCGGGTCCCTCGGCCCACTGCCACGTCTGCCCGTCCCACCGCACGCCCAGCTCGCGCCACGCGCCCCCTCGCCACGTCAGCCGGCGGAACGGGAGGGCGTCGAGCAGCTCGTTGGCGACGACGGCGCCCGCGAAGGGACCGCATTCCGATACGGAATCGGCGAAGGTGAACGAGACGGACGTCGCCGCTGTCGCGGCGCGAACCCGCTCCGCGAGCGCTCGACGCAGCTTCGAGGACCGTTCCACGAACGTCCATTCCCAACCGGCTCCGTCGGAGGGGAGGGCGCGCGCGACATCGAGCGCGAGCGTCCCGTCCCCAGGGCCGGCCTCCACGACCCGGAAGTGCGCGGGGTTCCCGAGTCGCTCCCGCTCGGCCTGGAGCCGTCGCGCCAGCGCGGCGCCGAACAGCGGCGTCGTGTGCGCTGCGGTGTAGAACGAGCCCTCCGGTCCGAACGGAGCGTCGGACGAGTCGTAGAACCCGCCCGCGGAGTAGAGCACGATCTCGACGAACCGGTCGAAGCGGAGGACGCCTCCGTCGGCGGCGGCGCGGAGCCGTTCGCCGACCGCGTCGGCCGGCGCCGCCATCGCTGGTTCAGCCGATGTAGCCGAGGTCGTCCCGGCTGGCCGGGGAAGGCGATTCGGGGGGATGCGCCTCGGCCTCGTGGATCTTCTGGGCGATCCGGTCGATCTCCTTCGCCTTCGCTTCGAGGTCGGAGAAGTCGATCGTGACCTCGAGGATGCGCGCGAGCACCTTCAGGACGGCCTCGGCGCTGCGCGGGTCGACGAAGTAGCCGCTCGTCTCGCCCATCAGGCAGACGCCGTGCATGTCGTACAATCGGCCGAGACCGAGGAACAGGCCCGAGGCGCCGATCAGGCCGCCGCCGGGGTCGTTCCGCGAGAACACCACGCCGAACTTCTTCATCGCCTCGACGCGCTCGGGCGAGGTCGCGGCGCCGAGCACGCGGGGGGTGTCGACGACCCGCCCCTGGGCGAACCCGGCGAGCGTGTAGACCTCCTTCGACCCGAGCGAGTGGGCGACCGACAGGATGCGTTCCGTCAGCTCGTACTGGCCCTCGGGGGTGATGCCCTGGTAGTCGCCGTTGAGGATGAGCAGGTCGCGCTCCTTCGGGCCGACCGCGCGCCGGTAGGACAGCTCGTTGGAGACGAGCCGCGTCAGGCCCTCCTCGCTCACGTAGACCTGGGGCGGGAAGAACTTCGAGTAGATCGTGGCGAGCGGTTTCGCTTCGAGCTTGTCGCGGAGGTAGTCCGCCGCGAGCTTCCCAACGTTCCCGACGCCCGGAAGTCCCTCGACGAGGACGGGGTCCTTCAGCTGGACCTTCTCGACCCACCGGATGTGAACATCGTCCATGCGAAACCCCGACGCGGACGAACCCAGCGGGTCCTAGTTAACTTAACGCTAACCCGACCGCGTTGCGGTGGCCTTCGGGTCCGGTCGCGCGACCGTGAGCCCGGTTTCGGTCATGCGCGCGGGTAGGATGCGCGTCCGCTCCGGATGGTTGCGGATCTTGCGCACCGCGAGCAGGTGTTCGTAGGCCTCGCCGCGTGGACGCGCCGTGAGCTCGACGACGACATCGGCCATGTCCTCGAGCATCCCCGAGACGCGCCGCTCGTGGAACTCTCCCTGCACGACGAGGAGCGCCTGCCCCCCGAGCTCCTGGGCGCGGTGGCGGATCTGGCGGACCATCGTCATGACGTCGGCGTTTTCGAGGACCTCGAAGAAGAAATCGAGGGAGTCGAGCACGAGGCGGAACCGTCCGTCGAGCGCGGCCAGGTCGGCCAGGAGCCGGCTCGTGATGTTGTACGTCGCCGCGGCGCTCGGCTTCGGCCGGTTCGTCGTGCTCAGGTCCGCGACCTTCAGGCCGCGCTCGCGGCGCTGCGAGACCTCGAGCGAGCGCACGAGGACGTTGCGGAAGTACTCCTCCGAGAGGTTGACGATCTGGACGCCGTCGGGGTCCCATCCGAAGTCGCGGAACGCCTTGTGGACGTCCTCGGTCCGCTCGTAGGTCGTGTAGTACAGGACGGGCGACGCCCCGACCATGGCCTGGGCGAACTGCTTGGCGAACAGCGGGGTCCCGGCGCCGGAGTGGCCGACGAGGAGTCCGAGCCACCCCGGCGGCATGTAGGGGAACAGCTCCGGGTCGAGCTCGGGGATCCCGAGGACGCTCTGGTCGGTCGACACGTCCTTACGAACGCCTCCGGACGACCTCGATCGTCTCGTCGACGACGAGACCGAGGAGCTGGTCGAGCTCGGACTGGCTGTCCTCGCTGACGATCAGCAGCACCGTCAGCACCTGACGGCTTTTCAGATTGTTCACCAGGATGTGGAAGAACTCCGAGAGGAGGTCCGCCGGGTTGTGGATCGCGAGCGAGTTGACCGAGTCGATGACCAGCAGCGACCGGGGGCTGGGGTGCTTCCGCAGCAGGTACTCGACGCGGAGCATGATGTCCTCCAGCATCCGCGGCGACTCGACGTACGTCGCATTCGGGAGCGGGTCGCGGTAATTCATCATGATGTGGCTGATCGCGTCGACGAACGAGAGCCGGGCCGCGTCGACGTCGAGCGCCTGCGCGAGCGACCAGACGAGCGAGGCCGGGTTCGTGACCGAGACGTAGATGGTGTGCGCGTTCGTCTCGCTGCCGACGTCGCGCAGGGTGGCGTTCAGGACCGCGAAGTAGTCGTCGGCGTACTCCCGCGGGTTGAGCCGGATCGCCACCGCCGAGCCGCCCGGCAGCTGCCGCAGCCGCTCGCCGATGTCGTCCTCGGATGCCACGCTACGATTCCTGGCGTCCGCCCTTCAGGTGGGGCGCCATCAGGAGTCCGATCGGGGTGAGTTCCATCACATATTGCGCGCGGGAGTGCGAGGTGCCTCGCATCTTGACGACCTGGAGGATCCGCAGGATGTCGCCTTGCCGGCGCGCGTTGCCGAGCAGGATCACGCCGTCCACGATCGCCTCCTCGACGCCGTGCAGCGAGTAGCGGCCCGCGCTCTGGCCGATCTCCGACACGAGGAGGGTCGTGCAACCGAGCTCGGCGAGCCCTTGCGAGAGCTTCAGCATGAAATCGCGGATCCGCTCGTCGCGCCGGATCCGGTAGCAGACCGAGGTGAGCGAGTCGACGACGACGCGGTGCGCGCCGACTTCGCGCGCGAGGTCGAGGAACGCCTTCAGGAGGAGGTCGATCTCCTCGACCGTGAGCTCTTCGTGGTTCAGGCCGAGCAGGTCGTAGATCTGCGGAACATCGACGAAGACGAGCCCGCCGGCGCTGATCAGGTCCTGGCGGAAGAACTCGAACGCCGAGAGATTTTCGATGAGCTTCGCCGAGGCCTCGGTGACGGAGAGGAACAGCGTCCGCTCGCCCTTCTCGGCGCCGCGGACGAGGAACTCGAGGCAGAGCGTCGTCTTGCCGGTGCCGACGCTACCGGCGATGAGGACGAGGTTGCCGCGCGGAATCCCCCCGCCGAGGATGTTGTCGAGCCCCTCGATGCCCGTGAGGCAGCGCTCCCGGAGCCCTCCCGCATCGGGCGGAGCTGGCTTCGCCGCAGATGCCATCGGTGGAAAAGAGGCGACCTCGGGCTAAAGTCCTTTCCGAGAGTCGGAACGACCTCGGGTGGCCACGAGCCGGGTCCAGCGCTCGCGGGCGTCTGCGAGTTCGTCGGGTTCCAGCTCGGGCCCGAGCAGCTCCCGGAGCCGATCCCGTCGGACCGTCCAACTCCGGCCCGCGGGCGAATCCGTCGCCTCGAGTGCCGCCGCCGCTGCGAGCCGACCTCCCGCGAGCCGAACCGCATCCCCGTCCGGGTCGATGACCGACCGGAGCTCATCCAGCAGAACCGTCAGCGAGTCCCGCTCTCCCCCGTCGAGGAACCCGGCCCACAGCACGAGCAGCGCCGTCCGAGCCCCCTCCCGGCCCCCCCGTTCGTCCGAGGGCCCGCCGGAGTCCGGTTCGGGCGCAACGTCGAGGTCTTCGGGAGCCGCCCACAGATCCCGCGACTGCTCCCAGACCTCCCTCCAGCGATCCGGACGGGGGCGTTCGGGCGCGAACGGGAGTCGGACCCATCCCGATTCCCCGCCCTTCCCGATCAGGACCGCGGCTTCTCCCCGGCGAAGCGAGAGGGTCGACTCGATCGACAGTTCACTGACCCAACGGGCGAGCTCGCGAGCGTCGTCGGGGGATCCACGGAACACGACAAGGTCCGCACTGTTGGTGAGCGCCGCCTCCCGGACGGATTCCGCCAGGGACGCGAGCGACTGGGTCGCCGCCCACAGATGGGCGTTGAACCGCCGGCCGAGGCGCCACAACTCCACGGCGGACTCGTTGGCGAACCACTGGATCTCGTCGGCGACGACGAACACCTTCTCCGACGAGCCTCGCGAGATGAGGTCGGACCACAGCAGCGCGAGATGGACCGAGAGCAGCAACCGTGCCGCCGACTCGCCGACATCGGGCGCATCGCCGCTGAGCACGACGATCTTCCCGGCCCGAGCGGACGCGGCCACCGAGAACGTCGATTCCCGGCCCGCCAACATCCGGGCGAGGACGGGAGAGCGGACGACCTCGTCGAGGACGCGGCGCGCTCCGTCCAGCTCCTCGGGCCGAGAGCGGGCCCGGTCGGTCAGTTCGCGAACCGCGTCCCGCGCGGCCGGCGGGACGGTGCGTTCGCGCGTCGCTCCGCTTCCCAGGAGGGCCGCCGCCTCCCGGAGGGTGCCCTGCGGGTAGCGCGAAGCGGCCCGGAGCGCCAAGTGGACCATCTCCTCGACGCGCGGTCCCCAGAACGGCGAGTCGGCGTAGCGGCCCGCGCGAACCCGGCGGAGCGCCTGGACCAGGTCGGCGAGCGCCCGATCGCCCGCGGGCCCAGGGCGCGTCGCCCCAGCGAGCGCGTTGACGGCCACCGGCGAGACCGAGGGCGAAACCCAGACCACCCGGCCGACCGCGCTCGACGGCAAACGGTCCAGGAGGCGCCGCGACGTGTCCCCGACGGGGTCGAAGAAGACGACACCGCCGCGCTCGGCCGCGCGGACGGTCGCGTGGAGGAGCGCGGTGCTCTTGCCCATTCCGGTTTCCCCGAGGAACAGCGCGTGCCGCCCCTGGTGAGGTTCGACGGGCAAGCCCCACACGCGACCCGAACTCGAGCGGGCGATCGGGATGGTCGCTGCCGCCGGGGAGAGCTCGGAGGACGGGATCGGGAGGCGGAGTCCTGGGGACGGGAACAGTGCCGCGACCTCGGGCAGGGCGAGGACGATGGGTGGTGGGCCGCGCGCCCGGAGCCTCCCGACCCGCCGCCAAGCGAGGCCGTTCCCTCCGTCGGCCCGCGCCGCGGCCGCGACCATCCGGCCGCAGGACTCGCCGGCACTCCGATCCGGACTGGACAGGACCGCTCGGACGTCCCACTGCGGAGCCAGAAGTCGTTCCGCCGCCGCATCCGAGAGCCGGCGCGCCACCGTCGGTGGGGGTTGCGCTCGGAACCCCGACGGTTGCTCGACGAACGACGTGGGGGTGGCGATGGAGCTCGCTGCGCCGAGAGGACGAAGCCGCCATTCGAGGCGCGTTCCGGGCGGGAGGAGCGTGAACGCGGAAACGACGGAGTCCGACCAGGGAGCGAGCCACTCTACCGCCCACGGATGGGGAAGCCCGGGACCGAACAGCGAACGGCCGACCGCCGCCCATCCGGGGGCCCGAGGCGCGGGGGTCGCCTCGACCCAACTGCCCGCCGGATAGGCTGGAAGGAGCGTAGCCGTCAGCCAGTCGGAAGTCGCGCGGTCGGCGGCCGTGAGCCGGACCCCGCCCGCCGAGCCGCTCCGCCAGGTGATCTCGAAATCGACGGGGCATCCCCCCGCCAGTCGAAGGGCACCCAGCAGCGCGTAGTGGAACCGGTCGGGCCGCTCCGGCCTTCGAGCGACGGCGCTTCCGCGGAACGCCCACGACCTCCACTCTTTTCTCGCGCCGATGGGATTCCGTACCACGAGAACGGCTGCCGAAGGCGGGAGAAGTCCGATGCGGACCCGACGAACGATGAACGACGAGTCCGGCCGCCGGAGAGCGAGCCGATATGTACGGTGCACCGTCGGGACGACGGAGCCTCGACGTGTCCGCCCTCGAAGAGCAGATCACCGCGGTCGAGGACGAGATCCGCAACACCCAGTACAACAAGGCGACGCAGCGCCACATCGGTCGACTGCGGGCGAAGCTCGCGGTCCTGCGCCTCGAACGGGAGACCCGGGCGAAGGGGAAGGGCGGCGGAACTGGGTACTCGGTCCGCAAATCCGGCCACGCGACGGTCGGCCTCGTCGGCTACCCCTCGGTCGGAAAGTCGACCCTACTCACCCGGCTCACGGGCGCCGAGAGCGAGGCGGGCGCCTACGATTTCACGACCACCTCGATCATTCCCGGGATGCTCCGCTGGGGCGGCGCGTCCATCCAGATCCTCGATATGCCCGGACTGGTGCCCGGGGCGGCGAAGGGGCGCGGTCGCGGACGCGAAGTGCTGTCGGTCGTCCGCGCCGTCGACCTCGTGCTCTACCTCATCGACCCGGAGCACACCGACTTCACGGCGCTCAAGAACGAGCTCGAAGGATCCGGGGTCCGCAACAACCAGCGCCCGCCCCGCATCGTTGTGACCCGCGCCGACCGCGGGGGACTCACCGTCTCGAGCACGGTCAAATTGACCCATCTCGCCGGAGGGCTCGCGGCCGACATCGCGCGCGAGTTCGGCCTCCACAACGGGCAGATCGTCCTGCGCGAGGACGCGACCTCCGACCAGCTCATCGATGTACTCGCGGGGAACCGGGTCTACCTCCCCGCGATCCTCGCCGTCAACAAGTGCGAGCTGTTGTCGCCGGCCCAGCGAGAGGCGATGGCGGTGCGCCTCCGCGAGTTCCGCCCGCGGTTCATCTCGGCGCGGGATCGCATCGCCCTGCCCGACCTCGTGGAGGCCATCGGCGAGGCGCTCCAGTTCATCCGGATCTACGTCAAGCCCCCGGGGGAGGACCCCGACATGGACGAACCCGTGATCCTCCGCAAGGGCAACAAGATCACCGACCTGCTGAAGCGCCTCCCCACGGAGCTCGACGCGGCGTTCAAGTCAGCGCAGGTGTGGGGAACGAGTGCCCGGTTCCCCGGTCAGACCGTCGGCCGGGACCATCCGCTCGCCGACGAGGACATCATCACCGTCGTCGTGCAACGCGGGGCGCGCCCCGGCGCTTAGGCGACGCCGGCGGTTCGGGAACCGCGGGAGCGCCGGTGGCCCGCCCGCCGAGGAGGAAGTGGCGTTTGTGGAACGGCTCGAGCCCGAGTGGCGTGTCGAGCTCGAATCCCGGGGAGAGCCGCTCGACGGCGGAGGCGAGGTGGTCGCGGGGCGACTTTTCTCGCCCCATGCTGGCGGTCTTCAGCGCGAGCAGGAGCATCCCGGACGGACGGAGGAACCAGCGCGCGTTCTCGCGGGCGATCTCGACCTGGTCGACCTGCGCCAGATCGACGTAGAGCCCGTCGACGGGCGGCACCATCGGAAGATAGTCGAGGGGGGCGTGTGCGTCGCCCAGGATGGGACCCAGGTTCGGATACCGGCGGCCGAGCGCGAGGAGGCGGGCGAACGGCCGCAGGCTCTTCTCCACCGCGAACACGAATCCGTCCCGCCCGACGAGGTCGGCGACGTGCGAGGCGGTGGTGCCGGTCGCGGCGCCCAGGTACAGCCAGCGCTCGCCGGACCTCGGGAGCGCGCCGTCCCAGCCCTTGGCGAGTGCGGCCCCGAGCTTGCTGCGCGACGGGTCCCACCTCCGGAGAACCGAATCCTCGACGGCGGTTACGCGCTCCCCGTACACGGCCGCCGGTTCGGAGAGGGCGACCGTCCAGTGGGAGTCGCCTTCGCGATCCTCCCGGACGAACAGCCGTTCACCGGGCGCCATCCGGGTGGGGCGGTGCGCGACCCTCACGTTCGCCTCTGCAACAGCTGCTCGAGTCGCCGATCCCGTCGGCGCACGAGCACCGGCGCCAGATCGGCCCGCGTCGTAGAATCCGCCCGTGCGGCGATCACGGCCAGGGCGGCGAGGGTCCGCGCGTACGCTCCCTGCCGGTCCGGAGGCAGACGGTCGACGCCCTCCGCTCGGTAGAGGAGACCGAACCTGGGACCTCGTCCTCCCCCAGGACGACGTCGGGAACCGAGAAGCTGGAGCCGGGACGCCGGCATGCGCGCGATCATGCCGAGGCCACCGCCGGCGGCGATCAATCGTGCCGCCACCCTCGGCCCGACCACACGCGACAGGTTGGGAGCGAATGCGTGAGCGACCCTCTCCGTCCGCGCCACGAGGTCGGCGTGGTGGCGCTCGAGCTGCGAGCGAAAGAGGGCCCAGTCGTCCGCGTACTCCGCGAGCGGACCCTCCGAGGGTCCGAGCCAACTCGCTCTCGCGCCGTCGTCGCGCGACCTGGCCCTCTCGACCCGTTCTTCCTCGCGGGCGAGCGCGATCACGGTTTCCTCGGGGCTCGAGAGCGCCTCGGCGAGGCTCGCCTCCGCCTCCCGAAGCAACGACTCGCGCCGCTGGGCCGACGTTCGCTTCGGCAGCGCCGCTCGCGCTCGCGCGAAGACGGCGCGACTCGCCAAGGTCGCGGAAAAACCCACGGACCGAAGCGCTTCGAGGACCACCGGGTCCCCGGCCTGGATACCGGCCACCGCGGCGAGCTTCCGAATCCCTCTCGGCTCCGGTGCCTCGCGGGGTGTCCGCGTCAGCTCAGCGGCACCGACGGTGCGATGCTCGACATCGACGACGACCCACCGTCGGTCCTCCCGGAGGAGGACGGGCGGCGCCACGCGCTAGAACTCCTCGAGAGACTTCTGGAACCGTCGCCGTTCCTCGGGGACGTCGAGGGGGTAGCGCCCGGTGAGGCACCCGAGGCAGAGACCTTCCTGGGGGATCCCGATCGAGGAGACGAGCCCGGGCAGGGAGAGATAGTGGACCGACTCCGCGCCGAGCACCTTCGCCACCTCGTCCTCGGTCCGGCCGTTCGCGACGAGCTCCTTGCGCTCCTTCATATCGATGCCGAAGTAGCAGGGCGCGACGATCGGCGGGCAGCCGATCCGCACGTCGACGCTCGTCGCTCCGGCCTGGCGGACCATGCTGACGATCTCGCGCAGCGTCGTTCCGCGGACGATGGAGTCGTCGATGAGGACGATGCGCTTCCCTCGAAGGAGTCCCGGCACCGGGTGGAGCTTGACGCGGACCTCGTCTTCCCGGCGCTTCTGGTCCGGAAGGATGAACGTCCGCTCGACGTAGCGGTTCTTGATCAGGCCCTCCGCGTACGGGATCCCCGAGACCTCCGAGAAGCCGAGCGCCTGCGGGCGCGAGGAGTCCGGGACCGGGATCACGAGGTCCGCGGACGCCGGGGATTCGTGCGCGAGCGTCTGGCCGATGCGGTGGCGCACCTCGTAGACCATCTGGCCCTCGACGACGGAGTCGGGGCGCGAGAAGTACACCCACTCGAACATGCAGTGGGCCCTCTCCCCGACGTTGGTCATCCGGGAGGAGTGCAGCACCTGGCCTTTGTCGATGATCAGGACCTCGCCGGGGAGCAGGTCGCGGACCAGCCGGCCGCCCATCATCTCGATCGCGACGGACTCGCTCGCGATCGCGTAGCCCCCGTCGAGCGTGCCGAGGACGAGAGGACGGATGCCGAGCGGGTCTCGGAAGGCGACGAGGCGCTGGCCGACGAGCATCGCGACCGCGTAGCCGCCGATCAGCTCCGCGCACGCGCGTCGGATCGCGGCCTCCAGGTCGCGGGTCCGTCCGTATTCGAGCGCGATCATCGCGGCGATGGTCTCGGAGTCCGCGCTGCCGAGGAACTCCACGCCCTGCGCCTGGAGGCGTCGGCGGATCCGCTCGAAGTTGACGAGGTCGCCGTTGTGCGCGAGCGCCGCGTCCTCGTCGCGGAGCTTTACGACGAGGGGCTGGGCGTTCTCGAGGTCGCTCGTGCCCGTCGTCGAATAGCGAACGTGGCCGATCCCGACGGAGCCGCGGAGCGACTCGATCTCCTCCTGGTCGAACACCTCGTGGACGAGGCCCATCCCCTTGCGGTGATGGAGCGTGCCGTGGCTGCTCGTCGCGATGCCGGCGGACTCCTGGCCGCGGTGCTGGAGCGCCCGGAGGCCGCGGTAGAGGTAGGGCGCGGCGCCCTTCCCCTGCAGCGAGACCCCGAGGACGCCGCAGGCTTCTCGTGGCGGCATGACTCGGGTGGTGCCGAAATCGGCTCCCGACCCGAGTCACCCGGCCTTGGGACTTAAGTCGAGCGCCGTTCGGCTCAGCCGAACAGCGCCGAGAGTCCCTCGGCGGCCTCTTCCTCGGTGACGCCCTTCTCTTCCTTCTTCTCTTCTTCCTTCTTGCCGCCCTTCTCCTCCTTCTTGTCGGAGGCCGGGGGAGCGGCCGCGGGGGCCGAGAACGTCTCGGCCTTCGCGAGGACCTCGGTGATGTTGACACCCTCGAGGCTGGCGAGCAGCGCCTTCACGCGGGCCCCGTCGGGGCTGACGCCCGCGGCGGAGAGGACCTGCGTGAGGCCCTTTTCATCGATCGGCTTTCCGGCGGCGTTGAGCAGCAGGGCTCCGTAGACGTACTCCATCGTTGTTCCTCCAGATTTGGTTCCGGGTGGACTAGGATCCGACCAATCGCTCCAGGGCTCGCGCCTGGGCGAGCGCCTTCGCGAGGATCGGTTGCAGGGTAGCGGGCGTCGTGTAGCCCGCGGCGATGGCGAGGGCGAGCGCGCGCCGGTGGCCGCGCGCCATGAGGAGCGGCGCGGTGACGGGCGTGGCGTAGGCGAGCTCGAGGGCGAGCGAAATGGCGGAGCGGTGCGCCCGGACCATCTCGCCGCGTTGGGCGTCGAGGTCGACGGCGAGGACGGAGGGGGGGTAGAAGGTGTCGCCGTCGACGGCGGCCCGGAGCTCGAGTCCGACCTCGAGCGGGAAGATGTCGAGGCGCGTCAGCAGTCCCGCGACTTCGCGGCTGATCGGGAGGCCGGCCTTGACAACGGTCGTGTCCTTCTTCAGGACGACCTTCCCCTTCTCAATCGCCGCGGGGAACCCCGCGTGCTGGAGCTCGCCGACGATCGGGCCGGGCTTGAAGCTCGTGGTCTGGGCGGGGACCACGATGTCCTTCGGGGCCAGCTCGCCGCCGCGCGCCGGGGTCGGCGAGCGGGTGCGCGAGAGCTCCTGGTAGAGTGAGAACGGGTTCCCCTCGGCTGTGAGCACGGCCGTCTGGTCGTTCACGTGCTCGAGAAGCGGTTTCAACGCCGGTCGGTCCGGCGCCGCGAGTTCGATGGCGTGGCGGAGCGAGCTGTTCGTCGAGACCACGATCGGATGACCGCGGTCGCGCAGCGCGCGGCGCATCTTCTGAAGGGCCGAGGCCGGCACGCCACGGACGCCGATGATCGCCGTCGTGCGGTGCGAGCGGATGGTGTCGGCCAAGGCCGCCACCTCGGTGATCTTCTCGGGACGAACGGATCCACGGCCGGGCATTGCTCTCTCCGAACCTACCAGAGGCGGACGGCCGGACCCATGGAGGTCTTGACGTAGACCGACTCGATGTTGTTGCGGCCGCGCTCGAGCTTCCCCACGATCCGGGAAAGAAGGGCGTCGACGTTCTGCGCGATCTGCTCGGGCGGCATCGTCCGCGTCCCCACCGGGGCGTGGAACGTCCGGTTGCCCTTCGAGCGGACCCGCACGGAGCGCTTCAGGGCGTTGATGATGTTGGTTGGGTCGCCGCCGGGGGGCACGGGGCGGGGCATCTTTCCCCGCGGGCCGAGCACGACGCCGAGCCGCTTGCCGATCGTCGGCATCAGGGGCGCCTCGGCGAGGAAGAAATCGATCTCCTCAACGAGCTTCTTCGCGGCGGCCTTGTCCTTCATCAGCTCATCGAGCTGCGCCGGGGCCATCACGACGTCCGCGACGTCCTTCGCCTTCTGGCACATCTCGGGCGTCCCGAACAGAGCGACCCGCACGTTGCGGCCACGTCCGTTGGGGAGGGGAACCTCGTCCTCCAGCCGGTTCTTGGGGACCGACAGGTCGAGGTCTTTCAGGTTGATCGACACCTCGACCGTCTCCGGAAACGCGCGCTCCTTCGCTTTTTGGAGCGTTTCCGTGACGACATCGATGGAGCTCCGGTCGGCCATTTCTCCTCGAGGGTGGGGCCGCCGAGTTGGCACCCTTACATAAGCGTTGAGGCGCTTTTCGAGGCGCCCGCTCGTCGAGGGACCCGGAAAAACGGCAGGACCATATCCCTCGATCCCATCGAGGGTTCCCGAGGGAGTCCGGCGATGCGCGAGGAGAAACCAATCGCGGCGTTCGCCCTGTCGCTCGCCGGCGGAGTGATGATCTTCGTCGGCGGACTCTTCCTCGCCGTCGTCAGCAGCGTCGCTGGGTCCATCGGCGCCAGCGGCCTCAGCGCGGCCGTCGGCGGGCTCTCCATCATCGGCCTTCTGATCGGATTCCTCGTCATCGTGTTCGCCGGCCTCCTCTACGAGTCCCCGGAGCATCACACGCCGTACGGGATCGTGATCGTCATTCTCTCGGCCGTCAGCATCTTTGGTGGGGGCGGCTTCCTCATCGGGATCATTCTCGGCTTGATCGGCGGAGTCCTCGCGATCCGTTTCGAGGTGGACGAGGACCCGAACTTCGAGTGGGAATACAACGGAGTTCGACCGAGCATTCCCGGCTCCTCCGCCTCGCGCCCGACCCCGCGAATGCAGGGGCTCTGCGCGAACTGCCAATCGACCGTTCCGGTGGGAGCGGACCGCTGCCCGAATTGCGAGACTCCCTACCGTCCACCGTCCCGCCCGGAGCGCGGACGGCCGACGAGCGGTGCGGCCCCGAGCGGGTCCCGGACCCCCTAGGGACCTCGCGAACTTGGCTCAACGCCACCCAGCGCACCGAGGCCCCGTCGACGGCAGTTCCATATCCACAGGGCGGGTGGTGGAATCCGGGGAAAGGTTCGAACTTGGAGGGAGACCGGCCCCGCGTCGCCACGGCCCTGACCATCGTGGCGGGAGCCCTGATGGTTTGGCAGGCGGTGTCCACCTACTACCTGATCGACACGGCGACCCCCCTGGGAGGTTCTGCACTCCTCGTCGCTCTCGCCGGCTTCTTCTTCTGGTCGATCTTGGACGGGCTGGTTCTCGTCGCGCTGGGAGTGGTGCTCGGGCTAGTTCCGAAGTACCGAACCGCCCTCGGACTGTGGATCATGATTCTCTCGCTCCTCAGCCTGGCGGTGAGCTCCGAACTGCTCTTCGCCGCCGTCGTTGGGGTCGTCGGGGGCGCGATGGCGATCCGCCTCGAGCTCGCCGTCGATGCGCCCGCCGATTCCTTGCGGTTTCCCTCCCGGCCCCGCACTCCTTCCCGGGTGAGAAGCGGGCATCTCCCGACGACCCGAGTAGCCCGCGAGACCCAACCGGGAGTTCACAGCCCTCCGGTCTCCGCATCAAATCCGGATCGGGGATCCCAATCCACCCAGTAACCGGACGAGAACCCAGACCGATCCCGGCCAATTCCCGATCCGTTCGCGACACGGTCGGCCGGGCCGCCCAGAGGACCGACCAACGCGCCGAAATCGACGTGGGACAGGCCACAATCCGGGGAGCGAACGAAGGTCGGCCGTAACCCTATATACAAGGCTCGGCTCGGCGCCGCCGATGCATTATCCCAAGGTCGTTCGGACCTATTGCCCGAAGTGTCGGGTGCACACCGAGCACGACGTCGAGAAGGCGAAGAAGCGCCCCGCATCGGAACTCAAGTGGGGGCAGCGCCGATTCCGTCGGGCGACGAGCGGCTACGGTGGTTTCCCTCGGCCAAAGCCCGAGGGCCGCGCCAAGCCCGTCCGCCGCGTCTTTCTGAAGTACAAGTGCAAGAAATGCAAATACACCGTCCAGCCGAAGAGCTGGCGGGCGGGAACCCTCGAACTCGTGGAGCACCGCTAGACATGCCGGCCCGAGGTCCGTCCCCGTTCTGGGTCGTCAAGTGCCCCGACTGCTCCGGTGAACAGACGATGTTCAGCCGACCCGCCACGACGGTCAACTGCTCCGTGTGCGGGGCGCGGCTCGCGACCCCGACCGGCGGGCAAGCCAAGCTCCGCGGCGAACTCCTGCGGACCGTCTCGTAGGGAGTCAATCGTTCTTGCCGCTCAGGCCCGAGTTCCCCGAGGAGGGGGAGCTCGTCGTCGGTACCGTCACCTCGATCCGGAACTTCGGGGCGTTCGTCACGCTCGACGAGTTCGCGAACCGCGAGGCGTTCATCCATCTTTCCGAGGTCGCGACGGGGTGGGTCAAGTACATCCGGGACCACATCCGCGAGGGCCAGAAGATCGTCGCGCGGGTCCTGCGCCTCGACCCGGCGAAGAACCAGATCGACCTGTCCCTCAAGCGGATCAACGACCACCAGCGCCGCGAGAAGATCCAGAGCTGGAAGAACGAGCAGAAGGCGGTCCGCCTGCTGAACCTCGTCGCCGCCAACCTGAATATCGAGCCGGACGCGACGCACGAGCTGTTCGCCGAGACGCTGGTCGAGCGCTACGGCAGCCTGTTCGATGCTTTCGAGGTCGCCGCGGCGGACCCGAAGCGATTCCAGAAAGAAGGCGGGAAGGCGGCCTGGGTCACCGCGTTCCTGAAGACGGCGCAGGAGAACATCGTCCCGCCCCACATCACGATCCGGGGCACCCTCGAGCTCACCGACTCCTCCCCCACGGGCGTCGAGACCGTCCGCAAGGCGCTCCAGGCCGCCGAGGCCGTCGACCCGGAGTCCGTTATTGTCCAGTACGTAGGCGCGCCGCGCTACCGAATTCAGGTGGGCGGGACGCAATACAAACAGGCGGAAGAAACGATGAAGCACGCAACCGAGGCCGCGATCGCCGCGATCAAGTCGATGGGCGGTCAGGGGAGCTTCGCGCGCGCATGACGGACTCGTTGCTCCGCGTCTGCCGCCAGTGCGCCCGCTACACGTTCTCCGACGCCTGCCCGAACGGGCACGGCGCGACCCGCACCCCGCACCCGCCCCGCTACTCTCCCCACGACCGGTGGGGAAAGTACCGCCGGGCCCTCTACGCTGCCGGCCCGTCCGGGGGGGCGTAAGTCGATGGCGGCGGTGATGCACCGGATCAAGGTCGTCAACGACATGAGTGAGCTCGTTCCGATCCTGCGGGCCGTCGACTCGCCGGTGAAGCTGAAGCTCGTTCAGCGGCTTGCCGATGCCTGGCTGACGAGCGAAGACGTCGAGCGCGAGTTCGGGAAGGAAGGGACGAAGGCGCTCTCCTTCTTCGAGAAGCTGAAGCTGATCGACACCCGCTGGGTCGCACGGGAAGGCAAGCGCCAACCGGAGAAGAGCTACCACTTCTACTACTCCACGATCAACATCAACACGACCGCCCCGCTGGCGGAGGTGAGCGAGATCCTCGCCATCGCCTCGATGCCGGACAAGGACTACGCGAAGCTCGAGAAGCGGATCTTCGACGCGGTCGGCGACGCCGGCCGATTCTTCTCCGATGTCGCGGAGGAGCTCGGGATGTCGCCGACGCGTCTGAAGGGGCTCGTCAAGCGTTCCGACAAGCTGGAATACCGGGGCCATCGGATCGAGCGGTTCCATGCCGCGCCCGCGACGTAGCGCGGGGCCCCGCGTCTCGGTCCTGCGCATCGGCCACCGGGCTGGGCGCGACCCGCGTCTCACCACGCACGTCGCGCTCACCGCCCGCGCCTTCGGCGCCGAGCGGCTGTACTTGCATCCCGGCGATGCCGCGCTCGCCGAGCGGATCGCACGGGTCGCCGCCACCTGGGGTGGTTCGTTCGCCGTCGAAGCCGTCCGCGACTGGAAGCGTCTGATCCGGGAGTTCGACGGGGTCGTCGTCCACTTGACGATGTACGGCGAACCGGTCGCTCGGGTCGCCCCCAAACTGCGGCGCGCGACGTCGGTCCTCCTGGTCGTCGGAGGGGCGAAAGTGCCCCCGGACCTCTATCGGTTGGCGGCCCACAACGTCGCCGTCGGCCATCAGCCGCACAGCGAGGTCGCCGCGCTCGCGGTGATCCTGGCGAAGATTCGAGGAATCCCGGGTCCTGGGGTCTGGCCGGGAGCGAGGGCGGTCCTCGTTCCGCAGGCCCATGGGAAGAAGGTCGTGGCGATCGCGGAGGGCGCGGGGTGAGCGGGGAGCCGATTCCGCCCGGTTCGCTCCCGCTCGCCGCCCGGGCCCCGGGAAAGTGCATCCTGTTCGGCGAGCACGCCGTGGTGCACGGCCGGCCGGAACTGGTCCTCGCGATCGACCTCCCCGTTCAGGTCGGCGTGCAATCCGCCGTGCGATCGAGCCTGAACCGCGATTTCGAGGCGACCGAGCGCCATCCGTACTTCCGCGCCGCGCTCAAGCAACTGTGGGCCGACGGCCCGCCCATCGAGGTCCGTGTCCAGTCCCGTGTCCCCCGCGCGGCAGGGCTCGGCTCGAGCGCGGCGTTCTCGGCGGCCCTCGCGGCCACGCTCAGCTCCGCCCGCGGAGGAATCTCACGCGCCGGACTGGCCGAGCGGGCGTTCGCCGTCGAGCGGGCGGCGCAGGGCGTCGGGAGTCCGGGCGACACGGCGGCGTCGGTCGCCGGCGGCTACGTCTCCCTGAACGGCCCCGGCGGCGAAGTACTCTCGGAGTACACCGACGGGAACCAGTCGTGGACCGCCCGCCGGGTTCACGACCCATCCTGGTCCTGGGTCGTCGCCTACTCCGGACTCCCGCGGAGCACCGCGGATGCGGTTCGAGCGGTCGGCGAGCGCCTGAAGCGCAGCGACGGGCCGGAGCTGCTCGACCGATTTGCCCGGGTCGCGGAGTCGGGCATTCGGGCCGTAGTGGCCGAGGACCGAGAGGCGGTCGGAACGCTCCTCGACGAGAACCAGCTGTTGTTGGCGGAGGTGGGCGTCTCGCACCCGCAGCTGGAGAAACTGCTCCGGGCGGCGCGACCAACGATCCTTGGAGGCAAGCTCACCGGGGCCGGCGCCGGGGGCTCCGTCGTGGTGCTCCCCCTCCCGGGACGGGAGCTCGACGCCGCGCGGCGGATGGCGCGCGCCGGTGGACTTCCGTTCGTTGTCCGACCCGAGTCCGAAGGCGCCTCGCTGGTGGCGAGGCCGGTCGAGCCCGCGGCGCCTACCGACGAGTGACGACGCGCACGACGGCGCCCGCCTCGAGGGGCGAGTCGGCGGCGAGCGCGCGGTGCGTCCGCGCATCGATGGCCTTGAGGAAGTTCTCCCCGAGATCCGAGTGGATCCGGTAGGCGAAGTCCCGAGCGTGCGTGCCGGCCGGAACGAGGAACGCATCCGGGAGGACCCGGCCGCGGCTGTCGGTCCACTTCTGCTCGTCCTCGACGGGGAACACGACGACCTCCCGGAGCCCCTCGAAGACCATCTGTTCGAGGGCGGCCTGAACCCCGGTCGTTCCCCACGCCTTCAAGATCGCGCGGATCTCTTCCAGCGCCCGGCGCTGTCCGATCGACAGCCGGTCGGCGTCGACGATGTCGAAGTTCGAGGCGCCCGGGGAATATCGCACCAGGTTCGCCCGCTGAGCGCGGCGCAGGGTGAGCTCGGCCTCCGCGGAAGTCGGCAGCGAGGGGAGCGGTCGAACGCGTTCGGTGAGTTCGGCGACCTGGGCCGGCGTCGTGCGGTCGCACTTGTTCCATGCGACGCAGCGAGGCTTGGAGGCGCGCAGGAGCGCGGCAGCGAGCGCCCGCCGTTCGGAGTCGTTCCAGCGGGCCGGGTGCGCGCGGTCGACCGGCGTCTCCCGCAGGGCGGAGGCGATATTGCCCGGCGTGATGGCGAGTCCCGTCAGCCGGGATTGCAGAAGTTCCTCGACTGAGCCGCCGGTGAGCTCGATCGACTTCGAGTGCTTCGAGAAGTCGCGGGAAAGGATCCCCGCGATCCACGAGATGAGCTCGGCCTCCAGCCACTCGACCTCCTCGGCGGGGTCGGTCGTCCCGACCGGGGCGGGAACGCCCTCGGCCGTCGTCGCCCCGGCGCCATCGACGACCTGAAGGAATCCGGACGCGGTCCGCAACTCGTCGAGGAACTCGTGACCGAGCCCCTTCCCCTCGTGGGCGCCCGGCACCAGGCCGGGAACGTCGATGAGTCCGATCGGGACCCAGCGCGTCCCGTCCACGCACTTCGCGTTGCCCGGCGTGCACGCGATCCCACGCTCCGTGTGGGGGCAGGGGACGCGCACGGCGCCGACGCCGCGGTTCGGTTTCAGGGTGGTGAACGGGTAGGGGGCGACCGGCACATCCATGAGGGTGAGGGCGTTGAACAGTGTGGACTTTCCGACGTTCGGCTTGCCAACGACGCCGACCTCCATGGATGCCCCCGTCGCGCCCGACTCAGATGGCGTAGTTGGGCGCTTGCTCGATGAATCCGGCCTTCCGGTTGACGACGAGGGCGACCGCGAACAGAAGGTCGCTCAGCCGGTTGGCCCACTGGATCAGCTCGTCGCTCACGGGTGCCTCCGCATGGAGCGCCCAGAGCTCGCGCTCCGCGCGGCGCGCGACCGTGCGCGCGATGTGGAGGGCCGCCCCCGCCGGGGTCCCTCTCGGGAGGACGAACGCGTGGACGGGCTCGATCTCGCCGGAGTACTGGTCGATGAGCGCCTCGAGCTCCGCGACGTGGCGGGAGGAGATTCGGTGGGCGGGGGGAGCGTGGTCGGGCGGGGTCGCGAGCTCGCTCATCGCAACATACAGCTGGTGCTGCAGTCGGACGAGGAGCTCGCCCACGTCCCCGCGGGGGGTCGGGAGGTTCGCCTCGGCGGCGCCGAGAAAGGCGCCGAGCTCGTCGAACGTCCCGAAGGCGCGGATGCGCGCGGAGGTCTTCGCTACGCGGGCACCGCCGCTGAGGCCGGTCTCGCCATGGTCGCCGGTACGGGTGTAGAGCCGCGTACGGTCCGAGCCTCCGGTCGCCAGGGGAGCGCGTCGATCGGCGAGCTCAGCCCGTGGACGGGGCAGAATGAGATGTGCAGCACCTCATTATGCTTCGCGTCTTGGCGGCACAGTCGGCAAATAAACCCGCTTCGCTGGCTCCAGGCAATCCCTAGCGTCTCCATTCAACCACGTTCCCTTCGTGCGCCCTAGCCCTCGAGCATTCCCTGCCCTCGCTTGTCGAGCTGACGGCGTTCGCGTCGCCGCGCCGCTCCGTCCCGCGCATTCTGGCGCAGGCGCGGAAGGCGGTCGTCGTGCAGGCGAGCGAAGTCACCGAGGCCGAGGGTCAGGAGCAGAGTCACCGCTGCGTCCAGATCCGCGGCCCATCCGTCCTCGACCAGCTCTTCGACCTTGGCGAGCAACGCCACCGGTAGCTCGGGCGCTCCGGTCCCAACCTTCTCCGAATCGCGCACGAGGGCGCGCACCGCATCGGAGCGGGTCGAGGCACCAGAGCGAGTCCGGAACCGGTCGAGCTGCTCGACCTCTCCCGCCGTCAGCCGGACGCCGAGGAAGTGGTCGGAGCGGGGAGGCTCTCGGGCCAATCGCACGGCGTTTAACAGAATTTAACGACTATATCTATTTTCTGCCATTGTTGTTTAACAGTCGGGGGCAGGGCGTCTCCAATCTCGCCCAAAGAAATCCTCCCCGATCGTGGCCCTAGCCCGACCCTCCTCTCGGACCGTTGAACATCCGGGGGGAGGGCGTCTCCGCCCCTCGATAGCGAGGTCGTAGCGATCACCGCTTGAACCTCGAAACCCCCGGCCCCCGACCCGGGCCGGACCGCCGATTCCGCGGATTCGGGACCTCGCGGGCGTCGATGGCACGGCGCGGACTCGCGGTGGGTCGCTGGGTCCGAAAACGGGAAGGCTGCGGTCGCAACGACGGTCGCGCCTCGGGCCGGCGCTCGCCTCACGGCGGCGAGCCACGCGGTTGGGCTAGGCCGGTGCACGTTCCGAATGCCGCACGCCGGGACCGCCTCATGCGATGCCGGAACTCTAACGGAGTGCCGACCCCGCCCCTATAGCCGAAAGTCCCGGAGCCGCGACAAGACCTTTCCCACCCTCCAGGATTGATCTATGCTTCCGGAACTCGGCTCCTTCCCCGGAGGAATACGGCCGTTGCTGCGCCTGGAGGCGCGCCGCAGAAGTGGCCACCGAATCCGAGGCCGAAATCCCTTTTGCGATGCCGGCCACTGAGGGTCATGAGCCCGGTCCGTTCAGGTGGGCCGCCGCGGAGGATCGGTTGGAGCCGCCTCCAATCCTGGGCGGTCGTCGGCTTCCTCGTCGTCCTCCCTCTCCCGCTCGCCCTGGGGTTCGGATGGTTCGGGCTCAATCCGGTCACTGCGGAAAGGAACGCGCCCGTCGGCTCCCTCGCCCACGAGCTTCTCAACTCGTTTCCGGACGACCGGCTCCTCGTCGAGATCGCCTCGGCCCCGGGGGCCGCGCCGCCCGCCGCTTCCGTTTCGCTGCTGTGGGCCCGGATGAATGAGACCGTTCAGAAGGCGTCGATCCAGTTCGTTTTCGAGACCGTATCGGTCCCCACGGCGTCGTTCACGGCCGACGGGCTTTTCTCGATCGAGGAGGGCGTCCGCCAGTCCTGGCCCGCGGTCGGAGAGATGGCGCTTTTCTACCTGTGCCTTCACGGATCGTATGCGGACCAATCCGGTGTCCTCGGGCTGGCGTACCGGGGGAGTTCGATTGCGGTCTTCTCGGACACGATCGCATCGACAGCGGGCGGCGGAGACCCAACCGCGATTACAAGCACCGTCCTGATCCACGAATTCGGACACGAACTCGGGCTCGTGGGTCTCGTGGGAACCGCACCGAACGAAGACCCGGCCCACCCTGGGCATTCGACCGACCCGAACGATGTGATGTACTACGCGGTCGAAACCTCGGGGGGCCTCGGCAGTCTCTTCGGCGGCACGCCGCCTCCCACGCAGTTCGGGGCCGCGGACCTCGCCGACCTCGGGACCGTTCGCAACACCCCGATCCCCCTCGAACTGATTCCCCCGGTGGTCCTGACCTTGTGCTGGATTGCGGCTGGGGCCGCCGTTGTCGTGGTCCGGCGGGCCGCCCTCAGGTCATGATTCGGTAGGGGGCCCAGCGGACCTTCCCC
This sequence comes from Thermoplasmata archaeon, assembly GCA_022750115.1. Classification (GTDB taxonomy): domain Archaea; phylum Thermoplasmatota; class Thermoplasmata; order Lutacidiplasmatales; family UBA184; genus Lutacidiplasma. The sequence continues at coordinate 144,717 of JAKIWI010000002.1, forward strand.
CGCGGATTTGGCCGGCACTCCGACCCCAGTCGAGCTGGTGAGCGGTGGGAGGGGGAGCGTGCCTCGCGATCCTCTTGCCGACGACTCGATTCGCGACTGCGCCAATCGAACGAGTTCGTGCGGCCGTGTCGCCACCAGGTCCGCCCCCTTCGGGTCACGGAGCCCATGTTGCGGTTCCGGGGCACGCCGGCCGCACAAGCCGGCCCGGCGTCCGACGTATGGGACGGGTTTCGTCTATCGGAGGTGAGCGTTGCCGACCAAGTTGGTGACGGGGGTGCCCCGACTGTTTAACAAAAGGGGGCACCCCCCACCAACCCGAATCCGGCCCTCCGCCCTTCGCGGATTCCCATCTAGTGACCTCCGAGAGCCCCCGTCGGTCGTGGGGTGGGTCTTTGGTGGAAGTCGCGCTCCCTCGGCGGGTGGCGAATCGGGAGAGACACCGCGTCCGCAGGTCCCGCCGGCGCCCCCCCCCCTCGCCGTTATGGTGATTCAGGTCGTACCTTGCGCGCGGTCTCCGCCCATGGCTCTAACGTCCCCGAGAGACCCGGCGGCCCGAGATCGGAACTCGGTACGAGGACTCGCCGCCACCTTTTGCTTGGAGGCGATCGTCCTGCTGGTCGCCGTGCCCGCGGCCCCCGTGCTTCTCGGGCTCCCGGCCTCGGCGAGCACGCCCCCGCCCCTCCACGTCGCCCGGCTCGCCGAGATCGCGACCCAATTGGTCGCCCCGACCCCGGCATCCTTCCACGCGCTGAATCGGCCCGAGACCATCCGCGTGGGTACCGGTCCTCAGGTTCCGGTCGTGGACCCGAAGAACGGCTGGGTGTACGTACCGAACCTCTACTCCGATAACGTGTCAGTCCTCAACGGGACCAGCGTCGTGGGGAGCGTCACGCTGAACGAAACCCCGGTGTCTGCCACTGTGGACTCCTCGAACGGATGGGTCTACATCGCCACGGAGCCGAACCTCACGGGCACAGCCAATCCGCCGTCGTACGTCGTCGTCCTCAACGGCACCGCTGTCGCGGCGTCCGTTGCGCTCGGGGTCAACGTCACGATTTCCGGAAGCACTTACTCCTCCCGGAACGAGTGCGTGTACGAAGCGGCGCCATCGAACGACTCGGTCTTCGTCGTCAATGGCACCCAGCTCGTTGCGCAACTACCCACGGGGAACGGCCCAGGTTCTCCCGTGTTCGACCCCGTGAACGGGCTCGTGTACGTGCCGAACGCGGGATCTCAAAACGTAACGGCGCTGAATGGATCGGCGCACGATGCCAATGGCCCCAGGGGCTCGGTCGTGGTCGGCACCGGACCGGATTCGATCGCGATCGACCCCGCGAACGGGTTCGCCTACGTGGTCAATGAGTACGCGGGACGCAATTTTGGAACGGTCTCGGTAGTGAACGGTACCACCCTCGTGGCGACGGTCTCATTGGTCAACTACATCTACGGTTACCAACCAAGCCAGGCATTCTGGGACCCCCTCCACGGTGTGCTCTACGTCCTCTCCGAGGGGAACGGGTACAATTGGGTCGGTGGGGTCGCTGTGATTCGCGGGTCGACGCTTGAGGCCACCGAAGCCCTCGCGCTCCAGGGTTCGACGCCGTATCCCACCCAGGCACTCTCCGCGACGTTCGATCCGGCAATCGGAGAATTGTACGTGACGAACGCGACCGGAGGGGCCAACGTCTCCCTGCTCAGCAACACGACCATCTTGGGAAACCTGTCGATCGGGGCGGGCCTCCAGGATGGCGCGTACGACCCGGCCGATGGCCTCCTCTACATCCCGGTCGGAGGGCCCGACTCCACGAACCTCACCGTCCTCAACGCCTCGGCGATGCCCCCCTCAATCACCGGGTTCACGGCCTCACCTGGTCCGGACCCGCTCGGCACGACAGACGTCTTCCGGGTGAACGTCAGCGGCCCGGCGGGGGGTCTCATCTACTGGTACTCCGGCGTCTATCCACAGCCGTACTTCAGCTACCAAGAGCCTCTCCCCCCCGGGTGCGCGAGCGCGAACTCGTCCACGCTCTCGTGTGAGTTCCTCCACCCCCTGGGAGCCTACATACAGGTCCACGTCGTCGCACCGTCGGGGTACAGTGCCACGGCTGCGGTGTACGTCCGCGTGCTTCCGCTCGGCGTGGCGTCGTTCGTAGCGGCCCCCTCGACGATGGAGATCGGCTCGCCGACCACGGGTGCGCTCAAGTTCGACGTGAATCTCTCGGACGGGATCGACCCGTTCTCGTACAACTACTGGTCGCTGCCGTTCGGGTGCTCGACGGCGAACGTGTCACCGCTCCCGTGCGACCCCAACGCGACGGACCTCGGACGCGACGACTCCTACACGTTCTTCCCCAGTGTGAACGTCACGGACTCCGCCGGGAACTCCGTCGTCGCGTCGACGCAAGTGGTGGTCTACGCCCCGCTCACGGCCACTGTGGGCGTCTCGGAGCCGGTGGTCGACGTCGGGGAGCCGGACCTGTTCTCGATCGCCCCCGTCGGTGGCTCGCCGAGCGTCGCCTACTCGTGGCTGTTCGGGGACGGGTCGTCGTCCTCCCTCCAGCAGCCCGGTCACGCCTACGCGTCGACGGGGAACTACACCGTCGAGATGTGGGCGAACGACTCTCTCGGCGGGACAATCCACCGGACGTTTTCAATCCAGGTCGAGCCCGCCCTCCGGGCAACCCTCACGATCTCCAACTCGAGCCCCACGATCGGCCAATCGATCCGGATCAACGTGAGCGCGAGCGGCGGATCAGGGACCTACGCGTACGTGTACGCCGGGCTACCCCCCGGCTGCGTCTCGGTCAACGCCTCGACCATCGGATGCCTGCCGACGCAGGCCGGGACTTACACGCTCGTCGTCAACGCCACGGACGCGAACTCGGGTCTCGCTCAGGCCTCGACCACCCTCACCGTCGTGTTCGGCTTCACGGTCGTATCCCCCTCCTCGTCGGTGGTGGGACAGCCGGTCACGATCAGCGTCGACGTCGCCACGGTCCCAGGCTCGATGCACTACGCCTACACCGGGCTCCCGCCGGGGTGCGAGTCCGCCGACTCCGCCCAAATCACGTGCACGCCGACCAGCCCGGGCCACTACGCCGTTGCGATCGCGGTGACGAACTCCGTGTACGGGGCCGCTCACAAGACCGTCAACCTGCGGGTCGTGAGCGCGGGCTTGGGGCTGGGGAGCGAGGGCCTCGTCGTCGTGGTGGCGGTGGGCGTCGCCGTGGCCGCCGCCGTCGGGATCGCCGTCGTACGTCGGCGACGGCGCGGTACCCGGCGCTCCCCCCCCGTGACCTCCCCGTAGGCTCCCCGCCCGAGGTTCCGCGCCCGAGACGGCGGGGCGTGCGGCCGCGGACGAGTACGTGTCGAACCGGCCCGGCTCGAGCGGCGCGTTTCCCGACTCGCCGTTCGGTGAGCGAGCGCGGCTTCGACCCGGGACGCAAGTCACCCCCCACAGGGCCGCCGGAGGTCGGTGGGAGAGACTCCGCAAGGGGCGGACGGCCGGCTTCGGGTTGGTGCGGGGGCACCCCCATCGCGAACCTAACCTCAAGTGGCCTCCGTCAAGCACTCCGCCGGCAGCCCGCTCCCCCCGTGACTCGGCTCGATGGGCGATATCGAGAATCTGCTGGGCGTGGCGACCCGCGATCGCATCCCGACCCGGAGCTGAGGAACCGGAAGGGGCGGAGGTCGGTGGGTGCGGACAACTCGATCGCCATCGAGATCGACGGCAACGTTGCGGAGGGGAAGGGGCGGTCCGACCCGGACGGCTCGACGCGATGCGCGCGATCGACGTGCTCGAGGCCGCGAACGAGCGGAGGTGGAGCGCGCCTCCGACCCCGGCGCCTCGGCGTTTTTCCGCTGAGCTGTTCAGCGGATCCCGCGGAGGGTCCACCGAGCGCCCCCCGCCTCGCTCAGGGCCAGATGGTACGTTGATTGCCGACGGGGCGACCTGTGACGGCGGGTCCATGCTCCGGAGGGGTCATTCGGAGTTAGGGTTGGTTCTGTCCCTCGGCCTCCTCGTCGCATTGCCCGTGGAGGCCGCCCGTCACGCATCCCGCAGACGGTGCTCGCTCGGATCGGGGAGGGCCTTCCGGTTGGGCAGCCCGACGGAGCTCCGGATTCACGCTTCGCGCCCGGGCCAAAGTGGCCGTCGAACGGCTCCACTCTCAGCCCGACCTCCGTTCGCGGGGCGGGGTCGGCTCCGTGCCTCACGTCAGTTCGGCGACTGCCCGAACGTCGTAAAGGCGTAAAGATAGCCGTCTTCGGCACCCACGAAGACCGTCCCATCAACGACAGTAGGGGCGCTGGCGAGGCCAGCGGTGGTGCGGTAATCCCAGAGGGTCACGTTGGAATAGGTACGGGCCGCCCCAACTGACCCCGCGGCCGTCTCGAATAGGACGACCCCGTCCAAGGCCGAAACGCCGACGATGGGCGATCCCACCGTGACCAGGAAGTTCAACGACCCGTTCGTGGCATTGATGGCGTACAAGTTCCCGTTGAGCGACCCCACCAGGAGCTCCAGGGACGAGCCACCCGGGGTGCCGCGATTCGAGAGCGCGGCGTCGGACACGACGCCGCCACCAGTGCGGTAGGTCCACAGCTTCCCTCCCGTGGACTCCTGGAGACAGGTGACGTTTCCGCCGGCGGATACGACGTAGACCTTCGACGCCGATACCATCGGCGATGCTTCGATCGGACTTCCGGCCGCGTACGTCCAATTGTGGGCGCCCGTGGTCGAATTCATCGCCACCAGGTCCCCGTTCATCTCCCCGACCAGCAGCAGGTGGTGGGACACGTCGAGCGCCACGGTCGCTCTCACCGGGCTCGTCACGACCGTGACCCACGAACGGGTCCCGTTGGATTCCCGCAGCGCGGCGATGGTTCTGTTTCCCGAGGCGACGTAGACCTCGCCGCCTCCGAACATGGGATCCGTCAACGTGCCTCCTACCGAGGCGTTCCAGACGAGGGTCCCATTCCTGGTCGATATCGCGTAGACGATTCCGTCGTTCGCGGCCACGAAGACCAGGCTCTGGGCGGAGTCCACGGCCGGAGAGCCGTTGATCGACGCGCCGGAGGGGTCGGTCCAGTGCCAGAGCATTCCGCCGTTGTGAATGTCGACGGCGAACACGTCGCCGGCGGTGTCCGCGACGTACGCGACGCCGTCCACAACCGCGGGCGAGGCGCGAACGGCAAATCCTGCGTCGAAGTGCCACGCGAGATACATCCAGTCCGGGCCCCCGGGGTAGACATGGTTCTTCAAGGTCACATCGTTCGGCTCGAACCCGAGATGGCCGGCCCCGTAGCCCGATTGGGCCCAGCTGTTCGAGATCACGATCGCGGCCGTCGCGACCCGTCCGGAGATGACCCCCGTCGCGACCAGGGACGTCCGGCCGAGGGACGCCCGCGAGGGAACGTGGACCGAGAACGCCGGGAGGTAGCCGGTAGCGGTCGTGCGCCCCGTCGCCAACGTCGAGCCCAACAGGCTGACCGTCACGTTCTCCGTGCGCCCAAACCCGCCGCCGAGTACCGTCGCTGAGGCACCGGGAGCGAGGTACATCGAGGTCGTTCGGAGGCGCGGGCCGGTGGTCGTGAAGTTGACGGAGAATCCGGACGACGCGCCGACGAGGTCGGACTGTCCCGACCGAGACGTGGCGTACACCGTGACCTCGTAGGTCCCACCCGCGGCCGAAGCCGGAAACGTGTACGACCAGGACGCCGAGGTCCGGTTCGCCGACACGTTGACCGTCGCCGCGCCGGCCATCGGCCCGGGCGTCCAAGCCCCCGTCGCCTGGTCCCACCAGGGCCCTCCCGTTCCGCTCGATTGGACCGCGACGACAACGCCGGCCAAACCGTTGGGATCGTTCGCGGTGCCGGTGACGGTCTCGTTTCCATTCGGATTGGCGAGCGTCGCCCCGTCCCGGGGCGATGAGATCGTCGTCGTGGGGAGCGTGGCATCGTTCCCGCCCCCGACCGCGAAATCGTAGAGGAACCCATCCGAGGAGGAGATCAGCAGATTGCCGGCGGTCGCCGCGGGGGACGCGGTGACGTACCCGCCGGTCTGGTAGTGGTAGAGCTGCGTCCCGTTCGCCAGAGACACGACATCAAACCCGCCACCGAGATCGCCGACCGCTGCGATCTCGTGCCCAGCGGAGCCGACGATCGCCGGCGAGGAGATCGCCTCGGTGCGGGTCGTGTCGTTGTATTGCCAGACCACGGCCCCCGTGGTCGCGTTCAGGTCGAACAAGCCCCCCTTGAATCCGAAGACGAGGTTCCGGCCGTCGAGGGCAGCCGTGGACCGGCCCCCGCCGGTGACGCCGGCGAGTTGATTGAAATTGACGCTCCAGATCGGCGTGCCATTCGAAAGGTCGAGGGCGTAGAGGATCCCGTACTTGCTGGGTACGTAGGCCACTCCGTCGGCGATCCCGAGGGAGCCGGGCGACGACACCGTGACCCCGGCCCCGATGTCATAGACCCCCGGCGACGGATTGTAGGATTGGAAGCGCCAGACCTCGGCCCCGGTGCGGGCATCGAGCGCGTACACTCCCGAATCCGTGTCGGAGGTGCCGAAGAGAACGAGGGGCACTCCCGTCACGTTCACCGCGGTCGCCACCGGGTCCCAACTTCCAGCGGGGTGGCGGTAGCCCGTAAACTCCCACACGATGGCACAATTGGCCACGTTGACAGCCAGGAGCGGACCGGCCAGTGTGGACGTGTCCGTAGTGCCGACGAACGCCGTCGCGTTCCCGTTCGTCAGGTGCCAAATGCTGGGGGATCCCTCGATCGGAAGCGGAGAAACGGCCGAGCAGTCGATCGCGCCGGTGCTCGCGTTCAGCTTGAAGAGCGCCGGATTCACGTCGGTGCCAACGAAGACGGCACCGTTCGCGAGCGCGGGAGTCGCGCGGATTGGAGAGCCGAGCCACGTCCCCCAGGCAATCTGCCCGTTCGCCACGTCGATGGCGAGGACGTTGCCACTTTCCGTGCCGATGTAGGCCAGGGTCTCGCCGAGCGCCGCGTCGTAGCCGACGACCGGCGAGTCGAGGGCCGCCCCGTAGAGGTCCGCGGCCCACGCCACGCCCAGTTGAGAGGCGTTCTTCGCGGAGAGAGTACCTCCGCTCTCGGCACCGGTGAGCCGGGAGTTCCGGTGGAACTCGGGCCAGTCGAACGACGAGCTTGCCACCGATCGGAGATGTACGTCGGCTCTCGGCAGGAGTCCCGACGAGCCCGCGCCGGTCCAGCCCGCACCGGGAGGGGCGCCCTCCGGGCCACGGGGGGCCGCCGCGGGTGCCGGGAGGAGCGCATGCGTCGTCGTTCCCCCGAACGCTCCCGCGGGAAGCAGCAGCATCACGAGGGCGCCGGCCACGCCGACGGCGGTAGCGAGCCTTCGTGACCTACGGGACTGACGGGCGTTCGGCCGGGACATCCGGCGGGCGGAGCGGAGGAGCGGGTTATCATGCCATCCATCGCCGAATCCGCTCCCGGAGGCGTCTCGGTGGCGATGGGTCGGTGCGAATCGGCCCCACGTGGAATGCGCCGCCTCGGCCGCCGGCGGCCCCACCGAGGAGCACTCTGACGGTGCGTCGGGTCGCACACGGTCGGGGCCGCGCTGGCCCCGTCGAGCGCACGTCCTGACGAGTCAGCGCCGAAGGGTCGAACCCGCGCGGCGGCCGGAGCCGCCGCATCCTCGGGTTCGGAGGGAACGGGCACGGTCGATCCGTGGGGAAACCTCGTCGCCAAGTTCTGTACCCGCGTGAGAACCGGCCGCTCTCGTGGCTCTTAAATAGCCGGCACCGCGGACGATGGGCCCTTGTCGCCCGCGGACTTCGCCGAAGCGTTCGACGGCGGCTCGCGCGTACGTCCGCGGCCGGACCCGCACCGAGCGGATCCCCGGGGTCGATAGCCGTCGTCGCGCCATGCTCGGATGGAGTCATTGGCCGTGGGGACTCGCCGCCCTCCTCACGGTAATCGGGGGCGTCCTCGGGTGGGGCGTGATCCGGTTGCACCGCTCGCTCGACCGAGGTCACCGTCTGCCTCCGCTCTCGGAGGCGACGTACTCGGTGTTTTCGGGCGTGAGAGCCGAGGCCCCTTCCGGCTTTCGAGGATTCGCTTGGAAGTTTACGACCACGTTCGTCCTCCTTGGTTCCGCCCTGCTCCTGGTCGGCCCGTGGCTCTTCGCCGGGTTCGGTTCGCTCGAACAGTGGCTCGCGGCGATCGCTCTGTGGCCCCGACCGGCGGCGCTCGATATTCAGCCCGACTACGTGTTCCTCCTGTTCGTCGCGCTCTTCGCGACTCTCGCGACCGTCGTCGGCCTCGAATTCGATGCCGTTCGTTGCACGCCGAACGAGCGGACCCGTCCGGTCGCCTACCTCGGATTGTACATCTTGGCCGCGGCGGCGATTGACGTTGCGCTCGGGTTCGCTCAGTGGCCGTTCGCCTACGGCCTGATCCCTCGTTCGCTCCTCGGGGGGGAGTTCTACACCCTTGCCCTCTTCCGACTCGCGAGCCGGCCCCGCCCGATCGTGATCGTGACCGAACGCCGGGACCCGGCGACGAAGTTCACGTTCGCGCTTTGCCTCGGGGTGAGCATCCTCGCCGCCGTGGCCGTGATCGTGCTCCTCTACCCAGTTTGGCTCGCGACCGGTAACGCCGTCGTCCGGGTCTCCTTCCTCCTCCTCATCCCCTCGCTTTCGGTCGTCTTCTTCGGCGCGTTCGGGCTTCTGCTCTACCTTCGAAGTGAAGGGAGGGAGGCTCGCCTCCGCCCGTCGGTCGCGGACTTCCATCCCGCGGTCTCGATCATCATCCCGGCGTACAACGAGGCCCCGACGATCGCCGAAACGCTCGCCCGGGTCGACGCGGCCGCCGCCGAGTACCCCGGGTCGGTCGAGGTCATCGTCGGAAACGACGGATCCTCGGACCGAACTTCGGAGGTCGCCCGAGTGGCGATGCAGGTGTTCCGTCACTCGACCGGTCGGTGCCTCGACCTCGCGCACGGCGGGAAATCGAGTGCGCTGAACGGGGCGCTTCTCGCGGCGAAGGGCGAGGTCGTCCTTCGGATCGACGCCGACACACCGGTGGTCCGGTTCGCCTCGATCATCCCATACTTTCACGACCGGGACATGGGGGAGGTCCAGGGTCGGATCCTCCCCGTTCGACGGACGGGATGGATCGCCCGATTCCGGCTCATGGAGGTGATGTGGAACCACGCGTTCTTCCGACGGGCCCTCCTGATCACCGGCGCCGTCCAGGTCCTCTCGGGGAACTTCTGCGCGTTCCGGCGGGACCGGTTGCTGGCCGCAGGCGGCTGGGTCCCCTGGAACGGGGAGGACGCGGAGATCTCGATTCGCTTCCTTCGGCTCGGTTACAAGCTCCGGATGGACCTGGACTCCCTCGCCTACGAGGATACGCCGGACACGGTGGGCCACTGGCTCAAGCAGCGGATTCGCTGGAATCGGGGAGGCTTTTTCTCGCATGCGTATCACTACGGGGCCCTGTTCGGCGGGCTCGAGTGCGGCGCGGCCTCGATCTACTGGTGGCTCTGGCTCGCGGCCCGGAGCGCCCGGAAGTACCTTGTCCTCGTGTTCGCCCTCGCCCTCTCGTTGGCCGTGCTCCCGTTCGACATCTTCCGCGTACTGGTCCTGATGGGTCTGATGTTCTTGCCCCGGGCGATCGTCATCGCCGCCTTCCTCGCCCGGTGGGGCTTCCTCCGGCAGGTGGGTTGGGCTCTCGCGTGGCCCGTTCTCTGGGTGTTCCGGTCCTACTTCTATCTCGAGTCGCTCGGCACGATCCTGCCGGGAAACGCGCCGGAGTTCTCCGATTGATGATCGACTTGCGCCGGGGCGGGGCGAGGGCCGGGAACCGGCCCGCCCAGCGAGCGGTCGTCGGTCGAGCTCGCCGGGTTCCCGTGGACGACTCACGCCAGCGCGACGGGCGGCCCCGAAAGAACCGGGGGGGCGGAACGGCCACGCCCAGCCGGGTGCTCGTCCTGGCGTTCGTGATCGGAACGGTGATTCTTCTCACGAGCCCGCCAGCGAGTCCCACGGATGCGGTTCGCGGGACCACCGGCCTGCCCGTCCTTCTCCCCGCGTCCTCGCCAACCATCGTCCCGGCTCCGGGGGTGGCGGGGCTCGCTCCGAGGGCCGTGAACTTCTCCCTTTCCGGGAGCCCACTCACCCTTCCGTCTGAGTTCTGGGGCGCGACGGCGCCCGTCGACGCGGGGATCGTCGCGAACGAGTCCGACTTCATCCAGGCGACTCCCGCACGGTTTCTCGTATGGCCGGGCGGCGGGTTCGGGGAGCGCTACGACCCGATCGCCGGCATCCTCCACGGAGGTGGTCGGGCGGCTGGCCCCGCGGCGTCCAACGAGACGGCGTTCATCGGGCTATGCCGAGCCGTCGGCTGTCACGCGATCTTTCAGGTGCCGGGAGAGATCAACTCGAGCACTCTCGCGGCCCGGATCGTGTCGTACACCGAGAACACGCTCGGCTTCCGTCCCGACTATTGGGAGATCGGGAACGAACCGGCCCTCTGGCGCCATTTCGACCTCCCGTGGACCCTGTGGAACCACACCCAGGCGATCGGCACCACCCCGAACGCGTACGCCGAGGAGGTCAATGCGTACGGCCAGGCCATGCGAGCGGTGGATCCCACGATCCGGATCCTCGGCCTACCCGGGGCCGGTGCGGGTGGACAGGCCGAGGACACCTGGTTTGCCGCCGTCGCTGCCCGCGACGGCGCATGGATCGCGGGCCTGGCGATCCATGCCTACCCCGCCGGCATCGGGCCGACCGCGCCTTCCCTCTCCGGTTTCCTCGGGAGTCTGACCGACCCGAACTCGCTCCCGAGCCGGATCCCGCGAGACCGGGCGGTGCTGAACGCGTCCTGCGGCCGCTGCGGCTCGCTCCCGCTCTTCGTGACCGAACTTGGGTCGGCGGTCCTCTCCGGCACCTACGACCCGTACGTCGAAGGATTCCCGGACGCCGTGTTCCTGGGTGCCGAAGTGGTTCAGGCGGTGGAGCTGAACTTGACGAACATCGATACGTTCGCCGTTCGTTTCGGGAATCCCGGGTCGTGGGAGAACCTTTCGTTTGCGGTTCGTCCGTCCTACACGCTCTTCAGCGAGCTCCTCGCCCGCCTCGGCCGAGTCGTCCAGCCGCTCCGAGTCTCCGGCGGGGTGGGGGGCGTCTACGCCCTCGAAGCCACCCGACCGGGTGCGCCCCAAGTGACCGATCTATTGGTCGTGAACGCGAACGCCACCTCGGCGATCCAGCTCCCACCGGGGTCCACGCCGGGGTTTCCGGGGGGACCGGCGGAGATGTGGGCTTGGGATTCGACCACGACCGAACCGATCCTTTCGTACTGGCCGACCGGTGTTCCGGCGTCGGTTACCGTGCCGCCGGTGGGCCTCCTCCTCGTCGAGACCAGTTCCCCGAGTGCCGTCCCGGTGACGGTCTCGGAATCGGGGCTGGCCGCGGGCGCCCGATGGTACCTGTCCGTGTCGAACCAGACCGAGACGAGCGGGTCAGCGCAGATGACATTCTTCCTCCCGCCCGGAGCGTACCCGGTCGTGGGCAGTTCGCCCGTTTGGCTGGCCGACGGGGAACGACGCGCCGAGTTCACGCCCGGTACCGTGGTCGTCGGGGCATCGCCGCTCGGGATGACGGTCACGTTCCGAGTGCAGTATTTCCTGCAAGTGGAGGTGACTCCATCGGGTGCCGGTACAGCTACCCCCGGTACGGGGTGGTACAACGAGAGCGCACCGCTCGTGCTTCGGGCCGTCCCGCACTCCGGCTTTGTCTTCGTCTCCTGGTCCCGTGTCGGTCCGCTCGGGTACGCAGGGTCCGTTGCCAACGCGTCCCTCTCCCTCGCCGGCAGTACCGTCGAAGTGGCGAACTTCACCATCGCAGCTGGCGGAGCTCCTCCCGACCCGGCGCCGGCTGCCGCCCACGCCGCTCTGTTCAGCGGGGTGCTGGGTCCGGCGGAGGCGATCCCGCTCGCGACCGCCCTCGTCCTCGCCGCGATAATCCTCAACTTCCGGGCACGTCGTTCACCGGGCGCCCCTCCGAACACAGGGCCCCCCGGAGCAACGCCATCCCGCTCCCCCAGGACGGGGACGGAGGCAGGGACGCCGGCGAGCGGGGCGGGAAACCGTGCGGACGACTCGGGGAAATCCACCGAACTCCGACGGCGAGCCGCCCTCGGCCGGATCCGCAGATTGACGGAGCAGGCCCAGAGACCCGAGCTGAGCTCGCGGGAGGTGGACACCCTCCTGCTCGACCTCCGTCGGTCGCTCGTGTTGGTGACGGCCTCACGATTCGACGAGGCCGAACGAATCCTCTCCGAGTCCGAACGAGCGCTGGACTCGGCCGGCTGATCGCAGGGCCGAGCCGGCGTCACCGGTATCGGCCATTCGAGAGAACCCGACCGGTCTGTTGTCGTCCCGGGTGCTCGAGCCGCCCGAGGCGGAGGTCAGGCGGCGCCCCTCCGTCGTCGGTTCCCACGGTCGTTCGGCCCCTGATCTGGACCGGGCGGGCCACCCACGGGATTCCAAGGGAGCAGCTGCGTTCCGGCTGCATGGGTGCGCCGTCGGCGCCACGGCAGGGCCGAGAGCTCGTGACCAAAGTCACCGCTCGCACGGAATCGCCCAAAGTGCGCTGGCGGCCCCGGCGATCGCGTTCCTGCCGGTCGCCTTGCCGGTGGCCGAAACGGCGACGAGCCACACCGTTCCAATCCTCCGAGCGCGATTCGCCGGAGCCCCGTACGCGCTCGGTTCGACCACGATCGAAGCGTGCCAGGGCGACGGCCCGGCCCTCGGACCTACCGGAAGCGGCCCCCGGAGACGATCCGCTTCCCATCGACTTGGACGTCCGCGCCAGCAATCATGGCGTACCCGCGCATCTTCGCCGTGTTGGCACCCCCGGCGAACGTGTTATTCCCCACGCTCAGCAGCACGGCGCCGTCCTCCGTGTCCTCTGCGGGGGCCGCGTCGATGAGTCTCAGGACCTCCCTGGTCGGCTCCCGACACTCAACCCCTATCTCGCCCCAGCCGCGATCCAAGAGGCCATCCAGACTCCCCAAGCGCCGGGCAAGTGCGGCTTCGACCAAAAACCCAAGTCACCACCAACGAGGCCGTCGGAGGTCCGCGAGGAGACTCCGCGAAGGGAGGTTGGTCGAGTTGGTGCGGGGGGTGCCCCCTATTGTTTAACCGTCGGGGGCAAGGCGTCTCCGAACCTGGCGAGCGGTTCGCTGCCCCCCCTAGGAGTGGGCGTGGTCCAGACTCGTCACGAGGACCCGTCCTCCGGTCCAGCGACATTCACCCGCCCTCGCCGGGAGGTTTATAGGCCAACGCGCCCGGTCGGGAGCACCGTGAGGAGCCGGTCGTGGCGGCCCGGGCGCGGCATTGGCCGGGTGCTCCCGATCGCCGTCGCGGTGCTTGCAGTCCTCGCGGCGAACGTCGTTGACTTCGGTGCGCCATTTTCGTCGGGCGGACCTCCGGTGGGGCACACGTCTACCCCGTCCAGTCCGCCGATTCGGGACCTGTCCCGGGGTCTTGGAGCCGCCCTCGCACTCCCATCGAATCCGGCCGCTTCGCGACCGGCTGCCGCACTCAGCGTCCGTGGACCGACGTTCGAGCCAAACCCGGCGGCGGTGGGTCACCGGTTCCTGATTGTGACCGAAGTCACCGGGGGTCAACCCCCGTACCGGTTCAGCTACAGCGGACTGCCCGTCGGCTGCGCGTCGCAAAACCTCTCCGAACTCCCTTGCCGAGCTAACGCGACCGGGAATTTCACCGTTGGAGTCAATGTGACCGACTCTGCCGGAAGCAGCGCCACATCGGCCGCCGCGCTCCGGGTCAACCCGGACAATACTTTCTGGGATGAGTACTGGCAGGAGTCGGGTCTTGGTCAGGGAATTCAGTGGGGCGTCACGATCTACGGGACGGACTACACGAGCAACACACAAGGGCTCGACATCTACCTGTCCCCAGGCTACTACCCCTACTCGGTGGATGCGGTTCCGGGCTACTACGCGACTCCGAGGAACGGAAGCATCGTGGTCAACCATTCGCTTTTCACCATCGACGTCGCCTTCACGCAGGCGCTCTACCCCGTCACCTTCGTCCAAGCCGGCCTCCCGCATGGGACCCCATGGAGCATCACGGTCGCCGCCGGTCTAACCGCCGGCTCGACCAACGGAACGGCCGAACTCGAACTGCCGAACGGAACCACCTCGTACTACGTCTCGCCTCCGGCTCTCTGGCGAGCGCTCCCGCCGGGCGGGAACCTTACAGTCGTCGGGGGTCCTACGATGGTGAACATCACCTTCGTTCCGATTCCGACGTTCGCGGTCTCCTTCCTCGCGAGCGATCTTCCGACCCAATTCGTCTGGAGCGTGAATGTGCGGGGAAGGATCGTCTCCTCGGACCTCGCCAATCTGACAACGGCCGAGCCAAACGGGACGTACTGGTTCTTCGTCCACCCGCCGTCGGGTTGGACGGCGAGCCCGGACCAAGGGAACGTGAGTGTGGACGGCCAGGCGATCCAGGAACCGATCACCTTCGCCTTCTATCGGCTCACGTTGCACGAAACGGGCCTCCCCCCGGGAACGAATTGGTCGGCGATCGTCAACGACAGCCTCCTTTTCGGGAGGACACCCAATCTCACCGAAGGCCTCCCACCGGGAACCTACGCCTTTAGCGTGAATGCTCTCCCGGGATGGGCCGTAACGCCCGGAGCCGGCGTGATCGTGGTCGGCGCGGGCTCCAGCGGCCTCGCCGAGGTAGCGTTCACGCCCCCGGTCGAGAGGTTCAACGTGACTTTCCTCGGGAGCGGGCTCCCCTCGGACTTGACATGGTCGGCCCTCGTCGACGGACAAAATAATCGCGCGGGGGTCTCTGGACTCGTAGTGCAGCTTTCGAACGGAAGCTACCCATTCGCCGTCAGCGCCCCGACCGGCTGGGCGGCGAGCCCGAGCCGCGGAACCGTCGTCGTGGTCGGAAAACCCGTGAACGTTTCGATCGTCTTTGCCGTTCCGGCACCGCCCACCACGTCATGGCTCGGACCGGACCCGCAGGCCTGGGTCACCTTCTCGGCCGCCCTCGGGGGTTCCCTCGTCGCCGGGGCGCTCGCGGGGGTCACGGTCGTCCGCCTCCGTTCTCGGCGTGGATGACCCGGGGGGCGGCGAAGGCGCCGACTTCCTGCTACCATCCGCCCTCCGCCGCTGCGGGAGTCGACCCCGCGAACGTCACCGACTTCGTTTCGGTGATGGGAAGGTACTAGGCGCCGGTTCTGAGAGCTGCCTGCTCGCGCTGGGGGACCCCCTCCCAACCGTTGGTGGACCATCAAGGGCCCTACCGGTCGTCACGCAACCCTGCCGCAGGCCAACCCCGACCCGTCCGGCCGAGGTCAGTCGAGCCTTTCGGACGGAGGGGCCGACCGACCCGCCCTGTTCGCGGGATAAATACCGGCGCGGCCTCCGGGGGGCCGTGAGCGACTCCGCGGAGGCCTTGGCGCGTGCGGTCCTTCGAAAGAATCTCGGCATCCGAAAGGGCGAGTCGGTGGTGATCGAGACCTGGCCCCACACCCTCGAATATGCCCGGGCATTCGTTGCGGAGACCCGCCGTCTCGGCGCGGTGCCCACGCTGCTCTACGAGGACGAGTCGGCGTGGTGGGACGCGGTCGATGCGAAGAACCTGGCCTCGTTCGCGAAGCTGTCCAAGGCAGAGAAGGCCGCGGTCGGGAAGGCGGACGTGTACGTCCACTTCTTCGGCCCCGCGGACCAGGTCCGGTTGAATTCCCTGACCGAGCCGGTCCGAAACAAGGCGTTCGCGTTCAACGAGGAGTGGTACGACACCGCCCAAAAGGGCGGGCTCCGAGGTACCCGGATGTCGATCGGTGTGATGCAGGATGTGTACGCGGAGAATTTCGGCACCACCGGGCCGGCGCTTCGCGAGAAGCTGCTCAAGGCGGGGTCGGTGGACGCCCGAAAGATGGCCCAGAAGGGGGCCAAGCTCCAGAAGGCGATCGAAAAGGGGTCGGAGATTCGGATCCGGCACTCGAACGGAACGGACCTTACGTTCCATCTGAAGGGCGCGCATGCCCGCGCCGACACCGGGATCATCGACGCCGCCGCGAAGAAGCGCCGCTACGGCCTCCTCTCGAACAACCCCACCGGCCTGTTGATGGTCGGCGTCGACCAGGCGAGCGCCATCGGAACCATCGTCGGAAATCGCGCGGTCTACGACGGGATGGTCGCGAAGCGGTTCGCCGGGGCGGACTGGACGTTCGAGGCGGGCAAGCTCGCCAAGCGCGGCTTCGACGAAGGCGCGAAGGAATTCGAGGCGGCGTTCGCGAAGGGGGGCAAGGGCCGCGAGGAGCTGAGCTACTTCTCGATCGGGCTCAACCCCGAAGGCAAGGAGTCGGCTCCCGCCGAGGACACGGAAGAGGGCGCGGTGCTGATCAGCGTCGGGAACAACACGTTCGCCGGCGGGACGAACAAGGCGAAGATGCGCGGCTACGCCATGATCGCCGGCGCGGACGTCGAGGTCGACGGCAAGCCGATCATCTCCGGAGGTCGGATCCGGTAGACCGGCTGCCCGGGCGCGGCGCGCCTGACCGTCGCCCGCGTCGGAGGGGTCGACCCGAACGTGGATCGCGAGCTCGAGTTCGGCCCGATCGCCCGGCTGGGACCTCGTGGCACCTAGAGGATCTTCCCCGCTCGCACGACCGGCGTCCCGCCCACGCTGATCTCCGAGCCCGCGAGGGAGAGGCATCCCATGAAGTCCGACGGATTGCTCCCCCCCGCGTACTCGTTCCCCCCCAGCCTCACACGGACGCTGCCACGCTCCTTGTCGTCCGCGTACGGAAGGTTCTTGATCTTCGGGTTGAGGCCAATTTCCAGCTGGCCGGTGCGGTCCTTCCCTGGCGTCCCCTGGGCGTAGTGCCGGGCGAACTCGGCTTCGCCCTCCTCAAACGTGAACGATGTCAGCTTCCCATCGGAGAACTCGAACGTGCCGCCCGAGTACGTCTGCCACGGGTACCAGGTGAGGTCGTAGCTGGGGTGGGTCGCGACGATCCTCCCCTCGGCGGTCTTGGAGTCCAGCGCGGTGATGAACTTCCCCGCCGGGAAGTTCGCCAGCATGTCGTACTGACTGTAGGCCTCGTTCTTGGGGTGGGGGTACCCCTCGTAGAACCTGGATGGCACCCCGGCCAGGGCCACTTCCACGTCGGTCCCGTTGGAGTGCGTGATCCGGACCTTCTTCGCCCCGGTGAAGGCGCGAGAAAGGCGCCGGCCGCTGGCCGCCATCTCCTTCGGGTCGACCAAGCATCCCTCGAGGAGCCCGTTCCGCCACTCGTTCTTCCGGAACCCCCACTGCCGGGCTCGGGTGTCCGTCACGAAACCCACGTCCATCCGCCCACCGCGCAATCCAGTTGACTGGGCGACCTTGTACCATCGGTCGAACCAGGCCGTGGCCTGGTCCAAGGGCTTCTCGGCGGTCGACTCGACGCGCGCCGAGTCCCCCGGTCCCCAGAACATCACGTAGACCTCCGCCGCCTGGAGGGCAGCCCATTCCGGCGCGCTCAGTCGACCCAGGAGCTTGGTCTGTTTGCGTTGCACCGCGCGCCACCAGGCGTCATCGCTCTCGTACACGGTGCACGCGCTCCCGCCGACTCGGCGGACCTCGTCCACCATTGCGGATGCCATGGGGAGAGTGTGCGTCCAGGTGTCGACGATGACGTTCTCGCCGGGCTTGACGCGGAGGTAATTCTTGACCAAGTTTCGGGCGGCTGCGCGTTCGAGGGACGAGGGACTCTCGCTCACAGCCTGGAGAGCGAGCCGGGCCGGCTATTTGTGCCGTACCTCGTCGAGAGGGGGAGGGTCAGATCCTCGACCCCCGCTCAACCCGCAGGGTGACCTGGTACGACGGTCCGAGTCGCCGACAGGGTGTTCGAGCGAGACGCCGCCGAATCGAGGCGGCGGCCGGCGATAGAGCGGAGGTTATGCACGGGGGTGGGTGGGCGGGACCGTCGTCCGTTCGGGCCTCCGAGGGAAACTCGGTGGGACGGACCAAAGAGGTTCGAATGAGCACGAGCGAGGTCCGGAGGGATGTCCACGAAACGCCGCGCCCGATTCGGCAGCGCGCGGCAGCTCGGCATCATCCCCCCCTCTGGATTCGCTCCAGCCTTCTGGGGGGATTGGCGATCTCGATCCTGCTGCTCGCGGCGCCGTTCGCCGAGTCCGCGACTCCCCCCGCGGCCGCCACCCTCCGAGCGCCCTTCGCTGGTTTGCCCTACCT
Organism: Thermoplasmata archaeon; assembly: GCA_022750115.1. GTDB lineage: Archaea > Thermoplasmatota > Thermoplasmata > Lutacidiplasmatales > UBA184 > Lutacidiplasma. The sequence continues at coordinate 163,009 of JAKIWI010000002.1, forward strand.
GGGCAGTACGACCTCGACCGAGGGTTGCCAGGTTGCCACCTCCGTCCCGAACGCGCCGGCGATGAATCTCTCCTCCGGCCGCGCGACGGCTTCGGTCAAGAGTCACGCGAGCGCGTGCGCGTCGGCGACCGGTCGAGACGGCGCGGAATCGATCGCCTACTTCGGCCTCTACACCACTTCGTTCACGATGTCGAGCGGACCGCACAACATCACGCTCCACTGGCGCGTGACGTGGACCGCGACCGTCACAGCCCGCCCACTGCCCGCGGTGGCGTTCTACCCGAGTGCGGAAACCTACCTGACCCTCGAGAACTACCTGGATGACTCGACGAACGGAACCTTCCTCAATCCCTCCAACGGGTGGCACGCCTCCAGCGTCACGTTCAACGGTTCGTCGACATCCCATCACAGCGCTGCGGTGACAATTTTCTTCAATCAGACGCTCGTCGCCGGGCACCACTACATCGTCTACTCGTGGTTGGCCGCCTCGACGCTGATCTTCGTGCCGGATACGGGCCGGAGCATCGCCGCCGCGAGCCTGGACGTTGCGACGCACGGAAACGGTGCGACGTTGACCTCGATCGTACTCCGCTGAGCGTCGGTACCGTCCGGCGCTGCAGGCCGCGTGCCTCGGCCGGACCCAGGTGATCCCGGCGCGGTCGGACGCCTCAGGCACGGGACGTGGCGAGGGGCGGTACGGCCGCTCGCAGTGACCCGTTACACCGCGTAGATCGTGCCGGAGCCGGCGATCGTCACGTTCGTCGTCGCGCCCGTTGGAGGCGCGAACGTGAGGTTCGAGTTCGCGAACCACCGGAGCCCGGAGATCGTTCCGCCGCCGAGCGTCAGGGTGTAGACGCCCGAGGGGAGGTTGGCCGTCTGCCCGGCGTGGAGGACCTTCGTCCCACCGATGCCCGTGAGCGTCACCGTCATGTGGAAGTTGAACGGGAAATCGATGAACGTTACGGGGTGCGTCGTCGCTCCGAACACCGCGGTCACGGTCCCGCTCCCGGTCACGGTGAGATTGTACCAGGGAACCCATTCGCCCGCGAAGTTCTCGACGTCGGCCAGGGAGCCTGCGGTCAGGACGAACGTCGTGCCGACCTGAACGTGTCCGGAGGTCTTCCAGCCCAGGAACATTTCGCCGACGGCCGGCGATTCGCCGATCGTGTACGTCCCGGGCGAGACGACGACGGTGTTCGTTCCGTTCCACGAGTCGACGGCGTTGAACTCGATCGTTCCCCCGTTCGCTCGGGACACGACCGAGGCGGAAGTCGCGCTTCGGACGAAGTGTGGGGTGAGGGTCACGCTGCCGTTTATCTGGATCGAGGTCGTCGGCGACGTCAGGTTCGCGACCCAGGCCTGGGACGGATTCCCGACGGACCAATGCGAGAACGTGAAGCCCGAGTTCGGGACCGATTCGAGCTGATAGGTGATGTTCCCGACCTGCGGGAGCGTCACGTTCCCCACCACCAGCCGGTCGTCGAGGGCGAAGCCCCCGCCGACTCCGCTACCGCCCGAACGGACCACGGGCGTCGAAGAGAACACGGCGGTCAGGTAGTCGTTCCCGTACTGCGCAACGAACTGGGAGGGGTTCGCGGGATTCGTCATGGTTCCGACGAACCCGGGCGCCCAACCCAGGAACTGGAAGCCGGGGGCCGCGATCGCCTGCACCGCGTAGGTGCCGGCGGCGGCGCTGAACACGGCGCCCGACGCGAACGTGAACGGCCCGAACCGCAGGGAGCCGCCCTGGGAGGGGTAGCTCGCGAGCCACAACGTGGCGAGGAGTGACGTCGACTGATAGTGCGCGGTCAGCGTTCCCCCGGTCGAGGAGACGTTGAACCACGTGTAGTTCGTCCCGGGAGCGAACACGTAGACGCCCGGGGAGGCCGACCAGCCGGTGAAGTTGTACCCCGGCCGGGGGTTCGCCTCGATGGAGTAGATTCCGGGCGCGAGCGAGAGGGTGCCGCCGGCGGGCACCTCGGTTGCGGACCTCGGGAACACCGGCGCGAGCCCGAACCCGGGCCCGGCGGGTGGGTAGAGGGCCGAAACCGGGAACTCGAAGCCGGGCACCACCGTGACGGAGCCGTGGTGACCCGTGTCCTGGAACGTCACGGAGGTCGCGTTCGGCGGTGCGGGACCGAAGTACGCTGTGAGGGTGGCCAGGCCGTTCAGTTGGAAGCTGTTCCACGCCGAGCCGGCCGTGTCGAGAGTCAGGGCGCCCGTCGTTGCGTAGCCCTCAAAGTACTGGCCGGACGCGGGCGCGGCGTTCACGGAGTACGCCCCGCTCAGGAGGTGAGGGAAGGTGGTCGAGTGCGTCAGACCGTCGTTCAGGAAGTGGACCGTCCCCGAACCGTGGACGCCGATGGTGAGCGAATTGCCCGCGGAGGTCGGGAGGCTGAAGTTCTTGATCGGGTAGAAGTTGAGGCCCGAGGAGTCCGCCTGGAGGGTCGAGCCGAACTCGGCGTACGTCCCGAAATCCGCTGTCGTCCCGCGGTAGTCCGTCGCGCCGAACTCGAACGCGCCGAGCGAGCCGTCGAAGCTGTACCAGGGATAGCTGCAGTACGCGCTCCCGTCCCGGCCGTCGCATGTGCCGTAGCTCAGACCGTCGATCCACGCCGACGCCCCGAAGTCCTGCTCGAACCCGTACTGGACCGCGGTCTGCCGCGTGGCGGAGTTGAAGAACGTGGTCGGGTAGAAATGCCACGGGACCTTCGTATCCATCGCCCAATCCCTCGGGCTGTAACTGCCGCACGGGACCGCTCCGTTGAGCGCGGTCGCCGGGGGGACGCCGGTGTTGCAACCGCCAAACGTGTCGTTTTGCGGGTTGTCGGTCGTGTGCCCGGACTCGAACGCGAACGAGACCGGGAGGTCGCCGCCCGGACTCCAGGGGAGCGCGTCCTCGACGTTGTTCTCGAGATAGGCAGGGTTGAGCGGGTAGTGATGACCCCGGTTGTAGAGGGTCATGTGGGACACCACGCCGATCGTGGTGTCGACGACCGAGATCTTCTCGCCCGTGGTCGAGCCCTGCCAGCCGGTCATGTTGACGTAGAGGTGGTCGCCGGCATTCATCTGGAGCGGCGTGCCGTTCGGCTCACTCAGGGGCGCAGCGAAGCACGGGTCCTCCTGGCCGTTCGAGAGTTGGATCTGCCAGGCTACGGCGAACGCGGACCAGGTTCCGACCTGCACCGCGCCCGAACCCGCCGTGTCGGGGTACATCTGGAGCTCGAGGAAGCACTGGCCACTGTACCCATACGGGTCGAGCAAGTCCATGCCGAACCAGATGGCGATGTAGATGTCGGACTGGTTGTGCGCTGGCCCGCCGTCCACGGGGAGCGAAACGTTCCACGAGACGTTGCCCCCGCTCCCGGGTAGGTCCGAAAACGGATTGATCGCCGGCTCGTCGTGGCCGAGGCACGAGCTTGCGTAGACGGACTGCCCGCCGAACGGCCACTTCCCGACACACGTCGGGGGGCTCGCCGATGACGAGGGTACCGGGGCTCCCGGGGGTCGAGCGTCCGAGCCCCACGCCGCGGGAAGATGAGCCGGAGTCGGACCGCTGTAGACGATGGGGGGAACGACCCCGCGCGGCAGGGAGGGGGCCTGGAAGGTCGACGCGGACGAGGGGACGACCGAGGGGCCACGAACGGCTCCTGCGGACGCCGGCAGGATGGACCCCGTCACGCCTCCTGGGCGTGCGTCGGCCGCCACCAGCGTCCCGGCAATGCCCAGCAGCATCAGGCTCGCGACGGCGATGGACGCGAATTTCGGCGCAGAACTGAACATGGTACCTCTCCTCCCGCGGGCGACGCCTTCGAGTCGATGGTCGGCAGTCCCGGCCCGGAACGCGCGAACGCCTGCACGGCTCCTGGCGACATCGATCTGGACGGAGGTCGGCATGGGGGACCGGAAGCCGGCCGCCTATTAATTCCGCGGCGCGGCGTCTCCCCCGTTCCTCCCATCGACCGACGCGAGGCACAGTCCCCCAACTCCCTCCGTCGGCGGAGGAATCGGTAGCGGGGTTTCAACCGTCGGCTCGTTGGAACTGGACCACGGTCCAGGTCAACCCGATGAGGCCGCCGGCCGCCAGTGCCTCTGGAAATGTCGGGGTGAGCCGCCCTTCCAGCAGAAACAGGCTCGCGAGGCCCGCGACGACGACGCCGGCGAGCACGCCCGCAACGAGCGCTTGCGAGGAGCTTCGCGTGAGGAACCCCGCGGCCGAGGTGACCCCCCCGAGGAACAGAAGGAGCCCGAACAGTCCCGCGGCCAGGTGCGCCGGCACGAGGATGGCGGGCACCGCTCCCGGCAAGGAAGCGACCAGTTCGCTTGCGAGCGCGAGAACCAGGATGACCCCGACCCCGAACACCGCGAGCGACCCCCCCACCGCGATCGTGAGTCGCCCCGCGAGGGCCGCGGCCCTGGATTGCGGCAAGGCGAAGGTGAAGTAGTGGGTGCGAAGCGCGAGGTCCTCCCCGACGGCGAGCGCGGTCAGGTCCAGAAGGACGAGGGAGGCCAGCCCGGCCGTGATGAGGAGTCCCAGAACTTGGGCGGTGGCCGGAGACGGCACCCGGAGGTAGAGGTCCGCCAGCGTGCTGCCGATCGGTCCCGCGATTGCCGGGATGAGGAGCAACCAGATCCGCTGCGACCGACGGAGACGAACCAGCTCCCATCGTGCATTGTCCAGGAAGTCGCGGATGACGCCGGTCATTCCGAGTCCTCCCGTCCAACCCTCTCGAAGTACCGTCGCGCCAGGTCGGGCTCCGGAGGAGACGCCCCGACGAGCGGGAGTCCTGCCGCGAGAAGCCGCACCAGCAGCTCTCGTTGCTCGACGTCCCCTCCGGAAAATCGGACGATTGCGTCGCGTGGGGTATCTATCGTGATCGCGTAGTCCGGACCTAACGCCCCCCCGACCGAAGCGCTGGTCACGTCCGAGCTGAACCGCAACCGGAGCGCGCGGTTTGACGCCCCGCCCCCATCGAGGTCGCTCGGGCGCAGCGGCTCATCGCCGACCAGCGCGCCGTCCCGCAGGAACAGGACCCGGCCGCAGACCGCTTCGACGTCCTCGAGCAAGTGGGTCGAAAGGAGGAGGGTCAGACCGTTCCGCGCGAGTCCCCGCAGGACGACGCGAAGGTCGTGCCGGGCCGCCGGGTCGAGCCCGAGGGTCGGCTCGTCGAGGAGGAGCAGGTCGGGCTCGCCGATCAACGTCGCGGCGAGCAGGAGCCGACGAGCCAGGCCCGTCGAGAGAGTGCCGAAGGCACGGTCCGTGTGACCTTCGACCCCCATCGCCTCGGCCGCGCGCCGCGCGGCGCCGCGACGCTCGCCCGCGGGCACCCCCTTGACCCGGGCGACGTAGTCGAGGAGGTCGCGTCCCTGAAGGTACGGCGGAACTCCCGGGGTTTCGACGAGGGCGCCCAGTTTCCGCAGGGCCGCGCCGCGATCCCCGACGGGGTCGAGCCCGTGGATCTGCACCGACCCGCGCGTGGGGCGGGAGATCCCGGCGAGCAGCTTGAGGGTCGTCGTCTTGCCGGCGCCGTTCGGCCCGAGATACCCGACGGCCTCGCCGCTCCGCAAGGTGAAGCGAACGTCGCGGAGGACCTCGCGGTTTCCGTACCGCTTCCACAGCCCATCCGCGACGACGACGTCCGAGGTCATTCGCGAATCCTTGGGTCCGCGGGATAATCATCCTCGCGGTCGACGGGCGGACCGCCGCGCTGGGGGCCGAACCAGTCCGAGAGAGATCCATCGGAGAGCGGCGCTATGACCAGGTGTCCCGGGCGGAGCGGGGCCCGATTCCGTCGCTCGGTCGCGCCACAGGCTCGATTCGACGACGCGGTCGACGAATCGACCGACGATCGCGGGCAGGCGGGTGGACTAGTAGAATCCCGCCCCGATCATGGCGATCGAGGTCAGGATCAGCAGCACTGCCGTTGCCATGGCCGAGAGACTGGCCTTCTTCAGCGTGCCGGGGAACGCGGCGGGCGGCTGGTGGGCTCCGGAGGCCATCATGTCCCGGATCATCTGGACCGCCTTCATCTGGAGGGGCGCCGAGACGAACTCGGCAAGGACGAAGGCGGCCAGGGCGAGCGTGATCCCGATCGACAGGTCGACCGAGTAGAAGCTCGATCCACTCAGGATGGACGTGCCACCGAGGTTGTAGAGCAGCAGGAATCCAAAGAGGATGGTCAGTCCGGCGAACACCTGGATGAATCGGACGACGTTGGGGACGACCTTCACGAGGAACTCGCCCGAGCTGGCGGGAGAGAGCTTGGAGAGCGCCGGAGCGACCACGAACACGAAGATGATCCCGCCTCCGAGCCAGCACATCGCCGAAACGACATGTCCGATCGCGAGAATCCAGGTGCTCCACATGGTTCGAGGCCGCCCGTGCGCTACTCTGTCGACGAGATAACGACCGCCCGCGCCGTGCGATTCGGGTCGGGATGGCGCCAAGGGCCCGTCCCGCCTTCCCCTCGTCCGTTGCGCCGCCCCCCGCTCGCCGGCGCGGCGCTCCTGACATGCCGACGACTCCCCTCTCGCCGTCCGTTCGCCCTCCTCGACTGCGTCCAACGAACGCCGGTCGCCAACTCTCCGACGACCGCGGCTTTCCTCGATGAATACCGAATATATCCGGGGGCGGTTTATGAACGCCAATCCGTTCGGACCCTGCCGATGACGGGTCCAACGACCTCTCCCCACGTCGGTCACGACCGAAGCCAAGCAATCCAGATCCCCCCGTCGGGCGCCCAATCTCCGCGACGATGCGGCGACCGGCCCGGCGGACTGCCCGTGGTCGGGGGTGCGATCGCCCTGGTCGGACTTCTGCTGCTCGTCGGTGGGGCCGGACTTGTGGGTGGAGCGCGACTCGGGGCGCCCTCCTCCCACTCCGGAGCGACTTTCGTCGGGTCGGAGGCTTTGCTGAGCGAAGCCCGCGCCTCCGCGGCCCGAGGTGAGGGCCCGGGCGCCGTCGCAGTCCCGTCGGTCGCCACCCACCCCTCGGCCGGACCGAACCTCACGTTCGGGGTCGCGATGACCTACGACACGGCCGACGCCTACGTGCTCGCGGTCTCCCTGAACGCGAGCGGCGGGCCGTACAACAACACCTACGCACCCAACGAATTGACCTGGAAGTTCTCCGGCGGGAACTGGAGCCTCCTCTCTACCACCGGACAGGTTCCCGCCACCCTCGGACCTGGCCTGGTGTACGACGGGCACGACGGCTACGTGCTGCTGTACGGGGGCCGTCTCATGGCCACGGGCGCGTCGAACGCCCCCGTGACGAACCAGACCTGGAGCTACTCGGCCGGCACTTGGTCGAACCTGAGCGCGAACAGCACGGCCGCTCCGACCGCGGTGGATTTCGCGAACCTCGTCTACGACGCTGCGGACGAGTACGTTCTCCTCTACGACCAGCTCGGTCTGTCGGGGAGCCCGAACGGGACGCTCTACACGACGTGGTCGTACGCCGCGGGAGTCTGGGCGAACCTGACGGGAACGGCCGGCGCCTCCCCGCCCTCGTTCTGGGGGGCGATGACGTACGACGCGCGCGACCAGTACGTGGTCTACTTCGGCGGGGTCACCCTGAGCAACAACCTCACCAACGCGACCTGGACCTTCCACGGAGGGTTGTGGAAGAACGCGAGCCTCGTGGTCTCTAATGCGCCCGCGGCCCGGATGAACTTCGGGATCACCTACGACAGCTCCCACCAGGAGGTCCTCCTCTACGGGGGCGTCGTGCACCTCCTCGATTTCAACGTGTCCGCCTACAGCGGGGAGACATGGGGGTACGCGAACGGGACGTGGACCCTCCTCGCCTCGAACGGCACGATGTACAATCCCCAGGGAATGGTGTACGATGCGGCCGACAACGAGACCGTCCTGCTCGGCGCGAACCTCAGCTTCGCCTCCCTCGCGGTGGTCACGTGGGCCTTCTCGGGCTCGTTCTGGGCCGTCGCCGCCCCGGCCCTGGCGCCGACCGCGCGCACCACGGACACGGGTCGCGCTGTGACGCTCGAGGTGACCGAGTCGCCGAACGGAGGGAACCTCTCGTACAGCTACTCCGGACTGCCGACGGGCTGCGCTTCGCAGGACACCCCGGCCCTCGTCTGCGTGCCGACGGCCGCGGGATCGTACCCGGTGCTGGTGCGCATCGCCGGAGCCGCTGGCTTCGCCGCGACCGCGCGGACGACCCTCGATGTCAACGCCGCCCCCACGATCCAGGAGTTCACCGCGTCGTCGTCCGTCGGAGAGGTCGGGATCCCGCTCCAATTCGCCGTCGCGGCGAGCAATGGGACGGGCTCGCTGGCCTACGCGTACGCGGGGTTGCCGACCGGCTGTCTACCGCTCAACTCCGCCGACCTGGTGTGCATCCCGGCGGCTTCGGGAAACTACCTCGTTTCCGCCAGCGCGACCGATGCGCTGGGCGTCGCGGCGGTCGGAGAGATCTCGGTGACCGTCGTTCCAGCGCTCTCGGTCGTCGACTTCGCTCCCAACCATGCGGCCCTCGATGTCGGCCAGACCCTGTCGGTCGAAACGGCGTTGGCCGGGGGTTCGGGGCCGTTCGCGTTCGACTATGTGGGATTGCCGTCGGCGTGCTCGACCGCCGACCAAACGGTCCTCACCTGTCAGCCGTCGGCGACCGGTACGTTCTCGATCGCAGTCGCGGCGCAGGATCAGCTGGGCGGGATGGCCAGCGCGCGCACGACCGTTGTCGTGAACTCCCTCCCCACGGTCGTTTCCCTGGTGGCGTCGTCCAGCGCGGTCCGTGCGGGCGACAGTCTCCAGCTGACCGCGACGGTCGCCGGTGGGACCGGGCCGTTCGTGTACGTCTACGCGGGGCTTCCCTCCGGATGCGCCGCGAGCTCGGGCCCAGTGGTGAACTGCACGTCCGCGGCAAGCGGTCGGTTCGCGGTCGAGCTGAAGATCACCGACTCGACGGGCGCCACCGCCAGCGGCTCGACCGTCCTCACCGTCAGTCCCGACACCGGCGGCCGGAGCGTGGCTGGCGGCGGATTCGGCGGGGGTGCGTTCTGGTGGGGCCTCGCCGTCGGAGCCGTGGCCATCGCCCTCGCGGGAGTCTACGGCGGGAACCGCCTCCGACTCGCGCGGCAGGGCGAGCAGATCGTGGCGGATCTCCGGGGGTCGGCATCGCCGGACGAGTCCGCCCGCACGCCCCCCGGGGACGACACGGGCGAGCAGGAGCTCTGACAGAACCGCTCGTCGCGCCCCGCCCCCCGGGTCGGGTCCCACTCGGGGACCGGCCCCCGGCGGCGCGCCCCCCGGCGAGGGATCCGGCGCTGTGAACCCTTTCGACTTTGCGGCGGGCCTTCTGGCCGGGGTCGGCATCGCCGCCGGACTGTACCTCCTGCTCTGGTGGATGGCCACCCGACGACGATCGGTGGGTGGCCGCACCGTCGAAGCACGGACGTTAGCGGACAACATCGCCCCGGTCGAGGGTGCGACTCTGCCAACCGAGATGGCCGCCGACGCGCCCGTCCCGACATCCGTGATTCCGAACTCGACCCCCGAATCCGAGTCCGTCCCTCCCCAGCCCGACGCGCCCACTCCCCCCCGAACCGGAAGCGCTCCGACGCCGAAGGGGACGCTCCGCCTGTCCCAGCGAGTGATCCTGCACGTGTATTCGCAGGGAAGGTGGCCCCCCGGCGAGGTGGCGCCCGCCGGGCTGTGTCAGGCCGGGATGGTCGAGGCGCTCGGGATTCCCCAGGCCGGCCTGGCCGCCGTCCTGCGACGACTCGAGGCAGCAGGAATCCTGGAGGGGGAACGAGCCCATGTTCGTGGCCGTGATCGTCGGCTGAAGGTCTATCGCCTCTCGACCCGCGGCCTCGATCTCGCGCAGGAGCTCCGTCGCCGACCCCGGAGCAAAGGCGGACCGTGAGCCCCCGAATCGAGGCGCCGTCGGGACAGCACGAACCGCGAGAGGCTCGCCGTCTCCGCCGCTTCCGAACGCTCGATCCGAGGGATCGCGCAAAGCTTCCGCCGGAAAGTCTACGCCGACCGACCGCCGGGGGACTGGTCCATCGCCGCGAAGGCGAGCGAGTAGAACTCGGCGGGGGCCGTTTCGAGCGTCGCGATCTCGGCGGCTGTGAGACGGCCCGGATTGAGGCTCGTCCAGATCAACAGGAAGAGCCACAGCGCACCTCCGAGGAAGGTGATCGGCGTCAGGATCTGGAGCTCGAGCGTGCTGACGAACCCGACCGAGCTCAGTCCCTCGACGGCGCCGCTCGCGAGGAAGAACGTGGCAAGCAGGATCAGCAGCGTGAGGAAGCGGGTCCGCTTCTCGGGGAGGAAGATGATCTGGAAGAGGCCCTTCTGAAGCTGCCGGCGCGAGTGCAACCGGACGAGAAGGAACACCAGCATCCCGAGCATCGCTCCGGGCAGGGTGACGATCAAAGTCACGATCACGATGCTCAGCCAGAGGGGAAGCGCGGGCGTCATCGACGAACAGAGGCGGTCGGCGGGGCATGAAACCCCCATGCGCAGTTGTCCCGCTCACCCCCCGGGCGGGCGTGCCCCAGTCGTGTATTCCGGCCCGCCGCGGAGTCGCACCGCGTGCGAGGATCCCCGATTCGCGGGAGCTCAGTTTATCCCTCGAACCGGATGGGCGGGCCATGCGACTCGATCCTCCCTGCGGCCCCCGGCGCAAGATCCTTGGCGGAACAATCGCGGCATCGGCCCTCGCTCTCTTGGTCCTGTTCTCCCCCTTCTCGCAAGCGGCTCCCGTTCATGCGCCGGTCGTCTACACGGCGCCGTTCTCGGGAAAAGTTGGCGTGGCGACCTATCTCCAGACCGTCGACTGTAAGGTGACAGGGGCGTTCACGAAGGCGCCCGGCTTCACGCGCGCCACCGGCCTCGAGCAGCTCTCTGAGAAGGCAACGGCGCGCGCCTGTCCCTCGGCGCTCAGCTACGGGTACGAGACGGTGACCGGCGACGCCGCGCTCTGGACCAAGCCGTTCCACGTCGCGAGCGGGCTCTACCACGTGGTCGTGAAGTGGCGGGTCACGTGGAGCGCGAAGCTCGTGGCCAACCTCGGACCAACCTCCTCGGGCCTCGCGCACGCGTCGTCCTTCCTGGTGGGCGTCGTCTACCTCTACGATGCCTCGAACCTGACGTATCTCCCGGGCTCGAACAGCTGGGGGGCGTTCAACATCACGTACAACGGGACCGTAACGCTGCACTCCTCGGCCCTGGTCACGCTCTACCTGAACCAAACGGTCCGCGCGGGAGACACCTACAATATCGCGACGTGGATCGACGCGTCTGCCTCGGCCTGGGCCGCGTCGTTCGGCCACAGCTCCGCTTCGGCCAGCGTGAACCTGGGTACGGTGGGCAACGGAGCCAAGCTCCTCTCGATCACGCGGAGCTGAGCCTCTCCGAGCGGGTGGCCGCCCGATCGGTCGCCATCGAGTCCGGCCGCGGACCGACGGGCCGGCGACCCGGGCCATCGGCGAGGAACGAGCCGCGTTGTTCTGCGGCCCGGCGGCCCGTCGGGATCCCCTGCCCTAGCGACCGCTCGCCCCGACCGAACTCCAACGGGATCGCACCGCCGCTCCCACCATCGGTGGGGCGAGGGACATCGAACCGTGGCTCGGGGCGACCACTCCGGGCGACATCGCGGAGCTCAGAATTCCGTACGCCAGTACTTGGCCATTGTCCGCCGCGACATAGAGCATCCCGTGCGCGAAGCTGGCCGATCCCTCGAAGGTGGCGGTGTTGCGACGGTTCCAGACCATCGCCCCTGTGGAGGCGTTCAGAAGGGCGATCTCGCTCCCCCCGGTAACCGCGACGAGTCCGTTCGAGTAGGAGATCGAGCTGAACACCCCGCCGGGCATCGGGACGGCCCACAGGATGCGCCCGGTCGCGGGGGCGATCGCGCGGACCGACCCCTTCGTCATTGTCCCGTGGAGGGTCGATCTTGTGCTGCCGACGAAGATCTCCCCCTGCGCAAAGGCGGCGGAAGAGTAGGTCGCACCGCTCGCGATCCGCGTCGCCCACAGCGGCCCGCGCGAAAGATTGGTCCGATTGAGGGCATAGAGGACCCCGTTCTTGTTGGCGGCGACGTCGAGCAGCGTGCCGTTCGGCGTCGTCACCATCACCGGCGTCGTGCCGAAGTCGCCGTCCAGGACCTGTGACGTGGCGGGCACCGTCCAGTTCGACCGGATGGCGAGCGTCGTCGGGTCGAGCGCCAACTGCGCATCGTCGTACGGGTTCGTCGCGAGCGAATCGTTCCCCGTGGAGACGAAGATCGTGTTGGTGGCGGCGTCGTAGGCAGGGGTTCCCCAGACGTCCGCCCCGAGCGTGCCCGGCGGGGTCGTGTAGAGTCGCTGGACGATCGTGTGGGTCGAGAGCCGGATCTCGGCGACGCCCCCGACGACGTTGGGGAGCGAGCAGCCGCTCGCGAGGCCCGCGTACGCGGAGCCGTTGTGAACGAGGCCGCTCGACCATCCGTAGAATCCGACCGTCGGGGAGTTGTTCATGAGAAAGGTGCGCCAGAGCACCGAGCCGTTCGTCGCGTTGAGTGCGTAGTAGTCGCTGTCCCCCCCGGAGAAGTAGAGGCGGCCGTTCACGTACTGCGCGGTCGACGACGGGCCCCGGGGATGGGGCAGCGTGCAACCCGCCGTAGTTCCCACGAACGTCTTCCAGTCGACGGCGCCGGTGGTCGCGTTGAAGGCGTATTCGTTCCCGTCCCACGAACCGATGAAGACGGTGTCGCCGTGGACGATTGGCTGCTCGACGATTCGTCCGCCCGTCGTGTAGTTCCAGATCAGGGTGAGCTTGGGCGCTGAGGTCGGCGTGATGATCCGGTTCTGCTGCTGGACGCCGGTTCGGCCGAGGAACGCCATGTACGTAGTCCAATTCGAGGTGTCCGTCAGCGGCGTTCGGGAGGTCGCGTTCGTCACCATGCCGGCGTGCGCGCTCGGGGTCGTGGCGACCAGGGGTGGGAATGCGAACACCGCGGCCAGCAGGATGGCCGTGATCGCGAGCAACGGTCGAGCCGGGTTCGCGCGATGACCGAACCGAATCGAGCGGACCGCGGCCGTCGGCGATCGGTAGGGCGGGAAGTCGGCACCCGGAGACATGGCGGCGGGACCCGGATCACGTGTATTAATGCGCAATGTCGCGCGTCTCATTCTGCCGTGGTCGGCCGTCGGAGGGTCGCTGTGCGACGGGTGCGGCCGGCATTCGGACGCGCGTCGAGGAGCCGCGGAAGAGGTCCGGACGGCTAACTCTAGGCCGGATCGAGCCCTCGTGCGACTCGGACGTGGGCATCCACGAACGCAAGGAAGAACGCGAGGTAGCTGAAGGCGAGGAGAGCGTCGAGGAGTGTGATGGGGTCCACGATGGGTCCGAGGGAGCCCGAGCGCGCGGAGATCGCATGGACGATCGGCTCGAGCTGGCCGGAGAGGGCGAGCCCGATACCCGCCGAGAGGATCACGGACCACCCGAGCCCCAGAACGATCGCGACCTCCCCGAGGCGTCCGACGAGATGAGCGGCCACGAGCGCGTAGGTCACGAACGTCGCCGCGAAGACGACGGCGACCGCGACACCAAACTCCCATCCCAACCAGCCCGGGCCAGCGTGGTCCCCGAACGCGCTGAGGAGCGCGATGGGAGCTGCTGCGAGGGCGATGGCGAGAAGGGTCACCCCGAACGCCAGGGTCGCGTATCGGACGCGCGAACGATGCAGCTCATTCCATTCGCGGCGTCCCAAGAAAAGGAAGAGGATGCCGAGCGCCGTGAAAGCGGGACCGACCAAGATCAGGAGCCCGTGGAATGGTAGCTGGCGGGAGGCGGACGCCAGCGCAACGAATCCGCCCGCGCTCTCGGCGGCGAATCCGAGCTTGAACACCGTGAGGCTCAGCCGCAGGTTGATGGCCAAGCGTCCCTTCCCCGAGTTACCGAACAGCCCGCGCGGACCTATAGGTGCCGGGTTCGGCCACGAGCCCACCAGGGACCGAGATTTCCCCCTCAGGTGAACTGTCGGGCATGGCGTGGCTCGTCCCGTCGCTTCTCGGCGCCGGGGTGGCCGTCCCGCGGGCCGCTCGGCTCCCGGCGGTCACTCCCGAAAGGCGAGGGAGTCCGACAGGTCGTTGAGGTCCGCCCTTCCGACCCGGCGCCACTGGCCCGGCACGCCGCAGGAGCGCGCCTGCGGGCGGGCCGACCGCGAATCTCGGCAACGCTCGAGGGAACAAACGGAGAGCGGGACCGCAGACCTACAACCCGAACCGGGACCGCAGAAACGAGAACGCAGTCTTGCCCTTGAGCGGGAGGAGCTCGATCGATGGCGCGGACCCGCCCGATGGAATCTTGTATGGGTCCCCGGTTCGCAGCGCCGCCATCAGCTGCTTGTGACGCCAACTGACGAGCACGTCATGCTCCCGCGCGATGCCGGGCGACACGCTGACGGCACCCTTGTCCGAGACTCGCAGCGAAGCGGACTCGAGTTCGGTGCAGAACGCCCAGACGTGAGGCAGGTAGTCACGAACGATCTTTCCGAGGAGCCCGTGGAGCCGGGGCCCGAGCGGAGATTCAATCTCGGGTCGGAGCGAGTCGAGGAGGGACTCGAACTCCGACGTTGGGAACCTCTCTCGTGACGAACCTGGCGCGGTACTTGAATGCCGAGTTCCGCTGGCGAGCTCCCGAGCCAGATCCGCAGGTGCGTGAACAAGATCGAGCGGCCAAGGGCCCGGCACAGCGACTCGAGGTTTCCGTACCGCAGAGCGCTCGGCGCCCATCCCAATGGAGAGAATTCGGCGGCCGCCGGCCGAACGACCAGCGCGGAGGCAACACCTCAACCGATCCAAACGAGTGGTGCGAAGGGACGGTTCTCGTGGGACGAGGCCGTGGCGGCAGGATACAAACCGACGGACCGAAGGCGTCGGGCCCCGATGGTGATCGGCCGCCATGTCGGGGAAGCGGGTTGACGCCCGCGGGACGAGAGGAGTTCGAGCGCCGATGAGTCCCTCAATCCTGCGTTCGATCCGACTCCACCTTCCGACACCGATCTCGGCGCGCCACGGAGTGTCGGTCCTCCTGTTGGGTTTCGCCGTCGAAGGCGGGACGGAAGCGTACCAGTTCCTTCTGCGTGGCGACCTCGCCCAGGGACCCCTCGAGTACTACCCGAGCCTCGCGACGACCATCCTCGGGTTCTGCCTGATGTTCCTCGGGCTTCGAGAGTGGCACGCCTACCACCCGAATCCGAAGCGAAGCGAAGGGGTCACGTCGTTCCGAGAGCGGCGCGGGTTCGGGCTGGCACTCTGGGGCGGGGGGACGATCACGACGGTCGTTTGGGTCCTCGCGGTCGGGAGCCAAGGGAACCCGCCGACGCCGGTTTGGATCGCGGGGCCGGTGGGCGGTCTGATCGTCCTCGCGTTCGGAAACTTCTTCTTCGGCCTGCGGAAGGAAGCGCACCCCGTCGGTTCGAGCCTCGCACACCTCGCCGGGTGGATGGCATTCGTCTGGTCGCTCGGTGTCGCGGCGGTGGCCGGCTTCGTGGTGGGTGACCGCGCCCTCCTGCTCCTCACGGAGTTCGTGACGAACTGGGGGGCGTTGATCACCTCGGCCGCTCCCATCGTCGTGGCGATGTCCCCCTTGTTCGTCACATATGGCCTCATCATCGGTGCCTTTTGGCCGGCCCTTCGGCGTCAGGATTCGGGCGCGGGGTGACGGTCCGCTCGAGGCACCGCGGTCGCCAGCTCGCCAGACGGTTCGGCATGTCCGAACCACACGCCATGTCGCGCGCCAAGAATCCAGCGAAACAGCCGCCTCGATCACCGACTCGCCTCAGCTCCTCCGCATGCCCGGACGGCCTCCACCGCCCGCGGGCGTGGGCGTCCGGTACGTCTCGACGTAGAGGGCGGCGACGACGACCGCGAGGAGGGATCCGAAAACGGCGGCCGCGGTGCCGAGCCCGATCGATTCCGAAGCGGCTGCAATGGCGAGGGTCGGGATCGCGAGAGCGAGATAGCCCGCGGTGTAGAAGCCGGCGAACACGCCTCCCCGCTGCGCATCGAGCGCGATCCGATCGACAAGGGTTACGCTGCCCATGAACGTGAGCCCGACGGAGACACCGAGGGCCGCCACGACCAGGAGCAACGGCGCAATCGCCTCGGCCCGGAGCAGGAGCACCAGGGCCACTAGCGAGACGAGCAGCCCGGGGAATCCGAGCAACAACGCCCGGCGGTCCCGCGTCTGGGCCGTCAGCAATTGCGTCGCCGCAGCGCTTCCGAACATCAGTGCGACGATCGCCGCCGCGACGGCGGGACTCGGGATTCCGAGCCCGATCCGAACGTAGGACGGGACGAGCGCCCCGAACAGACCGTAGATCGCGTAGCACGCAACGATCCCGCCGACCGCGACCCAGAACGTCCGCCGGATGCCGGGGGGAACGCGGACCGCGGGCGCGCGCCAGGGAGTCCCGGTCCCCAGGTCGGTCGCCGTCTCGGGGATCGTCCGAATCGCGACGGCTCCGATCACCGCCGCGACGACGGGAAGCAGGTACACGAGCTGCAGGGGGGAGGGGGCCAACTGGGCGAGCAGACCGCTCCCGAGCACCCCCACCGCGACCCCTCCAAAGTTCGCCGCCACCGCGACGCGGGCGACGTGATGCTGGTCCCCGTCGGGTTCGAGGTCGCTCATCGCCGCGGTCGCCACGCTCGTCGTGGTCCCGACAGCGAGGCCGGAGACGACGCGCGCGAGGGCGAGCGCGCCGACGTTGGAGGCGAGCGCGAAAACCACTGACGCCGCGACGACGAGTCCCATCCCAAGCGCCAGCAGTCGATTGCGGCCGAGATGTTCCGCTCGGGGGGCGAGGAAAATCAACGTCACGAGCACGCCGGGAGCGTAGGCCGCAAACACCAGCCCGAGTACGGCAGGCGAAAAGTGGAGCTGCGCCGCGTACACCGGATAGAGGGGCGTGGGAACCGCCGCCGCAAACGCGGTGACCGCGAGGACGTACGCCGTCCGGCGGAACGCTCGCCGGGGGTGGGACTCGGGCCCTGGCGCGGTCCGCGCGGGAGGTCGCACTCTACCCGCGGCGGTCACCGATATCGTCCCATCGTGCTCCAGGGGTCGGCTCTACCTCCCGTGCCCTGGAGTCCTCCGGTTCGAGACGAGCAGACCGGTCGCCCAGATCCGGACCTCCCGCATCTCGCTCGACCGGGCGCCTTAGCGGACCTTCGCCGTCCGCAGGGCCGACGGCAGCGGGGGATAGTGCATCCGAAGGCGCGCGAGCGCGGCCACGATCCGACTTGCGACGAACAGATCTCGGAACCACTTCCGGTCCGACGGGACCACGTACCACGGGGCCCAAGACGTGCTGGTCTGATCGAGCGCCTCCTCGTAGGCGGTCATGTACGCCGCCCAGCGGCGCCGTTCCTCGAGGTCCGCCTCCCGGAATTTCCAATGCTTCGTGGGATCGTCAAGTCGCGCCTGCAGGCGCCGCTTCTGTTCCCCGCGGCTGACATGGAGGAAGAACTTCAGGATCACCGTACCGTCTTCCGCGAGCGTCCGCTCAAACTCTCGGATGGCACGATACCGACGCTCCCAGACCGGGCGCTGGATCTGGTGGTGCACGCGGGGGACCAGGACGTCCTCGTAGTGACTGCGGTTGAACAGCACCATCTCGCCCCGCGCCGGAAGCTGCTGCGAGACGCGCCACAGAAAGTCGTGGTCGGACTCGTCGTCCGAGGGCCGCTTGAAGGTCGCGACCCGCACGCCCTGGGGGTTGACGCCGTCGAACACCCGGCGGATCGTCCCATCCTTCCCAGCCGAGTCCATGCCCTGGAGGACGACGAGGACCGCGTGGCGGTGTTCCGCATACAGAAGTTCCTGAAGTTCCTCGAGCTTCGTGGTGAGCCGCGCGAGCTCCTTGCGACCCTCGTCTTTCACGCCCGAGAAGCCCGGCGTGCCGCGCGGGTCCCGTCGCGGGAGGCGCGTTCGAGTGCCCGGTACTACGAGGCAGCCTTGCCCGTAGAAATTCGCCACAGTCGTCGGTTCGACTCCGACCCTGCCCGGGCCGAGAATCGGTGATCCCGCTCCCCACCGCCGTCCGGACTTAAGAGGCCGAGGCCCGGGGGCTCTGGCGCCCGTCCGAGCCGCGGGCGCGCCTGGGTCGCCGTCGACACCGCGTCAGACCGCGTTCGAAATCGCGATCAAGACTACCCCGACCAGGAAGTCAACGACCGAGGGCACAGTGATGTCCTGCGCCTCGTACGCCAAGAACACGCCGAACAGCAGCACCAAGACACCAGCGATCAGCAGCAGGACGGACACACGCGAACGAACGGCGTTTTCTCCGCGCGACATGAGCGATGGGTCGAACGCCCACGACATCGCAGTGGGCTCGAGTCCAACCAAGCAAATCCGCCGTCGAATCGCGACCCAGCCACCGGACTCGTCCGCAAGTGAGTCCGGCATCCGAGCCGATCGGCGAAATCGTCGGGGATCGCCTCGGCGACCGAAGGTTGTCTCGACCCGTCGAGGGATTGGCTCCCTCAGCGAGGTTCCCGGGCTCGGAATCCCGGGCAGCGCCTCATTTGTACCGCGACTGCTCGTTCGGTACGAACGAGGCCCCGAAGAGCACGAGGGCCGCGACCACGAGCAGGCCCCCACCGAACTCGAGCGAGTTCGCGCCGCTGCAGTTCGAGAATTGGGTTGTCCCCTCCGATGTGCTGACGGTACAGCCGATGTGAACGTACCCCGCGAAGAAGAGGGGCAGCCCCAGGAACAACGCGGTCAGCCCCATGGCGAGCAGGTACGCCCTCATTGCGCCGCGGTCGCCCCCGGCGCCTGGGCAGGCGCGGGCTTCGATACGATGCCGGCGGAAGGCGGGAGGGTCGGAGGCGGTCGATGCTCAGCCAGTGGCGGTGCCATGGCTCACCGTCCGGAGCCGAGCGGCATAAACGGGACCTTGAATTTAGTTAAGTTGCGAGTCTCGGGCGTGGGCTGACCCATGTTCGATTCCCTCCACGAGGTGACACCAGCTCGAGGTGCCACCCCGCATCTTAGGGGTCCCACCGGGGAGGGACAGGCCGTTCCCCCGAGAGCCTTCCCGCCTACCGCGATGGGCGGGCAGGTCGATCGCCTGCTGGGAGCGGGTTGGGAATCTTCGGGGCAGAGCGGCGCTCCGAGCAACCCCGCGAGAGCCGCGCCGGCCGTCGATCCCAGCGATACTGCGCCGGAATAATATTGCGCGACGCCCGCCCCGCATCGGGCGGACCACGGCCGTTGCGATCCAGGGGCGTGCCCGCGAGACTCCGGGGCGACCAGTCGAATCGCCGGGAACGGCGAGCCCTCTCCGAGCCGGTCAGTCGGGCGTGGAGGCGGTGTCGTGGGACGGGGTAGCCGCGGACTGCGTCCCCTCCCGGATCCAGTCCTTGAACGCGTCGATGGTGCTCGGTCGCCCGAGGTACGCGGTCAGGAGCTCGGCCGCCGGCCGGGAGCTTCCCGGCTCCAAGATCTCCCGCGCGTAGGCGCGGGCGAGCTCCGGGTCGGTGAGCGTACCCCGCTCCAGGAACGGGCGCAGGATGTCCCGTGCGATGACGAGCGACCACACGTAGGTGTAGTAGAACGCCGAGTAGCCGGTCAGGTGCCCCCATCCCTCCTGGGGATGGTACTCGTCGCGGAACGGCAGCGGCCAGTATCGCCGGAACGTCGCGTGGTAGTCGACGGTCGTGTCCATTCCGGCCGGGTCGCGATCGTAGAATTCGAGCGACGTCGCCGACAGGGCCACCTGACGCAGCCACGCCGACGCCCGCGCGAGACCGTCGGCGGCGGCGACGCGCGCGAGCAACTCCGGCGGGATCGCCTCTCCCGTCTCGGGGTTTCGGGCGAAGCGGCCGAGCGTCGCGGGGTCCCGCGCCCACTCCTCGAACAGAAGCGAGGGGGCCTCGACGAAGTCCCACTCGATGAACGACATCGTGTTGTACAGCCAGCGGCCGCTCCCCGAGAGCAGCGCGTGCAGCAGGTGCCCGAACTCGTGGAAGAACACCACGACGTCGGCGTGGAGCATGCGCGAGGTCTCCATCGGCGAGCTCGCATCGAGGAAGTTGCAGACGAGCGCGTTCTGGGGGAGCTGCCGCCCGAGGGTGCCGAGCCGGACCCCGAAGCACGCGGCGTGGCTGAACTTGCCCTCACGGGGGACGAGGTCGAGGAACATCCGACCGACCGGGGCGCCCTTGCGTCGCACGTCGAACGCTTCGACGCTCGGATGCCAGATCCCCTCCGGGGTGACGCGCTCGAACGTGAGGTCGAACAACTCGCCGCAGAGCGCGAACAGCCCATCGCGCACCCGGCCGTAGGGAAGGTACTCCCGCAACCGCTTCGAGTCGACCCCGAACTCCTCGCGCCGGATCTTCCCGTCGATGTATCCCTCCCCGAGCGCCCCGATGTCCCAGACGTCGATCTGAGTCGCCGTCGGGTCATCGCGCTGCTTGCGGGCGAGGAATCGCGCGAGCTCCCGGTCGGAGGGTTCCCGCAGGACCGCCGCCACCGCGTCGAGGAACGATCGGACATCCGCCGGGGTGGCGACCATCTTGTCCTCGAGAGCGTAGGCCGCGAAGGTCGGGTAGCCGAGCTCCCGGGCGAGCGCGTGGCGCGCCGCCAGCAGGTCGTCCAGGACGGGGAGGTTCGCCGGATGGGCCCGGTTCATGAACTCGCGGTAGAGGGACCTCCGCAGCTCACCTCGCTCCGCGTAGGCCATGACGGGTCGGTAGTCGGGACCGCGTGTCGTGATGTGCACCAGTCCATCCGACGCGGCGGGGTGGGAAGCGACGAAGTCGGAGGGCAATCCGGCGAGCTCGGATGGGGGTACGGAGACCTCGCGTTCTCCCGTCGCGATGTTCTCGTTAAACTGGTTGCCGATGCGGTCGATCCGGTCCTGCTGCTGGCGCAGCTTCTCGCGCCCGTCGGCGTCGTGCTCGACGCCCGCGCGCCGCATCTCGCGCCGCATCTTCTCGACCGCGAATCGGGTCGGCGCGTCAGCCCGGCCGAGGTCGAGACGCCGCAACCGCTCGTAGATCCGATCGTCCGTTCGGAACCGGTTGAAGAATTGGTCGGCCGATTCGGAGACCTCCCGGCCCGCCGTCCGAACGTCGGCCTCGGGGTGCACCTGGAAGACGAAGCTCCCGTGTGCGCCGACGTCGTAGACGTCCGAGAGCACGCGGTCGAGAAGCGTCAGGAACCCCTCCACGTCGGGAAGGCCCTCGCTCGTCGCGAGGAGCTCGAGGTCGCGATGGGCGGCCGCCAGAGCGCCCGCGGCGCGGTCGCGGAGGTCGCTCGCGGACAGGGTGAACGGGAAATCTCCGAACGTCGCGAGCTCCGCGGGATTGAGGTCCGACACGAGGGGCACCGGGGCGACGCGAACGCCCGGTGCGGATATCGTCGCGGGGGCCGGCGGGACGGGCGAGAACGGGGTGGGTCCGTCCTCCGTCGTGCACCGTGAGGCTATTCTTCTCCGGGATTGCCGCAGGTCGTGGACGTCCTCCTGTTCGGCGCCTCGGGCATGGTGGGGGGCGGTGTCCTGCGGGAGTGTCTCCTCTCGACCGACGTCCGACGGGCCGTCTCCGTCGGCCGGGCTCCGACCGGCAAGCGCTCGGAGAAGCTCGAGGAGATCGTGATCTCCGACCTGAAGGACCTCTCGGTCCTCACCGACCGCATCCCCGAGTTCGATGCCGCGTTCTTCTGCGTGGGCGTCTCGTCGCTCGGGAGGACCGAGTCGGAGTACTCCCGACTCACCTACGACCTCACCCTGGCGGTCGCGGAGCCGCTCGCGCGCCGCAATCCGAACATGACGTTCGTCTACGTGTCCGGGGCGGGAACCGACTCGACGGAGCGGGGTCGGAGCATGTGGGCCCGCGTGAAAGGTCGGACCGAGAACGCGCTCCTCCGCCTACCGTTCCGCAACGCGTTCCTGTTCCGCCCGGGCGCGATCCAACCGCTCCACGGGATCCACTCGAAGACGCGCGCGTACCGGGTCATCTACGTGGTGCTGCGTCCGCTTCTCCCGTTGCTGCTTCGCGTGGCCCCCGGGGGGGTCACGACGACCGAGCGCGTGGGCCGGGCGATGATCCGCGTCGCCCGCGACGGGGCGCCGTCGGCCATCATCGACAATCGGGAGATCAATATCCTCGGGCGGTGACCGAGGGGCGCCCCCGGTCGCCTAGCTCGGAGGGTCGGGGCCCTTGACGATCAGGACCGGCGAGCGAACGTGGTGGACGACGGCGTCGGAGGTGCTCCCGAGGAACAGCCGGCCGCCCGTCGACAACCCCCGGGCCCCCATCACGACCAGGTCGCTCGCGTGCTGGTCGAGGAACGCGAGCAGCTCGGGGACGACGAGGCCGCGGAGCCGCACCGTCGTGACGTTCGCGACTCCCGCCCGAGTCGCTCGGTCCGCGCTGTCCGAGAGCAGCTTCTCGTAGGCCCTCTCCTCCTCCTCGTAGTAGGACGCGGGAGGCACGGCCGCCGGTGCGTAGTTCACGTAGAGGGGCACGACGGAGATGAGCGTCACCGTTGAGTGGAACGCCTTGGCGAGCTCCACCGCGGCCTCGAGGGCGCGATCGGAGTGGGGAGAGCCATCGACCGTCACCGTGATTCGTGCGAACGCGGGCATCGTCGGCGTGGGGGGAACCGGGCTAATGGCGCTTTCGTCTTGGCCCGGCCCCCCGGGCGCAACCGGTTTCATAAGAGGCTCCTGCTTCCCGGATTCGTGGCTGGTCCGATCGACTCGGGCGACGGGCCGTCGAAATCCGCTCAGGGTCGAAGTTGTCGGCTCGTTGGGTCCCCGCCCGGCCAGGCGGCGACGGGGGGCCGGACGTCCATCGGTCGGCTGGCGAACCCGCGACCGAGGCTCCCATGACTCTCGGGAGAATCCTCGTCGCCTTCGACGGCACGCCCCATGCGCGGAGGGCGAGCGCCCTCGCGCTCGAGATCGCGGGGCGGTTCCGTTCCCATCTGACGCTCGTGGTCGTCCAGAAGCCACCGGAGAGCGGCACGGACTCGCGGCTCGCCAGCCTCGTACCCGTGGGGGAGGATGGTCGGGCGATGGCGTCGTTGGTCGACGAGCTCCGCGAGAAGGGCACGACGAAGGGAGTGTCGAAGTTCGAGGTCGTGTACCTGGAGGGCGATGTCGAGGACGTACTGTTGGCCTACCTCGAGCAGCATCCGCAGGACCTCGCCGTGGTGGGCTCCCGCGGCCTCAGCCGGGGGCGTCGGCTCCTTCTTGGGAGCGTCTCCGCGGGTCTTGTCAACGCGGCGCCGTGTCCGGTCCTCGTCGTTCGTGCGCCCCACCCACGTCGGCACGACAAGCCGGCCGCCCCGACCACCGGTCCGCACCCGGTCCCACCCGCGACCCGGTGAGGAAGCTCTCCCCTCACACAGTCCGACTCTCGAGACGGGCAGTCGATCGCCCTTCGCCTTCGTAGCGCGCATTTAGTCCGAGCCGAGTCCAGGGCGAGGGCGCAGGAGATGACGACGCCCGCCGACCGTGAGATCATCGAGCTGGCCGGGACGGACCGCGAGCGGGCAGTTCCCGTCCTGCGGGACGGATTCACCGGGGTCTACCGGTGGCACGCCAAGAAGACCCTCGGCGAGGTCGACCGGGTCCGCGGGCTCGTCCTTGGCGACGTGGTCGTCGGCGTGACCCTGCTGGCCGGGCTGGTCCCGGAGGTCGGCTACGTCTACTACGTCGCCATCGCGACGGCCCACCGGGGGAAGGGCCTCGGCGGGAGACTCCTCGACGACGCGATCGGCCTCTTCGACCAGGAGGGCCGGTCCGTCGTCTACGTGGCCACCGAGCCGGAGAATGCTCCGATGGTCGCAGCGTTGCGGCGACGGGGATTCCGCGAGGTCGAACGCAAGGAGCTGGGATTCGCGGAGGGGGGCCTCGGCGCGTGGGGGCTTCGCAGCCGCATGACACTCGTGTGGGGCGAGATCCTGATGGGGCGACGGCTTCGCCCGCAACCGGTGAAGGCGGACCGGTAGCGGCGGTCTTCGCAAGCGACCGAGGGAGCCCGGTCGCCGGACCCGCTCGTCGGGCTCGCGCCCGTGGCGTTCACTCCGTGGCGATCGGCTCCGTCGGCACCGCGGCGGCCAGGGCCTCGACGTCCCCGGCGGGCATCAGGGCGGGGTTGATCGGGAGCCACAACCGGGCGCCGCGTTCGACCGCGAGGTCGTTCAACTGGCGGAGGACCGCCGCGATCGCCGTCACCCCGTGAATTCGCACCAGGTACTCTCCCCCCTCGACGAACACGGCCGTCACGCCATTCTCGGTCAGGGCCTTCGATAGGACCGCCGTCAAGGCCGGAAGGTCGCCGGGTCGGATCGCGTTCCCCTTCCCGACGTTCGAGAGCCAGACGACCTCGACGTCCCTCGGGCCGAGAAGGGCACGCCGGCGTTCCGGAAACTCGCGGCTGAGGCAGAGGCCCCGATGTCCGGCGCTCGTCGCATCGAGGAATCGCCGCCACGCCGGTTCCTCGCGGTCCCCGAGGGAGAGGCGCACGCCGGAGGGCGGCGCCGTCGGCGTAGGGGGGGCCTCCGAAAGCGCGACCAGCTCGATTGGCGGGGCCGGCGCCACGGGAGGCCGGGTCTCGCGCGCAACAATCAGCTGGGGCGGGGCGAGCGGGACCGGTGCCGGAGGCGGGGCGAGCGGGACGGAGGGAGCGGGAGGCGGAGTGGGATCTCGAACCGGGGCGGGCGGCGTTTCGGGAAGGGGTGCGGCCGGCGATGGTTCGATCGGAGGCGGTTCCGCGCGAGTCTCGGGCGGGAGCGGCGGGACCGGCGACACCGACTCTCCTTCGCGATGGATCACGGGGCGATGGTGCGGTGGGACGGGAGGAACCTCTCCCCCGAACGCTCCGACGAGCTCGGCCGCCACGAACGGGCCGAACCCCGGGACCGCAGCGAGATCCGGGAACGGTGCGTGCGACAGCGCGTCGAACGTGGTGAAGCCGGCGTCGAACGCCAACCCGACCTTCGCCGGTCCGACGATTGGCCGGCCGATCGCGCGGTCGACCTGGTCGACGATCTCGCGCACGGTCGACTCCCGGTCGAGCACTGCCTGGTCGAGGTATTCGAGCGACTCGATCTCCGGTCGCGGCGGTAGCAATTGGGTCACCCGGCGCGTCGCCCGAGGGGCGCGCGGCGGCTTGGGGGCGGCCACGGGGACGGGGGTCCCGGGGATGTAGACTCTCCACCCCTCGCCCCGGCGAGTTCGTCCCGAGCTCGTCTCGGCCGCTGGCAGCTGGATCGTGCCGTCGTTCACCGCGATCTGCCCGACGCCCAAGTACTCGGTCACCGCAGGACCGTGGGTCGCCAACTCCGCGCCGAGCCCCTCGCTCGCGGAGACGACGACGAGCTCGGGCCGAATGCCGCCCGCGCGCTTCAGTCGGCGCTCGAGGTGCCGCACGACGCGGTATCCGTCCAGGGAGAGCGCGGGAACGCGCCGCTGGTGGCGCGCGGCATCGGGGGGGAGCGTGAGGAGGATCTCGCCGTGCGCCCAGCCCACCGGGACGACGTCATCCGGCAGCGACTCGGTGAACTCGACCATCCCCGGCATGATCGGCATCGTCCGGCCGTCGAAGGCGATCGAGAGGGTCCCGGACCGGATCCCCTCCTGGACGCGGCGAGAGGGGATCTGCTCGAGCAGCCGGACCACGCGCGCGGACTGCGCCCCGTAGGTGCGTTGGATCGCGGGCAAGACCGGACGGACGTCGACGCGTCGCCCGTCCCACGGGTGCTCGGGGGACGCCACCACGACATGTTCGAGTCCGGCGAGCCGGCCGAGGACCTCGGCCGTTGCCCGCAGCCGTTCGGCCACCGCCTCGTCCTGCAGGAGCAGGATCGCCGTGGGGACCGTGGCGGAGGCCGCGAGCCCGAACAGTCGCCGACCATCGTCGACCGCCTCCCGGACCGAGCGCCACCGGTCGTAGTCGGCTTCGCCCTCGGCGTTGAGGGCCTGCTCGAGGCTCGGGGTGATCGTACCCTCGAACACGGAAGCGCGGTCCGAGCGGAACGCCCGATGGAGCGCCTCCATCGTGAACGGTGCGACGGGCGCGTACAGCTCGACCCATGAGGGAAGGATGTGGTGGAGGACCCGATACACCGCGACCTTGTCGGGCGGGAGACCCGGGACGGCGAGTCGGGGCTCGACCATCCGAAGGTAGCCTTCGCGGAGGTCCCGCTCGGCGAACCGAGCGAGGGCCGTCTGAGCGCCCCCGAGGTCGCCCGCGTCGTAGCGGGCGCGAACGGAGATCCGAAGGCGCTCGAACGTGGAGAGGAACGCCCGGTCCTCGACACCGATCTCGGACAGATGGGACGAGAGCGAGCCATCCGGAGCGAACCCGTCGGCGATCGACCGGTCGAGGACGCGGGCCGCGAGGGTCCAGAGCTTGCGGAGGCGTCGGGACTCTTGCACCGCCCGGTCGGCGAGGGTCTGCAGGCTGCGGGGCGGTTCGTTCGTGCGAAGGAGCGCCGCGCGCAGGGCGTCCTCCCCCATCTCGGGGCCGGGCTCGCCCGCCGGGAGGGTCGGGAGCGTCGTGAGCCGGACGTCGGTCGGCGGGCCGTCGAGCGCCTCGCGGGCGGCGAGGTGGTGGAGGAGCGCCGGGCCGCGACGCCGACGTGCGAGGTAAATCCGGATCGTGTCCGACGGGTCGAGGGCTCGCGAGGCTGCCCAACTATCGATGGCCTCGGTGAAGGCGGGGAGCAGGCGACGCCGGACGCCCACGAAGCCCCCTCCGCAGGCGCATCGCTCCCCCGTCGGCGCGGTCGACACGCGCTCGCATTCGCTGCACTCGGAGAGGAGTGCGTCGTTCGGGTCGACGCTCGGGTCGACCTCGCTGATCGCCCACGGCACGACCTCGCTGGTCAAGGGGATCGATTCTTCGGGGAGCAATCGGGAGAACAGGGCGAGCGACTCTCCGCTCAATCGGCCCGGCTCAAGGCACCAGGCCCGGCCGGGGACCCAGCGGAGCGCGGTGCCGCAGATGCCACAGTGCGGGACCCCGCGGCGCACGGAGAGCTCGGCGAACATCGCGCCGCCCTCGGACAGGTCGCGGAGGATGAACGCCTCGGCGTGCTCGAGCTCGAGGCCGGCGTACTTGTGCGGCCGCTCGGATTCGACGACGCCGTTCGGCCCCGCCACCGCGGGACCCACGATCCGGTGCGCGCGCGCGACCGCCGCGTCCCCGGCGCCGTGCGCCGGAACGAGCGTGACGATCCCGGTACCGGTGTCGCTGACGTCGTTCGAGGCGACGATCGTCCCCGCGGGCGGGAGCAGGTCGGAAACGGGGGGGTACTCGAGCGCGAGCGGATGCGAGTAGACCGCTCCGGCGAGATCCGCCCCGAGCTTGTCCTCGAGGACCTCGACCGTACTGCCCGGTAACCACGCCGTCAGTCGGTCCAGGGCGCTCCGCGAGAGGACGATGCGCTCGGTCGAATCCCTCCGCGTCCAGCGGGCCACGACGTAGTGGACCTCGGGGTTGACGAGGAGCGCGACGGTCCCGAGGAGCTTCCAGACCTCGTCGGTCCAAACGAGCAGCGAAGTCGGCTCGCCTTCCTCCGGAAGTCGGAACCGGACGAGGTAGGTTCGGCCGGTTCCCGACTCGTAGACGATCGTCTGGGGAGTCCGCGGCACCTGGCAGCGGGGGCAGACTCGAAGCGGGAGCTCGCGGGCGACCAAGATCCGGGCGTCGGCGAGCCGGCCCAGCATCCAACGCCGCCGCTCGGCGGCACCTTCGGTGTCGGGACGCGGCGCGGCCACGGCCGCTTGCGCCAGCCGGGCGACGGTCGCCTCGCTCCCGTCGCCGGCCCACGGCACCCGCAGCCGCAGAGCGGTCTCGCTCCGCCGCGCGGTCAGCGTCAGGTAGCGGGCTTCGGCGTCGGCGGCCACGCTACGTTGGAGAGTCCCCGCGATCGGGTCGCTGGGGGAGATCGCACCCAGGAACTGGCGCAGCGGCCGCCCTGTGCGACGGCCCGCCGGCTCCGGCTCCCGACGTCGGGCGCGCTCCGCCCAGAAGGCCCGGGTCGCGGCTTCGACGTCGTGAAAATCGTACTGCGCCGCGAGCCGTTCCATGACCGGCACGGGCCGCTTCGCGGCTCGCCCCGGTATCGATGGGAGAACTCCGACGATAAACCCTCGCTCGGCGCGCGATGGAAACCGTCGCCGGCGCCCCAGCAACGGTTATCCGCCCGACTCCCTCCGAGCCGACCGGACGGAGCCGGGCGATGGCGTGGACACAGCAGGAGGTCCGCGAGCTGAAGGAAGGCCGCTACATGCTCATCGAGGAGGAGCCGTGCCGGATCCTCTCCATCCAGATGTCCAAACCGGGAAAGCACGGCGAAGCAAAGGCCCGGATCGACGCGGTCGGCCTGTTCGACGGGTCGAAGCGCTCGGTCGTGTTCCCCGTGACGCACAAGGTCCGCGTCCCGATGATCGGGAAGCGGAACGCCCAGATCCTCTCCCTCACCGAAGCCGAGGTCCAGCTCATGGACCTCGAGAATTATGAGACGTTCAGCCTCGCGATCGAGACCGAGCTGAAGGGCCAACTGACCCCCGGCTCCGAGGTCCAGTACCTCGACGCGATGGGCAAGCGTCGCATCACGAAGGCCTAGGCCGGCGACGCCCGGGCCGTCGCCCTCGGCGCGCTACGCTTTATATCGGGGCCCCCGCATCTTTTTTAGGCGCCCCGTCGCCCCGGCCCCGGCGGCCTCGGCCGGGACGCGCCGTAGGCGCACGCCATGTCCGGGACCGGTGGAGGGATGGGGAGTGTCCCCTCCTCACGCCTGACCCGGATCCTTCAGGAGAAGGCGGAGTCGCTAAAAAAGCGCCGCCAGCTCGCCGACCAGGCCTCGGCCGAGGTCGAGGACCGCCTCAAGCTTCTCGAGGAGATCGACGTCAACCTCTCGGAGACCGCCGAGCGGATCAGCAAGCTCCGCGAACTTACGCGCAAGTCCGACTGGGAAGCGGTCGAGGCCTCCGCGAAGGAGTTTGTCTCGTACATCTCCAGCTCGGTTGCGCCCCCGCTCGAGGAGCGCCGAACGCTCGTCGTGGGCCGCGCCGCCGCGCTCCTGAAGGCCGGCGCCCCCCTCCCGAGCGATGCCCGGAGCCTGATCGACCAGCTCGAGACGATGTCGATCGAGGCGGAGCTGTCCGTCTCCGTCGAACGGATCGCGAACCTCTACCGGATCGTCCGCCAGTCCCAATCGGAGTTCTCGCTCTCGCTCCGCGAGCGCGCGCGCGCCGTCGCGAAGTGGGCCGATGTGCCCGACGACCGGATGACGGAGCTCGACGGCCGTTTCCGCCACGCGCTCGCTCCGATCACCGACGGAAACGTCGAGCTCGCCCTCGAACAGCTCGCGGGCGAGATCCGCGGAAAGGTCACGGCCGCCGTGGAGCGGCGCGAGCTCGTCCGCGCCGCCGGACAATCGATCTTCGCCGCGGCCCGCGACCTGGGTTCGCCGCACGCGACACTCGACGCCGCGCTCGCCGTCGACCAGAACGCGTCGCCGCTCGACTGGGTCGAGACGGTCCCGGCGATCGAGCGATCCAGCGCCGACGTCGGCGAAGAGCTCCGCGGACGGGTCCTCACCGCGCTCGGCACGTTGAAAGGCACGCTCGAATCGCTGCGCGGCTCCGGCACGGAAGTCGCGAGTGGCATCGCCGAGCTCGACACCTTGATCGATGCGGTCCCGTCCGCGAGTCCCGCCGAGTTGCCGCAACTGCTCGCCAAGGGGCGGGCGATCACGGAGGAACCGGTCGTGACCATCGTCGCCGGACTCCTCGACGAGGTTCGACCGAAACTCGTGGAGGCGCGTTGGCTGGCCCGCGACGCTTCCGACGTGTTCGCGGCGATGAATCGTGCCCGCGAGGCACTCCGTTTGAAGATCTACAGCGAAGCGCTCGCCGCCAGCCAGGAGGCGATGGAACGGGCCTCGAAACTTACCGAAGACCTCGACGCCGCGCGCGAGGAGGTCGATTCCCTGCGCGAGCTCCTCGACCAGCTGGCGGCGCTCGACGTCCCGGTCCAACCGTTCTACGAACCGCTCCGACAGGCCGAGGCGCACCTGGAGAAGGCCGAGGTTCCCGCCGCACGGGACGCCATCCGGGACGGGGTGCGCCGACTCGGCCGCGCGGCCACCGAACACTTCCAGGCCGTGGCCGACCGGCTCGCCAAGATCGTCGAGGTCGCGCGCGAGCGTGGCTTCCTTCCCGCGAACGCGGAATCCGCGCTCGCCCAGGCCCAGCAGACCCTCGCCGACGGCTCGCTCCCGGACGCGGGCGAGAGGTTCGCGGCGCTCGCGGTCGAGCTCCGTACGTCGGCCGGGCCGTACGTCGGCCGCGTGGTCGAGGAGCTCCAGAAGGGCCTCGAGGAGATCCACGACGATGCGCTCGTCGCTCCCGCCCGCCGCCTCCTCGCCGACACGGACGTCTCGCTCCGCGTGAAGGAAGACCTCCCGGCGTCCTTGGAGAGTCTGAAGCGCGCCGAACGGGAGTTCGCCGCCGTCTTCGCCGCGCACGCCTCCTCGCTCGTTGAGGCGCTCGAGGAGGAGGGGCGCGCCCTCGAAGCGATGGGCGGCGCCGGCGACGAGATCCAGCGCCAGATCGACGAGGTCCAGCAGATCTTCAACATGGGCGACTTCGTGAAGGCGTCGCGCGCCTCCACGGACCTCCGCACCCGCGCCCAGCAGCAGCAGCTGATCCGCAGCGAGGAAGCGGTCTCCCACGCCAAGCTCTCGCTCGTCGAGCTGGCGAACATGGGGATCGACACCGCGACCCTCCGGGAGCGGTTCGACCGCGCCCAGGAGGCAGCGCGCGACCGCCGGTTCGCCGAGGCGTTCCAGCTCGCGAACGCCGTCGAGGAGGAGGCCCTCGGCACCCGGCAGACGGCCGAAGCGATCGTGCAGGGGATCGAACGCGCCGGCGAACTCTGGCAATCGCTGAAGAACGACGGCGCGGCGGTCGATGCGTACCGAGAACGGATCCGCGAGACCCGGCTCGCCTACCAGGCCCTCGACTTCGCCGGGGCGAAGACCAAGTTGCGAAGCATCGAGGAAGCGCTCGTCAACGAGCGCGCCTCCACCGACGCCGGCCGGCGGTTCACGACGATCGAGCTATTGCTGGAAGACGCGCAGCGCCTCGGCGTCGCGACCGACCCGTACCGACCCGGTCTCACCGCGGCCAAGGCCGCCCTGTCCGAAGGTCGCCCCCTGGACGCGCTCGAGGTCGCGAACACAACCCAGGGCGCCCTCCTGCAGTTGCTCCGCCCCGTCCTCGAGGAAAGCGTGCGAGCGCTCGAGCAAGAGCTCGAGATCGCCCGATCCGCCGGCGTCGAGACCTCGGCGGTCATCGACGAGCTCGCCGAGGCCCGTCGGGGCCTCGCCGCGCCCGTGCCCACGGGAGTGGCCGAGCGCGTCGAGACGGTCCGTTCCCGCTTGATCGAGACCCGTGGGTTCCTCGAGCAAGCGGAGCGCGCCGTCAAACGAGCCCGCGAGGCGTTCGCGGAGGCGGACCTCGTGCGGGCCGCCAGCGGGAACCTGAAGGACCGGCTGGCCGAACTCGAGACCTGTCTCTCCCAGAAGCAGTACGCGCGGGCGATCGAGCTCGGCGGACCGCTCGAGCGCGAGCTCATCCAGGCGACCCACACGCGCGTTTCCCGCTCGCTCGCGAATCTCCAGGGGACGCTGGTCCACGCCCGCCAGGGCGGCACTCCCACGACCGTCGCGGAGAATCTGCTCTCCCGGGCCCGCCAGGCGCTCGAGGAGGGCCGCGCCATCGAATCGCTGACCCTGGCGGCCCAGAGCGAGAGCGAGATCGAGCGCGCCGACCTGCAGACGCAGCTCGCCCGCGGCGCTCTCCAGACGGTCGAAGCGAAGCTCACCGAGGCGGAGAAGGAGGGGATCCGCGCCCCCGCCGCCGCGGAGCAGGTCAAGAAGGCCCGCCAGGCGATCGAACATCAGCAGTTCCCCGCCGTCTTCGAGCTCGCTCTCGAGGCGGCGGACCAGCTCGCGGTGTCCCGCGACCAGCAGCGCCGCGCGCGCGACGCTCTCGACGGCGCCGACCGGCAGGTGAAGGAAGCGCTCGAGCTCGGGGCCGACGTCGACGAGGTCGTCCGGACGCTCGACCGCGCCCGCCATCTCGCCCATGCGGGCGAGTACCCGCCCGCGACCCAGACGGCGCGCGAAGCGGCCGACATGGCGCGCTGGTCCGTCGAGCGGCTCTACGCCGGCTCGTTCGCCTCCGTGCGGAGCCTCGTCGAGACCATGGCCACCGCGGGCATGGGGAAGGACGAGGGCGTCGAGTCGGCCCTCGCCGAAGCGGAGAATGCGATCCCCGGTCGGGACTGGAAGCGGGCTTCCGACGCCCTCGACCGCGCGCGCGTCGCCGCGTACGAATCGCTCGAGCGGCTGATCGTCGCCCGCCTCCGCGACCTCGAGGCGCTCCACGGGGCCGGGCTCGAGCCGACCGGCCCGGAATCCGAGATCCGGTCCAAGGCGCTGCTCGGCATCCAGGAGGCGAGGGAGCGCCACGACTACCATCTCGCCGTTCAGAGGCTCTCCGAGGAGGAGACCCGCGCCCGGACCCTGCGAGCGTCGGGCCTCGACCGCGCGGTCCAGCAGCTGAAGGAGCGGGTGTGGGTCGGGGAGAAGCTCGGGCTCGACACGACTCCGGTCATGGAGCTGTTCAGCGAAGCGAAGAGCGCCCTCGACGCCGGGAAGTACCAGACCGTCGAGACCCACGTTCGCGACGCCAATCAGCGGCTCGCCGCCCTCGTCGATGCGCGCCTCGGGGAACGGCGGCGCTCGGTCGAAAGCGAACTCGTCTTTGCGCGCGACGGCCTGAACGTCACGCTGGGGACGTTGCCGGAACGGCTCGCCTCGGTCGAGGGGCTTGTCGCCTCCGGGGAACTCGTCGAGGCGGCACGGACGCTGCTCGCGGCCGAGGAGGAGCTGAACCAGCGGAAGGCGCTTCACCGCGAGCTGCTCAACATCCACTACTTGATCGACTCCGCGCTCTCGAAGGCGAGCGAGCGCCGCGTGGACACCACCGACGCCCGCAAGCTCCTCGAGGAGTCGATCCGCGCGCGGGCCGAGGACTACCAGAAGGCGCTCGACAAGGCGCGCGAGGCGTTGAAGCTCCTCCAGGGCCAGACGAAGTCGGCCGAGGGGCCCGCCGCCACGACGTTCTGGCCGTTCCGACGGCCGCCCCAGTAGCGCTCGGCGCGCCCAGGTCCCCGCTCCGAGCCTCGGCGATCCGCCGAGCGAGACTAGCTCGAGCGAACGACCCCGGTTCCGCTACCGACCGGAGGGGCCGGGGGGAGTCCCCGGGGCTGACCGAGGGGCAACCGGTCGTACTCGACGGAGTGTTTCAGGCTCCGGCGCTTGAGCAGCTGCGCGACCTGCTCGGTGATCTGGACGACCTCCTGGCAGCGCGCCGGTTTCGAGAAGTAGAATTCCGGATGGCGCCGGTCGCAGATCGGGAAGATCAACCGGAGCGCGAACGGGTCCGACCGGTTGTAGCCGGCCGGTTTCCGATCGGCGCGAAGGTCGCGCAGGTTCTCCTCGAGAAGGACCTCGGGCAGCAGCGGTTCGGACTCCTTCTGGAACGGTCGGTTCGCCTCGACGACCTTTCGGTGGATCTCCGGGTAGACCCGGGTGAGGTCGGAGTAGCTCAGGCGCCCTTCGAGGATGATGTGGCCGCTGCGGGCCTTGACGGGTGGAGTCACGGTCCACCGAGCCCATCGAAGCTCATACCTGTTGTCCGCGGCCCCCGGAGTTCTCCAACAACGTGCGAAAGCCTCAAAGAGCGATTCCGGTAGGGAGCCCGAGGCTGCTCCCGTAGTCTAGTGGTCAAGGATAGAGGCCTCTCGAGCCTCTGACGCGGGTTCAAATCGGCGCGGCGACCAACGCCGTCCGGCGAAACTCCCGCCGGGAGCACCTCACGACTTCCAGGCCTGGACGATCTGCAATCCGAAGGGCCGCCGGAAGGGGAACGGAATCAACCCGTTCTGCGACAGCCGATTCGCTCGCTCCGACGAGTTCGCCCGTAGACGTCGGAGATTCGACCGGGACCCCGGCCGCAGCCGACCGATTGGGTGACCCCGCATTCTTGGGTCGACCAAATCGCTTTGGTCGTCGACAGGTCTGCCGCACTCAGGCGGAATCCGGAGCGGGAAGCATCGCCGGCCCGTTCCTTGGGGGCCTCGGAGGGCTGATGCCTCACCAAGCATACTCCCACGAATGGGCCGGCCGTTCGGTTTTCACGGTTGGGATCTGCCGATCGCCCTCGCGATGATCGCGGCGGGGGTCGCAGTCGTGGTCCTCTTCGCACTCGGCTTGAGCCTGATCGCAGAGGGAGAATCGAACATCGCTGCTGCGAACACATGGGTTGCTCAACAGAACGCGAACGGTTGCGGAGGTGGCTTCAATGGAACCGGGCCGTGGCCATCGTGCGCACTGTTGGCACCCGGGGTGGATCAGAAGCAGGGTGTGATCGGTCAACAGCAGATCGACCTCGGGACCATGTTGTCCCTCGAGTCACTCGTGCCTCTTGGGTTGATGGGGGGCCTTGGTCTGCTTCAGTTCGTTCGATGGGGAATCGTACCTCAATGACCGAGCTCTCGCTCCTCCTCGCGCTCACGGTTCTCGGTGCGACGGCAGCGACGCTGGGAGTTGCCGGCGGTCAGCTCGTCGTGCAAGGCCAGCAGTCCATCGCCCAGTCGAATGCATGGGCAAACCAACAGAACTCCCAGTGGGCACACTATTGCGAGGAGAACGGCTCGCAGACCGTCGGGTGTCCTGGCCCGAGGGTCTCCTCTGGGATCGATCAACCGCAAGGACAGGCCGGCGAGCGGGAGGCTCAGCTCGGCAATCAGATTCTCGAATATTCGTTGATCCTCCTCGGAGCGACGGTCGCGGTCGCGATCGGGTATGGACTCATTCTTCGTCGAGCCCGCGTCGCGGGAGCGCGCAAATCACCGGAGCTCGGCGACTCCCCTCCACAGTAGACCGCTCGAGCGTTGGGGGCGAGGCCGGGACCACTCCCGGCTCGATTCACCCCAATCCGGAGCCTCGCCGAATCTCGGTTCGGGTTCCGTTTCCTAGAGAACTCCCTCCAATCCCGGGGTGGCATTGACCAACTGCGAACGTTCCCGTCGTCGCCGCGGCGCCTGAGCGCCGCGTCCGGATCCGAGCTCGGCGCCACGACGTCGCGATCCGAACCCTTCCCCTGCGTCGTTCTTCAGCACCCTTAACCCATCGAGGAGCTCGCCTCCATGCAGGGCCCCTTTGCCGCTTGAAGTCCCGTCGCATCGAACACCTCGGGCCGACGAGAGACACGGGAGGAGTTCAATCCGTCACGGCGTCGCTCTGTCCGTTGCCATCGCCATTCTCCTGCTCGTGCCCGGCACGGTGTCGGCGACGTCGCCCGGGGTCACGTTCGCGGCACCCTACACGGCCTTCACGACCACCGCGGGAAACTCGTCGTACGATTCGCCGTGCAATTCGGGTGTGAGTGTTCCTGCTCCAGCGGCGTTCAACGCAACTACCGGCAGGATTTCGCTGAAGCTTGTAGCGACCGCTGGCCACGGGCCAGCTTGCCCCACCGGCATGCGAGGGCGAGCGACCAGTGCACTCGCGTCCGAGTTTCTCTATCTCGACAGCCCAACCTTTACTCCCCCGACAAGCGGAATCAAAGTCCTTCGTCCGTACTTCCAGCTGGACTGGACACTTCGACTCTCTGCGAACGTCGGACCCCACAACCAGTCGACGTACGCCGCGGGAGAATTCGAAATCAACGTCTTCCTGGCCGACACGAAGAGCAGTAGCTTCTGGCAGCTTTCCAGCCCGTACTACAACAACACGGTCTTGACCGGTATCAACTCCTCCCTTGTGCGGGTTCAGTCCGAGACCCTCCAGCTGCCGTTGATGGTGGTCGCGACCCACGGCGACCCGTACTTCTTCGAGCTTCAGTTCAACTTCTGGGCATCCGCATCTCAAGGCGGAGCGGGCGCCTCGGCGCGAGCTGTTCTGTCGATGGGAATCATCGGGCCTGGGTTCGACCTGGCGAAGGTGACTTTCCACTAGGAACGGAGGCTGGGCGACCACGTCTCCCCTCCGGTGACTGGGCCACACCCGGTGCCGAGGCCAGCCCCCGAATGCGGTTGTGTTCGGAGGCCTGGCGAGGACCGCAGGAGCTCCTCCCTCGCGGTCGCAGTCCCGGCAACGGGATAGTGACCCACCCGCCCCATCGGCAAGAACCCGCGCCATCGAGAAGGATGCGCCCGAGCCACGCGCCCCCCAAGGTTGCGAAGGAGACTTCGTCAAACGGGGGCTGAAGGCGAGGCCTCCGAGCGTCGGCTATTCATCTACAAGGCCGTTACCGAGCCAGCGGAGAGGCCGGTGTCGATTACTCCATCGAGTCACATTCGCGCATCCATGCACCCTGTCCCCAGGAAGTCGGTGGTGTTGGTCTTCGCAATCCTTCTGCTTCTTGCGTGGGGCGTGGCTGATCCCGCCAACTGGTGGCTCGGCCTTGCCGGATCTGGTCTGGCGGCCGTCGGAACCGTCCAGATGCTCGGCTGGGTTCCCTCGATTTGATTTGCTGGTGAATTCTTCCGTCGGAAAAGGACACCTCGCCAATGTTGATGAACGGCAGCGACCTCCCCTCGTAGGTTGGTTCTTGCGGTGAGGCGCCTCGCCGTTGCGTGCGTGATTATCGCCATCGCAGCATTGGTGACGGTCTTGGCCATCAGCCAGATCGAAGTTGAAGCAACGGCTCCGATCCCGATCGTTCCCCACGGCTTTGGCAGCACCGGGGCGATTGGGGCCCGAAACTTTTCGGTGCAATTCTACACCGATCGTCCCGGCCACCTTGCCGGCAGCTGGGCGTCTGGAATCGAACCCACTCCCTTCACCTCTCTCCTGTTCTTGGCCTCGTCCTGCCACGATTCGAAGTCGGGGTCGCTGGGGGATGTTGAATGCAGGGGTGATCCGCTGTGGCAGGGGGCGCCGAATGTCACTCACGATTCCATCAACTACTCCGCGCGAAGTGCGACGTACACGCTCGTCTGGGAGTCCGAGAACGCGACCGACAGCCCGTACGTCTGGATTTCGACTCCGCTCGTACTCACTCCGACTCCGTGGTGGTGGACATGAGTTCGCGAGGGCGGTCTGATCTGGATCTGGCGAGCGAACCGATTGGAAACCGGCTTCGGGCCAGGACTCCTGCGCCGAAGTCCTCGCGGGGGGTCTAGCAACATTCCGAATACCTCCCGTGTTTCCCGGTACAGCGTTCGCGTAACGTTTCACGCCCCCCTCCGTTTCGCCTATCGGTGGTGCACCGACTACTCGTCCAGCGACGGGCGGGACTCGGGCGAGGGGTACGAACGCCGCGTCCTTCATCGGTCGATCGATCGAGTCGAGCTCGAGGACCTCTACGATACGAAGTCCGGCTGGATCTGGATCCACCGGACAGTTCGCCTCCTTCCTCCGGATCGATGGCACGCGAACTCGATCGGCAGCGACCGCACTCTTTCCGTCGACTACCGATTGTCTCCCGGGGCGATGGGTTGCACGCATCTGTCCATTCGAGCCGTTCGGAAACCCTACGGTTGCGGACGAACGAACCCGCCGAAAATGGCCTGGGAGGCATCCATCGCGATGAGCTGGGCACGCTTTGCCCAGGTCCTTGAGAGGGACTACCAACGGTCCGAACCCGGTCGGATTCATCGGGAACGTCGGACCTGAGGTTGGAAAATGGAGAACGTTCCGGCGAACTCGCCGCCCGTCTGATCTGCGGCCGCCTCTGAGTTCGGCCCCGCGGGGCTACTTGGTGAGTCGTATAGGGCGACGTTGTCTCGCGACCATCGCCGTCCGTGCGGAAATTCGAGCAAGGCGCTGGCCCGCCCTGCGATTCGATCCTCTGGCCGCAGCCGGTCCGGGGAGAAGTGAGGTCGGCGTGGCGATTCGCTCGCCGGGGGCGGAGCCGCAGGATTCGCGACTCGCTCGAACTCCTTCCGACCCACGCGCCAACTGAGGGGCTGTTGGTCGATGTGGGGGGCGGAGTCGGCATCGGAGCCGCCGAAGAAATGAGGATCGCGCCCCGCGGCGCCTACGCACGAGCGCTCGTGATTGACCCGCAAAAAGGAATGATCCAGCGCGCAGTCCCCAGGATCCCATACCGGCCTCGGCTCGAGCCGGTGGTCGCCGGCGGCAACCACCTGCCCCTCCCGGACAAGTCCGTCGATGTCCTCCTCTCGCTCGGGGTCCTGTGCTGCATGAAGCAGGAAGCTGTTCCGCGGGCCGTCGCCGAACTCTGGAGGGTGCTTCGGCCCGGAGGGTACTGTGTACTGCAAGTCCCCAACGCAATGCAAACCTCGGTGTTCGGTTTGTTTCGGAGCCGCGGGTTCCGCAAGATCGGGTCGCCCGTCCCGAACGAACTCGAGTCGGATTTCTCGCTTCATCGCCGGCCGGTTCTGACGCGCTAACCTTCCGGTCCAGGAGGAGGGGGGCTTCCCCCGTCCTTGGGGAGCGCCGCCAATTCGACCCGCTCCGGTTCGATGGACCAGTTGAGTGGCCGGCCCTCGTCCGGGGTCACCAATGGAACAGGGGGGCCGAATGGGGGCGCGCGCAAACCCCTCGAATTGTCGTACGGTCCGGGGAGGGCAGCCGTACCGCGAACTCTGGAAAGATCGATCCAACCAGAGTGGCCATCTCGCCCGCACACCTCCGCCCCGGTTCGTGACTGCTGGTTGCGAGCACGTGCGGCGACTCAGCCGCCTCGCTACTCCGGCCGCCTTCGGGCTGTAGTCGGAATGTCCGCACCTCCCGACCTCGGGTTAGTGGCCTTGGTGGTGTCCTGCCACGATCCGATTGAGCCCGCGCCCCGCGAACCGGGTCTCGAGCGCAACCGCGGGGACACTCGATACAACTCGAGCGCCGGTTCGCAGGCTCTCGGCAGGCGGGACAGACGTCCAGCGCTCACGATCGCCACCAACTTGATCAGAGGGACCACGACGAAAACCGTCTCTGGGCTGGAATCTCGACGGGGCGGCCACCACAAGATGCAGAGCGGTACCAGGAAGCCGGTCGGGCGGCTGAACGTCAGAAACGTCCAGAGGGAATCACCGCCGAGCCGTCCCTCGAGGACGCTGGCGGGCAGGACCTCGAAAGACTCACCGGCTCGTCCCCAAGGGCAGGGAACCCGCAAGTTCCATGACTCGATCGGCGCAGGCGGACCGTGCAGTTGGTACTCCGCGAGGAGTAGGTCGGTCCGGACGATGATCGGCGGAAACCGGTCCATGAGTTCGGCCCGGGTGGACTCCTGCGAGTCATCGGACCATCGCCGAGGTTCTGAAACGGGTCGTTGGGAGATCGGCTGCCGAAGGCGAGTTCGCGCCCGACCAGAGTTATCCCACGGGCCGAATCCCCCACACATGCCGGCTCCGCCTGTCCTCATCGTGCTCTCCGACCCCGACCCGGTCGCTCGCGCGGTCGGACTCGAGTTGGGAGTTGGCTCATCGACGGGCGACTTCGTGGAGGGTGCTCCGATTCGAGCGCTCGGCCCTGGAATCGCCTCCCTGCGACGCCCGGGACTGCACATCCACGACGAGACGCTCGACGCTCGATTGCCAGTGGCGTGGCGATCGTCGCGAACGACCCTTGTATTTCCCTCCATCCACCGAAGTGAGCGGGGGGATGCGGCCCTCACCGTCCACCCCTTGGGCAACCCCGGCTCCGTGGTCGAGGTCGGTGGTCGACCTGAGACGCTCGTGCCCGCCGCTCCACGACTCATGACCGATGCGCTCCGACGACTCTCGGAAGGCGCCGCCCGGGTCGGGGCGCCCGCCACGTTCGAGGCGACCCATCACGGCCCCTCGTTGAGCTTGCCGACGTTTTTCATCGAGATCGGGGGTGGAGAGGCCGACGACCCGCCCCCGGCCGCGACGCATCTGATCGCTTCGGTCGTCCGGGAGCTGTCGGAGGATCCCCGGGACCATGTGGTCGTCGGAGTCGGGGGCGGCCACTACGCCCCCCATTTTACCGACCTCGCGCTGCGCCGCTCTATCGCATTCGGGCACATCCTGCCGCGTCACGTTCTCGATACGCTCGCCCCGGCCGTGGCCCGACAAGCGCGAGAGCTGACCGAAGGTTCCGAAGGGGTCGTCTACGCGCGCGCGGCCGACATGGAACGGGCGGTGGCCCAGGAATGGGGAGGTCGATTTCGGGAGGCAGCCGCCTCCCGTCGCGAGGGCCCCGCTACTCCAGGCTCGTCGAGCGACGGCGTTCCGGGCGCTGGTACATGATCGCGCCCGAACGGTAAACGGCCTTTCCGAGCTTCACGTTCTGCACCGAGGCGACGTGCGGCGCGCGCTCGGCGAGCATCATGCTCTCGACCACCTGGCGGAACAGGGCGCTCTGGTTGATCTCGGGGTGGCGGTCCAGGAACGCGTTCTCCTCGGGAGTGATGGTGATGTTCTTCCGAAGCATTCCCGTCGATTCGGTGGCGCCGCGTCGCGGACCCGGCATAGGGCGCACCATTCGCGTGTGGTAGATATACGTATCTGTGCGGGCTCGTCCGAGGTTATACTGCGTCGACCGGAACCGCCGAGTCTCACCCGACCGTGCCGGCCACGACCGTGACCGCCCGGGCGGGATCGTAGACGTTCGCGGTGGCGTCTCGGATGGCGCGCGGCGTCAACGCGCGAAGGATCGACGGCCACTCGAGCCAGTGTCGCTCCGCGAGTCCGTTGTAGGCCGCGTCCACCGCGAGCTCGTGGGCGTCGGCCGACGTTTCGAGGCCGAGGGGGATCTCGCCGATCGCACTCTCCCGGATCCGGTTCAATTCGCCCGCGGGAATCGGAGTCTCTGCGATGGCGGCCAGCTCGTCTCGCATCAGGCGCACGACCTGCTCGGCCCGCTCGGGCGCGCTGCCCGCTTGGGCCGACCAGTAGCCGCCCCAGCGCATCGATTCGAGGTCGCTCGAGGCGTGGTAGGCGAGCCCGCGGTCTTCGCGGATGTGCTGGAACAGGCGGTTCAGAAGGCTCCGACCTCCGAGGACCTCGTTCGCCAAGACGAGCGCCGGGAACGAGGGATCGTCCCGGGAGGGCGCGTTCCCCCCGACTCGGATCTCCGTTTGGCTGCGCCCGGCCATCGCGATCGACCGCGCCACCGCTCGGCTTACGGGATTCCGAGCGGCGGGTGGGGCGCGAGCTGGACGATCCGTCGGGAACCGTGGGAACCGCGAGTGGACCAATCGCTGGACGTCCGACATCGACCGCGACGTGGTCACGACGACGAACCCCCCCGATGCGGCTGTCTGCTCGCGATGGAACTTCACGAGGTCGGTGCGCCGGAGGCCGGCGATCGATCGGCGAGAGCCGAGCCCGGAGAGTCGGTACGGGTGACCGGTCGGGAAGACCGCGTACAGCATCTCACGGTCCGCCCTCGGTCCCGGCTGCGTTTGTTCCCGGAGTTGCCGCTCGACGATCTGACGGCGGACCCGCTCGAGGTCGTCCGTTGCCCAACGTGGTCGCAAGACGACGTCGGCGAGTAGTCCCAGGAGCGGCACGAGCTCCGACCCCGGTCCCGTGACGGAGACCTCGTTGGTCTCCGGAGCGCAGTGTCGATGGATCGACCCGCCGCGCTGGTCGAGCTCGCGAGCGAGGGCGACGCGGTCGCGTCGACCGGCGGCGCTGGCTCCCACCTGGCTCGTGACGACGGCGAGGCCTTCGCGGCCCTCGGGGTCGAACGCCCACCCGGCGGGTCCAACGTAGGTCGCCGCAAAGCTTGCCGAGCCCGACGGCGCCGGCTGGCGCACGACGGTGAGTCCGTCCGCCCTCACATCTCGCTCGAAGACGAGCGGGTCGCTACGCTCCGACGCCATCGTCCCCCCCCGTTGGCTCGTACCGGACGACGACTCGGCGCTCGGAGCGGAACAGGTCGGCGGCCTGCCGAAGAGCGTCCGACCGGGTCACCCCCAACAGCCGACGGAACAGACGGGATTCGAAGCCGGGCGGTCCGAGGGTGGCGAAGTATCCGAGCCGGAAACCGGCCCTCGACGCCCCCTCGTACGCCAGCTCCGCTCCTCGGCGGATCTTGGTACGGACCTCGGTCATCTCCACTGCGGTGGGACCCTGCGTACCGAGTCGACTCACCTCACGATCGACGGCTTCCTCGAGACGATCGAATGGTACCTTCGGAGCCGCCTGGGCCCCGATCGTGAAGAGCGCGGGATGGACGCGCGGCCGGAACTCGCTGCTGGCGCGCACGGCCAGCCCAGTGTCGACGAGTCCCCGGTAGAGGCGGGAGGACGGGTGTTCCCCCGAACGCCCCATCGACGCGCCGGCGGAGAACAGGCGGGTCTCGCCCCCCAGTAGCACATCGAGGCATACCAGGGCAGGAGTCGCCGGGTCGCTCAGGGCGGGGGCCCTCCAACCGATGGTCAGGAGCGGGGTCGTCCCCGGACCGTGGAGGGTGGCACGGCGTTCGCCGCGAGGCTCTGGCTCGACGGCGCGGACATGAGGGTCGGCCCCCGAACGTGGCAGCGAACCGAAGGACTTCCGTATCCGGCGCTCCACCGCTCCGGGTTCGAATCCCCCGGAGACGACGAGGACGGCGTTCTTCGGGCCGTAGAACCGCTGGTAGTAGGAGCGCAACGCCGCCGGGGTGAGATCGCGGATGTCCTCTTTGCGGCCGAGCGGATCCCACCGGTAGGGATGCTCCCGGAACGCGAGCTGGTAGAGCTCCTCGTCGGCGCGGTATTCGGGCCAGTTCTCGTTCCCTTCGCGCTCGGAGTCGATGACCGTGCGCTCCCGGTTCACGTCGCGGTCGCGGAGCAGCGCCCGCGTCATCCGGTCGGCCTCGATGTCGAGGGGGATCCCGAGGCGCTCGCGCGGTACCGTCGAGAAATACGCCGTGAAGTCCGTGTCGGTGAACGCGTTGAGGGTCCCACCTACCTCGACGACGGCGCGGTCGATCGCGCCCTTTGGGTAGTGCGGCGAACCCTGGAACAGCATGTGCTCGACCCAGTGGGAGGCGCCGGTCACGCCCGGCCATTCGTTCTTCGAGCCAACGCGGTACCACACCCACACGCTCGCGGTCGCGCTCTCCCGATCCGGGGCTAAGATCGTCTCGAGCCCATTGGCGAGGCGGAAGCGCCGGGTCGCCGGGCGGCGCGGGGCAGGCCGTGACATCGCGCTCCAACCGACGGGTCGGCTTATAAGAGGCCGCGAACCGCGGCCACCCCAACTTCGATATCGTTATCCACGTCGGCCGACCATCGTCGGCGCGTGCATCCCTGGCTCCGCCTCGTGCGGGTCGGCAACGTGCTCACCGCGCTCGCCGGCACGGTCGTCGGGGGCCTCGCCGCCCGCGGAGCGGGGATCCCGTCCACCTCCGGATTCTGGCTGGTCGTCCTGCTGGCGGCGGCTTCGACCGCGTTCGTCACCGCCGGCGGCAACGTCGTCAACGACGTACTGGATCGCGAAACCGACCGGACCAACCACCCCGACCGGCCGTTGGTCACCGGAGCGATCGGAGTCGGGACCGCGAAGCTCGGCGGGGGGGCATTGCTCGTCCTGGGGGTCGGCTCAATCGTGCCCGTCGCCCTCCGCGCCCCCCTGCTCCTCCCGATCCTTCTCGTGGCGATCGGGGCCTTGCTGGGCTACGAGTTCTTCCTCAAGTCCCACGGGTTCTCCGGAAACCTTCTGGTCGCGTTCCTGACGGCGGCTGTGTTCCTCTACGGGGGAGCGGCCGTCGGGAACGTCGTCGCGGTGATCCCGTTCTCCCTGATGGCGTTCGGAGCGACGCTCTCGCGGGAACTCATCAAGGACATGGAGGACGCGGGAGGGGACAAGGACCGGCAGACCCTCCCGCGGCTGCGCGGGTTCGGGGTGGCGACCGGGATCGCCCGGCTCTCCGCGGGCATCGCGATCGCCCTCAGCCCAGTGCCGCTCCTGACGCTCCTCACGCCGTGGTCCATCGCGGGGATTATGTACCTCGCTCTGGTGGTCGCCGCCGATGCGCTGTTCGTGGCGTCGGTCGCGGCGCTCCCCGAGCGCCTCCACCGCGGGCAGACGCTCAGCAAGGCCGGAATGACGGTGGCGCTCCTCGCGTTCCTCGCCGCGGCGTTCCGGTAGCACCAACGATGGGACGGGTCGCCGACGTTCTCGCGGAACGGCTCCGGAGCGGGCCGCTCCACTTCACGCTGATCGACCCGGACAAGTCCCCCGGCGAGAAGGCGGCGGCGATCGCCGCGGGCGCGGTCGCGCTTGGCTCGGACGCGATCCTACTCGGGGGCTCGACCGGTATCTCGCGCGAGAAGATGGCGGCGGCCGCGCGGGCGGTCAAGTCCGCCGTCCCGGTGCCGACGATCATCTTCCCGGAGGGGCCCTCATCGATCACCGAGGTCGCGGACGCGGTCCTGTTCATGAGCCTCCTCAATTCGCGCCGCCTCGACCTCGTCATCCGAGTGCACGCGCGGACCGCTCCGCTCATCCGGAAGCTCGGACTCGAGACGATCGC
The DNA here is from genome assembly GCA_022750115.1 of Thermoplasmata archaeon. Taxonomy (GTDB): domain Archaea; phylum Thermoplasmatota; class Thermoplasmata; order Lutacidiplasmatales; family UBA184; genus Lutacidiplasma. The sequence goes on from JAKIWI010000002.1 coordinate 207,535, forward strand.
CCTCGGCTACCTCGTCATCGCGCCGGGGATGCGCGTCGGTGAGGTCGGGGAGGTCGACGTCGTCCCGCGCGACGCGCCCGAGGTAGCCGTCGGCTACGCGCTGGCGGCCGAGCTCCTCGGCATGCGAATGGTCTACCTGGAAGCCGGGTCGGGCGCTCCCTCCCCGGTCCCCGCGGAGATGGTCCATCAAGTCCGGACGGCGCTTGGGATTCCGCTGATCGTCGGCGGCGGGATCCGAACGGGCGCCGACGCCCGGACGCTTCTGGACGCGGGAGCCCAGGTGCTCGTCACTGGCACGGTGACCGAGGAGGAAGGTCTCGGCGAGGGGTTCCGTGGGATCCTGAGTGAGGTGCGCCGTGCACGGGGCGGCTGAGTCGAGCGCAGAGTTCGCGGAGCCCGCCTACACGCGCATCCTGTTCCGCGCTCCCTCGGTCCCGCTCTGCGTCGGCTACGCGGTCCTCGCGGCCGCTCTCGCGGCGCTCGTCGTCGCGTTCCCCTCGATCGGCTCGTTCCAATTCCTTCCGGTCCTCGTCTACGTCTTCCTCGGTCCGGCGCTGATCGCCGGACTTCTCACGACGCCGCTCGCGGTCGCGTTGGGCGGTCGACTGTCCTGGCGCCGCGCCCTGCTCCTCTCGGCGACGGCGGCCGTCGTGCCGATCCCGGTCGCCCTGGTCGCCCGCGTCGTCGTCCTCCTGGTTCCCGCGACGATGCTTCCGGTGGCGCCGTTCTTGCTCTCGCTGCTCGGGCCGGTCCTGTGGTTCCGGCACATGAGCCTGTTCGGACTTTCGCGGTCCAGCCACCCGCGCTCCCTCCCGGCCTCGCTGATCCAACCCGTTCTCTCCGCCGCCGGAATCCTGTTCCTCGCCGGGCCGTCGCTGTCGCTCGGGATCGAGGCGGGGCTGTTCCTCTTGTTCGGGTTCCTCGCATCGGCGCTCCTGCTCCGGGCGGCGGACCGGCCGATCCGCCGCGAGTTCGGACACTCCGGAGTCTCCATGATCCGGCCGGTTCTCGACCACATCAACACCCGCGACCCGGCCGCCACGGCCGAGCTCGAGCGGTTCTTCGCACGGTTCTCGATTCCGGCGGACCTTCGGGTCACGGTCCTGTCCGTCCGGGTCGGGGGCCGCGCGAAGGCGACGGTGGCCCTCCCGACGGTCCACCCCGGTCCGTTCGCCGCCCTGGGCGCCTCCGACCTGCCCCGACGGCTCGCGGAGCGACTCGGACCGGAGGCGGGGACCGTGTTCGTGCCGCACACCCCGTGCAACCACGACCTCGACCTTCCGACGCAGGAGGAGTTCGGCAAGGTGGCGTCGGCCACCGTGACGCTGGCCCAGTCCCTGCCCGCCGTCGGAACCCCGACGGCGAGCCCCCTCGTCTCCCCGTACCCGAACTCGCTCGCGCGGGCGCAGCGGCTCGGCGATTCGGTCGTGGTGACCGTGACGCAAGCTCCGGAGCCGACGGACGACATCGACCACTCGGTCGTCGACCCCCTCGTGCGGTCCTACGAGGATCGTGGCCTTCGGCTCGCCGTCATCGACGCCCACAACTCCTACGTCGAGGGCCAGGGCGACCTGACCTACGGAACTCCGAACGCCGCTCGGCTCGTGCGCGACATCGAAGCCGCCGTCGCGGCGGCGAACGCGGCGTCGACCGACCAAGGGTTCCGCTTCGGCGTGGCCGCGCGCACCGATTACACCCTGCGCCGCCACGGGATCGGTCCCACGGGCATCCGGGCGTGGGTCGTCGAGGCGGGGGGACGAAAGAGCGCGCACCTCCTCATCGACGGCAACAACCTCCTGAAGGGGGCCCGCGCGCCGATCCTCGAGGCTCTGCGAGGAGCCGTCGACGATGCGGAGGTGATGACGACGGACAACCACATCGTCCACGAGGTGGACGGCGGGATCAACCCCGTCGGCCAGCGATACCCCGCGGAGTCGATCGCCCGGGATGCCCGGCAACTGGTCGACCAGGCGATCGCCGACCTCACCGAGGCGACGGCCGTCAGCGGGAGCGTCGCGGTGCCGGGCGTTCGCGTCCTCCAGCCCGCCTGGACCCAACGGCTTTTGACCTCGCTCGGGGACACCGTCTCGATGTTCGGCAACTCCTTCCTGACAACGTATCTCCTCCTCGTGACGAGCTCGCTCGTCGTCGTGCTCGCCGTCCGCTAGGCCGCGGGAGACGGCGAACTTGGTCGACGTCGCCGCGGGGGAGCCGCTCCCGAGGGCCGCGGCCGAGGCCCTCGGCGACGCCGAAAGCATCCGTCTGCTCGCGGAACTGGTCGCCATCGCGCCGACCAACCTCGAAGACCCGCTCCACGACCGGTACGAAAAGCCGAACTACCGTCGCGCTGCCGACCGTATCGTCCGCGCGGCCCGGGACGCGGGTCTCGCGACGCGACTGTTCGACCCCATCGTCGACGGCCCCCACGTTCCGGAGCTTCGGGGGATCCCGCGGCCGAGCGTCGTGGTCGACCTGGACGCCCACCAGGCTCGGACGGTATTGATCCTCGCCCACTACGACGTCGTGCCCGTCCCGGCGGAGCAGCTCGGCCGCTGGCGGTCCCCGCCGCATGTCCTGACCTATCGGTCGAACGGCCGCCTGTACGGACGGGGCGCGAACGACGACCTAGGGAGCGGGGTCGTTGCGAGCCTGCTCGCCATGCGCCGACTCGCAGACGGGCCGGCTCCCCGCGCGAACGTCCGCCTGGTGCTGTGCTGCGACGAGGAGACCGGGGGAGAGGGCGGGATCGAGCAGGTCAAGGCCCACGACGAGCGCCTCCCCGAAGACGATCCGGGCCGATTCCTGGTCGGTGACGTTGCGCTGATCCCCGATGGCTCCCCGCACGCGACCGCGAGTTCCTCCGGGCTCGTCTTCCTCGATGGCAGTTTCGATGGGCCGTCCTCGCTGCGCGAGTGCCTCGACTACGCCGACCGCCTCATCGCCCTCCACGATCGCGCGAAGACCTGGCGCTCCGTCTACGCTTCGCCGGACTGGCCCCAACACGGGGCGCCGGAGCCGGTCATCACCGGCCGCGCGACGCTCACCAAGTTCGATGTGGGGCCGGTCGCGGTAACGCCCACCGGGACCCAACTCCTTGCGGCGCACGCCGAGACCGACGCCGCCAACCAGATCGCCCAGTCGGTGACGCTCGTCGTTTCCGGTCCGGGGGAGAGCGTCGATGCGCTGTTCGCATGGCTCGGGAGCTCGGTCCGGCTGCCCTTCCACGTCGCGCCGCCGACCGGGACGGCGCTCACCGTCCCCCCGGCGGCCCGGGCGATCCAGGTCGTCGGGGAGAGCTCCCACGGAGGATACCCCCATCGGGGGGCGAATCCGGTGCCCGAGACGGTTCGCCTGCTCCGGGGCGCGATGGAGCGCGGGCTGCTGCCCGCAACGGCGCCCGCTCCGTCCACCTTCTCGGTCGACCTGCGACTCATCCCGGAGATGACTCTCGAGTCCGGCCGCGACACGATCCTCGCCGAACTCCGCGCGTCGCTCGCGGCCGGGCTACCGAACGCCCGGGCGGAGGCTCCGCTCGCCCGCGCCCGTCGTGGCTACTGTCTCTCCCCCGACCATCCGGACGCCCGACGGCTCGAGCGACTCTGCCGCGAGCTGTTCGACGCTCCCGGAGTGTTCGGAGAGTACGGTGGGACCGACGCGAGCTCACTGATCGGCGTCCGAACGCCCGGAGGAGATCCGATGCCCGCGCTCGTGTTCGGGAGCATGGACCGCGACGCCCACATCCACGAGGCCGAGGAGAGCGCGGACCCCGGGATGATCGCACGCGTCGCCAAGTTGATCGAGCGGTTCGTCCGCGAACCGTAGGCGGAGCCCGACACCGTGGTCGATCCCCATCTGAGGGTCGCCGCCGACGTGTTGTGGGTCCTCCTCCCGGCGTTGATCGCGAACGCCACGGCGACGCTGCCGCGCGGCCGCGGACCGCCCATGGACTTCGGACGGCTCTGGCCGGGTGACGGGCGCCGCGTGCTCGGACCGTCGAAGACCTGGTCGGGGTTCTGGTTCGGCACGCTGTTCGCGATGCCGTTCGGCCTCCTCGAGGCGTACCTGATCTTGATCGCGCCGCCGGACCTCGCGATCGTCCCCCAGTTCGGCGCGTCGGTCCTCGCGGCGGTCCCGGTCGTCTTCCTGCTGAGCGCGGGAGCGATGACCGGCGATGCGTTCGGCTCGTTCGTCAAGCGCCGCCTCGGCCGACCGAGCGGCGGTCGCGCGATCCTCCTCGACCAGCTCCCGTTCGTCCTTCTCCCGCTCGTCGTCGGGGCGGTCCTATTCCCCTCGGTGTTCGTGACGACGTTCGAATCCTTCGAGGCGATTGCGTGGCTGTTGATCTACACCCTCGGGCTCCACGCCCTTTTCAACTACGTCGGATACTGGGCGGGTCTGAAGAAGGTCCCCTGGTGAGGCGGCCGCGGAACGGGGCGCCATGACGGACACCGAGCTCGCGAAGGACCTGTTCGACTCCGGGGCGGTCCAGTTCGGGACGTTCACGCTCACCAGCGGCCAGACCTCGGACGTGTACATCGACGTGAAGCGCGCCGCCACCGACCCGGCGCGACTGCGGAGGATCGCCGAACGCCTCGCCCGCCACATGGGCGATGCGGAACGGCTGGCGGGGATGGAATTGGGGGCGGTGCCGCTCGTCGTCGCCCTGGCGCTCGAGGTCGGCCGCCCGTACGCCATCGTCCGGAAATCGACCCGAACCCACGGGACCGGGCGACGCATCGAAGGCGACATCCCGGTGGGGTCGCGCGTGCTGATCGTCGAGGACGTGACCACGACCGGCGGCTCCGTCGTCGAGACCGTCGGGCTCCTCCGCGACGCCGGCGCCCGCGTGGACCGCGTGGTCTGCGTCGTCGACCGTCAGCAGGGGGCGGCCGACAAGCTCACGGCGGTCGGCGTGCGACTCGAGCCGCTGACCACCCTCGCGGAGCTGCGAGGCGCTCACACGTGAGCGCCCGGCTCGGCCGGGACGCCACGGCCCGCATCGAGGAAGCGTCCTACGCCGGCACGATCTACGGCCGCGGCTACTTCGGAACTCCCGACGCGAGCGGACTCTCCCTCGACCGCTACGAAACGGTCTACCTCACCGAGATGGCCCGCCTCGAGCTCGTCGACGGGCGGGAGCGCGCGGTGCTCTGGCCCGCGCTGTTCCGCCGGGCGGTCCGCTCCGAGCGCGGTTTCGGTGTCCGCTACATCGTCTACCGCGACCTCCGACAGCGGGGCTACGTCGTCCGGCGCTCTCCGCCCCCGACGTCGTTCGCGGTGCTTCCGCGCGGCGGCGTCCTGAACAAGACTCCGGCGAAGTACTGGGTCACCGCGTACTCCGAGCGGCAGCCGTTCGACCTCGCCGAGCTGACCGGACTCGCGGAGCGCGCCCACGGCGCGAAGAAATCGCTCCTCGTCGCCGTCGTCGACGAGGAGTCGGACCTGACGTACTACCGCACGCGGCGCTCCGCCCCCGTCGGCTCCCACCCCTCGCAACCCCTCGCGACGGCCGCGGTCGGCTGGCTCGCGGAGGACCGCGTCGTCGTGTTCGAGGCCACGGCGGTGGCCGCGCTCGGCCAGGGGCTCGCCCACGGCAGCCGGATCGGCGAGCGACTCGAGCTCTCCATCCTGGAGGCGATGCACCTCGTCGAAACCGGTCAGCTCACGATCCGCGACGCGCGCGGCGGCCGGGCCGTCGCGCCGGAGGCGTTCCGCCGCCGCGCGGAGCGGCTCGAAAGCGGGTTCGGAGAACGCCTCGCGGCCTACCGGGCCCTCCGCGGCCGAGCGCTCGTCGTGAAAACGGGGTTCAAGTACGGCGCGCACCTGCGCGCCTACCCGCGCAACCCCGAGACGGTGCACGCCCGCTACCTCGTGCGCGCTGTGCCGGAGACGTATCGTGCTCCCTGGCCCGAGGTCGCCGGCGCGGTCCGGGTCGCTCAGGGAGTTCGCAAGGACCTGCTGCTCGCTGGGGTGGCCGCCGATGCGTCGGTGCGTTTCCTCGGCCTCGAGCGGGTACGTCCGTAGCGGAGATCCGCGGCGTAGGCCGCCAGTCGCACGAACTACGTCCCGCCGGATTCGTATCGTTCGACCGCCGCCACCAGTGCGGCGAGCTTCCCCGCGTCGACCTTTCCGGGTGCGCGCTCCACACCGAGGGTCACATCGAGGCCCCAGGGACGGACCGCCGCGAGCGCCTCCGCGACCGTGTCGGGTGTGATCCCCCCGGCGAGCGTCAGCTTGCGGCCCGGCTGGAGGTCGACGAGCCGCGCGCTGATCTCCCAGTCCGCGCGATGCTCGCTGCCGTCCACGGCGGGGTCCCCCGCCGCATCGAGGTGCAGACGGGAGTAATCCTCCGCGGGCGGGACCACCGGCTCGGGTCCAGTGGTCCCTCGCCGCGGAACCGCAAGTGAGGGCACGATGTGGTGGATCTCGAGGAACTCGAGGCCGGTCGGAAGCGTGCCGTACACTTGGACTCGGTCGACGCCGACCTCGTCGAACAGTTGGTGGATGAGCTCCGGAGTCGGCGAGCGCGTGACGGCCCAGACCTCGGCTCCCGACGGCGCCTCGGCGACCAGCGCAGCGGCCCGCTCGATGCTGAGGTTGCGCGGTGCCTCGGGAACTCCGACGAGGAAGCCCGCGGCCCCACCGTCGGGAACGAGTCGGACCGAGTCGAGGTCGACGAGGCCGGAGAGCTTGACGAACGTCTTCACGCGGTTCCCTGCGGGGTCGAACGAGGGCCGAAGCCGTCGCCCGGACGAACGGGGGGACTCGGGCCGGGGCCAAAAGCCCGTCGGCCGCGCGGTCGTCGGGAGTTCGCTCGGATGGGAGCAGCGATCAGAGCCCGATGCAGCGTGCGGGCGGCGCGAATGCCTTCGCCCAACGGGACGGCGAGAGTGACGCTGGACCGGGTCGCGCTGACGCCGAGCGCCCCGACCAGAAGCCGGGAGGGGAACTTCGGAAGGGCGGCGATGCCCCCCGACCCCACGACGGAGACGAGCGAGACCGACTCGGGGCCCTCGAGATGGGCATTCTGCCGCGAGACGAGCCGGGCCAGTACGGCCCGAGCTTCGGCGACCTGGGACGCCTCGACCACGACCGAGACGAGCGCGGCGGAGGTGAACGCTTGGACCACCGAGATCCGAGCCTTCGCGAGGTCCCCGCAGATCCCGGCGAGCACTCCCGAGCGGCCTCGTCCTCCGGGAAAGCGAAGTCGCCAGAGGGCGACGCCGGGGGACACGGTAACGGCGCGCACGGCGGGTGGGCCGGAGGGAGGGCCGATGATCGTCTGCTCGTGGGGCCGGTCGAGGGACCGGATGCGGAGTTCCACCCCGGCGAGGCGGGCGGGTTCCACGGCGAGGGGATGCAATACCCGAGATCCGGACTCGGCGAGCTCCTCCGCCTCTTCGTAGGAGAGTCGGGGGATCGGCTCGGCTGCAGGGACGAGCGTCGGGTCCGCCGACCGAACCGAGGCGGTACGCTTGACGAGCTCGATGAACGAGGCACCGAGGAGGGCGCCGAGGGCGCTGGCCGAGTAGTCCGACCCGCCCCTCCCGAGGGTGACGGGTTCCCCCAGGGCATCGCGTCCGAAATAGCCGGTCACGACCGGGAGCTCGCCGCGCGCGAACCATCGGCCGAGTCCCCGGCGGACCGGTGCGCGCGACCGGTCCAGATTGATTCGGCCCGCTCCGAAATGTCCGTCGGTCCAGAGTCCGAGCTGCGCCGCGTCCACGCCCACGGAAGGGATCCCGGCCGCTCGGGCCCTCGGGACGAACCAGTCCATCGCGAGCCGTTCCCCGAACGCCAGCAGGCGGTCCCGCCCGGCGGGGGATGACGGGTTTCCGACGCCGAGGTGATCGAGCTCCCGTTGGAGATCGGCGAGTCGTTCGCGAAGTCGCAGGTCCGCCCCCGGGTGGAGCCGGCGGAGATGCGCCATCGTCCGCGCCCGCGTGGGGACGTCCTGGCGGGACTCGGTGGCCGCAAGCAGAGCATCGGTCACTCCGGCGCGGGCCGACACGACGGCGACGACTCGTCCCCCGTCCCGGCGCAACTCCCCGAGTCGCGCGAGGACCGCCTCGGGCCGCGCGAGCGCTGCCCCCCCGAACTTGACGACGACCGGAGCGCGCTCGCTCAGGATCTCACCCGGCGGGGAAGCAGCCCCCGAGCGATCGCGAGCTCGGCGTTCAGGATCGACCCTCCCGCTCCGCCGCGCACGGCGTTGTGCGACAGCAGAAAGAAGCGGAGGTGGGGTGGGTCCCATCGGACTCGGCCGATGGAAGCGGCCATCCCGCGCGCCCGCGCCGGCGCCCCCGCCCACCGGTCGAGGGCTGGCTGCGGGCGGTCGAGTTCTTCCCGGAGCACGATCGGCGGATGCGGGGCGGTCGGCAGCGCGACCGACGCGAGCGGGTCGAAGGAACGCCACGCCGACTCGATCTGCGCGCGCTCCGGACGCCTTCGGGCCGTGACCGTCACCGCCTCCAGGTGGCCGTCGGTGACCGACACCCGGGCGGCGTGGACCAGGATGTCCGCGCTCGCCGGTTCGACGCCGTCCGGTGTCAGCCGGCCGAGGATCCGCCGCGTCTCCGTTGAGACCTTTTCCTCCTCTCCCTCGATGAACGGGAGCACGTTGTCGACGACCCCGAGCGCCGTCACGCCCGGGAACCCGGCGCCGGACAGCGCTTGGTAGGTCGCCACGTGCACGGCCGTCGGCGCGAGCAGCTTCCAGACCGGCGCAAGGCCGAGCGCGAGACCGGTCGCGGAGCAGTTCGGGTTGGTGACGAGCAACGCGCGACCGGGCGTCCGGCCGTCGAGGAGACCCAAATGCTCGGGGTTCACCTCAGGGACCAGGAGCGGGATCTCGCGGTCCCGACGGTGGTCCGAGGCGTTGCTGAATACGCTCACGCCCCGACGGGTCAGCTCGGTCTCGAGCGGTCCCGCCGTCCCGGAGGGGAGGGCACCGAAGGCGACCTCGATCCGGTCCGCAGCGAGCGCCCGCGGCGTCGCGGTCCGGAGCCGGAGGCCGGCCATCTCCGGGGGGACCGGCGCCGGCAACCTCCAGATCTCCTCCAGGCTGTGGCCGGCGGTGCGGTCCGTGCCGACGAGAACGGGTTCCTCGAACCACGGGTGAGCCGCGAGCATGCGCGCGAAGTGTTGGCCAATGAGGCCGGCCGCCCCGACGACGGCGCACGGCACCTTCGCGTCGCTCATCCGAGATATCCCCCGACCATCGCCAGGTCGGCGAGAGCGATCGCTACGATGGCTTCGAGCACCGGCACCGCCCGCGGCACGATGCACGGGTCGTGACGCCCGGGGACCACGATCCGCGCGGGTTTCATCCGGACGAGGTCGACCGTCGCCTGCTCCTTGGCGATCGACGAGGTCGGCTTGACCGCGAATCGCGCCACGAGGTCCGCTCCGTCCGCGAGCCCGCCGAGGACGCCTCCCGCGTGGTTCGATGCGAGCGCGACCCGGCCCTCGCGGATCTCGTACGGGTCGTTGTGCTCGCTCCCACTCATCCGGGACGCGGCGAATCCCGCGCCGAACTCGACACCCTTGACGGCCGGCACCGAGAACGCGAGGTGGGCCACGACGCTTTCGATCGAGTCGAAGAACGGCTCGCCCATCCCCACCGGGAGCCCTCGCGCGCGGACTTCCACGGTTCCGCCGACGCTGTCGCCCTGCCGGCGCACCTCGGCGATGAGCCGTTCCATCCGGTCCGCGACCGGCGGATCCGGGCATCCAACCTCGTTGCCGTCGCGCAGCTCCCGCAGCGCCGAGAACGCCATGTCGGGGGAGACCGTCGCCGTTTCGCCGCCGACGGACCGCGCGAACCCCACGACCTCGACGCCGATCGGGGCGAGGAGCCCGGACGCGATCGCTCCGGCCGCGACGAGGCCGACGGTCATCCGTCCCGAGAAGATCCCGCCGCCGGCGAGGTCGGCGTCCGCTCCGTATCGCACCCGCGCCGGGTAGTCCGCGTGGCCGGGCCGGGGAGTGTCCCGGATCCGCTGGTAGTCCCTCGAACGGGCGTCGGTGTTCGCTACGTGGAGTCGGATGGCGGCGCCGGTCGCTCGTCCGCCGTCGATGCCCGAGTCCACGACCAATCGGTCGGCTTCGTGGCGTTGTGTCCCCAGCCTCCGTCCGAGGGGGCGCCGCCGGTCGAGCGCCGCCTGAATCGCGGCGACGTCCACCGGAAACTGCGCCGGGACCCCTTCGACGACGGCGCCGACTTCGGGCGCGTGGCTCGCTCCGAAGACGGTCACTCGGAACCTACGGCCGAGGCTCATCATCGGGTCACCTCGGCCTGCGCCCCCAGGCTCGAGAGGACATCCCAGAATCTCGGGAAGGACTTCGTCACGGCCTCGGCCGAGCCCAGGGACGAGGGCCGATTCCCCGCGAGCGCGCCCACCGCGGCGGCCATCACCATCCGGTGATCGCCGGCCCCCTCGTAGCGGAACGCGCGGACGGGCGGGCGCCCGACGATCTCGATCCGCTCGGTCCCCAGTTGGACGCGGGCACCCATCGCTCGTGCAAGCGTCCCGGTCTCTTGGCGCCGGTCGGTCTCCTTCGCGGCCGCGTGCGCCGCTCCGCGGATCACCGACCGACCCGGAACGACGGAAGCGAGGACCCCAACGAGGGGGAGTAGGTCGGGCGCGTCGGTGAGGTCGACACGGATGGGCCGTCGTACCAAGCCCGACACCGTCACCTCGTTTCCGCGCTCCGCGACCGAGGCCCCCATCCGACGGAGCACCTCGAGGATCTTCCAGTCGGCTTGGGGCCACCTTCGGTCGATTCTTCCGATGGTGACCTGGCCCCCGCCCGCGGCAGCGGCCGACCACAGCACCGCAGCGGACGAGGCGTCGGGCGGAACCCGAAAGCTGGTGCCGACGAACACTTGCGGGGCCGGGACTCGAATCTGCCGGCCGACGATCCGTACGGAAACGCCATGCGCCGCGAGCACCGCGAGCGTAGCGGCCACGTACGGTCGCGAGACGGAGGCGCCGACGAGTTGCAGATCGGACCGAGCTTCCAATGCCGGCAGCGTCAGCAACAGACCTGAAAGAAATTGCGAGCTCGCCGACGCGTCCAAGGGAGTCCGAACCGGCCGAAGCGGACCGCGGATGCGAGCGAGCTCCCCGCGCGAGGACCGTCGCTCGACCGCGACTCCGCCGGTGCGGAGCACCGCGAGCAGCGGCTCGATCGGTCGGCCCGCAAGGGCCCGTCGTCCTCGAAAGGTCGTCGAGGACGTGCGAAGCGCCGCGCGCGGGAGCAGGAATCGAAGCGTGGTGCCGGACTCACGGCAATCGACCGTCGCCTTCGGTCGCGCCGACCCGGAAATCCCCTCTCGGATACGCCAGTTCCTCGCCGACCGGACGACGGGAACTCCGAGCGCTTCGAGCCCCTGGGCCGTGGCCACCGTGTCATCCGAGTCCAGTGGGGATTCGACCCGATACGACTCGCCGACGATCGCACCGACGAGAAGCGCCCGATGGGTGTAGCTCTTCGACGAAGGCGCCTCGACGCGACCCGCGACTGCCCCCGGATGGACGCGCCGGCGCGTCATCCCGCGTCCTTCGAGGAAGGTCCGCGCCGTACGAATTCGGCGACACGTAGGTCCGCGCCCGCTGCGGGGTGCGACCGAGTAAGTTCCGAGAGCCGATTGCGCGGGACGACCGACGCGAACGCCGGCCCGAGCCCGCTGGTGCCGCTGGCCAGGGCGCCGAGTTCAGAGAGTCGCCTTCGCACTGCGCTCCGGTCCACTCCGAGCAGATGCTCCACCAGGGTCGAATTCTGATCAAGAGCTGCGAGCCACTGCCGGTTTTCGGCCGCCTTCAAAGCCCCCGCCGCGCCATCGGAGGCCGCACGAAACCGCGCGTGCCACTCGGGGCTCGGGGCGTGAGTCCCGTGTGGAATCCACACGACCGCGACCCAATCCGGGGGGAACTCGTCCCGGGCGAGGACGGTGTTGTTCCGGTTGTCGGTGAGCGCGATGCCGCCGGCCGCCGCCGCGAAAGCGTCGTCGTAGGCGCCCGTCGCGCTCAGCCCGAGGGCTCGCGAAATCCGCGCGGACGCCGATGCCTCCCGCTCATCGCTCGTCGGAGCGCCCAAGGCAGAGGCAACGGCGCGCCCGATGGCCAGGCCGAGCGCGGAGGAGCTCTTCAGCCCCTTTGCGGGCGGGATCGAGGACTGCACCACGAGGTGCGCGTCGAATTCGCGCCCGCCGCCCAACCGACGCAAGGCATCGAGGAGGCTCTCCCGGGCGAGCGGGGTGTCGCACTCGCGCGCGAGCCGGAGCGAGCCGGACCCGCCCGTGGCGGGCGTTCGGAGGTCGACCTCGGCGCGAATCGGGAGGTCGACGGCCGCCGCGCAGCCGATCCCGGTGAACAGAGCGTTCACGATCGTGATCGCGCCCGTCGAGGCGCCTACGCCGCGCATCCGACCCTCCGAAGCGCGGCGTCGATCGCCGAGGGCGACGGCGCCGTTCCCCACCAGATCCGGTGGGCGCCCGCGGCCTGGTAAACCAGCAGGCGTCGGCCGTCCTCATACTCGGCTCCGGATCGGCGGCAGAGGTCGCGGACCTGGTGATCGTCCTGGGCGTACACGAAGTCCAGAACCGTGGTCCCGGGACCGATCCAGCCCGCCAAAGGAACGTCGAGATCGCGGCGTGGGCCGCGACCGATCGTCGTCGCGTGCACCACAAGCTCGGTCGGGTGGGCATCGCGCGCGGTCGCCACGACACCGCCGAGGGCCGCGACGAGTTCTCGGGCGGAGGTTGCTCGGCGACCGAGGACCCAGACCCGCCGACGCGAAGGCGCGAGCGCGAAGACCGCCGCTCGAGCGGCTCCGCCCGTTCCGACGACGACGACTTCTTCGCCGTCCCACCGCCGCTCGGCCTCGAGCTCCTTCGCCCGACGGGCGATCGCGCCGACGTCGGTCTCGTCGGCGCGGACTCGACCGTTGTGGAACATCAGCGTGTTCGCGACCCCGGTCGCCCGGGACGCTTCGGTGCGCTCGTCCGCGAGCTGAGCGGCCGCCTCCTTCCAGGGATGGGTGACGCTCCATCCGTCCCACCAGCCTCGCCGGCCCAGCGAGACCATCGCGGCGAACGTCGATTTGTCCCGCAGTTCGACGGGGACGTAGGAGGCTGCGCGCCCCTCCGCGGCCAGCCAGACCGCGTGAACGGCGGGCGACAGCGAGTGGCCGACCGGAGCCCCCACGATGGCGAACCGCCGGCCCGGCGCCGCGGACCACGACCGTCGGAGCTGGTCGACCGGGACTTGGGAGGTCTCGACCGGAGGGGCCGACTCATCTCCCAACGGCAAGCAGGAGAACACCCAGGGCTCGCCGAGCTCGCGGGCCCAGACCCGGGTGAGAGGACCGGAAGCCCCCGTCGTGAACACCGCCGTGTCGGGGCCGACCCAGCGCGGCAGGTTCGGGAGGAGGTCGGAGAGAAAGCGGTCGACCGTCGATGCCAGGACGAGCTTGAGCCTCCGACACCCCTCGGGTCGAGATTCGACGAGATGTCCAATCTCGCCGACGGATATCGAGTCGGGTAGGTGTCGGGAGCCGAGCGCCTCGGGTCCACCGGTACGGGCCACGGGGACCCGGTCCCTCGCCAACTCAACGTCCACGAGCTCGAAGGGGAGACCGAACAGCCGCTCGAGGGTCTCTCCGCGCTCGGTCGGATCGTCCGGCCCCTCCCCTCCCTCGGCGCGCGATCGAAACGTCGCGAGCAGCGGAAGTTGGGCTGGGAACAGCTCCCGAAGCCGCTCCCGCTCCATGGCCGGCCAACGGTCGAGCCGGACCTCGGCGGCGTCGGCTCCGGCGGACGCCGCGAGCGCGATGTGCCTCCGCGTCTCGTCGAGGGTCCGGCCCGGCAGGCTGACCACGAGGCGGGGGAGTGCGCTCACCGCTCCTCGACCGTTTCCTCGACCACCCGTCCGAGATGCCGGGCGGGGGGGAGGGCGAGGACGCGGAGGAGGTCACCCTCGACGAGGCCGGTGACGGGATGCGCCCCGGTGCTGGTCGAAAGTCGGACGGTCTCGGCCTCCTGGACGAAGACGGTGGAGGACCGACCGAAGGCGGTCACCTCGAGGCGCGTGAGCGGTCGCCGCTCGATCTTCAATCGGCCGATGCGGACGCCGCGCGACTCCCCCGACTCGTCGACCGCGAGGAGCTCCTCGCCCGACTCGAGCTCGCCCAAGTAGCGGGTCGAACCGTCGGCCCTGAGGACGTACGAGTGCGGAGCCCCCGCGTTGACCCGGAATGGTCGTGGTCGCGTGTAGCGAGATCCGACGGCCTCGCTCAACACCAAGAACAGGGTTGCGGCGGAGCTGCCCACCGCGAGACCCTCGGACGGCGCCAGCAGCGACGTGGTGTCCACGATGACGCGGTCGCCCAGCCCGGACGGCCGCACGGACGTGAGTCGCGCCTCGGCGAACGTCACGGCCGCCCGGGGCTCCGAATCGAGCGCCGACTCGAGGAGGTCCACCCCCTCGGGGGTGTCGATGTCGACGACGACCAGGTCTGCGCCGTACTCGAGCGCACCCAGGAGACCAGGCACCTCCGACGCGTGTGCGGCCTCGACCCAGAGCTCGAGCCCCTTCGGCCGACGGGAGAGGACCGTCTCGAGCGGGATCACCCTCTCGCCTTCCCACCGAATCGCGAGTCCCCCCGCGGTTCGGGGGGCATCGAGGAGAAGTTCCAGCTCGTCGGGCGACGCGATGGTCCGTCGTTCGATCGTGGACTGGTCGGACCGCACGAACTGGTCGTGGCGCTCGTCGATCCGGCTGGCGCCGGAGGGCAGCGCAACCTCCGGCGGGACCACGAACTGGCGAAACCCGCGCCGGAACGCGTGGTGGACCACGGCTCCGCGACGTTCCGAGTCACCGGCCACGGGTCGAATGGCGATCCGGGCCCGGCTCGAGCGCGCCACGGCGCTCACCCAGCGGTGTGGAGGAGCCGGGCCACCTCGCGCGCGAGTGCCGGCAGGGGCTTTCGCTGGAACAGGTTGCGGCCGATGCAGATCCCGCCCGCCCTCGACTCCACGACTTCCGCCACTCGGCGGAGGAACGCCGCGTCGTCGTTCGCCTTCTCCCCGCCGCCGATCAGGACCGGCACCGGCGTCGTCTCCACCAGGCGGTGCAGCTCCGCGAGGCTTCCGGGATAGCTGGTCTTCACGATGTCCGCTCCCAGGTCCGCGGCCGCCCGGCACGCGTGCCGGATCTCCGCCGCCGAAGCGGGACCCGTCGGCCTCTTGACGTAGGCCATCGTCAGAAGGGGCATCCCGAGAGCTCGGCACTCGTCGGCGAGGCGACCGAGGTCCCGCAGCATGTTGCCCTCCCCGGCGGTTCCGAAATTGACCTGGGCGCTTACGACGTCCGCGCCGAGAGCGACCGCCTCGGCGACGGTCCCGGCGAGCACCTTGTCATCGGGCGATGGCGAGAGGGAGGTCGATGCCGAGAGGTGGACCCCGAGCAGCGTGCTGGGGCGAAGCACCGGGGCCAGGTCCCGGACGGCGCCCTTCGTGACGATGACGAGGTCGACACCGGACTCCTGAAGGGTCTCGACGAGCGGCGCGGCCGCCTCGAGACCGTCGATCGGACCCATCGAGACCGAGTGGTCGAGCGGGACGGCAAACAGTCGTCGTCCCGACGGGGGAAACAGCCTTCGGAGACGAAGGGAACGCCCACTGCTCACGTTCGTTCCAGATCCGAGGGCGCCGATGGGGCTACGCGGCCGCGATCGGTTGCGCCGCTTCCGCCTTCAGCACCCCGTCGACGAGGAGCCCATGGAGCGCGAAGCCCCGCAGCATCGTGTCCCACATCTGCTTGCGGACCTCGGGGGAGTTGGCGAACGCGGCGACCATCTCGCCGACGAACCGGCTATGCTCTTCGTCGGCCGTTACGTGGAGGCGGTAGTACTCGAGAGACGCCTCGGGGACCCCGTAGTGGCGCGAGAACGCGGGGTAGAGGCGCTGGCACAGCTCGACGTTCGGCGGTTCGGAGGAACCGGCGGCACTGATGTAGAACGGCGACTCGCGGTTGATGTACAGGAAGTCGTCGATCGCCACGAGGGTGCTGGGAAGGAGCGGGGTCTCGAGGACCTTGGCGCGGGGGACGCCGATCCCCTCGCAGAACCGCAGCCACAGTTCGGGGTGGCCGGGCGCCTTCCCCTTCGGGTCGCCGGCCTCCTCGACGAGCTGGTCGAGGATCATCGTACGGAACCGGTCGAACCGGGCCTCGTAGGAGCAGCGCGCAAACCTCTCGGCCATGGCGAGGGGCACGCAGGCGAGCCACGGGTAGAATTGGCCGACCCACCGCTGGACGACGGGGCGTGGAGCCCGGCCCGACTCGACCTCCCGGAAGAACGGGTGGGTGCGGAACGGATGGTTCGCCATCTTGTAGGCGGTGAGTTCGCGCCGGAACTCCTCGCCCTCGAATCGGTCCCAAGGTGCCTCTGACATCGGCGTTTTCACCGGGGGGTCGCTATTTGGACGACGAGGTTCCGTCGTGAACCCGCACTCCGTCGAGCACCGGCGGGCGCGTCGTGCGGCGGACTTGGTAGATCTCCGAGCCGCTCCGCCCCTCCCGGCCCCGCAGGGCATTGCCGACCGCGGCGGCGAGCATCAGCACGAGTCCGATCGCGAACAGGAGGTGGAGCCCGGCCATGAAGGCCGACGCATCGACGATGGCGCCGCCCGTGCCGGCGAAGATCGCTCCGAGGGTCGCCCGGGGTACATCGCTCGCGACAACCGTGAACGCGAGCGCCAGGGAGCCGAGCATCCCGGCGTTCAGTAAGGTCACGCCGATCCCGGCGGCGACACCGCGCTG
This sequence comes from Thermoplasmata archaeon, assembly GCA_022750115.1. Lineage (GTDB taxonomy): Archaea > Thermoplasmatota > Thermoplasmata > Lutacidiplasmatales > UBA184 > Lutacidiplasma. The sequence goes on from JAKIWI010000002.1 coordinate 224,361, forward strand.
GCTCGCCGGGACGCTCGACATCACTTCGGCCCGGTTGGGCGCGGCGAACATTCCCTGGCCGAGGCCGAGAAGCGCCATCGAGGTCCCGAGCACCAAGTACGGGCCGTTCGCGGGGAATCGCAGGAGGACGAGGAATCCGAGGGCGCCCAGGAGAAGACCGGCCGTACCGAGCCCGCGGGCCCCGCGTCGGTCGGAGATCGATCCGCTCAGCGGCCCAGAGATTACGAACGCGATCGAGAGCGGGAGCAACAATACGCCCGCGGTGAGGGCGCTGTCCCCGAGCACCCCCTGGAGGTAGAACACCATGACGAACGAGAACGCACCGCGCGCGAGTGCGGCCAAACCGGCGGCGACGTTTCCCGCGACGAACGTGCGGATCCGGAACAGGGTGAGGTCGAACATCGGGTGGGGAACGCGCCCCTCGGCGTACACGAACACCACGAGTAGGATCACCCCGGCGCCGACCGAACCGAGAACGAACGGATCCGACCACCCCGATAGGGACCCGACCGTGAGGCCGACGAGGGCGAGGGTGAGTCCGCCACCGAACGAGAGGTTCCCGACCCAGTCGACGGGGACGCCCCGTTCGGGAACGTGGGTCTCGTGCAGCTGGAGGTACGCCCAAGCGGTTCCGAAGACACCGATCGGAAGATTGACCCAGAAGATCGAGCGCCAGCCGAGCGTGGCGGTGAGAACGCCGCCGAGTACGAGCCCGATCGCGGAGCCGGACAGGACCGACACCTGGTTGATCCCGAGCGCTTTGCCGCGTTCGCCGACGGGGAAGGCGTCGGTGAGCAGCGCCGCCGAATTCGACCAAAGGAACGCGGCGCCCGCCCCCTGGACCACCCGCGCAGCGAGGAGTTCGACCCCGGTCTGCGAGAAGCTCGCGAACCCGGAGCCGATCGTGAAAACGGCGAACCCGAGGGTATACAGCCGGACCCGGCCGTGCATGTCGGAGAGTCGACCGAACGACAGCAGCAGGGTCGTGGTCACGACGCTGTAGGAGAGCATGACCCACAGCAGGATTCCCGGACTCGCGCCAGGGAGCTGGCGGCCGATCGTCGGGAGGCTGATCAGGACGATCGACCCGTCGATCGAGGCCATCAGGCTACCGATCGTCGTGTTGCTGAGGACGACCCACTTTCGATCGACCATCGCAGAGGGGATTGATGCCCCGCGGGAGTCCGACCAGACCATAGGATTGACGGCGCCGGGATCGAGACGCCGGCGGGGCGGGCTCTCCCGCGACACGACGTCGTCCGCCCGTCCGCCACACGCGGGCCATCGACGGCGGGCGGGCGCGTCGTCCGTCCGGGTCGCCGCGCGAGACCGGCCGCCATCTTTTTGAACCGCCGAGTTCGAAGAGGGTGTCCAGATGTCTCTCTCGAGCGCGAAGGCCCTTCGGATGTGGGTCGATTTTGACGGCACCCTCGTCGAGCCGAACGTGGCGATCATCCTCGTCGAGGAGTTCGCGCGCGACGGCAAGCGACTCGCCCACCAGGTCGACGAGGAATTGCACTCCGGCAAGATCACGCTCCGCGAGGCGTGGGAGCGTCAGGTCGCCCTCCTCCCCGCGGACCGGATGGCCGAGATGGCCAGTTGGGCCGTGGCGAACACGCCGTTCCGAAGCGGAGCGAAGGAGCTGCTGGCCCTGCTGAAGAAGCACGAGGTTCCGACCTCGATCGTATCGGGCGGCCTCGACTTCTACATCGGGCCGATCCTGCAGCGGGCGGGGATCGACCTTCCGGTCTATTCCGACGCGCTCACGTTCCGTCCTCCGAGCTCCCTCGTCCTCTCCCACCCGTTCGGTCACGCGACGTGCCGTCTCTGCGGCATCTGCAAGGCCCAGACCGTTCGCGACGCCTACCCCGACGACCGACGCTCGATCTTCGCCGGCGACGGAAGCACGGACAAGTACGCCGCCGAGGTCGCCGACATCGTGTTCGCGCGCCGGCGACTCAAGACCTACTGCGAGGAGTCGGGGATCCCGCACTACCCGTTCGAGGATTTCGCTCCGGTCACCGAGCAGCTGCGCGCATGGTTCGAGGGGGACGAGCCCCTCCCCGCGCCGCGTCAGCTCGGGCTGGTGCGCTCCCCCTGCCCAATCTCGCGGGCGCTCGCGGAAGCGTAACGGCGAAGAGTTCTCGCCGGTCCGGCCGTCGGCGCGACGACCCCGGGCCGCTCCCCAAACCCTATCCGTAGTCATGGCAGCGGGCCGCCCGATGACCTCCCCGCCGTCCTTCCAAGTCCCACGCCGCTCTGAGGCTGCCCTTACGTCTCCGAAGGGAGCGCCGCTGTGACCGCTCCTCCGCACGGCGGACGGTTGGTCCAACGCGAGCTCTCCGAGAGCGACCGGGCCCGCCGGGATTCCGAACTCGCCCATCTGCCGAAAATTCGGCCGGCGATCGACGACCTCTACGACGCGGAGCAGATCGCGACGGGGGCGTACAGTCCTTTGGAGGGATTCATGGACCGCGCGACCTTCGAGCGGGTCCTCGCCACGAACCGCCTGCCGAACGACCTCCCCTGGTCGATGCCGATCTTGCTGACTCCGCCGGGACCGGAGAATGCCGCGACGATCGCCGGCGTCAAGCCGGGCGACGATGTCGCGATCCTCGACGACATGGGCCGCTTCATCGCGGTCCTTCATCTCAGCGAGAAGTTCACGCCCGACCGCGCCGCCTGGGCAAAGGCGACGTACGGAACGAACGAGGTCCAGCATCCGAACGTCGCCGATATCCAGGCGACCGGAGACGTCGCGCTCGCCGGGAAGATCGACCTGGTCCGCCGCCTCGACCTACCGACCGGAACGGACGAGATGACCCCGGTCGACACCCGCGCCTTCTTCGAGAAGAAGGGGTGGAAGCGCGTCGCCGCCTACCAGTGCCGCAACCCACCGCACACCGCCCACGAGTACCTCCAACGTCTCACGCTCGAGCGCGACGACGTCGACGCCCTCCTCATCCACCCGGTCGTCGGGCGCCTCAAGAAGGGCGACTACCGGCCCGACGTCATCCTGGAATCCTACCGGGCGCTCGTCAAGAACTACCACTCCCCCGACCGCGTCCACCTCGCCGCATTCTCCATCACGATGCGCTATGCGGGGCCGAAGGCCGCCTTGTTCCTCGCCATCGTGCGGCAGAACTTCGGCTGCACGTCCTACATCGTCGGCCGCGACCAGGCGGGCGTCGGGAAGTACTACGACCCGTACGCGTGCCACAAGATCTTCGACGAGTATCCGCTCGGGATCCAAGCGCTTCGCTACGACGAAGCGTGGCTCTGCAAGCGCTGTGGCTGGATGGCGACGATGAAGACCTGCCCGCATCCCGCCTCGGACCGAGTTGACACGAGTCAGACCCGGATCCGCAAGGCGCTCAGCGACGGTCAGCCGCTGCCGGCCGAGATCCTCCGGCCCGAGGTCGCCGAGATCCTCCGCCAGCCGAACGTCACGCAGGGCTAGCGCCCCCGAGATCGGCGGGGCCCGCGAGGACCCCGCCGCGGCGTCCCTACTTGGGCAGCCAGCCGAGGCGGTGGAGCTCGCCGAGGATCTTCTCGGCGGACTGCGCCGGGGTCGAGCTCCCCGTGTCGACGATGATCTCCGGGTGCTCGGGGGCTTCGTAGGGGTCGTCGACCCCGGTCATCTCATGGATCTCGCCCGCGCGCGCCTTCTTGTAGAGTCCCTTCACGTCGCGCTGTTCGCACAGCTCGATCGGCGTGTTGACGTAGACTTCGACGAAGCTTTCGATGTCGGTGCGCGCCTTCGCGCGCGAGGTTCGGTAGGGGCTGATCAGCGCGACGATGGGGATGACCCCGTTGCGGGCGAGGACCTTCGCGACGTAGGTCACGCGGGACGCGTGCGCCTCGCGCGCCTTTCGGTCGAAGCCGAGGTCCGAGCTGATCCCCTTGCGGATCTCATCGCCGTCGAGCAGCTCCGTGTAGCGCCCCATCGCCTGCAAGCGCGGCGTCAGCTCCTTCGCGATCGTCGTCTTTCCGGCGCTCGGCAGGCCCGTCAGCCAGATGCAGAATCCTCGCTCCTTCATCGGTCCGCGTACGTCCGGCGGTCGCCGACCCGACCCCCCTTAAGAACGTTGCGACGGCGTCGTCCGGTCGCAGCGCGGCCCGATCGAGCCTACGCCGCCGGGGCACCGAGCTCGGCGAACAGCGCCTCGTACTCGCGGGCCACGTCGTCCCAGCCCCGGAACGGGACCGGGGAGGCCGGCCGACCGCTCCCGAGCAGCCGCTGGATCGCCGCGGCCGTCGCCGCGGCGTCGCCTCGCGGGGTCAGGATGCCGCGAACTCCGTCGTTGGGGATCGACTCCGAAGCGCCCGGTAGGTCGCTTCCCACGACCGGGGTCCCGCACATGGCGGCCTCCTCGAGCGCGGTCGCCGACGACTCGAGCGTCCCCACGGAGGGTCCGCAGACCACGTTGGCGAACCGGTACAGGTCACCGATCTCCGAGTCGGGGACGAACCCGAGGAAGCGGACGCTGTTGCCGAGCCCGCGCGCGCCCGCCTCGGCGCGCAACGAATCCGACAACGGACCGCGCCCGGCGATCAGGACCGTCAGCGCGACGCCATCGCGCCGGAGCATCTCCGCCGCTTGGAGGAGCACGGAGACCCCTTTGTACGGGACGAGTCGACCGACGAACGCCACCGTCGGGCCCTGGACGTCGCTCGGCACCGATGCGGGCCGGTCCCGGCCCGTCGAACGGCCGAGCCCGAGCCGCTCGGGGTCGGCGCCCTTTCGGATCACCCGGACCTTCGAGAGGAATCGGGAGAGCACGGGGGACGCCTCGGCGTAGCCCCGACTGTTCGAGACGACGACGTCGCAGCGCTCGAGGGCTGGAACTGCCGACAGCCTCCGATAGGCCGGTGTCACCCATCGGGCGCCGGGCATCTTCGATGCCTCGGCGAGGTTCGCGTCCATATGGTAGGTCAGGACCGTCGGCGTGGCCGAACGGCGCGCCCAGCGCGTGACCGGGGACTCGACGAACGGGAACGGCATGTGCACCTGGACGACCCCGGCGCGCGCGACCGCCTCCCGCAATCGCCGGCGCGGGGAACGGCCGATCAGGAGTGGTCGCTCCATCACCTCGCGCGCGGGGAGGAGTTCGAGGCGGGCCGACCCGATGTCGATCGCACCGGTCGCGGGGGTATGCCGCATCGTCGTCGCGAGGACCTCGACGGGCCGGTGGGCGGCGAACCGTCGCACGAGCTGGTAGGCGTACTCTTCGGTACCGCCGCGGTAGGTGGGCGGCAGCGGGACGATCGACGCGACGGAGCCGGGGACCCTCATCCGGCCCCGACGAGCGGCGTCGACACCGGGTCGGTTCGCGCCGAATAGCGAACGATGAGGCGTCGGAGTCCGGGCAGCGGCCGACGGACGATCCGCTCGAGGACGGTCGCCATCACGGCGTCTCCCGGGTCGAGGCTGTGCGAGAGCACCAGGACCGCGAGGAACAGCCCGACCCCCGCGAAGTAGAGCGGGAAGACGATCCAGTGCGGGAACGGATACCTCCCGATCAGAAGGAACGCGGGCAGTCCGATGGCGACCGTCGCGACGACCGGGACGACGAGGATGCGCCGATACGGCGTCACCCGGTCGGCGGTGTACAGGTAGGCGAGCCCGACGCCCGGGTAGAGGCACCGGGCGACCGTCCAGGCCAGCGAAGCGCCGATCAGTCCGTAGGTCGGGATGAGCCCGAAGCTGAGCACGATGTTCGCCGACGCGGCGATGCCCGTGACCACGAGGAGCGGACGCGCATAGCCCATTCCGGCCAGGCAGGCGTTCACCGGTCCGAGCGTGACCGAGAAGAACGAGCCGAGGACCAGGATCTGGAGCGCGAGCGCGCCGCCCGCAAAGCTCCCCTTGAACACTTCGGTGAGCGACCAGGTCGGGAGGCAGAAGAACAGCAGGAACATCGGCACGGTGATCACGAGGGTCCAGCGCGTTGCGGTGACGAACGTGCGCCGGATCGTTTCGCGGTCGTTGAGGGCGACGAGGCGCGCCGCCGTGGGCATGTAGATGTACGTGAGCGCGCCGTTGCCGACCAGGAGCAATCGGGCGAGCGTCATCGCGCCCGAGTAGAGTCCGACCGTCTCGGTCGACCGAAAGGCGCCGAGGATCAACGTGTCGACGTACGCGGTCACGAACTGGAGCGACGCGACGCCCCAGAGGGCGACCGAAAGCGTCCAGAGCTGCGAGCGGGGTCGCGCGGGAACGTGCTCGACGGCCGGGAGATACCGGGGCAGCCGGCGCACCAGGTAGACCACCAGGAGGACGAGCGTCACCCCTTGGCTCGCCGTGTAGGCGATGAGGGCGCCGTAGAACCCCCAGTGGAAGTACAGGACTCCGAGCAGGAAGACGACGAACAGACCCGGCGCGGCGACGCTGTTGAACCAAGCGTTCGGGGCGCTGTCCTCGAACCCCTGGAAGACGGACGCGATCATCGCGGCCATCATCTGGAATCCGATCGTCGTGCTGAACAATCGGAACACGATCGTCAGCTGCGAGTTGCCGAACAAGCTCGCGAGGTACGGCGCGAGGACGTAGACGAGCGTCGACACGACGACGGCGGCGACGGCCGTGATGAGCAGACCCCAGCGGATCAGCGCGCGCCGCTCGCCCGGATCACTCTCGTAGGAGATCGAGCGGGCGATGGCCTGGTTCAGTCCGAGGAGCGCGACCAGAGAGAGAAGTCCCGTGAGGGCGAGACCGAGGGAGAACTGTCCCCACGCATCGAGGCCGTAGGCCCGCGCGACCCCGACGCGACCGAACAGGCTGAAGACGAGGAGCAGGACGATGCTCGTCGCCATCACGATGGTGCCCTTGCCGACGATGTTCAGCGAATGATGGTAGGACGCGTCGGCGTGCTCGGCGGTGCGGGGCGGGGCCGGCCCGGGCAGCGGCAGGTCCTCGGAGGCGGTCAGACGGTTACCCCGACACGGTCGGCGCGATCTCGTGGACGAGGGAGGTGACGAGCGCGATGGCCCGCTCGCACATCGCCCGGGCGGCCGCCGCGTCCTGGCTCTCCGCGTAGACTCGGCAGATCGGCTCGGTCCCCGACGGTCGGACGAGGATCCAGCCGCTCGGGTAGAACGCCTTCACGCCGTCGAGCGTCAACAGTCGTTCGGCCTCCGCCCCGAGCGTGGTGCGGACGCGCTCCAGGACCGCCGCCTTCGCGGCGGCCGGAAGCGGCACGTTTCGTTTCACGACGTGGTAACGGGGGAGCGTCGCCAGCATCGCGCTCAACGACTGACCGGACTCGGCGAGGAAATCCAGCATCATCGCGGAGCTGGCCGGGCCGTCGCGGGCGACCTGGTGCAGCGGCCAGTAGATCCCTCCGTTCTCCTCGCCCCCGAAGACGGCGTGGGAGTCCAGGATCTCGCGCGCGACGGGGAGCGATCCCGATCGCGTGATCTTCAGCGTCGCCCCGGCCGTCCGCGCGACCTCCTCGATGCAGCGGGTCGACGTCACGCTCGTGACGATCGTCCCGCCTCCGCTGCGACGGAGCATCTCGCGGGCGAACAACCCGAGGACCTCCTCGCCGGGGACGTAACGGCCCGTCTCGTCGACGAACGCGATGCGGTCGGAGTCGCCGTCGTGGGCGATCCCCAGGTCGGCGCCGACCGCGACGACCGTCTTCCGGAGGTCGGCCAGGTTCGCCTCCGTCGGCTCGGACGGATGGCCGGGAAAGTGGCCGTCGGGGTTGGCGTTCAATGTCGTGAGCTTGCAGCCGAGAGAACGGAGCAGAAGCGGGCTCGTCGCGGCGCTGGTTCCGTTCCCACAATCGAGGACGACCCGGAGCGCGCGCTGGTCGATCCGCGGTCGGTCGACCAGGGTCAGGATCGAGCGGAGGTAGCGGGACACGCCCTCGGAGTCGGACCGGATCGCCGCCGCGCGGTCCCACTGGGGGACGGGGAACCGGCGGAAGTGGACGATCTGCTCGATCGCTCGCTCCTCCTCGGGAGAGATTTCGAGCCCCTCCGGGCCGCTGAACTTAATCCCGTTGAAGTCGGTCGGGTTGTGCGAGGCGGTCACCATCAGTCCGAGCCGCCCCCGCAGCGCCTTGACGTTGAACTGGAGGCACGGGGTCGGCATGGCGCCCATTTCGACGACCTCGACGCCGTCCATGGACAGGACGCCTGCGAGGATGTGCGCGATCCCCGGGCTGGTGGTCCGATAGTCCTGGGCGATCAGCACCGGGCCCTCGCCGCCGAGGTGCTCGGCGGTCGCGGCCGCCACGTCCGCAATGAAACCGGGAGAGAATTCGGGTCCGACGACCTTCCGAATGCCGTCGGTGCCGAACAGGCGGGGCGCCGGCTCCTCGGGCATTGGGTCGACCGTCACCGGGCCGACTAATAGCGTTGTCCCGGCAGACGCCGCATCTCACCGAGCCGATTCGGCCCCGATAGCCCACCGGGCTCGGAGCCGTGGGGGGAACGGAGACCTAGGTGGACGATTCCGCCGGGGCCAAGCTGAGCCCGCGCTGGCTCTCGTCGATACGACGGTAGACCCGCGACGCCCCGCCGTTCGCGGTCAGGAGCGCGAGTTCCTTCTGGTGGATCGACGGGTTGAACGACGATTGGAGGATTGCGAGCGACCGGAACCGGGCCCCCGAGCCGGGCTCGAGGCGATAGGCGCCCGAGCGGTCGAGACGCGCGGGGACCGTGAACGGGTCCGAGCCGACGGGGACGTAGACGATCCGCTTCGACTGCGGGAGACCGACGACGGCGACCGCCATGGAGTCGCCGCCCGGGCCGCTGGCCGGGAGGGAGACAACGATCGGGATGCGGCCGTCCTTGGTCACGGCCACGTCGAGGGGCAGGGGGTTCGGGTGGCCCGAGACCGACTGGCGGACCGGGTCGTAGGGGATCACCGTGATCTTGGCGCCGATCTTGCCCGCGCGCAGTCGGTCCGCGAGGCCGTTCGCCTCGCCGACGCGGTTGAGAGGGCTGAACACGACCAGGTCGTGGGCGTTCGTTGCGAGGCAGATCGCCTGCAGGTCGCGCAGTTGGGTGGACGAGGTGGAACCTCGCTGGTCGCGCAGCGGGTCGTGCCGGATCCGAGCGACGCCCGAGTGCCGAACGATGCCGAGCAGGATGCGGGCGCCGTCCCGGAATGCGTGGAGCTTCGCCTCGCCGATGCGGTTGCGGTAGGAGATCGGCACCTGGGAGACGCGGAGCCCGGTCCGGAACGCCTTCAGGAACACCTCGGCCTCGATCTCGAAGCCCGTCGACTCGAGCGACAAGTCGGCGATCGCGTCCGTCCGCAGCCCCCAGAGGCCACTGCAGATGTCGAGGATCGGGGAATGGCTGAGCTGGGCGGCGACGTAGTTCAGCAGACCATCTCCCAGCCGGTGGATCGCGGCGCGCACGACCCCCATCGGGTTGAACTCCGGTCGGCGGACGCCGACGACGACGTCGGAACCGGCTTCGAGGAGCGAGAGGAGCGTCGCGACCCCGGTACCGGGGTAGGTGTAGTCCGCGTCCATCACAATCGCGTACTTCATGCCGTGCGCGCGGGCCCATTCGAGCCCCTCGCGGGTGGCGCTCCCCTTTCCCTTCGTGGTCTGGGCGAGCACGGTCGCTCCGAACGAGTGCGCAACCTCGACGGTGCGGTCGGTGGAGTTGCCGTCGACGACGAGGCACGTCGGGTCGAAGCCGGATTCGCGCAGGTGCTCGATCGGAATGTCCTCGAGGGTGGCCTTAAGACCCGCCTCCTCGTTGAGGGCCGGCAGCACGATGGCGACGGGAATAGGCCCGTCGACCAGGGGGCGCGTCTCGCTCGCTTCCGTCATCGTGATCTGCGTCCCGGTTCGACCGACTGGAGAGTCGGACGTCCTGACTAGGGTTGCCGACTGAGGACCCCCTCTTAAGGCCTTTTTCTTGGTTCCGAATCGGCGTGTCTGTGTGAGACACACGCATACGCACTGACGAGAATTGCGCCCGACGGCGCAGTCGGCGTCTCACTCTCAGAACTCGGGCTTACCCTTTTATGCCGGGTCCCTCCGCGTCGCCGCCCATGGCGACCTCCAAAGAACGCGTGCTCGTGCTCGGTCTCGACTCCGTGCCACCGGAGCTCCTGTTCGAACGGTTCCGCCCGCTGATGCCGAACCTCCAGAAGCTCCTGGACCGTTCGAAGTGGGGGACCCTCAAGGCGTGCGACCCTCCGATCACGGTCCCTTCCTGGGCGGTCATGTTCACCGGCATGGACCCGGGCACGTTGGGGATCTACGGATTCCGTCACCGCCGACCGCGCACCTACTGGGACACGTACTCTCCGAGCCCGCAGATCCTCCCGCACCCGCCGGTTTGGGATGTCCTGACGCGACTCGGGAAGCGCTGCGCCGTGATCGGCATGCCGCCCGGCTACCCTCCCCCGAAGATCAACGGCGTCTACATCGCCGACTTCCTCACGCCGGACAAGGCGAAGGATTGGGTCTACCCCGCGTCGCTCGCCCCCGAGGTGCTCGGGGTCGCGGGTGGCTACGAGTTCGACGTGACGTTCCGGGCCGAGGACCGCGATCGCATCGGCGTCGAGCTGTTCGAGATGACCAAGAAGCGCTGGGCCGTTGCCCGACACTTCTGGAAGAAGGAGGCGTGGGATTTCTTCGCGCTTCACGAGATCGGCCCCGACCGACTCCACCACACGTTCTGGAAGTTCTTCGACGAGAAGCACGCGCGGTTCGAGAAGCACCCGGTGTTCGCGAAGCTGGTCGACGATTACTACCGGCTGATGGACGAGGAGATCGGGAAGTTCATGGAGCTCGTCCCGGACGACGTGACGGTGATGATCCTCTCGGACCACGGGAGCCAGGGGATGGACGGCTGCTTCTGCATCAACGAGTGGCTGATGGCGAAGGGCTACCTCACGCTCAAGGAGCCGCCGACGAAGCGCGGCACCGCGATCGAGAAGTACCCGATCGACTGGTCGAAGACGACGGCGTGGGGCGCGGGCGGCTACTACGCCCGGATTTTCTTCAACGTCAAGGGCCGCGAGCCCGAGGGGATCCTGCCGGCGGCCGAGATCCCGGCCATGATCGAGAAGCTGTCCCGCGAGCTCGCCGAGGTGCAGCGGCCCGATGGCAAACCGCTCGCCCCCGACGTCAAGATCCCCGCAAAGATCTACAAACAGGTGCGCGGCGACGCGCCCGACCTCATGATCTACTTCGGCGAACTTCGGTGGCGATCGGCGGGCACCATCGGCTACGGCGGCCTGTTCCTCGAAGAAAACGACACCGGGCCCGACGACTCCGTCCACTCCTTCGACGGGGTCTTTGCCGTCCGGACGCCGGGAGCGGTCGGCTCGCACCACCTATCCCCCAAGGTCGGCATCGACATCGGTCCGACGATCCTGAAGCGGATGGGCATCGATCCGGGGAAGGACGTTCAGGGAAAGCCCATCTCCGAGCTGCTGTAGGGGGGCGCACCGCGCAGCCTCGGCGGAGCGACACCGGTCGATGACGGACGCCCCGGGCAAGCGAATGGGCGCTCGCCGCCCCCTGATCTTCATCGGCCTCGATTCGGCGACGCCCGAGCACCTGTTCGGGATCTGCCTCCCGAAGATGCCCAACGTCCAACGGCTCCTCGCGCGCGGGGTCCACTCGGTCCTACGGAGCACCGACCCGCCGATCTCCATTCCCTCGTGGCCGGTGATGCTGACGGGCGTCGACCCCGGCACCCTCGGGCTCTACGGATTCCGCCACCGGAAAGACCACTCCTACACGGAGACGTACGGTCCAACCTCGAAATTGCCCGTCCCGTCGGTCTGGGAGCTGTTCTCGTCGGCGGGAATGCGCGTGTGCTCCGTCGGCATGCCTCCCGGATACCCCCCACTGCACCTGAACGGACTCTCGATCTCCGATTTCCTCACGCCGGCGGGCGCAACGGACTGGACCTATCCTCCCGAACTCGCGAAGGAACTCGAGGCACGGTTCGGGAAGTACCGCTTTGACGTCACCTTCCGCGCCCTCGAGCGACCGCAACTCTACCGGGAAATCGTCCAGATGACCCAACAGCGGTGGGCGATTGCCGAGGAGCTCTACCAGCGCGAGCCGTGGGACGTCTTCGCCATCCACGAGATCGGCGTCGACCGGCTCCACCACGCTTTCACGAAGTACTTCGACCCGACGCATGCCGCCTTCGTCCCGGGCAACCCGTTCGAGCACGTCGTCGAGGAGTACTACGGGATCGTCGACGAGTGCATCGGGCGTCTCCTTGCCAGCGCTCCCGACGACGCGGTCGTCGTGATCGCCTCCGATCACGGCAGCATGCCGATGGCAGGGTGCTTTTGCATCAACGATTGGCTCGAGCGCCACGGCTACCTCACGTTCCGTACGCGCCCCACGGGTCCGACGCCCATCGAGAAGGCCGATGTCGATTGGTCGCGCACCACCGTCTGGGGGGCGGGAGGGTACTATGCTCGCCTCTGGTTCAACATTCGGGGACGGGACCCCCAGGGCGTCCTCGCCCCCGCCGAGGTTGCCGGAGTCCGAGGGAAGCTGCTCCGAGAGCTCGGGGCCCTCGTGGGACCGAACGGGGCGCCGATGCCTGTTGAGATCCTGGACCCCCAGAGCCGATACGAGCACGTCGTCGGTGATCCACCCGACCTGATGGCCTACTTCGGGAATCTGAAGTGGCGCTCCGCCGGGTCGGTGGGACATCCGGAGCTCTTCCTCAAGGAGAACGACACCGGTCCGGACGATGCGGTCCACTCGTACGACGGAGTCCTGGCGATCCACGACCCGAAGGCGCCGGCCGGGACCGAACTCGAGCCCCAGGCGATCCGAGATGTGGCGCCGACCCTGCTCAGAATCGCGGGCCTGCCGATTCCCCCCCATGTCCAGGGTCGCTCGATACTCGCGGGCGTGCCCGCGCTCGTTGAGAGTTGAGGTTGGCGAGGGGCACTGCCCCACCGGAAATTTCGCCCATCTTCGCGGGAGTAGTTCCGGACCGAGGCCCGGCCATGTCACCGTTCACATCAAGCTAAACGCCGGGGCGCCGTGCCCCCTGCGTGTCCCCGCACCTCGTGCCGGGCCCATCGCGACTCTTCCTCGTGCTCGGGGTCGCCGTTCTGATCCTGATCCTAGTTTCGCCCGGACCCGTGAAGGGGGCGCCGGCGCCCGGCGGTGGGATTGGACCCGCGGCCAAAGGGTCCCCAGCCCACTCGACGACCTCCGCCGTACTGCTCGCGGCCGCGGCTGCCTCGATTCGGTCGGGCGCCGGGCCGAGGGCCAGCCGCGCCCTCGTCGGTCCGGCTGCTCTCCAGGGCGAGTGGACGAACCTCACCTACCCCGGCGAGTGGCCCACCGGCTACGCGGCGATGGCGTTCGACGTAGCCGACGGGTACCTGATCGAGGTCGGGTTGGGCTCCACGTGGAAGTTCGACGGCGCGGTGTGGGAGAACATCTCTCGGGGCCCACAGCCGCCGGCCGCTTCGGGCGCGAGTCTCGCCTACGATCCTCGGGACGGGTACACTGTTTGGTTCGGCGGGCAGGCTCTCTACCAAGGCTCGCAGGAAAATCAGACCTGGGTCTTTCAACATGGGCTCTGGCTCGAGCTCAACCTGACGGTTGCGCCTCGCGGGCGGGCGTACGCCTCGCTCGTCTTCGATTCCTCGGATGACTATCTCCTCCTCACGGGCGGCAATGTTCGGCCGGACACCTGGGCCTTCGCGGCGGGGGCGTGGACCAACGTCACGGATCCTCTCGGTCCGGTTCCTCCCCCGCTCGGCTGGCAGGCGATGGCGGACGACAGTCGGGACGGGTATGTGGTGTACTTTGGCAGCTCCGGATGCCTGTGCGCAGAAACGTGGACCTATGCCGGGGGGGCGTGGCGCAACATCACCAGCCAGATCTCGCACGGCCCTGCGTACCGATTCAACTCGATGGTGACGTACGATGCGACCGACGGGGTTGTCGTGTTGATCGCGGGTCGGGATGAGAACGGCAGCATCCTCCCGCCCACGGACGGCTACTGGCAGTTCCATGGAGGGGTCTGGTCGAAGATGATCCACACGCCCCCCGACCCTAACGTGGTGGACCGGCGTCGTGAACAGGCGGCGTTCGACTCGCTTCGCGGGGTGGTCGATGTGTGGGGTGGCGGTGTCTTTTCGGGATCCGGTCCGGACTACATGGCCCAGTACGCCGACGGCAACTGGACCACCCTCGAGATTCCGGGCCAGCCGACCGCGAACAGCTTTCCGGCAATGGTCTACGACGCGCGCGATGGCTACGTGCTATTGTTCGACGGAGACGGGGTAGCGGGCATCAACGACACCTGGGAGTACCACCTCGGCCGCTGGAGCCCGATCCCGACCGCGATCGCCCCCTCGCCTCGCTACGGCGAGGCGATGGCCTACGATGCCCGAGACGGGGAGGTCGTACTCTTCGGAGGGAACGGCGTGAATGGAGGCTACCTCAACGACACGTGGACGTACCGGGCCGACAACTGGACACTTCTCGCGAACGGGACCCGACCTGCCCCGGCCCCTCGGACCGGGCCCGGAATGACGTTCGACTCGGCAGACCACTACGTCGCGCTGTTCGGGGGGAGCTACGACGACGGAACAAACCCGCCGCATTGGTATGCCGACACCTGGTCGTTCGTCGGCGGGAATTGGACGAACCGCACGGTCGGCATCGCCCCGTCCCCTCGGGAGGGAGCCACACTCTCGGACCTCCCCGGGGGTCGCGGAGTGTTGCTCTACGGCGGTGAGAACGGATGCAAGCTCAACTGCCCGAACTACTTCGAGTACTACAACGACACCTGGGAATACGACAACGGCTCCTGGACGAACGCGACCTCCGGCCCGTCCCCCCCGGCCGTCGAGAGCGTCGGAATGGCACTGGTTCCGGGCACGAACGAGACGCTGTTGTACGGGGGGGCGACCAACGGGGCCGGGAACACCGAGACCTGGACGTTCAACGGGACCGGCTGGACGCGGTGGAACGTCTCCGGACCTGACTTCTACTTCGACCGCGGAGGTTGCGCCATCGTCGACGACCGGCGAGACGGTATCGACTTGCTCTTCGGGGGCGGTTTCTACGTACCCGACGCCTCGGACTCCTGGGGATTCCAGCTGGTGCCCCTGGTGGCGAACGTCACGGTTGGGCCATCGGACGGGGTCGCCCCACTGCCGGTCGTCGCCCTGGCGAACGTCTCGAGCGCAGCGGGTCTCGCGAACGAGAGCTGGAACTTCGGCGACGGATCGGCTTCGGTGGCCGGGCGGAACGCGAGCCACGTTTACTCATCGCCCGGTACGTACTGGACGCTCTTCTCCGCCACCGACGTCGCGAACGTCACCATCCACATCACGCGCGCGGTGGTGGTCGAGTCGAACCTCACGGCGCTCGCGACGGTAAATCCGTCTTCGGGGTCGACGAACGATAGTTTCGCGTTCGCCGGGTTCGCGGGGGGCGGTTCGGGCCCGTATCGATTTTCTTGGACGTTCGGGGACGGTTCGGGCGGAGCGAACGGGTCGGCCGCCAGCCATGCGTATGCTCACAATGGGACGTATTTTGCCCGCCTGACGGTCACCGATTCCCTCGGAAATCGAACCTACGAGCACCTCTGGATCGCGGTGGGAGTGTCGCAGCCCCTCACCGTCGCCGCGCTCGCGAACGTCTCGGTCGGGGACGCCCCGCTCGAGGTCGCGTTCCGGAGCACGACCCAGGGAGGAACCGGCAACAACTCGTACCTCTGGCAATTCGGCGACGGCTCGAACAGCACCGCTCCGAATCCGGTGCACATCTTCCGATCGGCCAGCACGTCTCTCGTGAAGTTGACCGTCCAAGACGGGTCGGGGGCCAACCGGAGCGCGCTGGTCGACATCGTGGTGAATCCTACGCTTCGTGTGGCGGTCCAGGTCGCACCTTCGAGCGGGCGGGTCGGCCTCAACGTGACGTTCCGGGCGATGATCTCCGGAGGGACGACCCCAAGCGCGGGTGTGTGGAACTTCGGGGACGGCAGTTTTGCCGCGGGACCGTTCACCAATCACACCTACTTGTCTCCCGGATCGTACTCGACACGGTTCCTGGCGACGGACGCGTCGAACACGACCGTCCTATCCAACACGACGGTCGTTCTCGTCCACGGGCCGCCCCCCGCGTTACTGTCAGCGGTCGATATCCAGCCGGACCCTGTTCTCGTCGGGACCCGAGCGGTGTTCTCGTTGCAAGCCCCGGGCGCCGACCCGCCCCTATCGGTGCGTTGGACCGTTGGCTCGCTCTGGGGGTGCACCGACCTCGCGAACGTCAGCGTGACCTGCGACCCGCTCGTACCGGGATCGTTCTCGGTCTCGGCGAATGCGACGGACGGCGTCGGCCGCCAGACGAACGCCACAGCAACGTTTGTCGTGCAACCCTACCCGCTCCGCGCGACCTTGACGGCGTCGCCCTACGTCAGCTCCCTCGGCGACACGATCAGCTGGTCCGCGAACCTCTCGGGAGGCGAACCGCCGTACCTCCTCGCATGGCTCGACCTTCCTGCCGGGTGCAACCGCCCGGTGGGGGCGAATCTGGTGTGTCGTCCGCCGGTGGCGGGGACGTACCGTCTCACCGTCGAGGTGAACGACTCCTCCGGCCAACTCGCCCCGGTGTTCGCGTCGGCGACGGCCGTCGTTCTCGGCCCGCAGGGCACTACGCCCGTCGGGGGCACCAAGCTGGGGGAGTTCTCGGCCGGATTCGTCTGGCTCTTGGTGATTGGTGCCGGCGCCGGCGGGGCCCTGGCCGGGATCGCGACCATGGTTTGGGTTCGCCGTCGGTCCGGCGGGAGGCCTCGGCCGCCACCGAGAATCGGCCCGGGTCAGTCGTAGCCCCAGGATTTCATCCGGGCGTCGTCGAGGGAGTCTCGCGCAAGCTCGCTCCCGTCTCCGACGTATCGTGCGATGTCCTCGCGTCCGAAGATCCCGAACACCGTGTGCCGCGCCGCGGTCGCCTCATGGCTCCCGAGGGGCTCCGGCAGCGTCGGGAGGCCGCGGTCACCCTCCGGCCAGTATCGCACGTCGCCGCTCGTGAGGTCGATCGTCCACTTTTCCCGACCGCGGTACGCCGCGATCTGCCGCCGGTTCCATAGTTCCTCCGTCCGAATTCCGAGCAGCGAGCGGTTCGGGTCCGATGCGGGGCCCCCCTCGGCCAGAATTGTCTCGCGATCCGGGGGGGAGACCGGGAACGGTACCGACGGCCGGCCCGCCGCATCGAACGCGGGGCGTCCGAGGGCGACCGATTTCATCCAGGAGGGAACGTCGCACAGCGTCACCCAGTGGTCGACGCGCTTGGGCCGGCCGGGCTCCGTCGGCCCCCAGACCCACAAGGGCACGCGGAGCACCGAGTCGCTCGCTCCGCACCCGTGGTAGACGTTACCGCCCTCGCCGAACGATTGGCCATGATCGCTCGTGACGAACACCCAGGTCCGGTCGAGCTCTCCCGCGGCCTCGAGCGCCGCGAGAAGTCGGCCGACCTTTCGATCCGCCTCGGCGATCGCTCGGTGGTAGGCTGCCCGCACGCGGTCCCAGGGAACCCGGTCTTTCAGTCCCGGCACCGCGAGGAGATAGAACCGGGGAATCTGGGCGTACCCGCGCGCGGAGAAGCGGTCGCGGAACCCGCCCGCGAGCTCGGGGTACGGCTCGTGCCCATCGACGAAATTGAAGAATGCGTGGAACGGCCGGTCGGCGGGGCGTCCGGCGAGCCAGCGCGACCAATCCTCGAGGAGGTAGTCTCCGCACACCTCGCGTTTGTACGCCGCTTCCTGGGCGAAGTTGAGCGTCGTGAGCGGTACGGCGAGGGCGGGCAGTCGCTCGAGGAGACGCCGGAATCTGGCGGAGTACAGGAACTGCGCGTGACCGAGGGTCCGATTGACCGTCGTCCGGTCTTCGTCCGAGCTGCCGATCCTCCGTCCGAACAGGGACTCGTACCCGGACTCGAGACCGTAGCCGCCGGTCAGGTGGGCCTCTTCCGAGAACATCGCAGTCGCGTAGCCACGGCGCTTCAGCCACGTCGCGATCGTCTCCATCGGCGCGTCGCCGCGCTGGAACGTCCGCCGGCGGTGCACCCATGGGTAGGTGCCCGTCAGGATCGACATGTGCGAGGGGACGGTCCAGTTCCCCGGCGCGACGGCGTGGGTGAAGGTCGTCGCGCCACGCTGGACCAACCGGTCGAGCTCGGGGGTCGGCCCCGAACGCGGGTCACCGAGCGACGCGACGCTCGCCCACCGGACGCAGTCGAGCACGACGGTCACGAGGTTCGGCGGACGGGAGGGGTCCGCCGGCTCCGAAGCGCCCGTCGACGACCCACTCCCCGACGTCGGTTGATACCGGCCTCGCCACGATAAGCGAATCGCCGGCTCGGACGCCGGTCGTCCGTTACGCGGAGTTGCTCGCCGCGCCGTCGGCCGGTTCCGGGGGCCGACCAAACCGCCAGACCAGCACCGCGGCGACGACGAGGGCGACCAGCGCGATGAGAAGGACGTACCACCAGTCGATGGCGCCGCCGAGGTGGCCGGGGGTCTTCGTCGGCCCGGTCGGGACGTTCTGGACCGAGACGGTCCCGCTCGCGTTGTCCGACGCTCGGAGCGCGTCCGCGACGGTCGCCGTGACCGACCAGTTGCCCGTGGCGCTGGGCGTGCAAGTGATCATCGTCGAATTCGCGGACGAGCATCCAACGGGGAGCCCCGCGTAGCTGTACGTCAGCCAGCCGGTGCCGCCGGACCCGACGACGGAGATCTGGACCGCCTCCCCGAGGTTCGCCAGGGACGGGGTCACCGTGACGACGCCGAGCGTCGGCAGCGGGTGCACCTCGAGCTCGGCCATCCCGCGCGAGCTCTGGCCGAGTGCGTCGGTGACCGTCACGGTGATGTTCGAGGTCCCGGCCAGGGTCGGTGTGCACGCGAGCGTGGGGGCATCCGCCGAGGCGCATCCCACGGGGAGTCCGGAGTAGGCGTAGGAGAGCGGGGCGGTCCCGCCGCCCGCGACGACGGTCAGAGTCGTCGGGCGCGCTACATCGACCTCTGCCCGGTCGAGCGTGAGGCTCGTGACCGTCGGCTGGGGGTTGACGGTGAGGGTCGCGTTGTCGTAGGCGAGGTTCGAGAAGGCGTCCGCGACCGTCACTTCGATCACGTAGGTCCGGGCGGCGGCGGGGGTGCAGGTGAGGCGGGAGGCGTTCACGCTCGGGCAGGTCGTCGGGAGGCCCGCGTAGGAGTACGAGTAGGGGCCGAGGCCCAGCTGGGGCGTGACCGAGATCGTCACGGCCAGCCCCGCATCCGTCGTCGCGGGCGTGATCGTGAACGCCCCCACCAGCGGTCGCGCCACGACCGTGAGGAGGACGCTCGCGGTCGCCTCCTGGGCCCCACCCGAGTCGGTGACGGACGCGTGGACGGAGTAGGTCCCGGGCGACGTCGGGGAGCACGTAAGTTGCGGACTGTTGACGCTTCGGCAGCCCGTCGGGAGTCCGAAATATCGATAGGTGAGAGCACCCGAACCGTTGACGAACACCGTGAGGTGGGTTGGGGTGCCCGCGTCGACCGTGGCGGGGGACACGGCGAGCCGATTGAGGACGAACGTCGCCACGATGCCGATCACGGTCCCCGGGGCGTCGACGCGCACCGTGGCGCTCGTTTGCGAACCCGAGACGTTCGCGATCTGGAGTCCGCTGCTCCATTGCACGAACGTCGTCATCGAACCGACGACGGTCGCCGAGAGATTGTAGACATTGTGCGTCAGGGAGAGCGTCGTACCGCTGGCGACGTTGACGCCGTTCACGGCGAGCGTCACAGCGCCGGGGCGCGTCGCGATGAACGTCACGGGGTAGAGCCTCAGAACGAACTTCGCGGTCACGACCCCGCCCGTGCCCGTCACGCTAAGGGTCCCACCGGAGTACGACACCGGCCCCGTCGTGAGGAATCCAACGAATCGGTATACTGTCGAAGCGAACGCCTTCAGTTCGTAGGTGGTGTTCGTGACGCTCGCGTTCGTTGTGTTCGCGCTGATGTTGACGAAATTGAACTGCATCGACCCGCCGGCCGGCGGTAGTAGGTCGAACGTCACCGACTCGTTCGGAAGCGGTCCGAACATCGCCGTCAGCGTGGCGGAGGAGTTGACGATCAGCTTCGTGATCGGGAACGCCGGGCGGATCACTTCGATCGCGGCGGGGTCCGAGACGCGCCAGTGCTGGAACGCGTACCCCCCCGCGGGGACCGCGTCCAGCGAGTAGGTGCCCCGGGTCAACGCGACCGTGGTGTTGTTCCCGACCGGAACCGAGGCGTTGATGGAGACCGATCCGCCGGCGGGAGGGAGGATCCGGATGGAGATGTTCGCCGCGAACGTCGCGTACAGGTACGACGTGCCGAGCACGACGTTCACCGTCAAGTTGCCCGACACGCCTGACGGGATTGCGACGGCGCCGGGCGCGGCCTCCCAGCCCAGGAACGACCAGCCCGGAGCGGCGGTCGCCTTCGCGAAATAGCTACCGGCCGGGCCCGTGAGGGATCCCATCGTGGTGTCGTTCGCCGGGAAGTACGGCAGGGTGGTGCCGTTGAGAACCACGGTCCCGTTCCCGTTGCCCGCGGCGACGATCGTCACGGTTCCGGAGTCGGCGAGCAACGTCGCGCTGACGTTCCCTGGGGCCCCGCCCGCGAAGACGACGAGCCAGTCCGCGGGGGCGGTGTTGTCCGGCAGGGTGACCGCGCCGGTCGCCGTCCAGTGGCCGAGTTGGAGACCCGAGGACGGAGCGACCATCAGCGCATAGGCGCCGGCGGCAAGGTCGATCGTGCTTCCGTTGCCGATGGTGAGGGGGGCGACGGCCGTCGGCCCCACGCCGTTGGTGCCGAGCTCGAAGCTCGCGTTCCCCCCAAGCGACGCGAAGTGCACCGGAGAGTCGAGCGGGCTGCTGGTGAACGTAGCGAGCACGCTCCCTCCGCCGTTCGGGACGAGCGTCGTCGCCGCGCGGTTCGGGTTGCCCACCCCAACGGTCCCCGTCGTTGTCCAGCCGGAGAAGTACTCGCCGGA
Source organism: Thermoplasmata archaeon (assembly GCA_022750115.1). GTDB lineage: Archaea > Thermoplasmatota > Thermoplasmata > Lutacidiplasmatales > UBA184 > Lutacidiplasma. The sequence continues at coordinate 245,362 of JAKIWI010000002.1, forward strand.
TGCGGGAACCGCGGAGATCGCGTACGCCCCGGCAGCGATCGCCGTCGAGGTCGGAGTTGTATAGTTCGAGTCGAGGAGGACCACGACCCCCGTGCCGCTGGTGACCCCGACCGTCACGTTGTGGTTCCCGTTGCCGCAGGCAGGGAACGCGAAGCCGTTCGACGGGAACTGGGGGAACCCGAGGAGTCCGGGCGTCGCAGGTCCCGCAAACTCGTTCTGCTTTCCGAAATCGGTCGACACCCCGGAGTAGTCGGTCGCCCCGAACTCGAGTCCCCCAGCTCCGCACGAGTAGCTGTACCACGGGTAGGTGCAGAATGCGGAACCCGAGCGGCCCGTGCACGACGCGTTGCTGAGGCTGAGGAGGCCGGCGGCGCCCCCGACGGTGCTCGCGAAGCGGAGTTCGCCCGCGCGGGCGGACGTCGCGCCGGCCGAGAAGACGGGTGGGCTGAGGACGATCGGAGCCGCCGTGTCGTTGACCCACGAGGTCGGGTCGTAGCTCGGGCACGGGACCGCGGGGTCTACCTTGGCCGGAGCCGGGCCGCCGGGTGAACAGCCGCCGAAGCTGGAGTTCGACACGACCGACGGGTTCGCGGCGCCGGCGAGCTCCACCCCGAAGGACACGGCCGGCACCTGGGCGGCGGCCGCCGCGAACGCATCGAGCGTCGTCGAGGTCGAGTAGGCGGGGGAGAGTGGCGTCCCTTGGTCGGAGATGCTGCGCACGTCCGACCGAAGTCCCGTCGAAGTATCGATGACCGTCACCTGCTCGGAGGTCGCGGACCCGAGCCAGCCGACGGTGGTGATGTTGAGCGTGTCGCCGCCGCTGGGTGTGAGGTAGGTGCCGGCGGTCCCGCCGGAGACGCTCAGCGGTTGCTCGAAGCAAGCGTCCTCCGTAGAGGTCGCGGGGTCGATCGCGTAGCCGACGACCGCACCCGTCCAGTTGTTCGCGACGGTGGCACTGGTCGAGTTCGCGTACGAGGAATCCGGTTGGAAGCGGACCTCGAGGAAGCACTGCGACATCCAGGCGTGCGGGTCGGAGAGCACCAGCCCGAGCCAGATCGCGCGGTAGAGGTCCGACTGGTTCGCCGTGGGGATCCGGTCGACCGGGAGCGTCAGGGACACGGTGACATTTCCGGCGCTCCCGGCGAGGTTCGAGTAGAATCCCGCGACCGCCTGGTCTCGCCCGAAACAGCCGGCAGGGTACGGCTGCACCCCGGCGAACTCGGGGTAGGGGCCATCGCACGGGGTCGAGGGCGGCGTGGAGGGGCGTGCTGCGAGTGGGGGGAGAATGACGGGGGCCGTGGCCGGTTCGGCCATCGCGTGGGCACGGGGCAGCCCCGCCCGGGGCGGGGAGGCGAACGCCCCTGGGACGAGCACCGACGGGACGAGGAGCACCAGGACCACCGCGAGCGCGATCGAAATGGTGGCCCACGGGCGGGGGCGGACCTTCACGGCGCGAACCTCCGACACTTCCTACCGCGCGCCCGTCCCGGACCGGCGTCGCGCCGATGGGATTCTCTGTTCTCCCGGTACATAGGCCTTCTCGAACCGATTCGATGTCAAGTCGCAGCGCCGGCAGCGAGGGCCGACGCCGACGGCCTAGGTTCGGTCGGCAGCTGCCCCGCCCCCGGGAGGAGCAGCACGGTCCAGGTCCCCGAGGTTCCGAGGACGCGCGCCCCGAACTCCCCTTCGAGGTAGGCGATCTCGTTTGGCAGCAGGTTCGCGACCGCTCCCTCCTGGGAGTTGGATGCTGAGTACAGCACGAACCGGACGGTCCAGTTCGCCCAGACGGTGTCGGTCACGATCAGCGGTGGGATCCCGCTGACGAGGTTCGAGGCCGTCGGAGTCTGGAAGTTGAACGACAGCAACAACTGCGACGCGCCGTTGCCCGGCGCGGCGACCACGAACCCGGCATGTGCCGGAACACCGGGATGGTTGTACTGCGTGATCGACCGAAGGGCGTTGGCCGGTGTCACGACCGCGTTCGTGGCGAGCACGGACCCGAACTTCCCGGGTTGCAGCTCGAACGTCCCGGCGGCGGTGCCGCGCTGGAAACGGGCGGTACCCGCCGACGGGCCGGTCAAGTTGGCGCCCAGGGAAACGATCTGATATCCCGGTTCGGAGACCACCGAGAGCGCCAGCGAAGCCTCGGGGATCCCGGAGTACGCGAAGCCGGTGACGGTGAGCCGGAACCCGACCCCCGAGTACGTGAGCGCGAAGGAGGCCGCCGTCACCGGGGCGAGCCGAACGGTCGCGCCGGAGAGGATCGATTCGTTGGTGATGGTCCCGTTGTGGACCACGCGGACGGTGATGTTGGCGAGCGGGATCGCGGCGACGGGCGTGTACACGCCGAAGTACGCGGGCTGGTACTCGAACGAGCCGTTCCCCGCCGAGATGTTCGTGCCGAGCGCCGTCACCGCCACGAGGTCGTTCGTCGCGGCGTAGCGGCTGGTCATCGCGAAGTACGCGGTCTCCTCGTCGACGAGGTGCGTGGGGTCGAACGTGTAGCGCGCGGCGAGGTTCGGGAAGTAGGCGTCGCGCACGAGGATCGCGCGCGTCCATTTCGCGACGCCGGGCACCGTCAGCACGCTTCCCGGGAGTTGGGAGGCGCGGATCGTCGCGAGGGCGCCCAGGAACGTGGTGTCGTGTCCGACCTTGGTCGTCTCCGATTCATCGACGGGGAGCGACGGTAGGCTCACCGTGTCCGCGACGATCACCGCGGCGATCCCGACGATGGCGAGGAGGGCGATGGCCCCCGGCGGGTCGGGGGAGGACGACCCGAGGCGCCATCGGTGCGCCAGGGCCGCAGGAGGCGAGGGGGCCGGTGTGGCATTCGCCGCCCGCTCGCGAAGCTCGGTCATCACGCGGTCGACCGTGAGCCCGATCGAGAGCCCGATGGGGGCGATCAGGAAGTAGCTGAACCGGGCGTAGTCGGTGACGACGGCGAGCTCCCACCCCACGGCTGCGAGCGCCATCGGGCCAAGCCCAAGGGAGAGGGTGATGATCGTACCGAGCGTGAGCCGGCTCTTCCAGAACAACCGAATTCCGACCGCGTAGATCGCGAGCGCCCCGATGAGGACCCACAGGAGCGGGACGGCGTCACCCGGAGCGACTTTGAGCCCCCGGAAGAACGGGTGGGTGAGGAGGTTGAAGATCGATGCGATGCCGTTCCGGACGTAGGCGAACGCCCCGCTGTGGAAGTAGTTCGGGTGGGGGATCTTGAGGAACGAGGTGAACACGTAGAAGCCACCCACCGCGGAGAGGAGCACCCCGATCCCGCCGAGGCCCCCCCGGCTCCGGTAGATCTCGCGCGGTAGGACTCGGATCGAGATCGCGAGGACGAGCGCGATGCCGCCGACCGCGACGAGCACGGTACCGACGAGGCTGTGCGTGAGGAGCGCTGCGGCGGCGCATGTCCAGAACAGGAAAACGTGGCGGGGGCGTCGGGAACGGATGAATCGGACGAGAAAGCCGAGACAGAGATTGAAGAAGACCAGGCCGAAGAGGTTCGGGTAGAACCCCCAGAAGAACATCGGGAGGAACGTTGGATTGAACAGGATCAGCGCGTCGGCGAGGATCGCCGTCGAGCGCCGTCGCGTCAGTCCTCGGGCGAGGAAGTAGTAGGAAAGACCGAGGAGCACGGCGACGACCCCGACGTAGGCGCGCGCTCCGTTGATCGGTCCCCCCGTGACCCGGATCAAGAATCCGAGGAGCGGGAACAGGAGCGGCGGGTACTGGCCCGGGATGATCCACGACGGGTAGGGCAGCCCGACGTAGGCGTAGGCGGTGGAGGTCCACTGCCCGGGGTCCCCGCCGGCGGGGATCTGCTTCGCGAGCATGGTATACTCGAGCAGCGCGGCCAACAGCAGGCCGAGGCCGAGCGCGGCGAGAATCGCGGGTCGCTCCGAGAGGCCCGGAGTCAGCAGACCGCTCGGATTGCCGGACGGGCCTTTGACGGGCGGGAAGATCCGGTCCTCGACGCGGTGCACGAACGAGCGCACTTGCGCGAGCGGGGTCGGGGGTCCGGTCGGCGCCGAGGTCGGGGGGCTCGTCGGAGGGCTCGCCATGGGTGGGCGCTAGATGTAGCCCCAGGACCGAAGCCGGTCCTCGACGTCCGTCGGGACCGCGGAGGCCGGTCCGGCCAGGATGCGTCGACCGATCTCCCGCACGCCCTCGGCGAGCGGTGCGAGCTCCGGGCCCTTCGACGACCAGAGGTCGTGCGCTTCCGCGGGGTCGTCGTGGGCGTGGAACGCCCTCAGGTCCCCGCGCACCGGGTCGTGGATCACCTTGAACTCGCCGTCGTAGCCGGCGACGAGCAGCCGGTCGATCGCCTCGCGGCGGGCCGTGGCCGTCCGCTGGCGGTCGGCGTCGTGGACGAGCCCGTCGGACATCGCGAACACCGGCTCGGCGCGTGGGGTCTCGAGAAGGTCCTGGAGCGGGATGGGGTGCGAGGGCCGTTCGGGTGGAACGACCCCGGCTTCGCGGAGGAGCGTCGGGTAGACATCGATGAGGCTCACCCAGCTGTGTCCGACCTTGCCAGCGTCCCGGCGGTCGGCGTAGCGGACGTACATCGGGACGCGGAGCTCCGGTTCGTCGACGCCGACGATGTGGAACATCGCGTCGTGCTCGCCGAACGCCTGCCCGTGGTCGCCGGTGAGGATCATCGTGGTGTTTTCCCACCGTCCCGAGTCCTGGAACGCGCGGACGATGCCCTCGATCCTCTGGTCGAGCGACCGGACCATCGTCCGATAGAGCTCGTGCAGGAGGACGAGCTCCGGGTCGGTCGGCTTCCAAGCGCCGCTGACCCAGCCGAGGCGGTCCTGCCGGGTCCGCGCGTACGACCACCACGCGCGCAGCGTGCGGACCACGTCGGGTTCGGCGAGATACGGCTCGTGGGCGTCCAGCAAATTCACGAAGCAGTAGACCGGCCGGTCGCGGGGCGCCTCGCGGATCCATCGGGCCGCGGTCGGCTCGACCCAGTGGGCGAGCCGCGGTCGCGCGCCGAACGACGGATGTCGGATCCGCATCGCGAGCCGCGTCGCGAAATCCCACATCGCCGGAGCCCGAGCGAGGCCGTACGCGGTCCAGTACGAGATCGAAGCGAGCCGCTTGCGCAGCGTGTTCTCCGCGGTCGCCAGCCGGTGCGCCTCGGTCTCCGAACCCTGCGGGGGTTGGTCGGCGACGCCGATCCGATTGAACAGGGAGACGCCCCAGGCGCTGCGGTCCATCCCGTGGACGAGGCCCAGATCGGAGCTGATGAGGCCGTTCGCCGAGATGGAGAGCGTTGTGTACCCCGCTCCGCGCAGGAGCGGTCCGAGCCCTTCCCCCGATTCGGCGAGCTTGAGGAGACCCTTCGCGTGAACCCCGTGCTCCCACGGGTAGAGCCCGGTGAACATGCTCGCGTGCGAGGGGACCGTCCAGTGGGCGACGCTCGCGGCGTTCGGGAAGTAGACCGAATCGCGAAGCAGCCGCTCGGTGAACGGCATCGGGCCGACCGCCGATGAGCCTCCGGGGAAATCCCACGCCCGGACGCAATCGAGCACGAGGAGCAGAAGGTTCGGCTTTTCCGAACCGGAGGGAGCGGCCATCGCTTTCCCGACCCGCCTCCCTTCTTAAAGGCTGACCGAGGGAGGCGCTCGTCGCTCGACGGCCGACCACCCCGCGCGGCGCATTTGCGACGCCGTCCCATCGCCGCAACGACTTTACGGTGGTCCGGTTCGACGCTCCGTCCCGATGTCGACTCGCCCGAGGGCCCGCCCCGGCCCACACCGACTCCGCGTCGGGGTCTCCGCCCTCGGATTCCTGGGGCTGTTCGTCCTCGTGATCGTCGTGAGCTCCGGCTTTTCGGGCTCGGCGGGACGCACGGTCCCCGCGACCCACCGCGTCAGCACGGCCGCGACGCTCGCTCCGGCGGCGGGACCGTCTGCCCTCTCTCCGTGGACCAACCTCACGTCGGGCCTCACCAACCAGCCGGCCGGCCGATTCTCGGGCGCAGCGACTTGGGACGCGAACGACTCCGAGGTCGTCCTGTTCGGGGGAATCCCGGGCGGGGGTGGTGCGCTCCGGACGACGTGGACGTTCGCGAACGGATCGTGGAAGGCGGGGACGCCCCACTCGCTCACGACGGCCAACTCGCCCTCGGCACGCTGGGGGGCGGCCCTCGCCTACGACGCTTCGGACCGCTACGTCGTTCTGTTTGGGGGCCGAAGCATTCAGGGGGGTCTGCTGAGCGACACGTGGACGTTCTCCGCGGGCACCTGGACGAACGTCACCAATTCGACCGTCGGCGCGCCGCCCGGGCGGGCCAACGCGAGCATCGCCTACGATCCAGCGGTCTCCGCCGTCGTGATGTTCGGTGGGCGGTCTCCGACGAGCCTGTTCAACGACACGTGGGAGTACCACTCGGCGCGTTGGACCTCCGTCGGCGCCAGCGTCCCGACTCCCACGAACACGCCGTCGCATCGGAGCGGAGCCTCCCTCGCTTTCCTGAGCTCCGCGAACGCGCTCGTGTTGTTCGGCGGGACCGGGTTCCAATTCGGAACCTACTCCCCCCTCTCCGACACGTGGCTGTTCCAGACCACGGGTTGGCAGAGCATCGTGCCACCGCACATGCCGACGGCCCGCGCCATGGCCGCGCTCGCGCCGCTACCGAACGGAACGATCCTGCTGTACGGCGGCGTGGGGGCCGGCGGCCCGGTCGCGGACACGTGGCTCTTCGATGGAGCCGATTGGAAGAACGTCTCGACCTCGGTGGGCGCCGCCCCATCCGCGCGGTCGGCCTCCGCGGTCGCTCCCGTCACCCTCTCGGGCACGAACGGCTACATCCTCCTGTTCGGCGGGAACGGGCCGACCTCGACGTATTCGGACACGTGGGAGGTCGGGGCGAGCTTGCTCGAGCTGACGGGAGGGATCGCGCGCCCCGCCGCTCTCGACGTGAACCAGAGCACCAACCTTTCGATCGTCGGCTTCGGTCCGTCGGCCCCGCTGACCTACTCGTGGAGCTCGATGCCGAGCGGCTGCACTTCGACCGCCACGGCCGTGGGCGCTCGGCTCGCCTGCGTTCCTCCCGCCCCCGGGAACTTCACCGCGATCGTCTCGATGAACGGGACTGGAGCGGGATCCCCGGTCACCGCGTCGATCCCGTTCGTCGTGAACGCCCTGCCTGCGATCTCGGCGATCCGGGTCAGCCCGTTCCCCGCCGTGCTCGGCAACGGCTTCCTGACGCTCACCGTCCTCGCCCACGGCGGGACCGGCGGACTCCACTTCTCCTACGCTGGACTCCCACCGGGCTGCTCCACCACCGACGCCTCGTTCCTGCGCTGTGCCCCCTCTGCGGTCGGCACCTGGACCGTGACGGTCGCGGCCAACGACTCGACCGGGGCGAGCGGGTCGGCGAACGCGACCGTGGTCGTGGCGGCGTCCGCGCCCGCGCCCCCGAACCACCTGCTGGCGAAACTCACGAGCCCGCTCGCGATCGCGACCGGCGTCATCGGGGTCGGGGTCGTGCTGCTCATCGTGTTCGCACTGCAGCGCCGACGTCGTCTCGCGGCGCGGGGATCAGCACCCGCCGAGGAGCCCGCCGAGCCGAAGGCCCCGCCCCCCGTTCGCTAGGGCCGCTTCGTCCGGAGTTCGGAGGGCGGTCCGCCCCCGCTCGCCGGGGAGCTGGAGGATCGCGAGGTCGCGGTGGGACCTGAGACCCCGGGGGGAGTCGGAGGCTCGCGGCGGGCCACCAGCACGACGGCGAGCCCGATCCCCACCGCCCCGAGGGCGATGACGCCGTTCGCCAACGAGGTCCAGCTCGGCGGTGCGATGTTCGGGCCGGCGGCGGCCGTGGCGTTGACGACCTTGACCTTCAGGACGTAGAGCAGAAGGGTCACCGACTCGTAGTCCCAGATGTGCATGAGGATCGTCTGCGGCGTGATCGTGCCCGGGATCAGGACGGTCAGGCAGAACGTCGAAGGTCCCCCGAGCGGGTTGCGGGTCGTGTTCGCGACGAAGTCGTCGAACGGCTTGGCGGTCTCGGCATGCAGCGAGAACGTCCGCGCTTGGATCGGCCCTGTCAGACAGGCGGTGACCGAGGCCGGCGGGAGTACGGCCCTCGGAGAGAGGCTCTGCAGGAACGCGACCTGGGCGGGGTGGATCGCCGCGGAGGTGGTCGGTCCCCAACCGCTCGATGTCACGGCCCCGTCCGCGGTCCGGAGCGTCCAGTTCCATTGGACGACCACGGAGGCGGTGCCGAACGGCTCGGAACTCATCAGAGCAACGAGTTCGCTGTTGAGGTTCGACGGATGGGTCCCGTTGAACGAGGTCGTGTTGCGGAGGGTGAACCCGGTGGGCGCCGCGGCGGCGGTCGCGCCGCTCGCCAGCGTGAGATTGTGGCCGGGCAGGAACATGATGATCGGAGCGGGCACGGCGGGAAACGACGCCACGAGGCCGGGGACGTAGACGGTGGCCGAGGGGGTCGGGGTGGTCGTCTGGAGCGCGACCCGATAGGTCACCTGGAGCAGCGAGCCGGGCGCGAACTGACCGACGGGGGAGGTGATGTTCAGTTCGATGATGTCGTTGATCGACGTATTGGCGCGCGGGAGCGGCGCCGCGGGATGCGCGCCGGGCATCGCCAGAGTGGGCGGCGGGGCCGGTCCAGCGCGGAGCAGGGGGACCAAGGTGAGGAGGAGCAACGCCACCGCGATCGCGGCGAAGACAACCCGCCTCGGCAAGGTTCTGGACCTATTCCGGAACCGACTTGAGGGTACCCCATCGGGCCGGCGTCGGCAGTCCCCCCGTCGGATTCGGAATCCCAGACGGCCACCCATCCTTTATGGCGCCTCCCGTCTGGGCGGCGCCACCATGCCGGGCGGGGTCGGGAGGGCGGCGCATTCGCACGACGGCACGCCCCCAGCCAGCCCCAGGTACTGCCGGCGTCCTGGCGATCCCGTTGACCTGGGAGCACCCACGGGATGACGGCGGTTGCGTCCCCGCGAACGCCCGTGGCCGCCCCGCCCGCGCCGGCGCCGGCGGCAGCGCCCCCGGCGGCTGCGCCCCCGGCGGTGCCGGTTCGAGTCGCTGCACGCGCGCCCGCCCGCCGGCGCGGACGCCTCCACCGAATTGAGGGCGCGCTGTTTCCGGTTCGGGGGAGCGAGCATCAGAATCCTCAGGGAGTCCCCGAGCCCGGCAAGCCCGAGCTCCTCGCGTACCTGGTCTCCCTCGCGATCGGGGCGATCGGCGCGATCGCCATCCTGATCGCGATGGCCCCCTACGCCCTGCCGTCGGGCGGCGACCCGGGAGAATGGATCACCTCGTCCTATCCGTACGTGGGATTGCCGTACCCGACGTGGATCGTGCCGGGGCAGTATCCGCCCCTCTTGTTCCCCCTGCTGGGGAGCCTGGTTCGACTGCTCGGCCCGGTCCAGGCCGGTCGCGGCTTCGTCGTGCTGATGGCGATCCTCCTCGGACTCAGCTCGTACTTCCTCGCCCGGTCGGTCGTCCGCTCGCGCTCGGTCGCCCTCGCCGCCGAGGGATTCGTCGTCCTGAGCCCCACGCTGATCCAGATGTTCTTCTGGGGCGGCTACCCGAACCTGCTCGGGTTGGTGTTCTTCAACCTGAGCTTGGGATTCTTCCTGCGGTTCGTCCGCTCCGCCCAGCCCACCCACGCCTTCCTGTTCTGGGTCGCGACCGCCGCGACCGTCCTCACGCACTCGCTCGTCGCCACGATCCTCGGCGGCACTCTCCTCGTCGTCTTCGTGTTCGTCGTCTGGCAGCGCTGGCTGCCCCGGACGTTCTACCGAAGTCGGGCCGCGCTCGCCGGCCTGGGGGTGTTCGTCGCCTCGGTCGGGGGGTTCTACCTGCTGACGCGCTTGGCCGGCGTTCCCCACCCGCAGTACCTGCAGACGAGCGCGTTCGCCTACGTGAAGAGCGGGATCGTCGGGATCTACTCCGTCATCGTCAACCCGTACGTCCCCGGATTCCGCCCGAGCGTGGTGGAGGCGGAGATCGCCTCGTTCGTCATCGCCGGGCTCATCCTGTTCGTCCTCGTCGGTCTCCGACTGCTCGCGCCGGCGCGGCTCACACTCGGGCTCCTGCTCGTTCTCGCGATGTTCGGGACCGTCATCGGCGGGGCGATCGTCGGCTGGGAGCTGTCCGTCGTGACGGACTACCTACGGTTCGGCTACTTCCTCGTCGTGCCGCTCGGCCTCGGCCTCGCCCTGATCGTCGACGAACTCGTCCATGCGTCGCCGAGATGGTTCGCGAACTCCCGTCGGGAACTCCGGCACACCAGCCGGGCCGCGGTCGGCGCGGCGCCGAGCGTGGAAAAGCTTCCTCCGCTCCATCCGCCGAGCGGGCCGGGACGATGGACCACCTTCGGCATCGCCGCGTTCGCCATTTTCATCGTCGCGCTGGTGCTGAGCGCGGGACTCGTGACGTACCCGAGCCTCGCGACGCAGGAGCAGCTCTACTCCGCCTCGTTCCACGACACGTCGTTCCTCTCGGCCCTGCACGACATCCGCGACTCGGGGGTTGCGGGGAACGTCTTTACGGTCGGGGGCGCCGCGAAGTGGACGCGCGCGATCCTCGACCGGAACGCCTACACGCCCTTCATCGCGACGCGCTATACCTTCGACCCGACGCACCTCGACTACGAGGAACTCGCCTACTTCGCGATGGTCGCGCACGACACCGTCACGAACAGCCTCGTGGCCGCGACGATCGCCGGGGCGAACGCGACGTTCGACAACGTCACGCCCGACTATCAGGCGTCGTACTTCGGCGTGTTCACGCCGGTCGCGACGATCCTTCCGCAGATTTTCAACGTCTCGGTCTCGAACCGAACGACGACGCTCATCGAGTCGGTCACGGGGAACCCGCACATCCTTCCTCCCACGGATGGTCGGCCGGATATGACCCTCGTCTACCCCGAGACGGGGTTCAACCTCTCCATCGGCATCTCGCTCGCCACGGGACTCCCGACGGCCCAGTACACCATCCAGGTCATCGCCGCCCCGGGATGGATCGTCCAATCGCTCCGCGGAAACGTGACCGGTCCCTCGGTCGGGATCGGGGCGACGACGTTCCGGCTGGGGGCGACCGCGGGCGACGACCTTCTCAACCCGGCGGGTCTTTCGGGGGGGCTCCTCACCTACCTGAACGCGACGCCGGCGAACGTGTTCGACACGCACCCGCAGCTGTCCAACCACCAGGCGCTCGTCTCGCGCCAGGGGTTTCTCGTCTACGGAGGGCCGCGCGGCACGTCGGTGCTCAACCTGACGTTGACGTTCACGACGCCCGGGGCGCAGAACCTGGTCAACAACCTCCCGCCGTTCGTCGACACACCCGACGTCTGGCAGAACTGGTCGATCCGGTTCGTGCTCCTGACGAACCAATCGCAGTTCCTCAGCAACCACCCGAGCGCGATCTTCTGGGATGTCCCCTATCTCGAAGGAGAGTTCGGCGCGAAGGTCCTCAGCGTCGAGGGGAGCTGGACCGTGCTCCTCCTCCCGGCGAGCGAGAGCTGACCTCGGCGGGTTCCCCCGCCGACGAATTCGCTACGGTCCCTGGAGGACGATCCACTCCGTGTTGGAGTAGACGGTCACGAAGTGGAACGTCGTCGCGAGGAAATCGACCGTCTGGGTGTAGGCGACGGTCGCCGGTAGGAACAGGAACCGGATCGAGAGCGCCTCCAGGAACCCGCTCGTGTCGAGAACGCTGGGCAGGACGACCGCCGGGTTCGACGCCGACGGGACCGTCAGGGCGATCGAGAACGAGAGCGGGGCGACGGGGTTCGGATTCGCGAACCCGTAGGCGAGGGTGCCGGATCCGTTCGTGACGTTCGTGCTCTCGCTCCGGGGCGCGGGCGAAGTGGCGCCGGTGAGGTCCACCGTCGCGTTGGACGGAAGCGCTCCCAGGTGGGTGGAGACGTCCCATCCGATCTTCCCCGCCGAGCTCGTAAGGCTCGTGACCGACCCGATGTGAAGGGCGGCGACGCGGGTCGGCGGTGAGGCGAGCGTCAGGTTGAACCCGAGCACGCTCGCCCCGGCCGAGGGCGTGACGGTGTAGTTCACCCAGAGCGTCGGCGAGCCGATCGCGAGTGTCGTCGTCTGGACGGTGGTCGCACACGCGTTCGTCTCCCGGACCTGTCCGGCGCCGCTCGGTGTCGGCACCTCGAGCGTGGGCGGAGCTCCGGAGCTCGCGGGCGACCAGCCAGTGCATGTCCCGCCGGTGGCGTCCACCATCTCCGACGCCGGGAGGACCCGCAGCATCGGCACCGGCACGCCGAGCACGAGCGCGGAGACCATCGGCGCCTGGCTGACGGACGTCGTGGCGTACCCCGAGTAGGAGGCGACGAGCAGGTTGTTCGTGACTCCCGAGGCGCTGTTCATCGCGAAGTACGCCTCCTGGGCGTCCGCGATCTGCCAGTTCTCGTAGAGGAGCCACGTCGGACCAGGGTCGAAGGCGCCGCGGTCCGTGAGCGCTTCGATCCACCGGGCGGTCCCTTCGACGGTGAGTACGGAGCCCCCGGTCGGGTTCGTCGAGAGGTAGGAGGCAGCCGCGAGGAACGATGCGTCGTGGGTCGAGCCCGCGTCGCCGTGCTCGGCGAGCGCGACCGTCGGGATCGTCACGTTCACCAGGAGAGCGGCCAGGCCGAGCACGACGATGCCGACCGCGAGGAGGCGGAACGGAGCGGGCCGCAGCAAGCGGAACCGGGAAAGCGGGACCGCCGGGGTCGGGGTGGGATCGGCCGCGGCCGGCATCGCCACGAGCGCCCGGGGCAACAGCGCCTCGAGGCTCGTGATCGCGAGGAGCGAGAGGGGGAGGGGGAGGAAGTAGACGAAGCGCGTGTAATCGGTCGCGACGTGGGCGAAGTAGCCCCCGACGGGCGCGAGCAGTACGACGCCCGACCACGCTCCCGCGACCAGGGACGGAGTCCCCCACCGGTCGGGGCGGCGCGCCGCGGCCCAAGCGACGAACAGGAGGACCCCGACGCCGGCGACGCCGAGGATCGCGGCCGCCGCGCGCGCCGAGAGGTCGAGCTCGGGGCCCATCGGGAAGAACGCGGGCGACTTCGTGAGCGGGACGAACACGGTGCCGAGCCCGGAGAGGGTGAACGCGGGCGGGTCGGCGTAGAGGTAGTTGATGCGCGGGATGCCGAGCGCGTTGAGCGCCTCGCTGTAGACCGCGTCCGTCACGATGACGATCGCGAGCCCGGCGAGCAGCCCCCGCGCGAGGACCGAGCGCCACGGCAGCCGCCGGAGCGCGATCGACCCGACGAAGGCGAGGACGACCGTCGCGACCAGGAGGTCGAACGTCAGCGTGTGGGCGAGGTAGGTCAACGCGACGAACCCGCCGAGGGCGACGCCCCGCCACGTCCCCGGACGCCGAAGGTACAGCACGAGCGTCGCGATGGCGAGGTCGAACAGACAGAACGCGAGGAAGTTCGGATAGCCACCCCAGAACAGCATCGAAATGACCGTGCCGTTCAACAGGCCGAGCCCGACGAGGGCGACCCGGAACTCGGTCCGCGCGATCGTTGCTCGGGCGAGGTACCAGAGGCTCAGGCCGTAGGCGCCGAGGACGAGGCCGCCGAACGCGAACCCCGTTTGGAGGGGCGAACCCGTCGCGAGCCGGAGCGCGCCGAGGATCGGGAACAGGAGCGGAGGATAGAGGAACGGAGACCCGACGGCGTAGGCGGGCGGGTGGGCGAGGCCGACCCAGCCGTACGAGCGCTGAATCCAGTCGCCCGGGTCGACGCCCGGAGGGACCGGGAAGAACGCGTAGTAGTACTCGAGGACGCCGACGGCGACGACGAGGAGGGTCAGGACCGCCGCGGTCTCGAGCGGGTCGGGCCAACGCGGGAGGTGCGGGGAGGGTTCGGACGGGGCGGTCCCCTCCACGAGGCGGGCGACCCCGCGCACGTCACTTGAGGTTTGCTCGGCCGTCGCACTACGCCGACCAGGTCCCGTGCGCGTCGAGATTCGCCCACTCGACTCCCGACGGGCTCCACACGACGAGGTCGAGCGCCTGACCGGCGTACGACGTGAGGTCGATCTGGAACGAGCCGCCGGTCGAGAGGCTGCAGCCCGTCCCCGTGACGTTCGTGCACCAGATCGGCGTGAGGTTCTGGGGCGACGGCACTCCGGTGAGTTGGTCGGCGCTGAGGACCTCGAGGTAGACGCCGGTGCATCCGCCGGGCGCCGACAATTGGCATGCCGAGATGCTGAGCGTGGCCGATACCGACGCGGAGCTCACGGTCCCGGCGCCGTCCTCGTCGGACTGGGAGTCGGGCGCGAGCTGGAACGGGAAGACGACCGCGCTCGCGATCCCCGGCTCCACTTGGAGGTCGGTGGCGTGGGCGACCGGAAGATTCGGCGGCGCGACCCCCGGGGCGGTGAGCATCGCGAGCCACGCCGTGGCCACGAGCGCGGCGGCGGCCGCGACGGCGAAGATCAGGATTCGTTGCCGGCGCGGCCGAATGGTCATCGAAGTCTCCGTGCTGCGGCGATGCCTGCGTTCCGCGCGGGCGGGCGGCTCGCCGCCCCTCCAGGAGCCGCGACTCGATATATCGTCCCTCTCGCGCGCCCCGTGCCGTCGGAGTCGGCGCATCGCAGAGGCCGAGGCGATTCCGCGCTCACGTCAGCCTCATTACCGTCGGTGTGCCAGAGCCGACGGAGAGGCGTTCGGTTGGACGGTTCGGCAACCCAAACCCTCGGCCTTCCAGGTCCGGCCAGTCGAAGCGCCGCAGAATCCGGCTCGCGACTCCCGCCGCGAGGACGCCGATCGTGAGCGCCCCTCGGGCACCCGATGTCCTCGTGGTGGTCCTCGACTGCGGACGCGCCGACGACTTCCCCGGTGGGTCGCACGCCGTCACGAACATGCCGTTCGCCGACCGCCTGCGGCGGGAGAGCCTCTGGTTCCCCCGCGCCGTCACCCCGGCGCCGTGGACGGTCCCGTCGCACGCCAGCCTCTACACCGGCCTCTACCCATGGGAGCACGGCGCCCACGCGAAGGGGACGCTGAAGCTCGCCGAGGGGATCCCGAGGCTCCCGGCGATCCTGCACCAGCGGGGCTACCGGACGTTCTCGCTCTCGGCCAATCACCTGCTCTCCCCGAACCTCGGTTTTTCCGACGGATTCGACCGGCTCGCGTGGGCTGGCTGGTGGGAGCCGTACTACCGCACCACCGGCACCGGCCGCCCACCGCACTCGGTGGGGGATGCCGGGGATTCCGGTGGGGTAGGGCTGGACCGGATCCAGCACGGGGCCGCGTGGCAAGCGGTGAAACTGACGTCCCGGATCGTCTACCGGTTCCCGTTCGTCACCGATGCCGCGGGCCGACTCACCCAGCAGCTCCGTTTCCCCACCCAACCCGAGCAGCCCGGCGTCGCCTCATGGGTCGAGCCGACGCTCGACCGCTGGCTGCGCGACACACCGGCCGATCAACCGACCTTCACCTTCGTCAACCTGCTCGAGACCCACGAGCCCTACTACCCGACGGCCCGATGGGGCGAGGGTGCGCGGCGCTGGTTCCGAGCGGCCCGCACCCGGCAGGACCACATCGCCTGGCTCGCCGGCGCTTGGCGGCCGACGGCGGACGACTACCGGAGGCTCCACGAACTGTGCCGCGACATGCTCTCCCAGGCCGATCGCCGGCTCGCATCGATCGCCGAGGTGCTGAAGCGCCACGACCGCTGGGACGACACCACCGTGGTGGTCACCAGCGACCACGGCCAAGCGTTCGGAGAGCACGACCTCCTGTTCCACATGCTCCGTCTCGAGGAGCCGCTCGTTCGGATCCCCTTGTGGGTTCGACGGCCTCGCCGCCCGGAGCTGACCGGACCCGCCACGGGCTGGGCCAGCCTGGTCGACGTCGCTCCGACCCTCCTCGAGGATTCGGGAGGGACCGGCGGGTTCGTCTCGTCGGGCCTGCCGCTCGGCCATCTGCGGGACCATGAGCGGGACGTCCCGGTGCTGACCGCCGCCGACGGGCTCGTCTGGAAGACGATCATCCCCGAGCACGAGCGCGGGCGCGTCTCGGAGCAGCGGAAGCGGGCGTTCGACCGGGTCCTCGTGGCGGCGTACAGCGGCGACACGAAGGTCGTCTACGACGCGGCCGACGACCGGGTGCGCGCGTTCGACATCGAATCCGACCCGGGCGAGCTCCGGGACCTGTGGCCGGAGCGGTCGACCGCGCTCTCGGCCCTCGCGGCGGAGGCGAAGTCGGTGGCCGGGCGGATGCTGCACGGCCCCGAGGCGCCGATCCCGGATGACGTCGAGGAGCGCCTGCGGTCGTGGGGTTACATCTAGCGACCCCCCACGGGCCGTCGCTCCCCCGCGGAGGTCCCGATACAGGACAACACGTATTACCCCCTCCGAATAGCGACGTCCGGTGATGCGCATTCGGCGGGCGACCGGGGTCTTGTTCGCGGTGCTCGTCGCCGCCGGATTCATTCTCACGGCGTGGGGTTCGGCGGGGCTCGCGACTCGGCCGGCCACGGCCCTTGGCGCCCTAGCGCCCACGACGGCGCCGTCGTTCCCGACGCCGATCCGCCACGTATTCGTCCTGATGTTCGAGAACACCGAGCTCGGTGATGCGATGCGGAACGGCTCGTACGAGCGCTACCTCGCCAGTCACTACTCGTTCGCGGGCCAGTACTATTCGCTCGAACACTACTCGTTGCCGAACTACCTCGCCGTGACCTCCGGCACCCCGACGAACCTGTTCCAGGTCGAGAACGTCACGAACCTCGCCGACCTGCTCGGCACCGCCGGACTCACCTGGAAGGGGGAGGAGGAGAGCATGCCGCATGCGTGCGATTCGGTCGACAGCGGCGGCTACGACCACTTCCACGACCCGTGGGTGATGTACGGCGACCTCGTGAACCGCCCGACGCGCTGCGCGAGCCACGTCGTCAACTTCACCGCGTTGAACTCGTCCCAGTCCTCCGGCGTCTACCCCAACTACAACCTCGTCGTCCCCAACCGCACCCACGACGGCCACGACACGAACGCGAGCGTCGCCGACAGCTGGCTTCGCTCGTTCCTCTCGCCGCTCGTCAACGCCTCCATCTTCCGGACGTCGGTGTTCTTCATCACCTACGACGAGGGAACCACCAACCTCGGGGAGAGCAACTCGACCACCGGCGGGGGCCACGTCTACTTCGCCGCGGTCTCGCCGTACTCGATCACGGGATTCAACTCGACCCAGCAGTACTCCGATTACAACGTCCTCACAACGACCGAGTGGTTGCTCGGTCTGGGGCACACGGGCCACCACGACAATTGGGCGACCTACCCGCCGATGAAGGACCTTTTCACGTAGACCCGCACGACGGGAACGTAGCGGAAGATCCGGGGGCAGTCGCCCGGACGGTCGACCCCAACTCGGGCAAACTTCTGTGGTAGCCTACGAGGCGGGCGCTCCGGCCACCGGACCGGAGGCGGCCGCGAGCGGGGCGAACCGGGCGAGGAAATGACGCAGGCGCTCGGGCGCCTCCACCATTCGGACGCCCGTGATCGAGCTCCGACGCTCCCACACACGTCGAACGACGTCGGCGACGTAGGCCAAGTGGGCCGAGGAGTAGACGCGGCGCGGGATCGCGAGCCGCACGAGCTCGAGGGGAGCGTGCCCGTCGGAAGCGTCATCGCCGAACATCACGGCGCCGACCTCGACGGTGCGGACGGCGCCTTCCCGGTAGAGCTCGACGACGAGCGCCTGGCCCGGCAGGTCGACTGCCGGCAGGTTTGGAAGGAACCGCCTCACGTCGAGGTAGATCCCATGCCCGCCGGGAGGGTGGACGAAGGGGATCCCCTCGGCTTCGAGGAGCGCGGCGAGGTAGCGCACCTGCCCGACCCGATGCGTGAGGTAGTCGAGCTCGCACGCCTCCTGGAGCCCGATCGAGGCGGCCTCGAGGTCCCGGCGGGCCAGACCACCGTAGGTCGGGAACCCCTCGAACAGGATCAGTTGCTCTTTCAGGCGGGCGGCGAGCGCACCATCCCGTGTCGCGACGAACCCGCCGATGTTGACGAGGCCGTCCTTCTTCGCGCTCATCGTCGCTCCCTCGGCGAGGTCGAACATCGTCCGACCGATCTCGCGGATCGAGGTGCTGGCGAACGCCGGCTCCCGCTCCCGGATGAAGAACGCGTTCTCGGCCCATCGGCACATGTCGAAGTACAGCGGAACGCCCGCGGCCCGGCAGACCTCGCGGACCTCGGTGAGGTTGGCGAGCGAGACGGGTTGCCCACCGCCGGTGTTGTTGGTGAGCGTGACCATCACGACCGGCACCTCCCCCGGTGTCGCCTCCGTCAGGAGTCGCCGGAGACGGGGGACGTCGACGTTTCCCTTGAACGGATGCAGGCTCGCGAGGTCGTAGGCCTCGTCGATGGCGAGGTTCACCGCCTTGGCGCCGTTCCGCTCGATGTGCGCCTTCGTCGTGTCAAAGTGCATGTTGTTCGGGATCGTCGTCCCCGGACGCGCGAGGAGGCTGAACAGGAGGTTCTCGGCCGCGCGTCCCTGATGGGCCGGGATGACGTGCGGGAAGCCGGTGATCCCGCGCACCGTCTCCTCGAAATGAGTGAAGTTACGGCTCCCCGCGTAGGACTCATCGCCCACCATGAGCCCGGCCCACTGGCGGTCGCTCATCGCGGAGGTGCCCGAGTCGGTGAGCAGGTCGATGTAGACCTCGTCCGAGCGGAGCTGGAACAGGTTGTAGCCGGAACGTCGGAGGGCGGCTTCCCGTTCCTCGATCGACGGCAGCCGGATCGACTCGACGACCTTGACCTTGTACGGTTCGACCGGCGGCCGCGACTCGCGTGGAGTCGGCGCCAACGGGTCGAGGACCGAGACCCGCGTTATAAACCTCAGTCCGCGCCCTCACGGCGCTTCGGCTTGCGGCGGGCTTTGGACTTCGACGCGGAGCTCGTGCGGCGCAAGGTCGGGCGGATGCGGGCCCGCCGTCCAACGGGCCGCGCCTTGAGCCGCACGACCGCCGGCTCCGCCATCGGGTTCGTGAGGACGAGCGTGTAGTCCCCGGGGCTCTCGGGGTCGAACAGGATCTTCGCGCGGCCGGCCAGCCGGACCCGCTGGACGATCGTGCCGGCGCGGTGGCCGAGCATTACGATGAAGCTGCGGCCGGGTCGCTCGTTCTCGAGCGCCATCTCGAACTCGCAGGCGCTCGAGTCGAGATGCACGTCGAGCCGGATCCCCCCGCCCGGCTCGAGCACGAGGAACTTCGGAAGGTCGCGGAGACCGATCGCCAAACTTGCTCCAACGTAATCACTTCGTCAAAGCAGAAAACCCTTGACCGTCGGTTCCGCACCGTTCCCAGCGCGGACGTTATCAGGCACGACAGTTCGTCGCGGCCGATGGCGGCAGTTCGTACGGCGGAGGCGGTCTGGGAACACGACCTGGCAAAGGGAAGCGGGCGCGTGAAGGGCCTGAGCGGAGCGCTTCCGGAGATGCCCGTCAGCTGGGCCGCGCGGACCGAGATGGCGTCCGGCGGCAAGACGAGCCCCGAGGAGCTCCTCGCGGCGGCGCACGCCAGCTGCTTTTCGATGGCCCTCGCGGCCGGCCTCGGCCGCGGCGGAACCCCGCCGGAGCGCCTCTCCGTCTCGGCGAGCGTGACGTTCGACAAGGTCGGGGACGCCTGGAAGGTCACGACGAGCAAGCTCGTCGTGCACGGCAAGGTCCCGGGCTCGACGCAGGAGATGTTCGCCGCCGCCGCGAAAGCGGCGAGCGAAGGTTGCCCGATCTCGGGCGCCCTCCACGGCAACGTCGCGATCAGCGTCGAGGCGAAGCTCGACTAGGACCGACGCCGCCCGGTCCGATCGACCGGGTCAGCTCTGCGGCGCGGAAGCGGCCGCGGAGCCCGCGGGAGCCGGTCCTTCGGTGACGCGGACGACGGTCCGGACCTCGCTGCTCCCGCGCACCAGCACGACGTCGACGGCCCCGCCGATCGGCACCTGACTGAGCGCGACCAAGAGGTCCCGGAGCTGGGCGATCGCTTTCGGCCCGATGCGGACGACGATGTCCCCGGCCCGCACGCCGGCGAGTCCCGCCGGTCCGCCGTCGACCACTTCGACGACCATCACGCCCGTGGGCTTCGCACCCGGTCCATCGCCATCGAGCCGCGTGACGGCCTGGATGCCGAGCCACGGCCGGACGACGCGTCCGCGCTCGAGAAGCTGGTCGACGACCCACCGCGTCGTGTTCGAGGGGATCGCAAATCCGACGCCTTGCGCGAACGGGACGATCGCCGTGTTCACGCCGATCACCCTTCCGTTGAGGTCGGCGAGGGGGCCCCCGCTGTTGCCGGGGTTGATCGCGGCGTCCGTCTGGACGAGTCCCTCCAGCACGTGGGTCGCCCACGGGAGTGGGCGACCGACGGCGCTGACCACGCCCAGCGAAACGGACGGGGAACCCGGGAGTCCCAGCGAGTTGCCGATCGCAAGGGCGAATTGGCCGACGCGGAGCCGGTCGGAATCGGCGAACGTCACGGCGGGCGGTCCCTTTCGGACGACCCGGAGCAGCGCGAGGTCGGTCAGCGGGTCGACGCCGACCAGTTCCCCCGAGACGACCGCCCCGTCCGCGAACGTGACGGTGATCTGACCGGGTTCCTTGACCACGTGGTAGTTCGTGACGACGTGGCCCCGGTCGTCCACCACGAACCCGGTCCCGGAGGCGACCTCTTCGCCCATCCGCCGGTGGCGGCGGCGTTCCGTCGAGCGGAGCACGCGAACCACGCTCGGCGTGAGCGCCGCCACGGCGGCGACGAGCTCCTCCTGCTGGGCCGCGAGCGCCAAGGTTTCGAGATCGGCTCGCCTACCGGCCGGGCCACGGAAAAGGTACCCCCGGAGACGGCGTCGGTTGCGGCGCCGGCTCCGGGGTCGTCGGGAACGGCAGGTCCATCGTCCCTACTGGGCGAGCAGGGCGTCGAGCTTCGCCCGGATCTCCGCCTCGTTCTTGCTCCCTTGGCGTCCGCCTTCCCAGCGGGCGTCGACGAGCTTGACGAGAAGGTCGGCGAGCTCGTCCATCCACGGCCCTTCCTTCGCGTCGAATCGCTTCTTGATCTTGTCACGGAGGAGCTCGTTGTACGCCTTGTACGCGCTCCACACCCACGGTCCGTAGCTCGGCCCTTCGTCGGATCCTTCGTCGTGCGTCATGTTGTTTTCCTGCGCCGGACTTGCCAGCGAAGATCCTCACCGCTCGGAGGGGATATTGAGCGGACAACGCCGGCTCCAGTCACACCCTGCTCGGCCGAGACCGGGAGTCGCCGCCCGGACGAGCACGCTCCGCGGAGGGGCTCTCCACCCCCCGCACGGTCGCGAGAACGGGAGTCGTCGTCGAGGCCGGCAACCAGCGGGGAGGCTTCCCCACGGCTGAGACGAGAGAGGGGAGTTAATGAGGGGACCCGGCTCCGCTATCCGCACCCATGCGGACGAGGTGGGGTCTCGGTCTCCTCGCAATCCTCGCCGTTGCGGCGCTTTTGATCGTGCCGGCCGCGAGCGCGTCCTACCGCATCTCGGCGGCCAGCCCGTCGCTCCCGTCCGCTCCGACCTCGGTCGCGACGGGAGCGCAACTCCTCGCGGGCGCCCAGGCGTCCCTCCAAGCCCGAGCCCTGAACGCGAGCGCTCCGTCGGGATGGACGAACGTTACACCGGCGGGCGGTCCGGGTGCACGGACTCATGCGGATCTCGTCTACGATGCGGCGATGGGGGCTGTGCTGCTGTTCGGTGGCCGGTCGTCGGTATTCCTCAACGACACGTGGACCTACTCGGCCGGCCACTGGACTCCGTTGCACGGTCCTCGCGCTCCGGGCCCGCGCCAGGCCGCGGCGATGGCCTACGACGACGCGACGGGGACCGTCCTCCTGTTCGGCGGGTTCAACGGCGGCTACCTGGCGGACACCTGGTCGTTCGCGCAGGGCAACTGGACGCGCTTGCATCCGGCGACGAGCCCGGCGGCGCGCGCCGACGCGGGGATCGCCTTCGACCCGAAGACCGGGTCGGTGATCCTGTTCGGCGGCGCCTCTCCTTCGCTGCGGAACGATACGTGGCAGTTCTTCGGCGGCACATGGTCCTCGATCGCCAGCGCCCATGCCCCCTCGCCGCGGTCCGACCTGACGCTCGTCGAGGATCCCGAGGCGGGCGGCGTCGTCCTGTTCGGCGGCGAGGCAACGCGCTCCCAGAACGACACGTGGCTGTTGCAGGCGGGCTCCTGGGCGAACCTCTCGGGCGCCGTCGCGCCGTCGCCGCGCTCCGGCTCGGTGGCGAGCTACGACTCCGTCGACGGGTACGTCGTGCTGTTCGGCGGTGCGACCGGACCTTCGGCGAACCAGACCTGGCAGTTCCGCGCCCACGTTTGGACCGAGTTGTTCCCCCCGCAAGCTCCTCCGACCCGATCCTTCGCCGGCGCCGCATTCGACCCCGTCGCGGGCGCGGCGTTGCTGTTCGGCGGCGGCACGGGGGCGAACACGTTCTCGGACCTCTGGGCCTACCGCGCCGCGCCGGCGACCTTCTCCTGGCTCAACGTGACGACGGCGAACGCGCCCGCCGCGCGCACCCAGGCCGCGTTTGCCTACGACCCCGCCGACGGCTACGTGCTCCTCTTCGGCGGCGAGAACCACCAGGCGAACAACGCGTCCGTCCCGTTCTTCCACGACACCTGGAGCTATCGCGGCGGGGTCTGGGCGAAGCTCCTCGTCGGAACCTCCCCCTCGGCCCGCCGCGGCGCGATGATGGAGTATGACCCGCACCTCGGCGCGATGGTCCTGTTCGGTGGCTCGAACACCACGAGCTACCTGAACGACACGTGGAAGTTCCGCGGGGGGACGTGGACGCACCTCGTCACCTCCATCGCCCCCCCTCCGCGCCGGAGCGGTTCCTTCGCCTGGGATCCCTCGACCGCCTCGATGGTGCTGTACGGGGGCCACAACGGCACGGGCGGCGGCCGCAATGGATGGTACGGCATCTACAACGACACCTGGGAGTACCGCTCGACCGGTTGGACTCGGGTGAGCGGCTCCCCGTCCCCCGAGCCGCGCGCCGAAGCGCTGCTCGCCTACGACCCGAC
The DNA here is from genome assembly GCA_022750115.1 of Thermoplasmata archaeon. Taxonomy (GTDB): domain Archaea; phylum Thermoplasmatota; class Thermoplasmata; order Lutacidiplasmatales; family UBA184; genus Lutacidiplasma. The sequence continues at coordinate 268,417 of JAKIWI010000002.1, forward strand.
CGAGGCGCAGTTGGTACTGTTCGGAGGATACGAGCAGAACCACTCGCACCCGTGGGAGGAGGAGCTGAACAGCACGTGGACGTTCCATGACGGCCGCTGGACGAACCTGACCGCCCTCCTCGGGGGCCGGGCTCCTCTGCACCGGGACGGAGCTGGGTTCGTGTACGACCCGGCGGCGGGCGCCCTCTATCTGTTCGGGGGCGACGACAACACGCCGAACCCGATCAACACGACGTGGACGTTCGCGTTCGACCGATGGACCGAGGTCTGCAACTGCCACGCGACGCTCTGGACGGCGGACCATGCGACCTACGACGCGGCCGACGGCTACATCGTGACGCCGGCGGGCCACGCGGCGCTCCTCTCCACCGTGATCTTCGCTCCCCTGGCGTTCGTGAGCGCATCGGCGACGCCGAACCCGGTCGACGCCAACCACACCACGTTCCTGACGGCGTGGTCGGGAGGGGGTTCGGGTCCGCTGTCGATCGCCTGGGATCTCGGCGGCGGCCGTCTCGCTTCGGGGACCGGCGTGTCCGCGGTGTTCTCCCTGCCGGGCTCCGTCCGAGTGACGGTCTGGGCGAACGGCTCGGGCGTCGGCGTCGTCGCCGCGAATCTCACCATCACGGTCGATCCAGCTCTCGGCGCGGCGCTCCGGGTCACTCCGAAACACGTCTCCCTCGGTTCGCCCATCACAGCGAATGCCTCGTACTCGGGTGGGACCGGCCCGTATTCTTGGTCGTTCTCGGGGCTTCCGGCGGGATGCCCGCCGCCCTCGACCCTCGTCTTTTCGTGCACCCCGAGCGCGACCGGGAATTTCACGATCGATTTCCGGGTCGTCGATGCGACCGGCGCCAATGCGAGCGCGTCCGCGACCGTAACGGTCAGCTAGTTCCCGGAGAGCGACGTCACCGACGGGCCGCGCGCGCCCGGGCGCGGACCTTCGCCGAGCGACGGGCGGTCGAGAGGCTCGACGGTCGGTGGACCGGCGGGGGATCCGGCGTGCCGCGCCACACGGCCACGCTTCCCACCGCACCGAGTAGGCCGAGCCCGCTGCCCGCGATCAGGTCCGGCAGCGACACGCGATGTTGGGTCGAGCCAAGCCCGGACGCCGGACTGAGCGAGTCCGACGTGCCCACGACCTTGGTTCCGCCCTTCGGGGCGAATCCGCCGGGATGGGAGGTGCCGGGAGTCCCGCCGATCGGCGGGGTGGAGTTCGCCGTCGTGTTGTTTCCGTCGCCGGACCCCGTATCGTTCCCCGAGTCGTTCGTGCCGGTCTGATTCGTCCCGTTCGTCGCGGAGGCGTTCTCCGTGACGAGGGCGACCCCGTATCCGCCGAGGTGGACGACGTTGCTCGGACCGGGGACGGTCGCCAACGACGAGCGGTCCAGTTCCACGACGTGGGTGACCGGGTCCGCCGTCTCGACATAGGAGCGGTTGTCCAGGATCTCGACGGAGCGGACCGTCATGTTGCGCCCCGCCACGCTCACCGGGATCGTCACCGGCAACGCCGCGCGGTTGACCAGAAGGACATGGACCGTCGAGGCGTTCCCGGTCGCAAGGGAGCCGACGACGCCGGTGGCGTCCGTGTCGACCGCGAGCGGCGTGGCACCGGCCGGCGTTGCGCTCGCCCAAAGCGAGAGAGCCCAGTACGGCGCGTAGCGGGTGTCGTTGTCGCTCGTCCCCTCGCTCGTCAGCCCGAACCCCCAGCCGCCGATCGGCTGGGTCACGGTGGCGTTCTGCTGGAGCGCGGACGTGAGCGTGAAGTAGACGAAATCGGAGACGTTCTGCGCCGAGGCGTTGAGAAGCGTCGAGACCAGCCAGGCCGCGCCGAGGAGCGTCTGCTGGCGGGGGTCCGACCCGGTCGCGGCGTTGCCCGGGCTCCCGCCGACCCCGTTCAGGTTCGACTCCGTCACCAGGACGGGAACGTGGTTCCCTGTCGCGTTGAACCAGTCGGACGCCGCGACCGACGGAGGCAGGAAGTTCAGGTCGGAGATGCTCGCCGTCGCGTGGAACAGGCTTGCGTCGGCCGTACCGGTTCCCGGCTCGGTGCCCGGGGCGCAGTAGCTGTTGTTGACGACGCAGATGCCGGCCGCGGGATAGTAATGGAACGAGAGGTAGCCGACCCCCTGGGTCTGGGCCGCGAACTCCGCGGCGTAGGTCCGGTTCGTCATCACGTCGGAGCCGACGAGGGCGGTCGGGTCGTAGGCGTGGATCGTGTGGGCGGCGAGGTTGAACAGGGCGATGTAACGCCCGACGATCGTCGCGTTCACGAGGGGCATCTCGTTGCCGAAGTTCCAGTACCGGACCGGTTCGTGGCTCGATGTCGTGTGGTTCAGGACCGCGTCGAGGTAGGAGACGAGGGCCGCGTTCGTCGGGAAGTAGCCGGTCGAGCCGGCGAACGGTACCATGAGGCTTTGGTCGAGCGGCATCCCGCCCGGCAGGATGTTGCCATCGCCCCACGAGCCGGCAGGGAGCGACACGAGGAGGTGCGCGCCGAGGCTGCCCGCGAGCCCGGCGGCGGCGTCGAACCCGGTGAAGTTGAACCTCGGAACGCCCGTCGCGGAGTTCCAGCTCGCCTGGGTCCCGATCGACGCGATGCCGACTCGAACGACGTCGAGACCCAGGGGGGCGGCGAGGGAGCGGTAGTCCGGATCCGTTACGACCGCGAGCCCACCGGCGAGCCCCGGCCCCTGGAGAAAGACGCCGGCTTCCGTCGGCCGGGCCGGTGCGGGAGCATTGGCGTGGACCGTGACGGGGAGAATCGGCTCGCTGGTCCCGACGACCTGGTAGAGGTCGGGCATGACGGTCGTTTGCCGGGTGAGCGTGCCGTACTGGAGGTTCTCGGTCCAGTTCGCGGTGTCGTTCCCGCCGTTCCGCCAGACCGACCACTGCCAGAGCGAGAGGGTCGGGAGGTTGTCCGAACCGCCCGGGATCTGGTCGGGGAACGCCCAGTTCGGAACCGGGTTCGTCACGAGCCGCACGTTCACGCCGGGGAACACGCTATTGGCGTCCAGGACGATCCAGTAGCTCCGGCCGTGCGCCGATGCCTCACCCGAGCTCGTGGAGTCCGAGATGTTCGCGAACTGCCCTGCGCCGAGCGAAAAACTCCCCGACGTCCCGTCCGTCAGAAGGAGGTCGTCGATCACGCCCCCACGCGCCGCCGTCGTGACGGACGCCGGGTGAGCCGGAGCGCTCGACGGCGCCCCTGGGTGCTCGGAGAACGCCACCCCGCTCGCCAGCACCACGAGGAGAACCCCAACGGCGATGAGCCATCGGGGGAACAACATCGGTGTCACGAATCCAAAGACCGACCTCGGGTGCGCCCGGGGTGAGCCTCAGCGTTCCGTATTACGTATCAATGTGTATAAGGACCTACGTGCCCGGAGCCGACACGTCGCCCCTCGGCGCGCCGGGGGTCCGGCCGTTGGCGCGTCTCACGGACGGCGCGAGGGACCGACGGGAGCTCGCCGGGAATCATCCCCGGGGGTGTAATAAGCTGGGGCGGACCGGCGGCGGCCGATGGCGGGAGCGACTAGAGTCTCCGGGCGCCGTTGGCGGCGTGGTCGCGCGGCCGGTCTCGGGGCGGCGCTCCTCAGCTTCGGAATCCTGAGCGTCCTGCTCCTCGTCGGCGCGCCGGCGTCCGCTGCCCCGGCGGTCGTGCCGGGGTCTCCCCTTCGGGATTCACCTGCCGTCGGGCTCTCGTCCGCCGATCACCCGAACACCGCGAAGAGCTCGGCCATCGGCTCCGGACCTCCGACGAACGGATGGACCCTACTCTCCGGAACGGCGGGTCCGTCCGCCCGCAGCGGCGCGGCGGTCGCGTTCGACCCGCTCCTCGGCGAGGATGTCCTGTTCGGAGGTCGGAGTGGAGTCCCGCTCGGTGACACATGGGCCCTTCGCGGCACGAACTGGACCCGGCTGACCGAGACTACCGCCCCCAGCCCCCGGAATGGTGCGGCAATGGCCTGGGACCCCGTCGGCGGATACCTGCTCCTGTTCGGAGGGTTCAGCGCCATGGGGTATCAGTCCGACAGCTGGGAGTTCGTCTCCGGTCATTGGGCGCTGCTCGCGCCCTCGATGGAACCCTCCCCGCGGGCGGACGCGGCCCTCGCCCTGGATCCGACGGGCGGTCGTTTGGTTCTGTTCGGCGGGACAAACGGCGGGCCGCTCGGGGACACGTGGGCGTTCTCCGCCGGAAACTGGACGCCAGTGAACACCACTTCCAGCCCGTCACCCCGCTCCGACGCCGTCTTCACCGACGACCCGGAGGCGGGCGCCGCCGTGCTGTTCTCGGGGCGGGATTCGGGTCCACTCAACGACACCTGGGAGTTTCACGACGGCGGGTGGACCGAAGTGACTCCGACAAGCTCGCCGGGAAGCCGCGCTGGCGCAGCGGGGGCGTTCGACATCACGGACGGCTACCTCGTCGTGTACGGAGGAAACGGCAGCGGACGGCTCGCGGACACCTGGTCGTTCCGGAATTCTACTTGGAGCGCGCTCGCACCGCCGTTCCACCCCCCCGCGTTTTCCGACGCAGCCGTCACGTTCGACCCAACCTCCGGTTCGCTCATCGCGTTCGGCGGATACTCGAATTCGACGGTCCTCGGAGCTACGTGGGGCTTCCGTGCGGCTCCGAATGGTAGCTCGAAGTACAACTGGAGCGAGGTCCACTCCACGCGCGAACCCACCGACCGGACCCAGGCGGGATTCGCCTTCGACGCCGCTGACGGCGCCGTCGTGATGTTCGGGGGCCAAAACCAGTCCGGGACGAGCAATGCCACCGACTACTACAACGACACCTGGACGTACCGCGCGGGCGTCTGGACGCAGCACAACCTGACGCCGTCGCCAAGTCCGCGACGCGGGACCATGCTGACCTACGACCCTGCAGTCGGGGCGCTGGTCCTGTTCGGCGGATCGAACGGGTCGAGCTACTTCAACGATACTTGGACCTACCGCCACGGTGTTTGGACGCCAATCCCGACGGCGGTCGCCCCCACGCCCCGGCGCAGTGCCGGATTCGCCTTCGACCCGCAGCTGGGCGGGATCTTGTTGTTCGGCGGCCACAACGCCTCCGGCGGAGCCCGCGGGTTCTACACGGTGTTCAACGACACCTGGCTTTGGACCGCTGCCGGGTGGAGCCAGATCTCCGGCGGTTCGTCGCCCGAACCCCGGGCGGAGCCTCTCATGACCTTCGACCCGACGGACGGTTTCCTGTTGCTCTATGGGGGCTACCATCAGAACGGCACGGCGTTCGATGAGCAGGAGCTCGACAGCACGTGGGTGTTCGAGAACCGTACCTGGACGAACATCACGGCCCGGGTGGGAATCCCGCCGTCCCCGCGCGATGGCTCCGGATTCGTGTTCGACCCGGCGACCGGCTACATCCTTGCCTTCGCCGGCGACGACAACCGACTCACCGCGGTCCCGAGCATCTGGGAGTTTCAACTGGGCCACTGGAAGTTGAATTGCAACAACTGCGCCGCCCCGACCTGGGCGGCCGATCACGCGGTCTACGACGAGGCGGACGGCTACTTGATCACCCAAGGCTCGCAGAAGGGCGTTCCGCCGGTGGGAGAAGGTCCGCGCCTCCAGTCCCTCGCTCCGGACGCAGGTCCGCCGGGAAAGCCCCAACGAACCTGGGCGTGGAACGCCACCCCATTTCTGAGCGTCACGGCGTCCCCCATCGCTACGGATCTGGGACGACCGGTCGCCCTCACAGGATGGCTGGGGGCCGGCACTCCTCCTTGGAGCCTCACGTGGGCTGTTCACGGTCGCCCGAGCGTTTCCGGCCCGGTCGACGTGGCCACATTCTCCTCGGTGGGGACGATCAAGATCTTCGCGAACGCTAGCGCTCCCGGCAGCAACCAGACTCGGTCGACCCTGACGGTCGTCGTAAACTCTACTCCGAGGGCCTCCCTGCTCCTGACTCCGTCGTTCACCCCTGAGGGGTCGCCGGTGACCATCACGATCGGCGGGCGTCTCGGGACCAGTCCGTTGGCCCTACTGTTGGCCGGACTTCCCCCTGGGTGTCCTGCGAGCGGGAGCCAGAGTCTCGTGTGCTCCCCGAGCAGCCCCGGCGTCTACAACGTGACGCTCAACGTGACCGACCAACTCGGCGCGGTCGGCTGGTCGAACGCAACGCTCGTCGTGAACGCGACGGTGGTTACCGGGCCGGGGCGATTTGCCTCGCTCGAGACCTACGTGGCCTTGTTCGGCCCGGCCGCCATCGCCGTCCCGACCGCCATCTACCTGGTGCTCCGGTTCCGGCATGCTCCGCCGAAGCGCGGAGCTCCGGCCGCCGTGCCACCGCCGACCCCGCCGGCGACCTCTCCCCCGAGCCCGCCGTCGGGCTCCGACTGAGTGGTTTTCCGTCGCTAGACGCCGGGAATTCTGCGATTCCCGACACGACGTATATCAACCGGAAGTCATCAGGAATCGGGGATGCGAGCTAAAGCATCACTCGGCAGGCGAACGCCAGGCTATCCGCTCTCACTCCGCCCGCTCGTCGGCGCGGCCGTTTTCGTCGGGGCCGTCCTGATCCTAACGGCGCTGCTCCCGAACTCGGTGGGCGCCAACGAACGGGCCGAAGCGGGGGTCGGCTCGTCGCTCTTGCCGCCGCTCGTGCTCACCGACAATTCGCTCCTCTCCACGGTCTTCGGATTGGGGACGGTCAAGATCTCCGACGGGGTCCACCTGCTCCCCCCCTCGTCTGGCGTCCGGTCCTACGATCTCGTGATCGGGGTCGTGGCGCCGATCTCCTCCCTTTCGGCGACGGTGGAGACGAACCCCCTCCTCCAGTGGTCGAACCCGATGCAGAAGCCGGGCGGGGCGGACAATCTCCCGCCGTTCCAATTGTGGACCTGGTCCGTCACGACGGGCGGCGTGAACGACACGGCCAACTGGACCGTGATGGCCTACTCGCACTTCCTCAAGCGGACGGTCGGCTGGGCCGACCAGACGTTCGTGATCCGCGGGACGACGCAGCCGGTCGAGCCCGTCACCGTTCCGGCGACGCTGCCCACCGGCGACTCGACCCCCCAGGTTGGGCTGTTCCTCCAGTACCCGGGGGCCCCGAACTCCTCGATCCCGACCACGAACCCAGCGTACCGCTCGTTGATCACGAGCCTCGACCCCGGGATGATCCGACTTTCGCTGTCCGGCATCCAAACCTACGCGTACTGGAGCAAGGTCACCCTCTCGCCGGTGTTCAACTTCACGGCGTTCGATGCCAGTGTAAACTTCTCCAACGCGGTCGGCGCGACCGTTGTCCTCTCCCTCCCCGTCGGGACCTGGGGGGACGGCAACTTCCTCCCGTACGGGATGCCGGTCAACACCAGCATGCCGTTGACGTTCCTGGGGAACACCGGGTACTTCCCCACCGCCGCCTCGTACCAGCGGTTCGTGGACGTCCTCGTCGCGCACGTCGTGGCGTACCACGAGACGATCCCCTACTGGTCGATCGGGAACGAGCAGCCGCTTCCGAACGCGACGATCGCCGGGATGTTCGTCAAGATGTTCAACGTCGCCGAGAAGGAGATCCACGCGCAACTTCCGCGGGCGCGGGTCGGTTCCGACGTGCTGACCAACCGCACGTTCCTCCCGCAGTTCTCGACGACGATGCACAACGTCGGGTTCCTCTCCTACCACTTCTACCCCGCCGTGGGCTACTGCGTCGCGAACGGCACGTTCTGCCCGCCCGCGGGCGGTTTCAACGGCACGGTCGACCCCAACCTGTTCCGCCCGATCGCGGAACTGTACGGCGACTCCGTGTTCTACGCGCCCCACCTCGCCCAGGAACTCTGGTACAACGCGACGCACAACTGGCTCCCGGTCTTCGATGCGGAGTCGAACCTCAACGCTGTCGGGGGAGCCCACACGTCGTGGGTCGGCACCGACGCGCGCGACCAGTCGCTGTTCGGCGCCGCGTGGCTGGTCGCTGCGCTGCTCCAGAGCGCGTCGGAGAACGTCTCGTCGCTCACCTACTTCACCGCGACCGACCCGTCGAACTCGTTCCCGACGACGATCACGTCCCCCTACGGGGGTTGGGGCTTCGGACTCGCGCGACCGGGCCCGGTGACGGGCTACCTCCACTATGCGCCGTACTGGGCCCTGAAGCTGTGGGCCAACAACGTGCCGGCCGGCTCCCGCGGGGCCGTCCTCCCGACGAACGACCGGACCGTCCTCCAGGCCTACGCCGACCAGTCGGCCAGCGGGCTCAACGTCATCCTCGTGAACCTTGCGGCGGTCCCGGTCCAGGTACCGGTCACGCTCAGCGCATCGGGCTACGTCTCGCACGCGACGCACATCCTCGACTCGCGCTCCTACGTGCAGACGTTCAACGCGTCCTCCCAACGCGAGCACTTGTGGCGCTCCGGCGTCACGCAGAACATCTCGAAGGTCCCGTCCCTGACCGTGACCATCGATGGGTACGGTGTCGCGGTCGTTCAGTTCGTGAAGTCCACGGGGAAGGGACCGATGATCGCGTCGAACAATTCGAGCGCCAGTGCGTTGTGCGTCGCGGCGAGCGGGCTGCCGACGAACGTGGCCGCCGACCAGGTCGACAACGACGCGCTCGGGGTCTGGGCGACGCCGCCGTTCGGGGTCGCCTCGCTCATCGCCGCCCGCTCGGTTCCCGCGTAGGCCGAACGGGCGCCCACGGCTCGGGCTGAAATCCGGACCCGCTCCGCCGATCGGTTCGTTAGCTCGCGAACCCGCGTGGCTCCGGCGCGCGTGTGAAACTCAGAAGGCCCGGCTCTTCGGGGTGCGAAGGCCCGAGGGCGTCGAGGGCGTGGCGGAGCAGCGAACGGGCCGCGTCCTCGACCTTCGCGTCGCCGTCAGATTCGCCGGAGGGGTCCGTGGTCACCGTCAATCGCCCGCGTCGGATCCCCAAACGGACCTGTCCTCGGGTCCCCTGGACCGACCAGACGAGCCAAGGACCGTCGGAGGGCTCGTAGAGGCCCAGCCACCGGAGCGGTCCGAACCACCGACCGGCAAGACGGCCGAACAGTTCGGTCCGCGAGGCCCCCGGAGCCAGTTCGACCGAAGCGAACGGACGTGTCCGCGGTCGCGCGGCCGGACCCGGCAGGTCGGGGCGGTCGATGAGCTGATAGCCGTCGGACTCGCGCCGCACGACCCCGTGCCGCTCGAGTCGGCGCAGGGATCGCACGAGCGACTCCGGGTGGGCGTCGAGCGCGCGCTTGAGGCCGTTGAAGGCGACCCGCCCGGGGCGCTCCATCAGGAACTCGACGACGCGGTCGTCGAGCGGCCCCTCCTCGGCCCGGTCGTCCCAGCTTCGCATCGACTCCCCATCCGGGTACGGGGGTATAGAGCGGTGGTTACCCCGAGGTAGGCGGCCGCGCGTCCGGATGGAGCCGATTCTCAGTCGGCCGATTGGGGGGGAAGGTGGATAACCCTCCGACACGATGCACCGGCAGATGTCGATGCCGACCGGCTCGCGGCGAGCATGGCTCCTCACCCCCCGCCGCGTGAGCGGGCTTCGCGTGGCGCTCGTGCTCGCGACAGCGGCCGCCGCCCTCGCCGTGACGTTCCTCGTCCCCCCGCTGCACCTGCAAGCCTCGTCCGCTCTCCAGTCCGTCCGCGTGACGATCCTCGACAAGCCGGACGCGGGCATTCCGGCGGCTTCGCTGGGATCGTCCCTCTCGCTGGGGGTCTCCGCCGCCCCCGCGACGATTTGCGCGTTCGGGATCTCGAGTTGTCCCGCCGGCGTCGCGGAAACACGGGTCACCCTGAGCGCCGGCGCCCAGACGGCGCCGACCCCGTTCTGGCCGAACGTCCAGGTCGCCTTCGTCATCGAGACGACCGCGTACGACGGCTTCTACTACCACTACTACGGCTATCCCGGGTCCGACAAGTGCGCCGACGGCGGAGGGGCGGACAATCCGCCCTGCGAGGAGTCGAACGGTGGTCCGTTCTTCCTCGCCCACTCCCAGGAGATCGCGAACGAGATCTCCTCGGCGAACCCCCACTCGAACGTCAGCTTCGCCATGGTCGACTTCTTCGGCACCGACTGCGGCGACTGGAACGACTGCGGGGACTCCTCGAAGTACAGCGTCGACATCCCGCAGTTCGTCCCGGCGGCCGACTTCGGGACCGCCGTCCAGGAGGCGGTCGCGAGCAATGCGTTCGGCGGCGGCTACATCACGATCGTCGGCCTCGACGACAACTTCCTCCACAGCCCGTCGATCACCGCGATGTACGGCGCGATCATCGGCAGCAACCTCGACTGGTCGGCGAACACGCACCACGTGGTGGTCCTCATCGGGTCGACGGCGCCGCGCGACCCGTCGTACGTCGAGAACTACAAGGTGAGCCCGTTCGACCTGTGCTGCGGCGGCACCCAGACGAACGGCTGGACGTGCGAGCCGTCGTTCATCTTCGCGGACGGCGTGATGCCGAACTGCGAGGGATGGGTCCACTCGCAGGACGGGAACCCGAACGACTCGATCGCCGCGCTCGCGCATACGACCCACAACTGCGTCGATTCCATCGGCCACACCTGCACCGTCGACACGATCGACCTCTGGGATACAGCGACCGACCCACTTTCGGCCGGCTGGCCGACGGGCCACGGCGCGGGGAGCGGTCCGGGCGGCACCGCCGTCCTCGCGAACACCGAGCACGTCATCAGCGCGGGCTGCGACCTCGCCGCCGCGACGGGAGGGACGTGGGATGGGCCGTCGTTCGCCTCGTGCCCGAACGGGCAGGCCGGCACCCTCGCCTACGTTCCGCACGGCCCGATTCCGACGCCCAACACCCAGAACCCGACGCTGTTCGCGGCCCTCCGAGGCATCGGCTTCGGGCCGGTCTACCAGACGCTCGTCGCGAACGGCTCGAACGCGCCGATGTTCAATTACGCGCCGTACGGCGGCATCCGGCTCTCTGCGACGCCCCAGTTCGCCACCTCGTGCGAGACCAGCGACGGACGGGACGTGCTGGGCTGCCAGCAGACGCCCTACGTCCGGACCATCGGTACCATTCCGACCCTGAGCTGGAACTTCTCGACGATCCCGAAGTACAACGCGATGTACGTCGGGGACACCTGGAGCACCTCCTTCGACGTGATCTCGCAGAACGGTCAGACGGGCGTGGTCCCCGTCGACGCGTGTACGACGTCGCAGTGCAAAGCGTCGGGCAGCACGTCGGTCAACGGCATCTACACGTGGGCGTACTACGTGCCGCGGGCGAACGGCTCCGCGGTCCATCAGTCGTTCCCGGTTGCCACCGTGAACGTGGAGCTCACGGCGACGGGAGTCGTCGGGACCGGACCGCCGCCACCGTTCCCGCCCGGTCCTCCGGGCGTCCCGATCCCGGTCGCCCCGAACATCCCGATCGCCTCGCCCATCGCGACGGGCTCCACCGTCGGCATCGCGAGCCTCTCGCTCAACGCGGCCGCCGCCGGCTTCCTCGGCGCGGGGTTCGTCCGGGTGTCGATGAAGAACCGGCCCATCGCCATGCAGATCGCGGCCATGGGCGGCAAAGGACAGGGCTCGAAGTTCGACAAGGCCGTCCGCGAGGGCGGCTCGAGCATCGGGAAGTTCGAGTAGACGTCGCCTAGAACTCGCCGAGCGAGCGCTGCACGCGCTTTCGCTCCGACGGTGGCAGCACCTTCGGCTTCTCCACCGCGACTGGGGTAGATTCCTCGGAAACGGTCGCCTCCTCGGGCGCGTTCTGCGGCGAATCGAACAGCGCCCGGATCCCCGCCGCATCCGGCTCGACGTGCGCGAGGAATCCGACTTCTTCGGGAGTCAGACGGAGCTCCCGCACGATCGCTCGCCGGAGCTCGAAGACTCTTCCCTCGCGAACTCCGGGGGTTCCGAACACCCGCTCGAGGAACGGGAGAGTGAGGTCAACCCCTTTTCGACGGGACAGATGGAGATGTTCGCCCGCCTTGTCGAGCGTCGAGGTGCGAAGCGCCCGCGTCGCGCGCGAGCGGCCCATCTCCCCGAGGAACGCGGGGAACGGGGCATGTCCGATCCGGACTCCGCCCGCCGCGGCGATCGCGACGGCCGTGCCCCCGCTCATCTGTTCGCCGGCGTAGCTCCAGAGCCCGTAGACCCGGAATCGGCGAGCCCGCGAGAGGTTGCGCTCCGCGCGCGCGACGGCGGCCAACCCTGCCGAGACGCCGGCCGGGGTCCGGGCCAGGCGGACCGCACCCTCCTCGAACCAAGGGAGCAGGTCGTCGGGATTCGCATCGACCCGGTTCTGGAGCTCCACGGAGCGGTAGAATCGCGGAGCGGCGAGCACCTCCTCGACGAACTCCCCGATCTCGCTCCCCACATCCCGGACCCCGAGGACCGTCTCCTGCGCGGGTCCGGGAGAGAGCGGAGCGATGGCTTCGAGGTCGTTCACCGCCCCCCGGAGGTCGCCCCGGCTTCGCCGGACGATCGCCTCGAGCGCGCGAGGCCCGACCGAGATCGAGTACCGGGCGGCCACCTCGCGGAGAAACGCGGTCAAGTCCCTGTCCCCCAGCCGGTCGAACGACAGACGGAGCACCCCGTTGCGGAACACCGGAGAGTAGCGGGTCAGCGGAGATTCGTCGTTCACGGTGAGCACGAGCGGCTGGCGGGTCTCGCGGACGAGGCGTGCGATCGCCCCCAGGCCACCGCGGTCGCCCGTATCGACCGGCCGCGCGCTCCCGCGCCAGTCGGCGACATCCGCCTGCGCCGCCGGGATCTTGTTGAAGGCCGCACGGCCCGGGGTTGCCGGGACGTCGTTCCAATGGCCGAACACGGGCGGTCGGCCGGTCTCGCCGAGCCCCCAACCCCGGTTCAGCGCGTCGACCGACGCGTAGCGACCCCGGAGGAAATCTCGAAGGGACAGCGGGGACGGCTTGCGCTTCGCCTCCTCCGTGGCGCGTCCCGTCAGGCAGTCCGCCTCATCGAGCAGGATGAGGCTTCGACCGCCCTCTCCCTGCGCCCGGTAGGTGCCGGTGTTGCCGAGCGTATGCGAGAGCGAGGCCCGTCCGGCCACCAGGTCGATCGCTCCCTGGTTCCGCGCGTCGGAGGCGTTCATCTCGACGACCGTCCAGCCGAACTCCGCGGCGACGGCGAGGGCCGCCGTGGTTTTGCCGACTCCGGGCGGTCCGGCGAGCACGGCCGCGCGGCGGAGCGGCGGCGTGGTGGACGTGGCCCAGGCACTTCCCCAATCGCGCAGCCGCGAAACGCTCGCGGGATTCCCCCGGATGTCGGCCAGGCGTTTCGGTCGCGTCCGCTCGGCGAGCGGAAGGCGCTCGTCCGAGGTGGGCGTCTCGGTGCGGGCCACGGGAGTGCGAACCACGCGTCCGCAAAAGGGGCTCGGGCCGATTCGCCCCGCGTCGTACCCCGGGAGGTCGGGAGATGACGGAATCGCCGCCCGCGGTTCGCCGGCCGAGGAGGTCAAGTGAACCCGATCCATGGACCGGCCTCCGCGCGAGCCCATGGCGATGGATTCTCGGCCGGGCTCGGCGACCACCGTCGCGTTCTCGACCGGCCCCACGTCGATCCCGGCGGACGCTACCCGACTGGCGTTCCTCCGAGCAACTCTCGCATCCGCAATCGAGCGAGGCATTCGTCACTTCGACCTCAGTGAATCACCGTCTCCCGAAGCCGCATTGGCCGTCACCCGCCTCGCCGCGGGGGCGCACTGGCCCGCTCTCACGCTGTTCGTGACGGGTCGGCGAGACCCATCGCTGGCCAATGGCGCCGTCCCCGGTCCTCACATGGTCCGCCTGCGGGGGGTCGGGGACGTCGCCGAAGCTTCGCCGCCGGGGGCCCGTTCGGAGGAAGGGGTGCGATTCCCGGACCTCGAGGGTGCGGAGAGATTCGCCTCGCTGGAGGTGCAGCAGGGCGCCGGATGGATCTCGTTCCCGGGAAGCCTGATTGAGGCGCGGCGAGTCGCGGGCCTGGTCGCCTCCCTGACGAAACTGGGTGGTCGCGTGCTCGTGACCAATCCGCACGCCGACGGTCGACTCGGCGGCCCGGGAGAGGGTCTTTCCTCGACAGCGACCGCCGGTGCCCCGACACCGCTGGCTTCGCTCGAACGCGCCTACGCACCGGTGCTCCGGCTCGGTTTCCTCACATCGGGAGGACGTCGGACGCTCCCCCAGGCTGCCGTCGCGTTCGTCCTCGCGCTCCCCGCGATCCCCTCGGTCCGATTTGCGGACGTGCGTCAGCTGGTCGAGTTCGGCGATCCGTCGAGGCTCCTGCCGATCGTCCCCGCTGAGATGGCCCGCCTGCTCGGGCCCCCGTAAGTCGCGGATCTCGCCGAACGCCGCCGAGAGCCCTGAGCCAGACGACGCGTTCGCAGCCGTAGCGCTTCGTGACGGACTCCGTCCGTGCGAGCCGACCACTACCCTGGGTTGGGCCTCGAGGCACCGGACTCTCCGGCCCGACTCCCGCCCCCGAAACCGCCCAAGTTCAAGTACGGGCGCGATGGTGTAGAGACGATGATTCAGCCGGGCGACATCGCTCCCGACTTCGAGGGCATCTCCACCCGGGGCAGCGGATTCCGGCTCTCGTCGCTCCCGAGCGGACCGGTCATCCTCTACTTCTATCCGAGAGCGGGCAGTCTCGGCTGCACGTACGAGTCGATCGGCTTCGCGAAGGCGTTTCCGGCGCTCCACGAGCGGGGCGTGTCGATCGTCGGGGTCAGCGTCGACTCGCTGAGCGACCAGCGGAAGTTCCTCGAGACGTGTTCGCTTCCCTTTCCGCTCGTGGCGGACAGCGACCAGGCGATCGCTCGCCGGTTTGGCGTGCTGGGGGCGTTCGGCCACTCCCGGCGCGTCACCTTCCTGCTGGACGAGAGCCGTCGGGTGCTGCAGGTCGTCGACTCGATCCGACCGGGCGTTCACGTAACCGCCGCTCGGCGGACCTTCCTCGGACCGCCGGCTGGGCCGGCCCTACCTCCGACGGAGAATCGCCGCAGCGAGAGGGAACCCGGTCCGTCGCCCTAGCCGAGTTTGTGGTACTCCGAAGTTACAAGGGTTCACCCGACCCCCACGAATGGGAAGTCGCCCGTCTTAGGACGGGAGGAACGAACATGGGCTGTGGAAAGTGGAAGGTGGCGTGCGCGGACGGATTCGAGGTTGTGTCGGGCGACCAGCACGAGCTGGTCTCGCTCGTGCAGTGGCACGGCAAGCACAAGCACAACGAGGACTTCACGCAAGAGGCCGTCATGAAGATGGCCAAGCACCCCTAGCGGGGCGCGGCGTTTTCGACCGCGACAACCCCTTCTCCGCCGAGGCGGGCCGGGAGAATCCGGCCCCCTCGGAGGCTTGTTGCACACGACTCGCGTCACTTCCTCCCGCCGAAGGGCACGCGGGTTTCCCAGGGGGGCAAAGGGGGAGAACGAAGCCTCCGCTCCCCCCCGAACCGGTTGGTCTCCGGCCTACCGGACCCGGTGCTGCCTCCGCGCGAGGGCCACCACGAGCAGGATGCTGCCGATCGCCGTCGCCACCATCACACCCAGGATGAGGGCGGCCGAGGGCTCCCACGGAGCTGGGGCCGGCCGCGTCGGTGTCCCCAGCTCATGGATCGAGCGCTGCGCGGCCGCGGGCGACATCGGGCTCGCCGTGACGGACTCCCCCGGACTCGGGCTCGCTTTCTCCGACGTGGCGAATCGGTGCGACGGGGAGTAGACGCTCGCTCCCTTCGCCTCGACCGACTGGGATGCCGGGGCGGAGGCGGGCCGCTCGGGGACCGCCGCGACCAGCCCGTTCGTCGCGTTCGGGTTCGCGCTCGGGAGGACCACCAGGCCGTTCGCGGCCAAGTAGGTGCTCGAGCCGGTCGCGTTGGTACACGCGATCACGTCGTCGGTCTCCGCGGATCCGTCGGGATAGCGGACGACCGTCGTACCGGCGACGCGGCAGGCGAGGGCGACGGGCGCGGTGGCGTTCGCCGAGGCCGAGCCCGACTGGGACGCAGCCGCGGTTCGGCCGTTCGGCGCCAGATAGTGCACGGTCTCGGCCCACGCCGCGGTTCCCACGAACGTCGCGTTCGAGGATGCGTTCCATGACTTTCCGACGAACAAGGGACCCTCGACCAACGGGAGGGCGGGCGAGAACGTCGCGGTGAGGTTCTCGATCATCCACGCGCTCGCCTGGATCGAGCCGCTCGTGTAGCGGACCGACATGTCCCCGGCCGCGTCGCGAGTTACGTTGGGGAACTGGCTCGCGGCGAGCGAGATGTTGACGCCTTCCGCGAACTCGACATGTTCGTCAGAGAGCGCGAGCGACCCGTTCGACCCGGTCGAGAAGTTCAGGAACGCAACGGCGACCTGGAGCACCGCGACCGAGGCGGCCAACGAGATGTTCCGCGGGGCGATCGGGATCGACGCGTTCGCCGAGTAGTTGCCGGGCTGCGGGAACGTCCCCGACGCAGCGAGGGCAACGTGCTCGGCCCGAAGCTCGGCCGCCGAGATCTGAACGTGCCGGACCGACGGCGAGGGGGTGGTCGCGTTGACGATGACATACGTCGCGTACTCGAGCCCCACCGATTCGTCCAGCGCCACGTAGGCGCCCGAACTCGTGAGGTTCCCGCCCGTCAGGTTCTGGCTGTTGTTGTAGGCGCCGACGTACTGGACGGA
Organism: Thermoplasmata archaeon; assembly: GCA_022750115.1. Lineage (GTDB taxonomy): Archaea > Thermoplasmatota > Thermoplasmata > Lutacidiplasmatales > UBA184 > Lutacidiplasma. The sequence goes on from JAKIWI010000002.1 coordinate 285,001, forward strand.
GGCGGAGAAGTTGGCGACGGCGCCCCACGCCCAACTCTCGCTCGGTCCGGTCGACGACGCCGTCGCGACCGTAAGAGGCGAGCTCGTGGAACGGACGGGCGTCGAGGCGAGAACCGGACCGGGCACGGCCAGGATCGCCACCGCCAACGCCACCCCCAGGAGCCAGAGGGCCCGTCGCGGGGCGGCGGGTCGGTGCGGCGGTTCGTTCGGGCGGGGCGGTGCGGTCGTTGCGGGCTTTGCTGGTGCCATGGGCGCCTCGAGGGGGACTACGAGGGGCGGAGACCATCCCTCCCGGCGCAGGAGTCGACCGGGCGATTGTTTCTGCGGGGTTTATCTATCCGGGGCGAGAGCGAAACTCGTGCGTCCGCCGCCGAGCGTCGAAGACCCGATCTCGGCGATCTTCGACTTATCCGACCGGGTCGCCCAGCTCGCTCCGACCGTCCGCCGAATGTACCGATACACCGCGACGATCCTCGTGCTCTGGATCCTCATCATGGGGTTCGTCACCCTCGTCGCGCTCGGCGGCAACCTCACGCTCGCCATCCTGTCGGTTCTCGGTCTGATCGCGGGCGTCATCGCGCTGTCGTTGCTCCGGGAGACGGACGGGTTCTTCCGGAACTTCGTCCTCCGCCACCGTGCGATCCGATTGCTCCGGGAGGCCGACCCGATCGTCCATGTGCCGGCCGGTCGGACCCCGATCGAGCGACTCGCCCGCTACCTGGCCCAGGCGAGCCCCGCGATCGAGGCGTGGTTGAAGGAGCACCCGGAAGCGCTGCGGTACCGGGCGGAGTTCGCCGCGCGCGGCGCTCCGGTCCAGTTCGAGCTGCTCATCGAGCGGCCCGGGAGCGCCCTCTGGCGATGGTTCGGGTGGGGCGACGCGGGGTTCGCGGTCCTGGCGAGGCTCGGACCGGAGGCCCCGACGACCGCGGACCTCCAGCGACTTGCCGCCGATGCGCAGGCGGTCACCGGACGTCTTTCCGCTCCCCCGGTTCGACTGATCCTCCTGCGGACCGGATCGGTCCCGCTTCCCGAAGACGTGTACGAGTGGGCCGTCGGGCGGCCCGCGTTCCTCTCGCGCGGCTTCGCGCGCTACCGAGTCAGTACCGAGATCATCACCGAGGGCACCGACGGAACCTACGACTTCGTCCCCTACGTCTTGGGCGTGCCCTGATCGTCGAAGACGCTCAGCCGAGCCATTCGGGCGGCCGAACGTATCGGTAGTGCTCGGAAAGTTCTCGACCGTACAGCTCCCGGTACAGTCGGTGGTAGCGGCGCAGATGCTCCGCGCCGGTCGGAGTGATCCGGATATCGTAGCCGTGCTCGCCGTGGCGGACCTCGGCGAACCCCTCCTCGCGAAGGTACTCGAGCACCTTGTCGGTCATGTGCGAGTTGGAGCGGATCGCGTGGAGGATCTCTTCCTTGGTGACGTGGCCCGGCGACCTCACGAGCGCTTCGCGGACCCGGTCGGGGAGGTCGGGCTGTTCGAGGTCGAGGTTCAGCTCGCCGAACAATCGAGACAGCGCGATGTAGGCGTAGACCCGGTAGCCCTTGTACCGGCGCTCCGACCCCCCGGGGTCGCGGTCGTCCCGGCCCGGCACGATTCCGACAGCTTCGGACCGGGTAGATAGTCCCTCCGGGGCGCGCTCGCTCGCGCGGCCGAGAGAATCGACCCCGCCGAGGGCGGCGGGGAGACCTCATACCCCGCAGGGCGTCGGCCGGCGGGAGCTCGCGCCGGTGACCGTCGGTTTCCTGATCGCCGTCGTCGTGAGCGTGTTCGCGATCGTCGACCCGATCGGCACCCTGCCGTTCTTCGTGGCCCTGACCGACGGGTACACGAAGGCGGACCGGGCGATCGTGCTGCAGCGGGCGGTTCTCGTCCTCGGGTCGATCCTGTCCGTGTTCGCGATCGCCGGCCGGTTCTTGTTCGCCGCGTTCGGCTTCACCCTCGCCGCGTTCGAGATCGCAGGCGGGATCCTGCTGTTCATCGTCGCGTTCGACATGTTGAATGGTCGGATCACGAACACCCGTCTGGGTGCGCAGGACGAGGCCGACGCCCTGGCGCGCCGCGACGAGATCTCGGTGGTTCCCCTCGGCATCCCGCTCCTCGCCGGGCCCGGCGCGATCTCGACGGTGATGATCTACGTTGGGTCCGCGGGGACCGACCTGTTCTCGATCCTCTCGGTCTTCGTCGCGATCGGCGTCGCGACCGGGGCGACGTTCGTCATCCTGCACTACGGCCAGGGGATCCTGCGCGCGCTCGGCCGGGTCGGCGCGATGGCGATCACGCGCGTCCTCGGACTTCTGCTCGCCGCCGTCGGCGTCCAGTTCGTTCTGTCGGGGCTGCTCGCGGCGCTACCGTTTGCGTGACGTTCGGCCGCGCGGGCTGCGGGGTGGGGCTTTCCGCTTCGCCGGAGCCCGAGCGCGCGCCGGACGAGCGGCGACGCGCTTCGCGGGCTTGACGGGCGTGGGCCGCGGCGGGAGCAGGGCGATGACCGCGCTCGACGGTGTCCGTGGGTTCCGCTCGGCGGACCAGACCTTTTCGCCGGCCCGAATGGGAACGGGCAGGTCGTTCTCAGCCGGGGGAAATCCGCACTCGTAGGCGTCGGTGTAGGCGCAGTACGGGTTGAACGCGCGGTTGAAATCGAGCTCGTAGTCGTCGGCCTCGTTTAGTTCGAGCGTGAGGTAGCGGCCGGCCCCGTACGTCTCGCGGCCGCTCGTACCGTCCCGGAACGGAACGAACACCGAGGTCCCGACTCCCTCGCCCGCGTGGAACACCTTGAGCCGCAGTGCGCGGCCGCCCACGGAGAACACGAGGTCGCCGACCCAACGCATCGCGGACTGGCCGTCGCGATTGGTGCGGAGGTACGCCTCCTTGGGTTCCGGAATCCGTTCGAGCTTCGCACGAACTCGCAGACGCTCGTTCGGCGGAAAGTACTCGAGTCCTCGGAAATCGTAGATCGAGCCCTGCACGAACGGCGACTCGGGATGGCGAGCCATGAACTCGTCCTTCATCGCTCGTTCCGTCTTCAGCTCGGTTGTGTAGGTGTTCATCCGGACCCGTTCCTCCGCGCCGCCGACCCGCGGTGTCTCTTAACTTTCCTGCCCGACGGCATCAGGCGCTCCGGATAACTCGCGCTGACCACGTAGTTCGGCATGTCGACGGCTTCGGTGATCCGGAGCTCGCCGGCGACGCTCGCCAGGACGTAGCCCGCCTTGGCGGGGACCCCTCGACGCTCGAACTCCACGAGGAGTCCTTCCAGCGCCACGACGGCGGCCGCGCCGGGGTCTGGTCCGACTCCGAGGCACGCGATCTGGGGGCCTGGGTGGCCGGCGGGCGCGGGGGAGCGGAGGTGCGGCATCGCGCGTGCGCCCCCTCGGTGGAGGGCGACCTCCAGCTCGACCTCCGCGGCGACCTCGATCCCGGTCCCGCAGACCTCGCCGTCGCCCTGCGCAGCATGCGGGTCGCCCAGCGAGAGGAGCGCGCCGTCGACCTCGACGGGCAACGAAAGGGTCGAGCCGGCTCCGACGAGTCGATGGTCGAGATTGCCCCCGGTCCGGCGGGGCGGGATCATCGGATGCGGGCCGGAGAGCGGGGCGAGACCGACCCACCCGAGCGTCGGCCGCAGCGGAATCCGGACTGGAGGGACAAATCCGGCGATCGGCGAAGCCATCGCGGCTCCCACGCGCCAGTGTTGGAGTTCGTCGTCGAACCGACCACGGAGGAGGCCAAAGTCACGAAACACCCCCGACCAGCCCCAGGGCCCGGGGCGAATCCTTCGGATGTGGACGTCAACGCAGTCTCCCGGATGCGCACCGATGACCTCGATCGGACCGGTGGCCGCATCGACCCGAGCGAGGTCGATGGAGCCGAGGTCGGATGTCGCCGAAGTCGGTCCGAGCTGGCCGGTGGACGAATCGAGAAGCTGGACTCGGAGCCGGTCGCCGGAGCGTACTCGAGCCACGGGAGACGCGTCGGGGCTCCATTGAGTCTGCTGGACTCCGGGATCGCGGCCGTCCAGTCGAATCGTTCGGCCCACGCCCGGTCAACGGACTCCGGCACTTCAGCCCGAGGGATGCGACGCCCCAACGTGGGAACGCCGAGATTGGGACGCAGGCTTATCTTCCGAGCCCTCCGTCGTACGTACCCCCGGGGGCGCAAGAATGGCCAGGTCGTCGAGGTGGGCGGCGTGGTCGCGTGCGCTGGGGCAGATGGGCCTCGCGACGCTCCTGATCCTCTCTCTCGTCGCACCCGCCGGCTTCGCCCAGGGAGCCGCATCCGCGGACCGCGCCTCGCACGCGCTGACGTCCCAGCACGCGGCGGTTGTCGTTCATCCCCCAGGGCTCAAGGTCTCCGACCGGGTCCTGGCCGGCGCGCGGCCCGCCATCGGAACGGAGTACTACACGCAGGAGGGGGCCACGATCTCCCAGTTGAACGATAGCGCCGCCACGGGCGTGGCTCGCATGGTGGAATTCGTTCGGCTCGTGAGCAGCCCGTACTCGACCGCGTACGAGCTGAACGGCCTGTCCAACTCGGCCGACTGGTGGCAGATTGTGGTGGCGGACAACTGGCCCGGTTGCAATTCGGGGTTCGAGGAGGCGACGGAGGTCTGGGACAGCCTCGGGAACTCGGCGGCCATCACCTGCGATTCCACTCTGACGCTCTCGGCCGGCGACCTCGTGGAGTTCTCGATCTACTTCTCGGGCGGGAACGGCTGCATGGCGCTACGCGACGTCACCACGTCGTCCTCGACCCACGCGCTGTGCCAATCGCAGCCCGACTCCGGCGGGACGAAGTGGCAGTTCCTGACGTCGACATCGGACGGGAACGGCTACTACACCGGGCCCATGACCGAGGTCATCAACCAGAGCGCGACCTCGTGTCCCGACAACACGCTGATGCCGCGGGTCGCCTACGAGTACGCCAACGACACGTTCGTCACCAACTATGTGGCCTGGTCGGACGAGTTCGTCTACCAGGGGAGCGCCTGTTACCAGACAGGTGAACCTGGCCAGGCGATCTCGCCCGGTGATCCCACGAGCTACTACGCGGACACCGCGTCCGGGACTTCGTACGGTCCGCACTGGGTCGATGGCCAGAACTACTCGCTGTTGAATCCGTCCTACGGATTCCGCTTCGAGACCGACCCGACGCCGATCCACTCGATCTCGATCGTCGGGACCCCCCCGAACCCCGTCGCCGGGCAGCTCGTGACGTTCAACGCCACCGTCTCGGGCGGAGTGGCGGCGTACCAGATCCTCTGGAAGCTGAACGGAGTCCGCCAATCGCTCGCGAACGTTTCCTGGACCTGGACCGCTGGCCTGGCCGGCACGTACAATGTGGTCGCGTACGCGATCGACCAGCAGAGCGACGTCTCCGGCCCCTCGAACACGGTCCGGATCACGGTGCCCGGACCCCTTCACGTGAGCGGGGTGAACGCCACCCCGGTCACCGGAACCGATGCCGGCCTTCCGGCGACGTTCTCGATCGTGATCTCGGGCGGGTACGGCTACTGGGTCGTCAACTGGTCCGGGTTGCCAGCGGGCTGCCTGGCGGCGAACCAAAGCACCATCCCCTGTACGCCAACTACGCCGGGGACCGTGAATATCTCCGCCTCGGTCCGCGACGGCAACGGATCGATGGTCACCACCGGCGTCCTCTCCTACCGGGTGTTCTCCCCGCTCCGCGTCGGGCTCACTTCGAGCGCGGCCGCGATCGACATCGGCCAGTGGGTGACGGTCGTCGCCAACGTCTCGGGCGGCTCGGGTGGCACGAACCTGTACTGGTCGACGGTCGCCGGATGCGTCGTGCAGGGCAGCAAATTCAACTGCACCCCGGTCGTCGTCGCCCCGCTCATCGTCGACCTCTCGGTCACCGACAGCGCCGGGGCGAGCGTTCCGGTAGGGGCGGTGGTGTCCGTGAACCCCACGCTCACCGTCGCGACCCCCGCGCCGCGCGTGCTGGCGGACGTCGGGGTCGAGTTCACCGCAAGGGTCACCGTCAGCGGAGGAACGACGCCGTTCACCTACCTCTGGTCGGGACTCCCGGTCGGCTGTTCCGTCACCGGACCGGTGGCGAACTGCTCCCTCGCGTCCGCGGTGACGTACGAGGCGACCGCGCAGGTGCGCGACGCTGCGGGCGAGTCCATCATCAGCGGCACGATCGAGATCGTCGGTGCCTCGGCCCCCCAAGTCGCGCTGAACTCCACCGGGAGCCCGGTCGTCGTCGGGGACTCCGTGACGTTCACCGCCGCCACGCACGGGGGAACGGCGCCGTTCTCCTACCGGTGGACCGGCCTCCCGTCCGGCTGCGTGGCCCGCAACAGCCCGAGCATCAGCTGCGCGCCCACCGACACCGGGAACTACACTGTATCCGTGACGGCGTCCGACTCGGCGAACGGCACCGCCACCTCAACGACGACCCTAGCAGTCCAGCCGGCGTCGGGTCCGGGCGGTCCGGACAACAGCACCGGCACGTCCATCGGCTCGGGGCTGGTCTGGCTGCTCGTTCTGCTCGGGATCGCGGCGGCGGTCGCCGTCGCGGTGGTCGTGGCGCGCCGGCGCCGTTAGAGATAGCCGAACTGGCGCTTGGCGAAGTCGCTCATCTTCTCCGGGGTCCAGGGCGGCTCCCAGACGAAATCGACGGTCGCCTTCGCGACGTTGGGGACCTTCTCGATCGTCGCCTTGATCTCGTCCGCCAGGACGCCCGCGACCGGGCAACCCGGAGCGGTCAGGGTCATGTGGAGAACAACGTCGTCGGCGGCGCCCCATTCGAACCCGTAGATGAGTCCGAGGTCCACGATGTTCATCGGGATCTCGGGGTCGTAGATCTTCTTCAGTTCCTTCATCATCTGGGCCTCGGCGTCGGCGTGGGGACCGGCGGCGGGGGCGGGAGTCGCGCTCGCGGCCGCCGGAGCGGGGGTCGCGCTGGCGGTGGCCGGAGCGGGAGGAGTAGTGGATTCGGCCTCGCTCATGGACTTGGAATTCCGAGCAGCAGTATAAGGTCGACCCAGCGGCGATGGTCGAACGGTAAGCCGGACGGGCAACCTGTTATGCGGCTCGGTCCGTCCGCCGCGCCGTGAAGGACGTCCACGCGATGGCCCCCGCCCACGGACGACTCGAGCTGCACCGGGTCGGCGTCCGCGGCGTCAAGAAGCCGCTCGTGGTCCAACGTCCGGACCGCTCCGTCACGCTCACGGCGTCGTTCGCCGTGGCGGTCGACCTCCCCTCGACCCGGAAGGGCTCGGACCTCTCGCGGAACGCCGAGCTCCTCGCCGAGGTCGTAGATTGGACGGCGCAGCGCCCGGTCGAAAGCCTCGAATCGGCCTGTTCGACGATCGCACGGGAGCTCCTCGTCCGCCACCCGTACGCGAAGGACGCCGAGGTCCGGGCCGAAGCCGATTACTTCGCCCGTCGGGGAATCTCGCCGACGCGCCAAAGCCTCGAGGACTTCCGGTTGTATGCCGAGGCCGTTGCCCGTCGGGAGGGACCAGATTCCATCTCGCTCGCGCGGACGATCGGAGCCGAGGCGGTCGGCATGACGGCGTGCCCGTGTGCGATGGAGACCGCGCGCGAGAAGCTCACGAAAGAGTTCCCGCTCCTCGCCGACCCGTCACTGAAGGACCTCCCGATCGTCACGCACAACCAGCGCAACCGGACCCGGCTCGACCTCGAGCTCCCCGAGGGGGTCGACGTCGAGGTCGACGACATCCTGTCGACAATCGAGAGCGCGCAGTCGTCCCCCACCTACGCGATCTTGAAGCGGGGGGATGAGGCCGACGTTGTCCTCACCGCCCACCGCCATCCGAAGTTCGTCGAGGATGTGATGCGAGACCTCCTGGCCTCGCTCCCGGCGCGGTTCCCCGCCCTCCCGGACTCGGTCGGGGTGCGGGTGGTCACGGTCAGCGAGGAGTCGATCCACAAGTACGACGTCACGTCCTCGCACCGGACCGTCCTCGGCGACCTTCGCGCGCCGCCCGGCTGAGACGACGGAGCGCCTCCGATGCGCTACGCGCTCGACGGGATCCGTCGCCGGCCAGCTCGTTCTGCCCTGACCGCGCTGGGCATCGGACTCGCCACCGGACTCGTGACCGTACTCCTCGCCCTGTCCGCGGGGGTCCAGGGGAGCGCGGCGCGCCTCGCCACGGCGAGCGGCGTCGACCTGATCGCGACGAGCGCCAACACTTCACTGAGCGCGACCACCTTCCCGCCGCTCACCGACGCCCACGGCATCCCGCCCGGATTCGCTCGGGCCGACCCGAACGTCGCGACCGCGAGTCCGTGGCTCGTCGCTTCGTTCGTCTACGCGAACAGTTCCCTGTACTTGGCGGCCAACGCGTCGCCGAACGGCACCGGCATCCCCTCCGGTTGGGGCCCGGCCAGCGGAGAGGCCGTCGGCTGGATCCCCGGAGCTAATGCCGGGCTCGAGACGCCCTCCGTGGCCATGGGTCCCGGGTTCTCCAGCTCCGGCGACCCCCACTATGCGAACGGGACGTACGCTGGGCCGTTCACGCACGAGGTCGTGCTCGACGGCGGCCTGGCGGGCGTCCTGAACGCGACCGTTGGCAGCGTCGTGTACAGCAGCGTGCAACCGCTTGCCTCCCCTGCCGGGGCTCTCGCGTGGTTCGCCAATGCCACGCCGTTCCGGGTCGTCGGAATTTCGGGTCCGTTCTTCCTCATCCCGTCGGCGCTGCTCGGATTCTTCTATCTCTCGGAGGCGCAGTCGGTCGACGGCGCGACCGCGGTCCATAACGACGAAGCGTCGGTCGTCCTCGTCCACCTCCACGACCCGTCGAACCCCGCGGCGGACCAGAGCTCGCTCAAGGCGGCGTTCCCGAGCCTCACGGTGTTCACGCTCGGCAACATTCTCGGCGCCGTCCAGTCGGTCGTCGACCTCTACCGCACGTTCGGGACCCTGATCGGGCTCGTGGCGCTCGTGGTCGCGGCCTTGTTCACAACGACGGTCCTCACGATGTCGGTCGACGACCGGAGCCGGGAACTCGCCACGCTCCGCGCCATCGGGTTCCCCCGGGCGACGATCGGCCGCTACGTGCTCGAAGAGGCCGCCGTGCTCGCGGGACTCGGACTCGTCGTCGGCCTGGTCGGTGGCTACGTCGGCGCTTACCTACTCAACCGGTTCCTCGTGGGCCTCCTGGCGGGACTCCCCGCCGGGTTTTCGTTCGTCGCGTTCGACGGCGCCGTAGTCGCGAGTGCCGTGGTGGAGGTCGCCGTCATCGGCCTCCTCGCTGCGATCCTGCCTGCCGCGCAGGCGATGCGCCTGCCAATCGCCGAGGAGCTCCGAGCGCCATGAGATGGCGTCCTCGACTTTCCCACACGGGTCTTCAGGACCTCCTCGCCGTCGCAGCGATTGCCACCGCCGTCGCTCTTCCGGTCGTTCTCCTCTCGGTGGGCGGGGGAGTCTCGGCGCACGAAAGGGCCGCGCTCGAGAGCGCGGGGTTCGAGATCACCGTCTCGGCGTCCGGGACGCACGGCATCGGGGGCGCGCACGCTCTGGGCGACCGGATCGACCGACTCGCCAACGTCTCGGCAGCTTCCCCTGTGCTCAGCCAGGCGATCGATGTGCGGGGTCCGACGGGGCTCACCGAGCCGGCCCTGGCGGAGGGAGTCCTTCCCGCCCCATTCCTGACGACGTTGGGGCCGGCGGCCCGGGGCGCGTTCCCGACCCACCTCGACCTGGGCGACCCGATGGACGCGGCGCATTTCGCCAACGGGACCTACTCCGGCCCGTCGGCCCAGAAGATCCTCCTCGCGGCCCCGATCGCGGCCGCGCTCGGAGCGAGCGTCGGGGACGCCGTCACGATTCAGGGCGGTACGAATGCGTCGAACGCCGCGCACTTCGTCGTGACCGGTGAGTTCGGTACCCCCTCCGGTCCCCTCGGACCGGTCGCCGGTTTCGCGGTCATCCTGCCCCTCTCGGACCTGCAGCTCTTGACCGGGAGCGCGCGGGTGAACGGGACGACGGGCGCGTTGATCGACGCGGCCGATACCGTCGAAGTCTCGCTCACGGGTGCCACCGCCACCGACGCCTCGGCCGTGAGCCGAACGGCCAACGAGATCCGCGCCCTCGTTCCGTACTACGGGGTCTCGACACTGTCCGACGAGGTCGTCCAGCTCGACCAGGCGAACTCCGTACTGACGGGATTCTACCTCGCGCTCTCCGCGACGGCGATCATCATCGGTCTTCTGTTCCTCACGCTCGTCTTGCTGCGCCGCGTCGAGTCCGAGCGACGCGCGATCGGGATCCGACGGGCGATCGGGATCCCCCGCGCGTGGATCGTGGGGGGACTCGTCGCGCGATGCGCCGTGTTGGCGTCGACCGGCGTTGTGCTGGGAGTCTTCGGCGGATATCTCACGATCGCGATCTTGCAGCAGTACGGGACGGGCGAGGTGCCGGCGATCGCCGCGCTGGCCGTATTCAATCCCCGTATCCTGTTCGAACTTGGGGCGGGTACGGTCGCGCTCTGTCTCGCCTCGAGTGCCGTGGCGGCGCGGGCGGCCCTGCGCCTCCCGCTCTCGGAGGCGCTGCGGTGAGAGAGGTGCGCGCCCCGGCCCTCGCGCTCCGCGGGATCCGCCGCGTGTACGGCGTGGGTCCCGTTGCCGTGCGGGCGCTCGATGGAGTCGACCTGGAACTCGCTCCGGGCGAGTTCGTCAGCGTCGAAGGACCGTCCGGGTGCGGGAAGACGACACTCCTCAACCTCCTCGGGCTGCTCGACCAACCGACCGATGGGTCCCTCGAGTGGAACGGCCGGCCGGTCGGGCGCCTTCCGGAGCGCGAGCGGGCCCGCCGCCGACTGACCGGGGTCGGCTTCATCTTTCAACGGTTCTACCTTCTCCCGACGTTGACGGCAGAGGAGAACATCGAGCTCCCGATGCGGGGAGCGCGCCTACCCGCACCGGTCCGCGCGGCACGCACCAAGGAGTTGCTCGCGGCCGTCGGCCTCGCCGACCGAGCGCGGTCGAAACCCCACCAGCTCTCGGGCGGCGAGGAGCAGCGCGTGGCGATCGCGCGCGCGCTCGCAAACGAGCCCGGTCTGCTCTTGGCGGACGAGCCGACGGGCGAGCTCGACCGGGCCAACACGGAGTCGGTGCTCGACCTCCTGGTCGACGCCCAGCGTCGGACGGGCGCGACGGTCGTCTTGGTCACGCACAACCCGGCGGTGGCCCGCCGGGCGCATCGCCACCTGACGATGGCGGACGGCCGGATCGTCGCGGACACTCGGGAGGCATGACGTGGCCCGCATCGCCATTCTCCTGCGCGACCGCTGCCACCCCACCGAGTGCCAGTGGGAATGCCAGGCCTACTGCCCGCCGGTGCGGATGGGGCAGGAATGCATCGTCGAGGGCGGCGACGGGAAACCGATCATCTCCGAGACGCTCTGCATCGGCTGCGGGATCTGCGTTCACAAGTGCCCCTTCGACGCGATCAAGATCCTGAACACCCCCGAGGCGGACGAGAGCGAGATCGTCCACCGGTACGGCTACAACGGCTTTCGATTGTACCGGCTGCCGAACCCACCGACGAAGGGGATCACGGGGATCCTCGGCCCGAACGGCACCGGCAAGTCGACGGCCCTGCGAGTGCTCGCGGGCACCGAGGTGCCGAACCTCGGTCAGTACGGGACGAAGGCGAGTTGGGACGCCGTGCTCGCCCGCTACCGGGGTACCGCGCTCCACGCGCACTTCGAGAAGATCGCCCGCGGGACGCTGCGGACGGCGTTCAAGCCGCAGTACGTGGACCAGTTCTCCGAGGAGCCGGGAACGGCGGAGGAGTTCCTGGTCCGCACGGGAGCGGATCCAGCAAAGGCGCTCAAGTCGGTCGGACTCGAACACAAGTCGGGCCGTCCGCTCCGCGAACTCTCCGGCGGCGAGCTCCAGCTGCTCGCCATCGCTCGGACGATCGGAACCGACGCCGACCTCTACCTCATCGACGAGCCGTCGAGTTATCTCGACATCGTGCACCGCCTCGAGGTTGCCCGTCTCCTTCGGCGACTCGGGGAATCCAAGAGCATCGTCGTCGTCGAGCACGACCTCGCGCTGCTCGACTACCTCGCCGACCAGGCGCACCTCGTCTACGGGGAGGAGGCCGCGTTCGGGGTCATTTCCCACCCGATCGCGATGCGCAGTGCGATCAACACCTACCTCGGCGGCTACCTGAAGGACGAGAACGTCCGGTTCCGGACCGAGCCGGTCCGGTTCGTGGCCCACCCGCCGAAACTGGCCGCGCGGCGCAACGTGCTCGTCGCGTTCTCCCCGCTCGAAAAGTCGTTCTCGTCCTTCCACCTCTCGGTCGGTGCGGGCGAGCTCGCGAAAGGCGAGACGGTCGGGATCGTCGGGCCGAACGCGACGGGGAAGACGACGTTCGTCCGGATGCTCGCGGGCGTCGAGCCACCGACGGCGGGCGTACCGCCGGCCGGCGTCACCGTCAGCTACAAACCGCAGTACCTAAAGGCGACGAGCAAGGCGAGCCTGCGCGAGCGCGTCGACGCGCTCCGAGGCGATCCGACCTTCGATGTCGGGCTGTTCGAGCGCGACCTCGTCCCGGGCCTGCACCTCGACGGACTGCTCGATGTGGCCCTCCCGGATCTGTCGGGCGGGGAATTGCAGCGCGCCGCCGTTGCCCTCGCCCTCGCGCGCCCGGCGACGCTCTACCTCCTCGATGAGCCCTCCGCCTACCTCGACGCGGACGAGCGGATCGCGATGGCGAAGTTGATCCGTCGACAAGTGGAGCGGCAGGCCGTGAGCGCGCTGGTGGTCGACCACGACGTGTACTTCCTCGACCTCGCTTGCGACTCCTTGATGGTCTTCCGCTCGGAGGGCGCGGAGCGAGAACGCGGCTTTGGATCCGGTCCTTACTCGATGCGCGAGGGAATGAACCAACTTCTGAAGGACGTCCAAGTTACCTTCCGACGCGACGCGGAGACGCTCCGACCCCGGATCAATCGGGAGGGTTCGGTGCTCGACCGCGAACAGCGGGAGCACGGCGAGTACTACTACGAACTCGCTTCCTGACGTGGGCAATGCCCTTTCCGGAGGCTTTCATGGCTATAGGGCACCGCACGGGGGAGGTCTTGACCGATCCTGCCGTCCCGAACTCTCCCACAGGTTCTGGAACGCTGGGCCGACCCTCTCAGTCGGGGCATGGGAGGCCAAGCACGTGACTCCCACTTTCAGGCTCAATGTCGGTTGGTGATGTCGTGCGAGTCCGCGGTTATCAGAAGCGACTTGCTGTTGCGGCTGATTTCGGAGTCCTCACCATTTTGCTCGTTACCGCTTTATCGGTAACTTCGAACGCAGCGGGTTCCATCAGGACCGCCCACACCGCGCCCCACGCGCCTAACTCGCAGTTGAGTGCGCCAGGTTCCCTAATAGATCAGGTGTTCACTCACCCACAGTCCCCCGAACCGACGCACGTCGGCCGCCCATCGTCGATTGTCCTGCCCGCCCCCTCCCACATTGCATACACGGTAGACCCTCTGAACGGCTCGCTCCGACAAGGGCGCCACGCGTCGACTCTACCCACCGCACCGACTGGATTGGCCTTCGACGGCGCGACAAACCAGCTCCTTCTCGGAGACGCAGGAGGGAGCAACGTTTTTTCATTGAATGGGACCACGGGCCGATTGATCGAGGCCATATCGGATTTCCCAACCTCCACCGGCTCAGACCCAGAGGCACTCGTAATCGATCCGATTCACAGTATGCTTTGGGTCGCGAACCAGGGGGCCGGAATCACGGAAATCAGTCTCAAAAACGACACTCTGGTCAAACGTATTCCTCTTGTCGCTGGGGCGGATGGCATCACGTACGACCCGGTCAACCGGCTCGTATACGCAGTCGGTTTCGATGGGAACCTGACCGTAGTCAACACGACGACCCAAATGGTCGTGGGAACGCAGGCGGTCGGAGCGGGGTGCGCGCAGTCGCTCGCGTTTGACCCGGCGTCGAACTCGATTTACGTTGGTGGGGGAGGATGCGGCGGCGGCGCGCTAGTAGTTAACCCAATCAATCTGAGCATCGCGGCTCGAATCCCGTCGCCGTGGAGCGCGGGCCTAGACTCGTACGCCGTGAGTTATGACCCGTTTGCAAACGTGATGGTCCTCCCGAGCGAGACTTCCGGGAATGTCAGTTTTGTTAACGCGACCACCAACACCCTGCTTGCCTCTGTTACCGTCGCTTCAACACTGGGCTTCGAAATGAGCGTGGCAATCAATCCGGCTAGGAAGGAAATCTACATCGCACCTGGTGGCCTGACGGATGGGTCAGGAATCGCCGTACTGAACGCGACATCGCTCGCATACATAGCGGAGATTCCCGGGCGTTTCGGAACTCCATCACTTCAGTATGAGCCGTCTCAGAATCGCTTGTTTGCGGTCGATGAGAACTCGGGCACGATCGCGTGGGTGAATGGCACGACCGACCTCCTCGTGGGACCACCGTTGCCGCTGAAGACTCCCTATCATGGCGCGATGTACGACGCCGGGTCAGGAGCCGTATACATCGCGACGAACGATCCGTACAACGACTGCGGTGCCCCCGGCTCTCTCACTGTACTCGACCCAACAACTCATCCCACAATTGTCGGGTCCGTGCGCACGGGGGACGGTCCGCAGCAGATCGCCGTCGACCCTCTGACGCACCGGGTCTACACCACGAACTTATGCTCCAACTCGGTGTCAGTTATCGACGACCGGAATAATTCGGTCGTGAATCTGTCCGTCCCGGTTGGTGCGGGGCCCGAGGGAATCGCGGTAGCCTCGGATACCGGATTGGTGTACGTTTCCGACGTTTATGACTCATCAATCTGGACGATCAACCAGTCGACTCTGGTGTCATCACGGTTGCTCAACTTCTCGAATTACTCTCAACCAGCCGCCCTCGCCTACGACTCAGTGGACCACCGAATGTTCGTCGCGCTGTACGGCGCGTCGAATGTCTCGGTCATAAACACGAGTTCCAACGCGCTACTTCCGACGACGATCCCGGTCGGATTCAACCCTCAGGGACTGCTCTACGATGCTACCAACGGGCAGCTCTACGTCGCGTGTTCTGCTTCAGGCAATGTGTCGATTGTCAATGCCTCGACCATGAAGATCCTAGGGTCCGTTGCGGCGGATGCGGGACCGGTGGCGTTGGCGCTGGATGGCGCTGCGCAAGTCCTGTACGTCGCCAATCTGAATTCGGGAACGGTCGACATGATCAACACCTCGAGCGACACCCGAATTCCGGGATACGTTCGAGTTCTCACCGCCCCGCTCGGGATCGTCTACGCACCCGCCACGAACCAACTGGACGTCATGGACGAGAATTATGGGGTCGTGAGCGTCCTGGCCAATGCGCCTCAGGTCGCCTCAGTCGTGTCAACCCCAAGCCCGACGGAACCAGGTGTTCGAACCTATCTGACGGGTCAGGTCGTCAACGGCACGGCTCCGTACAGCTACTCCGTCGCGAACGCTCCGCCGGGGTGCGGCCTCACGGGCGCTTTCGATATGACCTGTGTCATTCAAACTCCGGGCGCCTACAGGATCTTCTTTAACGCGTCCGACTCGTTCGGTTATCCCGCGTGGACAATCCTTCGCTTCTACGTCAATGCATCCTTTGGCCTCGTAGGACTCCGAGCAATTCAGCCGGTGCTGGACCTTGGACAGCCCCTCGATTTGAGGTTGAACGCTTCAGGGGGAACGACGCCCCTGAGCATCGAGTACTTCGGACTGCCGACGGGATGCGTCACCGACGACAGCCCGGTCGTCGACTGCAAGCCGTCATCGATAGGCACGTTCAACGTGACCGCCCTGGTAACCGACGCGATCGGTGGCTCAATTCAAGCGTCCACTCAGGTCACGGTCAACGCGGCCCTCGCGATTCTTGCGTTCGCATCGAACCCCTCCGTGACTTTCCCAGGCACCCCAGTTGACCTATCAGTCATCACGACCGGTGGCAGCGCGCCCCTGAGCTACTCGTCCGTCGGACTCCCGCCGGGGTGTACGTCGGCGAACGCCTCCGTGCTCGCTTGTACTCCCTCGTCCCTCGGAAACGCCTCGATTATGGTCACGGTGACCGATGCGGTGAACGAGTCGGCCAGCGCGACCACCACCCTCGTTCTTGCCCCACGACCCACGCTTGGCCTCGACTTCAGCGTTTTCCCAACGAAGATCACCGTGGGATCCCCGGCGGAGTTCACCGCGACAGCGACGAACGTCTCAGGTGGGGCCAATTTCGCGTACGTCGGGCTGCCGCCTGGGTGTTCGGGCGCTTCTTTGGCGGTGCTCGTGTGCACCCCCAACGCGGCAGGGAACTTCTCCGTGACGATGACCGTCACGGATGGCTTGGGTCGTACGGCTTCGAGTGCCGCCACCTTAGAGGTCGTGAAGGCAGTACCGGAACCGCCCGGAAACAGCTCCGTGGGCTCGAACGGGGGACCAAGCTGGGGGACGGCGCTAGCTCTCCTTGTTGCGGCCGTCGCAGGGGGCGCGATAGCTGGGGCGGCGGTGATGTGGGTAGCCTCGCGGACACGAAAGCGCCCGCCCGACCTCGGGGCAGGCGACCGTCCGAAGGCGGCGCGGGATGTCGGGTCCCAGAGGTAGCCTGTGCCGACCCTAACCACTGAGTCGACCTATTAGATGGGGCCAGGGGTCGTCGGCACAACGAGATCGGTGCCCTCAGTCGGCACAGTTCGTCTCGAGCTGAAGTAGGTCGGCACACGCTTGCTACTCGGCGCTCTCCCCGGCCTGAGCCCCTGCGCGACCCCGGGACTGCCCGTCGCTTACGGCGTGACACCCCGAGAATCGCCCGGTTCCGTCCGGGATCCGATAATCGCGACGACCGCGCCCAAAGCTGCCAGCAGCACGCCCATCGCAAGAATTCCGAGGAACCAGCCCAGGATCGAACCGGAATCGGCCGCGACGCAGCTCGTGCTCGCGAGGCACGCGTCGAACGCCGCGAACCACTCCGCGACCACGGCTGTGAGGGTCAGCCCCACCGCGAGGAGGATGGTACCGGTCGCGACGAGGCGGGGCGTCATGCCCATCCCTTCTCAGGCTGGATCGTTCGGCGTGTAGGGGCTCGGCGTCGTTGGTTTCGGATGCGGTCTCGCATCTTGCTCCCTCGCGGGGAGAGGGAGGAAGGGCGGAGCACCCCGGCCAAACCGCGGGGGGGACCCGCGAGCGGAGCGAGCGGGGAAGACCCTCGATTCCTTCGTCCCGAACGAGCGGACTCGATGTATCGCAGCACTTGGAGACCGCCACGCCGTGTGACGCGAACGTCTCGCTGCTCGCCCCGGAGGCGGAATGTCGCACCACGGCCAAGAGCTGGAGGGTGAGCCGGCCTACGGTTGGGCCGGTCTCATCACACGATGTAAACGGGCTGGGTACCGAGGTGACGGACGCCGTCGCGAGGTTGAGGGAGGCACCTTCCCCCCACGGGTTGATCGGCGGGCCGGTCGACGAAGCCTACGCGCACTGTCTCCCACCGCGATAGGTGTGGGAACTGGACCTGCAATCGATGAGACCGATGTGGATCCGCAAATCTCGTTCCCCGCCCACCCGACGCGAGCGAACCCTATCCATCCCGTGCCATTCCAGTAGTCGAGCGCACTCGCCGTGCTTGAGTTGGGCAAGGCGATGCAAACCCGCGCCCTTCCGGCCGCAATCCCGGAGACTTGGACCTCGAAAAATGTAGCCTTCGAAAGGCCTGGTCTGGGGATCCCTACCGGTGGGCCGGACAACTCAAGGCCGTAGAGGCGTGCGGTTGAGCCAGCGGGAAGGCCCGTGCCATTGGCCGTAACGTCGATGCGGTCCGCGAAGGACTGATTCCAGACGAACCCCCCGGATTTGGATCCATTCGATGTCACCGCCTCGACGACGACAAGGGGTCCCCGACTGGTAAAGCCGAAGCCCTGGCCGGCACCTCCAGGACTGTATCCGAAAGTCACCCTGCCCGGTCCGGCGGAAGCCTTCCACGTGAGGTTGAACGCGTATTCGCTGACCTGACTCCCAGGAAGGCAGCCTGAGACGGAATGGTCAATTGGACCCTTAGAGAGATTGACGACGGAGTAGTTGTTCGGCCCGTACTCCACTCTGGAGAGCACCGTCCCTGACCCTCCGCTGAAGTTGGCTGATGATGTGGACGTGCCCGCAGCGGGTCCAACGAGTTGGAGGACGGGTTCCTGTGATCCGGACGGAAGGCCAGAGCAAAGGCTCCGTCCAAGGTCGACGTATGAGACTGTTCCCGCGGCCAAGTTGTACCCCGGAAAGCTGTAGCTGTGCCCGTCCCAAGTGTCGACTAGAACCAATTGCCCGTTTACGATTGTGGACGACAAGGCGAACACCCCATCTGTTGGGCTTAGCGGTGAGTACAAGTTCTTGAGCAGCCCCGAAGCCAGACCGATTTGGCCGGAGTAAATCTGTTCCACGGCGTAGGCCCCCTTCCCTGACGCGCCCGTTCCATTGACGATCGCATTCTGAATGCCGAGCTCGATCCGACCCGGATAGGATGAGTTTGAGATGTAGAAGTTCTGCTGTATCGTGAAGCAGGTCGTCAGAGGGTTACCGCTTCGCGAACAGCTCCCTCCGGAATCAGAAAAGGTTGCACCGTGCGTTACGACCGTGTTAACGATTCCAACCGGCGCGGAGATGTTGATCTCGACGCCGGAGCTGGTTACGGTGCGTCCCAGCCCGTCCATGACGGATAGATTGGCTTGGAAGGAACCCAGACTGCCGTATTTGTGAGAGGTGCTTTGTCCGGTCGAGCCTGAGCCGTCGCCAAACTCCCAGTGATAGGAGTAGGGAGGATGGCCCCCAACCACGGATCCGGAGAAATTTAGGACGAATGGAACCTCCTGGCTCCCAGAGGATTGAATCGGGGTCACGGCTGCAGTGACACTGAATGGCGATGAACCGATTACCCACAGATAGCTGGCGAGGGGAGCCGAAATGTAGACGAACCCGTCGGTCGGATCATAGACCGGCTGGTAGGGCGACGAGGTTAGAGCGACCGTCCCGACCACAGTCAGGCCGGAGACAATGGAGAGATTGTCCGATGCGTAGTTTGCGACGTAAAGGTCCTTGCTCGCGCTATCGAACGCGACACCGTAAGGGTCGGATCCGACCGGAACTGTTGCGACCACCAAAAGCCCTGAGATGACGGAAAGGTTGTTGGAACCGCCGTTCGCCACAATGATTTCCTTCGTGGCGGGATCATACACGATGCCCTGCGGATTCGAACCGACCGGAATCGCCCCTAAGACCGCCTTGCCGTTAAGAACGGAGACATTGTGCGAGGCGTAGTTCGTGATGTAGACGTAGCCGTTCGCTGCGTCAAAGGCGAGTCGCTGAGGAGTCGAGCCCACCGGGAGGGACTTCACAACGGAGGAACCGGAGATGACCGAGATGTTGTTCGAGGCATAGTTGGAGACGTAAATGAGATTGTGCTTTGGGTCGAAGACCACGCCAAACGGAGAAGACCCCAGCCCCCCGATTACACCGACGTGAGTCGTCCCCGAAAGGAGCGTTACGTTTCCTGACCCACTGTTGGCGACGTACGTTTCCCCGTTCCGTGGATCGTAAGCGAGGCCGTACGGACCGCTTCCAACGCTTGCCGAGCTAACTACGTGGGAGCCGACCACCATCGAGACGTTCGCGGATAAGAAGTTCGGGACGAGGACCTGCCCCGTCACGTTGTCGTAAACGATGCCTTGGGGGGATGACCCGACGGGGATCGTCCCAAGGACCGATGCACCGGGCGGAACTGGAACCAGTGTAAAGTTCGCCTGCGTCGTGTGGCTCGAAGTCACCACGAGCAGTACTGTGTCGTCCGAGTAGCCGGGAGCGGACGCATTCAGCCACCAAGAACCGTCAAACACGGATACGTTGAACACTGGGCAAAAGCTAGAGAAGTGGGTTAGTGGGGTCCCGTTGAGAGTTATGTGGATTCCCCGGACGCAGGGGGAAATCAAGCCTTTGATCCAACCGTAACTTGTGTTCAGGTGGAATGACTGTGTGGTTGTCACGCCAGCATGGATCGATATGGGGGAATCCCTCACCGAAATGTAATTTGTGCCGGCACTCACGTTAACCAGGTAGGTGCCCGGGAGTAGACTGACGTTGAAACGGCACCCGGTGCCGAGGTAGACAGCTGTGCTGTTGACGAAAAGTCCCGTCTGCGGGATGCAAGGATTGACCGTCCCGGCAAACCACCCGCCCGAAACCATCGAGACCGGGCCAGGCATTGGACCGGGGGACTTCCCAGCAACCCCCCAGGGCAGTTGATGGGCGTTCAGGCCCCAGCCTGCCAATGTTCCCGTCCCAAGAAATAGTACTGCGATCACGACAAACACCGGGACTCGGCTTGAGGTTGCGCTCCCCGATCCTGTACGACGGTCAGTGGTGAAGAACATTTCTGACCTGACTCGACTCCGTTCGTCCCCCCCGACGCTCCGACCCTACATATTCTCGCGTAGATCCCAGATCAACCTCGTTTCTGTGCAAAACGCGTCAATGGCGGAGATCTTGGCGAGGGCGGGCCTGTGTCGGGACTCAGTCGCGCTTTTCTCCAACCGGATGGCGAATGACGTCTTGCGTATGCAGTCTGCGAGAAGGGCATGTCCGACCTCCGAATTGGCGAAAATCGACGTCCGGACAGCCTTGTCTCGCGCTCGAAGGTCCCGCAGCCTCCGCTCTGCCGCGCGCTGGTCCGCCTCGCGGGAGTCGTCGGGAAGGCCGCTGGTCGTTTCCCCGACCGGGAACCGCGGGTGGATCACGCGGGGGGCTCAGCGGCCCGGGGACGACGCCCGGCGTGGGGTAGACCCCTCTGGGACGAGAGTCGCTCCGGCCTTTTCGAGGAGCGCCCGGATCGTTCTCGCCAGATCTTCATCGAGGTTGGCGTGGCCGTGAGCCGTCTCCAGGCCGTGCAGGCGGTTCGCAGTTTTACCGATGACAACATTCGCCCGGTCAAAGCACGAACCCTTCGGCAGCCTGACATTCCCCTTGCTACGGCGTGTCGCGAATCGAAGTTCCACAAGAATGGTTTCCGCTGCAGGAATCCGGCGCGACATTAGAGCGAAGGTGACCGTGCTGGGAGTTTTAACCCTGAGTCAGACGACAGGGAGAATCTAAGTTGGGCCATCGCTCCGACTCACCCGTGTCCGACCTCACCGGCGCGGTCTTCGAGATCATCCGAAAGAGCGGAAGTGACGGGTTGCTCCAAAGCCCGACCCTTTACAAGCGATATCGGGAGCTCTCGGGCGTCGCCTCAGAGGCTCCGCGGCCGAGCGGGGCCATTCGCATTGTGATGGTCCTTTGGGCTGCCGGGCGGATTACAAAGGAGCCCGAGGGACGGACCTTCAGGCTACGGGCGCGCTGAGACGTGGCATTGATCCGTCGACTTCCCGGCTCCCAACCAAGCTCCGAGCCCTATAGCCACGGGGACCACCCCGAGGAGTTCTCTGCGATAGAAACAGGATTCAATCGGGCTCTTCTGAGGTCGAGGGCTCCGAATCGAGCGTCCGGCCATTCGTTCTCACTAACGGCGGTCCGTTTTCAAACCCGGCCCCCTAACCCCATCCGTTCTCATAGCCCCGGAAAGCAGGCTATCGCTCCCGCGCGCCGCTCCCCGAGCTCGTCGCCGAGGGTACAGACAGGAGCGTCCGCTCCCTCGTCACGACCTGCAAGAGTTCCGTCCCCATCCCGGAACTGCGCCTGCGTAATCCCGAAACGCGCGTTGAACGCCGCCTCGCAGCGCCAGTCGCTGGCCGACGATCCATTTGTGTGAGCAAATGGGGGGACTCATCCCGGGACTCTCGGCCTCGATAATCTTCGGATGTGAGCACGTAGGCGCGCGACCCAACGGGGGTCGGCGACAAGGACGACGAGAGTTGCTTGGGAGAGTAGACGGCTGACGGTATTCAACAGATACGCGGCCCAGGAGCCCGATTCTACCGAAGGGAATCCTATCGCGAGCCAGACCAGCATCGTTGCGAGATAGGCCCCGAACACCCCACCGGCCCATCGCGCGTTCTCCCTCCGCCACCATGGGAGGCCGGCGAGGACCCAGCTAATTCCGAGGATCGTCGCTGCCGCGAAACCCAAACCCCCCCAATAGTAGTTGATCCAGTACCAGTTGTGGGACGCTAACTGCATCGGGACAATGAACAGCTGTTCGTAGAGATTGATCATGCCGACCGTCGATACCTCGGCGACCACCAGGGCGAGGAGAACGCTCCACCAGCGCACCCCCTCTGCCCGCAGGACGAAGTACGTCACGCCGACGAACGACAGTAACGCGGCCGCGAGGGTGAACGGATAGAACGGGACCTGCTGGGGTGTCGATTGGAACACCAGGTTTCCGCCGACGTCGGACCCTACATGCAGCAGACCGTTGAGGATGACTTCAACGAACCAATACGTGAGCAGCGCGGAGGTCACGACCCAAACCAGATAGACGAGCTGCAGGCGCCGGGTTTGATCCCCGACTCCCCGGATCGTCATCGTCGGCGAGCAGGAGACGCGGTCTCCTATTGTAGCCTCCGTCAACCGGCATGCGGATTTGACGACGTTGAGATCGCTCCCCCCGATGCAGGGACCCCATTCCGGAACTGGGCTTGTGTGATCCCAAATCGTGCGTAGAAGCCTGCCTCCCTCCGCCAGTCGGCTCGGAGTACGTCGGCCGCACCAGGGACCCGTGCGAGCGCTGCCCGCGCCGATTTGACTCGCCCGCGTAGGTCGCCGAGGCACCGCGCCGCGGCGAGCTCGTCCGCCTCGCGGGAATCGTCGGGGAGGCCGCTCGTGGTGTCCCAGACCGTGAATCGGGAGCGAATCGGGACCTCCTCGCCATCCTCCCCCCCTTCGCGGTAGGCCGCCCGGGCCTCCGCGCCGGTCCGGGAACAGTCCCGGGGGGGTCCCCGGGGCTCCCCGGCCGCGCGGGGCCTCGGTTCGAGGGGCTTTGGACCTGCCGGTGGGGCCGGGCCTGCCTCCGTCGCGAACGCCTCGATCGGGTGGACGACCTGGGCGCGAACCCGCAGCTCGCGCTCTAGGACGACCTCCTCGCCGGCTCGGATCGTCCCGTGCCACGAGTGGGTCGCGGGGTCCCAGCGGAGGCCGCGGAGCTGCTGCCGGACCTTGATGATCCGGCGTGGGCCTGAGGTCCCGCTACGCGTGTCCTCAGCGCGCGAGCAGGGACTACGGATTCACCTGAAGTTGTAGGGATGCTTGGTGGTGGTCGGCGTCGGTGACCGTCAAGGTGACTGTGTACGTCCCCGACGACAGGTAAACGTGAGTGGGTGCCACGAGAGTAGAACTACCTCCGTCCCCGAAGGTCCACAGGTAGGTGATGGGATGTGTACCCCCTGCCACCTCTGCCCCGAACGAGTAGCTCCAACTCGGCCCCGATGCGACGGGGCAGGAGGAGTACGGCGCGACGCAATAGATGAATCCCCAGCTGAGATTGAGATAGATGTGGGGACCGCTGTTGATGGTCGCCGCGGTAGCGAGGTTGTAGCCATACACGACTGTGCTCGTGCCCGAAGCATCGGTCACGGTCATCGAGGGAATAATTGGCAAAATGTGGCCGGTGTCGTGCCAAGTCGGACTGCACCCGTTTCCGTTCGTTCCATCGGGGAACACCCACGCGCAGGCATACCCCGGCATCCCGCCGTGAATCGAGGCAGAAAATGTGAAGTATTGACTCGTCCCCGACGAACTGTAGCCGCTCACGATGCTCCCCGAGGCGATGACGGGGATGCCGAAGGCGCGAATCGCGCCGGCGCCCGAGAATGAACTAGAACCCGCCGAAACGAAGATTCGTCCGTCGAAGACCACGGGCTCAGCGTTCATAACCATCGTGGTATTGTAGTGGTACAGCAGGGCTCCCGTGCCGGCGTTGAGGACCTCCAGCGTCGAACCCCTGAAACTGCCAGACCCGTTGTTCCAATCAGCGACGTCGATGACGAGTCCGTTTGCGTATGTCAAGCCCGCGCGCACGACGCCGAAAGAGCCGTGTTGCCAGATGATTGAGCCGTTTGGGTAAACGGCTCGGACGGATCCGGGGACATGGGTCCTGACGCCCCCGATCGTAACATTGGTGTCCCCACTTCCGAGGAAGAGGGCCGAACCGTTGTAGGCAGCGGGTGCAAGGTCATTTGCGGTGCCCACCGTCAGATTCCAGGCTGGGGTTGTAACATTGATCGTGCGGGTCTTACTCGTGTTGAACGAAGATTGGTAGAAGGCATAGGCGTTCCCATCCTTGCTTGTCGCCAAGACCATCGGAGCGGTGCCGTTGGAAGCCATGTACAGAGTTGGGCCGGCTCCAAAATCGCAATCGGCCCTCTTGCAAAGATTTAGATTCATGAAGTAGCCGCGAACCCAGGAAACATTGGAGGCGTTGAGCGCCACAACCGACTGATTGTAAACGTGTTGAGGCGTGTGAATCCCGTTATTGCCGTTGCCAGTGGTGATCCAGATCGTATTGGTCTTCTTGTTTAACGATGGAGTGGACCAGATGCTTCCGCCGCCGTGGGTCGCATTCGTGAAGGGTGCGACGACGTTGAAGTAGTGCGTAGGCGCGTGATTGTGCCCGGCGGTGACATTGACGGGGACTTGAAAAAGTTGCCCCTCGATGAGAGGCGAATCGCAGCGGCTCGAGATTCCGATGTAGACGCTGTTGTTGAAGACCAGTGGGCTGGACCAGAAGTAGCGTCCTTCCCAATATCCGTCGTGCGTGCTGAAGTTCCCGAAGTTGAAGCTCCAGTTCACGGATCCATTGCTCGGGTAAAGATTGTAGAGAGTCGTCTCGGACGCGATGAACTCGTCGGGTCCGTTCAACGCTGGGGCGGACGTGATTCCAGCGACTGGGTATCCGGTGCAATTGCCGGCGGCGTAGCCCCCCGCAAGTGCACTCGCGGGCGTCATCCAATTCTGAGCACCGACCGGATTCGCGGTTGAGGCGCTGATGTTGTACGCGTTCCCCCGCCAATCCCCGAAGTATACGTAGTCACCCACAACGCTGGGGGATCCCTCCACCGCGGCGACTGTCGGGAACGAATAGATCAAATGTAAGCCCGACGCATTCGCGGGCGAGAGGACTCGCTCCCTGAGCTGGGCCCCTGTCCGGTTGATGTTCTGGTCGTAGGTCGGCCACGCCCCGAACGCAGAACTTGCGGCGGGAGTTGATGGAGGACTCGGCGAAGCTGCGGTCGAGGAGCCGTTGGAGGACGACGATGAGTTCGACGACGAAGGTAAGTCGGCCGACACCAGTCCGGGCTCGGACTCGTGGGGCCGGGATGTCAGCGTGCTCGCCGCGGGAATAATCATCAGGAGGGTGGTGATAATTGCGAGGGCGACGACCCGAGAACCCGCGTGGGGAGCCACGGTGCTACGAACTACGCGCCTGCTCGGACTTGCTTCGCCGATCACTGACGCACCTTGCCCCCGTCGAATGTCTCGGTTATCGGTTCCGAAGCAATAAAGTCGATGGGTACGTTCCGCGAGCGCTCAGGCTCCTCGCGCGCCCGCCGACCATTGGTCTCGCATGCAGTATCGGGCGACCAGGCCTGACGCAGCCCCAAACACGCACGCCGGTTCCCACTCCAAGGCAAGTGCGGGCGCCCGGTGGAGAAGTTCTCCCGATAGCCAGCAACCCGAATCCGCGAACCCGAAGCATTCGACCCGGTCGCGGGACGAATTCAATCGGTCACTCGTACTCGGGAACTCTTCCCGCAGACCCCCTGGCGTTGCAAGATTGAGAGAAGCAAAGGCAAGGCTTATCCCCGGGGAACGAATCTTCGAACCGGGGTTTCGGTGCGAGGGTTGCGCCGAGGTTGGGTCCGGTACCGGACTAGCGCCAGGGGGGGGCGTCTCCGCTGGCTTCTACCAGGCGCCGCGCTATCAATCACCGCGTTGTTTCTCCTAGCGGGATTGAGTATAGCCTCGACCGGGCTTGGCTTGCCACCTCTCCCGATTCGGCAGCAAGAGGCCCCGATTGGAACTCCCTCGATCGGACTACCGAGTTGGGATCGGCAGAGTCAGGAGGTCCAGAGAGCGCAGGCGCAGACTTCCGTTCCCCTCGTCGCTGGCCGATCTCTCGTTTCCCCGAGGAGCGTCGCCTACACACTTGAACCGGGCAACGGCACACTGGTCCAAGGTCGCCATGCCTCCGTCGAGCCAGTTGGACCGACCGGCCTCGGATTCGACCCTGCCTCGAATCAAGTTCTCATGGGCGAACGCGTCGGGAGCGATGTTTTCTCGCTTAACTCCAGCACGGGAGCCGTACGGAGTCCGATTCCGGACTTTCCAACTTCGTCTGGTTCGAACCCGAACGCGTTCGCGATCGATGAAAGGAACCACATGGCCTGGGTTGCAAACCAAGGTGCCGGCCTCACCATCATCAATCTAACTACGAATACCATGGTCAAGCGGATCCCATTGCCGGCCGGAGCCTACGCGATTGCATACGACCCTCAGAACGGGCTGATCTATGCTACAGGTCTCGATGGGAATCTGACCGTCGCAAATACGACCTCTCTGAGCGTCGTCGCCACGAAGCATCTCGGCAATGGCTGTCAACAGACCCTCGCGTACGATCCAGCGTCGGATTCCATGTACATCGGCGACGGAGACTGCAATGGTGGCGTAGTGGCCATCAACCCGACTAACCTGAGCGTTGTCGCCCGGCTTCAGGGGATTCTAGGCGCTGGGCTGGATGCCTACGCTGTCCTTTACGATCCATTTTCGAACGTCATGGTCCTCCCGAGTGTCGGGTCGGGCAACATCAGCTTCGTGAACGCCACAACGAACGTGATGCTCGGCGTGACGACGCTAGCGTCAACCCAAGCTTTCGTCACCGGCGTAGCGCTGAACCCCGACACGAAGGAGATCTACATTGCGCCGGGTGGGCTCATGGACGGGACTGGGGTCGGGGTGATCAACGCATCTTCTCTCACGTATCTTCGAGAGATACCGCTTGGCACATCGCCTGCCACCCTCGGCTATGCGAACTGGACGAAGACGTTGTTCGCTATCGGCAGTGGCGACCAACTTTCGCTGATTGACGGACGCACGGACGTTACTCGGGTCGCGGACGTCCCGCTGCGGACCTCTTATTTCGGCGCTGCGTATGACTCGACAACCGGCCTTGTCTACACGGCCACGAACAACCCGCTGAACGATTGCAAATCCCCGGGGTTCGTTACCCTCATCAATCCTGCGCCAACCGCCTCAGTTATTGGGAGGGTTCAAGTCGGAGACGGGCCCCAGCAGGTGGCTGTCGACTCGACAAATGGCCAGGTGTTTGTCACCGACCTCTGCTCCAACTCCGTAGCCATTATCAACGCGGCGACTCACGCCGTGAGGAACCTTTCCATTCCCGTAGGGTCTGGTCCCGAGGGAATCGTCTCCGACCCCACGAACGGCTTGGTCTACGTCTCGGATGTTTACGACAACTCCCTCTGGACGATTAACGCATCTACCCTCACATCCAATCGCCTCCTCACTCTGCCCAACTACTCGCAGCCGAGCGCCCTAGCCTACGACGCGAAGGACGGCCGAATCTTCGTAGCGGAGTATGGATCAGCCAACGTCTCCGTGCTGAACTCGAGTTCAAACATGCTTCTCTCCACGACGATCCCGGTGGGATCCAACCCGCAAGCGCTCGCCTACGACTCGGTGAATGGGCTGCTCTATGTGGCCTGCTCGGCATCGAACAACGTAACTGTGGTCAACGGCTCGACCCTCGCGGTCGTCGGATCCGTTCCCACCGATGTTGGACCGGTCGCGCTGTCGTTGGACACGAACGCCTCCACGCTGTTCGTGGCCAATCTCAACTCGGGAACGATCAATTTTGTGAACACGTCGGGAAACTCCCGATTCGCGGGATTTACACAGGTGCTCACCGCCCCGCAAGGGATGGCATTCGTGCCTGGTGATAACCAGCTCGAGGTCTTCGACGAGAGCTCTGGAGTCGTTAGCATCCTGGCGAACGCTCCCTCGATCGCGTCACTGTCCTCCACGCCAAATCCCTCTGAGGTCGGGATTCCGACCAGCATTCGTGCTCTCGTGATCAATGGCACCCCGCCGTACTCGTACTCCATTGGGAATCTCCCGCTTGGGTGTGCTCTGGCGACGCCCTTCGGACTGAACTGCACCTTCACCGTCGCCGGATCGTACCGGGTGTTCTTCAACGCAAGTGACTCCGCAGGATATTTGGCTTGGGGAATCGTTCTGCTCAACGTCACATCGGGCTTCGGATCGGCCTCCCTTGTCGGAAGGCCTGCCAGTTTGGATATTGGTCAGACCCTGATTCTGTCGCTGCTGGTCTTGGGGGGAGTAGCACCGTTCCTCATCCGTTATTCCGGGCTCCCTTCGGGGTGTGTGACCATGAACAACAGGTCCCTCACTTGTCGGCCGACTGCGGCCGGGCTCTATGAAACGGCTGCGCAAGTTGTGGATGCCGCGGGATCGCAGACCACCGCCGTCGCCCAAGTTACGGTCAACGTACTTCCCTCAATCTTGGCGATCACGTCAAGTCCTACACCCGCAACAGCCGGGCGGCCAGTCGCTCTCTCAGTCTATGCAGCGGGAGGAACGGGTTCGCTCTCGTACGTTTACCTGGGCCTTCCAGTCGGTTGCATCACTAGCAATGCCTCCGTGCTGAGTTGCAGTCCCGCGAAGGCTGGCAGTTACGTTGTTTCCGTCGAACTAACAGATTCGACGAATGCGACGTCTTCGGCCAGCTACCAGCTCTTGGTGAATCCTGCCTTGAGTCTGGCGGTCAGCCTACATGTGTTCCCGAGGTCGATTTCACTCGGACAGTCCATCGAACTAAGTGCGATTGTCACGAACTCGTCAGGAACCGTCAGCTACTCCTATGACATGCTTCCAAGTGGGTGCATTTCGTTGTCGACGCCGACGATTGAATGCGTTCCGGGGTCCGTTGGCAACTATTCCATCATGGTCGTGGTCATCGACGGCCTGGGGAACGCCTCGGGCGGGGCGGCGCTCCAGATTGGACCCGCGCCTCCGGTCACCCTCTCGCACCCGACGAGTTCCACCGACCTGCCTCTGGTTCTCGGCGTCGGATTGGCGGCAGGACTCGCGGGATCGTGCATCGGATGGTTCCTCGCGCGAAGACGACTGTTGCGCCCGCCTTGAGCAATATCTCTCTAGCCGGAGACGCCCAGGTCGAGGAACGCCCGTCTTCTGTCTGATCCGTCATCCGAACTCTCCGAAGGCGGCGGCAGCGGTTGAGCGCTTTCCTCCTCGGACGGTGTAGTGAAGGGAACGCCGTGCTGAAACTGGGCCTGCGTGATTCCGAATCGAGCGTAGAACGCGGCCTCTCGGCCCCAGTCGGCCCGGAACGCCTCCTTGGCCTCGGGGCGGGCTGAAAGCGCGGCCCGGGCCGCCTTGACGCGTCCTCGGAGGTCCCGGAGCCTCCGCTCCGTCGCGCGCTCGTCTGCCTCCCGCGAGTCGTCGGGGAGGCCGCTCGTTGTATCCCACAGGTTGAAGCGCGGATGGAATTGCCGCTCGGGGTCCTCGTCACTGTCCTCGCGGTAGGCCGTCCGGGCCTCCGCTCGTGTCCGGGACCCGTCCCGGGGAGGCCCCCGGGGCTCCCCGGCCGCGCGCGGGCTCGGTACAGGGGGCTTCGGGCCAGAGGGCGGTTCCGGGCTCGCTTCGGCCGCGAACGCCTCGATCGGGTGGACGACCTGCGCGCGGACGCGCAGCTCGCGCTCGAGTACGACCTCCTCCCCGGCGCGGATCGTCCCGTGCCACGCATGGGTCGCGGGGTCCCAGCGGAGCCCGAGCCCGCGGAGCTGGTCGCGGACCTCGAAGGTCCGGGCCGTCCCGAGGACGCGGACGCGGCGGCTGGAGGCGAGTTCGGCGGGGGCGGCTGGCTCCGAGGCGCTTCGCGCGCTCATCGCGGTCATCGATGCGGAGCAAGCGCGCAGGCCGCCCGAGGGGCGGTGCGAGCCCCGAGGGCGGCTGCACCCTCATGATGGTCGCGCGGGGGGCCGCGGCCGCGCGACCTTCATGAAGGGGGCGCGCGTTCGAGGACCGACCGCGATGAGCGCTGAGCGGCGACCCCAGCGGAGAAGCCCCGTCATCATCGCGGCGATCTCGGTCCTAACGACACTCCTGCTCCTCAGCCCCGTATTCTTGGAAGCGGCCCCCGAGATAGACCCACGTCCGGCCGGGGGGTCTATCGCGAGCCCGCGGGCGAATGACCAGGTGGTCACGGCGACCGCGGGTCCGACCCACATCCGGGCGGCCGCTTGCCTGCCGGGGCCCGCGGCCGGGACGGGTGATTGTGCGTCGAGCGCGAGGAGATTGACTCCACCGCTCGTGAACGCGTCGGGGGAGAACTGGGTTGGGTTCAATCAGTCGGGTCTCCCCCTAGCATCCTTGATTGGGCTGGGCTTGGCGTACGACGCCAGGGACAACTACACCGTTCTTTTCGGCGCTTGTCCGACGGGTTCTGCATCTCCGTGCAACCAGACGTGGGTGTTCCGGCAAGGGAACTGGTCGCAACTCCATCCAGTCTCGTCCCCGCCGCGGGTGTACGAGGTCGCGATGGCCTACGACCCCCAAAGTCAGTCCGTCATAATGTTCGGCGGTGGGGGCGCCTCGCCAGTACCCGTGATCAACCAGACTTGGGAATTCTCGGGAGGCAACTGGAGCAAACTCAACGCCTCCGGGGCGCCATCCCCGAGGTACGGAGCGTCGATGGCCTTCGACGCGGCCGAGGGGTACCTTCTGCTGTTCGGCGGGTCGGACAGGACGGGAAATCCGGTTAACGAGACGTGGTCCTTCGAAAACGCCACGTGGACAAACCGGACCGTCGGCGTCGCGCCGCCAGAGGCCACGGGCATGACCTACGATCCACTCCTTCGCGCGGTGGTCGCCTATTGCGGAGGAAACATCGGCGACAACTGTACCTGGACGTTCCAGAATGGGAGCTGGAAAAACGTCACTCCAATCCATTCTCCGGCGGCTCAACGCTATGCGTCGCTCTCGTACGATCCACTCTCTCAGTCTGCGATTCTTTTCGGGGGCCTCGGGTCAGGGAATCAGACCTGGGCATTCAACGGAACAGCTTGGGTACGTCTGCGTCCGCTGAGTGCTCCGTCGTCTCGAGCGGGGGCCGCGATGACCTACGACGCGCGCGATGCACTGACCCTTCTGGTTGGGGGTGGGAGCGGGACAGATTCCGAGACCTGGGCGTTCGGGGCCGGGAAGGTCGCATTCTCCTCCGTCCCCGGCCTCGGTGGCTCGACGCGGATGGGGGGATTGCTCCACGCAAACGGTACCGCGGCGTGGCTACCTTTCAACTCCTATGCGCTACGCGAAGCCCCGAATCCGGGTTATTCCGGTCTGGGTCTGAACGTCTCCGGGAGCCTCGTCCTACTGAACGGAAGCTACCTGCTCTTCGGGAACGCGACCGTTCGGTCTGACTTCTTTACGTTCCCGACGTTGACCCTCGAGTCGCTTCCCCCGGGCTGCGTCGTCGACTTCAACGGGACGCAATACGCCAACGGATCTTCTCCTTCATTCGCTGCGCCCGGCACCTTCTCCCTCTCGGCGCCTTCCTGCGGGACCGTGGCATTCGGCTTCTGGACGGCGCGCGGCAATGCCTCGATCGCGAACGCGACGAACTCCACGACCCGGATCACCCTGACCGGGCCGGCGACGGTCGTGGCCCATTTTCTCGCGAATATCGCGTTCTTCGCTCAGCCCGCGGGGGCGGGAGGGATTCTCGTCAATGGGACCCGGGTTCCGTCAGCCGCGACCACGCCGCTCCCGGTCGGCACCTACTTGATCCAGGGATTGGCTGCGCCAGGTTGGCGTCTCGCGTCGCTGACGACGCGCGGGAGCGGCGTGTCGATCTCGAACGGGCTCCTCTCGATCGTGAACTCGGGCTCGGTATTTGCCAACTTCAGCGCATATCCGACCGTGGTGATTGGAACAAACGATCCGACATGTGGCCCGGTTTCGTTCGCGGGAGTTTCCGAACCGAACGGGAGCCTCGTCGGCACTGATCTGGGGTCCTTCCCGCTGGCAGCCCCAA